>NZ_JBXENK010000007.1:0-207024 GCF_056836745.1 Paenibacillus sp. 1SOY10 | reverse complement strand
CACGCAAATTCGTTTCGTATCCAGTTTTCAAGCGATTAAACGCTTGAAAACTTCATAATGATCCCTGATAGCTCAGTTGGTAGAGCACTCGACTGTTAATCGAGTTGTCACAGGTTCGAGTCCTGTTCGGGGAGTCAAGTTCCCAGGGAGTAGGTTATACTTCCGAGATATACTTCATTGCTTCCTGGGATCTTATATCTGGAGAGGTGTCCGAGTTGGCCGAAGGAGCACGATTGGAAATCGTGTAGGCGTCACAAGCGTCTCGAGGGTTCGAATCCCTCTCTCTCCGCCATAATATTTAGGCCCGTTGGTCAAGGGGTTAAGACACCTCCCTTTCACGGAGGTAACAGGGGTTCGAATCCCCTACGGGTCACCATTTTCTTAAAATCATAACTTGATTTAATGTGTTATGATCTGGTACAATAGAACTTGTCTTTTCCCATTGGAGGCTTAGCTCAGCTGGGAGAGCATCTGCCTTACAAGCAGAGGGTCGGGGGTTCGAGCCCCTCAGCCTCCACCATATGATTTTTACTGACGCGGGGTGGAGCAGCCCGGTAGCTCGTCGGGCTCATAACCCGAAGGCCGCAGGTTCAAATCCTGCCCCCGCAATTGCATTACCTTAAGTGTGGAGCCGTGGTGTAGAGGCCTAACATGCCTGCCTGTCACGCAGGAGACCGCGGGTTCGAATCCCGTCGGCTCCGCCATTTAACTTATTTTATGTAAGGCTCGGTAGCTCAGTCGGTAGAGCAGAGGACTGAAAATCCTCGTGTCGGCGGTTCGATTCCGTCCCGAGCCACCATTGTTTCACTGACAATTGAAGAGCCGGTGTAGCTCAACTGGTAGAGCAACTGACTTGTAATCAGTAGGTTGGGGGTTCAAGTCCTCTCGCCGGCACCACATGGAGGCTTAGCGAAGTGGCCAAACGCAGCAGACTGTAAATCTGTTCTCTGACGAGTTCGGTGGTTCGAATCCATCAGCCTCCACCAGTTTTACCTATCTAGGGGCATAGTTTAAAGGTAGAACAAAGGTCTCCAAAACCTTTGGTGTGGGTTCAATTCCTGCTGCCCCTGCCACTTTTTCTAGACAACTTAATACTTTCTTTATGGCGGTCGTGGCGAAGGGGTTAACGCACCGGATTGTGGCTCCGGCATTCGTGGGTTCAAGTCCCATCGATCGCCCCATTTTTATCTAAATAATTGAATATTGGGGATTAGCCAAGCGGTAAGGCAACGGACTTTGACTCCGTCACTCATAGGTTCGAATCCTATATCCCCAGTCTTTTTTATATGCGGACGTGGCTCAGCGGTAGAGCATCGCCTTGCCAAGGCGAGGGTCGCGGGTTCGATTCCCGTCGTCCGCTCCATTTTTTTATATGGCGCCATAGCCAAGTGGTAAGGCACAGCTCTGCAAAAGCTTTATCCCCAGTTCGAGTCTGGGTGGCGCCTCCATCTTAACTATGCGGGAGTGGCGGAATCGGCAGACGCACAGGACTTAAAATCCTGCGGTAGGTGACTATCGTACCAGTTCAAGTCTGGTCTTCCGCACTTTGAACAACCTTATAATATGCCGGCGTGGCGGAATGGCAGACGCGCTCGACTCAAAATCGTGAGCGTAGGTTAATGAGTTACCCGTGAAAGCCTTGATGTTATTGGGTTTTCTAAAATGAGATTTAGAAGTTCTCTCCTGTAGTTCTCTCCTTTTTCCAGAGGAGTGATGGGGACCTTATAACTTGCCGGTGTGGCGGAATGGCAGACGCGGCGGACTCAAAATCCGCTCCTTGCAAGAGGGTGGGGGTTCGAGTCCCTTCACCGGCACTAATTAAACGGATTTGTGAAGTTGCTTTTTTAGCAATTTTTACGAATCCGTTTTTATTTTTATAACTTTATTCATTGTTTCTGCTGAGCCAATCTTAGAACTGAATTCGAGATGGGCATAAATATTAGCTGTCGTTGAATAATCGCTGCGCCCTAACCATTCATGGACTTCCTTCATGGTTAAACCGTTAGCCAGAAGCAAGGTAGCACAGCTATGACGAAGGTCATGGAATCGAATGTGCCGCATTCCGTTTTTCCTCAAAACCAGTTTTACAGCATTTGTGTAGGAGATATAGGTTATAAGCTCGATACTTGGCTTTATGGCTTCTAGCCATTCAAGCATCTAATCGGCAAATAGGATCTGCTCAATCTCATCATTTTTTTCTTCATCTGGAACAGGGGGATGGCAATTTGTTTTTCGACTTCTTCCTCAACCTGTTCTGCTACCGCAAAGCTTTGCCTCGCATTAAACAGTAATGCTTCTGCTCTTTTCTTGTTGCCCTTCACCGTCAGTCCAGTTGAAATCCATTTGGGTTTATGCTTACCATTCTCATCCTTACAATTGAGTACAATATAAAAAAGACCTTTTTTTCTTGAAGGTGGCCTGCTATCAATTTGTATTCCCTCCTCAATTAGCAGCCCTAATATTCCTACCATTGACACTTCTAATTTTATCATAGTGCAATGATTAATTAAACGCATTAAAGCATTAAATTGGTTGGGCTGTTTTTGATCAATAAGGATCTGTAGATATAAGATAATTTGAATTTTAGGAGTTTTGTATGCACGCCCTATTTTGAAATGTTGAATGCGGTTAGCGTGAAGAAGCTTGTAAGCAGTTTTGGTACTAATACCACCTAGCATAGTACAAAGTTGTTTGATATTAACGATATCAGGGTATTCTTGAAACATTAGATTAAGCAGGTTAGATTGATTGAAATCAGTAAATGAGCCGTTTTCCATACAATCGATCTCCTCTCTTAATTATGTAGAAGGAAATCGGCGGTCCATTTTCATAATAGGTTATTCTTCTCATGTTTTTTATCTCCATTTGATGAGATTAAAATATGTTCCAAGCTGCCACGGGTCAAACGGCATAACCTTGGTCCCCCAAGGCTCCCCCTCATCCGAGCGAGTTGCCCCCAATACGGTGATGCTGGCCGGGCAGAAGTATCATAATCCCTTTAACTGGTCATGGCGATTCATCCCACAATAGAATGATTCTAGCCGGATCAAATTTATCTGGTAACTTTAATTAATCAAAATTAAACAGAAACAGAGAGAAATAAAATGTAAGCGCTACAAAATGGTTAATTTTGGGGATACGATGTTAATTTAGAGGCATTTCACGATGAAAGCGCTTTTGATAACATTAGGCTACGATAATAGTTGTACATACATTCGGGAGAAGGAGCTCTTTTGTTGAAGGTGAATTGTTCTTATGAACCTTCATTAAGATCTATTTGCATTTGTTGCTCCGGAGACGGTAACTGTGGCGTCTTTTACACTGTAATTGGGAGTTCCAATCTGTGATTCTTATGTATCCGGCTGATCGGGAAATACTCATTGGTTCAACCGTCTTCCAAAGACAGGTTCATCAGTGCATAAAAAGGGGGTGATGGATGGAGAAGATTAAATTTTACGAATATGGTCTTCTGCTAGAAGAAAATGCCGGGAGTTAGGCTTTTAAGAAGGGAAGTCCTTTCTAAAAAAAATCAAGGGAGATGAGATTGTGAGTATGTCTTTTACCAAGAGCAGAAGCATTTCAAAGTTTCTTTCTGTTTTAACTGCATTTTTAATGGTATTGGTTACTTTGTCTGTATCTTTTCCGAGTGAGACTCATGCAGCTACTACGCTAAAGACCTATACAACACCTTCAGAAGTTAAACTGGATACAACTTTTACTGTAAAGGTACGTGTTCCTGGCGGGACATGGATTGATTTGGATGAACATCAAACCAGGATCGGGGGGCCGAGCAGAGCCTCATTTGCCTCCTTCGTAACTTTTGATACCGATGGGCCGGTTGAGATGTCGGTAACATACAATGCCGGGGCGATGTCGACTGCTAAAATTCGTCCTTCGGCCAAAAATATTACGCCTAGCATAAGCGGGAATACAGCGACGTTTACCATTTCCGGTCCTATGAAGCTTGTTTTGGATGTTAATGATAATGTAGACAACGATTTAATGATTTTTGCCAATCCTTTGGAAACGAATGTTCCGAGTGCGTCTAATCCAAATGTCATGTACTATGGTCCTGGATTTCATGCCGGCAACATTACAGTACCAAGCGGCAAGACCGTGTATCTTGCTGGCGGAGCTGTCGTCAAGGGCGGAATCATAGCAGATGATGTTAGTAATATTACAATTAGAGGCCGCGGAATTTTATTACAACCTGATGGCAAGGGTATATCTATCGACCGCTCAAGCGGAGTTACTGTTGAGGGCATCATTATTAATGGCAGCGGGAATTATAATAATGGCGGTTATGGTATTGAACTAGCGAATGCAAATAATGTGTCCATTGATAACATTAAGATCATGAGCTATAAGAAGTGGACTGACGGTATTGATGTAATGTCATCAAACGATGTTAGCATTAATGATGTGTACGTACGCAGCGGCGATGATGCTATTGCCATCTATGGTTCGCGTGATATATGGGCTCAAGGCAGTACTAGCAATCTCACTATTACCAACTCAATTCTTATGAATGGCATAGCTCATCCGATAAATATAGGTACTCATGGTAATCCAAATGTTCCTGATCGAATTGATAAACTGACCTTTTCAAATATTGACATTCTGACACACAATCCCTTAGCAGCACCAGGTTTCATATCTGTGACTGCTAGCGATGAAAATCTGCTGACCAATGTATTGTTTACGGATATACGTTGGGAAGATGCGCTAGTGCATAAGTTCATCGATATCATTACTTATAAGAATCCTGGCTTTAGTGTGTCTCCTGGGCGAGGGATTAATGGCATAACGATCAAAAACTTCTCGTACAATGGTTCTCTTACTGGAACAAACCAAATTTTTGGCAATAGTTCCACGCGTTTAACTCAAAATGTTTACTTCGAGAATTTGAAAGTCAATGGAAATGTAATTACAAGTGCAAGCGCGGGTAACTTTGCTATTGGTAACCACACCAGCAACATTAATTTCGTACCTACCGGAGGGGCATATAATAGAATTCAGTCTTATAATTTCCAGACCAGGTATGTGAGACATCAAAACAATGTAGGACGAACTGACACAAATGTGTCTCCAGCTGCTGATTCTCAATGGAAAGTTGTACCTGGTCTTGCCGATCCGACCGCAATTTCTTTAGAATCTATTAATTTCCCAGGCTACTATTTGAGACATTCTAACTTCAATATAGTACTAAATCAAAATGACGGAACAAGTACATTTGCACAGGATGCAACTTTCAAGAAAGTGGCCGGTTTGGCAGACAGTACATGGTCATCATTCCAATCGTATAATTATCCTGACAGGTATCTCAGACATTCCAATCATGTGCTATACATCCAGCCTGTTTCAACAAATAGCGATAACGCGGATGCAACCTTTAAGTTAGTCAATTAATAATACAAACGATGGTTTTTAAGGATGAGAGTAACTTGGCCAAGTTACTTTCATCCTTTCTTCTTTCCAATAAGTCTTATAGGAACAAATGTTAAATAAGAAAAGGATGAACTGCCGCTTCGAATTCCGGTGATTAAATGGTGTAAAGTAGTGTGTGCACAAAGATATGGGGGCTAGTCAGATCACAAAAAAGCAGGTATTGTTGGGATTACGACACCACCAAGTAGGGCCTCTACACTATGACTAATACCCCAAGATGGGGCTATTAGAAAATACTGTAACCAACCTGCTGCAAGAGAAGCTGGATCTCTTGCTGCGCGAGGACATTATGGACTACTTGAGCGTGGAGCGGCCGGATCAACGCAATAGTCGCAACGGCCATTATAAGCGCACGTTTCAACCCCAGTTATTCAACCCTACCAGCGTCGGGAGGGCCTGGCTGGAAAAGGCTATCATCCACATGTACAAAGGCGGTATGAGTACACGTGAGGTCGCTAAGTTTATTCAGAGCATGTTTGGAACCCCGTATTCGCTCTCTACCATCAGCAACATTACACAGACAGTGATGGAAGACATCGAGCAATGGCAGAGTTGTTGGAGAAGTGCTGCTCCGTCCTCTATCTGGACGGCCTCTACGTCAAATTGAAGCGGAGCACGGTAAGCAGTAAAGCCTTCATCTCGCCATGGGGATTGATGAGAAAGGCTACCGCCAAATCCTTGGTTTCTATGGGGTCGGCCACGAGAGATTCAACGCTTGGTGAGAGGTGCTCAATGATTTGAAAAAGCACGGCGCTATGGACTTGTTGCTGGGTGTTCGGTGGTTTGCCAGGTCTGGAAAATAGGAAGTTTCATGGAGAAAACACAAAAATCCATATTTCATAACGGAACTATGACGTTTCTTTAACAGTTTAAAACTTTCAAATACCCGTATTGTAAAAAAACATCCTCTATGCACATATACATAAATTTGAACAAGTAGCGAAGATGCCATGGTTCGCTTACGCACAATCGTTACATTGGAAACATGATTTGTGTTTACGGCATCGACTGGTTTAGTTAAATAGAAACAAAAAGTGGCATCAATAACTGACGTCACTTTCCTTACTGTAGGAGTTGTTATCATAAATCTTCTTCGTTACAATCATAATGAAAGGAGGACTAAGAATGGAAATGAAAAAACAGCTTGTTTTTCATACTGTTGTCGTCTCTCTAATTTTAAGCATAATTTATGGTGTTATTTTTAGTAGCGAAAATGGGTTTCTTGTATCAGATTCAGAACATAGTGATTCAGGATGGTTTACGGTATTTGTTGCATTTTTTCTATTGCTCTATCTTTTCCATATTGTTCTCAGTTTTATGGGATATGCAGCAGGATATCTAGCTAAATCAAATTTAATAAAAATGTTAACCTTTTTTATTCTCATGGGATTATTGATTATTGTTGGCGTTTGTCTTGTATTAAAAGAATGGCGCTTACTTACACTTTGCTTTTCTCTGGTTATTTTCTCAATGAGTTTTTGGACGCAAAGAAAGAGGGAACAGCACGTGATTGAGTAGCCAAACCGTATTCTACAAGCAAAAAAGCAACCAATAATTCCCTGATGACTTATTGGTTGCTGCGGCAGCTGTGATTAGTCTAATTCACTGTAAATATACTGTGCACAGGAATTTGCAAAATGCTCGAATAATTTCCTCTGCTGGATCTCCTGCTTTTCTGTAAATAGAATAGGCGGGGACTGTTGTCCACGCCCTCTATATTGATTTCAATCCGTTCTAAGCTCCGGTACATGTACATTTAACGATACCGCATCATCAATTTGACTAACCTAGCTAGCGCCCATCAAAGCTGAGGTCACTCTACCGCCACGAAGCACCCCGGAGAGGGCCAATTAGGACAAAGTTTTTGAAGAGGCGGAATGAGTTTAGGGACATATTCTCTGGGCTCTTTATAATCGTAAATGAAAGAAAATTCATTTATTTTATGATACGATATGGCTTTTGACCGTTTCAGGTAAGCTTGATATAATAATAAGAATAAGTTAAAACTCGAGCATAGGTAGGGTGGGACTGATATTGCACAATAACAATGATTCTTTAAATACATGGTTATCATTGTCTCATATGTATGCAAGGATAAATGAAAAATTAGAGCAGGCTCTTCAGCAGCAATATGATTTGTCTTTGAAGGAATTCTACGTTTTGTATTTTATATCTACATCAGAGGATAAAGAATTGCGGCTACAGCAACTTCAGGAAATGGTTGGTTTGAGCCAAAGCGCAACATCCAGACTTGTTGTGAGAATGGAAGCAAAGAACTGCGGAGCTTTACAAAGACATATATGTGAAGATGATCGTAGAGGGATCTACACAAGGATTACGGAATTAGGTGAAAATAAATTTCAACGAGCACTTAAAACATTTAATAAGGTTTTAAATTTAGAAATGAAAGATAATAAACTGGAAGAATTCAGAGATGTAATTCAAAAATTCACTTTGTAATCTCGAAGGCACTCACACAAAAGTAATTAGAGTGCCTTTTTTATTATTTTATTTTAGAAAGCGCATTTAGCCTAACTGATTTGAAAAATCATTATTTAGAATGGGGAGTATAAAAAAGCAGCATGTGACTTGACAGATTGATTTTTTTTCGATAAATTAAATGCATGCGCATGCTTTTAACGTGCGTTTGTTTTAATCTTACACACCTTCATATTTTGAGAGGAGTTTTGTAAAATGCAATACATCAAAGATAAAGTCATCATTTTGACAGGTGCATCAAGTGGAATTGGTGAAGCATCAGCATTGTATCTGGCGAAAAATGGAGCAACAGTTGTGCTTGCTGCCAGAAGCGAAGATAAGCTTCAAGCTCTGACCGATCGAATCAAGAATGAAGGTGGCAAAGCGTACTACAAAGCAACAGATGTGACTTCTAATAATGAAGTTCAAGCTTTAGTAAATTACACCATGGCTACGCTTGGGCGTGTGGATACATTGATTAATTGTGCAGGTTATATGCTATTCTCCTTATGGGATAATGCTCACGTTGAAGAGTGGGAAAAAATGATTGACTTGAACATCAAAGGGACATTGTATGGTATCGCTGCGGTCCTGCCACACATGAAAAAGCAAGGTAGAGGTCAAATTATTAATGTGGGTTCCATCGCTGGTCACGCAGTAGGCGAGGGACATGGCGTGTATAGTGCTACCAAATATGCCATGCGTGCGATAACTGAAAGCTTGCGTAAAGAAATGTCTGTCAAGCACAACATTCAAGCTGTACTAGTGTCCCCAGGGGTAATTGCAACGAATTGGCAAAGCACGGTTACGGATCAGGATGTTAAGACGGTACTGAAAGACCTTGACAATGTTGCTATTGATGTTAATTATGTAGCTGAAATCATTGGGTTTGTTGTGAACAAGCCAGCGGACGTCATGATTAACGATGTTATTGTGGCTCCTACAGCACAAGTGTGGTAATTAAGAAAATTCAAAGAAGCATAAGGGGTTGATAATATGAAAGTTCTGGTTGTTGGATCTAATGGACAAATTGGTAAGAAGCTTATTCAATTGTTGAAAGAAAGTCATGATCATACGGTACGTGCGATGGTTCGAAAAAAGGAGCAGGCAGCTGTTCTTAAACAACAAGGAATAGAGACGGTTCTTGCAGATTTGGAAGGAACGGTGGGGTCCATAGCAGAAGCTGCACGAGGCTGCGATGCCATCGTTTTCACGGCTGGTTCAGGCGGTAAAACAGGAGATGACAAAACGTTGCTTATTGACTTGGATGGTGCTGGGAAAACCATTGAGGCAGCTGAAAAGTCTGGCATCAACCGATTCATCATGGTCAGTGCAATCCAAGCAAACAATCGGGAGAATTGGCATGATAATATTCTTCCGTACTATGCTGCAAAGCATTATGCTGACCGCATCCTGGAAAATAGTAGTCTGACGTATACGATTATACGCCCAGGCATCTTGTTGAATGAACCTGGCACAGGAAAGGTATGTGCTGCCGAGAATATTATGTATGGCAGTATCCCGCGTGAAGATGTGGCTCGGTCCATTGTAGCGCTTCTAGATGAGAAGCATACCTATAATCGTGCGTTTGATCTAATTGCTGGTGAGGATGCCATTGTCGATGCAATACAAAAAATTTAATAAAGAGGCTACATCATGAATTCAAAGTATAATGAAATATTGTCACCTTTTAAATTGAAGAATGGAGTTACATTGAAAAATAAGGTCGTTATGGCATCCATGACGACCTAGTCAGGCAACGCTGATTTTACAATCTCCGATGAAGAAGTTGATTACTATCATAAACGTGTTCATGGAGTAGGCCTTGTTATCACAGGATGTACACGGAGCTTATGATGATACATTCATTGTAAGCTTACGGAAATTAGCTCATGCTGCCAAGCAAGGGGGCGCTCCTGCAGTCCTGCAAATTTTTTATGCCGGAGACAAAGCATTCCAGAGCTGATACTGAATCGTGAAGTGGTGAGTGCCAGCGCTCTCCGGAAAGGTTCACGAACCACACGTGCGCTTTTTGGCGTTCGGTGAGGCTACGAGACGAGCAATTGAAGTTGTGCGGGGTTATTGAGAAGCATGCAGACCTGACGTTTATTATGGGTTATAAATTTTCTCCTGAAGAACGGTCTTTCCCAAATGGACTAGAATGGAAGAAACATTCGTCTTAATTGATCGCTTGGTGGAGCAAAAGGTAGCTTATATTCAAGCAAGGTAATATTGAAGGTAAGGGCGATCTAATGAAATCTACATTCCATGAAGACGCCATAATGTGTGGCTATACAAATGATGATAACCTGAGTACGGGTTCTATTCAAAACTTGTACAATTTGATTGACACACTGGGACCATCAAAAGATCTTCAATTCCGAATTGATGTGCTTGATGTTGCGGTTACTGTTGCTGTAGTACGCATCATTTTGGAAGGACCTGGTGTAGAATATGCCGATTATTATACACTACTTAAAGTAGATGGACAGTGGAAAGTAATCTCAAAGGTTTTTCATCAATATTGAGAAACCTTTAACCATCAAAATAATGAATAAAGCTCGAATCTTGGCCGATGGAAGTACCTAATGATTCAAGCTTTTCAAATGTAGAATTAGGCTTTAAGGTGGTGGTTCAGTGGGAAAAGACAAACAACTATTGGACATTTGGTTGTCATTAAGTCAAATCTAATTTTGTGTCAATGACCAGTTGTAACGCGTGCTTCAACAGGATTTTAATTTATCGGTAAAGGAATTTTATGTGTTATATGTTCTTTCTCTGGCAGAAGACAAACAGTTGCGGTTGCAGCAGCTTGAAGAAAGGGTTGGCTTGAGTCAAAATGCTATTTCCAGATTAGTAGGAAGAATGGAAGCGAAAAGCTGCGGGGCACTTAAAAAATGGTTGCACACAAGATAGAAGAGGAATTTATACGCGAATTACTGTATCTGGGGAAGAATAGTTAAATATGGCATTGGAAGCATTCAATACAACAATTCGCTCCAGTTCTAACAAAGAACAGTTATATGCCAGGCTTAAAAATTTGATGAAAAATATATAAACATGAATATTATTGAAGTTACTGTTTAGAATATAATTGAAAACTATAACAATCAATAGAAATTTATAATCTGACGATTGCATTGTGAGTTGACAAAATTGATAAACATGTTATTATAAATGCGTGTGCATGCATTTTATTTGCATGCTAATCTATAAGAAAAGAGAGGAGTCTTTCTTGTGAAAGATTTATTTAGTTCCTATTCCATAAAAAAATTGGATTTGAAAAACCGTATTGTCATGGCACCTATGTGTCAATATTCTGTTGAAAAAAAGGATGGCATTGCCACTGACTGGCATTACATGCATTATGTTAGTCGTGCTGTGGGCGGTACTGGTTTTATCATGATTGAAATGACAGATGTAGAGCCTGATGGCCGTATTTCTGATTATGATCTTGGTTTATGGTCTGATGATCAAATTCCTGCGCTTAAACGAATTGTAGATGCTTGTCATAGCTACGGAGCTAAAGTTGGTATTCAGATTGCCCATGCTGGACGTAAAGCGGAGGATGCGCAAGTGCCGGTCGCACCATCTGCTATTGCTTTCGATGAGAATTCAAAACAGCCTCGTGCACTTGCTACTGAAGAAGTAAAAGGGCTGGTCGAAAAATTTCGTTCGGCTGTAGTTCGTGCGGTAAAAGCTGGTTTTGATACTATTGAGATACATGGTGCGCATGGTTATTTGATTCATCAGTTCCATTCGCCGCTTACGAACAAACGTGATGATGAATACGGCAAAGACCTAACCCTATTTGGTCGCCAGATCATTCAAGCCGCAAAAGCAGAAATGCCAGAAAGCATGCCACTATTGATGCGTATCTCCGCTAAAGAATATGTTGAGGGTGGTTATGGTATTCAGGAGAGCATTGCCTTTGCTAGGGATTATCAGGAAGCGGGCGTAGATATGTTCGATATTTCATCTGGCGGAGAAGGTCCGATTGCAGCTTGGGGTAGACCAGGTACTCATGCAGCCTATCAGGTTCCTTTGGCTAAAGCACTTAAAGATGAGCTTGATATCCCTGTCATTGCAGTTGGACGATTGGATGATCCTATTTTGGCAAATGCCGTAATTGGGAACGAAGAGGCTGATTTGGTTGCTATTGGTCGTGGACTTTTGAGAAATCCATACTGGGCTTTAGAAGCAGCTTCGAAACTGAAAAAAGAAACGGAAATTCCTAAGCAGTATACAACGGGTTTTTAAGTTTAAGTATTAGTGTGTTTTGCAATGTATAGAAAGTGAGGAAGATACCAAGATGACAACGACACGAGTTCTCAGTGTAGCGAGCGCAAAAGCTCCATTCGAAAAACTAAACATGCAACGTAGGGATTTAAGAAAGGATGATATCCTTATTGAGATTAAATATAGTGGTATCTGCCATTCAGATATTCACAGTGCTTATGATGAGTGGGGCGGAGGAATTTTTCCTATGGTTCCGGGTCATGAAATTGCAGGAATTGTAGAAGCTGTTGGAGCAGAAGTTACTAAGTTTAAAATTGGAGATCGGGTTGGAGTAGGTTGTTTTGTTGATTCATGTGGAGAGTGTGAGTACTGCCTGAAAGGTGAAGAACAGTATTGCACGAAAGGTGTAGTACAAACCTACAATTCCATGGGATATGACGGTAATCCGACTTACGGCGGCTATAGCCAGAAAATCGTGGTTACTGAAAGATTTGTGGTTCAAATTCCTGATAGCATGGAGCTAGATGCTGCGAGTCCTCTCCTCTGTGCGGGGATAACAACTTACTCGCCTTTGAAGCACTGGAATGCCGGTCCAGGTAAAAAAGTAGCTATCGTGGGCGTAGGCGGGCTTGGGCATCTTGCCATTCAGTATGCCCATGCGCTGGGTGCTGATGTAACCGTACTAAGTCGTTCTGAGGATAAGCGGGATGAAGCATTAAGCTTTGGAGCGGATCATTATTATGCTACTGGTAAACCAGATACGTTTAATGATTTAGCCAGCAGCTTTGATTTGATTCTGAATACCGTATCAGCTAATCTGAATGTTGATGCATATTTGTCCTTACTGCGTGTTGATGGAACTTTAGTTAATGTAGGAGCTCCAGCAGAGTCTGATCGATATAATGTATTTTCGCTATTATCTGGTCGTCGCAGTATAGCGGGTTCACTTGTAGGTGGAATTCGTGAGACACAAGAAATGCTTGATTTTTCTGCTCAACATGGCATTGCGCCAAAGATTGAAGTGATTAACGCAGATCAAGTTGAGGAAGCATACGATCGAGTTCTTCGTAGTGATGTGCGTTACCGCTTTGTCATTGATGCTTCAACGTTGTAGGTTTGTTTGTGGACTGCAGAATTACCTAAAACGTTTTGAATAAGTTAAATAAAACAAAAAGGCTGGTTTTTTTCCAGCCTTTTTGTTTATAAAAAATCTAATTGCTTGGAGTTGTTACTGAACAAATGGCACAATATTATACTTCTTTTGCTTGTGGCGGTTTTGGTAGTGTTCTATTCTGTGATAAAAATTTAGCACTTACAAAAGAAAAAATGTGAAAACACCAGTTAGTGAAAATGCTCCTGCCATTCATTCAAACCCTCTTCCATTCGATAAGCGTTGAACCCCTTGGGCTGCAGCTTTTGAACGGCCAATCCTGAATATGGCAGTGAGCATCATGGTGTTTCAAAGCTACTGGGCGAATTGGGATTTAGCTAACATGGCTGGTACAGTTGCGATTGGTATTTTCTGAAAGTGAAATGACCTGAAATCAGGGCGATGATCTATATGACTGGGCGAACATCAGTTTCTTACGCGCGGCGGAAAACGTGGCTAAATACAATAACGGGAATAACGATGTACCATTTTCTACTTATGAATGGGGTAGAGGTACGATGGAGCGGTGCGGTCACAAGCCGTTATCTCGGATGGCAACCGTAATGAGACGCGCCCAGTGTGGAAAATGATCTACAACCATTATGCTAATCATTAACGCAGATGCTACATTCGAGGAGATATCTCCTTAACCGGCGATATCATATTAAAATTAACCGGAATGGAGATTTGGAGTTTTCTCCGGTATGAGCTGCCCTTTCCGTTTCCCAAAAGGAAAAGAAAGGGCAGAGTATTTCAGTTATGGATTTACAGTTTCGACTTGAGGCTGGCCGAAGCGAGACATTGATCATCCAGCACGGAGGTTTGAGATAAGGGCAGGCATTATAACTATAATTTTTCTTTAATGTTTATTCTACGAAACTGATAAGGAGTAACTCCATGATGCTCTTTGAAAAGCTTAATAAAGTGTTGTGCCTTTTTATAACCGACCATCTTAGAAATATCCATAATGTTAAGAGATGACTCTTCCAACAATTGCGCCGCTTTCTTCATCCGTTGGGTCAACAGAAAACTGGATAATTTCTCACCTGTTTCTTGTTTGTAGTATTTGGACAAATATACTGGATGCAAGTGCACAAGGTTTCCTATTTCATCCAAGTTAAGTGGTTTATCTAAATGGTCAAGGATATGGGCTTGGACTACAGATACTATGCCGCGCACCGGCGGTTGATCCATATTTTCTAGTAGGGAGATGTAGTCTATTATTTCTGTAAAGAGCGATTCAGGCTCTTCCAATGAGAACAGCCAGTCTGATAACTGATGATGTTTGGGAGCTGGAATCAGCGTATAAAGCCGACTTATAAATTCAATTAGAAAGAGGATTTGCCGACATTTTGACTGACAGGCGAAAAAAAATTTTTTTATATTACTCTTTTGCTCATGCCACTGGCTCAATTGAAATGTCCAATCCTTTAATAGATTAAGTAAGAAGACGGAGTCGGCCAATCTCACGTTCTCTCCATAATAAAACTTCATGAATTCGCAACTGGTCTTATTTTTTTCATCGAGCCAGAACCTGTTGGAATATAGAATTTCACCAGTTTGTCTGATTAGCTCTGATTGATATGATGCTGGGAGCATGGCTGTTATTTGTGCAGGGGAACGATTAGAAATTCTCACTAACCCGTTTGGCTTTTCCTTGAAAACATCCCGAAACCAAATTATTGTTTGTTCGGATGGGTTGACGGATTTTATAAAAATAAATGAATCAGAGAACATTGCAGATGAAACAAAGGAAAGCTGTTTATTGAGCTGCGTATCATTTGTAAGAACCGCAAGCAGTAAACCAATTCCTTCTAATTCTTGCAATGGCGTATCAGTCACTGTTCGGTTCTTCTTAATGTCATGCACGGACCGAAGAATAGTTTTTTCGAGTTCGTCTTTATCAACTGGCTTTAACAGATAATCTGTCGCTCCATAACGGATGGCATTTTGAGTATATTCAAAGTCGGAATAGCCGGTCAAAAAAATGACCTTGCAGTTTAATTGCTGCTCGTGAATCCATTTCAGGAGGTCAACTCCTGAAATTTCGGGCATACGAATATCAGTTAAAAGAATATCAATAGTCCCGCCTTCGAGAATGGTCTTGGCTTCTATTGGATTTGTAGTGTTCTGCACTTTATTAATCCCTAATTTTCTCCAATCCAAAAGATGTTTGATATACTCTACAATGTACTGTCCATCATCCACGATTAGCAGTTGCAAAAATATCATCCTCGCTTTCTAAAAGGGATATGTGAGCGGCTACGGTCATTCCTCCCCATTCGTTTTGAGAAAAGCTTAATCCACTTGCTTTTCCGTACTCATTCTTGAGCCTCTGATTCACATTCCATAGCCCGATTCCACTTGTTTTTGTTTCTGTATAAGCCTGTTCAGATGTGATTTTATTCAAAAGGTCCTGCATTTCTTTGGGATGCATTCCTTCCCCGTCATCGCTGATCAAAATCTGTAATTCCTTGGGATGTTGATGTACTTCAATATTTACTCGATGAGCTCCTTGCTTGCCCTCAATTCCATGCTGAATTGCGTTTTCAACTATTGGTTGAATAATGAGTGGTATGATGGGCAACGTTTCAATTTGTTTAGGACAGCGAATATCAAAAATAAGTTTTTTGCACAATGACATGATGGTCAAATAATGCTCTGCAAGCTTAAGCTCAGACCTAAAAGTGACTTCCCGTGAGTCCAGCCTGGTATTATAACGATAATATTCTGCCAAGTGCTTGCTCATCTGTTCGACGGAATCTGGGGAAGTACGGGCCATCGACACGATGAAAAACAAGCTGTTATATAAAAAATGAGGATTGATCTGAGCCTGGAGATGCTTAAACTCTGCAGTTTTTCGAAGCTCGGTCTCAAGCTTGAGTGATGCGAATAAACTCTGAATTTGTGTAACCATGTAATTGAAATTGCGGAACAGGCGATTGAATTCAATATTGACGTCTTCCTTGATTCGAATGAAATAATTTCCTTCTTCAACTTGAGAAAATTTTCTCGCCAGTAAATTAACGCTACGATAAAAATTACGATAAAACATGAAGATAACGATTACGCCTATTAGTAATATGACGCCAATTCCGATGAAGAATACATGCCGCGTTCGATTAAGTGGAGCGAGAAAGTCACTGACCCGTGTATAAGTCACTAAATAGGTATCTATTTTTGGAGAGTATTTGGACAAGATATAAAAGTCGCCGTTATGACTATGATATTCAAATTTCATGATCGCTTGATTATTTGGAGCGACGGTTTGTTTCACTTCCTCTACAATAGAGTCTTCAACCGGTTTATCACTGGTCAATAAGGTGTCACCAATCAGAAAAAAAGCGTTGGAACTATCGCTGTTGACTGCCTTATTTAATAATTCAGCCAGCCCTTGGGTCTTGAGCTTAACTCCAACCACATATTGAATATCGGATGCTTTGGAAGACGGCTTCAAAATGGATGAAACCGATTGATAGTAAAGCCCTTCTTCGGTATTTTTCCACCCTTGTGTGGTTGCCTCTCTAAGTAGTTCTTCTGTTGCGTCATCTTGCCTAGTGGAAATAAAATCGCCGTCGGTCTTCCAATAGACACTAAGTGAGTCGATGTATTGGCTGAATAGCAGCGTCTCCATCATACGATCATGAATATCATTTTTTATCATCTGGAGGTCGTAATTATCCAATAAGCTTTTATTGTAATAATACAAACGGACGCGGCTATCGACTGTATATTGTATACCCGATTGGCTGGTTTCGGAAATAATGTTATCCAAAATACTGTTGGCGTATTCCAACTGATTCATGGAAGAGTGGATCAGATTTTTTTCCAGTGTGCGGGAGCTTATTGTGTTAAGCAAATAGAACAGACTGAGTGTAAGTGACAAGAAGAAAATAAAGGAATATATAAATCGCTTCATTGTCATCCATTTGGCCATGGGTTTACTCTGCTCCTGTCAGTAAAGTTAGGGTTTATAACTTAGTACATCATAAATCATAATTCTTTAAAATTGAAGGCGGCACCTTTCAAAAAATGAAAGCGCTACAAAAGTGGCTAATGGAGGGGTTATGATCTTAATTTAGCGGCATTTTAAAATGAAAGCGCTTTTGATACGATTACACCATACAAGGAGTTGTACTCACATCATACAATATTTGTGCTTGCAACCGGGAAGTGGAGGGATCAACATCGCTACTTTAAACTTAGACAACGAGAAAGTGGAGAAAAACGGATGGAAGAGGAAAGCTAAAAATAAGTTACCCCTGTATTTATTTTGTCTTCCAGCTTTTGTTTTTGTAACTATATTTTCCTATTCCCCGATGGCCGGGGTAGTAATTGCTTTTCAAGATTATAAGCCTTGGCTCGGTATGAGCAAATCCCCTTGGATTGGATTTGATAATTTTGTGCAGATATTTCAGTACCAAGAATCCAAACAAGCAATCATCAATACACTTATTATTGCTGTTCTTAAGATAGTTGTGGGTATCGTCGTTCCTATCTTCATGGCGATCCTTTTAAGTGAGGTTCGGAATACAGGCCTCAAGAGAGGGATCCAGACTTTGGTTTATCTGCCCCATTTTCTATCATGGGTTACGGTTGCGGGAATGATGATTGATATCCTTGGTTTGGATGGAGGCATAAACACGTTACTGAACCGTGCATTCGGAGTAGAGCCCATTTACTTTTTGGGCGATCCAACTTACTTCAGATACACAGTCGTGATTAGTGACCTTTGGAAGAACTTTGGGTTTAGTATGATCGTCTATCTAGCGACCATCGTGGGGATTGATCCTTCCTATTATGAAGCTGCGGAGATTGACGGAGCTACTCGTTTTAAACAGACTCTTCATGTCACACTGCCAAGCATGATGCCCATCATTATAGTTGTTGCTACGCTTGCTTTGGGCGGCATTCTTGACGCTGGTTTTGATCAGATCTTTAACTTATATAATCCGCTTGTCTATAGTACGGGTGATATTATTGATACCTATGTGTACCGTTCCTCTCTGCTAAACGGCCAATATGGATTCGGAACAGCGGTTGGATTGTTCAAATCGGTGATCAGCTTGATTCTAATCGTCATTTCATACCGGATTGCATATAAACTGGCTAATTACAAAATCTTCTAGGAGGAATTGCATTGTACTACAAGACTAAAGGATACAAAGTCTTCTCTGTCATTAACCATTTATTCTTGATTGCCGTTGCGCTGTCTTGCTTCTTACCATTATTGCACTTGCTAGCGCAGTCATTCAGCAGCAAGGCTGCGGTCAATGGGAATCTCGTTGCATTCTGGCCTGTAGAATTTAATTTAGATGCCTATACTAGCACATTACGCAATTCCAATTATGTAGGCTCCATGATTATTTCTATTACAAGAACAGTTGTAGGCACCCTGATTAGCATGACTGTTATCACCTTATCGGGGTTTGCCATGTCGAAGGATTTTCGAGGACGAACGCCTTTAATGTGGTACTTTGTTTTTACCATGTTGTTCTCGGGTGGTTTGATCCCGTCGTATATCCTTATTTCTAGTTTGGGGTTGAGAGATACATTATGGGTACTGGTGCTACCTGGAGCGTTCGGGGCATTCAACTTGATATTGATTATGAACTTCTTTAAAACCATCCCGAAAAGCCTTGAAGAAGCTGCCAATATTGATGGCGCCTCTTTTTTCGAAACCTTTTTCAAGATTTACTTGCCGTTGTCACTTCCGGGATTAGCTACTGTTGGTCTATTTATTATGGTAGGGCACTGGAATTCTTGGTTTGACGGTCTGCTTTATATGTCTGACACCAGTAGATACCCATTAGCTTCCTTTATTCAAACTGTTGTGGTACAGAATGCAGATCAGAATGTAGCGCTCAGCAAAGCTGAAGCTGATAGATTAGCACAGCAAAGTATCAAGGCAGCGCAAATTTTTATTAGTATTTTACCGATAATCTTGGTCTATCCTTTCTTGCAACGTTTTTTTGTCAAAGGGATTGTTCTTGGTGCTGTCAAGGAGTAACGCTCAATTATATTCTGCTTTCTGATGCTTCCGGGCATTGGCCTATTAGCATAAAGTTGCATAATTAAATTTTATAAAAAGGGGAAGATCAAATGAGAAAAGTAGGAGCTATTCTAAGCGTTGCTGTTTTGGTTGCCGGGGTTCTATCAGGCTGCGGTTGGGGGAACAAAGAAAAAAATGCGGAGCCATCACCGGTTCCGGGTGCAACGGGCGCTGCCGAACTGAAAGATGGAAAATATGATCCGCCCATCACGATTACCATCGGCAAACAAGCAG
Source organism: Paenibacillus sp. 1SOY10 (assembly GCF_056836745.1). Taxonomy (NCBI): domain Bacteria; kingdom Bacillati; phylum Bacillota; class Bacilli; order Caryophanales; family Paenibacillaceae; genus Paenibacillus; species Paenibacillus sp. 1SOY10. The sequence continues at coordinate 187,423 of NZ_JBXENK010000007.1, read as the reverse complement.
ATGAAAATGCTGGTAATTATATGCCTGGGGAAAGCTTGAACGACAACGTTCTGACCCGTTGGGGGGAGGAGAATCTTGGGATTAAGATTGAGACAAGCCTGCTAGGAGGGGATGGCAACGGTTATAACACTAAGCTGCGCCTTGCGCTTACAACCGCTGATCCATTACCGGACGTATTTCCGGTGTACGATTCGACGATCGCAAGAGAGTTGATTGAATCTGGAAGGGTCCGTGATGTAACAGCAGATATAAAAAATTATATGCCTGAACGCCTTAAAGAGAATTATAAGCAATATCCAATGACATTCAATCCGGTTGTGAAGGATGGAAAGGTTTATGGCATGGCAATTTCGCCAAATCTGGTCGAAGGCCAGGTTATGCTCATCCGTCAAGATTGGCTTGATAGACTAAATCTGAAAGCGCCTACAACTATCGAAGAATTTGAAACGGTCATTGCTGCCTTTACGAATGATGACCCGGATGGCAATAACAAGAAGGATACGTACGGATTTACCTTCTCCGGTAAAGACACCTACAATACAGGCTGGGTTAGCGATCCGGTGATGATCTTCAGTGCTTTTACAGGTAAAAACCTTCCTGGCCAATGGTACAACGACAACGGCAATTTGTCTTACGGTTCCATCGCACCTGGCAACAAAGAGGCGCTTGCCAAGCTTCACGACTGGTACACGAAAGGCTACTTGAACAAGGAATTGGCCACGAAAGCGGCGTGGGATGCCATTGCCGACTTTACGGAAGGCAAAGCCGGTATTATTGTTGGACGGCCGTGGCTCTACGGTTCAATCAAGGATGTTGAAAAGAATATACAAGGAGCCAAGGTTGCCACATATCCAACGATCAATGCCATAGATGGTGGACCGACTTACCAAATGGCACAGCTCTACGATGGTGTGTTCATGTTTGATAAAGATTTCGACAATATGGAAGCGTTTTTTCTGTACTATGATAAGCTTTACGACGTTGCGTACGGTACTGGGGATTTTCAATATGGTTATTTCCAAGGCTATGACTATGACATTGTTGACGGGAAAGTCACTTATGAGCCTACAGAGTTCAATAAGCCGTTGAAGTTGGTTCAAGGAGTGGGGAAAATGTCATTTACAAAAAATATGCCTGTTGTGGATCCGGCAGGGAAATCTTATTATGATTTGGCTAATGGTGCAAAGCCTGACAATGGGGTATTAGTTCGTTCGAACGGTGCCGATCAAACCATGAAAGACGGTTTCGTCATCTCCTATGAGAATCGGGATTCTCTGCTGCCAAATGCCTTCAATGGACCGCCAACAAAAACGATGCAGACCCGGTGGGAGCAATTGTCCACAATGGAGAGAGAGACATATACCAAGATTATTTATGGTAAAGAATCACCGGATGCATTTGATGATTTTGTAAAACAATGGAACGAAAAAGGCGGAGCTGAAATTACTAAAGAAGTGAATGAATGGTATACGTCAGCCAGCCAAGTGGATGTTATGAGTTCTATGGGACTCAAGTAAACGTTGGAGAATGTTAGGCAGCTGCTTTTGTATGAGAGTCAAACTAAGGTGGGACTGTCTAAATAGATAGTTCCACCTTTTGATATGGGGCTTGTAGAGTCCCGATCATGATGAGCAATGCTCTCTGTCAGATGACTTCATTCATAATATACTCGTATAAAAATATCTTGATCATAGTTGCCAAAGCCCCGACCGAATACTGTTAATCCGCCCCGTCTGCGTCCGGCGGGTTCCGCCGTGATCCGTAGGCGCCACTGGCTGCTCTGCCAGTCGATATTTTGGAGTGTGACAGTCGAAATTTGCTGCCCATCCATAAACGTTCCAAGAGAGTTAATCCGCAAAACCTTGAGCATGCCGTACTGATTCACATCAGAGCACCACCAGGTAGGTGTCAGTCGACCCCGTGTTTTGCCGAAATCGCCTGGACTGGTCCAGATACCGACAGCTTTGCCATTCAGCGCAAAAGACAAATCAGATGGCCATTTCTCATTGAAGTAGGGAGCTTCCGAACCAAGCTCCAGCGAAATTTCAATTTCTTTCATCACCTGATCGCCGTAGAGATAATTCGGCAAAGTGTATTCCACATACCCTTTGCCAAACCAGAAAATGCCGGCATGTACATGCTCTGGGTCAGCAAAAAAACGAGGATCGTCGTAGAAGCCAATCAAATGCTCGATCGTGGCGATGCCACAGGTAGATGAAACTGAAAAATCGGTGTAATGACCGATTGGAATGGACATCTCTACCACTTTGCGGGCGATATCCTGAGTGCCGGAGAGTTTAATCTGCAGGAAATGCACAGACAGCGAACAATACTTGAATGTTGCCCCATCAATTCTGCGCATTCGCGAACTAACCAGTCCTGCTTTTTGCAATTTACTGACATGAGAGCTGACAATTGCGCTGCTGAGCTCCAACTCCGTGGCCAGTTCTTTAATATGCATTTCCCTTCCATCAAGCAACTCAATAATCTGTAGTCGGACTTTGCTGGCCAACGCCTCGTATACAGGAAGGGACTCTTTATTCGTTGTTAAGTGCATCTGTACATTCGCCTCGTTTTCAGTATTTAGAATTAATAATTATATTAATTCTAAAAATTGAAGTTGTCAAATATAAGTCTTATATATAAGATTTAGTTGCAGACAAAGGGTATATGGATTAATGAAAAAACTAATTCAAGGAGGAAATAACATGTCTATTAAAGCATCGATGATTGTGGACAAGGATTTTGTACTGGCTGAGGTCGATAAGCGAATTTACGGTTCGTTCATTGAACATCTGGGCCGGGCGGTATACGGTGGACTTTATGATCCGGGCCATGCTACTGCGGACGCAAACGGGTTCCGTGGCGATGTTCTCGAAGCAGTACGCAAACTGAATGTACCGATAATTCGTTACCCAGGCGGAAATTTCGTCTCTGGGTATAATTGGGAGGATGGTGTAGGTCCGAAAAGCGAACGAAAACGCACGTTAGACTTGGCCTGGCAGACGACGGAAACCAATGAGTTTGGCACCAATGAGTTTGCCGAATGGTCCAAACTGGCGGGGGCCGAAGTTATGATGGCTGTAAATCTTGGGACTCGTGGAATTGATGCGGCGCGCAATCTGGTCGAGTATTGCAATCATCCGGGCGGCTCCTACTGGAGCGACTTGCGAATTGCCCACGGCTACAAAGATCCGCATGCTTTCAAAACCTGGTGTCTGGGCAATGAAATGGACGGACCATGGCAAATCGGAAGCAAAACCGCTGTCGAGTATGGTCGACTTGCCAATGAAACAGCAAAAGTAATGCGCTGTATCGATCCTAACCTGGAACTGACAGCTTGTGGCAGCTCATGGAGTGGAATGGATACCTTTGCCGAATGGGAAGCGACCGTACTGGATCTGTGTTACGAGAATGTCGATTTGCTGTCTCTGCATACCTATTATAACAATCACGATGAGAATACGCCTAACTATCTGGCCCGTTCAATGGATTTAGATCATTTTATCGACAGCGTCGCCTCAATCTGCGATTATGTTCAGGCGAAAAAGAAAAGCCGGAAACGGCTGTACCTCTCCCTAGATGAATGGAATGTATGGAAAACCCAGAACACCGGTCGGTCGAAAGAACGTTGGCAGGTAGGGTTACCCGAATTTGAAGAAGTATATAACCTGGAGGATGCATTAGTTGTGGGGTGCTGTTTAATAACACTGCTCAAACATGCCGATCGGGTGAAAGTTGCTTGTCTGGCTCAGCTTGTAAATGCTATCGCGCCAATTGCTACCGATAATGGTGGTGCCATGTGGCTGCAGACGACTTATTATCCTTATCTTCATGCTTCGCTTCACGGCCGGGGAACCGTGTTGCACCCGATGTTAAAATCACCGAAATATGATTCCAAGGATTTCACGGATATTCCTTATCTCGAAGCGGTCGCGGTATACAATGAAGAAGCTGAAGAGATCACGGTATTTGCTGTCAATCGTCATCTGGAAGAAAGCCTTGAACTGAACGCTGATTTGCGCAGCTTTGGCAATATTCAAGTATTGGAACATATCGTTATGACGCATGATGATGTTAAAGCCTGCAATACTAAGGAAAATCCGTGTAAGGTTCAACCACATCTTCAAGCGGTAAGAGGTGTGGAAGCAGGTAGCGGCAAGCTGGAACTGAAACTGGCTAAAGCGTCGTGGAATGTAATTCGGTTAAAAGTTAACGTTTCAAATAAAGGATGAAGATGCTATTAAAAATAAAGATTTTGTATGATATATGGATTGAATTGGGGAATTAAGTCGAGACGGGGATTTTAAAATAAAATGCATTTGATCAATTATTTTGTTAAGGCAAAGGGGAGAGGAAACATGAAGAAATTGCTTTATGGTGTGGCTTATTACGATGAATATATGCTTTATGAGCGGCTGGAAGAAGATATTCGGATGATGAAGGCGGCTGGCATTAATTTGGTCCGAATTGCGGAATCGACCTGGAGCACACATGAGCCCCAGAATGGTATTTTTGATTTTACCAGTGTGGACCGCGTGCTAGATGCCATGCACAAAGCCGATATCCAAGTCATTGTTGGAACACCGACCTATGCTGTTCCCACTTGGATGGTCAAAGAGCACCCAGATGTGCTGGCGGAGACGCCCCGCGGCCCTGGGCGTTATGGTGCACGGCAGATTATGGATATTACCAATCCTACTTATCTTTTCTATGCAGAGCGAATCATCCGCCGGTTGATTGCGCATGTCTGTAAGCATCCTGCTGTAATCGGCTATCAAGTGGATAATGAAACGAAGCATTATGGAACCTGCGGAAGCAATGTTCAACTCAGGTTTGTAAAATATATGAAAGAGAAATTTGGTACCGTCGAAAATGTAAACGATGAATTTGGTCTCAGCTATTGGAGCAACCGAATTAACAGCTGGGAGGACTTTCCTTCGGTTGTAGGCACGATTAACGGCAGCCTGGGGGCGGAATTCGCCCGATTTCAGCGCAAACTGGTCACTGACTTCCTTGCCTGGCAATCATCTATCGTTAATGACTACAAAGGTACCGACCAGTTTGTTACGCATAATTTCGATTTTGCCTGGAAAGGCCATTCCTTCGGCGTGCAGTCCGATGTGAATCATTTCGAGGCGGCCAAAGCGTTGGATATTGCCGGTGTTGATATTTATCATCCTTCTCGTGATGAGTTGACAGGAAAGGAAATTTCGTTTGGAGGCGACTCTACACGTTCGCTGAAAGGGAAAAATTATTTTGTACTCGAGACTCAAGCCCAAGCTTTTCCAGAATGGACTCCCTATCCGGGTCAACTTCGCTTGCAGGCCTTCAGCCACTTGGCTTCCGGTGCAGATATGGTTGAATACTGGCATTGGCACTCCATTCACAATTCTGCTGAAACCTACTGGAAGGGCTTGCTCAGTCATGATATGGGCACTAATCCAACCTATGAAGAAGCCATGACGATTGGTAAAGATTTTGCGCGACTGGCACCCAAATTAATCCACTTACAAAAAAACAATGAAGCTGCAATCCTTGTAAGCAACGAAGCGCTGACCGCTATGGAATGGTTTAAACTGCCGGGCGGCAAGGTGGACTACAATGACATGGTTCGCTTAATGTATGACCGGTTGTACGAGATGAATATCGGCTGCGATCTGTTGCATCCCGGTTCGATAGGTGATTTTGCAAAGTACAAGCTTATTCTAGTACCAGCGCTGTATGCCGCCTCGGATGAGCTGCTCGAAGCGTTAAACCAATATGTTGAAAATGGGGGACATGTTGTTTATACCTTCAAAAGCGGCTTTGCCAATGAACATGTTCAGGTCCGTAACACGATGCAACCTGGAATTATTGGGACAGCATGCGGCATCAATTACAGCCAATTCGTTACTCCAAATTCAGTCTTGCTCAAAGGCGATCCTTTTGCTGTGGGGGAAGAGAATAATATTGTGAGTACTTGGATGGAGCTAATCACTCCGACTACTGCCGAGGTACTGGCTTGGTACGATCATCCGCATTGGGGAACTTTTGCAGCCATCACCGAAAATGATTACGGAAAAGGCACAGCAATCTATATCGGATGTCTGATCCATCCAAAGGTGATGGGAAAAGTGATCGAGCGGGCGTGTAAGTCGGCTCAATTATGGGGACCCGATCAGGATTTGGAGTTTCCACTGAGCATCAAAACTGGCGTCAATTCATTAGGCCGGACTATCCGATATTATTTCAACTATTCGGAGAACAAGTGCTCCTTCGTATATCCTTATGGCGATAGTATCGAATTGGTGGGTGATCGATCGATTGCTTCCGGTGAAGAAATTGAACTGGACGGCTGGGGATTTGTCGTTATAGAAGAGAATGAATTATAGAGGTTGACTATATGAAACGAAAAGAGGAGGCGTCAAGTTTGGAGGCTTATCTATTTGTTCATTTCAAGGAGAAAAAGACGCCGGACGGCGAGCAAGTCTATTTTGCCCTTAGCAAAGACGGGTTTCATTGGCAGGCGGCAAACGGGGGGCAACCCATTTTGGAGAGCCATCTCGGAGAGCAAGGGGTACGGGACCATACAATCATTAGAACCAACGACGGCAAATTCGTCATTCTGGCTACGGATCTTAGTCTAGCGAACTGTCTCCATACTAAATACAAAGGCGATTGGAAGAACATCGTAGCAGGTGGCAGCAAGAGCCTGGCCTGCTGGACGTCTGACGATCTCGTGCATTGGTCGAATCAACGGCTGATTTCGTTGGGGGACGAGCGTTTAGGTTGCCTTTGGGCTCCCGATATCATCTATGATGCGGCGCAAGATGATTATGTGGTGCACTGGTCCTCTATAAATCACGAGAAAGATGCTGGCTTTATGGCGATTTTTTATTCTCGGACACGGGACTTTCTAACATTCACTAAGCCGGAGCTGCTATGTCGAAAAAGCGATAGCGGAATTATTGATTCCGCTATTTATGAGGAGAACGGAGATTATTATAGATTTTTAAAAAGCGAAATTAATCCGGCAGCAATTATTCTTGAACAAGGCAGCACGATTACTGGCAATGATTATGTCCGGGTGGAGACGTTCAGTGAAGAAATGGCGAAACTGCAGCAGGGCGTATATGAAGCCCCTACTGCGTTTAAGCTCCATAACGGAAAATGGTGCCTGATGCTGGACTTCTACGGCGTTGAAGGTGAAGGACAAGGATACATTCCTTTTATCGCCGAATCGCTGAAAAGCGGGAAATTTGTCCGCTCAGATGAAAGCTTTAGCTTTCCATATGGATTTAAACATGGAACAGTCCTTGCCATTACTGAGGAGGAATATAAGCGGATTCGTGCGGCATTTCAGTAAGTTTTAAGCTTTCCTTATAGAAGATTTCAATCAGGAATTTGTCCAGAAAACTGCTTTAATTCACCTATGGTCAGGAAGCAATATCATTTTTAATGAAAGGAGTGTCTCCGAAGATGAATTCTTCTCTTACAAACGGTCTTATCTGGAAAGACATCAGCGGCCAACCTATCCACGCACACGGAGGTCATATTCAATTTTTTAATGGTTTTTATTATTGGTATGGAGAAGATAGGCGGGATGAATATTATGTAAGCTGTTACCGGTCAGAGGATTTGTTCAACTGGGAATTTCGTGGCCCTATTTTGACAACTTCTACGCCGAGTTCGGAAATTCGGGTTAGAACAAACTTGCAATTAAAAAACAGCGATGGCAGCAAGGTGAATTTGGAGCGACCTAAAGTCTTATATAATATGGCAACAGGCAAATTTGTTTTGTGGGCTCATTTTGAAAACGGAAAGAATTACAATGCTGCGGCATGTGCGATCGCCACATCAGATGCTCCGGATAGCGGTTTTGTCTATCACGGCAGCTTTAATCCATTTGGTCATATGTCACGCGATTGTACCCTTTTTCAAGATGATGATGGAAAGGCTTATTTCATTTCTGCCGCCAGGGACAATGCCGATCTGCATATGTATCGACTGACAGAGGATTACTTAAATGTGGAGTGTCTTGTTCACCAATTATGGCAAGGGGAGTATCGTGAGGCCCCCGCTGTGTTTAAACGGAATGAAAAATATTATATACTGTCATCCTTTTGTACGGGATGGGACCCGAATCAGGGGAAATACGCGATGGCAAACTCTATGGAAGGTCCTTGGGGAATGCTGAGGGACTTTGGAGATGAAACGACATACCGTACTCAACCTGCATTTGTTTTAAAAAGGGCCGAGCAGGAATACATTTATTTCGGCGACCGCTGGAACGGTAACGATTATTTCAGTTCTAGCTACGTCGCGCTGCCAATTGAATTTTATGAGGACAAGCCGGTACTAAATAGTTACTCCCAACTACAAATGAATCGTGATAAAAATTCAATAATCTTTGTGCCATAGTGGTATTACCTCCTCAAGTTAGACAGTGAGAATACCTTTGGGGCGGGGCTGCAAACTGACGACACTATCTTGGCGTCAGTTTGCTTTATTATGTTGTAGTCGCTATTTGTTATAAAACCGGATTTCAATAACTATCGAAACATTTATGGAGGGAAGTAGAGACATGACTATTAATTCAAAGCTGAATGTGTATTTGCATAAGCCCAAGACCAAGCTAGGAGACTTATTCGGCATTTTCTTTGAAGATATAAATCATGCAGCAGACGGGGGCCTTTACGCCGAGCTGGTCCAAAACCGCTCCTTTGAATTTGACCCGATTGACCGTCATGATTACCACTCGCTAACTGCTTGGGAGAAGGTTGAGCGCGAGGGTGGACGTTCTACTCTGAGTATTGGGAGCGAATTTCCACTTCATCCGGAAAATCCCCATTATGCAGTGATTGAGATTTTGGAGACAGGAGGGGGAGTCGGACTATCTAATACGGGTTTCAATTCAGGTATCGCGGTCAAGGAAGGAGAGAATTACCTCTTCTCCGTATATATGCGGCGCAGCGACAGCTTTGGTACACCTGTGCACGTTCTAATTGAAGACAGGAATGGAGCCTTAAAGGCGTCGACAGAATTAATGGTAGATTCAACAGAATGGAAGAAATACGAAGCGGTACTTACGGCGAACTCTACCGATCACTCCGGCAGATTGGTGATTCTGACCGGCGGCGCAGGCAGGCTGGAGCTTGATATGGTGTCGCTGTTCCCCGAGAAGACCTATCTTGGCCGCCACAATGGATTGCGGGAGGATATTGCCGTCCTGCTGGCCGATATGAAACCCAAATTCATGCGTTTCCCTGGCGGTTGTCTTGTACATGACGGTTCCTTAAACCCAGAAGATCGGAATTCGATGTATCGCTGGAAGAAGACAATAGGAGAGGTAACCTCACGCCCAGCAAGACGCAATAACTGGGGCTATAATCAAACGCTCGGCCTTGGCTATTATGAATTCTTCCAGTTCTGCGAGGACATCGGTGCTAAAGCCATTCCTGTATTACCCGGCGGCTACGATCCTCACCATGGGCGTATCGTTCCCCTTGAAGAGTTGGGACCCTGGATTCAGGATGCACTCGATCTGATTGAATTTGCAAGAGGAGATGCTTCAACCAAGTGGGGGGCGGTCCGCAACTCGCTTGGTCATTCTGAGCCCTTCGGTCTGGATTATATTGCGATTGGCAACGAAGAGGTCGGAGAACCATTCTTCGAGCGTTATCCGCATTTCCATAAAGCGATTAAGGAACGTTATCCGGATATGCAGGTAATTAATAGCAGCGGACCTTTCGCGGCAGGCGGGGAATACGAACGGGGATGGGCTTCTGCAAGGGAGAATGGCTCGGATCTGGTGGATGAGCATTATTACCAGTCGCCGGAGTGGTTTCTTGCGAACATGGATCGTTACGATCTATTCAAGACAGAGGAGCCTAAGGTATTTCTTGGCGAATACGCTTCTTGGGGGAATACCTATTACAATGCCTTGGTAGAGGCTGCGTTCATGACTCGGTTAGAACAGAATGCCCATGCCATTGGTCTGGCCTGCTATGCGCCAATGTTGTGCAATGTCGACTATGTCAACTGGAAGCCGAATATGATCTGGTTCGATAACCATCAGGTCTTCGGTACACCGAATTACTATGTCCAGAAGCTGTTCATGAACCATCAGGGAGACAGACTGCTACATATTGAGAGCGAGAATCTGCCGGAGCAGCCAAAGGCAATTCAACAACCAATTAAAGGGAGCATTGTGCTGGCTGCCGAGCAGACGGCTGTTACCTACCGGAACATTACGCTGACAAATAATCTTACAGGAGAGCGAAGAGTAACAGAAGAGCCCGTTGAATTGACGGATACGGAAGCTGCAGTGAGTAAGGAAGAGGGGCTCCGCTCCTTTCTGTTGGGAGATATAGAGTGGAGTGACTATACGCTTAAACTAACTGCCAGAAGAAATGGAGGAACGCGCGGATTTCTGATTTATTTCGGCATGCAAGATAGAACGAACCGGTTAATCTGGGAACTTGGCGGCTGGCAGAATCAGGATAGTACCTTGAGCGCGATCACTCGCGGCCGAGGCTCATGCCTGACCCAGAGCCTGTTCGTTGTTGATAGCGATACCGACTATGAGCTGGAACTGCATGTTTCGGGCCGTAAGATTAGCGCCTTTGTAAATGGTATTATGATCAACCGGGCAGAAGACCGCTTACCGGAGATTCAGCCCCTGTATTATACGGCAAGTGTGGAGGACACTTCCGGAGATGTGATCGTCAAGGCGGTGAATGTGCTGGATACGCCGCTGCCAGTCCGGATTGAGCTGAAGGAACTGCGCGCCGCTTCATATAAAGCAGAAATACATGAAATGTCGGGAGTAGAACTGGAAGCCGAGAATAGCTTTGCTGCTCCGCTGAAGGTCAGCCCTTCCACTCGGGAAATAACCTTCGAAGGCAATAGCCTCGATTACGACTTCTCGGGCCATTCCGTTACCGTGTTTAGAATTCATCCTCAACATTCATAATTCCCCTAAGGAGGTTTTAATGTGTCTCAGTCTGCACCAACCTACGCCGGTTATCTTTTAGTTCATTTTATTGGTGAGCAGCCGGATGGCGAACAGGTCTATTTCTCCTACAGCGAGAATGGTCTGCACTTTAAGGATTTAAATGGAGGCCTGCCTGTTTTGCGATCAGGACTAGGGGGAAAGGGGGTCAGAGATCCTTTTATCATCCGCTCTCCAAAGGAAGGCGTATTCTATCTAATTGCCACTGATCTGCGCATTGCCAGCGGCAAAGGCTGGAATGCAGCAGTTGAAGCCGGAAGCCGCGATATTATCGTCTGGAAATCTTCCGATCTTGTGAACTGGTCTGACTCTTGGGCGGCCACCGTCGGTGTAGAAGGCGCCGGATGTGTCTGGGCTCCAGAAGCGATCTACGACGAGGCTACGAATGAATTTCTTGTATTCTGGGCTTCTGCTACTCAGGAGCCGCAGGAAAACGAATGGAAGCATAAAATCTATAGCGCGCGTACCAGGGATTTTCGTGAATTTACGGCCGCAGAAACGTATATTGAGCGCAGCAACCACATCATCGATACGACAATTATTGCGGACGGCAGTACGTACTATCGGTTTTCTAAGGATGAAATGACCAAAAATATTCGGGTTGAGCAGGGAGTGTCACTGGAAAAAGAGGCCTTCAGCTTTATAAGCGCACCGGTTTTGGAAGCAATCATGGGTGTGGAGGGCCCAGAGGTTTTTAAGATGAACGACCGTGACGAATGGTGCCTGATTGTGGACCGCTATGCAGAAGGGCGGGGATACCTACCCCTGCTAACCAGCGATCTTGCAAGCGGAGATTTCCGGGTACTTGCTGAAGGGGAATTTGACTTGGGGGAAAATAAAAAACGTCACGGTGGAGTTATCCCCATTACCTCTGCAGAATGTAGTCTACTGCTGGCGGCATTCGGAGATGGCCATCAAGTGCTGCCAGGACAATTTGCCGATCCAGATCTAGTGAAGTTAGGCAGCCGCTATTATCTTTATCCTACAACAGATGGCTTTACCGGCTGGTCAGGAACGCAGTTCCATGTATTCTCGTCAGCAGATATGAAGGTTTGGCAGGATGAAGGCGTTATTCTCGATCTAGCTACCGATGATGTCCCCTGGGCTGTCGGTAACGCCTGGGCTCCGTGTATTGCCAGCAAAGACGGCCGTTATTACTATTATTTTTGCGGCAAAAAGCCGGATGGCGAGAGTGCCATTGGTGTAGCAGTTGCTGATACTCCTGTTGGCCCGTTTCGTGCGCAGCCAGAGCCGTTGATTACGATGGATCAGGTCAAACAGTTGGGACTTTGTATGGGGCAAGCTATCGACCCATCCATTTATATAGAAGATGATGGGACGGTTTATTTACTGTTTGGAAACGCTCATCCTGCAATTGTGCAACTGGGCGGGGATATGGTATCCGTTATCGAAGATACAATGAAGAATTTAGACGGGTTATATGACTTTCGCGAGGCTGTTACCGTGCTCAAAAGGGATGGGATTTACCATTTCACCTGGTCCTGCGATGACACAGGCAGCGAAGATTATCATGTAAACTATGGGACAGCAGAGGAACTGTACGGACCGGTAGCTTACCGCTATCCCATCCTTACGAAAAATAGAGACAAAAATATGCTCGGCACCGCTCATCATTCAATCATGTGTGACCCTGACACTGGAAAGTACTGGATTTCCTATCATCGATTTGTTACACCTCTAACTCGCTTCATAGATGGAAAAGGCTTTCATCGAGAAGTCTGTATTGACCCGCTGTCATTTGGAGAGGACGGACTTATGAAGAAGGTGCATTTATAGAAAGTGAATGCCTCACTATCTGTTTAGACAACCTTAAAGCCAGAGCGTATTGGCCATCATCTATGTAACAGCTCAAAGAGGCTATCCCAAATACCCCTATGATATGCTCCCATCATAGTAGACAGTAGAAAAAACAACCTCTACTTATACCATGATGGGAGTTTTTGTAATGTCCAAAAGAAGCCCGATTTCATATGAAATTAAAATTCAGGTTGTAAGACGTTGCCTGCAACATGAATCCAATCCCAACCATGAGGCCAAACAACTAGGGGTCGATAAAAACACGGTTACCGATTGGATAAGAAAATACAAAGCAGATGGTGAAGAGACTAAGAAAACCCAGGGGGTGAAATCTTACTCCAAAGAGCTAAAACTATCTGCCATTCAAGATGTACTCTCCGGTGAAAAGGGGTGAACATGAAACCAACTCGGAAAAGGATTGGATCCCCTCATATGAATAAAGGACGGAAAACGACCTACGAAGAACGTATTGAAATTGTACAATTCACCATAGCCCATGATTTAGATTACCAGAAAGCCATCGACAAGTACGGTGTCTCTTACTCGCAAGTGTACGCATGGGTTCGTAAATATCAAGCGAATGGTCATGAAGCCTTAAAAGACCTCCGAGGTCGGAAAAAGCCGCTAGAAGAGCTAGACGAACAGGAACGGTTAAAGCTTCGGATCAAGGAACTTGAGGCACGAAATGAGCATTTGGAAATGGAGAATGCCCTCGCAAAAAAGTTGGCAGAGATCCGGCGAAGAAAACCACGTTAACCATTGTTCGGCATGCAGACATTTATCAAGCGATTATAGAACTGCATGCCGAAAAAGGATATGCGATCACCAAGCTCTGTGAACTAACAGGAATCGCCCGATCTGCCTATTACAAATGGTTAAAATGGATGCCCTCCAACAGGGAACTGGCCAACGTTGCGCTGGCCAAGGAAGTACAACAACGTTATAAGCAACGAAAGGGAATACTCGGTTATCGCCAGATGCGTATGCAAATGAACCGTAAGCTGAAAAAGAGCTACAACCGTAAACGGTATTACCGCATCATGTAAGCCCTTGAATTAAGGGCAGTGATTCGCAAGAAACGGCCAAATTACGTGAAGGCTCCAGCTCTTCATATCGCTGAGAATGTCATGGACCGAAAATTCCAAGCGGAGGCCCCCAATCAAAAGTGGTGCACCGATGTCACCGAGTTAAAGTACGGAAATGGCCGCAAGGCCTATCTGAGTGCCATTATTGATGGATACGACAACTCTGTGTTTCATGGGTGCTCAGCCATTCGAATAACAATAAGCTTGTCATGAATACGATAAAGCATGCTTATAAAGGAAACCCGAATGCTACACCACTCTTACACAGTGACCGCGGCTACAATATACCTCACTGGAATACAAACAACTTCAAAAGAGACCCAAGTTTACAAAAAGTATGTCCCGTGTAAGCCGTTGTTTGGACAACCAACCCATTGAACGATTCTGGGTACCTTTAAAGCAGAAAGCTTTTATCTGGAAAAGTACGATACGTATGACAGCCTCCTTCGTAGTGTAAAAACTTGTATTCATTATTCCAATAATTTTCGATACACCGAACGATTAAAGGGTTTGTTTCCTAACGAATATCGACGAGCAGCTTAACTAAGAAAAATAATCCCCTCAGTTTTGATAACCGAGGGGACTATGAATACTAATAGTTTTGTTTTTTAGTCTGTCTACTTGACAGGGAGCACTTCATCTCTAGTGAGCTTTTTTATTTGAGTTTTAGTGCCTCTCTTATTACTTGAACTGAGAATATCTCTGTTCAAATATGGATGCAAAATGCCTTGCAGCTTTCTGCACTGGTTCAAGTCCCTTTCGGTATATTATTTCCATGGCTGTATCGGACCGCCTTAATCCGGTTCATTACCTTGTTCTTTATAGCGATTCATGTACTGGAAACCCTTCAGGCGCTTACATTCCTCGGCAGTTTTAATATCAATGATGCCATTCAGAATACGATAGGCGCACCGGTGGATGGCATTAAATCATCTCCACCTGGCGTTCATGACGCATGATCCAGCTTGCAAGCAGGCAACCAATGGCGAAAAAGATAATAGCAATAAGGAATTCAATTCCTACTATTCTAATCCACGTGTACCAATGATTGTAGCTCATAAAGAGAAAATTGACCAAGCTATAGCTTAGCAGCGCCATTATGCCATAGGCAGGAATGAGCTTCATGATTAATGTAATAGGATTTTGGCTATATCGGGACAGCATAAAAGCAATTGTGGTCGTGCCAAGGCTAAGCAGATAGATCATAGCAATATAAGTTAAAATATACTTGCCGTACGTATAGGGAAGCAAGTAGAAAAAGTCGGCATTTAAAAAAGAAGACATTCCGGTGTTCCAGAACACCCAGGTTTCATTGCTACTATAAATAATTCCCATTAAAATTAATAACACAGTAGTCAAAATTAAAGCAGATAGCATGATAGCCATAAACTGATGTCGAATCAGCTTGCGACCTAGCTGTGATGAGTATTGAAGAAAGCGTAAATGGCTTGAGTGATCATTGACGAGCAGCGGAGAGACTAATACCATTACGGCAAGAACCACCAACAAACTGAAGTTAATCATGACGCGGGCCGTATTGCTGTACACCCAATAGCTCATGAGACTACGATATTCCCCAGTTTCTTGAATCTGATCAATACGTGATTGCTCATAATCTGTTTTTACCATTTCCTCCTTCATATAGGATAGATTATATCTAAGATAGCCATTATAATTTTCCTCAAGTGAATTAAGACTTTGCAAATTGAAGCCAATATAGTTGGCTTCAGCACTAAATAAGATTCTGGCAGTATCAGACGCGGCCTGATCCACTTGAATTTGACTATGCATGGCTTGCTCTTCTTGCTCACGTACTGTTAGATAATCAGCATAATTGAATATACCCACCTCAGCAAAGGCTGGGTTGGTTGAGATGTACTCTTCTGCTTCAATTACGTATTGATTACGTTTTTCTACTATGAAGTCGTGCAGTTGCTTCTCTTCCGGAACTGGTCCATAGCGTAGCAATAATTCTTTACTTAAGGCAACATCCTCGGTTGAGGGATGTCCATTCGGAAAGTATTTGATGTCAAATGAGATAAATAAGTAATAGAATAAAGAGCATAAAACAGCAACTGTGATTACATTTAGAGGTCGCCAGATTTTTTTGAGTTCATAACGCACGATGTTCACGCCAAATCTCTCCTTTTATAATGCATGGCTGATAGTAGACAAAGAATAATTAAGATAAATAAAGATGCAAAGAGTCCTTTTACTTCAAAGTAAGGCCAGATAATATCCATATCTCCATCCGTAAACCAAAGACTTTGTTTGAGCCAAAGCCAGACAGGTGTTAATATCATCTGGAATTTAACCCATAAACTAATGGATGTTGAAGAAGATATATACATAGGTAGCAAAATCATTCCTACGTTTACGGCAAGGAATACGAAGAAACTGAGATATAAGTGCCGAATAAGTATACCAATTATAAAGGCTAGAAGAGAAAAGCAAATAATAACACCAACCCTTATGCCAAGGGTCGCCCAAAAATAGGTCTTTACACTAAAGCTTTCCCAAGTAATGAACGGTCTGGTTCCTGTCAGCACATCCATTCGATAATTAAACAGACTGGATACATGGCTTGGCCATATGGCACCATAATCATAAATTTGAAAGAAGAGCATGTAAGTCAAAAAGCATATTAGGGCATACATAAGTAAACCGATGGACAGAGCTGCCAACAGCTTAAAGTAAGTTATTCTTCTTCCTGTTCGTGTAGAGCAAACCACGTCTTCTGTTCGATGTATAGTTTCATAGCCAATGGAAAGAAACATGAGCAGCGTTAGTAATAGTCCACCTTCTGTCAACATCCAGCCGGATATCAGCTTAAATAATTGCTGGTGCATGGTATACGTTAACGATGCAAAATAAAGGGACATGCTCTCATCACTTGCCGCCTTGTTGTCAACAACCTGTTGCAGACTAGTGTACTTGGCACGCATTTTCTCTGCCCAATCAGGAGTCAGTTGAGTAGCTTCAATATAAATGTCAGCTATATAATCCGTTGAGTAAGTATCAAATACATCTATCGCATCTGAGGTGTCTGCCTGTAAATAGTCGAATGGTGCCCTTTGTTCTGCTGGAATATTGATTTGAGACAAAGTATGTTGGTACTCGTCGTCCAATATAACGCCAGTTTCATAAGCTGTGCTGCTTATCAGGCGTGCGTAGGGGTCCTGGTAGTTATCCCAGACGAGCAATAGATTCAGTCCTAGACACAAAATGACGAATCCCCAGATGGCAGTGGAACGCATCAGCTTGCTGCATTCGTGCAAGTAAATACTCACAGCTCGTTCTCATCCTTATAAACATATAAAAAAACATCTTCTAATCCAGGCTGTACGGCACGTCCAGGGCCTTTGTAAGGAGCATCCTCACAAATAAACCGAATCAATTTTCGGCTCCCTTCTTGACGCTCCGTTAAGATAAAATGCGGCTGTTTTACCTGATCAATCTCCCACGTTTCATAAATGTTCCCGTTTAAGCGTTGACTAATATTTTCAGGCGTATCCTGACAAATCAGCTTGCGATCCTTTAGCATAATGATTTCATGAGCAATAGTCTCAATATCAGACACAATATGCGTGGAGAGAATAATAATTCGGTCTTGAGAAAGCGATGAAATTAAGTTGCGGAAGCGAACTCGTTCCTTGGGATCCAGACCGGCAGTAGGCTCATCCAGAATAAGCAATTTGGGGTCATTCAGCATAGCCTGTGCAATCCCTACCCGCTGAATCATGCCGCCAGAGAACTTGCGCATCTTTGTATCCATCACATCGGAGAGAGAAACAAGTGCAAGTAATTGAGCCGTTCGCTGCTTGGCATAAGCTGCATCCAGCCCCTTCAAGGCAGCCAAATAATGTAGAAATTGTCTGGGGGTCTGGTGCTTGTAATAACCAAATTGTTGAGGAAGATAACCAAGAAGCTGTCGATATTTTTCATTTAAGTCCGCAATACTTTGCCCATTCCACAGAATTTCTCCTTTGGTTGGAAAGATTAAAGTTGTCAGCATTTTAATGAGCGTTGTTTTTCCTGCCCCATTGGGGGAGAGTAAACCGTATACGCCATTGGTTAGTGATAAGGATATATTTTCAAGAGCGGTAAATGAGCCGTATTTCTTGGTAACCTCATTAATTTCCAACATTTTATATAACCTCGCTTGTGTATAATATCAGATTTTTTTTGATCTCATGCAATAAGAGCATAAGTACTAATATGGCTATCACTACAGTTAACGCCAACGGGAGCTGTTTTAAAAAGGCATTCCATTGTGTACCGAACCAGACATAGGGGAGTAGTCCGAATAGAAACCAATAGACCAGAGAGCAAATCTGACTCCAGTAGGAGTGAAAATGCCTCATGGTAAAGGCACTGACAAAGGCGCACAGGAATAACGCACTTAGTGATAAAGAGAGTAATTTGGGGAATTCCTCCA
Source organism: Paenibacillus sp. 1SOY10 (assembly GCF_056836745.1). Taxonomy (NCBI): domain Bacteria; kingdom Bacillati; phylum Bacillota; class Bacilli; order Caryophanales; family Paenibacillaceae; genus Paenibacillus; species Paenibacillus sp. 1SOY10. The sequence goes on along the minus strand of NZ_JBXENK010000007.1, from coordinate 169,086 downwards.
TTGTTATTAAGTAATGACTAAAGTAGAAGCTCATTATTATCGAGAACAGACTTCCGATGAAGGAAAAGTATAGAATACGGACAACAACCAGTTGCCGAACAGTGTAAGTCAAGGTCATCTTCAATTCGTACAGACCGCTTAGCTTTTCGATTGCTTCAGTCAAAAGTACAATAATTAAAAAACAAATAGGAGAAACGGCAAAGAGAGCAGCATACAAATAATCCTCGCTCCAAGTAGGCCAGAGCATCAACAATAGCAACGTTAGTAATACGGTCATTACCCATGTGCTGCCGGTTTTAAAAAATAGATAGCGTAATCCGAGAGCGCGATGTAATTCGATAAGGTATTGCCAAAGACTTTTAGGTTTGGTTAGACCTCGTTCTAAAATCTGTTTAATCTCTCTATCTAATTCATCCGAGGATAATTTATAGCCATTCATCTTTAAACTCCTCTCTAAGTTTTTTTAATAGACGGAAATATTTTGACTTCACTGTTGATTCGGGTAGTGATAACAATGCTGCAATTTCGCTGAAAGTGTGTTCACCATATACCTTTAATCGTAGAATTTGCTGGGAACGGACATCCAGTGTGTTTAAATAGCTCTGCAAACTTGCAGCAAAGGATTTTAGTTCATACTTATAATCTACGGCTAGTTCTTCAGCTATATCTGGCTCTGCGTACCAGTCCCTGTATTTTCGCTCCGTGGCCTTGCTTCTGTAATAATCTATCGTCTTATTGGTAGCAATACGATAAAGCCAGGTACGGAAGCTGGCTTGCTTTCTTTGATAGTTGGCAATGGATTGCAGCATAGAAATGAATATGGACTGGGTTAAATCTAAGGCGACTTGCTTATCCGAAGTCTGTTTGAAAACATATTGATAAATCTCCTGATAATATAATCGCACCAGTGTATCGGCTGCTTCTTTGTCTCCTGTTCTCTGTATTTTATATATGAAACGCCAATCGGCACTCAATTTGTCCCCTCCGTTTCTGAGTTCCTACTGTGTATATTCGATCAATAGTAAAAAATAGTTTCATCATGTTTAAATGAATTGAGAATGCTGGTACGGAAGTTGATCTGGTTGCTCAACCATAGGACACCAGTTGGGAAAAGAGGGGAAAGTGTGTAAGAAAAAAGGCGCTGTGTGAACAGCACCTTTGTGGAAACCTTATTGGGATCAATCAAGCTACTACATTTTTGTCTGTTTTTTATCAGCCATCACTTGCCTTAGTCTTACATATTTGATGGCGAAAGATTCCTTGCAGTAACATTGAGCCTAAGAAGAGAGTTAATAGCATCCACCAACCAGCCGACTCGAAAACTTCCTCTGGAAACATAAACATGTAGCCAAAATAGGACAGAAACAACGCTCCCTGAAGAATTTTAAATGTGGCTGCATCAGCTGCATTATTCAATGCCACCAGCCGTTCGTCGTTCTCTTTAATCGAGATCTTCCGCATTAAAGTGGGGGATTTCCTCATTCTCGATACTTTTAGAAATGAAACAAACGCCATACTCAATGGTAACAGTGACAATGCCAGCAATGCCTTACTGTCTGAAATGAAGGTAATATCCCAAGATAGGGATAAAAAACCGACTATCAACAGGATAAGGCCGATTATTAACGATACAACCATTACCATCTTGGCATCTCTTACAGATTTCTCACCACGCATGTTCATTCCTCCCAGAATAAATCATCCAATGTTTTGTTAAGTGCCTTGCATATCTCAATACACAGCTTAAGGCTTGGATTGTAGCTACCAGACTCGATTAAATTGATGGTTTGTCTTGTGACACCGACAATTTCGGATAAACGCTCCTGTGATACGTCAGCTTCGACCCTGGCAATCTTCATTTTCTTATTTTTCAAGCTGCCTCGGCTCCTCTCAAAAACAATGTAGCATACCACATGACTAAATGTCAATTATATATTACATTTAGTCATATGAGATTCGATATTTCTGCTCTAAAGTATTATGAAGCATTTGATCTCTAATTTTTTGCCCATGTTAAATCCAGGCCCTGTGCGTTGTAGATGTTTAGACTCCTCAATCACATTGGGTTTTGTGCTGAACCCGGATTTTGGGGGAAATGGCATTTAACATTTAGAGGGGTGAGGGTGTTGGTTGGTGTTATGATGGGACTAACACTGGTCTTGATGATTACAGGAGAAATTATGTAAGTGTACTACTTGGATCTATAGCTGCCGTCTGTATTTTATTTGTCACTAATATAATTTAATAAGTATAAAAAAGATGGATTGTCAGAAACAAATAAAAACAACCTAATACTAAAGCGCCCCCTGTCTACTTGACAAGAGTTGCTTCATTTCGTGATGAAATTCTTATTAATTAATTTCCTTGGTCAATAAACAACTCAATCCGACTTTTTATAGCATCCCTAACGTTTCGGAACTGAGTCAAGATTTCTTCTTCAGTACCAGTTGCTTTCGCCGAATCGTCAAAGCCCCAATGCGATTTAATCACATTTGCATTCATGATAACTGGGCAATGCTCATCAGCATGACCACACAATGTTATGACATAGGTAGCTGCCCGTTGAGTTTGTTCCTTTGATCGCTAATGCATTGATCATAACTGTAGGCATATTGTTCATGATAGAGGAGAGGATAGCCACTATAAATCCTGTACCAACCGTAGCGTTGAATAAACCTTGTTCGCCTAACCACTTAAAGACAAGGCCAAGCTGGTCAGTCAAACCTACGTTCCTGAGTCCATAAACAACGACATACATTCCAATGGAAAAGACAACAATCGACCAGGGAGCACCTTTAACAAGCTTCCAAGTATTGATCTCCCGGTTTTGTTTAGCTAGTAGTAGAAAAACAATAGCTACAACACCTGCGAAGATGGATACGGGAACTTTAATAAATCACTAAATAAATAGGCAATCAGAAGTACACCCAAGATGAACCAAGAAATCTTTAACATTCTTTTATCTTTAATGGCATCCACTGGTTTTTTAAGCTGGGATAGGTCATATTGCTTAGGAATACTTTTTCCTTCTTGATTTAGGTAGGGGAGCAGGCTTTGATTGCTTTGTAGCATCAAAACAAGTAGGGAGAGCAATCATCTATGCAAAGAAATTATTTGGGATCACGATTGGTCGCTTTATACTTATGCCCCTTGTTATCATAGGTAATCCAATCCCCGACCGGCACTCCTTTATCAAAATACCCCGAACGTTTTAACGTACCATCAATCCGATACCATTCCCAGTAACCTTCGGGCTTGTCTCCAATCAATCTCCCTTTGGACCACATCGTCCTGCCGTTCGCATGATACTTGATGGTAAAGCCGTCTATAACCTCCGATTTCTTCTTGACGCCGTTTGATTGATTCAGGTCGCAATTATTGTTCTCCATTGACGTTCCTCCTCTCACACATGCAGCACAGCATACTCGTGACAAAAAACAATTGACATACCGATAATTCCTGTTGCGACAGCCGGCTTTCTGGGCTCTTCGTTACCATGTGGAGCAAGAAGTCTTTGTATTTTTTAACCATATCTTTTACTCTTCAAGTAATGCAGTATACCTCGACCGATTGCTGAATGTTATTCAAAGAGCAACTGATACGTGTGAACGAAAATATCTATAAACGGGTAGGGTTAAGATGAGCTGGGAGTATCACTATATGCAGGGTGATGCTTCATATCCTCGTACAGCCAAACCATTCGGTCCAAAAACCAGAGCTTCCCACCGTAAACAAATGCGGCTCCAAGGAGCGTCATGAATGGATGGAGTAGAATGACACCGACTATAACCAACAGAGCACCAATTGCTGCGACACCGCTTAGAAGGTGAGGAACCCTCAGATGATAAGCCGGTATAGACACCTTGTCTCGGTTCAGCCAAACCCTTTCGCCTAAAACGCATTTTGAAGCCCAACTGCTGTAAACGGCAGGGCTTGAAAATATATGTGGATTGATGATCGTCCATACTATTGCGGTAACGATGGGAACGATTGACCAGTAGCCGAGCCATTCCCTACTCCAGAAAGCGGCTATAAGCAAAGGCAACACAGTATTTCGGCTCCATACAGACCAAGGATTAGCATGTCGTTGCCACGCCTTATCGTCAAGCTTGTATAGCTTGCTTAATTTGCGTTCGAATGTCATTGTTCACTCTTCTCCTTCCGTAGGTTGTTGGTAGATGCCTAATTCAATAATTTTCAAGTAGGGTCTCATATTTTCAACAAATTCCTCTAAAAAATGGAGCGCATGATCTGGCTGTTTCTTATGTTCTTCAACAAATCTGGAAGTAAGAATGCTTGATATACTGGTTATCATATCAAGAGCTATGGCTGGAGTGACACCGGGGCGCAGCCTTGAAGCATCCATATCATTGAAGCTAGCCAAAGAATGTTTGGCAAACTGAGAGCGGTATTGCGAAATAACTTCCTCCAGTTCGCTTGGAACTGTACCAAAGAATGAATTTACAAGCAAATGGTACGTTGCAGGCTCTTGTACGAAAAATTTTACTTTCACATAGCTGTTATAAAGAATGCGTTCAAAAAAATCGGAAGACGGTTCCCTTGTCTCGATTGCAACAAAGTCGGCGATACGTTGTAAGGCGGATTCAAGTACTTTAGCGTACAATTGTTTCTTATTTGAGAAATAATGAAATAAAATCCCTTTGGAGAATCCGGCTTGCAGAACCATTTGGTTGGTTGAAGATCCCTCATAACCAAACTTTGAAAAGTGCTCCAGGGCGATGTCTAGAATTACCTGTTTTTTATCCGCCATTATAACTCCCCCAGTTTTTAGTTCTCCACATTGACCAGGTGGTCAATGTAATTGAGCATATTATAATCTGCGCTGGATCGTGTGGTCAAGAACAAATTATTTATGGGTCGACCTGTATTTTAAACCCTTCGTAATAAGTTAGGAGAGTAATATACCATAACGGGTGGAATGAAATTTTGAATTGAATTGATTAATCTATTGCTTGAAATAGCGTATAATTGTTTTCAATTCAATAATTATGACTCGGTGGAGCCTGTCAAACACGGGATACTTGCGTTTAAAAACCAAGATTCTGTGCTTTTGTCAGGCCTTTTTGTGTTCTGAAGCCAGGTCATAAGTCAGTAACAAATACGAAAGGAAGTGTCTAATTGAGCTTTGTCCTTAGTCTCATTTTAATTATCGTTGCCACAAAATTAGCAGGAGATTTGTCTGCACGACTCGGACAGCCGACTGTTCTTGGTAAGCTAATTGCAGGAGTCATACTTGGACCTGCCGTTTTAAATTGGGTGCAAAACGGAGAACTTATTCATGTCTTTGCAGAGATTGGCGTGTTGCTGTTAATGTTCATTGCAGGACTCGAAACGGATATGGAGCAACTACGGAAAAATTGGCTTCCCTCCGTTGCGGTAGCGATAGGGGGAATTATTCTTCCCTATATCGGAGGGTATTCCCTTGCATTAGCATTTGGTTTGTCCCAAACGTATGCTTTGTTTATTGGTCTTTTGCTATGCGCAACCTCGGTTAGCATCACCGTCCAGACCTTGAAGGAAATGAATCGACTAAGCTCTAAGGAAGGCACTACAATATTGGGAGCAGCGGTAGTAGATGATGTTGTCGTTGTGATCTTGTTTGCGGTGATGATGAGCTTACTTGGCACAGCAGAAGCTGTTTCTATTCCATGGATGATAAGTAAAAAGCTCATCTTCTTTGTAGCTATTGTCGCAGCAGGCTGGTTCATTGTTCCGTTCCTTCTAAAATACATGTCCAAGTTTAAAGTCACAGAGGGATTAATGAGTGCTGCGCTTATTCTCTGTCTGGGATTTGCCTACTTTGCGGAGTCGATGGGTGTCGCCGGAATTATTGGTGCTTTTGCTGCAGGGCTAGCCATTTCCAGAACAGATTATCAGCATGCTGTTGAAACGAAAATAGAGCCTATCGCCTACACGCTATTTGTACCGGTCTTCTTTGTAAGTATCGGACTCAATGTTACCTTTGAAGGACTCGGGGACCAACTGCTATTTATGGTGTTGCTTACACTTGTAGCGATTGTGACGAAATTAGTTGGCGGAGGAATTGGTGCGAAACTAACGGGCTTTACTATGCGGGAATCATTGGCGGTTGGATCAGGTATGGTATCTCGGGGAGAGGTCGCCTTGATTATTGCTTCCTCCGGTTTAACAGCGGGTTTATTGCCAGCAACGTACTTTACTTCGGTTATTCTGGTTGTCATTGTTACGACACTGGTGACTCCACCACTCATTAAGTTGGTATTTCAATCAAAAGATTCATCTATGCCTCAGCGTGTCAAGTCGGAGCATCATCAATCCTCTTAGGAAGTGAGCTCCATGCGGCTAAGTACACGTCCATCTGTACACTTGGCGAGCCAAACCGCCTCAGGCCGTCTATTGAATAAAGAACAGGGCAAGGCTGCGGCGACTCGCCGTTTTGCCTTGCCCTGTTCGTCATGTGCTGTAGCTTAACCCTCTTCAACTGCAAAATAGTTTATGCCAATTTGAATGCTTTCGACTTGCCCCTGTTTGCCCTCATCGTGGATGAAGAACAAATAATTGCCTACCTTGCCGTTGGGGTAAGCCAGTACGAGGGTATTGCCAGTTACACGATAAGAGCCGGTCAAATCGCTTCCGGTTACTCCGTCTGTCGGCGCTCCGCCTTGGACGTTGCCCATCATCATTTTGCTACTCTTGAAAGTGCCATTTTCGTAGAAGATGATGCTTTCGGACCACGAAGTGGAACCGCCGGAAATTCCGATAAGCCCGGAATAGCCCTGATAGATATATTCTTGATTTAGCTTCAAATTGTCTTTAGTAGGTTTTACCCGGTTCAGTGGCACATCATCAATCAAAAGCTGCCCATTTTGTACACTGATATCATACACGTCTCCGTTGTCTAGCTTCATTTTTCCATTGTTAATCGTATAGCTGTAACACGTATCAAGTGTGCAGTCAATGGTTTCGGGCCCACCATTGCTTGGCGTGTCGAGTACAACCTTGCCACCAGGCAAGAACGTATAGATGTCCCAGCACATGCCCCCACACTCATATCCACCATAGTCATCTCTCAAGCCATAATACATGCCTTGCAGCTTAGATAGGTCTACTTTATCTGATATAGCAGGCTTGTAGAGGCCGCTACCATCGGGAGCAGGAGGAACGGTAATTGGACCAGACGGTTTATCCGATCCTTGGGACGCTTCGTATTCTGCCTTGATGCGGGCTAATTCGTTATCAATATGTTTTTGGGCTTCCTCCTTGCTCATCCCAAGGTTTTCCCAAAAGCTTTGGGTAAAGATCAGAATTTCTGGCACATAAGGGTTCCACGCGACTAGGGCATCAGTCGATTCACTAACAAACCGAAGTGGAACCAGCGTGTGTCCATTCTGAATTCGTGGCGCTTGTAAAAGCTTCATCGTCTCTCCATTTACAGTGGCTGAGGTGCTACCAATACGCAGGACAATGGTCAAGTCGTCCTTGGTGCCTGTGACGATGCTATTGACGTTATCCCATTTCACTTCCATGCCAAGCTCCTCAAAGAGGGGGCGAAATTGTACAAGCGTCGTGCCCTCAATACTAATTGGGGCTTGTTCAAACGTAATGACCTTGTCATTGAGCTTTGTCTGGATTGACTTCGATTCCGCCGAGACGGTACCATTTCCAGTCAGGAAAATAACTATCGCCGCCAGAACAACAACAAATCCCGCCAACAAGCGAATACGGGGGATATTGTACTGTGTAATTGCCATCTTGATTATATAGCCTCCTTTATGTACGTATATCTCTTAACCTTTAAACAAATTCCCTGCATCATAAACATATCTTATTTTTGAAACAACCGAAGCATGATCGTTTATTGTGCGTCATTGTTAACCTGTTGCAAATGGACAGACGAATATAGCGTTGTTATAATCAAGTTATGAATACTTATGAGAAGATACTCGCAGCAGCTCTTCAGGTTCTTGAAGAGGAAGGCGGAGCCAAATTTTCTACACGAGCTGTTTGCACGATTGCTCAAGTTACTGCACCTACACTGTACCATCACTTTGGCAATGCTGATGGGCTGTTGAGTGCGGCTATCATGGAGGCTTTCCGGCAGTTGCTCCAAAGAAAAAGCGCCGCAACATTGTCTAGCCATCCGCAGGAGGCACTTCGGCAAGGTTGGGATGATTTTGTTGGATTCGCTGCAACCCGACCTCGGCTGTATTCGGCGATGATGGGGCGTTTGCTGGAAGGAGCTCAAATTGAGGCTGCTGCAAGGGCATATCAGTTACTAGTGCATAGCGTTCAGGCCATTGCAGACGAAGACCAACTGGCTGTGCCGTTGGAGACGGCAGCGGGTATAATTTGGGCCTCTGCGAATGCGGCCTCCTTATTACATGTGACGGCCGAGACTCGTAGGACACCTCCACCCGAGCCTTCCGTTGTACACCTTATTCGAGAAAGTGCCATGCAACTCATATTAAAATCAGACAGTGAGTAGGAAGGGCTTCGATGACGAAGCTCTTTTTTGCGTCTTAAATACGCCATAACTTTATATTGCGGATTTATATATAGCAGTGCTATAGACATTCCGTTATAGCACTGCTATAATACGGATATAGCGGTGTTATAGTGAGCCGCTTCTGATTCCTAAGGAGGGTTACTATGTCATCGAAAAATCAAGAATTAGTAGTGGTTACGGGTACGTCTAGCGGCATCGGTTTTGCTACTGCAAAACGTCTGGCGGAAGAAGGTTATCATGTGCTTGCAGGTGTTCGGCGCCAGGAAGATGCCGATATAATTAGTCGGAAAAATATTGAAGCAGTCATCGTCGATTTAACGAAGGTAGACACATTAAAGGCATTGGCACAAAGAGTGGTAGATGATCCATATCATCGACCTTTGAGGGCGGTTGTAAATAATGCAGGCATTGCCATCAATGCCCCCTTGGAAATGGTCCCCCTCGATGATTTGCGCCGCCAGATTGAAGTCAGTGTCATTGGTCAGGTTGCAGTTATTCAGGCGCTCACTCCTGCATTACTAGCTAGCGGTGGTCGCGTAGTAAACATTGGTTCACTTGGTGGCAAAATCTCCATGCCGGGGTTTGGCATTTATTCGGCGGCGAAATTTGCCATGGAGGCGATTAATGACAGTCTCCGCAGAGAGATGGCCTCATCAGGGCTAAAGGTCATTATGATTACTCCTGGTGGCGTTAGCACAAGGATGTCCGAGCAAGGAATTACGACAGCGGAAAGGCTCGCCAAGTTGATGACTCCAGAACAGCATCAGCGTCATGACCGTCTCTTCGCCGCTGTGAAAGCGCAGGCAGAAGCCTGGGCAAACCATGGAATTTCCCCTGAGAAAGTGGCAGCAGTCATTTCACGTGCTATTCAAGATCGCAAACCCAAAACCCGTTATCTAGTTGGTCGTGATTCGCAACTACTGACTCGCTTGGTACAATTTCTACCAGACCGGGTTCTTGATCGGATGCTTCGTAGCCAGATGAAATTGCAATAATATCTAATTATATTAGAAAACTCGCATCAGGCAGGATATTATCGTGCTCTGCCTAATGCGAGTGTTGCTTATTGGGTAACCTGCATAAGGCTTACCTTGAAATCGTCAAAGTCAATAGAAGCATTGGCATACCCATCGATGCCGAAGCGCTGGCCAGTCAGCTTGTTGCCGCCGATGTGGCGGAAGTTGTAGTCCGTTGCGACCGCTACATCATTGATATATACGGTATAGGTTTTGGCATTCCAGTTGGATACCATTTGAATGCTGTACCAGGTATCCAGAGAGAAGCTCTGAACGCTGTTCTTCGACCCTCCATCTTGCGCGATGATTTTACCCCCATCAAAAGCGGTAACCATAGAATAGTTGCCTGTACCGCTATCATTTCTGATCATGGCCCCATTGGCATAAGGAAAGTTGCTGTTTAATCTGGCGCGATATTCAATGACGATACGCTGATCAGCCTCAGTCATTACCTCCCCTGCAAAGGGCAGAAATAGATTGGCTTTACCCCAAGTTGCGGTTGTTGTCAGTCGAAGGAATTTGTTTCCGTCCTCTTGTTGCACAGTGGCGGTCGCCCCATTAGTGAGGTCTTCGGTGGTGAAACCGTAAGGATATTTGCCCACGGTGTCGCCAGAGAAATCCCGATAGGCGTTATAGACCACGCCATCCTGTATGTTATTGAGCGAATCCAGCAAATCGGCTTCCGCTTGAGCTAGTTGCTCCAGCTCCTCGTCATACTGCTCTTTACTTAGATCAGCATTTCCAGCCAACTGGTCTGCATGATTCACTTGAGCCACGAAGGCATCATATTTGGATTGACTATAGTTGCCCAGTCCCTCACCCAAAGGGTAGGAGTAATTAGCTAGTTTGTAGCGGAGTTGAGTGACAACTTCATCTAGTCCCCAACTGGGAACAACTTCTACAGGAAGGATGGAGGAGTAGAATTGTCCCTCCAGTTGCAGCGTAACAGGTACCTTGATTGTGCCAAGTGAGCTGAAATCAAGTCCGGCCAGCTCCCAACTGACGAGATCGGCTTCTTTGGATTCATGATTAGCCATGACGTCAACAACGTTAGGCATTCCAGGAATGACTCCGGAAGGTGTTCTCACGACAGAGACCACCTCAATCGTCTCGGAAGCCGAAGTGACCGTTAGTTTATGTGTCGCTATCTTGCCGTTGTATTCGGCTGTAATTACCGTTGTGCCCGGTTGTATTGCATAGACCGTATGGGTGACTGAGTCTGTCTCAATCCTGGCTACGCCCGGTTGGCTGCTGGTGTACTGGGTATTGGCTGTTGCATCTTGAACTTCATAGTTGTTATAGTGCGCGCTTACCTGCAAGGGCTCGCTTGTCTGCCCGCTAGTCAGGATAGGGTCCATTCCGCTCATCCTGACGGACTGTATCCATTTAGGCTCAGCCATAACGGTAACGGCGGCTGTTGTTGTTTTCCCGTCATACATTGCGGTGATGGTGGTGGTGCCTGCTCCAATCGCCTTAACCTTAGTTCCTTCGTCGATGACGGCGACGTTCGTGTTAGAAGAACTAAGTACCATACCCGTGTCGATAGCTGTATAGGTGGTGCCTGTTACGGTATAAAGAGGGAGATTGCGAATTTCACCCAGCCCCAGTGTGTATCCCGGAGAATCGAATAAAATCCCCGATGTATCCAGTGGGAGGAGGTCTATACTGTCCATTTCGGCGAAGTTATTTCCTTTGGAGAAGCGGAGGACATTATTGCCTTCCTCAAGATAGACCTTTACCGTGGAGGCTCCCCAACGATTCAAGCCGGAGTAGACCAGGTTCAGGTTAGCGCCGGAGCCGCCGTTGACCGACAAGATATAGGAGGCTTCCGCCGCATCGGGGGACCCGTTGGCATTACGCACGGATACCATATAAAATCCTGACACCGGTACCTTCACAGCAAATTGGACATAATCCTTGACGTTGTTGAGATTAGCAACCTTCATTCCGCCAGAAGCTGTGGTTTCCCGTCTGACGCTAGGATAGGAATCGCCATTAGGGGATTTTACCAGTAAGGCGTTTTCCGCTTCATAGCGCTGCCGCATGGGTTCTCCGGAAGGCTTGGTAATCGGTGTGTTGGGATCGACGGGCACTCCCAGATAGGGAGTATTGTCTTCGTTCCAGGTGAATTTCTGCGCGCGTACATTGCGGGTCCATCCAGATCCTGGCCAACGGGCGGAATGGTAAATAATCCAGTCCTCCGTACCGTCAGGCGAGGTGACAATGCTGTGATGGCCAGGCCCATAAACGCCATTGGCGCTAGAGAAGATAGGCTGATCCCGCTTGATCCAGGAGGCAGGGTCCATTAGATCGTCACCAATGCTGGCGGTGATAAGCCCAAGGCAATAACTGTCGGTCCAGCTTCCATTTGCAGAATAGACCAGGTTAATGGTATCACCTTTAATGGTAATTTGTGGACCTTCATTAATTCTTGCGGGGGATGATTCCCAATCATAATCAGAGGTTGAGATTAATACCCGCTCCGAGCTGATGGTTCGTGGATTGCTCATCTCGGCAATATATAAATTTTGAAAGCTCCCATCGGTGTCTTCCCATCCGGACCAAATAAAATAGAGCTGGTCATTAACCTCCAATGCTGTACCATCGATAGCCCAGCGGTCGGAAGAGTCGGTAATTTTCCCTTTGAACTCCCAGGTTCCGGTCATCGGATTAGCACTGGCATTTTCCAGCACGTACATGCGATGATTCGCATTAGTTCCGTTGTCAGCCGCGAAGTAAATGTACCATTTGTAGTCACCGTCGGTATCTTTGAGATAGTGCATTTCAGGGGCCCAAACGTTGGAACTATACATAGTATCTTTAACCGGTGTCCAAGCGAGGCTTCTCTCGCCTGCCTCAATCCCGGTGAGGGTCTTCGCTCTGCGAATCATGATGCCGCTGGCATTAACGAACACGTTATAATAATAGCCGTCTGTGTGCTTGTAGATCCAAGGATCAGCGCCTGTCTGCATAATGATATTGTAGAAATCCGATACCTGCGCTCCTTCCAGGGCTGTTGCTGACGCTGGGGTCTCCGCCGCTGCTGCGCTCCATTGCGGCAACATCAGCAGTAGGGCGAGACTGAACAACATATACTTGAATTTTTTCCTGACCATTTACAGTCCTCCTTGGGCTTTTAATGTAATCGCTTTCATTGTTTCGACATCATTATACCTTTCCAAAAAAATTTAAAACTGTACTATTTTTAGTTTTTTCTGTAATTATTTTGGGAAAAAGGGAGTTCACCCTGATGATCAATTGAATCTAAATTGAATGAATCATGTTATTCTGTTAATAACTTTACTGGGAGATGGTGTAGATGTTTAGCATTTTAGTAGCCGAGGACGACCAGGCGTTAAGAACACTGTTCTGCACGGTATTGTCGAAGAACGGTTACGCCTGTTTTGAAGCTGAAGATGGTGCCGAGGCATTAGATATTCTGGACAAGCAGTACATTGATCTTATGATCTCGGATGTCATGATGCCCAATATAGATGGATATGAATTAGTTAAGAACATCCGCGATATGGGCCACCACATGCCAGTGTTGATGATTACTGCGAAGGCGGCTTTTGAGGATATTCAGAGTGGGTTCCGCGCGGGTACTGATGATTATATGATCAAGCCGGTTAATGTGAATGAGATGATATTGCGCATTCAGGCATTGCTTAGACGAGCGCGGATTGTAAATGAAAAGAAGCTGCAATTTGAGGACATGGAGTTATTTTATGATGATTTGACGGTCAGCTTGAATGGAGAAAATATGGTCATTCCTCAGAAAGAGTTCTATTTACTATACAAGCTGCTATCAAATCCCAACAGAGTTTTTACCAAGCAGCAGCTTATGGATGAGATTTGGGGAATGGATACCGAGAGCAGTCCGCACACCCTGGATGTGCATATGAGCAGAATTCGGGACAGATTCAAGGAGAAGGCACCGTTCGAAATCAAGACGATCCGGGGACTCGGATTCAAAGCGGTGAAGCGTAATGAATAGGATTAAGGACAAACTGACCATTTCACAAATATTTGCCCTAATTATGGCAGTTATTATTACGGCATCCATGGTGCTTACTTTCCTGATTATATATATCCTGCTGCGGGTGACGGAAAGTCCATTAACGGGAGTAATCACCTCCTCCATGTTCATTGCTATTGTGAGCATTGTGGTCGGAACCTTGCTCTCTTCTTACGTATCCAAGAAAATGTTGCGCCCTATTCTAAATATCAATGATGCAGCCAAAAAAGTGGCTAAGGGAGATTTCACGGTGCGCTTGGAGGAAGCCAGCATAGCTAATGAGATCAGAGAGATCGCGGAAAATTTTAACCTTATGCTGCGGGAATTATCCAATACGGAGACGCTCAGAAATGACTTTGTCAGCAATGTCTCCCATGAATTCAAGACCCCCCTTTCAGTCATTGAGGGTTACGCTATGTTATTGCAAGATGAGACCCTGACCAAGGAAGAAGAAAGAAAGTACGTAAGCACCATTTTAGAGAATACAGGAAGACTGACGGAATTGACCCAGAGTATTCTTTCGTTATCCCAGATTGAGAATCAAGAAATCATTTTGCAAAAGGAACGGTTTCAACTGGATGAGCAAATCCGGCGTGTTCTGTTAGACTTTGAAACCATCTGGGAGAACAAGAATCTTACCATCGACCTTAATATGGATGAAACCTATATATACGGGAGTCAATCTTTGCTGGCAAGGGTATGGAGTAATTTGATCGATAATGCGATTAAATTTTCTGATCAGAATGGGATGCTATCGATTGAATGCAGTGAGGATGGCGATAACATTGTCGTCATCGTAAAAGATACGGGCATCGGGATGGATGAAGTGGTGATGAAGCATGCCTTTGACAAGTTCTATCAAGGAGAGCGTTCCCACCATGTGAAGGGTAGCGGCCTCGGTTTGGCGCTGGTCCATCGAATTGTCACATTATGTGGAGGTACGGTGTCCATGCAGAGTGAAAAAGGTAAAGGCACAGCGGTCATCGTCATGTTGCAGAAAAGTTGAGTTTAGTTAAATAATAATTGAGAAAAAGTTGAGAGAAGACTGGTAAGATGGATGCAGTGTATTAAAATGAATGTACGAAAGAAACGAAAATGATGGGGTGGAGCGTTTGAGTCATAAAATTGTAGTTGATAGTTGTTGTGATGTAACACCGGAGTTGAGTGAGAGTCTGGGTATTGTTACGGTTCCGTTAACCATAACCTTGGGAGACAAGAACGTTGTAGACGACGAGCATCTTGATTTGCCGAGCTTTATGGAAGAAATGAAAAATTGCACAGGTAAGGTGGGGTCCGCTTCTCCTTCGCCTATGTTATATAAAGAAGCTTTTCAAGGTGCGCCATCCTCTTTTGCAGTTACGATCTCCAGCCACCTGTCCAGTTCATATGCAAGTGCTGTGCTCGGAAAGTCCATGATAGAGGAAGAAGACGCGAATGCTGAGGTGCATGTATTTGATTCAAAGAGCGCCTGTGCTGGTGAGGTGCTAATTGCCGTGAAGCTGGCTAAATTGATCAAAGAGGGTCAACAAAGATCTAAAATTATCTCCACGATCGATAGCTTTATTCATGATATGAAGACGTATTTTGTGCTAGATAACTTTGATAATTTATTGAAAAATGGAAGGCTCAATAAAATAACGGGTAAATTAATCTCGGTGCTTAACATTAAGCTGATCATGAAAGCGGATGATGGAAATATCGGTCTGCATTCTCATGTGCGTGGACAGAAGCAAATTGTTGAGAAGCTGGCAGATACGATTGGCAAGAGCGGCAAAGACACCCGAGGAGAAAGCATGGTGATCGCCCATTGCAACAATCCCGGGCTTGCCGAGAAGTTGAGAGATAAGATCAAAAGCCAATTCCATTTCGATGAAATCCTGATTGTACCAACAAGAGGAATCAGTTCGGTCTATGCTAACGAGAAGGGCATTGTTATGGCATTTTGAGGTTTCTTCACTTAATTTGGAATAGCAGATTGCACCGAGGCTTTCCTATAAGATCCTCAGCAGGTTGTGGCCCTCGTATATTTTGCCAAGGTGATCAAGTGGGAGTAGGAGACCTACAGCTATTTTTGCTGCAGGTCTTTTTTGGGTTAAAGAGCGTTGTCCTCTTTTACCTTAATTCCGTTTGTGAATAATTCAGCTTGTATTCTTTGGGGCTCATTCCGGCATATTTGGAGAATACATGGGTGAAATAAGCAGGGGTCTCAATGCCGACGGCTTCCGCTACTTCAAATACCTTGCTGGCCGGATTCCTGAGTAGTTTCTTGGCTTTCTCAATCCGGTATTTATTGATGGCATCGATGATTGATTCGCCGGTTACTTTTTTGTAGAGGCGGCTGAGATAGCTGCTGTTGATATGGATATGGTCGGCAATAATCTGCAAATTCAGGTTCTGGTTATAGTGCTCTCTTATATATTTCTGACACTCGATCACGATGTAATTTGGTTGCTTGTCATTGAACGCCAAGGCCCTTGAACAGCTCGCAATCAAACGCTTGAGGATATCGGTTAACTGCTGGATGCTCTTGCTCTCCTGTATTTGTTTATACACCGTGGTCTGGTTGTCCGTAGGCTCCGGGGCAAAGGGTTGACTGGCGCTTAGCAAGCGGAAGCAGTAAGAACCGATTAGCAGACATGCCACCTTCACATTTTCAATCGGCTCTTGCGTGCTTTTGTAGCTTGCGAGTAATTGCTCCAGTTGCTGGATGGCCAACTCGGTTTGTCCATGTTGCAGATATTCGGCAATTTGTTCTGCCGTGTGATGAGGCGGTGCTCCAGGAGTGAGCGTTTGGTTGGTATGAGGCTTATAGATAGCGACATGATTATCGCTATAGAAATTGCCTTGCAGTGCTTCTCGGGCCTCGCGGTAAGCCGTTGACAAGGTTAGCACATCCCGGTGCATTGAACTGATTCCAATATTCAGATGGTATCTTCTAAAGCTCTGAGCCATGGTGAGAATTTCGTTGCAGGTCGTAAGCAGGGCCTGCGTGGAGACAGCGACATGACGGCCATCCATAGCGATAATGGCAAGCAAGGTATTCTGCTCCATGGCCATCATATATGAGGGACGTTCCTCGAAGGCTAGTGCAAGGAATTGGCGAATAGAGGCGAGGAACCGTTGATATTCATGAGTTGAGGGAGAACTATACGTATCCTCAAATTCCAGATAGATAGCAAAATAGTCCTCTAGCTGCAATCCAAGTTCAGTAGAGCGACTGAACAAGCTTGCTTCATCACTAATTAAGCCCTCAACGGTCTCCTTCAGAAACTTTTCACTAATTTCAGAGAGATGATCATTAATCTTGTTCTCCAACTGCTTTAATATCTCTCTTTGCTCTTTCTCCTTCTCCAGCAAACGGGTGGCCTTCTCAATAGCAACCGGAATGTTCTCCGTGGGGTTGATCTTGACCACAAAATCAACGACTTCATACTGTATGGCCGTTTGGGCATAGGAGAAGTCGGCGAAGGCGGTAAGGATGATGACTTTAATTTGTGGGAAATTCCGGTGCACATAGTCCGACAAAGCCAAACCGTCCATTCCCGGCATACGGATATCGGTGACAATAATATGGATATCATATTGGCTCAGTAATTCAACGGCCTCCATACCATTAGAGGCTTCACACACCACCTCACATTGCAAGGCTTCCCAATCCACAAAACATTGCAGCCCTTTTTTGATAACGGGCTCATTATCCACGATCATGACGTTATACATTTGCTAGTTCCCCCTGATCCGCGGGGATATGCAGAGTAACTTTGGCCCCCGCTCCAAATTCGCTCTCGACATCAATTCCATAAGGCTCGCCGTAGATCAGCTTGACCCGTTTTTGCGTGTTGATTAATCCAATGTTGTTGTGGCCTTGTTTGCGCCTGGCCCTGCTTTCAAATTCATTCCAATCTCGCGGAACATATTCGAACCCGCTGCCGTTATCCGTAATCTCAAAATAGATGGAGTCGTTGCGACGATATATGCGGATATGGATGAGCCCCTTGCCCAGCTTCTTCTCCACACCATGAACTACAGCATTCTCTACCAAGGGCTCAAGGCTCAGCTTGGGAAGTAGCAGATCCAGTATAGTCTCGTCCTCAATATCAATGGTGTACTCAATTTTGTCTTCAAATCTTTCTTTCTGTAGATAAAGGTAAAATTGGATAAAGTCCAGTTCCTGACGAATAGGTACCTTGGCCATGCTATTGGAATAAATACTTGCCTGTAGCAATTCCGTCAGAGAGGTGACCATCTTGTAAACGGTCTCATCTTGGGATAACTTGGCTTTGTAACCGATGGTTATCAACGTATTAAATAAAAAGTGGGGATTCATCTGAGCTTGTAGGAATTTAATTTCAGATTCTTTGACTAGCAAATGCTTTTCATAAACTTCCTTGATCAAGTAATTGATCTCTTCCGTCATATTATTGAAGGTGCTGCTTACCTGGTTGAGTTGTACATCCTTATAGGCCGGCATTCTGACATTATAATCACCCTTCTTGACTTTGCGGAAGCTCCGCAACAAGTCACGGACAACACGTGTAAAGCGCAGGGATAACAAGACGCCTGCTGCGAGGGATACGAAGGCGATTAGTGCGATAATCCAGATGTATCTGCGCATACTTTCGGACAAGGTCGACAGGATTTGTTTCTTGGGAATACCTGCTACGAAGGTCAGACCGGTGGTACCGATGCTGCGGGATACCGTCAGATAGCTCTCCTGATTAATCTTCACTTCACCTACCTCATGATGATCCTTAAGTGCATAGACGGCGGGAGAAACAATAGAACCCAGCGCTTGCTTATCGGCTGTAGAATAGACGGTCCCCTGGTTATCGATGATATAGGCTATAGCACCCGGGAAGGCGAGCAATTCGGCATATTTATCCGCTAAATCGGACTCTTTCGTGCCAAAAATCAGTACGAGACGATGCTGGGGAAGGTTGATATTGGACACGATTCGGGTGAAGTAGATCGTGCGATCCTCATCACTTGGCGGGACAATCTCCTTGCCGCGTTCCATATCGTGCAACGAATGATAGATGGCGAGGTTGTTCTTGTTAATCTGTTCTATGTTAGGCTGCGACTTTATAACGGATACATAATTGTCCGCATCAAAGAAAACGTAAGCGGTGGATAGCAGGCTGATATTCCAAGCATTATTAAACATCAGGCTGTATTTCAGGTCCTCTTCCATTTCAAGCTTATTGATAAATAATTTGTAGTAGTCGTCTCCCATCGATGCGTCTTCAATGGACCACGCCCGTACTGTTTTGTTGGCAAGGAAATGCAGTGAGGTATTATCAATAACCTGGAACGATTTCTCGATATTATCGTTGGTCTGACCGATCAGAAGTGACAGATTGTCATTGGCATTCCTGGTTAAAATTCCGGAGAGGCTCCAATAGAAATAGTAGCCGGCGAAGGTCATGGGTAGAAGAATAAGCAAAAAAATGATAATGACAATCTTATTCCTTACCGGAATGCGGGAGATAAAACTGAGATGTTCATTGGACATGCTATCTGCTCCTTGGTTAATGACGCTTATAGTAGGCGGTTCGGACAACCCTTATTATATAATCTTTTCTTTATGTCGAATAGCCGAACAGGGCCTTCCCTAGCCATTTGGTAAAGAAATCAATAAAGAGTTAAAGAAAACTGAAAGCCCTTTCAATAAACAGGCCATATTTCTCTATTTGCTCAAAATATTATAAAAGATCCTACCGAAAAACCAATTCATTTGCCGTATTCTTTGTTCTACAATGGGGGCTGTAACGAATCGCATTATCCTAAAGGGGGATTTGATTTGAGAAAGTCATTCTACAAAACGAGTTGTATTCTAGCAGGCACGCTCATGTTAGCCATGTCTATCTCGGCATGTGGATCACCAGGTTCATCAGGGAACAGCGGGGCACCTGCTAACTCTACGCCATCCGAGTCGGATCAGGCAGGTACGACACCCGCTAACAAGGCACCGGTAAAAATTTCTTACCTTACCTTCCGGGTAGGGACTCATGCATCAGCCAAGATGGAGGAGGAACAGATCAAACAGTTCAATGCCAAGTATGGCAATGAAGTGGAGGTTGTGGTTGAAGAGATTCCAAGCGATTCTGCCTACGAGGATAAATTGAAGATTCTAGCAGCCTCTGGAGATGTTCCTGATGTGGTCATGGGCAAAAACGGAATTAACGACCTTCTGATCAAGAGCAATCTTGCAACCCCTTTCAATGAGTATCTGGACAAGGACCCGGAGTGGAAAGCAGCTATTGGTGAGGCCGCCATCACGGCCAATACCCGAGATGGGAAGGTCTGGTCTATCAGTGATCAGAAGCAAAATATCGGCTATTTCTACAACAAGGAACTGTTTGAACAGGCAGGGATCAAGCCGGCGCAGACGTGGGATGAATTTATGAGTAATAATGAGAAGCTTAAGGCAGCAGGCTTCATCCCCCTCTCCTTGATGACCGGCGAGAATGCCTGGACGACCAACCTGATTCTTGCGGCGATCGTCGGCACTAATGGCGAGGCGGGCAATACGTTCATGAACACTTTGCATCCGTCCGACTTCAACACGCCCGAAATGGTTCAAGCTCTCAACCTGATGAAGACCATGCTGGAGAAGTATGCGACCAAGGATGCGCTTGGTGCGGGATATGCGAATGCAGCAAATAACTTCTGTCAGAACAAAGCGGCTATCATTGCCAATGGTCCATGGATGATCGGAGATTTCAGCGACCCCACCAAATGCAGCGAAGGCTTTGATCAAAAGGTAGGTGTCGCGGCGTTCCCGAACAACAGCATGGTCTCGACCTATGAAGTGGGATATATGATTGGGGCCAAAACGCAAGAAACCCGGGATGCGGCCGAAAAATTTATTCGTTTCAAGACAGGCATTGAGGGACAGACCATCGCGCTTGAATATGGCAATGTAATGCCCGTATCCGATGAAGTACAGCCTTCCGACGAGCTTAGACAAAAATATCCGCTGTTTGTTGAATCCATAGCGGTGGCCCAACAGACTGAGGTTCACTACCGGAACTTTGATGCTATCGTCTATCCCAACGTTACTGATGCTTGGAAGACGCTTTATCCGAAGCTGGTATTTGGCCGTTCGGCAGCAGAAGATATCACACAAGAACTGACGGATATTGCTGCTAAGAGTAAATAAACACTAGCTGATGATTGAGTCTACGAAATGTAGTTGGATCTCCGGCAGGCGTACCTGCTGGAGATTCGATTGGGGAGGACCATATGCATGGTAAGAAAAAATAGAAGGTATATTACGCTGTTCTTGTTGCCGACAGTTGCCTTGTTTATTGTCGTTTATGCCGTTTCACTGATTATTTTGTTCGGCACATCGTTTACCGAGTGGTCGGCCGGGCGCAAGCCAATTTTTATGGGTCTGGCCAACTACGTTGAACTCTTCACGAATGATTCCAATTTCGGCAAGAGCTTTCTGAATACCGTGATCTGGGTATTCCTTCAATCCACGGTTCACGTAGCCATTGGGACGCTGTTCGCCATCATTCTCAATCTCAAGGAATTCTATTGGAAATTTGCGCGAACGGTTTATATGTTCCCTAACATCATCTCAGGTGCAGCCGTAGGTATGCTGTTCCTGTGCTTGCTTAACCCTGACTTTGGGGCAGTGAACAGCATCGTTCGCTTGTTTGGCAATGCGGATTACGCTCAGAACTGGTTCATGGATTACGCAACGGCCTTCCTCTCGGTTACGATGACCTGGCTTCCTTATGCCGCTGTCGTTACGATTCTGATTCTGGCTGAAATCGCCGCTATTCCGGAAAGTTTGTTCGAATCAGCGCGTATCGACGGGGCTAGCGAGATGAAGATCAATCTGTATATCCTCCTTCCTATGCTCCGCAATATTATCGGCACTTGCGTCATTTTGGCGGGAACCAGCATGCTGCAGAAGATGGATATCATTATGATGACAACCGGTGGGGGACCTGGCAATGAAACGATGAATTTACCCATTTATATATACAAAACCGCACTGATGGATAACAACTTTGGTTATTCCAATTCAGTGGGTGTTTTCCTCATCGGCTTTGGCTTGATTTTTGTGCTGCTATGCCGAAATCTGTTCAGAATAGGCAGCTCCCATAACTGAATGGAGCGATTGGGGTGAGAATGATGAAAATAGGTTTGAATGTGCTTAAGTATGGATTTGTGCTTCTGATTATATTGCTCTCGCTAGGGCCGTTCCTTTGGGTATTTCTGGCCTCCTTCAAGACGAATGCCGAGATTTTGACCAATTCACTGGGCTGGCCAAGCAGCTTTAGCTTCTCCAATTATGTAATGGCCTTCAAAATTGCACCGATCTCCAGATTCTACATTAACAGTGTGATCGTGGGGATTTTCGGCACCGTATTGAATTTACTGCTGCTCGGAATGGCGGCCTATGCTCTGGCACGCTTTCAGTTTCGGGGGAAAAAGCTGCTGATGGCAGCGTTCTCCTTATCTCTCTTGATTCCGGGTGCTGCCATGCTGCAGCCGCTCTATTTGACCGTCAATACATTAGGCCTTTATGACAAGCTGATTGGACTCATTATTGTATATGCTGGCTTCGGGTTACCTGTATCGCTCTATATTCTAACAAGCTACTTCTTGACGATTCCGAAGGAAATGGAAGAATCCGCTTATCTGGATGGTGCCAGCTTCATCAAAACATTCTTCAAAATCATCTTGCCGATCTCAAAACCAGGCTTCGGCACGGCTGGTGTCATGCAATTTCTGCTCTGCTGGAACGAATTCCAGTTCGCTATTATTCTGACCACAGGCAATCAGAGCCGAACGCTGCCGCTGGCACTTTACTATTTCAAGAGTCAATTCGCCAGCGATTACGGCGTGATGTTTGCGGCTACGATGGTCGTAATCATTCCAAGTATTCTGGTATATATCCTGCTGCAGAAGCAAGTGGTATCCGGACTTGCCGCAGGTGCAGTGAAGGGTTGACCTGGAGGAAGAGACCGAAGGGAAAAGATCATAGAAATTGAGGGATGGCAGATGAATGAGGAAAAGCTGTGGTGCCTGAGGGAAGAAGGGTATCACGCCGAGTTACACAAATATTATGAGGGACTTTTTACTCAAGGAAATGGCTATATGCACGTCCGCGGAAGCTTTGAAGAAGGGTGTAGTGATGCCCCTCAGGATGAGGAATATCTGCGTTTTCCCGATAATGTCACGCTGGAGAAGCCAAGGCATCCCAAGTCCAAGCAAGGAACCTTTATTCCGGGGATTGTTGGTCAACATCCATTGCTGAAGGAGGAGATTGTTAACCTTCCTTATTATTTGGGGATTGAATTGAGGTCTGCTGGAGAAAGTCTGGACATGGATCGGTGCCATATTGAAAGCTACCAACGCTGGCTGGATTTGCGGGATGGAAGCCTGCATCGTGCATTTATATGGGACACAGCAGACGGCTTGCGTCTGGACTGCACCTATCATCGGTACATCAGCATGGCGGATTCCCATCTTTGTATTCAGCGCGTGCAAATAGAAGTTTTATCCGGGGAAGGAAGCCTGGAGGTAAAGCCGACACTTCGCGGTGATGTGCGCACTAATGGAATGAATCATTTTGCCCGGGTTATTCCTGGGGCGGAGTCTGAAGGCAGCTTGTCCCTGGACATCCTGACCGAGGAAGGCAATCAAATCTTCATGCAGTCCGTGCTGGAAGTCTCGCAAGCGATAACCTGGCAGGGTGAACATACTGCGATGATCGCATCGCTTCAGGGCGAATGCCTGTTGAAGGCCGGAGACCGATTGACGATCTCCAAGCTGACTGCGGTGACGACGGATCGCGATTTGGAGGAGGGGACGGTCCGTGACCGAGCGCTGATGCATCTGGATCATGCACGCGAATTGAGCTGGGAAGCGCTCTATCATCGGCATGCTGCTAAATGGAAAGGTAAGTGGCAGCACGCGGATATTCAAATCGAGGGAGATGATACGGCGCAAGTCAATGTTAGGGCCTCTCTCTATCACCTGATTCGCTCCAATGCCGAGCAGGATGATCGGGTAGCGATCTGTGCCAAGGGTTATGCCGGCGAGGCGTATTTCGGCAGATATTTCTGGGATACAGAGATCAACATGTTGCCGTTCTTCCTGCACACGAATCCGCAGGCTGCCCGCAATTTGCTGCTGTTCCGTTATCATACGCTGGAGGGGGCGCGGCGCAATGCCCGGAAGTACGGCTACCAGGGAGCCCGCTATGCCTGGGAGTCCTCGTTAAGTGGCGAGGAGCAATGTGCGAACTGGCAGTATGCCGATCATGAGATTCACGTTACAGCAGATGTTGTATATGCCTTGTACCATTATGTGAACGCGACCGGAGATGATGAATTTCTGGAGCGTTACGGCATTGATATTTTGGTAGAAACGGCTCGTTATTGGTGTGATCGAGTGGATTGGAGCCCGGAGGGGTACGGCGAACTGCTTGGTGTAATGGGACCGGATGAGTATCTGCCGTTCACCCGCAACAATGCTTTTACCAATCGAATGGTCAAGTTTAGTCTGGAGCAGACAGTCCTTTGCCTGAATCATCTGCAACACAACAAGCCGGATGGCTATGGAGCTGTGGTTGAGCGCTTGAACATCCATCAGGATGAACAGGAGCTTTTCCGGCACACGGCGGAGAAGCTGAGATTGCCGTACGACAGCCAGACGGAGATTATCCCGCAATCCGACGATTTCGCGCAGTATGCTGACCTGGACTTTAATACGCTCTGGACGAATCGTTCCAGACCGTTTGGTCATTTCATTTCCCAGGAACGAAATTACCGCTCGAAGGCATTAAAACAAGCTGATGTGCTTGAATTAATGTTGCTCTTTCCGCAGGAGTTCACCCCGGAGCAGATGAAGGCGGCTTATGCGTATTATGAGCCAATCACGACTCATGATTCTTCCTTATCGGCAGCGGTTCATGGCATTGTAGCCTCTTGGCTGGGGCAGAACGAGGAAGCGGCCAAATTTCTGCAGCGAGTCATGGGGATTGATCTGTCTGTGGAGAAGAGAGGGGCTGCAGAGGGGATTCACATCGCCAATTGTGGTGGCCTGTGGCAGCTTATTGTTTATGGCTTTGCCGGCATGGG
Source organism: Paenibacillus sp. 1SOY10 (assembly GCF_056836745.1). Classification (NCBI taxonomy): domain Bacteria; kingdom Bacillati; phylum Bacillota; class Bacilli; order Caryophanales; family Paenibacillaceae; genus Paenibacillus; species Paenibacillus sp. 1SOY10. The sequence goes on along the minus strand of NZ_JBXENK010000007.1, from coordinate 144,441 downwards.
CAGTGCAATGTGGAATGAAGACCTTCAACTGAAGCCTCGCCTGCCTGCGGGTTGGAAGGAACTGAGCTTCCAGATCGCTTGGCGAGGGGAACGCTACCAAGTATCCGTTCGTCCAGATTCGTATGAAGTGAACAAATTGAATGGGGGAGAAGCTGTTGCGATTCCAACCCTTTGAAGCAGCCATTTTTGATTTGGACGGCGTTATTGTCGACACCGCTAAATTTCATTATCAAGCCTGGAAGCGTCTTGCTGAGGAATTGGGGTTTGCTTTCAGTGAGAAAGAAAATGAGCAATTGAAGGGTGTCAGCCGTATGGACTCGCTTGAGCTCTTGCTCCGGGCGGGAGGGATAACGAATCTGGCAAGAGAGCAGAAGGAGCAGTTGGCTTCCCGCAAAAATGAGTGGTACAAGGAGCATCTCGCAACGCTTACCCCTGCAGATGTATTGCCGGGTGTAGCTGGTTTTCTTCAGCACTTGCGCTTAAATGGCATCAAGACAGCCATTGCATCGGCCAGCAAAAATGCACCGCTGATATTGGACAAAGTAAACATTAGACCGCTATTTGATACCGTGGTTGATGGAAACAGCATTGTCAAAGCCAAGCCAGACCCGGAGGTGTTCCTCCAGGCAGCCAGACTTCTGAACGTGGCTCCTTCTGCCTGTTATGTGTTTGAAGATGCGGCCGCTGGTGTGGAGGGGGCCATCCGGGCAGGTATGCGAGTGGTTGGGGTGGGTGCAGAATCACTGCTTGCCCGTGCCCATGTGACCGTTGCGAGTATTGAGCAGCTAGAGCCTGTTTTTTTGCTGAGCCGAATTGGTGTATCTGAGCTTGGTGTAACGGGAGATCGCCCGTATGAACAGTAAATCTGCTGGTGAGTTGATGTTGTCGGAATTAGAACCGGATACTCCTTATGAGTTGCCTGACGGCGGATTTGTTACCTTGAAGCTGTTTACAGACCGTTATGACTCGCACCTGCATCTGCTTACCATATCCAATGGTAAGCTTGTTTTTACCGTAATTCCTGAGAGAGGTATGGACATTGGGGAACTCCGTCTTGGAGCTGAAAAAATAAGTTGGGAGCGAGATACACGGTATTTGCTGCACCCAGATCATGTAGACCTCTCCGACAATGAACGTTCAGGCTGGGATGCAGGCTTTTATGCAGCGGTGGCGGCGATTGGCCCTGAAATCTTTGGCACTCCGGATGAAGTGAGAACCGTTCACGGGACGGGTTCTTACTCCCCGGCACGCCTGGAATCGATTCGGTTGGTTTGGGATGCCCGGCAAATTTGTCTGGAGGGAACGGTGCCAGTAAGAGGATATGAGGCATTACCCGTCTATGAAAAATTAATTCGGATGGTGACGAGTTACGGGGCGGACGTGCTGTATCGTGAGGATACCGTGCGAAATTTAACGGATGATGTGCAACCGGTAGACGACGGTTATCACATTCAATTGGCGGGGAAGTATATGAACGGCGGTGGTTGCTATGTTCTGCCGGTATCGAGCAAGCATCTGCTGTTACGCGACGCTGCCCCATCAGAGGAAAATCCGCTTATGATTTACGATTCGCAGACTAAGCTGGACCCGATTCGCTGTTATCAATATGTCCCAAGGCCCGTAGAGGGATTGTCGGCGTTGCCGCAGGTTCGAGATTACTACACGGCCGCGAGCCCTGATGAAGAACTGACGGCTGAGATGCTGGTGAATGCTGACAAAGACGCAGCGGCCTATGTCATTCGTTCGTTGGCATGTTATCCTCGTTCACTGATTGCCAAACGGGCAATCGCGGACCTCATGTATGCCCTTGAGCCTTGCAAGACGAGGCCCAATTCCATGGAGCAAAAAACGATAGATGGTGAGACTGTCTATGTTGGCGCCCGTAACCAGTGCACGGGTTGGATTATCTTAGGGGCGACACGTGATGCCGCAGAGATTGCCACCCTTGCAAGCATGATTGAACAGGCTGAGAAGTAACGTGAATGAAGCAAAGACACCTTCAAAAGACTTTAGCCTTGGAGGTGTCTTTTTGCTTTAAAAATAGCCAGTCACCGGAGATTTCCGATGACCAGCTTGGCGACTTAGCACAGACAGCTATTCTCTTGAATTTATCTAGGGATGTACACTTCCTCGATTAGGACATCCTTCTCCTGCACGACTTCATCAAGCTTATCATCATCCATAGCTTCGATTGTGTCGGTGGGATTCACCAGGGCAGAGCTATCTATGATATTCACGATGAATGTCACCGGATTACCTATATCAAAATGGAAGCTAAACTCTACCTGGTCACCGTTAGTCAGCCCAAGTGAAGCCAGATAATCGTTCTTAAGGGTCAAGGTGTTTTCGGATATGGAGTAGCTGTCTGGATTGACTTGATTTTCGTGATATACCACTTCAGTAACGGAAGTGGCTTGATTCCAAGTGATCTGGGTGTTGACATCCTCGGGATGATGGAGATCATAGATTACCCCTTCAGGAAGGGCTACCTCTGCCCCTGATGGGGTATAAACAATATTAGTCACCCCGCTAAAAACACTATCGCTCAGATTGCGAATTTCAATCTTCATGCGTTGATTATCGTTGCTCTGGTCATCGGTTAAACTTACCGTGGCACCGTTGGCATAGGAGGCACCCTCTACAGTAATGACTTTTCCATTACTTTTGTTAATGATTTTATAGTAGTCTCCGTCTTGTTCCAACCTCCACTGTTGCGTATCGGGGATGTTGGCCCCGGTCGCTCGTGTGTTCTGGCAGATTTGCTGAATGGCTGAGCCAGGAAGGATATCAATAACATGACCGCTTTGAACCGATTGAATCTGATAGTACCCTGTGCCAAGGTCCAGGAACCGCCATAATTGATTATTTCCGTCGCCATTGGCCCACTGGTTAATGACCGCTAGAGATTCGCTTGATACCCGGTCCACATCCAGAGCTTTCCCGCTATGCTTGGGTTGGATCTTCACCATCTTCTCCGGGATAATCTTCTTGGCATGGGAGCTTATGCTTCCGCCACTGAATTTATCAATGGTGAGGCTATCGATATTAAATCTTCCGGTATCTCCTGCTTCACGGGAGAGTCGAATCGTATTTTTCCCTGCTCTCAGATGAATGGACTCGGTTGCCTCCGCCCAGGTATCCCAATTCGCTGTTGGTGGCAAGGAGACTTGCTTGATCCGTTCATTATTGACATATAAGCTCATTGTTATATTTGATGACTGGGCACCGGAATACCTCAACGTCGAAGTGTAGGAAGCTGTATTGGGCACGTTGACTTCGAAGTTAATGGCATCTCCTTCTTGCTCGAAGCCTGCGACAAATCCGTTATTTTCATACCCTAGATGATCCTGGGCAACGGTTAAGCTACCTTCCTGCATCGCTTCTTCTGCTTGATAGCTCCAGGGCGTCCGTTTGTTCAGATGAATGCCGTCCAGGTTAATAATGTCAGAATTGCTCTCATTCTTATAAGTAATCGTGTTATTTCCCTCTTGCAGGTTTAAGGTCTCAAGCTGTTCCTTCCAGACGGTGAGCCCACCGGTAGCAGGGAGAGTTACATGTTTAACAAAGGCGCCATTCAAATACAGGGCTAAGGTTTTGCCCGCTGCTTCGTGGGCGTATCTTAGTTTAACATCATAGGACGCCGTATTCTCAATATGGACGGAAAATTGGATGGATGAATTGGCTTGTGACAATCCGGTAACATAGCCGATTCCCAAATTACCATCTTGCGCGTAAACGACACTAGTATCTGAAGCTCCCGTTGTGTGGGCATCTTCTGCTCCGTAATGCCAGGTCGCTGCCTCGGTAACGGTGATATAGTCCAGATTGACATTGCCGGTGTCGCCGTCATCATACTTGTACATGATGGTATTTTCCCCTTCTCGCAGGAACACGTTGTCATAACGATCAGCCCACTTATCCCAGCTTCCTAAGCTAAAGAAATCAACCGATTTGAGTTTTTGACCATTCACATACATACTCATGGTTCTGTCATCATCAAACCCTAAGCTGTAGCCCAGGTTAACGGAATAATTGCCTGCATGAGGGGCATTGACCTTGAAGGTAACGGCTGAATTTGGCACCCATAGTCCTCCGACAAACCCGGTGCCGCGATACCCTGTATGGTCCGTGTCTACTTTGGCGTTGCCGGATAGCACGGCCTGTTCTGCTTCATATAAGGTGCTTCTTTTTATAATCAAGGCATCCAGGGACAAGGAGCTCTTACCCGACAGACGAATCTTATTACTCCCGGCGTGAAGCTGAATCTGTTGAACAGTTTGAATATCAAAGTTGGCATCAAATCCTGCATTGGACGCAAAGCTAAGATCTCGTGGCTGCTCTTGATTCACCCCCAGCTTCATATTAATTAAAGCTGGTGTACTATTGTTGTATCTGAAATCCAGGGAGTACGTTCCTGAAGCCTTTGTGTTGACTGTAAACTCTATATAGTCATTGTTGCTGCCGTTGTTGTATTTGACATAAACGCCGTCCGAAGCGTACGCGCTTTTGCCAATAACCTTGGAAGCTCCCGATAGCAAGGCGTCCTCAGCTTCATAGATTTCGCTTTTTTCCTCTCCGGAGGGTCTGTTCAGCACGGTGCCTGGATTGGAAGGAATGCCGAGATTGATAAAGTCCTGGTCGTCCCAATGAATTCTTTGGGCCCGAATCCCCCGGTTCCCTCCACCTTGACCATGAGTCGGAATTCCGTGGTACATGATCCAATCCTCTGTACCGTCCTCAGACTTCAAGAACAGAGGTGAACCTGGCCCGTAGGAACTGTTCTCATCGGATCGCTTCATGACAGGCTCTGGATGCTTCAGCCAGGATGCGGCATTCATAACGTCCGCTGTTGCGTCAGCTACGGAGACACCAACGGCATAATTGTCATTCATAAAGCTGCTTACTGAATAGGCGAAATAAGTCTTGCCGTTTCGCTCAACTACGGCGGCACCCTCATTAATGTTGTCGCCATGCTTCTCCCAGTCATATTGTGGCATGGCGATAGTAACTTCCGGGCCTTCCAAGGTCCAGGGGTTGGCCATCTTAACAATGGTAGGACTCTCGTCGAATTTTGTGTTGGCAGGATTATTGGGATCAGGGTAGTAGTAGTATTTGGTATAGGTGAAATAGCTTTCTCCCTTGATGGTTACAATACCGCAAGCCAAGCCGTAGCCTTCTGTATTCAGTAGCCCCTTCTTGGTAGTAATTTGCCCGTCGCTGTCGGCATTTGCGGATTCCCCCTTGAGTTCCCAGACTCCTTCGAAAGGATCGGGAGATGGGTTCTCCAGGACGTAAGAGCTGGGGTGTCCGTAACCGAAGCTGTTCTCTGGACCGGAAGAGAAATAAAGATACCATTTGCCTTCCAGTCTATAGATATAGGGCCCCCATACATATCCGAAGTTATCGGGCTTCTCCCATACCACCTTGCTTTTCGCGGTGGATACGCCAAGAATAGTTTCATGCCTTTTCAAGGTGATATTATTGTCACCGGAAGAAGCAGAATAGTAGTAACCATCTGCAGCCCTGGCAATGGTAGGATCGGCGCCGCCCATCAGCGGGTTCGTATAATTGGATGTTACCTCTGCATTCGTCATACTTGAGAGCAATAATGAAACGATCATCACAAAGGGAAGTATAATTAGACTTTTTTGTCTCATTGTAATCTCCTTTTCAAATTAATTGAATACGCTTTCATTTTTTTGTAGCGCTACAAATTCATTATAAAGGAAGCAGAGGACCGTTTTTCGGCATCATGTTTTATGATATTTTGAGGAATTGCGTTTGCAGGAGAAGAAGGTGGACCGAGAACTCCTTTTTCTTGAGCTTTCTTGTAATTTTTTGACCAAGTGTAGATGTATCCGCTTTACCATAGCAATATATGTAATATTCATGTTAGATATATGTGATGAAAGCTGATTGACAGGTTAAAACAAAAAGCATATATTATTAATAAGTCCAGTGGACGTAATAATTATATTTCGTGCGAATAGGAGGGTCCGGACGGTTTTTTGGCGGTAAGTAAATAAGTTCAGGTTCTAATTTACTATTTCGAGGGGGGCATTTCAGAAATGCGTTCAAAAGCGATCTTGCCATTATTTTTTTGTTTTGTAATCGTTCTCGTAGCTGCTTGTGGCAACAATTCTTCCAAAGGATCTCAACCGTCGTCAACTGGTGATACTCCATCCGAAGTGAAAACCATTAAGTTCTGGCAGTTCATGGGCTCCATGGATGACAGTACGGATATTAACATTGCTCCAATCATCGAAGAATTTGAAAGCACCCATCCAGGAGTGAAGGTTGAGGTACAGCAGCTAACTTGGGATAACGGGTTGGACAAAATTACTACGAGCTTTGCTGCTGAAGAGGCGCCTGATGTGGTGGAACTTGGCAACACTTGGGTTACACAGTTCGCTTCCCAGGATGTACTACTGGATCTATCGGACAAGGTGTCCAGCATCAAGGACGAATACGTTGGTTGGGATGGTGTCACCTACGATTCCAAAATCTACGGTGTACCTTGGTTACTGGGGACACGCGCATTGTTCTACAACAAAGAGCTGTTTGAGCAAGCTGGCCTGGACCCTGAGAAGGCTCCAACGAACTGGGAAGAGCTGAGAGCAGCAGCCGCTCAAATTACAGAGAATACGGAAGCGAAAGGTTTTGGTATTGCAGCGGGAGAGGCTGAGACCCCTTGGACGCAATTCTCGATGTTCCTGTGGAGCAACGGCGGGAACTTCCTGAATGCGGACCAAACAGCCAGTGCGTTGAACGAACCGGCTGCAGTCGAAACACTGGAGTATGTTCAAGAGCTGTCCAAAGTATCGCTTGTCGCTCAAGATGGCATGATTGGCCAGGAATTTGCAGCCGGGAACGTAGGTATGTTCATCTCAGGTGCCTGGAACCTGCGGGGATTAGCGCAGAATGCGCCTGACTTAAAATGGGGAGTGGCAGAAATACCGGTAGCGCCAACAGGTAATTCGGTGTCCTTCTCGGGAGGAGAGATTTTGTCCATCTCGGCCAAGACAGAGCATCCTGAGGAAGCTTATCAATTTGTTGAATTCATGACCAGTAAGCAAAATGCAATGAAAATTACAGAGATAGCCACCTCCGTATTCCCTGCCTTTCCGGGAGTCGAAGCTGATCCGTTCTTCGCGGATAAGCCGGAGATCGCTATATTCGCCAAGCAGGTTGCGACTGCCCAGAATCCACCTTCTCTGAAAGCATGGCAAAAAATCTCCGAAGAGGTTACGACTGCGGTAGAGAAAGCTGTATTGCAGCAAACTTCTGCAGCAGAAGTGTTACAGACTGCCTCCGACAACATTAATAAATTGCTCGCAAGATAAAATTTCAAAGGGCAAGGGGACGTTCATCCCCTTGCCCATGGAGGTATAACATGAACACAGCAGGCCGTAATAAGCTGCGCCAAAACACCACAGCTTATCTGTTTCTATCGCCGTGGCTATTATCGTTTCTGGTATTCAGTTTGTTTCCGATTATTTTCTCATTATATCTTAGCTTTACTGAAACTGGATTGCTTAAGCTGGAGTCCAACTGGGTGGGGATTACAAACTATTTGGATACGCTAAGCGACCCTGTATTCAAGAAAGCCTTCTGGAATACTTTGTACTTCGTGGCTGTCACGGTTCCAATCACTACGGTACTGTCAATGGTGTTGGCCATTGCTGTGAACAGCCGCATCCCCGGTAAGATATTCTTCCGGGTTTCGTTCTTCATGCCGACTGTGACTTCGGTCATCGTCGTGTCCATGATGTTCATGCTGCTGTACGCACCTTCTGGCATCTTGAATTCAATTCTAGGCACTTTTGGTATTCAGAAGGTGCAATGGTTGCTGGATATTCGAACCGCTTTTCCTTCTATTATGGCGATGTCGATCTGGACGGCCGTGGGCTTCTATATGCTGATGTATGTGGCTGCCCTCCAATCGATTCCTTCCAGTCTGTATGAAGCGGCCATCATTGATGGCGCGGGGTTATGGAGTCAATTCATGAATGTGACGTTGCCACATCTGCGGCATATGAGCATTTTGGTTATTGTCATGAATACCATCAACTCGCTACAAGTCTTCTCTGAGGTATATGTCATGACCAAGGGTGGCCCTTTGAACTCAACGACCACGATGGTGTTGTATATGTACAATACGGCATTCTCCAGCTTGCAACTGGGGAAAGGATCGGCGATTGCCTATATCTTAATGATCTTCATTATGTTGATGTCGGCTGTTCAGATGTGGCTGATGCGTATCAATAAGGGGGTAGGAGAATGAGTCACCGGCAATCAACCTTGCGTACATCGATCGTCTTTCTGGTGCTCCTGATTCCCTTGATCGTTATGGTATTTCCGTACCTGTATATGATCAGTATGTCGTTAAAAGGCGATGGCATGATTATCAAGAGCTTCACGGATATCTTCCCTAAACAGATCACATTGCAAAATTATGTGGATGTGCTGGGTAGTGGTCCATTTGGCCGTTATTTCCTGAACAGTACAATTATTGCCGTATCCGTGGTGGTAGGGAACATTTTATTTGGCTCTATGGTTGGGTATGCTTTTGCGAAGCTGACCTTTGTGGGTAAGAACGTCCTGTTTATGATTATTCTGTCTACGATGATGATCCCATTCCAGGTTACTTTGATTCCGCTCTTTCTGCTGATGCGGGAACTGGGCTGGATTGATACGTACGCTGCACTTATTATTCCGAATCTGATTGCGCCAATGAGCATCTTTCTGATGCGACAGTACATGTCAGGTTTGCCCAATGAAATCATAGAGGCAGCCAAAATGGATGGTTCCACGGAATTCGGCGTATTCTGGCGTATTATCCTTCCGCTGGCGAAGCCGGCAGTGGGTGTACTCATTATCGTGCAGTTCCTGGGATCATGGAATAACTTTATCTTCCCGCTGATTCTGACCAACTCCGAGCATATGAGAACATTGCCATTGGGCTTGGCACTATATAAAGGCTTTAATTCAATCGATTGGGTACACATGATGGCAGCCTCTTGCATCTCAACCTTGCCGGTTCTGCTGGTATTTATTATTTTCCAAAAATATATCATTGCAGGGATGACAAGCGGAGCCGTGAAAGAATAAATGCATTTAAGACTGTTGGAGGTTCTATATTTATGAAAGTCAATAACGAAGATATGGCTACAATAAAGCTTAGTTTACGGGAAAAAGTAGGCAAAATGTGTGTGATTGGAGTGCCTTCATTGCAGGCCGGAGCATCATTTCAGGGTCGGCAGCAAGCGTACGGGTTTGGCGGCGTGGGTATTTTTCCGCATAACATTAACACAGAATCGCAGGTGCAGCAGCTCGTTGCAGAATTTCATAACCTGCATGAAGCACAGGGTGAACCGAGTCCCTACTACATTTCAGTAGATGAAGAGGGCGGGAGCTTATCTAATTTCAAGGCCTTCTACCCTTACATTCCCGGCAATCGGGCGATCGCATCCAGCGGTGATCCGGAAGCGGCCTATATGCAGGGACAAATTATCGGAAGCCAATTGCATGCACTTGGCATTCCGATGGACTGGGCGCCTGTACTGGACGTGAATACTAACATTAACAATCCCGTGATTGGGGTCAGATCCTATGGGGAGGACCCGGAGACGGTAGGCAAGTATGGTCAAGCCTTTATTCGTGGTATGCATGAGGCCGGGGTTGCGGTCACGGCCAAGCATTTTCCCGGGCATGGACAGGTTAGCGGGGATTCCCACTATGTCTTGCCTGAATGTCCGCTCACGTTGGAGGAGCTGGGCAAGGGGCCGCTGTTGCCATTTATAGATGCGATTAAATCCGGCGTAGATTCGATCATGATGGGACATCTGGTATTTCCTAATATTCCCGAGTCCCATGGGCTTCCGGCTTCGCTAAGTCCCTTTTTTGTTCAGGAACTGCTTCGCGGGCAATTAGGCTATGAGGGGGTGATTTGTACCGACGATGTGGAGATGGGGGCGATTAAGGACAATTATTCGCCAGAGGAGATTGGTGTTATGGCGGCAAAAGCCGGGGTGGACCAAATTTTGATGTGTCATACGCCGGAATTTCAAGAGCGTGTCATCGCGGGGATTGTCGAGGCCGTCCAGCGGGGAGAGATATCGGAAGAGCAAATTGATCAGTCCATCGCCAGAATCAGACGCCTGCATCAGTCATTTGAACGATATCAGCTTGCAGCAAAGCCGCTTCCTCGCGAGGCATGGGAGTCAGAGGCTCTAAAGCTGGCTAGCCGAACGGTCGTCGTGGAACGTGATCCGCAGCGATTGCTTCCTATGAACAGGAGCCAACGTTATCTGTTGATTTTGCCGAAGCAAGAGAAGTTGACCGTCGCCGATAATTCTAGCGATTCCGAGATGATTCTTGCTCGGTTATTAGAAGAAGCAGGCTTTCAGGTGCACTTAAGCACATGCTCGCTAGACCCTCAGACGGAAGAGATCACGGACCTCACTGAACAATCACAGGATTATGATTGCATCATTCAGGGAACGTTGAATGCGCATCTGTTCGGTGGGCAGGTGACTTTGGCCCGACAATTGGAGGCTACCCATAAGCCATTATTACATCTGATCTTAAGAAATCCTTATGATGTAGACTGCCTTTCGAAGGCTGCGGGAGTTGTCATGGTCGGCTCTACCTCAGACTATTCGATCAAGGCATTAACCCGAATTCTCGTAGGGGAAGCTTGATCAGTATAAATGTTAGATTTAGAAAAATATGATAAAATAAAGGCATCATTGCAAGAAGAGAAGGGGTATTATGGCTGTGACGATGAAAGGTAACCTTCAGCTAATGAAGGAAATAAATACCGCAACCATACTTAATTTGCTTCACCGCAAGCAGCGACTGTCCAGAGCGGAGATTACAAAGATAACGCGTCTCAGTGCTACGACAGTATCGGGCCTTGTGGAGGAACTCATTGCTGACAATATGGTCGAGGAAGCCGGGGAGCAATCCATGGTTGGCGCCGGCCGCAGGGCTATGAGCCTGCAAATTAAGCCCAATGGCGGTTACGTGTTGGGCGTCTCCGTCGGGAATACCTGGCTAGTATGTGCTGTATTTAATTTAATTGGTGAGAAGATATCAGAGTATAAGATTGAAGTCCGTACAGGGAATGAGGCAATCATTGGTCAGATCGATGCTTCCATTCAAGCCTGTATAGCGAAGGTGCCTGGCCTCAAGCTGGAGCTGGTCAAAGGGATTGGAATTGCGGTTCCAGGCATTATTAATGAGTCGGGCGAGGTTATTACACTTTCTAATTTTCTGAAAATTAAAGATTTAAATGTGAAGAGCGAGCTTTCGAGCAAATATCCAGACATTCCGTTCCAGGTGACTAATGATTCCAATGCTGCTGCCTTTGCCGAGATGCATGGCGGAGCTGGCGAGAACAGAAACCACTTACTGTATTTGACGATTAATGAGGGTATTGGTTCCGGCCTGGTGCTGAACAAAGAAATATTCTCCGGATACATGGGCGCCGTTGGCGAAATTGCTCATATCCCGATTAACTCCAGTGGTGGGAGCATCGAGACAGTAATTACAACCCCCTTTATTATCGAGCGCTGCAAGCAGGAAGCCAAGGCAATCGGGGTAAAAGTTCCAGACTCGATGGAAGATATCCTGCGAAGATATGAAGCCGGAGAAGAATGGCTCCAGCCCATATTCAAGCAAATTTTGTATGTGACGACGCTGCTGGTGGCGACGGTGGTTAATTTTATCAGTCCAGAGATAGTGGTGATTGAAGGTTGGATGATTGATTCGGAACTGTTCTTCGAGAAGCTACGTGATAATCTCGTACAATTCCCGTTCCCGCTGCCATTTGCACCTGAGCGCTTGATCGCTTCTTCTTATAGAGAAGAGGGCTCTTTGCACGGCTCGGCGACACTGATGCTACAGAAGTTATTCAAAGCCCCTTCCGTATTACAGTAAGGGTGCGGAGTTCTGTATAGGGTTGAATAAATATTTTGTCCATTGAACCAAATAAATAGGAAAGAAGGCGAAGGGATGAAAACGAACGTAGTTGGAAGAGTGCTGAAGGTTTGGGTGGCCTTGTTGTTACTGATTGGCGTATTGCCTGTCATGAAGAGTTATGCGGCAGGGACTAATCTAGTGACTAACGGAGGCTTCGAGTCGAATTTGGCGTCCTGGTCCAATTGGGACGGGGTAGCCACGGTGACTTCCCCTGTGTACGAAGGAAGCCGGGCGGCACGGTTAGGCACGGGCGAAAGCGGCGCAGGCCAGATTATTGACGGAATTACGCCCTCCACCAAATATGAACTTTCCGGGGTGGGACGGGTAAGTGTCACGGGAGAGACAGCGATCCTTGGCGTTGATTGTCTGGATGTCAACGGGGTTAGATTGGCCGGCGGGAAGTTTGAATCGTTTTATACGACCACGGCTTATACATCCAAGACGTTGACCTTCACGACAATCCCGGGTACAGCCAAACTTCAAGTGTACATCTACAAAAATCCCAATATTGGCGGGTATGGCTATATAGACGAGATCTCCCTCACTGCAGCTACCCCGGATAGTGGCACTGGCGGGGGAACGAAAGCGCTCTGGGTATGGGAATTGTCGGACTTGGCTACTTCTGCAGCACGTTCTGAACTGATTCAATTCTCATTATCTAAAGGTATTAACATGCTTTACGTAAATACGGGAACCAATCTGACGACGAATCCCGGCCACTATCGTGCGCTCATAGCACAGGCACATGCTAACGATATGCAGGTAGAAGCCCTAGATGGTCAGTCGGATTGGGTGCGAGCGGAGAACCATTCTATTCCGCTTGGCCGATTGCAGGATGTGATTGATTACAATGCGGCTTCTGCGGTGAACGAACGATTTGACGGGGTTCATCACGATAATGAACCTTACACCTTGCCCGATTGGTCTACGAATAGACAAGGATTAAGTGTAGATTATCTTAACTTGGCAGCGAAGTCCCAGCAGCTACTGACCAATAGCGGTTCTTCCATGACCTTCTCGGGGGATATTCCGTTCTGGTATGATACGTTCTCAATTACTCATAACGGGGTAACCAAGGAAATGCATAAGCATGTTCAGGATGTTATGGACTATGTAACGATCATGGATTACCGCGATTTTGCCGAAGGGCCGGATGGCATTATCCAGAACGGACAGAATGAGGTCGACTATGGTAGCACCATTGGCAAGAAGGTGGTCATTGGAGTAGAGACCTACGATGTACCGGGCGATCCGGAGTTTGTGACCTTCTACCAGGAGGGTGAGGCCTATATGAATCAGGAGCTGGAAAAGGTAGATGCTTATTTTACCGGCTCTGACGGATACGGCGGGCTAGCCATCCATTACTACACCACTTATAAGAACATGCTGCCTTAATACGTGACATTAGCAGAAAGAAGCCAATTTCCGTCATTCACGGGAATTGGCTTCTTCTATATAACATCATGTTCCTATGATTACTGTAACGACAGACGAAATACTAGTGCAATAGGGGCTGCATCCTGAAACGGAATCTCATCCGGAAGAGATACTTCAACCCCTTCCTCTGTAGGATGGTACTGGAGGTTTTCCATTCCGCTGACAAGATCCACCCTTTGAATTCCGCGGGATAACGGAATGAGAACCTTGCGCTCTAAACGCTCAGCCTCTTGATAGAGAGCGAGCGCATAGACATGCTCTGTGCCCCGGGTGAAGAAGAAGCGTCCACTGGCATGTACATCATGTATTCGGGTCCCATAGATGGCCTCCCCATGTAACCCCAGCCATTGCCCCAGTCCCTTGATTCGGTCAATGGCTGGTGCAGGTAATCGACCGTCGGGCTGCGGGCCGACATTTAGCGCGAGATTGCCCCCTTTGGCGACCGTTTCAATCAGCAGATGAACCAACTCACGTACCGATTTGTACTGGTCCTCATATTTGAAGGAGAAAGAAGTGCCCATCGTAATGCAGCTTTCCCACGGAATATCCATCGGTTGCTCAGGAACGGTCTGCTCCGGAGTTACAATATTTTCATAGGCTCCTCCTACCGTACGGTCGGCTGTCAGCAGCCAGGGCTGGTGCTGGCGCATCCGGTCCACCAGTTCACCGAGCCTGATATCCTGCTTGCGCTCTCCGCCGCGAACCCACCCGGCATCAAGCCACAATAGATCAATCCGCCCATAACGGGTAAGTAACTCTTCTAGTTGACGATGGGTGAACTGGACAAATTGCTCCCAAAGCCAAGGCTGCTTCTCTGGATCATAGGAGGGTCCACGCCACATGAAGTCGCCACGCTCCATCCCAGGTGCCCAATAGTAGGGAGTGTGCCAATCCGCCTTGGAGAAGTAGGCAGAAATAGCCAGTCCTTTGGCGCGAAAGGCATTGAACAGCTCCCGGCAAATATCCGCATATTGATGAAGGTGAAATGGAGTATCTTGTCCTGTAATCCGGTAGTTGGTCGTATGAGTATCCCACATGCAGAAGCCATCATGATGCTTGGTCGTGAACGTCAAATATTTGAAGCCACCCTCGGCGGCTAGCTCCGCCCATGCCTCTGGTTGAAAACGGATGGGATTAAACGTCCGGTTCAAATCGAAATACTCTCGCTTGAAGCTGGTCATATCCGTGGTCCAATCCACGTCATCCCGTGACCAGATGCCATCCTCATCACTGAGCGCCCAGGACTCCACCAGACCGATCTGGGAATAAGGGCCCCAGTGCATCATCAACCCCAGCTTCTGATCCTTGAACCATTCCAGCCGCTCTAACAGCAGTGGGTCGTCCGGCTTGACCCAACTGGATTCCGAACTATAATGGTGTACCCCTTCCAGCAATTCACTCATATCTCGATCCCTCCAGATTCCTCAGCTATTCCTTCACACTGCCCATAACGATCCCTTTAACGAAGAAGCGCTGGAGGAACGGATAAACACACAGGATCGGCAGAGCTCCGATGAAGATTTGAGCAGCCTTGAAGGTACGATTGGATACCTCCGCCAGCATGGCGGCCTGATCAGCGGTTACCTTGGTCAGATTCTCCTGCACAATGACGGTCTGCAAGTAACTGGAGAGCGGGTATTTCTCCGGCGTGTTCATCAGCAGCAAACCATCGAACCATTCATTCCACTGGCCAACGACCGTGAACAGGGTCACTGTAGCCATGGCAGGCAGGGAGAGGGGGGCGTATATTTTCCATAGACTGGTCATATAACCGCCACCATCGATGAAGCTGGCTTCCTCCAGCTCTTTGGGGAGCCCCCGGAAGAAGTTAAGCAGCAGGATGACATTGAATACGGCTACCGCGCCCGGGATGACAAGTGCCCAAAGGGTGTCGATCAATCCCGTATCACGAATGGTCATATACCTAGGAATCAAACCGCCGGAGAACAGCGTAGTGAACACGAAGAACCAGGCGTATTGCGTCCGAAAGGCAAAGTCTTTCGATTCCTTGGACAAGGGATAGGCGATCAGCAGCGTAAGCAACATACTGATGCTCGTGCCCAGTACGACACGCTGTACGGTAATCCACATGGCCTTCAGAAATTGCGGTTTGGTGAGCACATATTCATAAGAGCTAAGCGTGAAGTCGACCGGCCACAGCCCGACCATTCCTGCGGTTGCCGGTCCTTTGGAACTGAACGATAGAGCGAGAATATGGACCATGGGCAGAACACAAAGCAGCCCGAGTGCAATCAGAAAGGTATAGTTGCAGGCCATAAAAATTTTGCGACTAAGTGATGGTTTGATATGCATGCCCTAGTTCCTCCCCGATTAAAATATTCTGTAATTAGCGAATTTGGACGCCAAAGCATAAGAGGTGGTAATAAACACGAGTGAAACGATAGATTTGAAAAAGCCGACGGCTGTACCCACACCATATTGTGCGTTCTGCATCCCGATGCGGTAAATGAAGGTATCCAGGACATCGCCGCTCTCATAGACCTGCGGACTATACAGGTTGAATACCTGGTCGAAGCCGGCGTTCAGCACATTCCCCAGGGAGAGTGTAGCCATCAGGATGACGATGGGCATCATTCCCGGCAGGGTGATGTGAAGCGTTTGCTTCCAGCGACTGGCACCATCTACGGTGGCCGCTTCATACAAACTCGGATTGATCGAGGACAAGGCCGCGAGATATACGATGGTGCTGAACCCGAATTCCTTCCAGATATCGCTCATGACCAGGGTATAAGGGAACCATTTATTGCTTCCCAGAAAGAAGATCGGTTCAACGCCAAACCAGCCCAGCACCTGATTCACAATCCCGTTGGTGGGAGATAAGATATCGATCAAGATACCGCCGAGAATAACCCAGGACAGGAAGTGGGGCAAGTAAATGAGCGTCTGCACGCCCCGCTTGATCAGTTCGTTGCGAAGTTCATTCAGCAACAGAGAGATGGTGATGGGGGCGATCAGTCCGGCTACAATCTTCATAATCGAGATAAAGATGGTATTCCAGATAATCTGTCCGGTCTCCGGCAGAGCAAATACGTAATGGAAGTTATCAAGCCCAATCCACTTGGAGCCGAACAATCCCTTGAAGGGTGTGAATTTCTGAAAGGCCATTGCAATTCCGACCATGGGCCAATAGCTGTAGATGAGTACCAGAATAATTCCCGGCAAGATCATCAGATGAAGCGGCCATTGACGACGAAATTTTTTGGCGAGCATAGCGGGTCCTCCTTGGGAGTTTTTTTGGGAAAAGAAAGAGGAGAGGGATGAATCGACTCCTCTCCTCCTGAACTAGCGGTTCACTTTGGGTGGTTTATTTGGATGCGTTCCATTCGTTGACTTCTTCCGTGATGGCATCTCCGCCAAGCTTCTTCCAATTGCTTACGAAATCATCGAAGGAATCGGGACTGGCTTCGCCAAGAATGATGCGAACGAAGGTTTCCTGCTCCAGCTTATCCAGCGTAGCCTTCCGGTCGGCCATCGTTTCGGTCGGTGCGCCGACGAAGCTGTTGCTGATCACTTTTTTCTGATCGTTAAGCTCGCGCAACTGTCTCATGGAGCCATCTGGACCATTGGCTACATACCCGGACCAACCGGCTGGATTAGTGCCGTCAAGGAAAGTCTGGAATTCCTTGAACATGATCTTTGTCTCCGAACTGGAGATGGCCGCATCGCTGTTCGTTTTCAAGGCCTCTTCCAACTCCTGCTGACGGATCAAATCCTTATTGGGATTTACGACCTCAACCAGGGAGTATTTGTTCACGCCGATGGATACATCATCAACGATAACTTGACCGTAAGTATCAAATTCAGCTTCATCGCTGTACAATTTTTGATAATAGAGGTTAGCCAGCTTCACGATGACTTCCGGATGCTCATAATCCTTGGTCAGTACATAGTAGTGACTAACGGAGAAGGGCATTTGCACGGTAGCAGTACCGCCGTCTACAGAAGGGATCGGATAGGATTTCCACTTTACACTTTCATCTTCTTTGACCATATCCCAGAACGGCCAGGCCGGATACCAGCTTGGCCCTACGACCATACCGATCTTGTGACTAGTGATGGATTCAAACATTTTAATCGTATCTTTAACCCCGAATTCCGGGTCAATCAGCTTGTTCTTGTACATTTCCTGCAGCTTGGTGAGGGTCTCCTTCACCTCAGGCTGAATGCTGCCATACTCCAGCTTGCCATCCTTCTCGATCCAAATCCCGGGGTAGGCTTCGAAAGAGTTGAACAACCCGAGGGAAGTGGTAGCGATTCCGATATCTTTGGTCAATCCAATGCCATAGGTATCCGATTTACCGTTGCCGTCAGGGTCCTGGCTTTGGAAGGCCTGAGCAATCGCTACTACATCATCGAAAGATTGAGGTTCTGGCAGGTTCAGCTTCTCCATCCAGTCCTCTCTTACCCAAAGCAGCGGGGCAGAGCCGCCAATCACCGGCTGTGTTGAAGGGATGGCCAGTAATTTTCCATCAAATGTCGCTGAGGGCAGCGCATTATCTTCAATAGACATCAATTCCTTGAGATCATCACTAGCATATTTCTCAAAGGCTTCCGTCAGGTCCGCTAATTGCCCGGCATCCGCCAATTGTCTTAGCTGCTCTTCATTAACTTCCATAAAATCGGGCAAGTCGTTGGAGGCGATCGCAATGTTGACCTTGGATTCATATTGCTCCTGGCCTGTAACAATCCATTTATGATTTACGTTAATACCTAAGCTTTTGTAGAAATCCATCCAGACATTGTTGTTAATGTCATGTCCATTCGGGAATTTGGTTGATTCACTAACATAGCGAATGACACTTAGTTCGATTGGAGAATCGTATTTGCCAAAGGGATCGGTATTCCCTTCGTTGGCAACGCTTTCATTATTACTTCCACTGTCTGCAGCTCCTTGATTAGATGCAGCATTGTTGTCCTTGCCGCAGGCGCTTAATACTAGCGAGAAAGCCATGATCATAACCAGCATACTTAAACCCAGCTTGCTTTTCTTCATGTGTACCCTCCTCAAGAATCTGCTAGATATTGCTTATTTCCTCAAGCGTTGTTTCTCTTCTCTTTAAATTATAGAGAGCACCTCAAGCTCGATCTACTTCAAGCTTTTTACATTCCTATCTTCCGTTTACGTATTTTTTAGCTCTCGATACTCCTGAGGAGTCAAATGGGTAGCTTTTTTGAAGAAACGATAAAAATAAGGCGGCGAAATGAAACCAACGGAAGCGGCGACCTCATGAATTTTAATGTTGGTGCTGCTGAGCAATTCTTTCGCTTTGGCTAATCTGGCTGCTGTAATCGATTCGGACAAGCCTTCTCCTGTAATTTGCTTGTACAAGCGAGACAAATAGGAGGGGTTGTGTCCCACCATCTCTCCGATCTGGGTTAAGGACAAATCGCCAGCCAGATTGTGCTCAATGTAATGGTTGACCTTAATGATGACCTCGTGTTGCTGCTCGTATTTGTTCTGTTCCTTGTGGGAGAAGATCAGGTCTGATAATTGCCGAAGAAAAGCGCAAGCAGCTTCCCAGGATTCATGTGCCTTGAACTCAGTCAGCTCATCAAAATTAATCTGCTTCGTTCCACATACCTCCTGGAACTCGACGATATGGGGAATGAATACGGCAACCAATTCGTAATATATTTCCATTCGCAGCAAGAATTCATAACTTCCCGAGGAGGTGTCTGCTACATTCGTCACCTCAGTAAGCAGCGTATAAAATTCCTCCTTCTCCCCGTTATCCAGGCAGCCACGGAGCAGTTCGATTCTCTTCAAATGAATTCGCGAACGCGCCTTCATGCCGGGCTCTACCGCAGGTTGTACTTCGAGCGCTGTCTCGACGAGCAGTGATTCATGGCCAATGCCCAGACCGCTGCTCAATAGCTCGCGAAGGGTCTCCAGCTTGGAGGGAAGCTGCTTCCATGACACCCATTCATTAGAAGCGGCGAATGAGGTTTTAAGTTTCAGCAATGTTCGGCATTCCATTTGAATTTGTTCCAGTGTCCCGTGAACAAAGCGGGTTACCCGTTTAACGGCTTCCTCATGGCTTTCGCCAACCTCCAGTTCACCTTCACGATATTGGAGCAGCCACACCATCTTGGCTCGGTCGTACTCCACCGCGATATAAGACACCATAGGACTGAGCAATTCGCTCATAATGTTCTCGATGGCATACAGGTAGAGAGAACGCATCCCCAGGGAGTCCTGGTCATTCCAGGTATCGACCCGACACAACAGCATGAGGGAAGGAAGATCGGCATGAAGTGGCATATCCAGTTCCTCAAAACGCTCATGGATGTTCTGAACCTGCAAATATTCAGGTCCACTTTGCAGCCAGTCAAGGACAAATCTTTTTTGGAGGAAGGGGAGGGCCTTGCGCATATTCTCTTGGGCTTGGCTCACCAGGCTTCCAGCCTCCATATCCTGATCAAGCAGGCGAATGCCTTTCTCTAGTGCCCTCAGCACGGCGTCGTTGCCTTCGGCTTTGAGAATATAGTCAATGCTGCCTCCTCGGGTAGCCACTTGAATATAGGAGAACTGATCATGCCCGGTCAGGAAAATAATTTTGCAATGGGGCCAATAGCGGCGAATTTCCTTCTGGAGGGCCAGGCCGCTCAGTCCAGGCATCTTGATATCGGACAAGACAATATCAATCTTTGTCCGCTTGAGCCAGTTCAAGGCTTCGCTAGCCGAGTAGGATTTATAGACCTCCACTTCAAGCGTTTCAGCGCCTTCACACAGGTCTGCTAATCCATCAACGATATAAGGCTCGTCATCAACAATCAGTAATCTATACATCGTGGCTCGTCCCCTTTTCTGGTGGAAGTCTCATCTCAATCTTCAGCCCACCCAGGCGGCTGCGTGATAATTGCAAGCCTCCGGCTGAACCGAATTTTAGTTGTAAGCGTCTGTGTACATTGAGTAGTCCGGTAACCTCGCTGTTCACCTCAGGACATGCCAGTAACTGGCGTAGTTGCGTCAATTTGTCCTCGGTCAGGGCTTCCCCGTTATCCTCTACACAAATCGATAGGCCCTCGGCATCTTCATACATGTTGATTTCGATGCGTCCATCGGCTTCCTTATCTTCAAGGCCATGCTCGTAGGCATTTTCAATCAAAGGCTGTAGCACAAGTAGGGGTACGGCGTAGCTCGTATAAGCCTCCGGGATAGGCTCCCAGTGAGCCTTGATTCGGTGACGGAAGCGGATGGTCTGAATGTCGACATATGCCTTGGCATGGGCCACTTCAGCTTCCAACGCTACATCATCTGAGGCATTCCGTGTTATGAACTTGAAGTATTCCCCCAAGATTCGGGTGAAGCGGACGATATTCTCGAAGTCATGCATTTCACCCATCTGATGCAAGGTAAAGAAGCTGTTGTAGAGAAAATGCGGATTAATCTGCGATTGGAGTTGCTTCAACTCGAAGCGTTGAGAGCGAATCTTCTGCTCGTAGACTTCATGAATAAGTACCTCAAGTCGTTCGACCATCAGGTTGAACTGCTCATAAAGGTAGCGAAACTCATCATTATGTACATGGGTGAGCTTCACTTGCAGATTACCGATATCAATCTTGCGGAAGGCACGTACCATGCGATGAAGCGGACGATGAATTCGATTGTAAATCCAATAAGAGAATACAATGACGACGATGATGGAGAAGGTGGATAACCCGAATAATATCATCCGGTATTGACTCAGTGGACCAATGAATTCCGATTGCGGCACAAACATGACCAGGTCGGCATTCAAATAATCCGAATGCATGACGCTTGTCCAGTAAGCAGCATTGCCAAGTGATATATTCTCATCATACGACTGCTTGAGCAAGCGGGCCTCTGCCAAGGCTTCTTGATCAACCTTGCTCAGAATTTGGGCTCCAAGCTCTTCCCCTCCGGCGTTGAAGATGGACCAGCCTTGATCGGAGCTGATGATGGCCGCGCCACCACTACCTGTAGCCAGCGTTAACAGAGCTTGCTGTAAATCCGAAATGGAAAGTTCGGTGACAATGACGAAGCCCGGGTCCTTCCCGGAACGTGGATAGTCCGGATTGGCCAGACCGAGGAGCAGCTTGTGATTCCAGCTAAATATCACATTATTCGGCGCATCAATCAATGCAGCAACCTGATTTTCAGGGAGTGGGTCTACGTAAGAGGACTCCTGAATGGTTTTGCTGATTAAGGGGATGTATACTTTGGCAGATTCAATGTATTGATTGGAGCCTTGAAGCAGACGCATCTTATCGTGCAATCGGTTAACAGACTGGAAATATTCCGAGCGGGGCATAGCGGGTGCAATGGTGCTTAGCTTTTGCAGATCAGAGTCCTGGGATAGATTGTTCATCAGCATTTTGGTACTGCTTAATTCCTGCTCCAGTGAGCGCATATAGAAGGTCATCCGGGCCTGAATGGATTGGGTGTTCTTCTCCCGAACATGGTTGGCGCCGGATTCATTAAGTATCATCGCTACAATGTACACGGGGATAATGGCTAACAAGAAGCCCGTAACGAGCTTCGGGTAGATTGAGTTGTTCCATAGACGGCTCATGGGTGCAATCATCCTCCACAGAAGTTCTTGTAGCCGTTTTTCCTGAATGGGACTGACCAGGTCATTTGCTACCAAATAGGAATCGGCCTGGTATAATTGGATACTAGTAACTTTTGTATATTCTTGAATTCAAAATTGATTCGCGGCTATCCAAGTATTTTTGTCTGCATAATTGCTTGGCCTTGGAGTAATCTGAGGAACAAATTGCTTCATAAATCGATGTATTTAGTAGATTGCCAGAATAGTGAATCTGATTAGGGGTTAGCTTCCAATTGACAATACCGAACTGAATCATTTTATCTATTATGGAGTCCATTAATTTGAGCATGACTTGGTTATTTGTGGCATAGACTAAGCTGCGATTGAATGCCATAGCATGATTGATATACGCAATATAATCATTTTCTTGCTCTGCCTTTATTTGCGCATTTAAGTGTATTTGGAGCTCCTCGCTATTTAGTGAGGAGTTTCTCTCGATTACGGTATTTATAGCAAATTCCTGGAGGCACAAAAAAGCCTCCAAAACATCAAAAATCTCCTTTAAAGACAACTCCTTGACAAATATCCCTCTATTTTTGAACGAAGTCACAAATCCCTCTACTTCTAAATGGGCAATAGCACTTCTAATGGGCGTTCTGCTCATACTTAGTGTATCCGCCAGTTCATTTTCGGACAATAAATCCCCGGGCATGTAGTGGGCCGTTATAATTTTTTTTCTGATTTTGCTGTAAGCAACGTCAGCCAAGGATGGAGATGGCATTTTTCATTTCCTTTCCAAAAGAATTAGCAAAATAATCTTATCTTATATTCTAAGCTCATGCAATCCATCATAAAGCGATACACAGACAAGTTTCAACGTTACATTTTTACATAGATATGAATATTTCACTATTCAAAATTTACAATTTCTCGCTATCATTTATAAAATACGAGTTGTATACAACTGCTAAAAAGGAGGATTAGCCGCCGGCTAAAGGATGAAAGGCATATCTTTTGATCAACAGACGGGAGTCCACAATTAAGAGGAGGAAATGTTTTTATGTTACTTAGAAAAATATTACTAATGGCTTTGACTGTAGGTTTGGCAACAGCGATTCTAGCGGCTTGCGGAAATGAAAAGGGCACTTCTTCAAAGGGTGCTGGCTCAGAAATGCCGGACAAAATTACGATTGTGCAAATGCCTGATGAAAACAATCCAGATGCAGGCACCAAAAATGATGCTTTTCGCGAGGCTATGGAAACAACGCTTGGCATAAAGGTAGAGGAGCTAGAGGGCGCTGAATATTCAGTAGGACTTGAAGCTCTGAAGGCTGGCAAACTGGATATTTTGCTCGTCTCCCCTATGAGCTACTATCAGGCTAAAAAAATGGCTGACGTAGATCCGTTGGTTACTACAAAAACAATGGGTGCTGATCCTTATAAAACGGTGTTTGTTACGCAAAAATCAAGAACAGACATTAATTCCCTTGAAGATTTAAAGGGAAAAACATTTGCCTTTGTTGACCCCGCATCCTCGTCTGGTTATATGTATCCCAAAGCTAAATTGCTAGATGCTTTGAAGCTGGACACGGATCAGCTTGAAAATCCGGATTATTTTTTTAAAACAACTGTATTTTCAGGAAAACACGATACAAGCTTAATGGGTGTTGCTAAAGGTGATTACGATGCCGCAGCAGTAGCATTTCAAGTGATTAATACGATGGACAAGGCGGGTTTGATTAACAAGGATGAGCTCAAAATTATTGACGAAACGGCAGAAATTCCAAATGCCTTATATGTCATTAGACAAGATCTGCCACAAGAGCTGAAGGACAAAATCAAGGATTTTTATCTTAAATATGATGATGAAGTCTATTTTCAAACCTTCTATCAAGATCCTGCCACTCGTTTTATAGAAGCAAAGGATTCCGATTATGCTGAAGTGGAAAAGATGGTTAAAATTTTGAAAATAGAGGAGGAATAAGGCTTTGAGTAGTCCGCTATTATCAATTAGAAATTTAAAGAAAACTTATGATAAGCACAAAACATATGCTCTGAATGGCATCGATATTGAGTTTAACGCAGGCGAATTTGTCGTAGTCATCGGTCCATCAGGTGCTGGTAAATCGACATTTATTCGCTGTATCAATCGCATGATTGACTCATCTGCAGGAGAAATTGTATTTGATGGAGTTCATATGGAGCAAGTTAAAGGCCGTTCCTTAAAGATGCAGCGGGCTAACATCGGTATGATTTTTCAGCACTACAATTTGATTGATAGAGTGAATGTAATTAAAAATGTATTGTATGGACGCTTGGGTAAAATGTCTCTTTTTCGCAGTACATTGGGGTTATATAGTGCGGAAGACAAGCGTGAAGCCTATGCTTTGCTCAAAAAGGTTGGTCTTGAAGAGCATATTTATAAAAGAGCGTCTGCCCTTTCGGGGGGGCAGATGCAACGGGTAGGCATCTGCAGAGCGATTGTGCAAGAGCCCAAATTGCTGCTGGCTGATGAGCCGATAGCCTCGTTAGATCCGCAATCTGCAAATATTGTAATGGATCAGATTAAAGAAATTACGACTGAAAGAAATCTGACGTGCATCGTTAACCTACACCAGGTTGATTTTGCCAAAAAATATGCAAGTCGAATTGTAGGGATAAAGGATGGCTTAGTAGTGTTTGACGGCAAGCCAACTGAACTAACCGAAGATATGATTGCCCATATTTATAAAGGAAAAGAAGAACAAATGACGTTAGCTTCCCAGCAGCACCAAGTTGAACTTAGCGATAAGGAAGTATCTTCATATGCGTAATAAAGTTGAAAATGCGGAAGTAGCCTTATCAACAGCAAATCGTTGGAAAACAAGTGTAATTATTTTGCTTGTTGCAGCTGTCATTATCGGCGCATTTATTTTACTGGAAATTAATCCGTGGTCAGCGCTTGTTGCTGTGCCTGAATTTATCGCATTTTTTGTTAATAATTTTTTGCCGCCCAATTTTGGCAATATCAATAAGTATGTGCCGTTAATTGTCGACACTATTTTATTTGCCGTTGTGGGAACCTATATCTCTGCTGTGCTAGGGTTGTTATTTGGCATATTACTCTCCGAACAAACGAATAGATTTGCTTGGCTGAGGTTCACTGTTCGGTTTGTTCTATCGTTTCTTCGCAATGTGCCTGTATTGGCATGGGCAGCACTTCTTGTGTATATATTCGGCATTGGCAATATGGTAGGGCTGATTGCTCTGATTTTGGCAACGTTAGGTTTTCTGGCGCGTTCTTATTCAGAATCTATTAATGAAATTGCAGGCTCTAAGCTTGAAGCCCTGAAGGCTTGTGGTGCATCTTATTGGCAAATTATTATTCACGGGCTTATCCCTCAATTTATACCCGCCTGGATTAACTGGACTTTATTTTCCTTTGAAATCAATATGAGAGCATCTGCTATTTTGGGAATGGTAGGAGCCGGAGGGATCGGGATTATGATCCAGACCAATATGAGATTGTTCAAATATCATGAAGCTCTCTCATTAATTATTATTCTTGCTGCTATGGTTCTTATTACCGAATACTGCACAAATAAGCTGCGTAAATTGATTCACTAAGGGAGAGAGGAGGCAGAGAATGAATACGACGGTTAAATTGTCAAGAACGAAGGACAAAATCAGAACAGTTAGCATTGCTATTGCTTTAATCGCTCTTTTTTATGTTAGCTTTATGTCCTTGGATCTGGATATTGGTAAATTTATTACACGTATTGGTGATGCAGGAACCGTACTAAGTAAATTAATGACGATCGACTTGAGCAATATTGGTCCGATTTTATTAGCGATGTTGGCATCAGCGGCAATCGCAATTTGTGGATTGTTTATTGGCTTGATTATTGCCATCATTTTATCATTTTTATCAGCTAGCAATATCACCCCGAATGGAATCTTAGCAGCGTTTATTAAAGGAAGTGTTGCCGTTATTCGAGCCGTGCCTGCCTTAGTATGGATTTTGATGGTCGTGGCAAGTCTTGGCTTCGGCAGTACAGCCGGAATGATTGGGTTAATTATTTCAACAGTAGGCTACCTGACCAAAGCATTCACAGCTAGCATTGAGGAACAGGGTTCACATATTATTGAGGCGCTCAAAACAACAGGAGCAGGCTGGGTTTTAATTGTAATTAAAGGCTTGCTTCCCAGCGTAATTAGACCGTTTATGTCATGGACAGCTATTAAGCTGGAAATTGGTATTGCAGAATCTATTAATCTAGGGATGGTAGGCGTAGCAGGTATCGGAAGTATGTTAATGAAGTCGCTAGGCAGATATGATTATGCCGCTATTTCTACGACGATTATTGTTATATTTATTAGCATGCTGATCGTAGAGATTTTTGTGAATCGATTGAAAAAATTGATCTAAAGGAGTCTATAGGTAACTATGAAGAATATGGTTCATCTACCTTTGAAAAATGCTTTTAACGTAAGAGAATTGGGCGGATATCCGACAAAAGACGGGCAGGTAACTATGTATTGCTGCTTCCTACGCGGGGATGATTTATCAGCATTAGATCAGCAAGATATCGATTTTTTATTAAATTATGGTCTAACCTCAGTTGTAGATTTACGAAGTGCTATAGAGCTTGATAGTCATCCTGATGCCTTAGCGGCCGTTAGCCCAATTAACTATATTAATATCCCCTTGGTTGGATCTGATGCAGTAAACCCTGATCTTACAAAAGCGAGAACAATACTTCCAGAACAATTTATTATGGACTTTTATCTGGAAATTCTTAAAAGTGCAACGGCCGCTATTAAACAGGTTTTTGAATTTATGGCGGCACAGGAAGGATGCGTGTTGTTTCATTGTGCAGCAGGCAAGGATAGAACCGGTATTATCGCGATGTTATTGCTTGGCTTAGCGGGTGTTAGTAAACCGGATATTATTGCTAACTATATCGTTACAGAGGTATATATTAAAGAAAATCCAATACTGCAACAGTATCAAGAAGATTTACCATTGGAGCTAATGCAATCCAAGCCAGCGTATATTGAGACTATGCTTGATTATATATTGTCTACGTTTGGAAGTTTTGAAGGTTATCTAATGCATATTAACTTAACGCAAGAGACGCTGTTGCTTGTTAAAAATAAACTTGTTGCAGAAACATTTCAAGTCACAGACAGCATGTTATAGAGCTTCATTTTGCGGATATCGTCCTTGGAGATCTTCAATTCGTTAATCAATTCCTTTGTTTCGTCCAAGGGAGTCTTCGAGAATAACATCTTCAGCGCGATAGGCATGAAGGGACGGAACGATACACCGGACATCAGTCCCCACTTCTGCTCCGATTCCAGAAAGGAAGCCAGAATATGAATCGTGAGCTTCTCCAGGGGCGTTGCCTGATTCGTCAGGATCAGCGTGGTTAGTGTGTCATAGTGCACGGTGTAGCCGGAATATGAATTCTCGCATTGCAGATAATGCTCGAAATCCTTGACGTTCATGTATAGCAGCGTTTTGTAGCCGCCGCCTTCTGTTTCGGCCATCATATCCACCACACATCGGACCAGCTTATTAATTCGTCCATCGTAGAAGTAGGAATAGAAGCGCGTGGAATTGCGGAAGAAGCTGGCCGGGAGGCTTGGGGTAAGCGGCGCGGGAGTACGCGGCTCCATGTACAGCAGTTGCTCTACCTGTACATTCAACGCCTTGGCAATGGCGTATAACGTCTCCACATCCAAGGTAATGCTGCCGCGTTCATATTTGGATACGGTGGCCTTGCTCTTGAATATCAAAGTGGCCAAATCCTCCACCGAAAGTCCCTTATACTTGCGAATACTCCGAATTTTCTTGCCAATCTCCTCATTAATCTGCACGATCGGTAACCACTCCTTTAGAGCTGTTTCGTTAGAATACACTAAACTGCAAAAAAACACATACATTGATTTTTTTCATGATTATAGCATGTTTTTCATTGTTAAGTGTATTTAAAAGAAACAAATGTGAGGTTTTGTTTCTTATGACGACATTATTGTCTCGTGAGGCGATCCAGGGAATATGGAATAATGACTGTAAGAGATTTGAAGCAGGAAGAAGGAAGAAGGAGTCGAGCAGCATGAAATACAACTTTGACGAGATTATCGATCGGACAGGTACGAATGCGATGAATACGGACGGATTTCGTGAATTTATTTTTGGCAACCACGATCCCGATTCCTTGAGCTTTCCATGTCGTGATGAAGAATTGACACGGATGTGGATTGCCGATATGGAGTTTGCTACGCCACCGGAGATTATTGAAGCGATTACCCAGCGTCTGGATAGAAGAATTCTCGGCTACAGTCAGGTGTTCGATCCAGCTTATTATCAAGCTGTAGTGTCCTGGACGAAGCGATATTACAATTGGACCTTCCCCGAGGAACAGCTTTGTACTTCTCCGGGCATCATCCCGGCCCTTTACGAGCTGTGCGAGTATATTTGCAAGCCCGATGAGAAGGTACTATTCCTGACTCCATCCTATGCTTACTTTCAGAAGGCTGCGGACCATCATGGCCTGGAGTGGGTTTCGTCGGAGATGATCTATGAAAACGGACAATACACCATTAATTTCGAAGACTTGGAGCAGAAGGCCAGCGATGAGAAAGTAACCCTCTGCATCTTCTGCAATCCTCATAACCCTACCGGGCGGCTGTGGACCCAAGAAGAATTGCAAAGAGTCGGAGACATCTGCCTGCGCAACAATCTATGGGTCATCTCCGATGAGATTCATTGTGATCTTCTGCGGCAGGGCCTTACCCATACGCCTCTGGCCAAAATACATCCGGCTTCCGACAGGATCATCACTTGCATGGCCCCCAGCAAGACATTTAACATGGCGGGCCTGATGTTCTCCAACGTGATTATCCCTAACAAGGAACTGCGGGAGATTTGGTGCAAACGTCATTATGCCTTCAAAAACCCGTTAAGCATTGCGGCAACGCAAGCGGCTTATGAGCATGGGCATGATTGGCTATCTGAGCTAAAAAGCTACCTCGACGAGAACTTCAGGTTTACACAGGCTTTCCTGGCAGAGCATCTTCCATTAGCCGTGTTCCAAATTCCCGAGGCGACCTATCTGGCCTGGGTAAATATTAGTCATTATGTTGAGCCTGGAGAGGACTTACCACTACTCTTCGCCCTGAAGGCAGGCGTACTGCTGGAGGATGGTTCAATGTTCGTGGCTAATGGAGAGGGCTGTATCCGGCTTAATCTGGCCTGCCCAAGGGCAACCTTACAGATTGGGTTGGAGAGAATTGCAGGTCTGCTAAACCGGGAAGCTCAAACCCGGGAAGAAGTATCGCTCGTTGGTCAGATATCGGCGACCTGAGGTTCCTATATAAAATGAAAAAGCACCGATCCGAGAACAGAGGGATCGGTGCTTTTTTAATAGAATAGTTGCGAATTAATGTTCTACCCCATGGCTATATGTAGAAATGATAGATGGATTAGTTACCACAGGTCCGAGGATTACACTAAGCAGGCAAAAAACTACCATCACGGAAAGATATGTTTTTTTCATGACTCAATTCCTCCTTAAGAAGTTGATGGATCATTGAAGAATATCGCAACTGCTGATCTTCACTAGTCTTGTTGCGAATGGATTCAAAAATGATAGTAAACTTTCTAAATGCTCTGGTGTCACTAAGCAAATTAGAGAATTCCAATCCTTGTAAGATGGTATCTATTGCCATATGATAATGTTTTCTTGCGAGATAATAGATGGATAATTTATTAAGCACTTTCATGATGTATAATGCTCTTTTATGTTTATAGTATTCCATGGCTCTATTCATTTCGATCTTAAACGACGCTAATAAATCGTCAATTTCAAAATCATTCTTTAGCGAAGAATCAATAATGTTAAGTAATCCTGGCATTAATTCATCCAATCGTGATTCTCTTAGAAACTGAACATACGGATCAAGGTACTCCAAATTTCCTTCAAGAACATTGACCGCAAGCAAATTAGCTTTGGCGAACATATTGAAAAAGGAGACCTCTTCGCTTGCCTCTTTACTTCCATCCTCCAGCCAAGAAAGATCGCTATAATTATCTATAAGTTCTTTAGCTTCGCTATACTGTCCCTTGTTTTGTAAGGCGATTCCCTTCATTAATTGGCTGTAGCCAACGTAATATACGATATGCCTCTCACAACTGGAACGTTTGATTTTTACATTTTCTTCAGATTCTTGAGTAGTATGATAGAGCTTGTCCGAAATTTCAATCATTTTGTCCCAGTCTTCCAAGGTATAGGTAGCTTTTAACAAGTCTACCAAGGAATCGACTTTGAGGTCGTTAAGATATAACGAATCCAAAGAAATACCTCCCATCCACATTTTTCCTTTTTAAATTATCATATAGACTAATTTACCATATGTCAATTATTTGGAATACATCCACTTATTGATGGTGTGAAGGGATGGGAATGGAGGAAGATGGTACTTAGGTGGTGCCCTCCCCCTCATGAATCTCGGAAATTTCAATCAGGCGGATTTCAAAAGGCTCCAGCACCGCTTGAATCGATAATATATTGCTCGTAAAGCGCAGCTCCTTTTCAATTCTGGGAATGGAAATTTGTCTCAGATAATCCACATCGCCAGCGGACCAATCGGCTGCTTGACCCAGATTCAGGGCATTATCATAAGCGCTGCCATAGCTGCGGTTTACGATAGAATGCTTGATCTCGTAATGTCCAGCCAAGGGGGCAAGCGCGAGCCGCAGCTCTCGTTTGGTTTTATTGGGAAAATGAGAATAACGTTCCTTGTGCGAAATACTGATTGAGATACCATTCGCGTAAATATCATCATAATGATGGTAGTTATGCAGTAGTATTTGGTAATTACTCCCTTTCCGGGTTATGAAATAGCCCTCTCCCTGGTCTATAAGTTCATCCCCAAGCCGGTTCAAGAAGTAAAAGGCATGGTAGGCTGGCTTCTTGATGTTGTTATACGTAAACAAACCCAGCCCACCGTGGAACAATTGCTGTGGCAACCGGTTCTCTTCATGCATGTCGGTCAGGAGCCAGTAGCCAAAGGAGTCCAGACGATCATAATTTTCAGTAATGTTCTTGATCACATAGGAGGACTTGAAGCAGGTATCGCTCATCAAGTCCTTATGAGACACCGTGGAGTTCCACTCCGTCATATATACAGGTAGATGGGACAAGCTCTCCTCCGAGAGACGACTATGGAGCCGGTCGATAAATTGCTGGAAGGAGTCGGTCACCGGGCTAAGGTTAAGCTGCTTGTCCATGCTGAGATGGTTGTTCTGCGGCACAAGGTCGATATCGTAATAATGAACGGTGATAAAGTCAGGCAGACAGGCATGATCCCGGCTGAAGGTCAGGAAAGAGAACAGCCAGTCCTCGTTCTTATTATAGGTTGAGAAGGCGGCAGGACCGCCGAAGGGTAGCAGCGAATCGATACTCTTCACCGTGTCGTAGGTATTCTTGTAGAGGGAGAAGAAGGTCTCATCCTGCTTGAAGCCAAATAGCAGATTGGACGAGCTGGGCTCATTCCATACGCAGAACATCCAGCTTCGCACTTCCCTGATGCCGTATCGTCCAATCAAGTGCCGCGTCAACGCCTCGACTAATCGGTTCCACTTGTCCATGTCCTTGGGCGGGCTGGTGTTCATGTTGGCGTAGAAGACCGTTTTGGACAAATCGCTGGCTAGCTTGCCGGGCATAAATGAAAACTGTACGAGGGGCTTCAAGCCAACGGACAGTAGAAAATCGAACGCCTTATCGATGAGCCGGAAATTATAGATGGCCTTCCCCTCGGTATCCTCCCCATACACCATCAGATCATCATCTAATAGCCCATGCATCTTGATGTAATGAAACCCGATTTCCTGCTGCGTCGTACGCAAGGCTTCTTGAACATCAGCATAGAGCACTTCCTTCACCCGGCTTACGCCGATGAAGTTCTTGAAGTGATGCTTCAGCTCTACAGTCGGC
The DNA here is from genome assembly GCF_056836745.1 of Paenibacillus sp. 1SOY10. Taxonomy (NCBI): domain Bacteria; kingdom Bacillati; phylum Bacillota; class Bacilli; order Caryophanales; family Paenibacillaceae; genus Paenibacillus; species Paenibacillus sp. 1SOY10. Next base: position 112,499 of record NZ_JBXENK010000007.1, on the reverse strand, counting down.
TCGTCCACATTCACCTGGAGGGTGGTGGAGAGCTGCTGCAAATGGGGCTGTGGTGGGATTACGGCCAAGGGCTCACCCAAATTATTCTCGATAAACAAAGAAATTTCCTGGTGATAAGAGTGAGGTTCGTCCTGATAATAATTCACCGACTTTTCCTTGGTTGTCTCAATGCTTCCTGATACTTCCTCCGCGTGCTTCTTACGCCATATACTAGGAAGCTCTCCATATTTCTCGCTAAATGCGGTTACGAAGGAGCGCACATTGGGGAAGCCGTTCTTGGCGGCAATCTTGTCGATCGTCAGCGATTCGTTCAATAAATCGTTCACCGCATAATGCAGGCGCAGATCCTTCAAATATTCACTGAAAGATAAGCCAAGCTTCTTCTTGAAATATTTGGACAAATAAGGAACAGACAGGAACTCTTGCTTCGCCACCTCTTGCAGGGACAGCGGCTCGTTGTAATGGCTGTTCACATAATCAAGAATACGGCGCAGCCGGTCCAGGGCTTCCTTGGGCTGGCGGGTACCGCCTTGCTCCTCACTGCTAAAATGCGTGCATAGCTCGTAAATCAATTCATAGACGAGGGCGGCATTCTTCAAATCAATAAACTCCGAAGCATTGATATTGTGCTGGAGGATTTGGGCAACGATGCGCTTGATATTTCTGAACATCTCGGGTTGGTTGGTCTTGGCTGTATTGCAGTCGAAATACATCTTCTTCAGATCGACAACGACTTCCTTAAGCAACTCCAGTTTGATTTGCAAGGCGACCATCGTGGCGTCCTCGGAATGCAGCTCATGTACCTCGTTGGAATTAATGAGAATCAGGTCTCCAGCGCCTAGCTGATAGGAGATATTGTTGACATTGATATTGACCTGTCCCTTCATGGTTACAATAAGCTCTAAGGACTGATGCCAATGTCGGCTTACACTGCCGATGCGGTGCAGGAAAAACTTGATAGGAAGCTTTTTGGGGAAGTTGATAATCTCATGGCGAAACTCCAAGCTCAAGCACCCCTTAATGGTCGGTTTGTTAATTCCATGCTTTTTTCAGAGTGTACTAAATATTAATGTAATCCACAATGCTAAAGAGTGAAATGTTGGAAATTGTCGATTTAGGTTAAATTATTACTCTATCCATGATAAAAACTATAGTTAATATTTAACCTGTTCTATGCTAAGATATTTGGTTTCCCGGAATATAGGAGCTTCAAAGAGCAGAATCAGGACGCTTTCAGCAGAAAGTGTGCTTTTTTGTTGTTTATGACGCCCGTAAGGGGGGGATTTTTAACTTTGTGTCAGCATTTCTAGGATTTGGTGTTCGGTATTGGTTAAATTATTGCCCTAATGAAGATAAATGAAGTAGTTATAGCGCATTCTCAATCGTGTTACACTTGGGCCACGGGAAGAAAGCGATATCAAAATTGAAGGAAGGTTGACATGGACAAACCCGTTTTTTTAGAAACCACAAACATTGTGAAGAGATTTAATGAGGTTTTGGCCGTGAACAAGGTGAGCATGAAGATTTATCGTGGGGAAATCCGTGGGCTGATTGGTGAAAACGGTTCCGGTAAATCAACCATTTCCGCGATGATCAGCGGCTTGTTGCCGAAGACGGATGGGGACATCTATGTCGAAGGTGAGCCTTATATTCCCAAGAACCCGCTGGATGCCCGGGCCAGAAAAATCTCCATGATTGTACAGGAGACCGGAACCATCGGTCCTTTGTCCATTGCGGAGAATATCTTTTTGGGAGATGAGAAGCGATTCCTGCGGGGCGGTTTTGTTGATCGCAAGCGGATGCTTGAGGAGGCAGAGAAGGCGCTGGAGCTTGTTGAGTTCGGTCCGGTAGACGTATCACAGCCGACCTTCACCTTGAATTTCGAACAGCGGAAGCTGATTGAAATCGCGAGAGCGTTGTATCACGAGCCGGAATTGTTCATTGTGGACGAGACGACCACCGCATTGTCGCACGACGGAAGACTTCTGATTCATCGGTTAATGCACAAGCTGCGTGATCTGAATAAAGCAGTCTTATTTATCTCTCATGACCTTCCTGAGTTAATGGAGGTCTGCGATGCGCTGACAATTATGCGCGATGGTGATTTAATTACGACCATTGACCGCGCAGATTTTGAAGAAAATCATATCAAGCAATCCATGGTCGGCAGAGTAATCGAAGGCAACTACTATAGAAGCGATGATGTCGCTTCCCGTGGTGATCAGGCCATGATTCAAGTGAAGGACGTTCATACGGATACCCTTCACGATATTGGCTTTGATCTGTACCAAGGAGAAATCCTCGGAATTGGTGGATTGTCAGGCAGCGGTATGCATGAGGTAGGGAAGGTCATTTTCGGTGAGTTGAAGCCACAGCAGGGTGAAGTTATCGTATACGGGCATAGGAAGACCACGGAGGGAGAACTACATCCCACCAAGATAAAAAATGTCCAGAATGCGATTGCGAATCAAGTCGGATATGTGTCCAAGGACCGGGATCGCGAGACTTTAATTATGGAGGCTTCAATCAAAGAAAACCTTGTATTGTCGGCCCTCGGAAAGCTGACCCAATTCGGACTGGTCTTGCCCGGAGCAGAGAAGAGATTTGCTCGTAAGCAGATCGAGGGATTGAATATCAAGGCCAGCGGGATGAATCAGCGCGTAGGGGAATTGTCGGGGGGCAACAAACAAAAGGTGTCTTTCGGTAAATGGATCGGCAACGATTCCAAGATTCTGATCCTCGATAGTCCAACTCGCGGTGTTGATGTTGGCGTGAAGACTACGATGTATCAACTGCTCTACTCGCTGAAGCAGCAAGGCTATGCCATCTTGATCATCTCGGAGGAACTCCCCGAATTAATCGGGATGAGCGACCGAATTCTGATGATGAAGGATGGAAGAATCAATAAGGAATTCCGGCGGGACGAGCAATTAAGTGAATCTATGCTAATCGACTACATGATTTAGGCAAGGCGGTGAGAAACAACGATGAAACTATTTTTCAAAAAGCATCAACATACGCTGATCCAGTATGCCGGGCTGGTGCTCGTATTGCTTGTGTTCACGCTCATGACAGACGGAGCGCTGTTATCTGAGTTCAACGTTCGAACGATACTCAAGCAGCTCGTCATTTTATTTACGATCACCGTGGGGATGATTTTTATTTTCTCCCATGGTGGGATGGATATTTCGGTAGGGGCGGTGTTGGCGCTAAGCTCCATGGCCGCTATTTACACGATGAATGCAGGAGCCCCACTTGTGCTAGGCATTCTGATGGCCGTATTCATATCGGTCCTCTGTTATATGATCAACGTGCTGATTGCCAACCAGTTTGGCCTCATGGCTGCGATTGCCTCATTAGCAATCATGATTGTATCCCGAGGGATTGTCACCTATCAGGTGTCAACCTCGGTGACCAAGATTGCTCTGATGGATGTCAAGCCATTAAGGGAGCTCGGGAGGAATATGCCCCTGATCGTAACCATCATCGTGCTGGTGGGTGTGGTTGGTTATGTATTGTTCCATCTGACGAAGATGGGCAAGCAAAACAAAGCGATTGGCGACAATCCGCTGGCCGCATCACAGAGTGGTGTACGAGTGAAGAGGACCAAGGTTATTGCCTATCTGCTGGCGGGTATCCTGGTGGGGGTCGCTTCGATTCTCTCCTTGTCCCGCTCGGCGGTGATTAGTGAGAACACCGGGATGGGACTGGAGATGGACGTTATCGTCGCGTTGATTCTGGGCGGCATGGCGCTCAACGGGGGTAGCCGTTCCAGAATGAGCTCGGCCTTTGTGGGAAGCATTACCTTGGTATTGCTGAACAATGGTCTGGTGATGGTGGGCGTTCCGCCTGAGGTCGTATCGCTGGTGAAGGGTATGATTTTCCTCGTTGTCGTGTTCCTGCTACTGCGGAGACCGGCCACTGAGGTTATGCCGAGATAAACAACAATAATAGATCAGAAAAGGGGTACATTCAAATGAAAAGAAAACAGTGGATCTTCTCTTTGGTAGCGTTGATGCTTCTGTTCAGTGTAGTTCTGTCCGGTTGTGGCGGGAACGGGAACAGTGCAAACGGCAATGAAGGCGGCAAGGCGAAAGACAACTATACCATAGGAGTCATGCTCTACAATTATACCGATATTCAAGGACAACAAATTAAAGCCTATTGCTCGTATCTGGAGAAGAATTTCAATGTGAAATTCAACTTTGCTACGGTAGGACCTAGTGAAGAAGGACATATCAGCGGTCTGGAGAACCTGCTGGCCTCCGGCGTGGATGCCATCATTAGTGGTTATGATACCGCACTGGAGCAAAGCGTCAGCCTGACGGAAGAAGCCGGTGTTTATTATGCGGTCGCACTGGGTGAAGTGGACGAGAATGTAACGAGTGACTATTTTGTAGGTGGAATCAAGCAATTTGGCGAGAATCCTGAGGAACTGGGAGCCAAATATGCGGAACAAGCTTATGCATCTGGGGCGAAGCATATTGGGATGACGTCATTCCTGGAGTTTGCCTTTGTTGATGCTCCGGCTATTATCAAGGGCTTCACGGATAAGATGAATGAACTGGATACGCAAGGAGAAGTGACCGTGTATCCGACAGAATTCCATTCCTTCGCTCCGGAAAATGCGGCCGATGCCGTGACCAAGGTAATCTCCGATCATCCCGAGGTGGATGCCATTGTAGGTTTGGGTTCCGGTATGGATTATGTGTATCCAGCCATCCTCAACAGCACGAAGCCGGACATTCCTTTGCTGGCGCTTGGTTATAACGATAGCGCGGAAGATGGCTTTGCCAGCGGCAAGGTGCTGATGGCCGGAACAAACAACTATGGTCAGCTTGTCGCGAACTCCTTCGCCCAGCTCTATGATCGGCTGAATGGCAAGACATATTCGGATTGGAAGGCCAATGGCTATATCAGCTATGTCACGATGACTTCCATTGAAGAGGTACAGGATTTCAAAACTTACGTTATTCCGGAAGATCAATCCCAAGGTCCTGTGACGGCAGAAGAATTGAAGAGCGTTATGCTAACGTATAACGATGCAGCCACATGGGAATCGTTGCAGGAGCTGACGAATCGTACACTTGCCGAGATTAAGGCGGCCAGAAATTAAACCATGCTTGCTTTGGGAAAGAAGTTTGACGGGCAAGCGGATAATGGAGTGAAACTATGCAAGCCTCAATGTTGAAATATGCAGTTAACCTGCTAAAGACCTTCATGTTTCCAATTGCTGTGTATCTCAGCTTTCTGGTTATAACGCTTCTCATGAGCAAAACAGGGTACGTATCCTTCGGAGCCTTCGACCGGATTGTACGGGGCAGCGTGCTGACGACGATTACGGCTTATGCCATTGCGTTGCCTTTATCCGGCGGAAGATGGGACTTTGCACCAGGAATCATCATCATGCTCGCCGGCATCATTGGGAGCAATATAACGATTGATCTGGGGCTCGGCCCAGTCATGTTGCTCATCATTACTATCGCGGTTGCCATTGTGCTGAGTTTATTTGAAGGGCTCCTGTATGTCTGGATTCGGGTGCCTACGATCATTGTCTCGCTTGGCGTGGTGATGATGTATGAGGCGATATCCGGCGTCGTCTATGGAGGTTCAGGTACCCAGCTATTTATGCATGCTAACCTGACGATCTTCGCAAGGTCGCCCTGGATTTATATCCTGTTGGCCGTAGTCATGGTGTTGTTCTATTACCTTCTGGGTCACACCAAATTTGGCTATGATACAAGATCGTTGTCGGCCAATCCGAGACTTGCGGTCAACATGGGCGTGAAGGAGAAGAAGAATATTTTGCTGACCTACCTGGTCGTAGGGGCGCTCCTTGGCATCTCTGCCGTTATTAACGCCTCCACTGTACTGGTATCACCAGCCGGTAATCTTAGCTCCACCGCCTTGATGTTCTCTTCCATGGCTCCCGTATTGATGGGGCTGTACCTTGCGCAATTTACGAACTTGCCGTTGGGCATTTTTGCAGGGGCGCTAGGGATGAATTCCTTATCCTATGGGATGGTGGTTATGGGCATTAACAGTTCCTTGCAAACCGTGGTCATCGGAGTGTTCATTGTGGTCTTCATGGCTTATACGACCAATCAGGAGCGCATTCGCTCCTATCTTAGCCGGATCAAGACAGGGAGAAAAGCAAGCGCATAGAGAAAAGCGAGCATCTGGAGAGGAGAGAGATAAGCGGATGGACATCAATTTGCTACGGCAAAAGCCGTTCAATTTAGAGGAAGAGGATTTGCAATGGGTGGCTTCTACCTTTGAGGGACTGACAACCGATGAGAAGATCGGGCAGTTGTTCTTCATGGTAGGGTACAAGCAGGATGAGCCCTTCCTGACAAGGCTGGCAGGAGACTTGGGCATAGGAGGACTGATGTGCCGATCGATGGACAAGGAGAGTGTGATGGCCACCGTCTCTACCTTGCAATCTGCCGCCAGAATTCCGCTGCTGATTGCTGCCAATTTGGAAGCCGGGGGCCAGGGCATTACCAAGGATGGGACAAAGATTGGCTCCAATATGACGATTGCCGCTACCGACGATCCCGAGATGGCTTATGAGTTGGGCAAGATTTGTGCCCTGGAGGGCAAGAGCGTTGGCGCCAATTATGCGTTTGCCCCTGTGGTTGACGTGGATTATAACTTCCGCAATCCGATTACCAATACCCGAACCTTCGGGAGTGATCCGGAGCGGGTAAAAGCCATGGGCGCTGCCTATGTACAGGGAGCGCAGGAACAGGGTATGGCGACCTCGATCAAGCATTTTCCCGGGGATGGTGTAGACGAACGGGACCAGCATCTCGTCACCTCCGTCAATACATTGACCACAGATGAATGGGACCGCAGCTTTGGAAGTATCTACCGTCATTTAATCGATGAGGGAGCGAAGACGGTTATGATCGGGCATATCGCGTTGCCTGAATACTCCAAGAAGCTTGATCCGTCGCTGAAGGACGAAGAAATATTGCCGGCTTCGCTGGCCAAAGAGCTACTCTTCGGGTTACTTCGGGAACAACTCGGCTTTAATGGCTTAATCTTGACCGATGCCACCACGATGGCCGGTATGAATATTCCGATGCCAAGGCATGAATTGGTTCCACGTTCAATTGAGAACGGATGCGACATGTTCCTGTTCACCAAGAATCTGGACGAGGACGTGGCTTTCATGAAGCAGGGATTGGAGAATGGCCTGCTGTCAGCTAAAAGACTGGATGAAGCGGTCCTGCGGATTCTCGGATTGAAGGCCTCGCTAGCTCTGCATAAGTCTAGCAATATCCCCTCTCCGGAAAAGGCGGAGAACACATTAAGACATGAGCGCCATCTAAGTATCGCGGAGCAGGTGGCTGACCGCTCCATCACACTCGTGAAGGAGGAGCAGGGCGTATTGCCTATTACTAGTCAACGCTTCAAGCGGGTCCTGCTCTATGATATCGAGAGTGAAGCGAATGCCCTGGGCTACAACAAATCGAGTGGACTGGCCGCTTCCTTCATTCCACTATTGGAGGCGGAGGGTTTTGAAGTTACACGCTTCGAGCCCAGCGGCGTTTACGAAGGACTTCAAGGCTCGTCCCAGGATATGCAGGATCGTTACGATTTGATCCTCTACCTGTGCAATCTGGCGACCAAATCGAATCAAACGGCCGTGCGTATCGAATGGATCAATCCGATGGGAGTGAACGTGCCGATTTATATGCAATCCATCCCGACGATCTTTATTTCGATAGAAAATCCTTACCACCTACTGGATGTACCGCGGGTTAAGACATTCATCAATACGTATGGGGTTAATGACTACACCTTGCCTCTGCTGGTTCGCAAGCTGACGGGGCAATCGGCATTTAAGGGCAAGAGTCCTGTAGACCCATTCTGCGGAAAATGGGATACCCGATTATAGAAAGAAGGAACTCATGTGATTCATGAAACGATAAAACTGTTCGAACATTCTTCGGCAACCTTGACGACTTATGTGCAAGAGGACGGGGAGTATGACCGGAAAGGCTTGGTTCGTCCAGCTATTCTAATCTGCCCCGGGGGAGGTTATGCCTTTATCTCGCAAAATGAAGGCGAGCCGGTGGCACTGGCCTTCGCCAGAATGGGCTATCATGCTTTTGTTCTGACCTATTCCGTGAAAATCGACAATCCGTTCCCAACCGCCCTACGCGAGTTGGCTCAAGCGATGTCTATCATCCGGGCACGAGCTGATGAATGGCGGGTCGATACGAATGATATTACCGTGGCTGGCTTTTCGGCCGGGGGCAATTTGGCCCTGAGCCTGGGGGTTCACTATCGCAATGCAATCATTACGGATGAGATCGGGCTGACTTCGGAACAAATCAAGCCCAATCAATTGGTTCTGGGTTATCCCGCGGTCACCTTGGAGCCGCGTTCGACAGAGACGCCGGCCTTCCTCATTGAGCTAATGGACAAGGGGCTAATGCCGGATTTCCGTGGTCCGAATATTCGTGAAATCCTGATGGGCAAGGAGAATCTTACGGAGGAAGAAGAGCAATCACTTAATCTTCTCCCCCTCGTAAGCGGGGACACCCCGCGCACCTTTATCTGGGGAACCTATGAGGATACGGTGATTCTGCCAACCGATCTGCTTGGACTTGCCAGCAAGCTGCATGAATATCAAGTGCCCTGTGAATTGCATCTGTTTGAGAAGGGACCTCATGGGATGTCACTGGGTGATGCCACCGTCAAGCCGGAGGAGCAAGTAAGTGCCTTGAGTCTGGGAAGCTGGGTGGAGCTAAGCCAAAAATGGCTTGAGCAAGGAAGAGGGAGGTAACCAACATGCAGCCACAAGCCTTTATCTTCGACTTGGACGGAGTCATTACGGATACCGCCGAGTTTCATTATCTGGCCTGGAAGCAAGTCGGGGAAGAGCTGGGCATCTCGGTGGACAGGGAACTGAATGAACAGCTTAAGGGAGTGAGCCGACTTGAATCTTTAGAACGGATTTTGGCCGCCAGCCCCCGTCCGATAAGTCTGTCTGATGCAGAGAAGGAGCAGTGGGCAACTCGGAAAAATAACCATTATCGTGAATTAATTGAAGCGATTCGCCCTAGCGATATCCTTCCTGGTATCACGGAGTTGCTTGAGGAGATCCAGGCAAGGAAGCTGCGGATCGCCTTGGGATCAGCCAGTCGGAACGCAACCTTTGTCTTGGAGAAGCTGGGACTTACCAAGGTATTCGAGTATATTGTGGACCCTGGACGCATTGCCTTTGGCAAGCCGCATCCAGAGACTTTCTTGAATGCCGCCGATGTCTTGGGCGTTCCTTACGCCGCTTGCATCGGCGTAGAGGATTCAGAGGCGGGGATTGAAGCGATCAATCAGGCGAAGATGTTCTCGGTAGGGGTTGGGGCACCGGCATTTCTGCAAGCAGCGAACTATTTGGTGCCAGATACCTCGCGACTCCAGCTCGATGAAATATTGAAGGCATACGCTGAATACACGGCCCGTTAAAATGAAATAATGATAAGCAAGTCCAATGTATAGCATCCACCGGGAGATTCCCGGCGGGTGCTATATTTGGTTAGGGAGCCCTGTAGGTTGTTGACAGGTCCAAGGGGTTTGGGTATTATTCCTATTAAACAAATAGGAATAATTTTAATCTAAGAACAAGAAGGGGAGGGAATCCATTGAGTGAGACATGGCTTGACATTTCCGGTCTGGAGAAGAAATTCGTTAGCAATCAAGGCGTAGTTCATGCGCTGCATAATCTAAATCTGAAGGTGGAAGAAGGCGAATTCATTACGGTGATTGGTCCAAGCGGTTGCGGCAAGAGTACCCTATTGCGTATTATTGCAGGCTTGGATACGAAGTATGACGGTCAAGTCCAATTAGCCGGGGAACCAATCAAGGCGCCGGGCATCGACAAGGGGTTTATATTTCAAGAGCCCCGGTTGTTTCCCTGGTTAACGGTGGAGAAGAATATTGCCTCCGATCTCTCCCTAGGCAACGCCGAGGTGCGGCGCAAGGTAGGGGAACTTATTGAACTGGTTCGCCTTCAGGGGTTCGAGAAGTCGTTCCCGAAGGAGTTGTCCGGAGGGATGGCCCAGCGGGTAGCGATTGCCCGGGCGCTGTTACGCAATCCGCGTATCTTGCTGCTGGATGAGCCGTTTGGAGCGCTGGATGCCTTCACGCGGGCTCATATGCAGGATGTCCTGCTGGACATCTGGCAAGCGAACAAGACGACGATGATCTTCGTTACTCATGATATCGATGAGGCTGTATTTCTTGCTGACCGAATCGTCATTCTTAAGCCTCGTCCTGGAGAAATACAGAAGGTTATCAAGGTGGATTTACCGTTCCCACGCAAAAAAGCAAGCACAGCGTTCCAGGAATTCCGTTACGCCGTGCTTCGCGAGTTCGAGCAAATCGATGAATTCAGACCGGGCGAGGCCGGCGCTGGTATTTAGACTGAATTGTGAATGATGCCAAGAGGCCTTTATTTATACAGGTAACGCATGTTCAGCATGAGTTCCTGAATGAAGGCTTCTGTTGCTATGGATGTGCTCTGCTTGGAGCGAATCCAATACAATTTGACCTCGACCTTCTCCTTGATGGGAATCGGTAATATTCGCCCCATCATCACGTAAGGGTCTTTGACCAAGGAAATATCAAGGTAGAAGCTGGTAGCCATACTCTCCGAGATGATATGCTTGGTAGCTTCCGTTCGCGTCGAATGGAAGATTTCCTTGGGCGTACCATGCTTCATCAATTCCATTTTAATATTATCGGAAATGTTCACCAGCGGGTACTGAACGATGTCGGCAAGCGAAAGCTGGCTGTTGCCCGCCAAGGGAGATTCCGGTCCCACGCAAGCCACCAGTTGGCAAGACAGAAATTGCTCCGCCTCCAAATGCTTAAACTCATGCTCTCCCAGTAATCCTACCAATCCCAGATTCAACTTCCCTTGAATCACATCTTCCTCAATCTCGTTGGAATTGGCCTCGACCAGCTCCAGATTCACATTCGGATACTTGTCCTTATATCGAGACAACAGCTTCGGCAGGAAGCTGTTGCAGACCCCGGGTACTGCCCCGATTCGAATCTGCTCATAAATGAGCGTCGATTGGTTCCTCGCGGTCAGCTTCAGCTTATCCAATCTCTCCAGAATGTCCTGGGCTTGGGCAATAAGCGTCTTCCCGATCTCCGTGGGTTCGGTTCCTCCACGTTTGCGATGGAATATCTGCACGCCCAGCTCTTCCTCCAGCGTATTCAAAGCATAGCTGATATTCGGCTGAGAGGAATGGAGCTTCTCCGCCGCCAGTGAAATAGACCCCGTTTGAGCGATCTCCACGACATATTGCAGTTGTTCAATCCGCACAGGCCATCGCCTCACATTTTAATAGTATAAATTTCATTTATGCAAATATAAAAAAATTATAGTTTACATTATACAGATTTATATGTTTAAATAAACGAAAATAATTCCTAGTATCCTTGTAGGAGTAATAGATAAAAGAGGGGTGATAGTCGAATATGCGGTTTCAAGAGGCGGCAACCGCGAAGTACAATGTGGCAAAAGCAAGCAGGCAGAAGCGGTTAAAGACAGGGATGGGCCGGCATGGCGGATACCTCAGAACGCTCAGGGGTCTGGTCCTTCCTGTGTTGCTTCTGACGGTGTGGGAATATCTGAGTGCTCACGAATATATCTCTTATTTGCTATTCCCGGCTCCCTCCCGCATTGCCGAGACCTTTATCTCCCTCGTACAGTCGGGGGCGTGGTGGAGCAATCTGGAGATCAGCTTGCAACGTGCGCTACTCGGGTTCTTGCTAGGCGGCGGCGCAGGCTTGCTGCTCGGGATTGTTGTAGGGTTGTTCCGCTGGGTAGAACGAACGATGGACCCGGCGGTGCAAATGCTGCGCATGGTCCCCCATCTGGCGGTGACCTCCTTGTTCGTACTCTGGTTCGGTATAGGTGAGACCTCGAAGGTGCTGCTCATTGCCAAGGGGGCATTCTTCCCGCTCTATATTAATGTCTTCCTCGGTTTGCGGGGGGTGGACAACAAGCTGTTCGAGGTAACCCGGGTGCTGGAATTCAGCAGGCTCCGTCAGGTCATTCAACTCATGCTTCCGGCTTCGCTGCCTAATCTCTTCCTTGGTATTCGGATGTCGGTGGCGATAGCTTGGCTTAGCCTGGTGGTCGCGGAAATGATGGGTGCTTCCTCAGGTATCGGCTATCTGATGATGGATGCCCGGGCGATGAGCAAAACACCGGTTGTCTTCGTGGGTATATTCACCTTCACCCTCATCGGCGTGTTGAGCGATTGGCTGATTCGGCGCATAGAACGTTACTTCCTTCGCTGGAAGGACTAAGCCAGGTCAAGCTAATAAATGAACAACGGTAGCAAGGGAGCGATTATTTTCATCGATCCCATAGAGAGGAGGAACCGGAATGAGCAGGCTGGCAAATTCAATGAAATGGCCAAGACGCAGCAAGGATTTGCATGGAAGCAGGCCGGGTTGGAAGCGGAAGCTGTCCTTGGGGGAGATCGCCCTGGGTGCAGCGTTGCCAATCGCCATCCTTGCTATCTGGCAAGTGTTGTCCGACCGACAGATCATCGATGATTTGTTCATGCCATCGCCGCTGGTCATTGCGCGTACCCTGGCCGAGCTTGTATTTACAGGTCAAATCTTTGGGCATTTGGGCATCAGCCTGTGGCGGGCAGCGATTGGCTTCCTGATTGGTGGCGGACTTGGTCTGGTGTTGGGCCTTCTGGTCGGATTCTCCAAGCGGACGGAAGAGTATGTTGATCCGTCCTTGCAACTACTGCGGCTGACGCCTAATCTGGCGCTCGCCCCGCTCTTTATTCTCTGGTTCGGCTTTGGGGAAATATCGAAAATCGTGATTATTGCCAACATTGCTTTTTTTCCGCTTTATATGAACGCTTATGCCGGAATCCGTCAGGTCGACCCGAAGCTGGTGGAGGTCTCCAGAGTGTTGGAATTCAGCCGCATTCGGCAAGTAACGCGATTGATTCTTCCAGCCTCGGTTCCCAATCTGCTGCTGGGCCTGCGTTTATCGCTAGCCAGCTCATGGCTGGGCCTGGTCGTAGCTGAAATTATCGGTTCCCAGGAAGGCATCGGTTATTTAATTACCTTTGGTCAATCCAATAATCGTACAGACATTATCTTTGCCGGCATTCTGATCTTTGCGCTCGTTGGCAAGCTGGTGGACTCCTTCGTGCGCTGGTTGGAGCGTCGCCTGTTAACCTGGCAGGACAGCTTCAAGGGTTAGTTGACAGGTGAGAGGATTAGGATGAACAACAAGAATCAGAACCAATAAGGAGGAACGATCATGAAAATAAAGAAATTCGGGTTCCATTTGGCACTAGTTGCTGCACTTGCCCTGTTGTTGCAGGGTTGCGGCGCGGGTGCCGCTTCTCCGGGAGGCGAGGAGAACAAAGAGGGAGCGAGCGGCGGCGATACACCTACCGTCTTGAACTTTGGTTACGTGGGCGGAGCTACCAAGCTGCCAGCCGATGCAGAAGGCTGGGGATTCCATACAGGCATCATTCAAGAGCATCTCAAGGAGCATGGTATTGAAGAGGTTAACATTACCGGGTTTCTGACCGGACCCGATTTAAATGAATCGCTAATAAGCGGGCGCCTGGATGTGGGCTTGTCGGGAGATGCCCCGGCGATCAATGCGAAAGCAGCCGGGGCCAAGACCAGGCTGATCACGCTTCGTACAGTGAACGGGCGCAGCATTCTTGTTGCCCCTGAGAATGGGGCCAAGTCGCTGCAGGACCTGGAGGGCAAGAAGGCGGCTGTGGTCAAAGGCTCAGCGATGCATCGTTATTTGTTAACCATCCTCAGTGAGGCCGGAGTCAACGCGGAAGTCATTAACATTAACTCCACGGGAGATTCGCTCGCTGCCTTGAAGCGAGGCGAGGTCGACGCGGTTGCGACGGTGCCATATTTGCTGGTAGTGCATCAAATTTTGCAAGAAGGCTTTACGGCCATTCATGATAGCGCCAGTGATCCGAATCTGGCTTTTGCTTCAGCGAATGTGGTAACAGAGAGCTACCTGGAGAAATTCCCTGAGTTCCCGCGAATCTGGAATGAAGCCAGAGAGAAAGCCATTGCAGACTTGAAGGCCAAGCCCGATGAATATTATGCCTGGTTGGCAGAACTGACGGGGGCTCCGGTCGATGTGGTTCCCGAGCTGTATCCGATTGAGGATATTTCCGAGACTGCCATTACGGATGAAGGAATTCGCCTGATCACCGTATCCAAGGATTTTCTGGTGAAGGAAGGCGTAGCTGCTGGAGATTTTGATGTAGAAGCCTGGATTGCTCGCTAATAATATGATTCGCCAACCAAGGAGGAATTGAACTATGACGACTCAACCCAAACAACATCCACGCCCGCAACCACCTATCTTTGCCACACTGGAGGAAGAGCGTCAGCATCGCAAGGAACGGCTGGCTGCCGCCTTCCGTATCTTCTCGAAGCTAGGCTTTGATGAAGGGGTGATGGGCCATCTGGTCGCCCGCGACCCCATTCTGACAGATCATTTCTGGGTGAACCCGTTTGGCGTAAGCTTCGCCTTGATTAAGGCCAGCGACTTGCTTCTGCTGAATTATGACGGGGACATTGCTTACGGGGAGGGCTTCGTGCATCCGGGGGCGATGCTGCTGCATCCGAAGTTGCTCAAGCTTCGCCCGGATATCGTAGCGGCGGGGCACACCCATTCGGTATATGGTCGCATCTGGTCTACTTACGGAAGGCTACTGGACCCGATTACGAACGAATCGGCTGTTTTCTTCGAGAAGCATGATATTTACGACAGCCATGCGGGCGGTGAAGGGGAGAACCTGGTCAAGGCGCTCGGTACGGATAACCGGGGATTGATTCTCAAGAATCATGGCATTGTCACGGTGGGTCACAGCGTCGATGAAATGGCTTACTGGTTTGTTTCCCTGGAGAAAAACTGCCAGGTACAGATTCTCGCAGAAGCCTCAGGTACCCCGCAGCCGCTGGACGCCGAGGTGGCGCGCGGTATCGCTGCCCGCACCACACCTGCATCGGGCTGGCTGAGCTTCCAGCCGATGTACCAAAGCATCATTAAGGAGCAGCCGGATCTGCTGGGTTAACTGCTGCTAAGACAGGACAGAGTTTATATAAAACACAAGGGGCAGCGATTTGCTGCTTACTATAAGTTGAATCAAAGAAGGATCAAAACAAAAACCAATATACCTCTAACGCGCTTTAACGGGAAATCCTCCTGCTAATTCGCCCGCATTTCACCAAATATCACAAATAGCAGGAAATCTTCATGTTAATTTTGGGCTTTTCCCCAGAATCGACCATTTCATAATAATTAGCATGAGGAATTCCATATAAAGCCCCAATTTTGGCGGATATGAGCAATTTAACGGGAGGTTTTCCCTATAACAAGAAAGCTGCATCCTTAAGCATCAATTTGTATTATATAGTCAGAAAAAGGAGGAGATTGAGCATGGCAGAGCGTCAGTTGAAATTAGGTATTTTTCTTCAAGGAGGAGGCGGACACTGGAAGGACCCGGACGTCCGGGCCGATGGCGCCGCCAATATTGCTGCTTATATCGAATCGGCGCGCATTGGTGAAGCGGGCAAATTTGATTTCGGATTTATTGCTGACTCGGCATTTATTAGCGAAGATTCGACGTGGCCCTTCTTGAGCCGATTGGAGCCAATGACGGCGCTCGCCGCCATTTCGTCCGTGACCACGCATCTCGGTCTGGTAGGAACATTCACTACTTCTTATAGCGAGCCGTTCACTACGGCGCGACAATTAGCATCGCTGGATGTAATTAGCCGTGGCCGGGCGGGATGGAATGCCGTCACCTCCGCACTGGAGGGGGTGGCCCGCAATCATGGTCATGACAAGATTCATGATCATGCGCTGCGCTATCGAATTGCCCACGAATATATTGAGGTGGTCAAGGGGCTGTGGGATTCCTGGGAGGACGATGCCTTTGTCCGTGACCGGGAGCGCGATATATACGTCGATTTGAACAAGATGCATACGCTGAATCACCGGGGAGAATTCTTCTCCGTCCAGGGTCCGCTGAATATGGAACGTTCCCCGCAGGGACGGCCCATCGTCTTCCAAGCCGGGGCTTCCGAGACGGGTAAGGAATTGGCGGCCAAGCATGCCGATGCTGTATTCTCCACATGGACGAGTACGGGAGATCTTGAGGAAGCACAGAACCATTATAAAGACTGGAAGCGTCGTGCCGCCTCTTATGGTCGCTCCCCTTCGGAGTTGCTGATTTTCCCGGCTATTGAGCCTATCGTCGGCGACACGCAGGAGGAGGCGGATGCGTTATACAAGAAGTCTCTGGATTATATCGACATTGATTTTGCCGTGAAATATTTGAGCCGTTACTTCAGCTTCTTCGATTTCTCGCAGTTCCCGCTGGATGAGCCGTTACCTGATCTGGGGGATGTCGGGAAAGACAGCTTCAAGTCGACGGCTGAATATTACTTGCGTATTGCGAAGGAACGGAACCTGACCTTGCGCCAGTTAGCGCTGGAAGCAGCTAATCCGAAGGGGGATTTCGTAGGTACGGCGGAGTATATTGCCGACAAGTTCGAGAAGTATTTTACCGGGGAAGCGGTTGACGGATTTATTCTTAAAGGTACCCACTACAATCAGCGCCGTTTTGTGGAACGGGTCGTTCCGATTTTGCAGGAGCGTGGCTTGTTCCGTAAGGAGTATGAAGCTGATACATTGCGGGGGAATTTGGGTATTCCTTATCCGGCCAACCGCTATACCGAAGGAAAGGTGCTATCATGAGCAAGCTTACAGAGGAGAAGCGAGATCTAGAGACTGGAAACCAAGGATCACGAGTCAAGGTCGTCCAAAGTATTACCGAATTAATCGGCGATACCCCGGCGGTGCGCATTCAGCGCTTGACCGGACCGGACGATGCCGAGGTCTACATCAAGCTGGAATACTTTAACCCTAGCGGCAGTGTCAAGGATCGGGCCGCATATAATCTGATCGTGGAGGCGGAGCGGCAAGGTCGCTTGCAGCCGGGCGCTACGATTATCGAGCCGACGAGCGGTAATACAGGCATTGGGCTGGCGATGAATGCTGCTGCCAAGGGGTATCGGGCCATCATGGTCATGCCCGACAACGCGACGCAGGAGCGGATCAACCTGATCAAGGCGTACGGAGCTGAGGTGGTGTTGACCCCGGCAGCGGAGCGGATGCCAGGCAGCATAGAGAAAGCGCTGGAGTTGAGCCGGGAAATCCCCGGCAGCTTCATTCCCCAGCAGTTCGAGAATCCGGCTAACCCGGATATTCACCGTACCACAACGGCGCTGGAAATCCTGGAGCAAATGGAAGGCCGGTTAGATGCTTTCGTGGCGACCTCCGGTACAGGGGGCACGATTACGGGAACTGGCGAAGCGCTCAAAGCGCAACTGCCCGAGGTTCGCGTCATTGTAGTGGAGCCACAAGGCTCACCGGTATTGTCCGGCGGTGAACCGGGACCGCATAAGCTGGTGGGGACGAGCCCGGGATTCATCCCGGCGATTCTCAACACGGAAGTCTATGATGAGATCGTCCAGGTCGCCGATGAAGCTGCCCTGGAGACCATTCGGCAGTTGGCCGCACAGGAAGGCATTCTGATCGGTCCCTCCGGCGGAGCCTCTGTCTGGGCTGCATTGCAGGAGGCCCGTCGTCTCGGACCGGGGCGGCGGGTATTATGTATTGCGCCGGATACGGGAGAACGCTATCTAAGTATGAATTTATTCTAAGGAGAGAGGTGCTTTATGGCATTTGATCCGCTTTATCATCCCTACCCGTCCCATCGCGTTCCGGTCTATGGCGCGCGGGGGATGGTCGCTACGTCCCAGCCGCTAGCCGCTCAAGCCGGGCTGGATGTGTTGAAGCGTGGCGGTAATGCAATAGACGCGGCCATTGCTACGGCCGCGGCCTTAACCGTGCTGGAGCCTTGCTCCAACGGCATCGGCGGCGATGCCTTCGCGTTGGTGTGGAGCGAGGGCAAGCTGCACGGCTTGAATAGCAGCGGCCCGTCGCCCGCTGCTATTTCGCTGGAGGCGGTGCGGGCGCTGGGCCATGACCGCATGCCTCAGTACGGCGCGGTGCCGGTGACCGTGCCCGGCGCCCCGGCGGCCTGGGCGGAGCTGTCGCGCCGCTTCGGCCGTTTGCCGCTGGCGGAGGCGCTGCGCCCCGCGACCGATTACGCCGAGCGCGGCTACCCGCTGTCGCCGACGGCCGCGCGGATGTGGCAGCGGGCGGCGGAGCATTACGCCGCCCAGCCTGATGGCGCAACCTTCGCCGAATGGTTGCGCACGTTTGCGCCAGCGGGCCGGGCCCCGCGCGCCGGAGAGATCTGGCGCTCGCCTACGCACGCGGCGACGCTGCGCCTCATCGGCGAGACGGACGCCGAGGCGTTCTACCGCGGAGCGCTGGCAGAACGGATTGAGGCGTGCATCGCCGAGCATGGCGGGTTCCTGGACGCCGGGGATTTGGCGGCGTTTGCGCCCGAATGGGTGGACCCGATCTCGACGAATTATCGGGGATATGAGGTATGGGAGATTCCGCCCAATGGTCAGGGCCTGGTGGCATTGCTGGCCCTGGGCATTCTCAGGGGCTGGGAACGGCATGAGCGGGAGGACGTGGAGACGATTCACCGCCAGATCGAGGCCATTAAGCTGGCCTTTGCCGATGGGCAGCATTATATCAGCGATGCTCGCGGCATGAAGATCAAGCCGGCTGATCTGCTGGATCCGGTGTATACCGATGCCCGCCGCGCTCTGATCGGGGATACGGCGGCACTGCCGGAAGCGGGGAAGCCGCCGGGAGGGGGTACAGTGTATTTAGCTACCGCTGATGATGAAGGCAACATGGTCTCATTCATTCAGAGCAATTACACCGGCTTTGGTTCCGGTCTGGTCGTTGAAAATACCGGCATTGCCTTGCAGAATCGGGGTTATGGCTTTTCCCTTGACCCGCTCAGTATCAATCGTCTGGAACCAGGCAAGAGAAGCTATCATACTATTATTCCAGGCTTTCTTACGAGAGATGGGAAAGCGGTGGGGTCGTTCGGAGTGATGGGCGGGCTGATGCAGCCTCAAGGTCATGTTCAGGTGCTGATGAATACGCTTGACTTCCAACTGCATCCCCAGGCGGCGCTGGATGCACCGCGCTGGCAATGGCAAGGGGGCCGAACCGTGCTGGTAGAGCCGGGCTTCCCGGCGCATATTGCTCAGGCATTGGCCCGGCGGGGCCATGATATCCAGGCGGCTGCCGATGCGTATAGCTTCGGACGTGGCCAGATCATTTGGCGCGATCCGGGCACTGGAGTTCTGGTCGGCGGCAGTGATAGTCGTACCGATGGACTGGTAGCAGCTTGGTAATCGCCACACGGGCGTACCAGGCTGCTCTGCTAATTGTACACAGGCAGGCCTTGCTCTAATTCTATCTATAATACAAATAAAAGAATAATACCCATAAGAAAACAATAATAAGCAAAAAACTTCAGGTTGCCCTTCTTCATAATATCCATAAACCACTTCATTGACATATATGTAAAGACCAATGATGCAATAAAAGAGATGGCGTAAGGCAACCAGAGGGTGGAGAACTCTGAGTCATTCGCAATGTCAGAGATGCTTAAGGTCAGACCGGCAAGGCTAATGGGTATATAGAGCATGAAGGAAAAACGCAAGGCCGTTTCTTGTTGCATGCCCATCGCTATGGAGGCAATAACGGTTGCTCCAGACCGGCTGATGCCTGGAATAAGAGCAACGGCCTGTGCTAATCCAACAATTAGAGAATCCTTGAATGTTAAATCCCCATCACGTTTAACCCCACGCAAGTTTCGAATCAACCAGAGTGCTATTGCTGTAAATAAAAGGCTGATACCGATCATTTTTGTCGAAGAAAATACGGCTTCGATATAGTCTTTGAACAATATACCAATTATACCTGCGGGAATTGTTCCAATGATCACATACACAACAAACATAAAATCAGATCGATACTCATCTTGACGAGTACGTAAGAAACCCATAGCGTTAATGGCTACTCTGATAAGCATTTTGCGATATATTAGAAGAATTGCGATGAGAGAGGCTGCATTTAATAAAGCTTCAAAAGATAAACCCCTATGCGTCATTCCCAACCATTGCTGGACTACAATAAGGTGACCACTTGAGGAGACGGGAATCGGTTCAGTAAAACCTTGCACTATTCCTAGAATTAAATACCTTAGCAAAGTTTCAATATCATTCAACTATTTATCAACCTTTCTGAGGGTAACCCGCATATGAATTTTAGGAATTTAAAAATCCTTTTCAGTTTGTTGCTCCAGACTTTTCTTCAAATCGTCCCTCACGCTGTTCTTCCATAGAGGGACTCCCGAACGATAGGCCGCTCTTCCGCTTAAATGTCCTGCTACGGGCGAGGTTAAAAATACAAAAGCGATGCCAAGCAGTAATTTGAGGCTAGTGTGCTCCAAATATAAAGTGAAGTAGAAGAATACGCCGGACAAAATAAACAGAACACCTAAAGTGGCACTTTTGGTTGCCGCATGTGCTCTCAAATATAGATCCGGCAACCGAATCAGGCCGAATACGCTAAGCAAGCCAATGAGTGAACCTGCTACAATGACAAGTCCAAGCAGTATCTCACCGATCTGGCTGATTATCTCCATCATCAAATACCTGCCCCCTTTCTACGTAATGAGCGAATGCAGTGGTTCCTATAAAGGTTAAAATACCCATGACAAGGACGATATCCAGGTACACGGTGGTTCGTAGCAAGGCGCAAAGCACAGCGATCATGGACAGCAGCAAGGTACCTATTGTATCCAGTGCGAAGACGCGATCAGGTACGGAGGGTCCCTTCAATAGCCGATATATACATCCCAGGACGGATATGGCCAGAAGGGTGAGTGCAGTTATAAGAAAATAATGAATCATGTTCTGGTTACCTCCATAATAGCTTTCTCGAAAGTATCCTTGAGATGTCTGGATAGCTCCTCGGCATCCTGAATATCCATAGCATGAATGTACAAGGTTCGATTATCCCGGGAAACGTCTAACGTAAGTGTTCCTGGGGTCAGACAGATCAGGCAAGAGAGCAAAGTGATCTCCCAATCTGATTTGAGCTGCGTGTTCAGCTCGATAATCCCTGGACGCATGGTCATTTGTGGACGAAGTACATGCCTGATCACTTCGAAGCTCGATATAAAGAGCTCTTTGGTAAATATGAGCAGGAGCTTTATGACCTTCCAGACCTTGACCATGTAAAAACCGGAATTCCAGCGTCGAAGCCCCCAAAGGATGATCAACCCGATCAAATAACCAATAACAAATTGTACATTTGACCAGGTTCCATATAGAAAGGTCCAGGCTACAGCAATGATCAAATTCAACAGAATTTGAAGGAACATTTTATCGACTCCTTAATATGGCATCAACATACATGGCAGGGTTGGCAAGTCCTTCTCCTGCTAGTGATACCCATCCGTATACATACTCGGCAAAAAGGCCTACGCCGATGACTAATACACTTAATATCATAGCTGGAAGGTATGATGAAGCTGTTATTACAGAAGGTTGCTTCATCTTGTCGCTCTTCTCCCCCCAGAAGGCATACGAGAATATTCGGAGTAAGGAATACAAAACAATCAAACTTGAGATCAGGCCGATTGCGGATAAGGCATAGTGACCGGCTTCAAGCCCCCCACGAATTAATAATAATTTCCCGGGAAAGCCACTGAATGGCGGTATTCCCGCCACCACCAAGCCTGTCATCAGAAAGAGGCCGCCTAGTAAGGGGTATGACTTGATCAACCCACCCATTTCCTTCAAGTTTGTTGTCCCTGAAACCTTGATAATGAGTCCACCCAGAATGAATAGCAAGACTTTGGCAAGCATATCGTGAAGCAGATAAAAAGCAACGCCATCCAAGGCATCCCTGGATAACACGGCAAGGCCCATCGTGAGTAATCCGACACTGATGATGATGTTGTAATTCATAATTCGCCGAATATCGGTGTAGGCAACGGCACCAAATGCGCCTAGCAGCATGGTAGCGATGGCCATCCATTCGAACCAGCTCTGAAAGTTAATAAACTCTGTATTAAAAATCAGCGTAAATGTTCGAATTAGGGCATATACGCCCACCTTGGTTAGCAAAGCTGCGAATAAGGCACTTATGGCTGTGGGTGGCGCACTATAGGAGCCGGGCAACCAGAAGAAGAGAAAAACGCCTGCTTTTAGCGAAAAGACAATTAAAAATAGCAAGGCAATTACATTCAGCACCGTACCTTGACCTGCTTCAGCAACTTTCATCGATAAATCTGCCATGTTTAAGGTGCCTGTGACACCATAGAGATAGGCAACAGCGGCAACAAACAAGGTGGAGGATAGAATATTGACCAGGATATATTTTAACGTTTCACGAAGTTGCAGCTTGGTCCCTCCAAGTACAATCAAGGCGTAAGAAGAGATTAGCATGACTTCAAAGCATACGAAGAGGTTGAATAAATCTCCCGTCAAGAAGGAGCCGTTAACGCCCACCAATAAGAATTGAACAAAAGGGTAATAGTAATGTTTTTCCCTTTCTTCCCCGATGCTCTTCATGGAATAAAGAATACAAGCGAAAGCGACGACGGAGGTTGTAAGCGTCAATAACGCCGCAAACATGTCGGCTACAAAAATAATACCGTATGGAGGAGCCCACCCACCCATATAAAGCGTTTGAATGCCGTCCGTTCGTACTTGTATGGCAATCAGAGCTGAGGCGATGCCCCCCAGGGTAATTCCGCCAATACTGACCCAACGTTGAAGCCTGACCTTCTGGTTAATGAACAGTAAGGCGATGCCAGTCAATAAGGGAAGGAGCAAAGGAAGCACAAGCAAATTATTCATCTTTTTCCCCCCTTAATTGCTCCATGTCATCCGTTCCAAGCCTGCGGTAGGATTTATAGACCAGAACAAAAAAGAATGAAGTTACGCCAAAACTGATAACAATGGAAGTCAGAATCAGCGCCTGAGGCACGGGATCGACATAAGCTGTCGCTTGTTCTTCTAGCAGAGGAGCTGCCCCTGTCTTTAATCTGGCCATGGTCAGGAGTAGAAGGTGAACCCCATGTGTCAGCAGCGAGGTTCCCAAGATAATACGCAACATGTTCCGGGATAATATCAGGTAGATGCCAACGGCAAACAGGATTCCAATCGTTAAAGACATGAATAATTCCATTCCTATTTATCCCTCCCTATCTCTAAAATGATTGTCATTGTAATGCCTATCACCGTCATGAAAACCCCTAGATCAAACAGCACTGCTGTAGCCAATTCCGTTTTCCCCAGAATCGGTAGGTAGAAGTAGCCGAAAGAATGACTTAGAAACGGCAGCTTGAACAGGAAGGAACCCACTCCCGTCAAAGCAGCAACAAGCAAGCCTGTGGCCGTTAATTTTCTAAAGTTCAGAGGAATTACCTGTTGAATGGTATTAAGTCCAGAGACCATAGTTAGCAGAATGAGGGCGGCTGAGGTCATTAACGCTCCGATAAACCCTCCTCCAGGCTGATTATGTCCGGCAAAGAACAGATAGAAGGAGAAAGTGAGGATGACCAATACAGCCACACTGGAAATCGTTCTTAATATGACATTGTTGCTGTGTGCTTGCCATGGGACAGAGCTCACTGGCGGTGCATCCTGGCTATTCTCCAGATTGAGCCGGATCATGGCATAAATACCAAAAGAAGCAATGCCAAGCACCACAATTTCCAGCATCGTATCAAAGCCCCGGAAATCGACAAGTATTACATTGACTACATTTTTGCCACCCGCAAGCTCATAGCTGAATTTCAAATAATAATCGGATATGGATTCGAACATTTTACTTCCCATAACTTTAAGTGAGATAAGTGTCATTAAAGTGCCCACCCCAACGGAGATGAGCAGGTTCATCCATTTGAACGAGCGTTTAGCTGATTCCAACTTTTTCTTCGGCAAATGATAAAAGCAAAGGAGAAAGAGAGCGGCAGAAACGGTCTCGACAATCATTTGGGTTAAGGCCAGGTCAGGTGCTCTGAAAATAACAAAAAATAAAGTAACAATATACCCAGAGGCGCTTGTTAAAATAATGGCCATCATTCTTGATTGAACAAAAGGAATGGAGACGACCACCACGATTAAGGCCAAATTAATCAATAATTCGTAAGCAGACACCGACGCAAGGGATTCAAATGGAATCGCAAATGGGCCTGTTCTGTATAACATCCAACTAAGTGAGAGAATGAAGAAGGTAAATATATAAATCAAATAATGTCGAACAGAGCCGGTCATATAGCTTTGTGTCAATGAGCGTGAGCCTTTGTGGAATAATTGAAGGCTGTTGTCAAAGGCCCAGTTGAGTGAGATTTTATCTAGCAAAGGCTGATGAAGCGGCTTGAAACGTTGGTGTGCGATATAGACCATCGTTCCCACCAGGATCACGCCTAGCGTCATAAACAATTCAGGTGTCCAGCCATGCCACATGGAGATAGACACTTCGAATCGTTCACCCGCAGTCAACAACCTCGGATGAATAGAGGCCATGGCAGGCTCCAGTATTGAATACGATAGCAGATTGGGAAATAAACCAAACACGACAGCCAAGGACGCCAAAATAACAGGCGAAAGCAGCAATCCCGTAGGGGCTTCATGTGGAGTTTTACCGAGCTTCTCAAATTGAGAAGGTCCGGTAAACGTTCTGAATACAAAAATCAGGCTATAACCAAAGGTGAACACACTGGCAATCCAGGCAACTATCGGAATCAAAACCCCCATAGTTTGCAGGTTCATCACATCCATACTTGCGATGGATAACAAAGCGGTATAAAACATTTCTTTACTTAAGAAGCCGTTAAACGGTGGTAACCCTGCCATGGATAAGGAACCGACTAAGGCGATGGAGAAGGTGATCGGCATCATCGACATCAGTCCGCCTAACTTGCGGAGATCCCGAGTACCTGTCTCATGGTCGACAATACCAACCACCATAAATAACGAACCCTTGAATATAGCGTGATTAATAAGATGGAATAGGGCTGCCAGCGTTGCTGTGGTATAAACCAGTCCATCTTGTGTTCCACTGTAGAAGGCTGCAGCAGAACCTACTCCCAGCAAGCTCATAATTAATCCCAGTTGACTGATGGTTGAGAAGGCCAGAAGTGCCTTGAGATCTCGTTGCTTCATCGCCCGAAATGAACCGTAAAGCAGTGTGCAAATCCCCACTATGGTAACCACCCAGAACCAGATCTTACTCCCGGCGAACACAGGGCTCATGCGTGCAACCAGGTAAAGACCAGCCTTGACCATAGTGGCGGAGTGGAGATAGGCACTGACCGGGGTAGGGGCTTCCATGGCATCAGGTAGCCAAATATGGAAGGGGAATTGGGCCGACTTTGTAAATGCCCCCAACAATACAAGCAGCATAGCCGGAATAAATAAGGGATGATTTGTAACCGGATCTAGATTTCCTATTATTTCCCGGATACTGAATGTGCCTGTCATAAGGTATAACAAAATAAATCCGGCTAGCATAGCCAGGCCGCCCAGAACCGTAATCAGCAGTGATTTGAACGCGCCATATCTTGACGTTTCCCGGTTATACCAAAAAGCAATCAGTAAAAATGAGGAGATGGTGGTTATTTCCCAAAAGCTGTACAGCACAATCAAGTTATCGGATAATACGACGCCCAGCATTGCTCCCATGAAGAGCAATAAATAGGCGTAAAACGAAGAAAGGGCTTCCTTGGTTTTATCCAGATAAAATATGGAATACACCACGACAAGGGTGCCCATACCGCTAATCAGCAGAGCGAACAACAAGCTTAATCCATCCAATAGCGCAGAAAATTCAACGCCTAATGAGGGCATCCATGGCATGGTGCTGTGTGTAATGTGGCCGGATTGAACTTCCGGAATTTGCAACAGGAAATACACAAATAAAACAAAGGGTACGGGAAGCACAAGCCACCCAGTATGGAAAGATTGTCGCAGTTTGTGGAGACAGGTCAACAATGCAGCTGCCAGAAATGGCAGCGAAATAGCAACATGAAGCAGAGACACTTATTTTCCTCCTTGACCCAAAAATATATGACTTCTTAATATTATTTCCCAAAAAAAGCACAAAAAGAGCCCGCTGTTGGCAGGCTCCTCCGATAATTCAATGATTTAGTTATTTAACGTTTAACAACGTTTTTAATAATATCGCGAGATGAAATGAATGTCAAACAAAATGCAAAAAATTACCTATTGGGTCAGTTGAGAATGAATGCTTCTTTACAGGCAAGACTATCTGGTAAAGGAGATGAGCCCATTGCTAAATAGAAGAAAAATAGGAGTGAGTCTGCTTGTGTTTTTTTGCATTCAAATCATTGGGGCGTATATATGGAATCTCCAATCTCAAGCAAGAATCACTGAACTGGTACTCAGAGATCTGACGGAATATTCCATTTTTCAAGCCCAGGCGGAGGGTTTCCATGTTGGTGTTCATTTACCCTTTCAGCCAAGGGAATATATTAGAATCAGAAAATAATGGGGTTGATATTGAATTCATTCTCAGGTAATAATACGTAAGATGAACAGTTTGACCATGCTCGAGAAAGGGGGGAGGGGTAATTTGCATGCACTCAAGACGTCGCCACTGATTCACCTCACTTCCTCAAGACTTATACTATTGAGCTTCGCTATTCCTATTCTCTTGGGGACGATTTTGCTATGGTTACCCGTTTCTTCTGCAGGGGGGAGGGGCGTTGGCTGGCTAGATGCATTTTTTACTTCTACTTCTGCAGTATGCGTTACCGGGTTAGTCGTTGTAGATACAGGTACGGCCTATTCCATCTTTGGACAAATCGTTATTATGTGCCTTATCCAAGTTGGTGGCCTTGGTTTTATGACTTATAGTGTGCTAGTGGCAGTTGTGCTTGGAAAAAAAATAGGTTTGAAGAATCGTCTGCTTATTCAGCAATCGACGAATGCCTTGTCTACTCAAGGCGTTGTCAAGCTATCGCTTGGTATCTTTACAGCAGCTCTTATTATTGAAGGCCTGGGGGCAGTTCTCCTAACCCTTCGGTGGATGGGAGAGATGGGCGGTTCTAGGGCAATTTACTATGGCGTTTTCCATTCAATTTCGGCCTTCAATAATGCAGGCTTCGCCTTGTGGCCAGACAACTTAAGCCGATATGTAGGAGATCCTGTCATGAATATTGTCGTTACCTTACTGTTCATTTTTGGTGGTCTCGGCTTTACGGTTATTCTTGACTTGTGGAAAAATCGAAACTGGAGTGGCTTATCCTTGCACTCCAAAATGGTACTCTCTACTACGGCAATTTTATGTATAGCCGGGTTTGTAGTAATTTTTTTGATAGAGTGCTTTAACCCCAATACGTTTGGTTTGTTAACTTGGCCTGAAAGAATTTGGGCAAGCTATTTTCAAGGTGTTGTCACAAGGACGGCGGGGTTTAATACCGTGGATATAGCATCCATGATGACGGCCTCCCAATTTTTCATGGTGTTTCTGATGTTTATCGGCGCCTCCTCGGGTTCCACAGGGGGAGGAATCAAGACGACAACCTTTGTCGTTTTGCTTCTTACATTAATTAGTATCGTAAGAGGAAAGCAGGATGTTCAAATGATGAATCGAAGAATTCCTCAATCTATTATTATGCGAGCTTTAGCGGTCATGATTATATCGGTATGCGTGGTAGCATTATCGACCTTTTTGCTCACCCTGAGCGAGCAAGGGCCAGGCAGCAATTTTATGGATATTTTATTTGAAGTAACTTCGGCTTTCGGGACGGTTGGTTTGTCTACAGGGCTAACCCCAGATCTTTCTTCCTTTGGCAAACTGGTTATTATACTGACTATGTTTATTGGAAGGCTCGGGCCCTTGACGCTAGCTTTTGCGTTATCACAAAGATACAGTCAGGACAAGTTCCGATATCCAGAGGAGAAGGTATTGATCGGCTAAAATGGGAAAAAGCTTATTGGATAACAATATTCCAATAAGCTTTTTTAGGCTCAATCCAAGAATCAGTGCTTGACTAAAGACATCTATGCAGCGGAGGGTCGTAGGGATTCTGGAGAAGCGAAGTGTTCGCCTTTGCGAGTGGATTTCTACCTTATAGGAATTTATTGAATGAGGAAATCCAGGAACAATAGCGATCGGAAGAACCCTACGAACCCGTAGGGCCTCATTGCTCACATTTCAAGCACTAATTTCGGTGTTTAGCCCTTTTTTATTTCATCTTAATGTAATCTTAATGCGGATAGATAAATGTTAACATGATCCTGATATTATCCATGATATACTCGCATAATAAAGACAGGAAGAGCTGTCATTTGAGAAGCGGGGGCAGACATTTATGACCCAAAGGGGAGCCTTGAAGGTATTTATAGGCTTTTCACCGGGAGTAGGGAAAACCTATGCCATGTTATCCAGTGCGCGCAAAGAGCTTGAGAGCGGAAGAGAAGTGCTCATTGGTCAAGTTCAAAACCAACATCTGCCACACATCGAGCCTTTACTAGCCACTATGGAACAATTACCTTACGAGTTTGATCTGGATGCTGCCCTGAGCCAAAGGCCTGAGCTTATTGTCCTTGATAATCTGGCCCATTACAATAGAGAGGGCAGTCGGCATAAGAGAAGATATCAGGATATTGATGAGCTTCTTCGGGCGGGAATTGATGTTTATACCACTCTAAATATACAGCAGTTAGAAAGCTTGGCAGATATCGTCTCCCCGCTTATTGCCTTTTCCGAGCCGGAGCGTATTCCTGATCATGTGCTTGATCGTGCAGACTTTATTGAATTTATTGATTATGAACCCAAAACATTGATTGAACGATTTCGAAGAGGCCTGATCTTTCAGGATGAGAGCCAACAGAAGGCCTATGAGTCCTTGTTCCAAGAGAAGAATTTGGGGGCATTGCGTGAAATTGCTTTGAGGATTGTCTCTCAGCAGTTAAACCGCATTGCTGGAAAATTATTAGTTCAAGCGAAGCGTCAAGATGAGAACATCAAGGAACATATCTTGGTATGTCTCTCCTCGGCGGAATCCAACAAAAAAGTGATTCGCACAGCAGCTCGTATGGCGGAGGCGTTTCATGCCCGCTTTACGGCGCTATATGTAGAGACGATACAACATAAAGAGTTAGTGAAATCCGATGCGATCATTTTAAGGGAAAATATTCGACTGGCAGAACAACTGGGAGCACAAATAGCAACGGTTTATGGGGAAGATATTCCTCTGCAAATTTCGGAATATGCCAAAACAAGCCACGTATCTAAAATCGTACTGGGCCGCTCTCCTAATCGCCGAGGGGGATTTACCAAGTCTACAGTTGTGGACAAATTGACAACTCTGGTTCCAAATGTAGAGACATATATCATCCCTGACGTACAAATTTCCATCAAGAAGAGCTTTCAAATGTTCAAGCATGAGCCAATGTTTTCAGTGCAGGACGTATTCAAGACATTTGCTATTTTCTCAGCTTGCACTTTAGCAGGGGTGTGGTTCTACGAACTAGGATTTCGCGAGGCTAATGTCATCACTTTATATATTTTGGGGGCCTTGATTAGTGCCATGGTCACTAAGGGCAGAATATATAACGGAATTACCTCGATCCTTAGTGTTATGGTGTTTAATTTCTTTTTTACAGAACCACGTTTTTCGTTTCAGGCCTATGATCCCAGTTATCCTGTAACTTTTTTGGTCATGCTGGTTGCTTCATTTATGACCAGTACACTGACAATGAGAGTTCGGGAGCAGGCCCGCCATTCTGCTCAAAAGGCATATCGTACTGAGCTGTTGCTTGAAACGAGCAGGAAGTTGCAGCAAGCTCGAAATTCAGAAGCTATTATGCAAGAAACAGCGAGACAGATGGTCAAGCTGTTGGACAAAACAGTAGTATTTTATCCGGTAAGCCATGGAAAAACGAATTGCCCGATTATAATCCCCAAGCCGGGGCTAAATATTGAACAATTAGAAGGGCTTGCTGGAGAGAAAGAACGCTTGGTAGCCGATTGGGTATTAAGAAACAATAAACGAGCCGGAGCTACAACCGATACGTTCTCCCACGTTCAGTGCTTGTATTTGGCGGTTCGTGGAGGAGAGGAAGTTTATGCAGTGGCTGCCATTGATATCGGGGAGCACTCCCCCATGGATGAATTTGAGAAAAGTCTGGTGATAGCTATGCTGGGAGAGTGTGGTCTTGCTCTGGAGAAAGAATTCCTTAGTGAGCATCAGAAGACAATCTCTATGCAAATCGAGCAAGAGCAACTCAGAGCCAATTTACTGCGGGGGATTTCTCATGATTTGCGTACCCCGTTAACCAGCATATCCGGTAACGCCGGTATGTTGCTTAATAATTCTTCTGTGTTAAACGAATTCCAAAAGAACGGGCTGTATGCTGATATTTACGATGATGCCGTTTGGCTCATTCATTTGGTTGAGAATGTACTGGCTATTAGCAGAATAGAGAATGGCACGATTAGCCTCAATTTCCAAGCCGAATTAGTAGAAGATGTTATATCTGAAGCACTTCAACATGTGAAGCGCAAGAAAGGCCAACACAGAATTGACACCAACATTCAGAACGAACTGCTAATGGCTAACATGGATTCACGTCTCATTGTACAGGTGTTGGTTAACCTGGTTGACAATGCTATCAAGTATACATCAAACAATTCGGTGATAACGGTCTCAGCAAGACAAGAGAAAGATATGGTTCTGATTGAAGTAGCGGATCAGGGACTGGGAATTGCAGATGAGTACAAATCTCGCATATTTGAGATGTTCTACACACTTAACCATAAGACAGATGGAAGACGTGGTTTGGGATTGGGCCTGTCGTTATGCCGATCAATTATTCAAGCACATGGGGGAGAAATCGGAATAAGAGACAATGATCCTAAGGGAGCTATATTCTACTTAACAATACCTGTCTCAGAGGTGAGCATTCATGAATAAGCCATTTGTTCTGGTGGTTGAGGACGATAAACCTATAAGAAAGTTAATTACGACGACCTTGGAGACCCAAGGGTATCGCTATGAGTCTGCCGCTTCAGGTGAAAGTGCCATGATGGAGGTTCTGTCAAGACAGCCTGATTTGATCATTCTTGATTTAGGTTTACCGGATATAGATGGGGTAGAAATCATTCGCAAAGTGAGAGAGTGGTCCACTCTACCTATCATTGTTGTTAGCGCGCGTAGTGAGGATCGGGACAAGATTGAGGCGCTTGATGCAGGTGCCGATGATTTCTTGACCAAGCCATTCAGCGTTGAAGAATTGTTAGCCAGGTTACGAGTAAGCTTGAGAAGACTTCAGTATGATCAAGAAAAATTAACCAGAGATTCATCTGTCTTTATAAACGGATATCTGAAAATAGATTATGCGGCTGGGTGCGTTTGGTTGAAGGGAGACGAAATTCATTTAACGCCTAGTGAATACAAGCTTCTTTGCTTGCTGGCCAAGCATGCGGGCAAAGTGCTTACACACAATTTTATTCTGCATGAGATCTGGGGCAGCCAATTGTACGATATTCCGGCATTACGTGTATTTATGGCCACCTTACGTAAAAAAATTGAGCCACCCGGCCAACCCAAGCTCATTCAAACCCATATCGGAGTTGGCTATCGTATGCTACAAATCATTGAGGAATCCTAGCCAATTTATTTGGAATGAAAGAGCCCTGAAGAGTCTGAAAGGGCTCTTTTTTTTATCTTTAGACAACCTTAATTCTAGAAGGTAAACCCTAATCCTATACTAATTCTCCGGGTGCTAAGATGAATGACGTGGAAATAATATGATCTGCCCTAATCTTAATACAATCTTAATTCCACTAGAGAGGTTCTAATCCTGACTTAATGTTCAAACTGTTAGGCTAGATACTGGGGCGGATGCTTGGAAAGAAGGAATCATCATGAATACCCGTGCTTATACCCTAGTCTTTGCGCCAACCCAAGCCGGGGAGCTATTCATCAAGTCGTTGAACGAGAAGGAAGTTCCATATGCTGTGTTAAGTTGCAATCAGCAGCTTGAGGATAATGGCTGCCCTTCAGTAGTAAAAACGGAGATAGCTGTTCATATTAAGGGAAAAGAATGGCAAGCTCCCCTCGATGTGGAGTTTGACAAAATATTTCTTTTTGAAGGGAAGACCTCAGAATGCTGTGACTTGATTGTGGCTATTCGCCATTTTAGTTCAGCTCCGATTTATGTCATAACGAAGCATTATCATCCGCAAATGCTGTATCGTTCCTTAGGTGCTGACTATGTGATCTGGACGATCAGTGATGATGTGTCGTTTTTGATAGAGTAAAGATTTTGGATAAGGAGAGGAGTACACCATGCTGGATATTTCAATGATTATCATTCTGATGCTTATGGCCATGCTTATGGCCGGGTTATTGCATTGGGCCGGCAAAACCATTGATGAGGGAAGTGAACGAGGATGATCTGGGTGTTAATGGTTGCCATCCTGGCCTTGTTTGGTTATCTGACTTATGCGCTTGTTAACCCGGAGAAATTCTGACTTCGGGATTCTAGGAGGGAATATCGTAATGACCACTTCGTTTTTGGGTATTGCAGTTACATTGGTTGTTGTTTTACTACTTGCCCGTCCGGCAGGGCTTTATATGGCTCGGGCGTTCGACTATCGTTCTTCTTCCATGGATCGCTGGTTTGGCTGGCTGGAGAAGCCCTTCAGTGCTTTGGGCGGTATTCGCAAGGATGACCAGACCTGGAAGCAATATGCGTTCTCACTGCTTCTTAGCAACACATTGATGATTGTATTGGTATACCTTATCTTTCGGTTTCAGGGCATCTTGCCCTTGAATCCAAGTGAAATAGCTTCAATGGAGCCAACGCTGGCGTTTAATACAGCCGTCAGCTTTATGACTAATACCAACTTGCAGCATTATAGCGGTGAGAGTGGGTTGTCATATCTATCGCAGATGCTAGCTATTATCTTCATGATGTTCGCAGCGCCAGCATCTGCACTTGCTACTGTGATTGCGTTCATCAGAGGAATGGCTGGCAAGCCATTGGGGAATTTCTTCACGGATTTTTTGAGAGCTATCACCCGTGTGCTGCTTCCAGTTGCTTTCGTGTCTGCATTGGCATTACTCGCTACGGGGGTTCCGCAAACTTTGGAACCAACTGCGATTGTAAAGACACTTGAGGGGGCTACACAAGAAATTGCGCGGGGGCCAGTGGCTTCTTTTCTTTCCATTAAGGAATTAGGCAATAACGGGGGCGGATTCTTCGGTGTTAACTCCGCACATCCCTTTGAAAATCCCGATGGTGTGAGCAACTTTATTCAAATTTTGTTAATGATGCTGTTGCCTACCGCGCTACCTT
The DNA here is from genome assembly GCF_056836745.1 of Paenibacillus sp. 1SOY10. Taxonomy (NCBI): domain Bacteria; kingdom Bacillati; phylum Bacillota; class Bacilli; order Caryophanales; family Paenibacillaceae; genus Paenibacillus; species Paenibacillus sp. 1SOY10. The sequence continues at coordinate 79,091 of NZ_JBXENK010000007.1, read as the reverse complement.
TTACTTACGGGAAAATGGTTGGCAACGATAAGCAAGGTCGGGTTCTATTTGTAGCTATGAGTGTCATGTTCCTAGTCTTCCTTGGGGTATCTCTGGCTAACGAGCATGCAGGCAACCCTGCCATCAATGCGATGGGCATTGAGCAAGGGGGTTCCATGGAAGGCAAGGAGGTACGATTCGGCATTGGCCAATCTTCCTTGTATTCCGTAGTGACAACGTCCTCGGAGACGGGAGCTGTGAACACGATGCATGATACCTTAACACCACTTGGCGGGTTGATTACCCTGGGCAATATGATGCTAAACACCGTCTTTGGTGGGGTAGGGGCCGGCTTCATGAATGTACTCCTGTATGCGATGGTCGCTGTCTTCTTGTCAGGCTTAATGGTAGGACGTACTCCGGAGTTCCTTGGCCGCAAAATTGAGGGTAAGGAAATGAAGCTAATTGCTGTTACGCTTATTATTACACCGTTGTTAATCCTTGTCCCTACAGCTTTGGCGGTATACTCCAACCCGGAGACCATCTCCAATCCAGGCTTTCATGGATTATCGCAGGCGCTTTATGAATATACGTCATCGGCAGGCAATAATGGTTCCGGATTTGAAGGACTAGGCGATGCCACTCCATTCTGGAATATATCCACAGGGATCGTTATGTTTATTGCCCGCTACTTCTCAATGATGACATTAATGGCCGTTGCAGGCTCAATGGCAGTCAAGAAGACAGTTCCGGAAACATCAGGTACCTTCCGTACGGATAATGCCTTATTTGGCACAGTATTTGTGGGGGCGGTATTTATTGTGGGAGCCCTGACCTTTTTCCCGGTCCTATCATTGGGACCAATCGCTGAATTTTTGACGCTGAAGCCATAGTGGCGGATGGAGGATAGAACAAGATGAGTACCCGAAAAAGTGTATTAACCAAAGAAATTGTAAGTGAAGCGATGAAGCAAGCCATTGTCAAATTACATCCAAGAATGATGATGCGTAATCCGGTCATGTTTGTTGTCGAGATTGGATTGATTGTCACTGCCTTCCTGATATTTGTGCCAAATGCGTTTGGCGGAAATGTGTCCAGTGGATTTAATGTTGCTGTTTCTCTAATCCTACTCTTTACCCTGTTATTTGCTAACTTTGCAGAGGCTCTGGCTGAAGGCAGAGGGAAAGCACAGGCTGATTCATTGAAGAAAACCAAAAAAGAAATTACAGCAAATAAACTAACACCTCAAGGCATCAAGCAAGTACCTTCTACAGATTTGCGTAAAGGTGATGTTGCCATCGTTAGTCAGGGAGAAATGATACCTGGAGACGGCGAGGTTATAGAGGGTCTGGCCTCTGTTGATGAATCAGCAATTACAGGGGAGTCTGCTCCGGTGATCAAGGAAGCGGGTGGTGACTTCAGCTCTGTAACCGGTGGGACAAAAGTGATTAGTGATGAAATAAAAATTCGTATTACAAGCGATCCAGGGGAATCTTTTCTCGATCGGATGATTTCCTTGGTAGAAGGGGCCAAACGGCAAAAAACACCTAATGAGATCGCCCTGAATACCGTGTTGGTGAGTTTGACCATTATCTTCTTACTTGTTGTCATCACTTTGCCCGTATTTGCCAATTATATAGGGGTTCAGTTAGAAGTTCCTGTCTTGATTGCATTGCTAGTATGTTTGATTCCAACGACCATTGGAGGACTCCTCTCGGCGATCGGGATTGCTGGCATGGACCGGGTGACGCAATTTAATGTATTAGCTATGTCGGGGAAGGCTGTAGAAGCTTCAGGGGATATTAATACCATTATTCTCGACAAAACAGGAACCATCACTTACGGGAACCGAATGGCTAGTGAATTCATCCCGGTAGGAGGGGCCAATACCAAGGATGTTGCCGAGTGGGCAGCCATAAGCTCAATCCAGGACGATACACCCGAAGGGCGCTCCGTGATAGAACTGGTGAATCAGCTAGGGCTTACCTATGCAAAGCAAACGGCCGACGGAGCTGACTTTATCGAGTTCAAGGCCGAAACAAGAATGAGTGGTATGGATCTCGCCGATGGACGTAAGGTGCGTAAGGGCGCTGTGGATGCAGTAAAGAGATGGGTTGCAGAACAGGGAGGTATCATTCCAGATGGTTTGCAACGAGGCAATGACAAAATTGCATCGGCTGGGGGGACGCCGCTAGCTGTTGCTGTGGATCGTACCATTTATGGCTTGATTTACTTGAAGGATACCGTTAAGCCAGGGATGAGAGAACGGTTTGATCAGATGCGTCAGATGGGGATTAAGACAGTCATGTGTACAGGGGATAATCCATTGACGGCTGCAACCATCGCTGCAGAGGCTGGCGTGGATGACTTTATTGCCGAGAGCAAGCCGGAAGACAAAATTGCAGTCATTCGCCGTGAACAGGCGGAGGGTAAGCTGGTAGCCATGACAGGAGACGGTACCAATGATGCTCCGGCATTGGCGCAAGCGGATGTAGGGATTGCCATGAACAGTGGGACTGTAGCTGCCAAGGAGGCTGCCAATATGGTCGATCTGGACTCAGACCCATCTAAAATCATTGAAGTGGTGTCGATTGGGAAGCAATTGTTGATGACTCGCGGGGCATTAACGACGTTCAGTATTGCAAATGATATTGCCAAGTATTTTGCTATCATCCCGGCAATGTTCATGGTGGCAATTCCTCAAATGGAAGTGCTGAACGTTATGGGCTTGCATTCTCCCATGTCAGCCATCCTGTCGGCGCTGATCTTCAATGCGGTTATTATTCCGCTCCTGATTCCGCTGGCTATGAAGGGTGTGGCTTATAAGCCAATGAGCTCCTCAAGTCTTCTTAGACAAAATCTACTCATATATGGTGTTGGCGGGATCATCGTACCGTTCTTAGGTATTAAGCTGATTGATCTGGCGATTCAATTCTTGGTATAGGAAGGCGATAAATGATGAAAATAATCAGCGTAACCTTGCGCACATCACTGCTTCTTATGGTTCTGATTATGGTGTATCAATTGGCCGTGACAGGGTTGGCCCAAGCCCTTGTGCCAGATAAAGCAAGTGGAAGTCTTATCTTTAATGATCAAGGGGAAGCCATTGGTTCTAAATTGATTGGGCAGAACTTCACTTCACCACAGTACTTTCAAGGCAGAGTATCCAGTATTGAATATAATGCCGTCTCATCCGGGAGTCCCAATTATGCTCCATCCAACCCGGATATGTTGCAGCGTACAAGTGATTCTGTAGCGGCTTGGGAGTCGAATAATCCCGAGGTTCCTATTCAATTGGTTCCCATTGACCTGATCACCAACTCAGGCTCTGGTCTCGATCCGCATATCACGCCGAAAGCTGCCGAGGTGCAAATTCCTAGAATCAGCAGCTTGACGGGAATCTCTACGGAACAACTAGAGACTTTGGTTAGCGCTCATACGCAAGGCCCGGATTGGGGAATATTTGGAGATGCTCGTGTGAACGTGCTGGAACTGAATTTAGTATTATCTGAAATGAATACAAGATAAGTAGTAAGCAGGCCCTGATTTGCCCATTTCGGTAATCAGGGTATGTTTGCCATTATCTTTTCTTTTATTTTTGTTGTAAGAGGTGATAGAGTTGCCTGCTATAAACTTAAACGGGGCATCTATTTATTATGAACAACACGGTCATGGCATGCCTCTAGTATTCATCCATGGCCATGGCATGATGCATACGATGTTTAAGCCGCAAGTAGAAGAACTATCCAAGCGCTTCCGTGTTATTGTCTGTGATTTGCGGGGCAATGGTCGATCAGGAAAGCTGAAGGGCAATTACCGTAAGGTGATGGAGACGCAAGGTACGGATCTCATGATGCTATTAAACGAATTAGATATTAAAGAGGCTGTGTTTGTAGGTGTTGATTACGGGGGCATTCTGGTGCAACAAGTGGCCTTGAATTATCCTCAGCGGGTTAAAGCCATAATAATAGCAGATGTTTATGGTATGGAATTGCATTCCGCCGTTATGAAGGTAGTTCAGAATGTGGCTGCCTACGGTAGCATACTGTCCTATCTTGCTCCAAGCCAGATTTCATTTCCAGCGATTCGTGTCGCTTATCAACACTGGCCGCTGCCTTACTCCATTATTAGAGAGAGTATGTTAATCAAGCGTCCTATTGAATTGTATAAGCAGAGGTTGGCTATAAGTTATGATTCTCTAGGGCATTTGCAGGATATTACATGCCCGATACTTGTACTTGCAGGTGATAATGATATTTACCGTGCAAAATATACCAAATCTATGGAAACACTTATAACTCAAGGCAGGGCGGAGGTATTGGCCAACTGCGCCTATCCGAGTAACCTCTGTCAGCCAGAACGATTTAACTGGGCCGTAGAGCAATTTATCGATATCGTAATAGACTTGACAAAGAATGAAGAAAACGATGGAGGCTAGGCTATGGCACCTTACAAGCGAAAGACGCCAGAAGAAATTTTATACTCCATTTACCGGCTTCATCAGGGGAAGCTAAAAATTATTATTGGTTCAGTCAGTGGCTCGGGCAAAACCTATCATATGTTGCAGGAAGGGAGACAGCTCAAACAACAAGGGATTGACGTAGTTTGTAGCGCTGTATCCACTATGCAACGTGCAGATACGGTTCAACAGCTCGAAGAATTGGAGCGAATTCCCAGCCTTCATTGGTGGAAGAATGGGGTGGAACAAAAGGATCTTCCCTTGGATGCTCTATTAAAGCGCAACCCCGAAGTATTGCTGGTTGACGGGTTAGCGCATCGCAATCGCGAAGGGGCCAGGTTCACTAATCGGCTGGAAGATATCCGTTATCTCATGGATCAGGGAATTAGCGTCATTACCACCATTAATGTCTATGAACTGGCTGGCGTGGAAGAACAAATATACAAAATCACTGGGATCAGAGCTGAGGAAACAGTCCCCTTAAATACGTTAGATTTGGCCGATGAGGTGCAGCTTATCGATGTGTCTCCCGAAACCATTCTTAAGAGAATAGAGGAGGGAGTATTGGGTAATAAAGCTCATCCGGCTTTATCACGGCGAGGTAATTTAGGCGTGCTCAGAGAGGTTGCTTTGCGACTGGTAGCGGAAGGTGTCAATGATTCTTTGGAGAAGCACCGTGAGGCGGAAGGGCTGCTTGGTCCTTCTGGAGCTACCGAGCGTATTTTGGTATCTGCCCAATATCACTGGAACGGCTCACTTTACGTAAGAAGAGGCCAGCAGATTGCCAAGCGACTTGGGGGAGACTTGGTTGTTGCCTCCTTCGTCCTTGCAAATAAGCCATTAACCAAGGAGCAAGAAGCATTTCGCCAGTCATTGAAGAAGCTGGTCAAGCGAATTGATGCTCGTTTTGACGAACTACCTTTGACTCATGTTAGAGGACTTCCTTCTGCTCTCGTTCGTTACGCAATCGATAATAATGTGACCCGAATTGTGATGGGGCATTCTCAAAAGAGTGTTTGGCAAGAGTTATGGCAGGGTTCTATTGCAAATCGCGTGCTTCGCAAAACACGAAATATTGATATTTTTCTAATGGCAGATCGTGCGCTTGAGGTCGGCGAACGTATTCTCCCTGTCAAGTCGTCTCCGCAAAAGCAGGAGGATAAGTTTCACAGGCTAAGCAAATCTGAAATGCAACGTGAAGTAGAGTACATTCGTCGGGGGACCTTCAAGGTGTATATAGGAGCTGCTCCCGGAGTAGGTAAAACTTATAAAATGTTGCAAGAAGGGAATGTCTTGCAGCAAAAGGGTATCGATGTAGTCGTGGGATTATTGGAAACCCATGGACGGAAGGAAACTCAGGAACAGATTGGTGATTTAACAATCATACCCCGGGCAAGAATTCCTTATCAATCGACAGTATTGGAGGAGATGGATACCGCGGCCATTCTCAGCCGCCATCCCGAAGTCGTGTTAGTAGACGAATTAGCTCATACCAATGTGCCTGGCAGTAAGACGAGGAAGCGGTATGAGGATGTGTTGCAACTTCTTGAAGCCGGAATTTCAGTAATTACCACAGTGAATGTTCAACATTTGGAGAGCTTAAATGATGCCGTCAAGCAACTTACGGGAGTTCACGTTCGAGAAACGGTGCCCGACGCTATATTCAAGATGGCGGATGAATTGGAGTTAATCGATATTACGCCTCAAATGCTTCAGGAGCGAATGCGAGAAGGCAAAATATATGCAAGAGAGAAGATCGGCCAGGCACTTGACTCCTTCTTTAAGATAGGTAATCTGATCGCACTTCGTGAATTGGCCCTCAGGGAAATAGCAGATGATGTGGACGAAAGGCTGGAAGCCTGGGACCGGGAATCAGCTTTGCGGGGCGCCTGGGGACGTAAGGAGGTGATCTTTGTCTGTGTAGATTTGGAGCCGCGGGCCGAACGGTTAATCCGCAGGGGCTTTCGCATTGCTCATCGGTTAAAGGCCGATTGGTACGTTCATTATGCAAGTTGTAACGCTACACTTAATGAAGATGAAGGCAAACGGTTGAATTCTTTGCGTCTACTAGCAGAACGCTTGGGCGGGAAGATGGAAATAACCAAGACGGAAAGCTCTAAGGTCGTTCACAGGCATTTGCTTGAACGAATGAATGAAATTCAGGCAACCCAGCTTATTATTGGGCAATCTCGCAAGCCGTTATGGCTTACGCTCTTCAAGGAGACGTTCGTTCATTATTTGTTAAGGAACGCCAGACATATTGATATGCTGATTGTAGCGGACTTTGACCCTCTTGTTGTAAAGCCATCGTAAGTATCAATCATGGGAGGATTGAGAATGGAAGCAGCTACAGAAAGTATAATGGTATGTGTAAGCTATGGACCCAATGGAGAAAGATTAATTCAAAGAGGGAGTCGATTGGCTCGCTTGCTTCATGCTCCGTTGATCGTACTTACAGTTGACTCATCTAAAAATAACGAGTATAACCTGGAAAAACAACAATATATTGCTGGTTGGGAGAGTCAGACAGAAGCTGCAGGTGGGCAGTTTCTGACTCGTCAAACGAATGGAAAAAAAGCAAGTGAAATCATTATAGAGACTGCTCGTGAGATGAATATTACCCAAATTGTTATTGGACAATCGGGCAGAACGCTTTGGCAGGGCATTACACGGGGAGATTTTGTAAATGATCTTATTAAGCAGTTAGGATTAATTGATCTTCATATCGTTGCAGTGCAGCGATATCCGGAAATGCTGGAGCAATCCCATGAGCGAGGAGTAAACGCATATTTGATCAGAAAAGGGGAGCGCTATGTTCTTACAGAAGAATCAGAGGAAGAAGGAGCAATCCAAGGGATTTTCTTTCGCGAGCTTAACACCGACTTTGATAGTGGACTATTTAAAGTAGTAAAAAACGGGGAAGAGCAATATTTAAAAATTGTGCAGAATGAATGGGTTAAGTAGTCAATGTCGTAAAGTATGAGGCATTTTGTTAGAATACACTCAAGAGGTGTAATGAAATGCAACCGAAAAAAGAGCGAAAAGACGTCATCAAATCCAGACTCCGGATCTTACAGACAGCAGAGTCGTTGTTTGTGGAACATGGGGTTGATAACATTACCATGAGGAAAATTGCAACGACAGCAGGCGTCGGGCAAGGGACGCTTTACAGGCATTATGCTCATAAAGGGGAGATATGTCAGGACTTGCTCCAGGAAAGTAGCCAAGAGTTCGTTGATGAAGTAAACAGCTACCTCCAACAAAATAGGGAGATATCTCTACAGGGAAAGCTGACTGCATTGGTACATTTTGCTGTCGAATTTATTGACAAGCACGCCAACTGGTTAGTTTATATGCAGGGACCCTCCTGCGAAGATGGGCAGCAAATGATATACAAATCTCAGGTATATACCTTTCTATATGCACAGGTGTATGAACTCATTGCCGCATCACCGTCGGTGCAGAACACCATGGACGGTGATGCTGGGTTTAGAGCGGATGCCTTGTTAGCCACCTTGACACCAGATCTGTATCTCTTTTTTAAAGCACAGCGTGGCTTAACTCATGAAAAAATTAAACAACACATCGTGAACCTGTATATTAATCCTTTATTTCAAGAATGATCAAAGCAGAATAAAGCAAGACTCTCATTTTTGTCATGGGAGTCTTTTTTCATTTAAGAGATTGCGTTAAATAAAAAAATCAATGATTCGACAATTCATCCTAAAATATTACAAGAGAGGAAGGGATGAAGAACGATGGAAAGGAGAAAACAACTAAGCGAAGAAATTGAAAAACAGCGAAAGGAATTGAATAAACTGGCGGAATTGTATGGTTTGCAAGGAAAAAAGGTGATTCGAAAATCACAGCAGTTAGACCGCTTGTTAAATCTGTATAATCATCTGCACAACCATAAAGCAAAATAAAATTGACAAATGACCCTAGGTCATTTATAGTCGACCTTAGGTCAATGACCTAAGGTCATTTGTGTTTTAGTCATTTATTTTGTATGGGAGGGCTTGGTATGGAACGGAAAGTGATTCTGATTACTGGGGCATCATCGGGGATAGGGAAGGAAACGGCAAAGAAGCTGCTGTCCGAAGGGCATATCGTTTATGTTGCCGCCAGACGGATAGACCCGATGAAGGATCTGCAAAGCCTGGGAGCGATTCGGATACAGATGGATATTTCCAAGGATGAAGACATACAGGCCTGTGTTGAGCGAATCTTGAAGGAGCAATCCAGAATCGATGTACTGTTCAACAATGCGGGTTTTGCTCTCTACGGTAGTGCCGAAGAAGTTAGTCTGGAGGATGCCAGATATCAGTTCGAGGTCAATTTGTTTGGTCTGGCCAGAATCACCCAGTTGATCCTGCCTCACATGAGACAGCAAGGGAGCGGCAAAATTATCAATACCTCTTCGATTGCCGGAAAAATGCATTCCCCACTTGGGGCCTGGTATCATGCCAGCAAGCATGCCTTGGAGGGATGGTCAGATTGCTTAAGAGTTGAAGTGGAACCGTTCGGCATCGATGTTGTGATTATTGAGCCAGGTACGATCGATACGGAATTCGCCCAAGTATCAGGAAGCCCGATGTTGAAAAATTCCGGAGAGGGGCCCTATAAGGAGCTTGCCAAGGGGGTAGCGAAGCTGCATGCCAATTCGTACAAACCCGGCGCCTCTTCACCGCCAACGGTGATTGCAAATGTGGTCGCCCAAGCGGTAAGGCTGAAACGGCCGAAAACAAGATATGCGGTGGGCAAAATGGCCAAGCCTTCTGTTTTAATGAGTAAATGGCTCAGTGACCGTACCCTGGATAAAGCGATCAGAGGGATGTTGAAATAGAGCAATTGTTTCACATTGACAAGCCAGGAGCATTTCCATACCATTGACCTTAAGTCAATAGATATTCCGGGATATGAGGTGATGGCATGAGAAGAGCGATGACAGACGTTGCCAAGGCAGAGAAAGCCAAGCTGATACTGAATGTGGCTTATGACTTATATAAGAACAGCACGTTTGAAGATATTAAAATGATCGATATCGCCAAGGCGGCCAACGTGTCAAAGGGGACGATGTTCTTTTATTACAGCACGAAGGAAGTTCTCTTTATGGAGATTTTATTTCTGGAATATGAGAAGCGGTTTAAAGGTTTTGAGGATTTACTGCTTCCATTAGGAAAGATGTCATATGAAGAGTTCAAAGTCTTCTTCTTGAGGGAAATGGCGGGAATGCTGGATGAGAACTCAGTCTTCATTCGGTTGAGCGCCATCAAGAGCACCATTCTGGAGCGAAATATCAATTATGAGACGGCCATGAAGGTGAGCTTGGGTATGTTTGCTTCATTAGAACGTATCGTACACTTGTTGGTGGAGCGAGTGGAGGAGTTTGCAGAAGATGCCTTCTATGAACTGTTTCAGGCCCAGCATGCTATCATTGTAGGATACAAAAGCGTAGTCAGCGTGCCTGACGCCATGCAGCAGGTTATGATTGACCAGCAGGTAGAACGGTATAGAGTGGAATTCAAGAGCCATGCCCTGATGGCCATGGAGTATTATCTGGATGGGTGGAACCGTAGCCAGAGAAAATGAGAACGAAATGACGATCAAGACGCCTGAAGCTGTTTTTCAGCTTGGGGCGTCTTTTTAATTTTAGAAATATATAATAGAAATCTTTACCAAGGTATAATACAATTATTTTAATCGTATTTATTACGAATAAAAGAAAGGAATTTACACATCTATATCATTTAATTAAGAGAGAAGGTAGGTACTTTCGCCTGAATCAAATAACTTAACTTGCACCAGATGGAACCGAAGGAGGAAAAAGAAAATTATCGTTTTTTGTCGAAAAAAATTGACAGCCCTAGGCAATCAAGCTAAACTTCATTTAAACGTAATAATTACGATTAAAATTAGCGAATTATTACATAAACTTTAAGTGAAGGGCGGGTATTCGGATGATGAAAGCTACGGGGATTGTCAGGAAAGTAGATGAACTGGGCAGAATTGTGATTCCTATTGAATTGCGGCGTACCTTGGGAATTGACATAAGGGATGCTATGGAAATTTTCGTCGATGGAGAGAAAATCATTTTACGCAAATATGAGCCGAGCTGTATTTTTACAGGGAGTGCGGACGACCTAATTTTTTTTCGTGGAAAGATGGTGAGCAGAGAGTGTCTGATAGAGCTTCAGCAGTTACTAGCTTCGACTGAAGGAAAGAAACAAAACCAGTAAATATATGGGCTAAATTCATACTATATTGCTCTTGTATTTAAATAGTAATATTTACGAATAAAAGGAGATAAATTCATGAACTCATTCAAAAAACTTGCACTCATGCTGTCGGCAAGCCTGCTCCTCGCCGTTTCTGTGGGCTGTTCCCAAACTTCAGTGACCAAGGAGACCACCCCCGCAAATGGAGAAGGAGCGTCAACGACGGAAACTAAATCAGCTAATGCAGCAGTCTCTCCCCCTTCGAACGAGGCTGAGGAATTTCTAACCTTTAAGGATGATGCTGACCGTGAGATTGCTCTTTCATCGCAGCCTCAAAAAATTGTTGTTCTATCTCCTCAATTGCTGGATTTGTTGTATGCAGTAGACGGTACTGCAATTGCTCGGGCCACCTCAACAGGAGGGACTGTGCCTGAGGCGGCAAAATCGCTTGATGATGTTGGAGGAATGACTACCGTGAATACGGAGAAGTTGCTTTCCCTAAAACCGGATTTGGTGATTGGTTCTACTTCCTTTCATCGTGATCTGACAAGTATTCTGGAGTCCAGTGATATCCCGGTTGCTCTCTTTACCCTAAGCACTTACGCAGATATGAAAGAAAAGGCCCAATTGTTTGGTAGACTGGCTGGCACAGAGACAAAGGCCAATGAAGCGCTGAAGCAATTGGAGGAACAGATTGAAAAATTGACTGCCAAAGTGCCCATGGGGGAAACGCCGAGCTTTATCATGCTGAATGTCACACCTACCAGCATCTCGGTGCAACGGGAGAATACGGTGGGATTGGAAGTAGCGGAAATGTTACATATGAAAAATGTAGCGGTTAATTTTGAGGCTTCCGAAAAAAGTCCGTCTACGGCTCCTTTTAGCCTGGAGAAAATCGTGGAAATGGACCCCGATTATGTCTTTGTGCTTATCCATGGAGCTCGGGATAACGGTGAAAAAAAGATTGAATCTGATTTGGCCGGACAACCCGCATGGTCTTCTCTTCGCGCGGTCAAGGAGAAGCGCATGGCTATTTTGCCATCAGACCTATTGTTGTCGAATCCCGGCTTTCGCTTGAATGAGTCGGTCGAATACTTGGCCAAACTGGTATACCCCACAGTTTATAACCATGAAAACTGATATCAAACGAACTGCCCCCAGAGGGTCTTTCACTCTGATTCTACTTGCGGGAGCCGCCCTTGCAGGTGTTGCGTTCAGCATCAGCACGGGGGCGGTCTCCATCTCATTGGGCGATATCTGGCGCTATCTGTTTCAGGGCTTTGATGGCCCACTAAGAGATGTGATCTGGAACATTCGTCTCCCGCGTACGTTGGTAGCAGGCCTGGTCGGTGTAAATTTAGCCTTGTCCGGGGCCATTCTGCAAGGGGTTATGCGCAATCCGTTGGCAGACCCCCATATTATCGGCGTGTCCTCAGGAGCAGGGTTGCTGGGTATTATTATTCTTGTCTTATTCCCTCAAGCCTGGCCATTGCTTACTCCTGCAGCCTTTCTTGGAGCCTCAGGAGCGGCAGGAATTATTTATTTGATGGCCTGGAAGCAAGGAGTTCAGCCGATCCGAATTATTCTGGCAGGGGTGGCAGTCTCAGCATTTCTTGGTTCTGGTATTTCTGCTTTGCTGACTTTTTACAGTGACCGTGTCAACGGAGCGCTGGTGTTTCTCGTTGGTGGGCTGGCTGCCAAAAGCTGGCCGGATCTTCAGCTTATGCTTCCTTATTCGCTTGTTGGAGTTACTCTAGCCTTGGCTGGTTCTGTGCATTTGAATTTGCTCGCGCTTGGAGACTCCAACGCCCGTGGGCTTGGCCTGGGAGTCGAAACAACCCGTCTGATCTTAACTGGGATTGCTACGTTGCTGGCAGCCAGCGCGGTAAGTGTTGTTGGTTTGCTCGGTTTTGTGGGACTGGTTGTTCCACACTCTGCCCGGCTTCTGATCGGTAGTGATTATCGGCTGTTATTGCCTGCCTCCGCGCTGCTGGGGGTAGCGGTAGTGACGATATGCGATACACTGGCTCGCTTGATGTTCGCGCCATTGGAGCTTCCTGTCGGCATTATATTGGGTGCGCTTGGGGCCCCGTTTTTTCTATATTTGCTAAGGAGGGAAGGGGAATGACAACAGCGCTTGAACTGGAGAAGCTTGTCGTTAAGTATCATCAACGGACCGTGATTGAGCGGTTAAGCTGGAGTGCACAGGAAGGTCGGATATATAGCATTATCGGTCCAAACGGTTGCGGTAAAAGTACCCTGCTAAAGGCGATTGCCGGGCAGATGAAGACAGCCGGTGGTTCAATTTTGCTTGCTGGTCAGCCGCTGGTCAGCTATTCAAGGCGGCGTCTGGCCAGATATTTGTCCATGCTCCAGCAAAGTCAGGATAAGCTGCCGGATATCACCGTACGCACGTTGGTTGGTTACGGTCGTTTTCCCCATAAACCCACGTGGGCGAAGCTTGGCAAGGAGGATGAAGATATTATCGACTGGGCCTTGGAACAAACGGGAACTACCCGGTTTGCGAATCGGAAGTTGTCTACCTTATCCGGGGGAGAGCGCCAGCGGGTCTGGATTGCCTTGGCGCTGGCTCAGAAGCCGCGCCTGTTATTGCTCGATGAGCCAACCACCTATTTGGACGTCAGTCATCAATGGGAAATTATGGAGCTCGTCGCTGAGATTAATCAGAGCCAGGGTATGACCATCATTATGGTCTTGCATGATATGAATCATGCTGCAGCCTATTCGGATGAACTCATGATTATGGATAAAGGGAAAATTTATGCCAGTGGAAAACCGGAGGACACCATGACCGAGCAAACGCTTGGTGAGGTATTTGGCGTTACGGGACGTATTGAGCCAGGTTCCGGGAACGGTCGGTTGAGCTGTCTTGTGACCGGGCTGCTGAAGCAGAACGATCGGATGAGAGTGGCGGAAGTCATTTAATGGAACAGGAGAGAGGACAAAGATGAATGTAAGACCGGATCTATTTCCGTTTACGGCAATTGTCGGACAGGATGCAATGAAGAAAGGACTTATTTTGAATCTGGTCGACCCACGCCTTGGCGGGGTACTGATTCGTGGAGAGAAGGGAACGGCCAAATCAACGGCTGTAAGGGCGCTGGCCGAACTTATGCCCGGTCTTCATGTCATCAATCTCCCGGTTAGTGCTACTGAGGATCGGGTCGTTGGCACATTGGATATCGAACATGCAATTCGTGAAGGGGAGAAGCGATTCGAGCCGGGCTTGCTGGCTGCGGCGCATGGAAATATTTTGTACGTAGACGAAATTAATTTACTGGATGATTCGATTGTAGATGCCTTGCTGGATGCCGCTGCTATGGGCGTAAATACGGTGGAGCGGGAAGGGGTATCGTATTCTCACCCGGCACGCTTCATTCTGATAGGTACCATGAATCCGGAAGAGGGAGAACTACGCCCGCAATTGCTGGATCGGTTTGCTCTCTCTGTCGAGGTGCTTGGGGAACGGGAAATCTCGAGCCGGGTAGAGGTGGTGAAGCGCCGCCTTGCATTTGATGCGGATCCTGAGGGGTTTCGGCGACAATATGAAGAGGAGCAGTCTCGTCTTGCCGACCGTGTTCTGGATGCTAGGGAAAGGCTTGCCACTATCCAGCCTTCATCGCAGTTGCTGGAATGGATTGCCGAGATTGGGATTCGTCTGAATGTAGACGGTCATCGCGCAGATATTACGCTGATGAAGACAGCCATGGCATTAGCTGCATTTGCCGGAAGAATCGAGGTATTGGCAGAGGATCTGGCAGAGGCTGCCTTATTGGCAATGCCGCACCGCATGCGGAGAAGGCCGTTTGAGGATAGCGGGGATGGACTGGGGATGATTCAGGATCTGATCGTCGATATGCTCCCGGAGGCGGCGCATGTGCTCTGACAGTCCGATCTTTCCATTTTGTGCGGTAGTCGGCCATGAGTTGGCCAAGAAGGCCCTGCTGTTGCATGCTGTCAATCCGGCTTTAAAGGGGGTCCTCCTGGCCGGAGAGCCGGGAACTTCGAAGACCACACTAATTCAAGGCCTTTCACTTCTATTGCCTGAGCGTAAACGGATTGCGGTACCGCTTCATGTGGACGAGGATCGTTTGTTAGGCGGAGGCGATTGGACAGTCTCCCTACGCTCCGGGGAGACAATATTCTCTCCCGGCCTACTGGCTTCCGCCGATGGGCAAGTGGTGACGGTTGACGAGGTCAATCTGATGAGTGAAAGAGCTCTGCGAGCCATTTTATCGGCAGCCGAGAACAGAGGCATACAAGCCAATGGGGAGGGGGCGCCTGATTGGCGGCCCACTTCCTTTTTACTGCTTGCAACGATGAATCCGGAGGAAGCCAGGTTAAGCCCAGCTTTGCTGGATCGCTTTGCCTTATATGTCCCGGTCAAGACGTCAGGCAATCCGGAGGAACGGGCGGAAATTGCCCGGCGGCGGCTGGCCTTTGAGCGGGATCAAGTCGGATTTGTCAGAGCGTTTGAGCCCGAGACCTCGGCGCTTCGTGAGCAGATTCTCCGGGTGAGGGAACGCCTTTCTGGCGTGAAGATGACGGAGGCTGCGCTGCGCTTGGCCGCTGAAATTACGATAGAAGCCGGATGTGCAGGGCATCGGGCAGATGTTCAACTGGTTGAGGTTGCCCGTACCCTGGCGGCTTGGAAGGGTCGACAAGAGATCGACCCCGAGCAGTTGCGCGAGGCGGCCCTACTGGTGTTACCGCATCGGATAAGGTCTTCCGATGAGGAAGCCCAGCCACAAGAAGTACCTGATCATCAGGAGCAGAAGGGCGAAGGGGCCAACAACCGACAACAGTCTAAACAGCCGGAAACATCCTCCAGGCTGCAAGACGAAGCTCACGGCTCTTCTGGGGATGATGGTGCGCCGGAAGAAGAACAGGAGCCTTACCCGGAGTTGAAGGAAGTGGCTGGAGATGGTGAGACTTGGGCAGGTGAACGTGCTCGGGACGAAGAGGGGGCGCCTGGCATGGCAGCGCGTGCCATTGTTGAGTCAGTGGGGCGTGGGTTTGATGTTCGCCGCATCGCTTTTACTCCGCCACGCTCTCGCTTCAAGGCCAAGTCGGGTAAGCGGAACCAGGCCATGGATGGGGGTTGTACAGGCCGTTATGTCCGAGCAGAGAAGCCGCGGGGAGCTGTCTTCGATTTGGCCTTTGATGCTACGCTGCGGGCTGCCGCTCCCTATCAGCAAGTCCGTCGGAACTATAGTCAAGCTGTAGAGAACGGAGGGCGTGGGCCACGCTTGCTGATTGAGCGGAGTGACCTGCGTGTCAAGGTGCGGGAGAGTCGAACGGGAACCGCACTGCTCTTCGTGGTTGATGCCAGCGGGTCCATGAATGCAGCCAAGCGGATGAAGGCGGTGAAAGGAGCGGTATTATCGCTATTGCAAGATGCTTATCGGCAGCGTGACAGCGTGGGACTGGTTACCTTCAGGGGTAGCGGGGCTGAACTGCTACTGGACATTACCCGCAGCGTCGAGTTGGCGGAGCGTCAGTTGAAGTCCATGCCTGTGGGGGGACGGACACCGCTATTAGCCGGACTTGAGAAAGGAGCGATGACCATGGAGGCCATGCTTCTTAAGGGAAGTGGACTTATTCCTGCGATGATCATCATGACCGATGGCAAAGCGAATACCGGAGTTGCTACGGGTAAGGAGATGTGGCAGGAAATCCGCCGGATGGGACAATGGCTTGCGAAGTCCGGCATCCAGACGCTTGTTATTGACACCGAGCAAGGGTTTGTTCGTCTCGGTTATGCTCGCAAGTTAGCGGATTGTTTACAATCGCGCTGTCTCCGATTGGAGGAGCTGGATGCTGGCCGGATTGCCAGAGTGGCAAGAAGTTTAACCAAGGGGAGATGAAGGCATGAAGATGGTGATAGTAACGAACAGCGAGGCCTCGCAGACGCATTTGTCATCCGCATATCGCATGCTGAGAGAGAAGCAGCAGGAGCAATTAGAACTAGTCATTATTGATCCGGGAGGGAACGAATCCACTGAATTTCCGGCTGAGCTTGAGAACAGACTTCTGGTGGAAGCAGGGGATATTGTTATTTGTGATGCGCATGGCGTTCGCAAGGAAGTTATAGAAGAAGTCAAGAAAATTCTGGATCAAGGTGCTTCGGCTTTTCTGCCAGTAGGCGGGGATACCGGTGAAATACGTTCCTTGTTCAAGCTTGGGGCATTAAGGGCAAAGGATCTTCCAGTACGTGGAATAAATGTGGCAGCCGAGTTGCCTGTTCATCTGAGACGGGATTATGAGAACTACGTGAAATTAACCGAATTCTGGCGGGGTGGGGGGCAGACGAATATGTTTGGTCTGCTTTGTCTGGCAGGTCGTATCTATGGCGGGTGTGACCTGCTGCCTACTCCTACTGAGCCCTTCATCATAGAGGAGTTATGTTTGTTCGATCCTGTAGCCGCTATACGCTATGCCTCGCTCGCAGATTATCGTAACCACCGAGCCGCCGCTGGGGGTCGGCCCATCGTGGCACTACTGTTCCTTGGGAACGGTAATCCGATTGAGCTTGCCGAATGTATCGGGGAGCTAGTACATCGAATCGGGGCGTTTGCCGAGGTACTACCGGTGGCGTTTCCCTCCGTCATGAATATTTCGCTGGAGCGTCTGCGTGAATTACTTATTGAGGAAGCTGGAACTGTTGATCTGATCGTCAATCTGTTGCCCTTCCGGCTGGGAATTGGCCCGGGCGGCGGCGGGACTACAGCCGAAGCTGGTGATGCAGTGGAATGGCTGGAGGTTCTGGGTGCGCCAATGCTGCATCCATTTTTATTGTCCGGCACGACAGAAGAAGAATGGCGTCAGTCAAGGCGAGGGATTAGCGCTGCGCAATTGATGGTCCAGGTTGTGCTGCCGGAGTTGGATGGAGCGATCGAGACCTATCC
The DNA here is from genome assembly GCF_056836745.1 of Paenibacillus sp. 1SOY10. NCBI lineage: Bacteria > Bacillati > Bacillota > Bacilli > Caryophanales > Paenibacillaceae > Paenibacillus > Paenibacillus sp. 1SOY10. Next base: position 61,506 of record NZ_JBXENK010000007.1, on the reverse strand, counting down.
CATCGCAGCTTTGCAACATGAAGGGATCGACCCGGTGCTGGGCGTTACCTTGAACCGGCTGGTGCTTATATCCGAACGGGTAGACCGTCTGGTTAACCGTGTAAGACGCTGGCTTGAGCTAAAGCACAAATCCAATTTAGACAAGAGAATAGCCCTGATTTGCTACAATTATCCACCTGGAGAGGGGAGTGCATTCGGGGGCAGTTTTCTGGACACTTTGGCTTCGGTCTCTCATTTGCTAACTCGGTTGAACGAGGAGGGTTATGACGCACCAATACTGTCGGCAGAAGAGCTTCGTTCCCTGTTCGTAGAGGAAGGAAGGATTAACTCCGGACTATGGACGGGGGAGAAGGCGGCGGACAAGATGATTCGTTATCATGATCCCGAGTTTGCGGCCAAGCTAGGCTCCCGTTCATGGGGAGGAGAGGCTCAGGCTCGTTGGGGGGACCCTCCCGGTGATATTATGTCGGAGGAAGAGTCCTTTCTTATCCCTGGTATTTCGGTCGGCCATATTTTTATTGGATTGCAGCCCTCTCGCGGTATTCATGAGGAGCCCGAAAAATCTGTACATGATCGTTCTTTGTTACCCACGCATCAGTATACCGCATTCTATCAGTGGCTTCGTGAGGAATGGGAAGCCGATGCCGTCGTTCATATCGGTACTCACGGGACAGTGGAGTTTCAGCATGGGAAGGAATGCGGCATGTCGGGAGATTGTGTGCCGGATGATTTTATAGGGGATCTACCCCATTTGTATTACTATTACGTGGGTAATCCCTCGGAAGCGATGATCGCCAAGCGTCGCAGTCACGCGGTACTGGTGGGATATCAGGCGCCTCCCTTTGTGGAAGCAGAGTTGTACGGCGAATGGGCTGGTCTTGACATGCTGCTACACGAATATAGGGAAGCTGAGCAACTCGATCCCGATCGTTGCGGAGATGTTTGGTCCAAGCTGAAGGAGGCCGCCGAAGCCATGCACCTTGAAGCGAAGCATCCTGAGGAGATGGAGGAAGAGCTGTACCGGATGCAGCGCTCTCTGATCCCAAGCGGGTTACATGTACTTGGGAAAGGCTACACCGCCGAGGCGGCCGCCGCTTATATGAGCTTCGTGCTCCGGCATGAACGGGGAACGGTTCGTTCCTTACGAGGATTGCTGGCAGAACAACGGGGAGAGAAGGTCGAAGAATTGATGGCTCAGGGGAAAACGAAGGAGCTCAGAGATTTGGACCATGTAGCAAACGGAGTTATTGCTGAATATTTGCGCGGGAAGAGGAAGGTGCTTCCTAGCTCCTTCGCAGAAGAGCCGCCGACCTGGAGGGCTGCACTGCTGCAGACTCTGGAATTTGGCTATCGGGCTTATGAAAGCTCTATGCATAATGAGGAAATGGAAGGCTTGTTAAAGGCGCTGGAGGGACGCTATATCCGAGCGCAATTGGCAGGAGATGCCCTGCGGTCTCCGGAGGTCCTTCCGTCTGGACGCAATCTGTTCCAATTTGATCCGCGTGCTGTGCCGAGCGTTACAGCCGCTGAGCGGGGAGCACGTACGGCAGAGAATTCAATCCGTAAGTATTATGATAACCATGGCGAATATCCGGGGACGACAGCCCTCGTCCTGTGGGGTCTGGAGACCTCACGAACGCAAGGTGAAACGATTGGGCAAATTCTGTGGTACATGGGAGTACGCCCTGGCAAGGGATTGGGAACATTCCGAACGGAGTTTGATATCATTCCACTAGCTGAGTTGGGCCGTCCACGCTTGAATGTGGTAGTGCATATTACGGGGTTATTCCGCGATATGTTTCCTAACTTGCTGGAGGATTTAAATCGGATATTTCGCCGGGTTTCCGCACTGGATGAGCCAGAGGAGATGAACCTGTTCAAGGCGCATACTCGCAGGACAGAGGCAACATTGCTGGACAGCAACTATACAACGGGGCATGCCCGTGATTTGGCGAACGCCAGGATATTTGGGCCAGCAGAAGGCCAATACGGGACGAATATGACCCGATTGATTGAGACAAAGCAATGGAGCGAGGAGGCTGAGCTCGGTCAAGCGTATGCGGACAGTCAACAATATGTATACAGTCTGGAGCAACGGGGTCAGGCACAACCTGAGTTATATCGTACCCACTTGCTAGCTGTTGATATAGTATCGCAAATTCGTAGTAGCCATGAATGGGAGGTAACGGATACCGACCATTATTATGAATATTTTGGTGGTCTGTCCAAATCGGTGGAGACAGTTCAAGGAGCACCAGTTGAAATTCATATTACAGATACGACAGGGGAGCAGCCCCTGACTGAGTCGGCTGAGCACGCCATAGTTAGGGGTGTACGTACTCGGCTGACCAATCCGAAATGGATAGATGCGCTGCTGAAGCATCCTTATCATGGGGCACAGCAAATCGCCCGGCGATTTGAATATGTGCTTGGCCTGGCGGCTACCACAGGCAAAGTCGAGCCTTGGGTATTTGGTCAGTTGCACGAAGTGTACGTGGAGAATGAGCCAAGAAGCCAGCAATTGCAGGAGAATAATCGCTGGGCTTACCACGCGATGATGGAGACGCTATTAGAAAGCCACCAGCGGGGATACTGGCAGGCGGATGAAAAGCAATTAGAGCAGCTTCGCCAGAAATATGTAGAGTTGGAAGGGGATTTGGAGATCAACAGCTAACTAATGTAAGAAAAGGAGGAGGGTATCCATGAGCGACCAACCGTTCTATGAAGTTTGGTGGAATGATGATACTAGGAATGAGCAAGACATGGAGAACGATCATCAGGCCCATTGGAGCAAAGTGATCCAAATGATTACCGAACCGGATTTGACATCATTCCATGTGCTGGATTTTGGCTGCAATCAAGGAGGATTTCTGAGATACCTGCATAGTCAAAAGCCGTTTCAGAGCGGTACTGGAGTTGATCTGGCTACCAAATCTATCGAAGTGGCCAATAGCAGGAAAAAGGATCTGCCCCTAACCTATGAGGTCACCGCAAATGTTGATCAATATAACCAGACTTTTGACCTGGCCTTCAGCATATCTGTCATTTATCTGCTTCAGAACTTGCCAGAACACGCCTGGAAAATGAAGCAGGCTTTAAAGCGGGGAGGCGTGTATTACTGTACTTATACGGATTACAGCAAAAATCCCAGCCTACTTAATTACAAGAAGCAAGTGGACCACTCTGCATCGCTTCCGATGCAGTTGCATTCCCTGGATGATATTGCGGATGCATTTACAAATGAAGGCTTTAAGATAGAACTGCGCAGAATGCCATCTCCTGGGTTTATTACAATACCCGTTAACGACAGGTGGTTCAATGCCATTGCTGACCGCATGCAGTATGAATATCAAGAGGCGTACATTTTTCGCTTTACTGCTCCCGGCAAGTGAATGACTGGCTTCACGAAGAAAACGGCTTATAGGCTTTCTTGTCAGGTAAAAAAAACCGAAGGTGCGCAACCAATGTTCCATCGTTGCCCCTTCGGGATTTTTCTGTTCAGCGTAAGGCTGGGAGTTGCTTTTATTTTTTGCTGGCAAGCCGTTGATTGAATTTTTCCACTCTTCCGCCAACGTCAAGATTTTTTTGCTTCCCGGTGAAGAAGGGATGGGATGCAGAACTAACATCTAATCTTACTACGGGGTATACATTACCGTCTTCCCATTCCATCGTTTCATTGGAGGAACGGGTAGATCCGGTCAAAAACTTGTAGTTGGCTGCGGCATCGTAAAAAATGACCATATTATATTCGGGGTGAATATCTTTTCTCATATCTATACGCCTCCATCAATTAAACGTAATAATTACGATTTAATTACACTTTAACGTATTTTTATAATTCATGTCAAGCGAGTGGAGTGAAGGCGGGAAAGAACAAACAATAGCAATTATTACTATTAGATTCCACAGGGATGAACTTTTACTTATTCCGTGTCTATATGGAGAAAAGACTTGTAAAAGCAAAGAAACTAATTGATAATAATAATCATTATCAATTAAGGGTCGTATACTACTTCAAAGAATAAGGAGAATGCCTGATGAAAGCGAAATCCGAGGTATCGGGACTGCTTAGAATAGCTGGGGAGAAGAAGACATTGCTAATTGCGGCGAGCGTATTCTCCGTGCTTTCCAGTCTTTTGCAAATTGCTCCGTTTGTTGCGATATACAAGATCATTGAAGAACTGCTCCTACATGCTCGGGACCCCATGAATATCAATAAGGATTTGATATTGTTTTGGGGGATGACCACTTTTGTAGCTTTGTTAGCTTCTTTGGTTACTCTGTATATTGGCGGGATGTGCTCGCATATTGCAGCCTTCAATATTTTATATCAGCTACGGGTACGCCTGGCTGAGCATGTGGCCAAGGTATCTATGGGGTATCATACGAGAACGGCAACGGGCGAATTAAAGAAGATTATCGAAGTCAGTGTCGAAAAAATGGAGCAGTTCATTGCTCACCAACTGCCTGATATGGTGAGTGCGGCAGTCGTGCCTTTGCTCATGATTGGCTATCTGTTCTGGCTCGACTGGCGGCTGGCGTTGGTGTTGCTTCTGCCGATTGCCTTCGGCATCTGGCTCCAGTCCCGCATGTTCGGCAGCGAAAACGGGCAAAAAGCCTATCGCGAATTTCAATATGCGGTGGAAGAGATGAATGCGACGGGGGTGGAGTATGTCAGAGGGATGCCTGCCGTGAAGGTATTCGGCATTACAGCGGACTCCTTCCTGACATTCAAGCAGGCCGTAGATAAATACCGTGATATTTCCTTGAGAATTACGAACTTATGTAAAACCTCCTATAGCTTGTTTTTCGTTATTATCAGCTCGTTGTTTGTGTTTATTGTCCCTGTCGGCATCCTTATCTTCAATGGTGATTCGGCAAACCAGGCTTTTGCTATCACGTTTATTTTATTCTTGATTGTCGCGCCAAGCTTGTCCGCACCGCTGCTGAAGCTGTTATATCTGGGCGGTGGTCTGCGGGAGGTCGTGGAAGGCAATCGGCGGATCGAGGCTATCTTTGCCGAGCCGATGACCGAGGAGCCTGCGGTTCCCCGCGTTCCTGATTCCTATGATATTGTCTTTGATCAAGTATCCTTTGCTTATGAGGCCCGGGAGAGCAAGGATTACAAGCCTGTGCTGGACGGAATCAGCTTTACGGCCAGAGCTGGCGAAATGACGGCGCTCGTAGGGCCTTCCGGTGGAGGAAAGTCAACCATTGCCAACCTGCTTTTGCGCTTTTGGGACGTTCAGGAGGGCGAAATTACGATCGGCGGTGTTCCAATTCGGGAAATGGGTACGGAAAAGCTGATGGATGTCGTCTCCTTTGTGTTCCAGGATGTGCATCTTTTTTACGATACTATTGAAGAGAATATCAGAATGGGCAATACAACGGCTACTCACGAAGAGGTTGTCCAAGTGGCGAAGACGGCTTGCTGCCATGACTTTATTGTCCAGCTAGAAGAGGGCTACAATACCCGAATTGGCGAAGGGGGTACCTATTTATCGGGCGGTGAGGCACAGCGAATCGCGATTGCCCGGGCGTTGTTGAAGAATGCGCCAATTTTGGTGCTGGATGAAGCGACGGCTTATGCGGATGCCGAGAATGAGCACAAAATCCAGCAGGGTCTGGTTGAACTGGTAAAGGGAAAGACCGTGCTGATTATAGCCCATCGATTGTCCACCATCTGTGGAGCGGAGCAAATTCTGGTCGTGAATCGCGGAGAAATTGTTGAACGTGGCAAGCATGAGGAGCTTCGGGAAAAGCGAGGACTATATGAGCAGTTATGGCGGGCTCATATCAGCGCGGCCACCTGGAAGCTGGGAGAAGTGGATAGAACGGTGTCTGGCATGAAGGAGGGGATGGAGAATGCTTAAATATTTCCACAATATATCGGGCGGCAATATTCGCAGTTTAGGGCCGGCCACATTCGCCGCATTGCTGGATGGGATGGCGAAGATTGTGCCCGCGGCGCTGCTGGTGGATATATTCAACACCATTTACCGCTTCTTCTCCCAGACCGGGGCGACAGAGCTGAATGTCGGACGCCTGTGGACGGTTAGCCTTATTCTACTTGCCTGGCTGGTTGTGCAATATGCGGCTTACAGCTCGCTTTATGATAAGACGTATAAGGTAGCCTATAGTGTCGCGGCCACGGGTCGGCTATCCTTGGCAGAGCATATTCGTCACCTTTCCCTGGGCTTTTTCGGCAAGCGCGATCCCGGTGATATTACCAATTTGCTCCTTGGGGATTATGGACAGGTTGAACAAACCATCTCTCATAATGTTCCTCAATTAATCAGTGCCATTATGCTGCCTGTGATCGCTCTGGCCGGGATGATATTTCTGGATTGGAGAATGGCGCTTGCCATGTTTGTAGCCATTCCTTTCGGTGTATTGCTACTTTGGCTTACAGACTCGATGCAGGCAAGGCTGAGCGAGAACCATGTGAAGGCCAAAAATGAGGCGGCTAGCCGTCTGCAAGAATATTTAGCGGGAATCCGTGAGATTAAGGCTCACAATATCGGCGGTAAACGCTTTGAGCGTCTAAGGAAATCCTTTGATCAATTGAAGCGTGCCTCAATTTCTTTGGAAGGAGTCATGGGCCCCATGATTATGGGGGCTATGCTACTGACTCGCTCCGGCATGACGCTGATGATTTTCGCAGGCAGCTATTTATTGGTGGGGGGTGAACTAACGCTTTCCTCGTTCCTGCTGTTCCTACTGGTTGGAACCAAGGTGTTTGAGCCGTTAACCACTGTACTTATGAACTATGGAGAGATGCGCTATTCTGCCTATAGCGCGCAACGAATTATGGATGTGCAGCAGGAGTCTCCTTTACAGGGGACGGCGAGCATTCAACCTCATACGCCTATTGAATTTGACCGGGTCACCTTTGGTTATGATGATAGCAAGCCGGTTCTTCGGGATTTGTCCTTCCGCATGGAGCCGAACACGATTACGGCGCTGGTCGGGCCATCAGGCAGCGGCAAGAGTACGGTGACGCGTTTACTGGCTCGTTTCTGGGACATCCAGGCAGGAGAAATTCGGATTGGGGGAAAGGATATCCGTACGATGGACCCCTCCAGTCTGCTACGGGATATCTCGATGGTGTTTCAGGATGTGTATTTGTTCCAGGATACGATTGGCAACAATATCAGAATCGGCAAGATGGATGCGACGCAGGCAGAGATTGAAGAAGCGGCCAAGCGTGCCTGTTGCCATGATTTTATCTCACGTCTGCCGCAGGGATATGATACACCGGTTGGCGAAGGAGGCTCGACCCTGTCAGGAGGGGAGAAGCAGCGTATTTCCATTGCACGTGCTCTTTTGAAGAATGCTTCCATTGTATTGCTGGATGAGGCCACCGCTTCTTTGGACCCGGAGAACGAGTCTGCCGTACAGCAGGCCATTAATGAGTTGGTAGCTAACAAGACGGTTATCCTGATTGCGCATCGCCTAAAAACGATTCAGAACGCGAATCAGATTGTTGTGTTGGAGCAGGGAAGCAAGGTTGAGGAAGGAACGCACGCCGAATTGCTGGGACAGCAAGGTCTGTATGTAAGCTTGTGGAATTTGCAGCAAAATACGGACGGATGGCGAGTTAAATAATGAAAACCGTCCTGTTGGCGATTTCCATGCCTCCAGGACGGTTGTTTATGTTACGGCTGTAACTCTTATTTATTTACCATACTTACTTCTAGCTTGTTCTGTTGCTTCCACCATGACGCGCAGGGCGGCGACAGTTTCTTCGTATTTCCGCGTTTTGAGACCGCAGTCCGGGTTGATCCAGAACTGATCTGGACTCAATACGTTCAAGGCCCGGTCGATCATGACGCTCATTTCTTCGACGGAAGGCACGCGTGGGCTATGAATATCGTATACGCCAAGTCCGATTCCTTTATCATAGGTATTCTCTTCAAAGCTACCGATCAGCTCCCCATGACTACGTGAGGTTTCGATAGAGATAACGTCGGCATCCAGGGCATTAATCGAATCGATAATGTCGTGGAATTCACTATAGCACATATGTGTATGCACCTGTGTCTCATTCTTGACGGTGGAAGTGGACAAGCGGAATGCCTTGACTGCCCAATCCAGGTAGGCTGCCCATTGCTCACGCTTCAGTGGCAAGCCTTCCCGCAGTGCTGGTTCATCGACCTGAATCATGCCGATGCCGGCCGATTCCAGGGCTTCTACCTCTTGGCGCAAGGCCAAAGCGATTTGATAGGCTACTTCCTCACGAGATTTGTCATCCCGCACGAAGGACCAGTTCAAGATCGTTACCGGACCGGTGAGCATTCCTTTGACCGGTTTGTCAGTCAAGGATTGTGCATAAACGGTTTCTGCTACGGTAATCGGAGCCGTCCAGTCGACATCTCCATAAATAATCGGCGGCTTCACGCAGCGCGAGCCATAGGATTGCACCCATCCGTTCGCTGTAAAGGCGAACCCGGCAAACTTCTCGCCGAAGAATTCCACCATATCTGTCCGTTCGAATTCCCCGTGAACGAATACATCGAGACCCAGGTCCTCCTGAATCTTGATCCACTCTGCGATCTGCTCTTGAATGAATGTCTCATAACGCTCATTGCTCCATTCGCCCTTACGCCACTTTTGCCGTGCGCTGCGCACTTCGGGCGTTTGCGGGAAGCTACCAATGGTAGTCGTTGGCAATAAAGGCAGGTTCCAGCGCTTCTCTTGAATACCACGGCGTACAGCATAGCTGTCTGGACGCGATGTCGGCTGGGAGGAGAGTCCGGCAATCCCGGCTTCGACTTGCTCACGATGGCGGGCGCTCGATTGTTGCAAGGCTTGACGCGCTTGCTCTACAGCAGCCGCTTCGTTGCTGATGGCTTCATAACCGGATTGTCCAGCCTTGGCCAGCAATACAAGCTCTTCCAGCTTCTCCTCGGCAAAAGCGAGTGCTCCGCGTAGAACAGGATCGAGCTTTTGCTCACCGGCTGCGCTGAAAGGTACGTGCAACAACGTCGAGGAAGGTTGAATGAGCAACCAGTCGGCCGAGACCGCTTCACTCAAGACGTTCAGAACGTCCAGCTTGGCCTTCAGGTCCGCCCGCCAGATGCTACGTCCATCGATCAGCCCAGCGCCGAGCAGCTTGTCTTGCGGGAAGCCAAGCTCACGGATCGACTGCAAGTTGCGTCCATGATCATGGACGAAGTCCAGCCCGATACCATGTACAGGTAGCTCTGTGACTGCCTTATAATGATCCACGGCTTCGAAGTACGTTTGCAGGAACAGCTTGATGCCTGGTACTTCTTGCGTCAGCTTGTTATAGATTTGGCTAACCTGCCCGATTTCTTCCTCGGAGAGCGATACGCAAAGGATGGGCTCATCAATTTGCACCCACTCAGCGCCTTCTGCCGCCAGTTCTTGCAAGACTTGAATATATAAAGGAAGCAAGCGGTCGATCCAGGCTTGAAGCTGATCGGGGCTATAACCCTTGGACAGCTTGAGGAAGGTGTAAGGACCAACAATAACCGGTCTTCCTTCGATGCCAAGCTCAGCCTTGGCTTCACGGTAAGCTTCAAGCGGTTGATTACGAGTCAGCTTTGGCTGAAGCTCGCCTAGCTCTGGTACGATATAGTGGTAGTTCGTGTTGAACCATTTAGTCATTTCGAAGGCAGCGGCATCCCGATTGCCTCTGGCCATTGCGTAATACACGGACAAGTCCGGAGTACCGCCAGTGTAGCCGAATCTTTGTGGAATCAGACCGAACATCACAGCCAAATCCAGAATGTGGTCATAGTACGTAAAGTCTCCCACCGGGATAACTTCAACACCCTTGTCTTGCTGCAGCTTCAAGTTGCCAAGACGAATGCGTTTCAGCTCGGCGTGCAGGTCTTGTTCCTCCAGCTTGCCGGACCAGAAGGCCTCCAATGCTTTTTTCCATTCACGATTACGTCCTATACGGGGGAACCCCAGATTTGCGCTCTTCATGTACGTCTCCACTCCTTAAGTGATTATCCTCATTAAATTGATAGGAATAAGATAGCACACTTTGTCATTCATAGAGTAAGTCTAATAAGCTATTGCCCGCTATAGCTAAAAGCTATATCAACGTTCTTCGTACTGTACCGTTTCCTCCAACGCTTCGATATAAGCCGCGCCCAGCTTGGTTAGCTTGGCATTACGATGGCAAATCCAGCCGACATTGATCGTCTCCTCACTGGCAAGGGGTACCGGGATAATCTCATTCCCATTCAGATCAGAGCTTAGTACCCCGGTGGAGATGGTGTATCCGTTAAGTCCAATCAACAGGTTGAACAGGGTGGCCCGGTCGTTCACCTTGATGCTTTTGCGGTGAGACAATGTACTCAGAATCTCTTCGGCGAAATGAAATGAGTTAAATTCCCCTTGCTCGAAATAGAGGTATGGGTAATCCTCTAACTGCTCAAGAGTCACGATTGGATGCTGTGCCAGGGGATTGCGAATACTGACAAAGACGTGAGCCTTGGCCTTGAACAAGCTGTTAAAAATCAAGTTGCCATCGTTAAGCAGACGGTTGATGACCTTGGAGTTGAATTCGTTAATATAGAGAATGCCAATTTCGCTGCGCTGACTCTTCACGTCATTGATAATCTCATGCGTTTTCGTCTCGCGGAAGGCCAGCTCATACTCGTCCTGCCCGTATTCATCCACCAGCTTCACGAAGGCGTTGACCGCAAATGCGTAATGCTGGGTGGAGACGGAGAAGTGCTGCGGCGAAGGCTTGGCATTGAGATATTGGTTCTCCAGCAATTCGGCTTGCTCAATCACCTGTCTGGCGTAAGCTAGAAATTCGGCGCCTTCCTTAGAGAGCAGAATTCCCTTGTTCGTCCGCTCAAAGATGGTGACACGGATATTCTCCTCCAACTCGCGAATCGCATTGGAAAGGCTCGGTTGTGAAATAAACAATCGCCGGGCCGCTTCATTCATCGATCCCCGGTTGGCTACTTCTATAACATAACGGAGCTGCTGCAATGTAATTTTCACGCAGATATCCCCTTCCTTTTCTATATTAAGAGGTTGTTCAAAAAGTCGTCTTCACAGGACGAAGTTGTCCAAGGAGTAGGTTCGACATCGAATCTTGAATTCAGCCACTATAAGCTAATAAGTCCAACCTACTAGCTCTATAATATCACACAGAAGCAGACTCTTTCTTTGTTCCAGTGGGTACATTAAGGAGGAATTAATGAACCATATGTCAGGAAATATAACATTTACAGTTGAAAATATCGGTTATTCCTTCTGAATGACATGAAATCTACCGCATAAAGCTTCAAGCTTGAATAAAAAGACTAATATATATTGACATGGTCGGAAAACAGGGATATAGTGAGAAAAAGTTTCTTAATGGTATAAGGTGTGAACCTTAGATCTTTCCAAAATACAATGAACGGGTGTGGTGCTGTGTCCTTGAATCTGCCTGTGCAATTTGAGAAAGTGTCCTCCAAGAAAATTAGTGACTTTATCTTCGGGCAGTTGGAAGAAGCGATTATATTGAAGGAACTCAAGAGTGATGAGCAAATCCCTTCGGAACGGGACCTGGCCGTTATATTTGGAGCGAGCCGTCTGGCGGTCCGTGAAGCTCTGGCCCAGTTGGAAGAGCTAGGGCTGGTAGAGAAGCGTGTTGGGGCCAAGGGCGGAACCTTTATCCTGCCGCTGACACTGAATTCGCACCGTCGTAATCGGGAAGAACTGATTAGGAACTGGGATGCGCTGATGGAGGTCTTCGAATATCGGACGATCGTAGAACCGCAGGCCGCTCATTTGGCGGCTGGGAAGATTACCGACGAGGAACTTCACAGACTTCGGGAATATATTGAGGCTAGTACCGACCCGGCTTGTACCCGGGAGACTTTCCGGGCGCTGGATGTACAAATTCATCTGAGCGTAGCCAAGGCCTCGGGGAATGCTTACTTGTACCGTTCGATCCGGCAGATTCGTACCAAGATCAATCCCGCATTGGATTTGATGCCTTATAATGAAACGATTCGTTCACATAATAACGAGGAGCACCAGGCCTTGTATCAAGCCTTATCCCGGCGCGACGCCGAAGCTTCCAGAGACATCATGTGCAGGCATATCAGTCAGTCGGCTGAAGCCATATCCTCAAGAATGTTTGAGGAGCAAGGGGATATTCCCTTAACGCTGGACTCGGCAACCACATCAAGATCATAAGGAGGCAGGCATGTTTTGACTATGGACGAACTGCTGCGTAAGTCACAACAATTGCAAGAACAACTGATTGCATGGAGAAGAGATTTTCACCAACACCCGGAGACGGCTTATGAGGAGCTTCGTACGGCTGCTGCAGTAGAGCAGCATCTGCGAGGATTGGGGCTGGAGGTTACCGCTGGCGTAGGCAGAACCGGAGTTGTAGCGGTGCTTCGCGGCGAAGAGCCCGGCCCGACAATCGGTTTGCGGGCGGACATGGATGCCCTGCCGATTCAGGATCAGAAGACGGCGGACTATGCTTCCAAGACACCGGGAAAAGCCCATCTATGCGGACATGATGCCCATACTTCCATGCTGATGGGGGCTGCCAAGCTGCTAACCGAATACGGCAAGCCGAAGCAAGGCAACATTAAGTTTATTTTCCAGCCTGCGGAAGAAGGATATGCCGGAGCCAAGGCCATGATGGATGATGGCGTGCTGGACAATCCCAAGGTGGATGTCATGGTGGGGCTGCACGTGTATCCGGGCTTGCCTACAGGCTCCATCGGAGGTAATAAAGGCGTCGCCTTTGCTTCAGCCGATCCTATTGAGATCGAGATTATCGGCAGTGGCGGCCATGCCGCGAGACCCCACGAGGGGATCGATGCGATCGCCGCTGCTGCACAAGTGGTTACGGCACTGCAAAATGTGACCAGCCGGATGGTCGACCCGCTGGAGCCCGCCGTGGTCACCATCGGCACGATTCACGGGGGAGACATGGCGACGGCCATCGCTTCCTCGGTACGGATGACGGGAACCGTACGGACCCTCTCTCCGCAGGTAAGGAAGCAAATGCCGGCCCTCATCGAGAGAGCGGTCAAGGGAGCTTCCCAAACATTAGGAGCGGATTACAAATTTCGCTATGACGCCAGCTATCCACCAGTTGTGAATGACGAGAAGATGGTAGATTTCGTCATTGAGACCAGCGAGAAGCTGTTCGGCAAGCCGGTCTGGACTCCGCTCAAGCCTTCTACGGGCGGTGAGGACTTCGCATTTTACTCTGAAGCTGTCCCTAGCGTATTCTTCCGTCTTGGCGTCAATGCCGGCGAGCCGCGGACCAGCTATCCGCTGCATCACCCGATGTTTGATCTGGATGAGCAGGCGTTGCCTCATGGAGTCGCCTTGCTGTCTTCCATTGCACTCACGTATTTACAACTTACTTGATAACTAGGGGGCATACACATGAAGAGAACATGGATGAAGAGTATTACAGCACTTGTGTTGGTGATGTTGGTGGTTTCGGGTTGCGGCAGCGCTGCGAACAATCCGGCAGCAGACCCGGGCACGAACAACGCAAGCCCTAATAACGGAACACTGACTATTGCAAATGCTACGGATATCGAGAGCTTTGACTTTCATAACAATAACACCACGGTCAGCGAATCTGTTCTGGTGAACATGTTCGATTACCTGATCAAGAATGATAATGATGGCAATAAGCTGCCGGTTCTTGCGACTTCCTGGGAACAGGTAGACGATACAACATGGAGATTAGTGCTTCGTAACGATGTTACCTTCCATAACGGTGATTCGTTCACAGCGGCGGATGTCAAATTCACGCTGGAGCGAGTAGCCACGGATGGCACGTTGAAGCAAAATTCGCTATACAAGCAAATTACCGCTGTGAATATTGTGGATGACTACACGGTAGATATCGTGACGGACGGTCCTGATCCGCTCTTGCTGAACCGGTTGTCCCGCATGGGCTCGGGGATGTTGCCTTCGAAGTATATCGAAGAAAAGGGCATGGATGAATTTCTGAAGGCTCCTGTAGGTACCGGGCCTTACAAATTCGGAAGCTGGCAACGCGATGACCGGGTTGAACTCTTGAAGAATGAGAATTATTTTGGCGATGCGCCTAAATGGGACAAGGTGGTCTTCCGCTCTATTCCTGAAGCCTCTACCCGTGTCTCGGAATTGTTGACCGGTGGGGTGGATATTATCGCCTCGGTTCCATCGACAGATGTGGGTCGTATTGAAGGCGAGGGCATGAACGTGGTTACTGCCCCGATTCAGCGTGTTCTCCAGCTTATTTTGCGTCATACAGAAGGCACTCCAACGGCGGATCCTAAGGTTCGTGAGGCCATTGATTTGGCGATTGACAAGAAAGCCATCGTGGACAGTATTGCCGGGGGCGCAGGCATCCTGACCCGTACCTCAGTCACACCGGGCAACTTCGGTGCCGATCCGAGTCTATACGAGCAATCGTTGTACGATGTGGACCAGGCCAAGCAATTGCTGCAAGATGCTGGGTATGCTAACGGCGGTCCTGAGGTCTCCATGTCCGTTCAATCGCAATACAGCGAGTATGCTCAGGTGGTAGCGGCTATGCTGACCGAGGTAGGCTTCAAGGTAAATCTCGACGTATTGGAAGCCAGCACCTTCAGCGAGAAGATGACCTCCAAGACCTTTGGCGAAATCTTCATGATCGGGATTGGCAACTCCATGAATGATGCCTCCAATAACTACACCCGCTATTTGGCGGAACGTGCCAAGGGTGAAACGGATTACAACAATCCGGAAGTTGAAGAGCTGCTGCAAGGCGCTTCCCAGAACATGAATCCGGAAGAGCGCGAGAAGCAATATCAGCAGGTTCAACAGATCTTTGCTGACGAGCGTCCAGCGGTGTACCTCTTCCAGATGGAAGGCATGTATGGCGTAGGGGCGAAGGTGGACTTCTCGCCGCGCCGGGACGAAATGTACTTTGCTGATGAAATTTCACCGAAAAACTAATTGAATCAGGCAGCGGGAAGCGGGCGGGAATCTTGATTCTCCGCCTGCTTCCCGTCCATTCACCGGGGGGGAACGAGGCTGTGGGCAAATTTATTGCGAAATCATTATTGCAAATGATACCTGTGCTCGTATTGATTTTGCTGATTGTATTTATACTTGTTCGGGTTACCGGCGACCCGGTCGCCTTGATGCTTCCAGAGACGGCGACGGATGAGGACAGGGCACTGCTTACCCAGGAACTGGGTTTGAATGAGCCGCTATACAAGCAGTATGGATTGTTCATTGTAAATGCGGTGCAGGGTGATTTCGGCACTTCCTTCCGCTATAATCAGCCTGCGTTACCGCTTGTGCTGGAACGCTTGCCTGCCAGCTTCGAACTGGCGGTAGCGGCCATGGTATTTGCTATTGTCATTGCCGTACCCGCGGGCATTTGGTCCGCAGTCAAACGTAACACCTTCTCTGATTTGTTCATTTCCGGGTTCTCCGTGCTGGGCAAGGCCATGCCTAACTTCTGGATGGGGATCATGCTGATTTTGTTCTTGTCTGTCATCTTCAAGATCTTTCCCGTATCCGGCCGGGGCGGCTTCAGCCATCTGGTCCTGCCCGCTATTACACTTGGCGTAGGCCTGGCGGCGCAAATGACAAGATTAATTCGCTCCAGCATGCTGGAGATTTTGAGTCAGGACTATATCCGTACAGCTCGGAGCAAAGGCATCGTGGAGGCGGTTGTGGTTGGCAAGCATGCTTTGCGCAATGGTCTGATTCCCGTAGTTACCATTATGAGCCTGCAATTCACCAGCTTGATTGGAGGCACGCTGATTACGGAAACGGTATTTGCCTGGCCAGGACTCGGCCAACTGCTGGTATCGGCGGTAAATACCCATGATATGGCGATTGTGCAGGCGGCTGTATTCGTGATTGCCGTTTTCGTCATTTTGATGAACCTGCTAACGGACGTAGTCTATCGGCTGCTCGATCCACGCATCAAGTACAGCTAAGGAAGGGGGAGGATCTTATTGGCAGCTTCATCATCATCGTCATCGAACATACAGTTGCCCGGAGCGGACGAGCTAGAGCCTATTGCCGTGCGGCAGCGTGGGTTCAAGCATGTACTCAGGCTTCTCTTAAAAAGTAAAACCGGTACCGTTGGCGCTGCATTAGTGCTAATTGTTGTGCTGATTGCCGTCCTTGCCCCTCTCCTGGCTACGCATAACCCGGGTCAGGTAGATCCGATTAATCGGCTTAAGCCTCCTTCGTGGCTAAGCGAGGGAACTGGCGGGCATTTACTGGGAACAGATAATCTGGGGCGCGACATTTGGAGTCGGATTGTCTACGGATCACGGGTATCCCTGATCGTCGGAATCGGTGCTGTACTCGTATCGGGAGCGATTGGTGCGGTACTGGGTCTGCTTGCAGCGTATTATGGCCGGTGGGTGGACGCCTTGATTATGCGCGTGGCTGATGCCTTCATTGCCATTCCGACCATTCTGCTGATGCTGGTGGTGTTAGCCGTGGTAGGTCCGGGACTGGGTACGCTGATCTTCGTCATCGGATTTACGAATTGGGTGTCCTATGCCAGAGTGGTGCGCGGAGAGGTACTCAGCATCAAGGAGCGGGATTTCGTCAAGGCAGCCAAAGCCGTGGGCTCCCGGAATAGCCGGGTGATCTTCCGCCATATTCTGCCCAACGTGTTATCCTCCTTCATCGTCATATCGGGGATGAACGTAGCCACCACCATTATTCTGGAGGCTTCGCTGAGCTTCCTGGGCCTGGGCATTACACCGCCGGACGTATCCTGGGGCGGGATGCTGAGCGATGGACGCCAGTATGTAGCGACGAGCTGGTGGGTAGCTACTTTCCCCGGGATTGCCATTACGGTGACCGTGCTGGGCGTTATCTTCCTGGGCGATTGGCTACGTGATGTCCTTGACCCACGGATGAAGGCTTAACGATGGAGTATGGAGCAGAAGGAGGCGATGCGAACATGAGTTTACTTGAAGTGAAATCGCTAAGAACGGTATTTCATACGGACAACGGGACGATCCCGTCGGTGAACGGGGTCAGCTTCTCCGTGCAGGCGGGCGAGACACTGGCCATCGTGGGCGAATCCGGCTGTGGCAAGAGCGTCACCTCTCTGTCTATCATGCGCCTGGTGTCGGCACCCGGGAAGATTGAGGGCGGCTCCATTCTGTTTGAGGACAAGGATCTCTTGAAGCTATCTCCCCAGAAGATGAGAAATGTTCGGGGGAACGAAATTTCGATGATTTTCCAGGAGCCGATGACGTCGCTGAACCCTGTGTTTACGATTGGTTTTCAAATTGCTGAAGTGCTGCGCAGGCATCGTGGCTTGAGCAAGCCCGCAGCCAAGGCTCAAAGCATTGAAATGCTGGAGCGGGTGGGGATTGCGGCAGCAGCCAAGGTAGCTGCGCAATTTCCTCACCAATTGTCCGGTGGGATGCGCCAGCGGGTCATGATCGCGATTGCCCTGGCCTGTAGGCCGAAGCTGCTGATTGCTGATGAACCTACAACCGCTCTGGATGTGACGATTCAGGCCCAAATCCTGGAGCTGATTGATTCGCTCGCTAAGGAGGAGAATACCGGCGTTATCCTTATCACGCATGATCTGGGTGTGGTGGCAGAAATGGCCGACCGGGTCATCGTGATGTATGCTGGTGAAATCGTGGAGGAAGCGACGGTGTATGAACTGTTTGAGCGCCCTGGCCATCCCTATACCATAGGCTTGATGGGTTCCTTGCCTACTATGACGGAGCAGAAGGAACGGCTGGACTCCATTCCGGGTTCTGTGCCCAATCTGCTGCAAATGCCGTCCGGTTGTCCCTTCCATCCTCGTTGTCCCTACGCGCAAGATATTTGCCGTGAGATCAAGCCTGCATTGGAAGAGAAGCGGGATGGCCACCGGGTTAGCTGCCATCGTGCCGAGGAGGTTGCTCTATGAATAAAGAACAAATTGAGACAGCCCCTCTGCTGGAGGTGCGTGGTCTCAAGAAGCATTACCCGATATCCAAAGGATGGTTTAACCGCAGCGATGGCGCCGTTCGGGCGGTGGATGGCTTGAACTTTAACGTATTCCCCGGTGAGACGCTGGGACTTGTGGGCGAATCCGGCTGTGGGAAGTCGACGACCGGACAGTTGATTACACGTTTGCTTGAACCGACAGAGGGCGAGGTTGTCTTTGACGGCAAGCCATTGACTGACATGAGTGGAGAAGCCATCAGGGAGATCAGACGGGATTTGCAGTTTATTTTCCAGGACCCGTACTCCTCGCTCAATCCACGAATGAAGGTTTTTGACATCGTAGCGGAGCCGTTAATCGTACATGGCTTGGCCTCGGGCAAGGAACTGCGTAACGAGGTACTGCGGCTATTGGAAACGGTGGGATTGGGCGAGCATCATATTGACCGGCATCCCCATGAGTTCAGCGGCGGGCAAAGGCAGCGCATCGGGATTGCCCGGGCACTTGCTCTAAGACCGAAGCTGATCGTGTGCGACGAGCCGGTATCGGCGCTGGATGTCTCGATTCAGGCGCAAATCCTCAATTTACTTAAGGATTTACAGGAGCAATTTCATTTAACTTATATATTTATCGCCCATGGTCTGCCGACGGTTAAGCATATCAGTGACCGGATTGCTGTCATGTATTTGGGCAAAATTGTGGAGATGGCGAAGCGGGATGAATTGTTTGCCAGACCCCTGCACCCTTATACCGAGGCATTGCTGGCAGCGGTTCCGGTTCCCGACCCCCGGCTGCGCAAGAAGCGGAAGCCGCTGTCCGGGGAGATGCCAAGCCCGGCGAATCCGCCGCAGGGCTGTGCGTTTCACACGCGTTGTCCTTATGCCCAAGAGACGTGCCGCGTGCATACGCCAGAGCTTGTGGATCACGGGGACGGGCATTTGGCAGCATGTCATTTTCCCCTAAATGAAGGAGGCTTGGAAGCATGAAGAACCGTTCCTTGATGAAGGAAATGAGCTGGACGGAGTTCCGCGAACGCAAGGCCAAGACGGATCTGGTCATATTGCCGGTAGGTGCGTTTGAGGTCTATGGTCCCCACTTGCCGCTAGGTTCGGATACGCTGGTGGCAGCCGGCTTAGCCGAGCGCGTCGCCCAGCGGGTTGATGCTCTGATCGGCCCCACCCTTGAGGTGGGAGATTCCTCGATGCTGGATGAATTTCCGGGTACCGTCACAATTCGTCCCGAGCATTTCAAAGCCTACTTGAATGATGTGGTGGGCAGCTTGCTAAAATGGGGCTTCAAAGACTTTCTGTTTATCAACGGACACGCGGGCAATGTGCCGATGATTAGCCAAATTGCTTATTCCCTGCGGGAGCGCCCGGACATTCGCAAGGCCCAGATTGACGTGTGGCGGTTTATGCAGCGCGTTGATCAGAATGTGCTGGAATCCGGGCCACTGGCCCATTCCCATGCCGGGGAAGCAGGTACGTCGGTCATGCTCGCATTGCATCCTGAACTTGTGAATATGGAGAAGACTATGTCTGTCGAGCGAAAGAAGCAGGATGCTTTCCCGGAAATTATGAAGTACGGCAAGCTGTCCGACAACAGCGAATGGGGCACGGTAGGTCACTCTGACCAAGCCTCGGCGGAGAAGGGCCAAATCCTGGTCGACCGTGCGGTGGAACGAATGGTGCAGTTTCTAGGTGAGGTCTGGGGCATTCCCGGGAAATAACGGGTGGCCAGCCAACTGATGAGGAGGGATTGGATTGAAGCCTGAAAGACTTGTGATGCCTGACGATCTCTATGAATACCGCTGGATCAGCGATCCGGTTATCAATACCAGTGGAACGATTGCTTACGTAATGAAAACGATAGATGCCACAAAGAACGAATATGTGACGCAAATCAGGGCTGTTGCTCAGGATGGTGGCGATGATCGACCGCTGACGGATGGGAGCAAGGATATGGCCCCGGCCTGGTCACCGGATGGGTCACAGCTTGCTTTCTTGCGCATGCACGAAGGCAGTCGGCAGGTATGGGTGCTCTCCATGAATGACGGAGAGTGCCGTCCGCTGACGCACGCGACGCGTGGCGTAAGCGCCTTTGTCTGGTCGCCCGATGGAAGTAGACTAGCTTATTTGTCCGCATTAAGCCTTGATGCAGAGCGGGAGGCGCTGACCCTGGAGGAGGATCGCAAGCGGGAGTCGCAGGCTGGCAAGCTCTATACCCGCACCGTGCCAAAGGCCGAGGGAAGTGGCTTGTGGAATGGACTTCATACCCACTTGTTCGTGCTGGACCTGAGTAGCGGTGAAGCCGTCCAGCTTACCTCAGGGGCCTTTGACGTTGCCCAGCCTCGCTGGTCGCCGGATGGCCGCTCTGTGGCTTATCTGGCCAAGCAAGTGGAGGATGAGCAAGCCGATCCTGACTTGATTGCCTTCAATGATATCTTTGTGACCACAGTTGAGGATGGACAAAGTCGCAGAGTGACGGACTTCACCCTGGCAATCAGCCAGTTCAGCTATTCACCCGACGGAAGTGAGTTCGCGATGATAGCCAATGACCGTGCATATGGGAGCGGGACGCAAAATCGGCTCTACACCGTGCCTTCCTCTGGCGGGAAGCCGGAGCCATTTATAGATGAATTTGATGTGCAAATCGGCAACTTCGTACTGAGCGACATGAAGGCAGCAGGTCCTTCTCCTGCTCCGCTGTATGGGCCGAGTGGGGAGCTGTATGCGCTTGGTACGCTACATGGCAGTGCAACGGTCTATAGCTTCCGACCTGATGGGAGTTATGAGCCACTCGCCACCGGGGAGCGAGATACCTATCAGTTCGCTCTTGCACCGGATGGCGCCTTTATGGTGACAGCAACCGCTTTGGTGAATGCGCCCGGGGAATTATTCCGATTGAATCTGGAGTCGGGAGAGGAGCTAAGCCTGACGGATAAGAATGATGAACTGATGGGGCAACTTGCTATAAGCACGCCAGAGTCCTTCTGGTTCGAAACGGCTGCGGACATTAAAGTTCAGGCCTGGATGATGCGCCCGGCAGGGCTGACAGCGGGGGAGAAGGCTCCGCTCATTCTGGAGATTCATGGTGGACCCCATGCCATGTACTCCGGCACGTATAGTCATGAATTGCAGTGCTTGGCGGCTCAAGGTTATGCTATTTTGTTCCTGAACCCGCGTGGCAGCTTCGGTTATGGGCAAGAATTCGCTCGGGCCGTGCGCCGGGACTTTACCGGTTGTGACTATGATGACTTGATGGCAGGACTTGACGAAGCATTGAGCCGGTTCGACTTTGTTGATGACACGCGTCTTGGCGTCACAGGCGGTAGCTACGGCGGGCTGATGACCAACTGGATTATTGCTCATTCAGATCGATTCCAGGCTGCGGTAACCCAGCGTAGTATCTCGAACTGGATGTCCTTCTATGGCATGAGTGATATCGGCATTTCTTATACAGAAGGCATCGTTGGCGGCAATCCTTGGGAGAACCCCGATCTGCTCTGGCGCTTATCTCCACTTGCTCATGTCCAGCAAATCCATACTCCGCTGCTTATTATTCATGGAGAACAGGATATGCGTTGCCCGGTGGAGCAAGCGGACCAGCTCTATGTGGCTTTGAAGCGGTTGGGCCGGGAGACAGCACTGGTTCGTTATCCAGCCTCCAACCATATGCTGCTAAAGACCGGGAAACCTAGCTATCGGACGGATGTGCTGCATCGGGTGAATGACTGGTTTGTGCGTTATTTGCCGAAGGAAGTGGCGCAAGTGGGCCGGGTATTGCTGTCCATTCCGGTGGGGATGCTGATCGAGAACTGCCGAAGTGGTGGAGTTAGTGATGAGGAAGTGATTGCCTGCCTGAAATCCGGTGATTTCAGTCCGATTCTGGACCGGGTTCATGATTCGAAGATGGACTTTGCCGAGCGACTGAATACGGCCAAGGAGCTTGACGAGGATTGGGAACGGGCTATTCGCGAAGGATACAGCTTCAAGTTCTTGCACATCGGTGGCCTGAAGCGGCTGCTGGGCTTTCGGTTCGGCAAAGCCGAGGGCACCGACTATGTGCAGTTGCAAGATGCATTAGCCTTGGATGGGCTGGACCTGTCCAAGCCAGAGGCAGATGAATTGGAACAAATCATTCATCGCCAATGGAAGCTTGTCCCCACGCAGATAGATCCTTCGCCGGGCCACGGGACGATCCGTATCGAGCTGCGACATCAGCCGTAAGGCAATAATCAACTTGAAAAAACCTTCAAGCCCGCAATACAGGGACGTATCCCTGCAAGCGGACGTGAAGGTTTTTTTGTATCCTGTTTATTTACTGTTATGGTATTCAGTGAGATATTCCTTAACCTTGTTCGCATCTGCCACCAGTTCATTCCCGGTATCAACCAACGGACTTACGGTGGAGACGGCCTTGATTTTATTATTATTGTAGAAGGCCAGAATCTCATCTTGATTAATGGAGTACAACACAGCCTTTCGGAGTGCTTCACTGCTTGCTACTTCACGGTTCTTGGTATTGAACAGCAGATAGGTTACACCATTGCTCTCGATGCTTTGCAGCTTGAGCTTGCTATCGTTTTTCACGATATCGTATTTGGTCTCAGGTACACCATAATACAGGTGAATCTCGCTATTGCGCAAGGCGGACAGGGCACTATCCGCATCGGCGATAAAGCGAACGTTTACCGTCGAGATTTTAGGCTCATGCTCAGAGCCCTTGCGGTAGCCGGGGTTTTTATAAAAGACCCCCTCATAGTCGTTCTTGTGCGACAGAATGTAAGGACCGCTGGCATACAGGGTATTATTGTATTGCGCACCCTCAGTGACCGTATTTTGATCGCCGTAAGGGATATCCTTGTTAACGTCGAAGTTAGCTACGTCATAGGTATTAATGCTTTCTACCTGCTTCTTGGACACGATCCCGGCCGATTGGTGAGCCAAATAATTTAATACCTGCGGGAAGGGCTCGGTCGTGGTCAACTTGATCACCTGATATTTGCCCGCCTGGCTATCCGCTTGGGTTTTGTCGGCCACGAGTTCCTTGATGCTGTTATCCAGTCCTGTCTCCAGGGCTGCCTTCACACTGCCCCCTCCGGAAGCTGACTGAATAGAGTCCAGAGAGGCTACATCCGTGACGATCTCTACCGTCTTGATATGCTCATGCAAGCTGTAGGTCCGGTGGTCGGGCACCGAATCCTTATCTTTGGCCCGGTTCAGCGAGAATACAACGTCGTCGGCCCCTACGCGTTCGCCGGTATCAACGGCTGTCTTATTATCAATCTTGGCAAAGTTGATATCGTCGCGCAGCAGGAAGTAGTATTCCGAATTCCCTTCGGCAATAGTATGGTTGAAGCTCAGAGAGCCATCGGACGTAATTTGATCGTCATCCGTCAGATTAATGAGACGAACATAGATATTTGTATTCAACTGATTGATCGAACCGTCGTTACCCTTAATCGGGTCCAGGGAGGTCAGAACGGAAGCGGCCTGAGTCAGAATCAGCGGATCGCTGTCACTCTTGGATGTATCCTTGAAGTCGATACTCTCCCAAGCCAAGGCCCGCGATTTGGACAGTCTTACCGTATCGGCATTCAGAATATCCTGGTTCACTGCCTGACTCTTCAAGGAAATATACAGCGGTGCGATATAGGCTTTGTCGAACACAAGCCGCTGCTCCAGTTGTTTATACGTCTCCTTGTATTGCTCAGGCGTTTCCGTGGCAGCTTGATTAATCAGCTTATCGATTTCAGGGTCGTTCTGAATGCTGTAGTCCCCTCCTGATATGAACAGGGAGCGCACCGCATAATCGGGGTTGCCTGTAACCGTGGTCCAACTGGAATGGGCAATATCGTAATTGCCTGCGTCTTGCTGAGCCTTGAAGCTGCCGTAGTCGGGCTGGATGTTGAGCTTGACCGTGAAGCCGTTCTTAACCAGTTGGTCGCGAACGATATTCAAGTCGGATTCATTGGAGGCAATGCCAAGTAGCTCAATATTGACAGGAGCAGCCTCTGTGACCGTTTCAGTAGAGGGTTCATTTGCAGGTTCGGTCGCCTCGGATTTGGTCTTCACGGTGCAGGCGCTTGCCACCAGAGTAAACGTCAGTAATAGGGCAAGCAAAGAAATTTTCTTCATCGTTGGTTCCTCCTAAGTAAAATAATTTAATATATGATTCAGCCCAGCTTGGGATCAAGCGCATCGCGGAGTCCATCACCCAGGAAATTAAAGGACAGGACGAGCAGGATGATAGCCAGACCGGGGTATATCGCCAAATAAGAGTGAGATTCCAGATACGTGCTTCCCAGCTTCAAAATATTGCCCCACTCTGGAATGTGAGGTTCTACGCCTAGGCCCAGGAAGCTGAGACTGCTCGTCGATATGACGGCGGCGCCGATCGTCAGGGTAGATTTAACGATCATTGGTGCCAGTGATCCCGGAATAATGTGCTTGAGAATAATAAGCAAATCCCGCGTGCCCAAGGCACGGGCGGCCTCTACATATTCAAAGGTAGATACCAGCAAGACATTAGCCCGCATTGTCCTTGCGTAAGTAGGAATCGCCCCAACACTAAGCGCAATAATCAGGTTGAAGGTGTTCGCTCCAAATGCAGCGATGATGGCAATGGCGAGCAGGATACCGGGAATAGCGTACAGCACATCTAGCAGCCGCATGATGATGTTGTCAGTACGTCGTCCGTAATACCCTGATATCGCTCCAAGTGCTCCGCCAATGACCACGGGGATTAACGTGGAGAAGAAGCCGACAATGAGCGAAATCCGGGCACCGAACACAATTCTGGTGAATAGACATCGGCCAAAATTATCCGTGCCCAGCGGGTAAGCCAGGCTGGGATGCTGGAGAATGGCGGAGTAATTATTCTCCGTGGCCATGGCATAATCAAAGGTAAAATAGCTGCACACTGCCATGGAGACCAAGAACACGATGAAGAATAAGCCAATCATCGAGGTGGTGCTCCGTGTTAACTTTCCCCATACCTCTTCCCACTTGGCCGTGGCGGGCTTCCCGTTGTGACGAATCTTGATCAGCAGATTAATGCCAAGCAGCAGGGCGAAGAGGTTCCCCGTTACTGAAGTCATAATAAGGATAATCGCAACCAGACTGAGCCATGGAGCTGTTATTCTCCCCTTCATATACCTGGCAACCAGCAGCAAGGTAATGAGATGGAACACTGTTGTGATCAGCAAGAAGGATAGGGTCGGCAAAAATGTGTCGGCGACATACGGCTTGAACAGATTAAGTGCAGAGATGGCGATGACGAACAAACCTGTCAGCAAGGTATAAACCGCCAGCGTATATTCCGTATTTCTGTCCCTCTTGATCAGATGCAACGCTGAGGCAGTGATAAACAGATTGCCACTAAACAGACTTAACAACTGGATATAACCCAACGCTCGTGTGGAGCTTCGAATAGCCCCCCACCGTGCGATATCGTTGCGAATTAGCCAAGCGAGCCCAAGCTGCAACAGAGCGAACAGAAGATAGACCAGCGCGATGACCAGCACATAAGGCCTTACCGCTTGAGTCCACAGATCGTAGCTGCTGAGCAGCAGAATTACTGCAATTCCCGC
This sequence comes from Paenibacillus sp. 1SOY10, assembly GCF_056836745.1. Taxonomy (NCBI): domain Bacteria; kingdom Bacillati; phylum Bacillota; class Bacilli; order Caryophanales; family Paenibacillaceae; genus Paenibacillus; species Paenibacillus sp. 1SOY10. The sequence continues at coordinate 35,989 of NZ_JBXENK010000007.1, read as the reverse complement.
TGTCACAATCCACGAGAATGTTGCCTCGCTATATTCCAAAGAAGATTTAAGCGTTAATTTAGCCATAATTGCACCTGCTCTAGTAATGTTTCATCTTGGTCCGGATACGCGGATCGAAGAAGGCGTACAGGACGTCGATGATGACATTGATCAATGAAATCGTAATTGCGGTGTAGACAACCCCGCCAAGAATGCTGGGAATATCGGGAATAAATTGTTTGTCTACGATGTAGCTTCCGATCCCACTGATGTTAAATACCTTCTCCGTGACTGCCGAGCCACCTAGCATGGCGCCAAATTGCAAACCAATGACGGTGATAATCGGAATGATGGCGTTGCGAATTGCGTGCCTGAACAGAATTTGCCGCTGGTTCAATCCCTTGGCCTTGGCGGTTACCATGTAATCCTCCAGAATGACCTCCAGTGTGGAAGAGCGGGTCATCCTTGCTACCGCAGCCGTCAGTCCGGTTCCCAGCACCACGGTAGGCATGATGAGCGACAGGGCATTTTGCGGGTTATAGGTGGCCGGAAGCCAGTGTAACTTGATCGAGAAATTCAGAATAAAGATCAGACCTTGCCAGAAGCTCGGAATGGACAAGCCAATCAGTGCGATGAACATAAATGAATAATCCCAGAATGAATTTCGCTTCATGGCAGACAGGATGCCGATCGGAATGGCAATCAGCACAGACATCGCCAGCGATATGACGGTTAACGTCAGTGTAATCGGGAACTTTCGGGCGATCGTTGCTGTTACTTGCTCGTTCCCGGCAAAGGATTTACCCAAATCGAAGGTAAGGATGCCTTTGATGTTGTTCCATAACTGGACCAGGTAGGATTGATCCAACCCGTAAATCTTGTTGAACTGGGCAATTTGCTCGTCCGTGGCCGTCTCTCCCAAAATGTTGGCGGCCGGGTTCATCGGTGACAAGTACAGGATGGTAAAGACCAGCACCGAAACGCCAAGAATAACGAACAAGCTCATGACGATGCGCTCGAAGATGTACTTCACATAAGGATTGCTATATACCAGCATCAAGGCATACATCAGTATTCCGGCAATCAGTGAAAAGCCAAAAAAAATCGGGCGAGCAAGCAGGTTCTGGACAACACTCACGTAGCTGCTTTCGGATACCCCGCGGAGCTCCAGCTTGCGCTCCGTCTCTATGACAGCTTGCTGCCGGAGTTTATCTGCGGTTACTCTCTCCGCTTGCCGCCTGAGCTTCTCCGGGGATAGAGTCTCCCCGAAAAAGCTCATCTTACATCGGAGTTGCTCCAGCGTTTCGGCCTCTACCTTGAGCTTGCCATCGGATTCCAGGAGCGCTGCGTGAGTCTCGGTGAATAGAACACGATAAGCATCCTTTCTCCGTTGAGCCCAATAGACGACCAGAGCAACAAGATTGACCGGGGCTCCAAGGAGGAGCAAGAAATATTTATAGGATGGATCTGCAAACATTTTCGCGTAGGTGGCTGCAGGTTTCATCAGTGCCTGACCTCCCTTCTCTCTCTATAAATTGCATTATTCCGATAGATATAGTATATATTATTGGAGGATATTTTTTATGTCAATGATGATTTTTTTTATACTAAGATGCGAGTTCAAAAAGTCGGGTTTACAGGACGACTTTTTGAACAACCTCTGAAAGGTGTTGCCGGTATGGAGTCTATATTGCAAGTGAGCCATTTGTCCGTTTCTTTTGAGGCACGGGACCGTGAGGTTGCCGCCGTACGCGATGTCAGCTTTGAGGTTAGAAAAGGGGAAACGCTGGGGATTGTTGGAGAATCAGGCAGTGGTAAGAGTGTGACCGCTCGCTCCATTATGAGATTGTTACCCTCGCCACCTGCTTATATCAACGGCGGGGAGATTTGGTTTGCCGGAACCAACCTGGCGGAATATAGCGAGAAGCAGATGGAGGGCATTCGGGGGAAGGATATCGGCATGATTTTTCAAGATCCGATGACCTCGCTTAACCCTACGATGAAGATTGGAGAGCAAATCTCCGAAAGTTTGATCAAGCATTTGAAGGTATCCCGCCAGGAAGCCAAAGAGCAGGCGCTGGAGATGCTCAAGCTGGTTGGTATCAGACATGCCGAACTGCGTTATCATCAATACCCGCATGAATTCTCCGGAGGAATGCGGCAGCGGGTCATGATTGCCATTGCCCTGGCTTGCCGTCCGGCTCTCCTGATTGCCGATGAACCGACGACCGCGCTGGACGTGACGATTCAGGCGCAAATTTTGAGCTTGATGAAGAGCATGCAGGAGCGTTTTGGCACATCTATTATTCTCATCACACATGATTTGGGTGTTGTTGCCGGGATGTGCGACCGCGTACTGGTCATGAAGGATGGGGAAATCGTGGAGCGAGGAACCACCGAAGAAATCTTTGACCATGCCCGTCATCCTTATACATTGAAGTTGTTGAATTCGTTGCCTCGTCTGGATGAGCAGAAGGTGCCGAAGCCAGCGGCGACTATTCTAAGCGGTTCAGCGGTCAAGCCGCTCATTGAGGTCAAAGCATTGAAGCAATACTTTGATTTGGGTAAGGGAAGGGTGCTGAAGGCAGTCAATGACATTAGCTTCCACATTCACGAAGGTGAGACGCTAGGGGTCGTTGGCGAATCAGGCAGTGGGAAGTCGACGACCGGAAGGGCGATATTACGTCTGCATCAGCCTACGGGAGGAGAGGTGCTGTACCAGGGCATGCCCGTAAATCACCTGTCTTCCAAGGAAATGAAGACCATGCGCCGCTATATGCAGATGATATTCCAAGACCCTTACGCTTCGCTCAGCCCTCGTCTTAAGATCGCTGATATTATCGGTGAGGCACTGGATGTACATCGCTTGGCAGGAAGCCGTGCAGAGCGCAAGAAGCGAATCGAAGAACTACTGGATCTGGTGGGGCTGGATCCGGTGTTTGCCGAGCGCTATCCTCATGAATTCTCCGGAGGTCAGCGGCAGCGTATCGGTATTGCCCGGGCACTGGCGGTAGATCCAAAATTTATCGTATGTGACGAGCCGCTCTCTGCGCTTGATGTCTCTATTCAATCCCAGGTCGTTGGCTTACTGGAGGATTTGCAGCAGCGACTGGGACTGACCTACTTGTTCATTGCGCATGATCTGTCCATGGTCAAGCGAATCAGCGACCGGGTTGCGGTTATGTATATGGGCAAAATCGTAGAGCTGGCCGAGAGTGAGGAATTGTATGCGAATCCACAGCACGCTTATACTAAGTCATTGCTGGATGCCATTCCTGTACCCGATCCGAAGATTGAATCCCGGAAGAAGAGGGAGCCCGCGGAGGGGCATTGGGAGGAAGACAGATACCATGTGGAGAACTCGCAATTAGTAGAGGTGAGTAAGGGACATTGGGTTGCCTTGCCCCTGGAGGCTTAAGTGCTTCCAACAAACAACCGTTTATAGCCAAGTAGCAAGTTCAAATTATAGAATAGCAAGTTTAAGTTATAGGCAGGGAATAGAAACAGCGAGGCTGCTTCGGTTCCCTGTTTTTTTGTTGCACTATGAAATTAAGAGTCCATGATGCTCATAGAATGGCGTGGTTCGGGGGAGATTAGAGAGAACAATTCGCGTAGGGGAATGGTTCATGTGTGGTGGTCAAACATCGTTTCTTATATCCCGGATTGGCCGGTCTTTGTGCAGGCGGGAGCCACGCTGCTTATACCTGTCATCCTCTATTTTGTGCATCGCTGGTTCCGTTCGGTAGTGACGAATGGCGGTGGCTCTTCCGAGAAGCTGTCGGCAGTCCCGGAGGAATCCAATTCACCGCTGACGGGTGACTATGATGCGGATCTGAATTCGATCAAGCATGCCATAGGCAGCAACGACGATTTGCATTTTCGGGAATACATCATGGCAGGGTTCAATATACGAGCAGCCCTGATCTATATTGATGGCATGCAGGAGGACCAACTGATTGATACCCAGGTCATGCAGGTGCTCATGGGTAAGGACAATTTTGCACCAGAGATGGATTCCACGCTTCCTACCGCAGACAAGCTGGCTGATTATTTGCGGAAATATATGTTGCCGGTGGTTGAGATGGAAGAAGTGCAGGAGACACATGATTTGCATGAGATGGTCCTGACTGGATACGCTGGTCTGCTTATTGAGGGCATGCCTACAGCATTATTGGTTGGTAAGCCCCGTGGGAAGACGAGGTCTATTACCGAGCCTACCTCGGAAGCGCTGCTACGCGGGCCGAGATTGGGATTTACAGAAGCGCTCAGTGAGAATACTTCCATGCTGCGGCGTCAGGGGCGCACGGAGCTGATGGAAATCAAGAAATATACGGTGGGCAATACACTGAAACGGGATTTGGCTGTCGTGTATATGAAAACCATTGTGAACCCTGATCTGTTGCAAGAGGTTGAGAAACGAGTCGCCAAGATCGACTTGGACTTTATCGCCGAATCCGGTTATGTGGAGCAACTGATCGAAGACGATATTCTGAGTCCCTTCCAGCAGGCCCAGAACACGGAGCGACCGGACCGGGTCATTAATGCACTGATGGCTGGCCGGGTGGCCTTGCTTCTGGACGGAACACCGTTTGCACTTATCGTTCCCGTAACCTTCAGCATGCTGCTGCAGTCGCCCGAAGATTACTATGAACGATGGATGGCCGGCTCCCTGCTGCGTATGCTGCGCTTTTTTGCCGCCTTTATGTCACTGATGATTCCATCACTGTACATTTCCTTTATCTCCTTCCATCCAGGTTTGATTCCCACCGAGCTTGCTATTACCATTATTGAGACCCGCGAGCGGGTTCCCTTCCCTTCGCTAATCGAGATTTTGGTGCTGGAAGTATCGATTGAGATTTTGCGCGAAGCCGGAGTGCGTCTGCCGAAGCCGATTGGCTCGGCGATGGGAATCGTTGGAGGATTAATCATCGGGGAGGCGGCTGTACAGGCCGGGATTGTCAGCCCGTTTCTGGTCATTGTTGTCTCAGTGACCGCCATTGCCTCCTTCTCGATTCCGATGTATAGCGCTGGAATCACTTTACGTATGCTGCGTTTTGTTGGAATGTTCTTCGCCGCTGCGTTGGGGATATTAGGAACGATCTTGTTCTTCCTGCTGATTTGCAGCCATCTTACCAAGCTCAAGAGCTTTGGTGTACCTTACGTCACCCCTATATCCCCCATCCGCCTGCATGATTGGAAGGATTTGTTCGTTCGTGCTCCGCTTACCTTGATGAAGCTCCGGCCGGAGATGATGAAGACGGAACGCAAGCGCCGCAAAGCCTGACTCTCCGGCAACTGGTTTCCCCCACTTCTAATGACGTACACCAGGAGGTTGCCGTGTTCACACGTTCCGATGATAAAATCACAACATCACAAGCAGTAATATTTCTGACTGATAGCATACTCGGGGCGGGTATTCTCACGATGCCGCGGGATATCACGGAGAAGGTGAAGACACCGGATGCCTGGTTATCCGTGCTGCTGGGGGGCGTTGTGATATTGCTGGTCGTATGGGTGATGACCAAGCTGAGCCAGCAATTTCCGGGCAAGACGATCTTTGAATATGCCCGGACCCTTGTGGGGAAAATTCCTGGCAGCATGATGTCCTTGCTTATGGTCATTTATTTTCTGGTTATCGCGGGTTTTGAGATTCGTATTTTGGCGGAGGTTAACGTCTTCTATTTGCTTGAAGGGACGCCCGTTTGGGCGGTTATCATCCCGTTTATCTGGACGGGGGCCTATTTGGCATCAGGTGGCATCAACTGTATTGCCCGGTTGTTTCAAATTATTTTCCCTATAAGCATTTTGATATTGCTGCTCAGCTTTCTTCTCAGTATGAGGTTGTTCGAGCTTGACCATTTGCGTCCGTTCCTTGGCGAAGGCTTGCCTCCCGTCCTCCATGGACTGAAATCGTCCATTCTCATTTATACCGGCTTTGAGATTGTCATGGTTCTGGTGGGTCATATGCAGCACCCGGAGAAGGCGGTCAAGACGATGCTGCTTGGAACGGGTATCCCGATCATTTTGTATGTATTCGCCACGATGATTGTGCTTGGAGGGATGTCCGTTACTGCCGTGCTTCGCAGCACCTGGCCAACACTGGACTTATTACGCAGCTTCGAGATTACCGGATTATTCTTCGAACGATTTGAATTTCCGTTCCTGGTCATATGGATGATGCAGATGTTTTGTAATTTTTGCAGTCAGTTCTTCGTCACCTCGTTAGGCTTATCAAAAACCTTTGGCATCAAATTCCCGCTGGTTCTGTTTGCGTTGATGCCGGTTCTGTTCATAGCTGCACTTATCCCGAAAACGATGAACGACTTATTTGCGCTGGGCGGAACGATCGGGTATATGAGCATCATTTTGTTCGCTCTTGTCACGGTGCCCTTGTCCCTCGTTTACCTCATTCGGAAGAAAGGACTCAAGAAACATGCATAATTACCGGACGCTGATTCTGCTGCTTGTGGTTGGATTAATGGTCACTCAAACGGGCTGCTGGAGCAGCAAAGAAATCGAAGACTTAAGCATGTACATCGGGTTGGCTTTGGACGATGGCAAGCCTACTCCTACGGAAGAGAAGCTGGACAAGCAAGGACAAGGCTACCCCAAGCGCAATTTAATTACAGCCACCGTACAGATTGTCCCCGTAAAAACAGGCAGCAACAATCAACATGAGAAGGGAGCCGGCAAAGGCGATGGGTTCCTGAACGAATCCGAAACGGGAGATTCCTTGCTTCAGGTGATGCGGCAGTATTCGTTGCGACGTGAACGGGCCGTCATTGGTCATCATCTCAAGGTAATCATTATTTCCACTGAGCTGATACAGAAGCAAAGCATCGATAAACTAATGGACTTTGTCCTGCGGGACAACGATATACGTCCAAGTTGCATCACGTTATTAAGCCGTGGTCTGGCCCGCGATACGCTGGTAGCAGGACATTCAGGGGAGATTCCTGCGTTCAAGCTACAGGCGATGCCACGGGGACATTTTCGGACGGGGAAAATTATGCGCGGAGTCAACTTGACCCGATTGGATAGCTTGATTGGCTCCAAGCAGAGCTTCATTCTGCAGGAAGTGGCGACAAGCGGAGGGGAGGCCGAGTTCTCCGGTGCGGGAATCATCAAGGGAGACACCGGCAGATATATAGGATCGCTGGATCAGACGGATGTACAGAGCATCGCCTGGATCAGGGGGGATATCCAGGGAGGAGTCGTCAAGAGCTATGACTGGCACGATGAGCCGATGACGTATGAGGTGGAGGGGATGAAGAGCAAGATTATTCCCAGGTTGGATGGGGATCAACTTTCATTTCAGGTCAATATTGAATCCGAAGGACGGCTTATAGAGAACTGGGATGTGGAGGAGGACCCGTCCAAGGCAGAATTTCTGAACCGGGCGGAGAAAGTGTTTGAAGAAACCTTGCTCCATATGCTTGAGAGTTTGCTGGAGAAGCTGCAGACGAAATACAAGGTAGATGTGTCGGGATTTGGCAAGCAGCTCAGCGTAGATCATCCTCACTATTGGAAGCAGGTTAAGGACCGCTGGGATGGGGTATTTAGCCAGACCCCTGTTACCTTTGATGTAAAGTTCACCATTACGGATTACGGTTCTTCCAAAAAATAAGCCCTTTCCTGTCCTCGTTCAGAGAACACGAAAGGGCGCGATGATCAAGATCCGTTAGTCGGTTTCCTCGAAGCTGTCTATTGCGCTATCGGCTGTCTCCAGCACATAAGGCTTTACCGGAAGCTTGTAAGCTTGGCGAATCAGTGAGAAGTAATGGTCACCGCGGACGATCTCGTATTCCGGCCCCAACTGCCCGGTTAATTGCACCATATCCGATGGAGTCAGGCTCCAGGCCAGCAATCCCAGAGAGACGAATAAGGGGGATTTGCCGTCCCAGCTGGCCTTGGCTTCTTCCAGAATGCGCAAGCCGTCTTGGATCGTACTGATTCCCTGAATTGTCGAGACCGGGAGCGAACCGTTTACAATCTCCACGCCATAACGGTCCTCCCAGCTCAGGAATAACCCCGGTGACTTATAATACCGTTCGTAGGCCTTGGCGTAGGAAGTGCCTAACGGCAAGTTCTCGCCATCGATGCGGTTAAGGACATAGGTCAGGGGCATTTTTGTCTTTTGCATATATTTATAGCTTTGCTTCAAGTAATTATCGAATGTTGATGGCGGCCAGGCTTCCGGGTAGAAGTAACCGACACCCGATGGCCCGGCAATAATCAGATCGTTCGTGGTACTCGACTGCTGATAGTAATTCAGTATGGCCGGAGCAGCATCGTATAGCAGGGGGCTGGAGGTCCAGTTCAGCGGAATTTCTCCGCGGGCTGGGTCATCCCACAGATTACGCATCTTGTGCTGGTTGTACTGGAAGTTATCACCTTCGCTGAAAGTGTAGGTCACATAAATTTTATTGTCGAGCTTGGGTGCGGGTGGAGTCTTGAGCTTGAAGGGCTTGGACTCCGTGCCGGAGAAGACGGTCAGGTTGCTGAACCAGTCGGCGGCCAGCACATATACGCTATGATTGGAGGCCACCTCAACCGAACTGAATTCCCCTGCGACATCGTTGCTGAACCAGCCCAGATAAGGCGTACCTGGCTTGACGTCGCTCAGAATTTGCTCAAACAACGCCCGCTGCTCTGGATCGTTCACCTCCAGCCAAAATACCATCGCCTTGTTGGCTACGGCATAGTCGCGCAGGTAGCCATATGGCTCCTTCTTCTCCGAGGATAGAGGCGGAATATTGCCGGCAGATACCTTGTATTGGTTCCACATTGTAACGGAAGCGGTCAACTCCTGGGTTCCTTGGGGAGCATCGAACCGGTACACGAAGTAACGCCCGTTATCCGCGAAGCGATGCCCGCCGTCTCCGGCCGACACTTGAGATTGCTGGCGGTCGTACAGGAAATTCTCTTCTTCGGGCGTACCTGCGATGAAGTCAGCGATGATCTTGCCATCTGCCTTTACGACGACCTGATGAACAGCCGAACCCCAGCCGTCTTGGCTGAATGCATCGTCAAAGCGTAAGAATACAGCATCCTTGCCGAGGAATGGGGTGAGGTTCAGGTCATAGGTGTCCTTATTACCACCATCACGAACTTGCTCAGTCTCTTCCGCAATAACTTCGAACGAGTCAGGCAATCCTGGCGGAATGGCGATTGGAGCATCCGGGCTCAGGCCGACCAGCATACGCTGGGTGGTCTGCTTCCACAGATGCTCATATTGCCAGGTGTACGCATCCATTCGATCCTCAAATCGCCCACGCAGATCCTCAAGCACTCTGAGCTTGTAGGGAGAAGCCTTGAGCTTGACAGCTAGCTCGGGACTTGCTACTACAGCGTTTTTGAGCCCGGCCAGCGTTGTGGCTACGTTAATGGAATCCGGAACCTCCGGATCGTAAATAATGATGCCTTTTACTTCATGCTTGTATTTCTTAACAAGATTCCAAATATCATCATGTACGGTATAGGGTACCTGAAGATCACCTAGCCAGGTCAGCTTGCCTTCTTCTTCGCTCTCCAGCAGATAGATGCGGGGCTCCGTACGGTTCACGATTCCTTGCAGCGTAGCCAATAACAGACGGGTATCGCCGGGTGCCTCAAGCACATCGGCGACGTCCAGCCTTTTTACCTTTGCGAAATTTGGAAGCGCTTGCGATTTAGGCCAGTTAATCGTTTCTTTCCATTTGTCAGAACTCGAGGATTGTGCAGTTGCAGAGGTGGTGCCAAGGGTTAAGGACAACGCGCATAACAAAATGAAACTTGCCATCGTAAGCTTTCGTATCAAGCTCGTTCACCTCGTATCCTCATCATCAGAAGCTACCGTTTGAGGTTCTCCCGTAGGCCGCGAACACCTCTATTCCTCCTTCTTGCCGATTGTCTGCAACAGGAACAAACGATAACACCTGTATAATATGTTTAATATATCCAATACTTAGTGTCAAGTAAGCGAACAATATTTTGCCAGATTGACGAAATGACATAAATGATATAACTTAGATGTATTGAGAGAAAAGATAGGAGAACTGTAAGATGCAGAACGAGCGACAACCGTTATACATGCAAATTCAGCAGCATTTCAAGAACTTGATACTTGAGGGCGACCTGAAGGAGAACGACAAGATTCCTTCGGAGAAGATTCTGATGGAACAGTTTGACGTGAGCCGGATTACGGTGGCTAATGCACTGATGCAATTGGCGAAGGATGGCTGGATTTACCGGATTCCTGGTAGGGGCAGCTTCGTCAGTGAACGGATCGGGGAATTGCTGCGCCAAGGCCAAGGTACGATGGGACAAGGGGGAGGCGGGCTACGAATCCGCCGGGACGGAGAAGCGGCACAATACAACTCGGCCGGAGGCGTAGACACCCTACCTCTGGTAAGAGAGTCACTGGATGCTTCAAGCAACAAGAAGACGATCATCGGACTGGTGATACCGTTGCTGGTGGACTACTTCGCCATTCGGCTCCTGCAAGGGATCAACAATGTTCTTGAGCATAGTCCTTACAGCTTGCAGATAGTTCTTACCTACAATTCCATCGACCGCGAGAAGGAGGCCATTAATGAACTGATTCGCCAGGGAGCGGCGGGATTAATCATTTTCCCCTCGGATGCAGAGACTTACAACGAGGAGATCTTGTCTCTCAAGCTCCGTGGATATCCCTTCGTGCTCATCGACCGTTATTTGCCGGGGGTGGCGACCAATGTTGCCCGCAGCGATGGCATGATTGGGGGACAATTGGCCGTAGATTACCTATGGGGGCTAGGGCATCGAGACATTGCTATCTGCTCGGATGCGCGGCTACCGACCATTACGGTAGAAGATCGGATTAACGGGTATATGGAGGCGTTGAAGCAGAAGGAAGCCATGATTAATCCGGCGTTGATCCTTACCGACTTCAATGTGGATTACAGCAGTCTGGACAGCAGTCATCCCTTGTACCGTTTCATCAAGAATCGAATTGCCTCGGCTTATATTACTCTGAATGGCAGATTGGGTTTGCATATCTATTCGATCTGCAAGGAGCTTGGTCTGAGAGTGCCAGAGGACGTCTCCATCCTTACCTTTGACGATCCATCACCTGGTCTGCATGAATGGGGTTATTTTTCGCATATTTCACAATCGGAGCTCGAAATGGGAGAGGCAGCAGCAAATATTTTGCTGCAAATTTTCCAACAATCCGATATCCGGGAACCGGGATATACGAAGGTCATTCTGGAGCCCAAGCTGATCGAAAGTCAGTCTACAGGGCCATTCCACCCATGAGTTCCCCCAGACTTCTCAGACTGTTCAGGACTACAGGCACCCGCTTGCTCCATAAGCGGGTGTCCTTTTTTGTAATAAATTAGCAATAAATGATATATCTAATATCTTGACATAAATGATATATTGCAATATATTTAATAATGCAAATGTATTTCAGATACCACCTGTCATTGATGGAAGGCGGAACTTTGTAAGGGGGGTTGCTGGTGTTATGGGAAAAACGGTAGCACAGGGAGGAAGACAAACGCTGAAGCAAGCTTTTGGAAGGCATAAGGACGCATGGATCGCCACCGTTATCCTGGTACCGATGTTTTTCTTTTGGTTACTGGTTTCAGGATTTCCTACCATGTTCGGATTTGTGCTTGGCTTCTTTCAATGGGTAGGCTTGGCCGACACGCCCAAGTTTATCTGGTTCGACAATTTTATCAGCTTCTTCAATAACCCGGTTTATACGGATGCGTTGTGGAGATCAATCTGGCTGGGCGGTCTGGTGACTGTCATTACGTTAAGTGCCGGTTTCGGAGCGGCTTTACTTATGAACATGCCACTGTTCGGCAAGGGCTTCTACCGTTCCATCTGGTACATACCCGCTGTAACGGCGACCGTAGCCACAACACAAGTCTTCAACATCTTCCTTGATTCCAATAATGGAGTCATCAACAATATCCTCAAGTCTATGGGCAAGGACCCTATTGTATGGCAGTATTCAGTGGGCTGGGGAATTTTCTGGATCGTGGTTTATTCCGTCTGGAAGGGCGTGGGCGGAGCGGCGCTGATCTGGCTGGCGGGTCTGCAATCGGTAGACCTCACCTTATATGAAGCTGCGGAAATTGACGGGGCAGGGCGCTGGGATAAGCTACGTTACGTGACGATGCCAGGGCTCAAGCCAATTGCAACTTATATTGTTATCACCAACCTGATTGCGGCAATTCAGATTTATGAACAGGTGTTGTTTATCACCAACGGCGGACCTTATGGTCAGACCGAGGTGCTGGTATTCCGCATCTATCGTGACGGGTTCTGGGACTTCAACCTAGGCATGGCGGGTGCTTCATCCCTGATTATGGCGTTGATCATTATTACCGTTACCGTCATGTACTACAACTGGTCTACCAAGTCAGATCGACGGACGACCATACCGATCAAGCCGATCAAACCGGCTGCAAAGGGGGGAAACGGGCATGGCCGAAGCACTAAGCGTGAGGTTTAAGAGACAGTTCAAGCCCGTTCATTTATTGGGGCATATCATCTTGCTTGGCGTCGGACTTATTTTGCTGTATCCCTTAATTTTTATGATCTTTGCCGGTTTTTTCACTAAGACGGAGTTCAGCTCTACGGTACTGGGCATCCTTCCGATTCCGAAGGCCCCAACGCTGGAGAACTTCAAGGCCTTGATTGTGGGTTCAACGGATGCCGCAGTGGCAACGTATTTCAAGAACTCGTTAATTCGCACATCCTACAATACGGTCTGGGCGATCTTGACCTCCTTCTTGGCGGGGTACGTATTTGCCCGTTTGCATTTCAAAGGCCGGGATACCTTGTTCCTCATCTTACTGGCTACTCAGATGATTCCCGGTACACTGGCTATCATTCCGACTTATCTGGAATTTGCCCGCTTCCCGTTTGCCGGAGGCAACGACATATTCACCGGAGGAACAGGGATTTTGAACTCTTGGTGGGTGTACCTGCTAGGCGGACCTAGCATTAATATTATGGGGACCTTTCTGGTCAAGCAGTCGCTAGAGAAGGTTCCGCTAGAGATCGATGAAGCGGCCACGGTGGATGGAGCGGGTACGTTCCGATTGATTTTCCAAATTCTCTTCCCGTTACAGCTTCCGATCATGGCATTCATTGCCATTACCACCGCGCTGGGTACATGGAATGACTTTATTACGCCGTTCTTCTATACCACTAGCGATCATTTGCAAACGCTTCCGGCGGCAATTACAAGGTTGTCCTCCGTCGGCGCAAGTCCCGGTGCTGTGATTAACTATCCAATGATCATCACGTTAAGTCTTGGCATTACCGTTCCCGCACTGCTGATTTTTGCCTTCTTCCAGAAATATATTGTTCAGGGCTTGGCGAATACGGGGATCAAAGGATAGTTCATCATATAAAAAATTAGCTTTGAAAATGGAGGGGTTCAAGTATGTTCAAGAAAGTATCGTTTATGCTTCTTTCACTTGTGCTAATGGCAGGGCTTGCCGCTTGTTCGTCAGGGGGTAATGCGGGGGGCAGTGGCTCCGGAAATGCAACGGGTGGCAATTCATCCCCAAATAATGATGGAGCAGGTCAAGTTACAACCATTACGGTGTTAAATGAAGGCGCTGTAGCAGTAGGCGTTGGAGCGCTTGAGGGTTTGTTGGAGAAGAAGAAGCAGGCTACGATTGCTGATGAAACGCAAGAGCCGCGTGTCGTGGAAGAGGATTTCAACTACACTCCCGGCCAGACTGCAAAAGGGGCAGTATTCCCTTACCTATACCAATCCATCATTCATGATCGTCTGGGTAGTAAAGGGATTTCGGTGAAGACAGAAGACTGGGGCTGGGGAGAACAACTGATTCAGAAACAGACCGCTGGCTTCCTGGCACAGAATATTCCTGACATTATTGTGGGGGAAACCCAGATGCCAGGGTTTGCACAGCAGGGTTTGCTTGAACCGTTTCCCGATGATTTAGCCCAGGATATTCGCGATAAAGTGGCTCCGGCTGCATGGAGTCCTATGGAATATGATGGTAAAATTTATGGTTTTGCCTCACAGCCAGGTGTGAGCAGCTTGTTCTGGAACAAGGATCTCGTGAAGCAAGCAGGCCTTGATCCGGACAAAGCACCAGCCACCTGGGATGAATTGTTGAGCAATGTCACCAAGGTCACAGAAGCAGGCGCCGGGAAGTTTTACGGTGGTGGGGTCTATGCTGGACCTAATGCGGGGGGATACCTGCGGTACGGTACGCTTCTGGTCATTAACGGCGGCGGGTTTGCCGATGATCAAGGACAACCGATATTTAACTCTGACGCCAACGTGGAGACGGTCCAGTTCCTGAAAGAATTGAACAAGAATCACCCTCCGGGCTTGATGGCGAATACCAATGAAGGTGCCTATTTTGATGCCTTTAAGAAAGGTCAAATTGCCTATTTGATTGACGGACCTTGGCGGGCAGGAGAAAGCGCTCATCTTGATATCGATTATGGCATGGCTCAGATTCCATTATCCTCAGACGGTCAGCCGGGCAATATTACGATTGGTGCTGCTTTCCACTCCGTTCCGAAGGATGCCAAGAACAAAGAAGCCGCGTTCGAATATATTCGCGTTATGTATAGCGAGGAGATTCAACAGCTTATTGCAGATACCGGTGCACGTTCGCCTGTATTGAAATCCATTGCCGAATCGGAAGATTACAAGGCAGCACATCCGGAGATGTACCAACACTATCTGGCTATGTCCGGTAACGTGCAAGGGCTGCCGACATTTGCGAAAGAAGACTCAAAAATTTGGCAGATGTTTGGTGATGCGGTGACCAAATCGCTGATGACGAACGAGGATGTTAAGTCGATTCTAGACGATGCGCAGAAGAAGGCGGAGGTCAGAACGAAGTAAACTATTATTGAAAGAGTGATGCAGCATGCCTTATGAAACAAACCAGATTATGATCCAAAAGGCGAAGGGACGGCTAGCCAAACTGCAAGAATATATGTATCGGCCAGTGTCGGAACTGGAGGTTCGCGCATGGGTGACCAAAGAACCCGTGTCCTTTGCGGAGAGAACGGACGGCAGCTATCTTGAACTGCAGCCCGGAAGCAAATGGGGCGAACTTTGGGAATGCGCTTGGTTCCATTTTCAAGGCACTGTGCCGTCATCGGCAGCAGGTAACAAGGTGGTGCTGTTGATCGACGTCAGCGGAGAACTGTGTCTTGTGGATGAAGGCGGCAGCCCGCGTCAGGGACTGACAAATATTAATTCTGAATTTGATTTTAGCCTGGGACGGCCTGGCAAACGTGTAGTTGATGTGAGCCTGGCCGCCAAGGGCGGTGAAGTTATCGATCTGTGGGGAGATGCCGGTTGTAACGATCTGTTCGGACGCTACCGCAGCGGGACGCTCAAGGAAGCATCCATTGCGATATGTCATGAAGAGGCGAGGCAGTTATACTACGATCTTGAAGTATTGATTGAACTTGGTGAGCAGTTACCGGAATCTAGCGCCCGAAAGGCACAGGTACTGCAAGCAGTCTATGAGGCGGCTAATATACTCGCCGAGGTCAGCGAGGAGAACGTTCATCGGGCGAAGCAAAGGTTGGTCCCCGTATTGAGCAAGCAAGGCGGTGACCCTGTGCTGACGGTTAGTGCCATCGGTCACGCTCATATTGACCTGGCTTGGTTATGGCCAATTCGGGAGACGATTCGCAAGGGAGCACGCACCTTCTCTACTGCCTTACGCAACATGGAGAAGTATCCCGATTATGTATTTGGTATGAGCCAACCACAACTCTATCAGTGGATGAAGGAGCGCTATCCTCAGCTTTATGCCGAGGTGAAGGAGCGTATCCAGGAAGGCCGCTGGGAGGCGCAAGGCGCGATGTGGGTGGAGCCGGACACAAATATATCCGGCGGGGAAGCACTGGTTCGGCAAATCCTGTACGGGAAGCGATTCTTCCGTGAGGAATTCGGCAAGGACATGAAGGTGTTATGGCTACCGGATGTCTTCGGGTATACGGGTAGCTTGCCACAGCTTCTCAAGAAATCCGGTGTCGACTACATGATGACGCAGAAGCTGAGTTGGAGTGTCTACAATACGCATCCTCATCATAGCTTCTTCTGGGAAGGCATAGATGGAACCAAGGTGTTAACCCATTTGCCACCGGAGGATACGTATAATAGTCCGGGAGCGCCAAGGTCGCTGACCAAGATTGAGCAGAGTTATCTGGACCGTAACGTATCCGAGCATGCCTTAATGTTATTTGGCATTGGCGATGGCGGCGGAGGTCCAGGGGAAGAACATCTGGAGCGGGTAGAGCGGGAACGTAACCTGCTTGGGTTACCTCCGGTGGTTCAGGAGCCATCTATTACGTTCTTTGAACGATTGGAGCAGGAGAGCGATCGCTTTCATACGTATCGTGGAGAACTCTATTTGGAGAAACACCAAGGGACACTGACCACCCAAGCACGTAATAAATGGTATAACCGCAAGCTGGAGAAGGCGTTACGTGAGTTGGAATTTGCCGCATCGTTGCAATGGGCTCTGGATCAGAAGGCGCCGGATTATCCTGCCGAGCGCTTGGAGGAAATCTGGAAGGAAATGCTGTTGTATCAATTCCATGATATTCTGCCAGGCTCGTCGATTACGAGGGTATATGATGAATCACTAGAACGTTATGGCAAGCTTCTTCCTGAAGTGCAAGCGCTGGCGACCGAAGCTTACGGGCGGGTGGCTGGAAGTCATGGCATTCAGTCAGGAGAATCAGTGCTATTCAACTCGTTGCCTTGGGAGCGTCGGGAGTGGGTGGATACGAAGGATGGCCTGCGTTTGGTGAAGGTGCCAGCTATGAGCTGGGCTAAGCTGGAGGAAGCGGTTCAACCTGATGAAGTATCGCCAGCGACGCTGATCGCCGAAGACCTCAAGCTGGAGAATGAGCGGCTGGCCGTTCGCTTTGCTGAAGACGGCAGCATTCTTTCGCTGCTTGATAAGGCTGTAGGGCGGGAGGCGATTCGGACTGGAGCTCAAGCTAACGTATTTACGGTATACCATGATGATGGCGATGCCTGGGACTTCCCACGTGATTATCGTGACACGGTTGCTGGCAAGATGAAGCTGGCGAACCACCGTGCCTATGTTGCCGGGCCGCAAGCTGTAGTTGAGCAGGAGTACCGATTCGGGGAGTCTGTACTTAAGCAGACCATCCGCTTGCTCGCGGATGAGAAACTGCTACGGTTCGAGACGGAGGTCGATTGGCGGGAGTCCGGTAAAATGCTGCGGGTAGCTTTTCCACTTAACGTGGTCAGCGACCAGGTGAATTGCGAGATTCAGTTCGGGGTGTTGAAGCGCCCTACGACCCGCAACAATGCTATTGAATTTGCACGGGACGAGATTTGTGCCCACCACTATATTGATCTATCACAACCGGATTATGGGGTGGCGCTGTTAAATGACAGCAAATATGGCCATAGCGCAGAGGATGGCATTCTGGATCTCAATCTGCTGCGTAGCCCGAGTTATCCCGACCCGGTCGCCGATCAGGCGGAGGGGCACTGCTTCACCTATGCTTTGTACCCGCACCAACATGACTTTATTCAAGCCGGGGTATATCGCAAGGGGTACGAACTCAACGTGCCGATTTCTATCGTTGAATCGATCGCTCCTGCAGAGGGGAAGGCCTCCTCTATCCCTCAAGCGACTACTCCATCAGAATCCTTTGCGCTGGTAGGGATAGATCATTCCCATGTGATGCTGGAAGCGGTGAAGAAGGCAGAAGATAGCGATCATTTGATTTTGCGGCTGTATGAAACGTCTGGTGCAGACAGCGAAGGCACCCTGCGCTTCGGTCTAAATTGCCGGACAGTTGAAGAGGCGAATTTGCTGGAAGAACCAACGGCTTTGCTGGCCGAGCAGGTGAAGGAGCTGCCTTTGAGGTTTACTCCGTTTGAAATCAAGACGATTCGCGTTCAATTTGATTAAACCGGAAGGGGACTGATCAGCTTGATTCAGAACTCTCGGGTAGAGGAACGAACGGGCTTCCAGGAGGGAAGCCCCTACGGTCCCGCCTATGATTTGCAGACTGACTTCGTCATGGTGTACGGCAATGGGGAATCGATGCAGGAACGCATTGCTGCCTGGGCCGATCGTGGATACCGGGTGCATCTGATGACGGGGGTATCTTGGGGCGGTTATCAGGATTATCTGGAAGGGCGTGTAGATGGCCGTTCTCACTGGGATGAGGCCCAAACCTACAGCGATGGAGAGAAGATCATCCATGGCACTTCCGCTGACATTCCGTACATGGTGCCTACGTTAAGTTATGCCGACTTTCTAATAGAGCGGATTCGTCCGGCCGTCGATGCCGGTGTAGAAGCCATTCATTTGGAAGAGCCGGAATTTTGGGTAGAGGGTGGCTATTCAGAGGCCTTCAAGAGGGAATGGCAAATCTATTATAATGAGCCGTGGATTCCACCTCATATCTCCGAAGATGCGCAATACCGCGCGTCTAAGCTTAAAGCATATCTGTACGCCCGCTGTCTGGACCGTATATGCTCATCCTTGAAGGAATATTCGCTAGTCCGATATCATCGACCCTTGCGGTTCTATGTCCCTACGCATAGCTTAATCAACTATACGCAATGGCGCATCGTTAGCCCGGAATCAAGATTGCTGGATGTTCCTTCGGTCAACGGCTATATTGCGCAAATATGGACGGGTACATCGCGCACGCCCAATGTATATGAAGGGGTACGCGCAGAGCGAACCTTTGAGACGGCGTTTCTGGAATATGGCATCATGCAGGAATTAGTCAGGGGTACGGAGCGCCGGATGTGGTTCCTTCATGATCCGGTGGAGGATGACCCGAAGCATACTTGGAAGGACTACCGCGAGAATTATATCAAGACATTGATTGCTTCTCTGCTGCATCCTGAAGTGGCCAGATATGAGGTATCCCCATGGCCGCGTCGGATCTTCCAAGGGAACTATCCAGCCGAGTCTGGAGGCAAAGAAGGAATCCCTGCGGAATATGCGACAATCCTGTTGACAGTTATGCATACGCTTGGCAAGATGGAACAGAAGGATGTCCGTAATTTTGGAAATACGGTTAATATTGGTCTGCTGCTGGCAGATTCCGCGATGTTTCAACGCAAGACCATCGGTACGAAGACCGCCGGATTTATGATGAAATATGACGGCACGAACGAAGTAGAGCTTACGGATCAGAATGCAGTGGAATTGTTGAACTTCTCAGCGTTCTATGGATTAGCGCTACCTCTTGTGAAGCAGGGGCTTCCGGTAAGGCCAGTCCAGCTTGATAACGTAAGACGGTTTGCAGGTTATCTGGACGATTATCGCGTGCTGGTCTTAAGCTATGAATTCATGAAGCCGGAATATCCCGATCTCCATAACGCATTGGCCCAGTGGGTCCGTGATGGAGGGGCTCTGGTCTATGTTGGTGACGATAGCGACCCGTATCATGCCGTTCGGGAATGGTGGAATACAGGGAAGCGCCGCTATACTTCGCCCCGGGAGCATTTATTTGAATGCTTGGGGCTGAGCGTTACTGCTGCGACTGAAGGAATTACCCGGGTAGGCTCGGGAGCGGTCCAGTTCTTGCGTACCAGTCCGAAGCGGCTGGCGGAGAGCAAGGAGGCGGCAGAGTCGCTTCGGGTAGCTGTTCGGGAAGCGTTGGCGGCGGTGTCTGACGTTAGCCAGACAAAGTGGGAACCGCTGAATTATTTTCAGCTTCAGCGTGGCCCCTATGTGATTGCTTCGGTATTGACGGAATCATCCAGCGATCAGCCACTAACGCTGCAAGGAAGCTTTGTCGATTTGCTGGAAGCAGGCTTGCCTGTGAAGGAGCAAGTGATTGTCGCTCCGGGGCAGCAGGCGCTGCTTTACGATTTGAACTATCGAGGCCAGGCAGAAGAACGCATCGTTGCGGCCTCCTCCCGAATTGAAGATTTGAAGGAGGACGGGAACGTGATTGCCTTTACCGCTAGAGGTCCACGGCCCTTGAAAGCGCTAGCAAGAATTCGCTGTGAGACACGACCAACGTCAGTTTTGCTGCGACAGGAGGCTGGCAGCGACCTCGTAAATTCCACTGACAGTACAATCGTCAATGCAGTGGAAGGGCTGGAGAACTCCCGTGTTTCCGAATGTTCGGCGACCTTCGAATGGGATGATAAGACGCGCACCCTGCTGGTTTCTTACGAGCATGGCGAAGGCGGAGTACGCATTACCATCACCAAGCAAGCTGAATCATGATCTTATACTTATCAAGAATTGGATGACCCCTTAGGAGGCAGATAACTAATGAAAACAACGTTACGTCCACCAGCAGTGCCTTTGATAACCATTGATCCTTATTTCAGCGTTTGGTCGATGGCAGACCGTTTAACCGACGACTTCACAAGGCATTGGACGGGTAAGCGTCAGGCGTTAACCGGACTGATTCATATCGATGGCGTACCTTGGCGCTTCGCCGGGCTTGTGGAACCAAGTGCGGAGCAATATTATACAGAGCCGAATGCAATGGATCAGACGGGACTGGAGGTTACACCACTCTCCACTCGCTATCAGTTCGAGGCGGGTGGTATTGCCTTGGACGTTACCTTTACAAGTCCGCTACTTCCGGATGATTTGGAGTTACTGTCCAGACCAGCTTCCTATGTTTCCTTCCAGGTCCGCTCCTTGGATGGCCAGGCTCATCGTGTCAAACTGTATGTAGATGTGACGGGTGAATGGTGCGTGAACGTCAGCGACCAGGAAGTGGTATGGGGGCAGCAGGAGTGGGATGGGCGCACCGTCTTGCAAATGAGCCATGCAGAGCAGCATGTACTTAATGCTTCGGGGGATGATCACCGGATCGATTGGGGGACGTTCATGCTGGCCGCCAATCCTTCACCAAACGTTCAGACCTCCGTTCACCGTGCAGAAGTACGCAAGCATTTTGTACGAACCGGGGGAATTCAGCAGAACGAGCATGCGGCTCCTCTCAATCAGCCGCATAAGGCGCGGGACAACGGTCCGGTCATGGCCTGGGTCTGGGATTGTGGTGAAGTAGCTGGATCGGCACAATCTTCCGAGTGGTTCGTACTCGCTTATGATGATGTTTATGCGATTGAATATTTTGGCGAGAAGCTGGAGGCTTATTGGAAGAAGGACGGGAAGACGGCTCAGGCCATGCTGGCAGATGCTTTCAACCAATATAATGAACTGCTTGATCGCAGCGCCGTTTTTGACGAACAGTTACGTGCAGAAGCTATGCAGGCCGGGGGCGAGAAGTACGCCGATATTCTGGCTATGTCTTACCGTCAGGCTATTGCCTCTCACAAACTGGTTAATGATACCGAAGGACAGGTATTGTTCATGTCCAAGGAATGCTTCAGTAACGGTTGTATTGCTACTGTGGATGTCAGCTATCCTTCAATCCCGTTATTCTTGCTGGTACAGCCGGAGCTGATTCGCGGTATGATGCGTCCCATCTTTAAATATGCTTCCAGCGATGCTTGGCCTTTCGAGTTTGCTCCACATGATGTTGGGCAATATCCACTAGCCAATGGTCAAGTATATGGGGAAAATAAGCTGGAAGCGCAGATGCCAGTGGAGGAATGCGGCAATATGCTGGTGATGGCGGCAGCAGTGGCCAAAGCAGACGGTAATCTTCAGCTTGTGAAGGAGAACGATGCTCTGCTATCCCGTTGGGCCGACTATTTGATAGAGCACGGACTTGACCCCGCTAACCAGCTTTGTACCGATGATTTCGCGGGACATTTGGCCCGGAACGTCAACCTCTCAGCCAAGGCTGTAATGGGAGTAGCCAGCTACTCCCTGCTGTGTGAGCTCTTAGGAGATTCGTCCAAGGCTGCTCACTACCGTAAAGCTGCGGAGGAAATGGCAAATAGCTGGACGGAGATGGCTGTGGAGCAAGACGGCGAGGCAAGCCACACCCGTTTGGCCTTTGGTCAGGACGGGACATGGAGCCTGAAATATAATCTGCTGTGGGATCAAATCTTTGGCACACACTTATTTGATGAAGCATTGCTTCGTCGTGAAGTGGCTTGGTATTTGGAGAAGCAGGAGCGTTATGGGACTCCGCTGGATAATCGCGAGACTTACACCAAGTCAGATTGGTTGGTGTGGGCTGCTTCCTTGGCGGAGAAACGCGAGGACTTCCTGCGTCTGGTTGAACCGCTGTGGGATTTCATGAATGAAACGAGTGACCGTGTTCCGTTCTCCGACTGGTACGATACGCGTTCGGGAAGACAGATTGGCTTCCAGCATCGCAGTGTAGTGGGTGGGCTGTTCGTCAAGCTATTGAAGGATCGTGGACTAGGTCAATAAGAGATGAATCAATAAATAGAATCAGCTAATATAGTAACACCTGATATCATGATGAATAGGTTGCTCGTATGACGGCTTAAGGGCATAACCCGGCCGGAATACGGGCAACCTTTATTATTGGCAATTTTTAATTTCTTAAGGATTGACACGGGAAAGCTCATAGGAATATACTATATATGAACAAGTGATCATATATAGTCCCCAAAGGGAGTGAGCAAGTGATGGAAGCAACAACAAGCACTACTAAACGTAAATTTATATTAGAAGGTTTGGATTGCGCGAACTGCGCATTAAAGATTGAGAACGGCGTAGGCAAGATTGAAGGCGTATCGTCCTGCTCCGTTAATTTTGTCAATAAAACGTTGACGATGGAGATGGCCAGCGATGCGTCGGCAGACATTGTGAAACAAGCCAAGCAGCAGATTCGCAAATTAGAGCCGGATGTAACGGTGTTGGAGCATGCAGCCAGTGGTAGTTCAGCAAGTGCAGCATCTCACGATCATCATGACCATAACCATGGCGATGCCCATGCTCACAGTCAGGGTGATGAAGCCGGGGATGATGGTCATGGTCATTCGCATGACCATGGCGCACAGGGCGTACGCAAGATGATTGGCCGTCTCGTTGCCGCTCTTGTCATCGGTGCAACAGCGATGCTTCTGCCCTTGGAGGCGGAGCTTCAGTTGATGCTCTATGTTGCTGCTTATCTCGTGATTGGTGGCGACATCGTCTACAAGGCGATGAAGAATATTGTACGTGGGCAGGTATTTGATGAATACTTTCTGATGTCTATAGCCACAATTGGGGCCTTCATTATTGGAGAATACCCCGAGGGTGTCGCCGTCATGCTTTTCTATCAAGTGGGCGAGTTGTTCCAGAGTATTGCCGTCAACCGGTCACGGAAATCAATCAGCGCATTGATGGATATCCGTCCTGACTTTGCCAATTTGAAGTCGGGTTCTGAATACAAACGCGTTCGTCCGGAGGATGTTCAGATCGGAGATTTGATTCTGGTACGCCCTGGCGAGAGAGTGCCGCTGGACGGGAAGGTTATCGAAGGTAGCTCGGCTATGGATACTTCGGCACTAACCGGCGAATCGGTGACGCGCGAGGTAGCGGTTGGTGATCAGGTTCTGAGTGGATTCATTAATAAGAATGGCGTGTTGACGCTGGAGGTTGCAAAGGTATTTGGTGAATCCACCGTGGCCAAAATTCTGGACCTGGTGGAGAACGCGAGCAGCAAGAAGGCACCAACAGAGAATTTTATTACGAAGTTCGCCCGCTACTATACACCGTTTGTTGTTATTATAGCTGTGCTGCTGGCGGTCATTCCACCTCTGCTTATCAGCGGTGCAACCTTCTCGGACTGGGTATACCGGGCTTTGGTCTTCCTGGTTATTTCCTGCCCATGTGCGTTGGTAGTATCCATTCCGCTTGGCTTCTTCGGGGGCATCGGGGCTTCTTCCAAGAATGGCGTATTGATTAAGGGAAGCAACTATCTCGAAGCGTTGAATGACGTGAAATATGTCGTGTTCGACAAGACAGGAACTTTAACCAAAGGGGAATTCAAAGTTGTTGGCATTCATCCAGCGGCTAATACCTGGACGGAGCAGGAGTTGCTGCGTCAGGCGGCGTTTGCTGAGATGCATTCCAGCCATCCGATTGCTCAATCGATTCGCGAAGCCTACGGACAGGAACTGGACGAAGCTCAAATTGCCGGGTACAACGAAATATCCGGGCATGGGATTCAAGTTACCTTCGAAGGTAGAGAGGTACTGGCGGGAAATGCCAAGCTGATGAAGCTGGAGGGCATTGAGTATGTAGCGCCTTCTGAGCATGGAAGTATCGTTCACCTTGCTATAGATAAGCAGTATGCCGGTTATCTGGTCATCGCTGACGAAGTGAAGGATGACTCGGCACGAGCGATTCGTTCATTGAAGAACCTTGGGGTCAAGAAGGTTGTCATGTTAACCGGAGATATTAAAGCCGTGGCGGATTCAATTGGAGAGCAACTTGGTGTCGATGAGGTTCGTTCGGAACTGTTACCTCAGCATAAGGTTGAAGAGCTGGAGAAGCTGGATCGGGAGAAGGGTAGCAAAGAGAAGATCATATTTGTGGGTGACGGCATTAATGATACTCCAGTGCTGGCGAGAGCCGATGTAGGTGTAGCGATGGGGGGCCTTGGCTCAGATGCCGCTATTGAAGCAGCAGATATCGTCATTATGACGGATGAGCCATCCAAATTGTCTTCGGCCATCCATATTGCCAAGCGAACACGGCGAATTGTATGGCAAAATATCATCTTTGCCCTGCTCGTCAAAGCGGTCTTCTTGTTACTCGGAGCATTTGGCATTGCGACGATGTGGGAAGCGGTATTCTCTGATGTAGGTGTGACACTGCTGGCTGTACTCAACGCGATGCGTGTACTGCGAACCAATACAGATCTGACATAATATTTTATCCGTGCTTGGTATGCTGGAGCGTTTGCAAGAAGATTTGCTCAATGTGTGTGTCGTCCAGGGAGTAATACACAGTCTTTCCAACCTTGCGCCGCTTGACGATTCTCAGGTTGCGCAAGTACCGTAACTGGTGGGAGACCGCCGACTGACCCATCTCCAGCAGCACAGTCAGATCATGCACACAAAGCTCTCTTTGCAGCAAAGCTCCGATGATCTTGACGCGGGTAGGGTCACTGAAGGCCTTAAACCAATCAGCAAACTGAATGGCGGACTGATCATCAATCATCTCCATCTTGATGGCTTCCAAATCCGTAGCTGTGGATGTACCGGAGCAAGCCGTATCGCACTCTTCTACAGTAGGGGTGAGTCGTGTCATGAATCGTCCTCCTCCAACTTAACCGAAATGATTACTATTAACAATCACTGTCCTCACAGTACCATATACAGCAGGGATGAGCAAGATAGAACTCAAGAAGCGTGGTGAACAATGCTGAGCCCAAATGGCTCGGCAATTTGTTCACCACGCTTTTCATGTGATCCCAGTTCCCGGTCAATCACCGGATTTATGAAAATGTAATTTCACTCTCATGGTCGCAAAGCCGGACGATGGATTTCAATCGAGCGCGTTCCAGAAAGTGGCAATCACATTCCAGAACGCCGTATGCATCGGCACGTTCTTCCGGCTTTTGCTTGTAAGTGACTTTCATATTCAGGCTTCGCTGCAATTGCTCCTGTATGGTAGAGCAGTGTCTACTCTTAATGCGGGCGACTTGCCCAAACCGGGTACGCCGCATCGGAAATTTGACCGCTTCGAAGGCAAGGATATAGGCGATGACTGAGTAAGCCGCTTGTGTGAAGCCGAAGTGAAAGCCCGCGGCAATCAAGATGCCGCAATTCAGAATCAAGAGCAGCTTCTCTGGCGACAATCGTTTGTAATGCAGAGTTTCTACAGCTTTGCCGGCGATATCCAGCGCGCCTCCAAATCTAAGCGAGAGTCCCAGGCCCAAGCCAAGTGAGGCTCCGCCCAGCATTGCGGCCGGTAGCGGGTCACTGGTCAGTGCTGGATAGGGATGCAGCACGACCGTACCTAAGGAAAATACCAGTATCCCAAGAATCGTAAAGATCCCGAAGGATAGATGGATATTCTTGCGTCCGAGCAACAGAATTGGCAAGTTCAGCAGGAACAGGAACAACCCTAGTCGCATTTCCGTCTTCAAGGCAAGCAGCGCGGATAAGCCTGTCATGCCCCCTACGATAATGCCATGAGGCATTAAGAATAGCTCCACTCCCACCGAGGCTAGCAAGGCTCCGACAATCACGCCCAAACCGCGAGTAAGCATGGGAAGAAATAATACAGAACTTCGTGTCCAGTGTACCCGGGTATGGCTTCGATAAGGGTGCTTCAAAAAGGCCCCTCCTTTTCGAACTACCTTTTTAGGGAACGGCCGGAACGGTTAAAGGCAGGGATAATTCCGGTCAGTCCCCATTTAATAATATTTGTCTGACCTGCAGTTGATGTAGGCGTTCGCCTAATACGACAACTGTAGCGTCAGCCGTCAACATCAAGTCTGGTCCAGGATTAATATGCTTGGTATGACTTCTCTCAATCACGGCGATGATGGTGGCTCTGGAACGCTGACGAATCTGCAATTCACCAATGGTTTTGCCAATGGCTTTAAATTTCGGTTCAAGTTTGTACCATTCGATAATCAAGTCGCCCAAAGCCACTTCAATGTTCTCCAGGGCGGTTGGTTTATAGGTAGCACCGCCGATAATCGCCGATACGTACTTCGCTTCGTCTTCGTTCAAAGTCACCATAGACAGATTTTCGTCAGGGTTGTCTTGCTCGGAATGATACAGCTCACGCCGACCATCATTATGGATAATAATGGTCAGGTTCTCACCGCTCCGGGTGCCCACTACGAATTTTTTACCGATTCCCGGCAAATCTGTTTCTTTGAGATTCATCGTCTTCAGTCCTCCAGTATATTGGTTCCTTATGTTTCTCGTTCATTTCAGGTTAAGCATTCATTGAAGCTACGAACATACTCATAAATTTAATCGGTAAGAGCAATAGCCGTTTTAAGATCAGGCAAAATAAAGGCCAAAAGCGTACCCAGGACGCAACAAGTACAAGGGAGACAAGTGCGGGCGCCGCATCGTAAGGATACAGCATTTTCTCAGGCGATAGCTTGCCTTTACCCTGAGGTGTGGCAGAATTCAATCGTAGCGGAACTTGGTGAGGGGCAGGTTCACCTGCTTCGTAAGCTTCTCTCTCCGTCGTTTCGGCCGATACAGAAATCGGAGAGAGGGCGGGCAGGAACAAGACCATGAACAACGTCAATGCCACCATTGTCGCCAGCTTGCCGGATCGATAAGCAACTCTCATCGTTATCCCCCTCAAAGTGTAGCTACCTGCCTTAAGAATAGCACACCCCCTGGTTTTTCACAAAGGAATGAACATGAAATGCTTCATATATATATGCGGGATTAATGCGGGAATGTAAGAGGTTGTTCAAAAAGTCGCCAAGAACCGGGCAAACCTTAGGACTGAGGGGTACCTCGACTTAGGTCTAGGTTGAAAAACCGTCCCCGGTCCGTTTTGGAAACTCCGTAACTTACCTAAAATAAAGACATAAGGTTGATTCAATGAGAGGCGGTGATAAATCAATGAGAACCAATCGACCCAATGTATTCGCTTTTGTACTTATTGCCCTGGGTGCTTTGATATTACTGGGCAAACTGACCCCCTTCCTGGGGAGCTTGTTCGGACTGTTGATCGCGGTTGTAATGATCGGTCTCGGCTATTACGGGATTCGCCGGGGCAACGCCTTCTTCGGCTGGCTTGTCTTGATCCTGGGGGCGATCATGCTGATGTCCAAGCTGGCTTGGCTGATTGTTCCGCTGCTGGGTATCGGATTAATTGTATATGGTATTTCCACCTTGCGAGGGAGACGGAGCTACTAAACGTTGTGTAGATAATGTTAAACTTGAATGAGGACCGAAAGGTTAGAAGGGAAGGTTGTCATGAGTGTATTTCGTCGGGTACGAGACATAACAGTAGCAACATTAAATGAGAAGTTGGAACAGTCCCAGGATCCGGTTCGCTTGATTGATCAGTTCCTGATCGAGACGCGGCAGGAAATCTCGGAGGCCGAGAAGCTTCATCATCAATATGCCGGGCATGCCAAGCAAATGAAGCAGCAGGTAGATCATGCCAGAGCGATGTGCGATAAGCGAGAAGAGCAAGCTCTGCTGGCCCTTAAGGCAGAAGAGGAACATTTGGCTAAGCTGGCCTTGCAAGAGAAGATGCTATACGAGGAGAAGATCGAGCAATATTCCGAACTTTACACTCAAAGCCTAGAATCTTTGCAGGAACTGGAAGGTCAGTTAAATGAGCTTAAGACTGAATATCAGACTGTATATAGCAAACGTCAGTATTATTACGCGAGAATGGAGACGCTTCGTCTGCAGCAACGTATGAACCAACGGATGAACGGTGCCGGTATGCAAGATGTGCCGAAAATGTTCAATCGTCTGGAGGATCGGGTCTCCGATATGGAATGGGAAGCACGGAGCTTGCGCGAATTGCGCAGATCGGGTCAGGATTTTATGAACCAGGCCGGTTCCGCCATTCAGTCCTCGCTGGAGCAAGAGCTTTCCCGCTTGAAGCAAAAGCTGGATAGCAAAAAAGGAGAGTGAGCCGGATGGGAAAGAGACTGTATCGCTCTAGAAGGGACCGCTGGATTAGCGGACTGATGGGCGGACTGGGCGAATACTTCGGCTTTAACTCGGGCATTTTGCGACTGCTCTTGGTCTTTAGCTTTTTCTTCACCGGTGGGACGACGCTATTCATTTACTTTATCGCCGCACTGGTCGTATCGAAGGAGCCGTATTACCCTCAAGATCCTTATTCAGGAGGATGGGCGGGAGGCGGTTACCAGAACTATGGACCGCAGAACAGAAATTATAATGATGCCCGGTTTAGCGGACAGTCGCCATATGGAAATAACGCAGGAAATTCTTTTGGGACGCAGCCTCCGCAATATAGCTCCGGTGGCCCGAAAACAGGCTTCGGTACCGGTGAAGCGTCCAATCTGGATTCCATGATGCAAGATATCGAGAAGAAAGCCATGAAGAAAGAACTGGAAGAGCTGCGTAAGAAGCTTTCCAACTACGAGAAGGGAGAAGTGTAAACTATGGGAGTATTTCAAAGAATAAAGGATATTACAAAGGCGTCGGTGAATGATCTGTTGGATAAGGTAGAAGATCCGATTGTGATGTTGAATCAATATTTGCGTGATATGGAGGCTGAAATCCGTGATGCCGAGGTTACGGTAGCCAAGCAAATGGCGAATGAACGCCGGATGAAGCAACGGTTGGATGAAGCTGCACGTATCTCCGGACAGCGGGAAGCACAAGCAGAAGTTGCCCTCCGCAACGGTCAAGAAGAAGTAGCTCGCAAAATGCTGGAGGAAAAAATCCATTACGATCAAAAGCAAACTGAGTTCGCCGAGCTTCATGCCGGTGCAGAAGCACAAGCTGCTGAACTCAAGCAGCAATTGCATGAAATGAAGGATGAGTTCTACAAGCTGCGCAACAAGCGTAATGAGCTGGTGAGCCGTGCACAGATGGCTAAGGCCAGAAAGCAAATGTCTCAAATCAGCAGCTTGCATACGATCGAGAGTGGCAACGCTTCGCTGGGATTCCACCGTATGGAAGAGAAGATCATGCAATTGGAAGCGGAGGCCGAGGTATCGGGCATCGTTTACCGTGACAATACCTCTTCGACATACATTAGTCCTGCGGAGGCCGAGAAGCAATTGAAGGTAGATGCGCAGCTTGAGGCGTTGAAATCTAAATTGGCTCCTTCCACCCCGCAGAAGGAAGACAAGGAATAACTACACGTCCACAGGGCAATGTGGTATTCTAAATACTGGCGAAGCCATACGGCAGGGTGTCAGTCCCCTGCCGGTATGGCTTTTCCGACTTTTGAGCCTGGAAGGAGGTGCGGCATGGATAAACGGAAAAAGTTCCTGGCCATCGGGTTGATCGGACTTGGCGTACTGTTGATTTTCGGGAATTGGTTGAGCTTCTTTACCATCGTCGCCCTCGCATTTATCGCTTATGGCATTTACAAAATACGGTTAGGTGAATCGGTCAAGCGGGGGTACATTTTCCTCGCCATCGGCAGCGGTATGATTCTGTTGGATCATTTCATGCTCGTCGTGGCCATTCTGATGATTTCATTGGGATTTTATTATGCTAAAATACGCAAAACCCAGCCGCAAGGCAACCATTTGCAGAAGCAAAACATCACGGCCAGCATCCATTGGGACCGTGACCCATGGACACTAAGAAATACAAGCATGTGGCATATTCTTGGCGAGCTGGATATCGATCTGTCTCTGGCGATCGTGGAGGGCCAGCAGAATGTGTTGATGTTCCAAGGAATTATCGGTGATGTTGATCTGGTTATTCCCGAGGATTATGGGGTGGAAATTGAGGCCTTTGTCTTGTTCGGGCAGATTGATTTCAGTCAGAAGAAGGATACGGGCATGATGAACCGGCTTAATTGGAAGTCGCCCAACTACGAGCTGCGTGACCAAAAAGTGAAAATTATTGTTTCCTATCTTGTAGGCGATGTTGATATACGTTTAACTTAAGGACAGGAGGAGCGTCCCGCATGAAGTTAAAAAAACCAAGCAATATGGTATCCCGCAGCATGCGAGGAGGTATTCTCCTGTCAGTTGTGATCATGGCAGCCACCTTCTACGTGCTGTATACATATGGTTACTTTCGTCCTCAGCCTTCGTGGAGAACGGCGGTCGGGGCTGGAATAACGCTCTTGTCCTTGCTGCTCATTATCGGTACAGCATATGGGTTGATTCAGGGCTACCGGCCCAAACGTCAGATTGACGGGTTGCGGGATGCGCTCTTGCAATGGGAGAAAGGCAATCAGACGGGGGCTGTGCCGAAGCTGGGTGAAGATGAACTCGGGCGGCTAGCCGAACAACTGGAGCGGATTGGCAAGCGGTGGGAGGAACAGGTATCCTCCTTGCAGCGGCTCTCTACACACAATGCCCAGTTGGCAGAGCAAGCCCGCGTCTCGGCGATTGTGGAAGAACGGCAGCGACTGGCCCGCGAGTTGCATGATGCGGTATCACAGCAGCTATTTGCCATCTCGATGACGGCAACGGCGGTTGGCCGTACGCTGGATAAGGATTTTGACAAGGCACAGCGCCAAGTAGAATTAATAGAAGAGATGGCTTCCGTGGCCCAATCCGAAATGCGCGCTCTATTGTTGCATTTGCGGCCGGTCTACCTGGAAGGCAAGGAGTTGTCCCAAGGGCTGCACGACTTGGTGCGTGAACTCAAGACCAAGGTGCCGATGGATCTGGCATTGGACATTGATGAGGATCTGAGCCTGGGCAAGGGCATCGAGAACCACTTGTTCCGCATTATTCAGGAGGCGATGTCCAATACGCTTCGGCATGCCAAGGCGGATAAGATGGAGATTCGCATTCACCGCCGGGGCGATGTGGTCAAGGTGACGCTGCGAGACAACGGAATCGGGTTCGAGCTTGACGATAAGAAGCAGGCCTCGTATGGCCTGTCCACAATGCAGGAGAGAATAAATGAGATCGGCGGCTCCATTCAACTGATTACGGCCCCTGGGAAAGGGACCCGAATCGATATTACGGTACCATTAATTAATGAGGAGATCGGAGGGGAGATCAGTTATGGAGATGGAAGAGAAGGATATTAAGGTACTGCTTGTGGATGATCATGAAATGGTGAGAATCGGCTTGGCTGCCGTACTTGGTACGGAGGATGGCATCGAGGTGGTTGGAGAAGCGAGCAGCGGGGAAGAAGGGATTCGGTTAGCGCAGGAATACCGGCCAGATGTTGTCTTGATGGACCTGGTCATGGACGGGATGGACGGCATTGAAGCTACCCGTGAATTGCTGCAACTACGTCCTGAGTGCAAGGTTATTGTATTGACCAGCTATCTGGATGATGAGAAGATGTATCCCGTCATTGAAGCCGGTGCCTTCAGCTACTTGCTCAAGACATCTCGTGCGTCCGAAATTGCCGAGGCCATTCGCGCGGCGAGCCGGGGACAATCTGTGCTTGAATCGCAGGTCGCCTCCAAGATGATGAACCGGTTCCGTCAGCCCAAGAAAGAAGCGCCTGCACATGAGGAATTGACGGAGCGCGAAATGGATGTGTTGCGGCTATTGGCCCAAGGAAAGTCCAATCAGGATATTGCGGACGATTTGATTATCGGCATCAAGACGGTTAAATTCCATGTGACGAATATTTTGGCGAAGCTGGGCGTGGAAGATCGCACCCAGGCGGCCATTTATGCTTATAAGAATGGTTTGGCGGAGTAATTTACGTCAAGCCTTTTTTTGTCAGGAGAAATTAGTCTGTAATACTTTTCCCAGTAGTTTGGAAAATGCAGGAGTTAGCCAGGGTGGGTGGCGAATCATCTCTTCAAAGAGATTTTATCACCGACACTGGAGGTGCGGATATAAATGCCTAATCGCAAGCTGTGGAAAGGTATTCTATGGTTCGTCATAGGCCTGCTGCTATTGGTGGGCTTACAGCGAATCGCTCAGAATGGCAAGGATGTGTCAACCGTTGATCAGGTTGAGGAAGCCCGGAAACAACTAACGCTACTGCATGGGATGGGGAGTAGTATATCCGAGCAGCCTTACCAGATGACGGTCAAATGGCAAGGGAACTGGTCGACACTGCTGTCTCCCGAGGAAGCGGCGGGCGCACTCTCAAGTCGGCTGGGCTTGCCTGATCCCAAGCAAGTGCTAGAGATGGCACATGAAGCATATCAAGCAACCGGTTCTCTTGAGGGAGTCCCAGCTCATTTAACTGTGACAGTCCGGGCCAGCGGAGGATACTATGTTCTTCTAAGACTGGAGAGTGTGGGAGGCAGTGCTGAAGGGTTAAACCGCTTGGAGACTGTGCAAAGCCTGAGCGGAGAGTCTTTGGCCGACGAAGGGGTGGAAGTTCAATGGAATGCTGCGGTCCAGGGCATAACCTGGCCTGGGGCAAATGGCTCGGAGGAGAGTAGCGACCAAAGCCCTGAGCAAACGCTGGTTCAGTTGGAGAAGAGGATTAAGGAGCAGAAGACTCTTAGTTTGAAGCTGAAGCCTGTTGAGGAATTCGCCGAGGAACTGACGGTGAGTCGGACCTATTCCGTAAAGGGGTGGCCCATTACAGCAATGAGCGGCGAACAGCCTGTGGCGCTGCAAATGGCGGTGCACCTGAATAGCGGGACGGGTCTGAACGAAATATCCTTAGGTTCACCGCTGCTCACAGTGGAATATTAATAGCGTGGCGTACTAGGGGGAATAGCTGTGAAAAAAATATTACTCCGTGCTCAGAGTCCGTATGCGGAAATAACGGTTTATGATACCCATGAGCTTTATGGAGAGCAGGGGCGGTTCCGCGTGCTACAATTCGCTAGTGAGGCGGTACAAGGCGCCATGGACTTAAACTGTCCGGAACGGATCATACTAGAATATCCACGTGCAATGCTGCACCTGTTGAAGCAACATGTGAAGGAAGCTGGTCAAGTTTTTATGATTGGTCAAGGGATTGGGACTTTATCCCGGCATTTAGGAGCTAATGTGGATGTCAAGGTCGCCGAAATTGACGAGAGGGTTGTAAGGATTGGGGCGGCTTATTTTGACTATAACGGTCCAGAGGTTACGATCGGCGATGGCAGACTTCTGCTAGAGCGGGAGGCAGCGGGGAGCTATGATGTCCTCATGGTAGATGCTTTTACCGAGAAGGGAACGCCCCGACATTTGATTTCCAAGGAATTTTTCCAGTTGGCAGTAGACAAGCTGCGACCGGAAGGGCTGCTTCTGATGAATGCCTTTGGCCGGAGCAGTGGTGACAGGCTGATTGAGGCGATCGTCTCCACATTGAAGACCGAGATGAATGACGTGCAGGTCTTCTCCTTGCCGGCTGAGCATTCGACGGATATAAGCAACCTGATTATTGCAGCCAGCCAACATCCTATTCACTATGATTTGCGCGAAATGGCGGGATTTGTTGAGGCCCAAACGGCGGAAGGTTATGTAATCTGGGATGAGGTCAATTCATCATGGATGTTCACCAAGTCCTGAATCAGCAGAACGCAGCTCATATTGTGACAGTATACCTCAAAAAAAGGGACCTTTAGCTGTAATGAATTTAATAGCATCCCTGAAGCGAATATGCTAAAATGGCATCACGTCCCGTGATGCCATGTAAATACATGTCCTTGATCGGGAATTGAATAAAAATACACTATATTACATAGAAAGAATGAGGAGCCATGGCTGAAAATATAACTCAGGAAGCTGTTCAAACCCCAGGGGCGGTGTTTTTCATATTCGGAGCAACCGGCGACTTGGCGCGCCGCAAGCTGTTCCCTGCTATTTATTCATTATATCGGGAAGGCAAGCTGGCCGAGGATTTTGCCGTAATCGGTGTAGCACGTCGGCCGCGCTCGGAGGAAGAATTCCGCGAGGATTTGTATCGCTCGATCAACGAATTCTGCCGTTACAAGATTGAAGATACGGACGAATGGGACCGTTTTGCCGAGCACTTCTCTTATAAATCGCTGGACATCAACAATATTGACGGGTATCGCGAATTGCGGGAATTGACGGAATCTGTGGAGACGCGCTTCTCCATCCCGGGTAACCGTCTGTTCTATCTGGCACTCGCTCCCGAACTGTTCGGAAGTGTATCGTTTAATCTCCAGAAGGGCGGCATGTTAAGCAGTGCAGGCTGGCATCGGCTGGTCATCGAGAAGCCATTTGGCTATGATCTGCAATCGGCTCATAAGCTGAACGAAGAGCTTAGTCAGGTCTTCAAGGAAGAAGAAATCTACCGAATTGATCATTATCTTGGTAAGGAAATGGTGCAAAATATCGAAGTCATTCGCTTCGCTAACGCCTTCTTCGAACCGTTGTGGAACAATAAGCATATTGCCAATATTCAAATAACGCTGAGCGAGACGGTGGGCGTAGAGGAGCGCGGCGGTTATTACGATCACGCGGGAGCCTTGAGGGACATGGGGCAGAACCATATGCTGCAAATGCTCACGATGATTGCGATGGAGCCGCCTAGCCGGTTAGTTGCGGAGGATATCCGCGATGAGAAGGTGAAGGTACTTCGTTCGCTGCGTCCATACGCATCCGAAGAAGAGGTACAAGCCCATGTTGTGCGCGGCCAGTACGCCGCAGGGGAGAGCAATGGCAAGAAGTTGCCAGGGTATCGCGAGGAAGATAAGGTTGACCCGGGGTCCAATACGGAAACGTATTTTGCGGCGAAGGTGTTCGTAGATAATTTCCGCTGGGCCGGGGTGCCGTTCTATATCCGCACGGGCAAGAGACTGCCGGTCAAAACAACCGAAGTGGTTGTAGAGTTCAAGCAGATGCCAACCAACGTATATTTGGGACAAAAGCATACGCTGGAGCCAAACTTGCTGGTCATCCGTGTTAATCCGATGGAGGGCATATACATCAAGATCAATGCCAAGAAGCCGGGTTCGGAATCGAAGATTGAACCACTCGCCATGGAATTCTGCCAAAGTTGCCTCATCGGCATCAACTCGCCGGAAGCTTATGAACGTTTGATTCACGATGCGGCGCAGGGCGATTCAACATACTTTACCCGTTGGGATGAAGTTGCGACGGCGTGGGCGTTTGTGGACCGAATCGCGTCGGCGTGGGCGCAGAAGCCGTCCGATATTCTGACCTATCCGGCAGGCTCCTGGGGGCCAACGGCCGCTGACGATCTGCTGGCGCAGGATGGCTTCCACTGGTGGCCGGTCAACGGTCAGGAGGAAGACAACGTGATCTGGATTCGCCAAGGGTGACGGTAAGTAGCAGCAGTACATCAATGGCAGCATGGTTGTGAACACCAGGCGGAGAAACAAGGCGGAGGACACCAAGGCCGAGGATGTAGGGCCCGAACACCATGGCCGGGAAGAACACTAGGCGGAGGACCAAGGCTTCGAACATACCAAGGCCCCGGACGCCAAGGTGAGGACCAGGGCCCCGTTGTGTGAATGATCAGGTGCACACTTATGAACACTAGTGGGAAATCCTCCCGCTAATTTGCAAAAATTTGTTGTTTTTTCATATTTAGCAGGAAAACCTCCCTATAAATCAGTGTTTTTGGTCCATTTCTGGTGATTTGGGCAAAAATATA
>NZ_JBXENK010000006.1:0-226851 GCF_056836745.1 Paenibacillus sp. 1SOY10 | reverse complement strand
CCTCCGTTAGTTTTATTATCTTTTTCTCTTAACGAGGTGTCCACTTTTTATTCTAGCTCTAGAATTCCATATAATTAGCTGCAATATGCGGAAAGTAGCGGGAGAAATTCCCTATAAGCTCGGGGTGGCTTCTCCCAGCTAATTAACTAGTTGTATCTTTCGTACCTCACTATACAGTACATTCACTAAATAGGACCTCACTATATCATACCTCGCTTCATCCCATCCAGAACTTATCCAGACCCACTTCCTGCATTCTTCACCTTTGTCCGCTCTTACCCGCCACCACTACCGGTGCTGCCAGCAATACCGCCAGCACTACCACTACCGCTGTCGGCGAAATTCACGCCGCAGCAGGTAGAGGAAGTAAGGGGCGCCGATTAGAGCCGTAATAAGTCCGGCGGGGAACTCGATGGGCGGGGCTACCGAGCGGCCGAGGGTGTCGGCCAATAGCAGCATGATAGAGCCCACCAGAGCGGCGACCGGGATGTAGATGCGATGGCCACCCCGGACCATGCGCCGGGCCATATGGGGGCTGACCAGGCCAACGAAGCCGATCATGCCCACTACAGCGATGGAGCTGCTGGTTAGCAGCACGGCTAGAAAGAGATAGAAGAAGCGCACCCATTCCACGCGCATGCCCAGCCCTTTGGACGAAATATCGCCTAAATGGAGAATGTCGAGATGAGTACCCAGCACCCAGGCCACCGGGATAAGCAGCAGCACGATGGGGCCAAGCTGCGATACCTGCGCCCACGTCTGGCCCCATAATGAACCATTCAACCACAGCAACACCGTGTTGGTGTTCATGGACGAATGGATCACCAGCAACTGTACCAGCGTGCT
This sequence comes from Paenibacillus sp. 1SOY10, assembly GCF_056836745.1. NCBI lineage: Bacteria > Bacillati > Bacillota > Bacilli > Caryophanales > Paenibacillaceae > Paenibacillus > Paenibacillus sp. 1SOY10. Next base: position 226,005 of record NZ_JBXENK010000006.1, on the reverse strand, counting down.
TCCGCAAGCGCTGACTGCGACGCCCACCAGCCCAAGTCGCACGGGATTGAGTCCGTTGCGGTAAGCGAGGGCGTAGACCAGCATCGCTCCAAGGGCGCCCCCGGCGAAGGCTGCGATGGAGGATAGGCCATAGCTTTGCCACTCCGGCTGCAAGCTGACCATCAGAAGCACGGCGCCGATCGCCGCCCCGGAAGAGATGCCCAGCGTATCGGGAGCGGCCAGCGGATTTAGCAGAATCGTCTGGGCAATCAGCCCGGATACAGCCAAGGCACTGCCGACCAGCAGGGCCAGCAGAATGCGTGGCATCCGATAATGGATGATGATATGCGACAGGTCGGGGTCACCTTCACCCGTGAAGGCGTGCCATATATCGGCCACAGACATGGGCACAGCGCCAATGCCTATATTAACTATGGCCAGCACGGCGGCAATCATCGTAAGCAGCAATATAACAGAGATATTTCGCACCCGAATCGGAACCGCAACAGCTATTTTCTTCATGCGGACCTCCTGCTCCGGCGGCGTGCCAGATAAACGAAGTAGGGCGCCCCGACCAGCGCGGTTACAATACCGACAGGCGTCTCGGCAGGGAAATTCACAAACCGTGAGCCGATATCGGCTGCGGTTAACAGAATGCCGCCCGCAATGGCCGAGAAGGGAATTAGCACCCGATAATTATTGCCCAGTAAATAACGGCTGATATGAGGGACGATCAGTCCCACGAACCCGATGGGACCTGCTACCGCTACAGAGATGCCCGCCAGCATAATGACGATGGCGCTGCCGCTGATGCGCAAGAGCCATACCTTTTGCCCCAGCCCCTTTGCAATTTCATCTCCCAGGTTCATTAGGGATAAAGAACGGCTAATCAGCACCGCGCCTAGCAAGCCGCCCAGACTGAATAGGGCCAGCAGCGTGACCTGCTCCCACTTGATTCCAGCCGCCGATCCAGCCAGCCAGAACAGGATGCGGGAAGAAGATTCTTCATTGAAAATAAGCAGTCCCTGCGTAAAGGAAGACAATACGGCTTGAATCACGATGCCGACGAGCGCCATCCGCAGCTCCATCTGGCCACCGCGGGTGGCTGCGCTCATTGAGAGAACAAGCAGTACAGCGAGAAGCCCTCCGGCAAAGCTGGCCCCGGCCAGCAGCAAGCCGCCCACACCAGGCAAGATAACCATGCTAAGCACCACCGCAAAGGAAGCCCCGGCATTCAGCCCGAACAGGCTGGGGGAAGCGAGCGGGTTACGAGTTAATGCCTGCATGATGCAGCCTGCTACCGCCAAGTTGGCTCCGATCAGCATAATGGCGACGGCACGCGGCACGCGCAGCAGGTGGAGGATCAAATGGTCCTTATTTGTCATGGAATAATCAAATACATATTCGCGAAGAAGAGAAAGGCCGTACCCCGTAGGGCCGACCAGTAGTGACACAAGAAAGAGCAGCAGCAACACCATAAGACCAAGTAGGCTATACCCCAGGAACCTGGAGCGGCCTGCTGAAGTATTTTTGAACAAGGATATCATGGCTAGAAGTGATCAGGCGCTTCAGCAATGACCTTGTCGAGGGCAGGAATGCTGCGTTGTCTGGACCAGGTGGCCAATTCTACCTCATGGGCTTGTCCGTTCTGAACCGAACAAAGTTGATTCCATAGTGGATTGCTTGCTTGTGCTGGCAAAATGGATTCATCATCTTCGTTGATCAGAATCAGCAGAACATCCGGATCAATCGTTAGCAATTGCTCAATGGTCATGAGTTCGTTATGTTCCTTGTCGTTGCTCAGCGCGTAGTTCAGACCCACATGCTTGAGAAAAGAACCATGGAACGAAGAATCCGTCCGCACCTGGAAGGTGTTCCCGTCCTCTTCTTGAGGGGCAACAATCAGCACGCTTTGGTCCAAATTGATCGCTTGTGCCAAGGCCTCTACCTTCTCCTTATGGCTAGCAAGCAAAGCGGCGGCTTCATCCGATTTGTTCAAAGCATCGCCGATGGCCTGGGTTGCGAGGATAGCCTGCTCATAGTTACCTCCGTCATTCTTATAAGCGATGGTAGGCGCGATTTCACTCAGTTGGCTGTAGACCTCCGTATGACGACCTGTATCGGCGATAATAAGGTCTGGCTTCAAGGTGCGAATGACCTCCAGGTTGGGCTCGGACCGGGTACCGACGGAGGTATAGCCTTCAATATAGGCCAGAGTATCCTGCGGGAAACGCTCCGGTTTATTATCATCCGCCACCCCCACTGGCTTGACCTCCAGAGAAGCGATGACCTGGGTAAAGCCTTGCTCCAGCGTAACGATACGCTGCGGAATTCCCTCGATCTGCGTCTCTCCTAAATCATGAGTAATCGTGCGAGCTTCGCTGGTTGCTTGTGTATCTTGCGGCCCGGCCGCTTCATTGGCAGCAGGTGAAGGTGCAGCGTTGTTAACGCTATTTGTCGGTGCGGTGCAAGCGCTGAGCAGCAAAAAGGTGCTAACCAGCAGCAGCATGACTTTATAGCGTGTGAGCATGTAGTGATTCATGTTGGACTTACCCCCTAATTGGTATTGATTATTATTATCAATATAATCATGGAGTTGCCCGGCAACAATGGAATATTCGGAACCGGAAGATGGCACTTTCGGACTTGTAGCATGAATGGAATGCTGATTGCGGTAAGCCAGGGGAGAGAGACCACTGTATTTTTTGAACATTCGGCTAAAGGAATAGCTGTCCAAATATCCTACTCCGGTAGCAATATCCTGTAAGTTCAGCTTCGTACTGCGCAGCAATTTGGCGGCTTCATTCATCCGGACATGCATCAAATAATCCGAGGGGGTTAGTCCGAGGCCACTTTGACGGAAAATCCGTGAAAGATGACGGGTTGAGCAATGCAGGTCAGCAGCCATCGACTCAATTGTAATCGGCTCGGCATAACGTTCATGAATGTAACGGAGAGCCTGAGAAGCCAGATCGCTGGCAGGCTCGCTCATACCCTGAACATGAAGCTGCCCCAGCAGCTCATGGACCAATTGCAGGAACAGAGCTTGAACGCGCATTTTCTGCAAGGGACTGCCGTCTGCCCAGGCCTCCCGAATTTGCCCCAGCCATTGATGAATCAACACAGGATGATCTGTAACTGCTATATAATGCTGTTGAAGCGGGTTGCGTCGTTCCAGCAGACGCTTGATGCCCTTCGGGTCGGCCAGGGTATAGACCGGCTTATACAGCATGAATTGATACTCCAACGTTGCTTCCAGTGGGGTAATGCTCACGCTCATTCCTTTGCAAGCATGAATGATGTGAAAGGGGCCAACTCTATGCTCCTGCTCATCGATACGTACTCGTGCTTCCCCTTGAAGGATGGCGATGAAGGCATTGGCCGGCATGCGGTACACCTTGGGTTGCTCATGGCTGCTGCTCGTCACATGGCGGATATCCAGCATGCGAAATGCGGATTGCTGCCACATGCGAATATGCTCCTCAATATTCATGGTTTCCTCCCAAATCTCTCTATTCTATCGCCCTATCGCGAGTGCTTAATTTAAATTTAAGTATATACTAATGAAAATTATTCTCAATTACAAGGTGAATGATAGCTATACGTAGATAGAATGTCGAAGGAAATGCAGGAACCCTTGTCGAAATATGGATAGACATCATAATTTGGAAGGATGACGAAATCCATGGCAAGAACTTATAAGTCGGAAGGCAAACAACTGGCTTACGTGTTAAAAGGTTTGTTCCTGATTGCAGGGCTGGCGGCGTATTTTCTGTTCCCAAGCCTGAACTGGGGATATACTATCGCCATCATCCTGGGGTCGTTTATAGTGGCGGATGTTATTGGGACCCTCTGGACAGCCAAGAGACGTCGCAAAAAGAAGAAACCTAGTAAAAATAACGCCCGTACCGGGTCCAGACGCTCCAGCAATGAGGTGAGGTCTGATGAAACTATATTGAGCAGCCGTTTGGAGGATCTATCGGGAGCTGAGTTTGAACGCTTGTTAGCTCTCTATTTTCGCGATCAAGGTTACACGGTCAAGGAAGTAGGGGTAGGCGGCAGAGACGGTGGGGTTGATCTGGTTATTACAGACCGGAGGGGGGAGAAGACCGCCGTTCAGGCCAAATGTTATGCTGATCATAATATGGTTCAAGTCATGACCGTGCGTGAATTGGTAGGGGCGAAGCGGAATCACGATTGTATATTATCCCTGCTGATAACGACCTCTGATTTAACCGCTCCGGCCAAGAAGGAGGCCGAGCAATTCAAGGTGGACTACTGGCATGGTGGATTATTGGAGCAGAAGCTTAACGCTTGGGGCAAGTGGAAGCCTGTGAAGAAGCGGCGCCCTACTGCCAGTAAAGAGGCAGCTCTTTCCGAGATGACCAAGGCCAAGCGTGAGGCCGCGGCAACCAAACCTACAACAACGAGAGCTACAACAAACACAGCAACGACAACATGTAAATGTGGAGCCCCGATGGTGCTTCGGAAAAACAAGCAAGGCGGTGAATTCTGGGGCTGCAGCACTTATCCTAAATGTAGACATACTCAGAATGCGTAGTATTAAATAATGCATAAATAACCCGCTGATTTGTGCAACCGAATCAGCGGGTTATTTGTATAAACTTCAACCCTACAGCCGAATCACCGGCACGGGGAAGAGGGGCGGTTCTTGGCTCTCGAACGGAGCCAATGCTTCTACCCGGCAGGTGTGATTGAACACCTGAAGCTGTCCTCCGCCCGCCTGATACGCGGGCCATGCGGGTAAAGCGGCTGCCGGAGAGCGGTGGTGAATGAAGGCAGTCCAGGCCTGGTGAACCGAGCGGGCCAGTTCTTCTTCGCTAGCGGGAACATGCTGGTTGTTCCAGACGAAGTCGAACTCCTCGGCGTGAGACGCCTTGCCGAGCGGGCCTGGACGGTCAAATCGGTAAAGCCACACGGGAGCGCCTGCCTGGCTCCAGGCCTCTGCCGTGCGCAGTGCGCCGAGCCGATACATATGGTCCGTGAGCGTCTCTTCCCAGCTTGCGGCATCCACAGGCTCCGCAAGAGAGCGGCCCGAGCGCCGGGTATATGCGGCCGCAACTGCCGCGGCGTTCAGCCCGAACATACGGTGAAGCAGCTCCGGCGTGGGCCGACGCAGGCCCTCGTCAGCAGCGATGAAACCAGCCGCTTCGTGCCGGTTGGTGCCGATCAGCAGGGCGGGCAGCATCGCCCGCTGCTTCAGTCCGCCCAGCGGCGCGTCCACGATGGTTCGGCCGTCGATGACCGGGCCGAACAGGTGGATGCCGCTGGTATCGCGGACCCAGGCATGCTGCGCCTGGATCAGCGTTGCGGCGGGCAACTCGGCGAGGCGGCAGAGTTCCTGCTCCGGCAAGGCCAGGGTATCCAGGTAGGACTGGGCCAGCTTGATGGCGGTCGCCTGGTCGCGAATCGCTTGCACCGATCCGCTGATAGCAATCGCCTGCTGGAACAGCCCTTCCGCCGCCGGGGCATAGAGCAGCCCGCCCACCGCTTTGGCTCCGGCCGATTGGCCCATAATGGTCACGCGGTGCGGGTCGCCCCCAAAGCAGGCGATGTTCGCCTGCACCCACCGCAAGGCCTGGATGAGATCGAGCAGGCCATTGTTGCCGGACGAGCGGTAAGCCTCGCCCAACCACTCGGATACATCCAGAAATCCGAACACGCCCAGACGGTAATTCGCGGTGACGACCATGACATCCCCATCCCGGGCAAAGGAACTGCCCGCATAGATATCATCGCCCCCTGTACCGCCCGTAAAGCCGCCCCCGTGGATATAGAAGAGAACCGGGCGCAGCGTGTGTTCGAGACCGGGCGTCCAGATGTTTAGCGTCAGGCAGTCCTCCGATTCGGAAGACGACGCAGCAGAATCAGCCGACTGCACGGCCATGGGGCCATAGCTGACGGCGAGGCGAATTCCGCTCCATGGCTCTGGCGGAGCGGGAGGGAGAAAGCGTTGCGGCGGCTTGGCATAGGGCAGTCCACGAAACGCTAACAATCCCTGCTCATGTTGACCTTGCACCCGCCCATCCGGGGTTTGCACAACTGGGGGATGTTCATTATTGTTCATTTCGCTATCTCTCCTTTGGGTTGGGTGAACGTAAGCGGGTCCCTCTTACAACACAAGCACACAGGCTGCGACTACGGGCATGACAATCACGCCTGTCTTCAGTAGCCGGGCCGGGGCATATTTGGTAAAGCGTGCGCCGATATAGGAGCCGACCATGGTTCCAGCCAGCACCTTCAGTAGTAGCAGGGCATCAAAGCCGCCCCCCTGGTAATAGCCCAGCCAGCCCGCAGCGGCAATGGGCAGGATGACGAGCATCGAGGTGCCTGCTGCCTTACGCAGATCCAGGCCAAGCAACAGAATCAAGCCAAGCTGGATGAAGGGCGTGCAGCCGATACCGAAGGCTCCGGTGAGGAAGCCTACCGCAAGGCCCAGACCGACGGCCCGCAGGATGTATTCGGTACTGCCACGCTGCACGGATAGCGGCTTCGCCTGCTTCACCATCGTCAAGCGAAGCCACATCAGCAGGGAGGACAGAACCAGCATGGATGCGGTGAACCAGGTCATTTGCTCCGGGGCAATCAGGAAGGCCGCCTTGGAGCCGAAGATGGAGCCGACGGCCCCGGTGAGCCCAACCCATAGCCCGGCGGCAGTCTCCGTATTACGCTGCCGCTGTTGGCCGATCATGCCGGAGAGAGAAGTGAAGAGCATCGCCGCCAAAGCGACGCCCATCGCTGTATGTACCGGGTAGCCGAATCCCGTGGTCAGGATGGCGATAATAAAGCCGGACCCTCCTGCCCCAATAAAGCCGAGCAGCAGTCCGACCAGCAGCATGACGAATATGAGTGTTAATGTGGTCATGTGAACCTTCCTCTGTCTGCAATTTGAAAGCTCTTCCAATTGTAACGAGCTTTTTCAGGATCGTCTAATGTATAATTCTAATTAATATGATGCACAAAAGGTATGAATAGGGGGAAGCACGATGGAATGGCAGCAGTTGGAGTATTTTCAGACGGTGGCTCGGCTGGAGCATTTCACGCAAGCTGCCGCCGAGTTGAACATCTCGCAGCCAGCATTAAGCCGGGCGATGGCCGGGCTGGAAGCGGAACTCGGAGTAGCCTTGTTCGACCGACAAGGCCGGGGGGTTCGCTTGAACCGTTATGGCAAGCAGTTCTTTGAGCGGGTAGAGCGGGCGCTGCTGGAGATACATGAGGGCAAGGAAGAACTCAGGCACGGGCTTAACCCGGAATATGGCACAGTATCCTTCTGCTTTTTGAAATCACTGGGTCTGGCCGCAGTTCCCCGGCTGCTGGGTGAGTTCATTCCGAAGCATTCGCATATCGGCTTCAAGCTCCATCAATTATCCACCCAGGATATGCTGGATTTGCTGGTAGCGGGGGAGACGGACTTCGCCCTGTCGTCCATGACGGAGACAAGGCCGGGAGTGGAGTGGTGCGAGCTGTGGCAGGAGCAGTTGTATGCCTACGTCCCTTGCGGCCACCAACTGGCTGAAGCTGGCCACGTCAGCTTGGCGGAGCTGGCCGCTGAGCCCTACATTGCCTTGAAGCCCGGCTATGGACTACGTACGATCAGCGAGGAGTTATTCGGCTTAACCGGAACGCGGCCAGCCATTCTGCTGGAGGGGGAAGAAATCATGACGGTGATCGGGTTTGTATCCGCAGGACTTGGAGTCTCCCTGCTACCGGATATTCCCCACCTGTCCCCTACAGCAGCGGTGCGTCTTGAGGTCGATGATGAGCGCTGCCGCCGTACTATTGGTCTGGCCTGGCGGCAAGGTGCTGTTCTGTCACCTGCGGCCGAACGCTTCCGTTCCTATCTGCTATCCCGGTAGTCTGAAGTGGGGAGCCAGATATTTTGCAGCGTATGCAGCACACATTAAATCATGAATCGTAGGTGATTTTTCATGAAACAACGGATAAAAAAGTGGTTAGTATCCATCCTGGTATTTTGGGGTTTGATTCAAATCTTCTCCGCTATTCTGAGTTATTTAAGCATATCTGACCCTTATTCGCTCATTGGGTTATTACTAATGATCCTGTTATCCCTGGTATTCACCTCGCTTCTGGTTAACGAGCGGAATAACGAGGATTGATGAGGTCCAAATGCCTCTAATCTTCCATCGCTCTCCCGGAGCCAGTCCTCAGTCTGAGTACAGTTAGTCAGTAGCCAGTTAACGGCTGAATCGCTATAGTTTCTGCCGATGCTTCTTCCACTTTCTGATCTTGGCCCGGAACGTCTTGAACGGGGCCGCCGAATTGATGTGAATCCAGCGGGCGACGGGCCAGTTCTCCTTGCTGCCCGTCCACTTGCGGTGGCCCTGAGTGAACAACTCTTCTTCACTGAACGTGTCGATCCACTGCTGCCAACGTTGCTCCAATTGCTGGAATTGGTTACGAAGCTCGGGCAACGACAAGGTAGCGTATTGATCATAGAACGATTGATACATTCCGCCAAGCTGATTCCACTTGTAACCGGGAGCAGGCATACTGACCTCTTTGCCGTTCCCTTCATCCTCATCCCAGCCCATCACCAAATGCATCCAGCCTAGTTGATAGGCGATGATCTCCGCCGGAGTTCGGTCCACCTCAGCAATTCGCATATCCTTATCCCCGGGATTCACATCATCAAATTCCCCATCCAATAGCAAGTACAAAGCATGAATCGTCTCTATGAGTTCCTTTTTCGATTTATATTCAAAGCTTGCCATATCCGTTCACTCCCTCTTTTTGATCCTAGTTATAACATAGGATTGTGACAACAGGATGTCCAGTTTATATCCCTTTACTCGCGGGGTTCTTTGTCGCGAGAATTAATTTTTCTTTGTATCTTAAAATGAATTCCGATATTATAGGCATATCTATTTTATTGTAAGCGTTTTTCTACTAACGGAGGAATAGCTATGGCGAGGAAGAAACGGAGGATGTTCAACAAGCAGTTGATGAAATTCTCTACCAAACTCATTATTTGGTTATCGGTGGCCAATCTCTTAATCTCTTCAATTACGGCGTTAGTTACGTACCGCATTCATCTGTCCTTGTTCAATGAAGAGGTAAGCCGGCAATATTATATGACTACAGAGCAGGTGTTAGCCCGTCTGGACTCCCGAGTCAACGACATGTACCGCATTACGGATTACATTACCCTGAATCCCTCGGTGAAGCTGGCTATTTCCGAACAAGCTGAGCAGGCTGACTCGTACGAGCGCATGAAGATTGAGCAGGTACTCGATGATCAAATCTATCAGGTACGCCTGGATGCGCCTGAAATGGTCGGATTACGTATATACGACCTGAAGGAGAATCAGATTAGCCTGGGCTCCTTCGCCGGTTCCTTTTACAGCTTGGACCCGCAATATCTGGATCAAATGGTGCGAAGGCTGGACGGGACCGGAGGGGAATATGTGTGGAGTCGGCCAGGGCGTGACGATTATCAGCAGGAGGGAAGTGCGAATTGGATTCTGGCCGGTCGGCTGATGAGATCCATTGATTTGGATACTTACGGAATGATGCTTATTTTATTTAATACTTCCTTGTTCGAGACACATCTAAAGAATCTCCGATCACAGCAACAAGAGAATGTATTTCTATTTGACCATGACGGCAACTTCTTATATTCATTAAACGAATTGACGGATGAAGCACATCCGGTTCTTGCCGAAATGCCCAACATGGGCAGCACCGTTCGCGAGGAGCAAGGGGTGTCTTACATGTACACCAGACAGGTATCGGAGAAGGTTGGCTTTACGCTGGTCAGCAAGGTGTCGCTCTCGCAAATCCAGAGTAAGAGCCAGATTATACTCAAGGTTGCGGTTCTGTCTGCACTTACCAGCCTGGTCTGTATGGGGCTCATTATCGCAGGGATCAGCCGAATGCTGCTGCGTCCGCTGGGCAGTCTGGTTCGCGGGATGAAGCGGATCAGAGAAGGGAAGTTCGACACCCGGGTAGAGATCAGGACCAGGGATGAACTCGGGTACATCGGTGATAGCTTTAACAATATGACGGCTTATATCGAGACGTTAATCTATGAGGTATACGAGCGGAAGATCAATGAGAAGGAAGCGGAGCTAAAAGCGATACAAGCCCAGTTAAATCCTCATTTTCTGTACAATACGCTGGGTATGTTCTTCTGGAAGTTTTATATGCTTGGCGACGAGAAGTCTGCCCGGCTGGTGACGAACCTGTCGGAGATGCTCCAATACACGTTGGAGCCTGTGCAGGACATGACAACCTTAAGAGATGAGATCAAGCAAATCCGCAATTATCTGGAAATTCAGAAGGCCAGATATCCGGAAGCGCTGACCATGGACATTGAGGTTCAGGAGGAACTGCTGGACTGCCAGGTCATTCGGCTGCTAATTCAGCCCCTTGTCGAGAATACGTTCATTCATGCTTTTCGCAACAAGAAGACGGACCGGTATTTGAAGATCCACGCTTTTACTGGTCTCGTTGCAGAGGGGGAGAACCCTGAATTCCTGATCATCGAGATTGAGGATAATGGCGAAGGGATGACGGAGGAGACATTAAGCAGTGTCTTGCAAGCGTCGGGTGTTCTGCATGAGAAGCGGAAGTCCATCGGAACGGCCAGTGTGATCCGACGTATTGAGCTGCTCTATGGCGCACCATATGGAGTTGAGATAGAATCTGTCCTCGGTGAAGGGACGTTAATACGACTGAAATTGCCTTACCGGCTGCAACTGGAGAGTGAGAATCTATGATTGGAAAGTTGTTGGTTGTCGATGATGAGATATGGTTTCGCGAAGGGCTGGTTCAGCTTATTAGCAGCAATCAGCTAGGGTGGGAGGTTGCAGGAGAAGCCTCTGACGGGGAAGAGGCGTTGCGGGCTGTGGAGCTGTACAAGCCGGACTTGATCATCACGGATATTAATATGCCATTGATGGACGGCTTGGCCTTGGCCGAGCGATTATCCGTGGAGCATCCAGCGATCCAGGTCATTATCTTGACAGGATATCGCGACTTTGAATATGCTCGTCGTGCGCTGCGTTATGGGGCGGTAGAGTTCCTGCTCAAGCCGTTTTCCCTGGACGAAGTGTATCGGGTATTGCGTAAGGCCTACGAACAGTTCCGCCTGAACAGCCTGGCCGTCCGGGTGAGGGAGCGCCAATGGCAGACGGAGGTCTTCCGGGCTGCTGCGTTCGCTCTTCCCTGCGACCATGTCTTGCAGGAGCAATGGGAGCAGAGATGGTCCAGTTCTTGGTTTTGCTTGCTGCAGATTGAGGACTACAACCAAGCGGAGAAAAATTATACGACCAAGGATATCGGCCTACTGTATTACGCGGCGACGAATATTTTGGAGGAATTGCAGCAGCAGACGCGAATGCTTTATTTTCCCCTGAGCCGGGAACGTTTTGCCTTCTTATTAGAGCCAGGCGATCAGGGGGAAAGATATCGGGATGAGGTGCAGCAGGCTCTGAAGAACTTTATTGGCGTAGAGACAAGCTGGGTAGTAGAGCGGATGGTGGTCCGGTTCGATGATCTGGCAGGGTGGAACATTCAAGGGCAGCAGGAGCTTCAGGATGTTCAACTCACGGAGAGCATAATCGCTGCGGATGCGCGTCAGCTTAAGGAGGAACTGATGGCTCTGCTGGTCACCAGCGAGTTCCCCGCCCTTAAGGAGCGATTAGCTACCTATTTGGAGGAAGCTGCTTCATTAGAGTTACAGCCGTGCAAGACGAAGGTCTACAGATTGATGTCTGCGTTCTCGGGAATATTGCTATCCGACTTCAAGCATCTGCAAGCCGCCGATGCCAACGAGGCACTGAATCCCAAGAAGATCATTGAGTTTCAAACCGTTCCCGAGCTACTGTCATGGGCCAGAGGGACGTGCCTGGAATTCGTTAACCTGTTCGTACGCTGGTTGGAGGAGCAGCAGGACAATGTTGTCCTCAAGGCTCGGCAGTACATCGATGGACATTACCAATACAGTTGCTCTTTACAGACGGTTGCCGAGCATGTGCATGTCACACCCAACTACCTCAGCAACCTGTTCAAGAAGGAGACGGGCATCAGCTTTACCCATTATGTAAGCCAGCTTCGGATCGAGAAAGCCAAGCTGCTGCTGAGAAGCACCAGCTACAGAATGACGGAAATTGCCGGACAGGTGGGATTTGACAACTCCAGTTACTTTACCGTGGTGTTCAAGCAAATGACCGGGCAATCCCCCAGGGAGTTCCGCAAGCAGCATTCGGGGGAGCGTAGTGAATAAGGGATATAGGCTGGCTGACTGCCAGCTTTTTTTGTGTAGAAATTCAAAAAATCATCGTTGAATATTAAATGTTCTTGGTCAGGTCAACCGATAGAATGGGGTTACAGACGTTAGAGACACACCGTTCAGAGAGGAGCAAGACGCATGGAAACTTCGGATGTAGTCGTAGCCAAGTCGCCCCAAGTGGGGGGACAGGAGCCAAAGGAGTGGAGAAGGCATCCGGCATGGCGGCGATTCAAGACGAACATTCCGCTGCTGCTTATGTTTTTGCCGGTACTGCTATTTTACCTGATCTTCCGCTATGCTCCCATCGGGGGCTTGATCATTGCTTTTAAAGATTACAATTTCTACGATGGTGTGATGAACAGTCCCTGGGTAGGCACGTATTATTTCGAGATGCTGTTCCAGGACCCGCGCACGCTGCAAATTATCCGAAATACGCTGATGCTCAGTCTGCTGAATATTGTGCTAGGCTTCCCGATCCCGATTCTGCTGGCTATTATGCTGAACGAGGTTCGGATCATGTCCTTCAAGAAAACGGTCCAGACGATCGTATACATGCCCCACTTCTTGTCCTGGGTCATCATCGGCATGCTGGTCACAACGATCTTCTCCATGGAGAACGGCATGGTGAACCGCCTCGTCACCTCCTTGACGGGAGAGGCATATCCGTTCATGTATGAGAAGGCCTCGTGGGTAGCGATCTTTATAAGCTCCGGCATTTGGAAGGATATGGGCTTCAACGCCATCATCTACCTGGCGGCCTTAACCTCGATTAACCCCAGCCTGTATGAAGCAGCAGGTATGGACGGCGCCAGCAAGCTGCGGCAAATCTGGCATATTACGTTGCCTGGTATTCGTTCAACCATCATCTTGCTGATGATCTTGTCCATGGGAAGGGTGATGGAGGTGGGGTTTGATCAGGTATTCATGCTCCAGAACTCGAATGTCAATGAAATTGCCGATGTGATCAGCACGTACATTTACCGGATTGGCTTGCAGGGGGCGCAGTTCAGCCTGACTACAGCCATGGGATTATTTGAATCATTGGTGGCATTCATTCTGGTGTTCACCGCGAACTATATTGCTCGCAAATTTAATGAAGGACTATGGTAAGGGGGAGAAAGAATGCGGGCTAGCCGAGGAGAGAAGTTATTTTACTTCTTCAACTACGTAGTGCTGACACTGATTGCCTTAAGCTGCATTCTGCCGCTTCTGAATGTGGTTGCCCTGTCGCTCAGCGGCGCCAGCGCAGTGGCTAGCGGAAGGGTGACGATTTGGCCGGTAGATTTCAGCTTCTACTCGTTCAAGAGCTTGTTCTCTGGAACGCCTATTGTACGCTCATTCTGGAATAGTGTGCAAATTACGCTGATTGGTACGGGACTGAGTATGGCTGTGACCATCATGGCCGCTTATCCCCTGTCCAGGAGACAATTTTACAGCCGTCGATTCTTTACAATGGCGATGGTGTTCACGATGATTTTCAATGGAGGGCTGATTCCTACTTATCTGGTGGTGCAAAATTTGGGGCTGGTGAACAGCTATGCTGCCTTATGGCTGCCGGGGCTGGTGAGCACTTACAATATGCTGCTGATGCGCTCGTCCTTCGAGCAGTTGCCAGGTGAAGTGGATGAAGCGGCGAAAATTGATGGCTGTGGGGAACTGGGTATTCTGCTGAAAATTGTCCTGCCACTCTCCAAGCCGATGCTGGCTACATTGTCTCTGTTCTACGGTGTAGGATATTGGAACGCATTCATGAGTGTCATGATCTATATCAATGATACAGCCAAATACAATATGACCGTGCTGGTTCAGAACATGATCAAATCGACATCGGTGGTCCAGGATTTCACGGACCCGACGATGGTTGCGAATATGACGCCGGAGGGCATTCGGTCGGCCGCGGTGATCGTGATGATCATTCCGATTTTGGCAGTTTATCCTTTATTGCAAAAATATTTTGTAAAGGGTGTTATGCTTGGTTCTATTAAAGGCTGAGCTTGCTCCATATATATCTATCAGAAGAAAGAGGGGTAGTTCATCGTGGCAAACATAATCAAGAAATGGGCAACAACCATGATGCTGATCAGCTTGGGAGGCAGTCTGCTGGCGGGTTGCGCGGGTAACTCGAATGCCGGACAGCAGGGGAATGGAGCCGCTAATGGCAATGGTGAAGCACGTAGCAGCATTACGTCAACCATTTATGACCGGGGTTCGGTCCCTAACGGTATGGGAACCATCGAAGACAATATGTGGACCAAGTGGATTAATGATAACGGCCCGGCCAATGTAAAATTCGTAGCCATACCGCGCTGGGAATCGCAGTCCAAGCTGAATGTGCTGTTTGCTTCGGGCAGTGCGCCTGACTTGATCTTTGAATTCGGGACTTCGATTCGCAACCAGTTTTTTGATCAGAAGCAATTGCTCCCTCTGGATGATCTGATTGAACAGCATAGTGTGGAGTACAAGGCTTTGATGGAGAAATATCCGCAGCTTAAGCAAGCTGGCACGAAAACCGATGGCAAATTGTATGAGGTAGGACGCATTAACGAGGTTTATCCGCTCGTCAGCTTGTTCATTCGCGAAGACTGGCTTGAGAAGCTGAATTTGGAAGCGCCTACAACAGAAAAGGAAATGATTGCGGTCGCCAAGGCCTTCACGGAGCAGGATCCTGACGGCAATGGCGTGGCTGACACGTATGGACTGAGCGGCCTTAAATTCGGTGACTCCTCGGGTCTTTACAAATTTATGTATAACGCCAACTGGGTCAACCTTGACGAGAATGGCGAAATCGCTGTAGGACTCAACAACATGAAGGAAGCGACGGCGTTCAAGCGCAACTTGTACGAGGCGGGTGTGGTGGATAAGGATTTTCTTACCGATAAGGACGGCTCCAAGGCCAAGCAGGATTTCTTGAATGGCAAGATCGGCATGTATGCCTTCATGACGGCCGATTATAGCAGCTTTGCCTCCAGAGAGCTGGACACCTTGATGAAGAATGTACCGGAAGCCAAGCTGAAGGTCATTCCGTTGCCGAAGACTTCTGTCGGCCAATTCAACCCGGTATGGAACAATCCGGTGCAAATGACGGCGGTGGTGAATGCGCGGGCCAAAGATCCCGAGGCAGTCATGAAGCACATCGATTTTCTGACAAAGGTGGATACGGGCCGCACTTTCAAGAATGGGATTGAAGGCGTTCATTATCAGCTTGAAGCAGATGGCAAGCCCGTAATTACTGATTTGGATAAATTTAAAAATGAAGTTAGTTGGGCTGCGGATTATGATCTGATATACACGCGGCTGGAGGAAGGAAAATACGGTTACGCGGAAACGCAATTTGATGAGAGCATTCCTTATCAGAAGGAAGCGCTGCGTCTGTTCCGCGAGTCGATGGCAACGTATATGAACGATTTGCCCGTGGGAGAAGGCTTAACCCACTCCGAGCATATGCCTCAATTGCCTAAGGAGCTGCAGGTCAAATTCAGCAATGTCACCTCGGCCATCGATGATATCTACACAAGGGCCATCATTAGCGGCAGCAATTATCCTTTGGAGCAGGCCAATGCAGAGGCTATAAAGCAATGGGAAACGGGCGGCGGACCGGAAATTGAAAGCTGGTACAAGGAATGGTGGAGCAAGGAGAAGGATAATGTCCTGATCTGGAGCGATTTCTATGAGATTTATGAACAACAGCAGGTAGCCTTTAAGTCGGAATAATCTTTCATTTATTGCGGAGCGGTCTCCCCATCTGGTGGAGGCCTGCTCTGCGCTTGAAGAGAAGCATAGTAATCGGTATGGAGCTAGAACAAGGGGAGGATGGATTAGGAATGGGAGAAGCGCGGACTTGGATAGATGAGGCTTGGCAGCAAGCTCTGAGCAAGACGTTAAGGAATACCACCCGCATTGGGGCGAGCTTCCCTCATGCCAGTCAGGGTGGTGTTTACGAGCTGGCATCTCCTGAATGGTGGACGGCTGGCTTCTGGCCAGGGATGCTCTGGCAACTGTACGGCGATAGCCAGCGGCCTGAGCTGAAAGAGATTGCTGAGCAATGCGAAGCTGCACTGGATGCCGTGATGAACGCTTACCTTCGGTTGGATCATGATATCGGCTTCATGTGGACGTTGACTAGTGTAGCCAATTACAAGCTGACGGGCAATGAAACGTCGCGGATTCGCGCGCTCAAGGCGGCGAACTTTCTGGCTGCCCGCTTTAATATAAGGGGCCGTTACATTCGGGCGTGGAATCCTTGGCGGGAAGGAGAACGCAATGAGGGGATTGCCATCATCGACTGCTGCATGAATCTGCCGCTCTTGTTCTGGGCCTCCCGTACAAGTGGTGATCCTCGCTATGCCCATATCGCGGAAGAGCATTTGAATACGGTGCTGGCACATTTTATCAGGCCGGATGGCTCTGTGTACCATATGGTGGAGTTTGATCCTCATACGGGAGAACGGATCAAGCCATGGGCTGGCCAAGGACATGCGGCCGAGTCAGCCTGGTCCCGTGGCTCTGCCTGGGCCATTTACGGCCTGGCCTTGGGCTATCATCATACGGGCCGCGATGAATACCTGAGGGCGGCCCAGCAGACGGCGGCCTTCTTCCTGAGCAGGCTGCCGGAGGATCAGGTGCCAGCCTGGGATTTCCGTGCTCCCGAAGAATTGCAAAGCCTGCGGGATAGCTCGGCTGGGGCATGCGCAGCCAGCGGCCTCTTGCTGCTGGCTCAGCAGACGGAAGGAGCAGACGCTATATTTTACCGGGAGCGGGGAGAGCAAATCTTGAAATCCCTGTATGAGCATTATGGTGCCTGGGATGATCCTGCTGAGGAAGGACTGCTTCTCCATGGGACCAGCAACTATCCGCAGGGAAGCAATATTGATGTTCCGCTGATTTATGGTGATTTCTATTTTGTAGAGGGGCTGGCCCGGTTGAAGGGCTGCGGTCCCATTTACTGGGAATAAGAAGGGGTGAATGGTATGAGCAGCAGGGTGCCTCAGCAAACAATCGGCTCCAATCCATTAGTCACGAAGAAGGATTTGCAGCACGCTTTATTGCAGTTAACCGATCCCCTACGGGATTTTTATAGTGAGGGTAGGGCACGCTTGCAACTCAGCGGAGCAGGGGCGGGGCACTCGGAGGAAGTTGCGGGTCTGGAAGGCTTCTCGCGGGTGCTCTGGGGTCTTGTCCCCATGCTGGCTGGGGGAGTGAATAATGAGGAGTTATGGTCCATTTGCCTGGAGGGAATGATTCATGGAACAACCCCCACGCATCCCGAATATTGGGGCGATGTGGCGGATTACGACCAGCGTCTTGTGGAGATGGCCGCATTAGGACTGGCGTTATGCCTCATTCCAGAGCGGATTTGGGAGCCGCTGAGTGAGCAGGAGCAGCGTCATCTATACAGATGGCTGAATCAGATTAATGAGCACCCGTGCCATGATTGCAATTGGCTGTTCTTTCAGGTGATGGTCAATTTGGGATTTCGCCAAATCGGGCAGCCGTACGATGCTATGCAAATGGAGCATAACTTGCTGCGTATTGAGGAGTTCTATCTGGATCATGGTTGGTATAGCGACGGGATCGGGGGGCATAGCGATTATTATATTCCGTTTGCGATGCACTACTATGCCTTGATTTATGCCAAGCTGATGGGTCAGGAGGACCCCGAGCGCTGCGACCGATTCAAAGCCCGGGCGATTCAGTTTGCCGATCAGTTCCTGCATTGGTTCGCCGCAGACGGCTCCGCGTTGCCCTACGGACGTAGCCTGACCTATCGGTTCGCCCAGTCGGCCTTCTGGAGTGCGTTTGCTTTTGCCGGGCTGGGAACGGACCGCTTGACTCCTGGTGTTATAAAAGGAATGCTGCTAAGGAATTTGCGCTGGTGGTTCAAGCAGCCCATTCTGGACGCGACAGGCCTCCTGACAGTAGGGTATGCCTATCCTAATCTGATTATGGCGGAGAATTACAACGCTCCCGGATCGCCTTATTGGGCATTGAAAGCTTTCCTGGTGCTGGCACTCCCGGATGATGATGCTTTTTGGATGGAGCCTGAGCAGGATATGCCGGAGATGGCTTCGATTTCTGTACAGCCAGAGCCGCATCTGGTGTTGTGCCGGGATGAGTCCGGTCATGTTGCCGCCTTTAACAGCGGGCACCTTGCCACGAATGGACATACCCATACTTCGGCGAAATACGAGAAGTTTGTGTATTCGACGCAGTTTGGATTCAGTGTGCCCAGGGCGGAATGGGGACTTGGCCAAAGTGCGACCGACTCCATGCTCGCCTTAAGCGAGAAGGACGACCACTTATATCGTGTGAGGCGCCGGAACGAGCAAGCCTGGATCAAGGACAATGTGCTGCATGCAGTCTGGAGACCTTGGCAGGATGTAGAAGTACGTACCTGGGTTGTGGCTGGTTTGCCTTGGCATATTCGTATCCATCGAATAGACACCCGGCGTCCCCTGGATGCTGCGGAAGGGGGATTTGCGCTAGGTCTGGGATTAGAGCACATGGAGCAGAAATCGTCGGATCAGGCTTTAGCCATGGGACAACATGGTGTTAGCTCGGTGCGGAGCTTATTGGGTTATGAGCGTTGCGATATCATTCGTGCCGATGCCAATACCAATGTGCTCTTTCCACGAACTGTGCTGCCGATGCTGCGGGTATCGCTTGAGCCGGGAGTTCATTGGCTTGCTTCGGCTATTTACGGTGGCGCGGGCAACACGGGCATGGACCTAACGGATGTACTGGAGAAGTGGTCGCCCGAATCTTTAAAGGCTGTTTTTGGTTATGAAGAGATCAGAATCACAACATGTGCAGGCGAAGAGATATCTATAGATATACGGGGGAGGACGTGATTCAGATGGACCTTTACCGTCAGGTGCGCAAGCAAGCTCTAGTGCCGCTTTCATTGCCTTACTATGCCGGGGGTGAGGCGGGAGCGGCCTTCTGGAAGTCTTTAAGGCATCCATGCAAAGCTTCGGGTGAACTTGCGGAATTGCAAGCGGAGGGAGAGCGGCTGTTAGCTTCGCCTACAGTGGAGCTTACTTATTCACTATTTGCTTTGTTTCGTGCGCACGGCTCCAGATTAGAGTATGAGCGGGTGTACTTTGCAAAGCGACGCAGGCTCAACACCTTCGCCTTGCTAGTCTTGCTTGATTCTGAATCTAAGGAAGCGGATGTGTACCACTCAGCCTTACTGGATGCGCTGTGGTCCATTTGCAGTGAGTTCACCTGGTGTCTGCCCGCTCATGTGGGAGAGCAACGGGCTGTATCGGAGACGATCGATTTATTTTCGGCAGAAACGGGCTTTGCACTCGCGGAAATCTCGTTGCTGCTAGGTGAGCGCTTGCATGGCATATTGCGAGAGCGTCTGGCTGAACTGGTTGAAGACCGGCTGTTCAGGCCTTTTCTGAATCAAGGACCCTACGATTGGGAGGAAGCCAGCCATAATTGGGCGGCTGTTTGCGGCGGCTCGATAGGTGCGGCGGCTTTGCTGCTGCTCCAGGACTCAAAGGATGGTCCTCGTCTGGCTCGTATTCTGGAGAGAACCGAGCGCGTGATGTCCTTTTATCTACAGGGCTTTGGAGAAGACGGAGCTTGTCTGGAGGGGTTGGATTACTGGAATTACGGATTTGGCTATTTCGTCTATTATGCGGATCTGTTGTATCATCGCAGCGGTGGGGAGATGAACTGGTTTGCTCTGGATCAGGTGCAGCGAATGGCTACCTTCCAGCAGAAGTGCTTCCTGGGTGGCGGGGCTGTTGCCAATTTCTCGGATGCATTGCCTGAGGCTCGTGTTCAGCTTGGTCTATCTCATTACTTGGCTGAGAAGTATAAGGGAGAGGTCGCGGTTCCACCAGAGAGACTGCGGGCGGAGTACAGCAGGGACCATTGCAGCCGTTGGGCCCCGGCCTTACGTAATTTGATCTGGAGAAATTATGGAGCAGCTCCTATGGAATGGGGAGCCGGTGATTTCTATCTGGAGCAGGCAGCGTGGTTGGTTTCACGGTATGAATCGGCTGGAGAAATTTATGGCTTTGCCGCTAAGGGCGGACATAACGGGGAGCCGCATAACCATAATGATCTGGGCCACTTTTTGCTTGTGGGCCAGGGGCAATCCTTTTTGTCCGATTTAGGCTGTGGTGAATATACGCGGGATTATTTTGGGGCAGGTAGGTATGATTATGCTGCCAATGGATCACATGGGCATTCGGTGCCGCAGATTGATGGTGTTATGCAGAGTTCAGGCGCTGACCGAAAGGCGGTGGTGCTGGAGCAAGCTACAAGTACGGAGGAATGCCGACTCGTTGTAGAATTGTCCGGAGCCTATAGTTGTGAGAAATTGGTGAGTTATCAGCGGTCTTGGAACTGGAAGAAAATAGATCTTCCTAGTCTGCTGCTACAGGATGATTTTCAGTTTGCGGAAGTACCGGGGAGCTTGATCGAGCGTTTTGTGACATGGATTAAGCCTGATCTTTCGCTGAAGGGAATGGTCGTGCTACGGAGGGAAAAGTTGGCGGTTGAAATCCATTATAATCCTCATCAGTTGAACCTTGAGGTAGACGAACAGAATTTCCGTGATCACTTCGGGAATGATCTGCGATGGTATGCGCTGGATTTCTCCCTGCTTAAGCAGAAGATGGCTTGCCATATTGACTTCCGGTTTGCATTTGTGCGGTCTGATGGATAGGGATAAGAAGGGCAGAGGCAGGTATCTCTGGTTCTATCCCCATACCTGCACTCCGGCCACGATCCCGCGTCTCGAGGACGATGATCAGCCTTTTTCGATCAACTCAAGCTTCTCCAAAATTCTCACCGTTGTAATGGCAGACAAACGGACGGCCAGTTCCACGCTGGCCTTAGAGATGCCTTCGCTTTCCAGCGCGTCGCGGTTGATCAGGTGCAGCTCTTCCATAACCTCATCCACGAGCTTATGTACAATCGCTTTTTCCATAATTACACCCCCATTCTTCTTGTTGTAATGGCTCTTCTATAAATATCGACCAGGTTATGCATTTTTCTTTGGGCGTTCAACGAATCTACCCAAAATTAATAAAGGTCTCGGCAGGAGAGAGGTAATTATGGGGAGGGACAATTATATAGAAGGAAGTGGAAGGGGAGAAAACTAGTTTGAAGTGCCACGAGCGCAAGAGTTGGGTGGTGAGGTTGGTTCGCTAAGCGAGGGCATGTGGTTGGAATTATAGACAAATTTAAAGTGTAAAGTGTAAAGTGTGCTGGAGTGGAGTGATAAGGCGGGTTTGTTACTCTAGGGGCGCGTGGTTGGAGTTACAGACAGATATGAAGTGTTAATGGTTGATTTTGGGGCGACTGCTCAAAGTTTATAGGGAATTTCTCCCTATAAATCTAATTGATTATCCCATATTTGGGGAGTTATATGGAAATCCTCCATATAATTTAATCGATTAGTGGCTATAATGCCGAATTCGTCGTTTTTATAGGGAGGAATTCCAGCTAATTGACCATTTTCCTGGAATTGAGGCCAATTAGCAGGAGGATTTCCATATAATCGAGTCTAAACCATCCCATCCCTGCACGTACAAAAAAGAAAACCATCAATTTCACTATTTCTAGTGAATTGATGGTTTCTTTGCTTCTACCGTTCTACTTGACTTCCCTTACACCACTTCCATCTTCTGTGCGGTGTACAAGCGATGGTACAAGCCGCGCTTCGCGATCAGCTCGTCATGGGAGCCGGATTCCGCAATCCCTTTCTCGGAGACGTACATAATGCGGTCGCAGTTCTTGACCGTAGACAAGCGGTGAGCAATGATGAACGAGGTTCTGCCCTTGAGCAACTCGTTCAGGCCTTGCTGGAGCAAGCGTTCCGTCTTGGCATCAATGGAGGACGTTGCTTCGTCCAGGATGAGGATGCGTGGATCGGCCAGCAAGGTGCGAGCGAACGAGATCAACTGGCGTTGCCCTTGCGACAGCTTAGAGCCGCGCTCGTTCACCTCGGTGAGATAACCTTGCTCAAATTCACGGATGAACTCGTCAGCACAGACTGTTTTGGCGGCAGCAATCACTTCTTCTTCGGTCGCATCCAGACGTCCATACCGGATGTTGTCCATAATGGTGCCGGAGAAGATGAAGCTGTCTTGCAGCATGATACCCATCTGACTACGCAGCGAATTCAGCGTGACCTGAGAAATATCATGGTCATCGATCAGGATCTGCCCGCCCGTCAGGTTGTAGAACCGTGAGATCAGGTTAACCACCGTAGTTTTACCTGCTCCTGTCGGCCCGACGAGAGCGATGCTCTCCCCGGCCTTCACATCAAAGCTCAGATTCTCCAGAATGTTCATACCTGGATCATAAGCGAACGTTACATTATTGAACTTGACGTTACCTTGAACCGCAGGCAATGGCTTGGCATTGGGTACGTCGCTGACCGTGACCGGCTCATCCAGCGTTTCGAAGATCCGTTCCAGATAAGCCACGGCATTGATGAAGCTGTTGTACAAGTTCGACAGGTTCAGAATCGGCTGCCAGAAGCGGGCTGCATAGCTGCTCATCGCCAGAATGACCCCGAAGGTAACCTCACCTGGACTAAGTGCCAACAAGCCAATCATGTAGATCAATGCCGTTACAATGGTTGCCAGATTATCGACAGAGAAGGGGATCAGGGCATTGTAGCGCAACGCCCGCATCCACTCTGTCCGGAAGTTGGCGGCAAGCCGTTTGAAGATGCCGGCATTATGCTGCTCCCGTGTGAAGATTTGCGTGACGCCAATCCCGCTGATGCTTTCCTGCAAATAGGCATTCAGGTTGGAGCTCTTGTTGGAGACGGCTTGCCAGGCTCGACGCTGCCGGGTCTTGATCATCAGCATGATGCCGAGGAAGACTGGCAAGCCAGCTAGCGTAATCAAAGATAGTCTTACATCCACGGCAAACATAAATGCGGCGATGAAGATCAGGTTAATAATCTCCAGAATAAAGTTGATGATACCGTTGGATAGAACATCCGATACTGAGTTGACATAGTTGACGACACGAATCAGGATTTTGCCCTGTGGCCGGTCATCGTAATATTTGAAGGGAAGCTCCTGCAAATGCTTGAACAAATCGGTACGTATTTCAAAAATGATATCCTGGCCCACTCGTGTCATGATCCGAGAGCGGATTGTGGCGAATATCACGCTGACCACAATCGTCAGCAAGGTCAGCAGTGACCAGCCGATGAGAGCAGTAAAGTCCTTCTCCGGTATGGTTACATCCACCACATGCTGCAAGATCAGCGGTGCTGACAAGGCAATGGCGGCCGAGAGTGCACTCAGGACGAAGGCAATAATCATGGGCTTCTTCTGCTTGCGGATGTAGACCATCGCCCGCCGGAAATGTCGAATGTCGAAGGGGGACTCCAGGTTCTCGTCGACGTCAAATCTATTTCTAGCCATGAGCGCTCACCTGCCTTCCGATGCCTTCGTTTTGAAGCATAAATACATCATAATAATAACCTCGTTTGGCCAGCAATTCGGCATGAGTGCCTTCCTCAATCAACCGGCCGTTATCAAGAATAAGAATGCGATCGGCTTCGGCAGTGGTGGATACTCGCTGCGCGATAATGATCTTTGTGCAGTCGAAGTGAAGCTCGCGCAAGCTCTTCTGAATATGCTCTTCCGTCTCCAGATCGACAGCAGATGTGGTGTCGTCCAGAATTAGAATCGGGCGCTGTACAGCCAAGGCCCGGGCAAGCGCAATCCGTTGCTTCTGTCCGCCGGATAAGCCCACACCACGTTCACCGACGATAGTGTTATAGCCTTCTGGCATCTTGGTAATAAAGCTGTGAGCTGCAGCAAGCTGTGCATATTCGATGGTTTGCTCCTCGGGTAGCTCGGGATCACCGAAGGCGATATTGCCATCTATTGTATCCGAGAACAGGAGCACGTCCTGGGTAGCTACCCCGATGTTGCTGCGAAGTTCGTCAAGCTCCAGCTTGCGAACATCGACCCCGTCCACAAGCACCTGACCTGAGGCGACATCATAGAACCGGGAAATCAAGTTAACAAGCGATGTTTTACCGGAGCCTGTTGAGCCCATGATCGCGATGGTTTCGCCGGGCTCAATGGTAAAGCTGATGTCGTGAAGCACCTCTTTACCATCATATTTAAAGCTGACGTTGTCGAACTCAATGCGGCCTTCGTAGCGGCGCATCTTTGTTGCATTGTGCTCGTTGGCAATGTTAGGCTTGGCATAATAGATTTCAACGATCTTGCTTAAGCTGGCGAAGAACCGCTGAATATCATTGATGATAATACCGATGTTACGCACCGGGTTGGACACGGCCCAGATGAGTGCCGAGAAGGCGGAGAATTCCCCGAAGGTAATTCGGCCGTTCATGACGAAGTAGCCACCGGCCAGCATCAGAATGACGTTAAAAGCTTGGGCTGCTGTTTCCAAGTAAGGAAAGTAGTCCAGCCATACCAGAGCCGCCTTCTTATTTGCCTGGGAGTAATTGACGTTCTTGTCCGTGAATTTCTCGATTTCAAACTCTTCGCGAGCGAAGGCCTTGACCACGCGATTTCCTGAAATATTCTCTTGTGTGGTCGTGTTGAGCTGCGACAATCGTTCCCGCAAATCAATATACATCGGGCGTACACGTTTGGCGAAGATGTTAGCCACTACAAAGATGGGTGGAGACAAGACCAGTAGCCACAGCGTCAGCACCGCATCAATGGTGAAAAAGTAGATAACAGCAGCTACAAAAATGGTTAACGACTCGATGATCGTCTTAATAATCCAGGACATGGAGTGTCTTACCATATCCAGGTCACCCGTCATCTTGGTCATAAGGTCCCCGGTACGGTTATGGTCGTAATATTCCATATCCTGTCCTTGAATCTTGTTGTACAGGTACACACGAACATCGTATAGCATGTTCTGTGAGGCACGCTCGTATTGCATGGTTGTGAGATAAGCCAGTCCTGTACGCAGCAGAGAGAAGCCGATCATGCCCAGGCAGAGCATAATAAGCAGTCCACGCTCCTGCGTTAAATTCTGTACTGCATCGTCGCTTGCTATAAATGTGTCGACAATGCGTTGGCCAATGTACGGATTAATAATCATGAGCGAGCTGCCCACGACCGAAAGGACCATGGCCACGATGTAACGTGCCCGGTTCCCCTCTAAATTCTGCCATAGCCATTTGAGTTCGAACATTTCATCACCTGGTTTCTGTTTGTTCTCGCGTTCGAGCTGCAAAAAAGGGTTTCCATTTCGCAAATCATGGTGATTATACCATAACCGTCAGCAGGTAAAACCCGTGTATTCCAGCCTATAATGACGTAGTTTTTCATTTTCTCAAAGGGATCGGTCCTTTACTTTCATTTCGTTATAATATTTAGGATATGGGGCCCATATCAACTATTTTTATCGCTCTGATCAAAAAAACAATAGGTGTTTGCCCGTCAACCCGGCCCGTGGTATAGTGAAATGATGCATTAATAAATCAAAGCAAGGAGCACATATGCTATTTAAAGAGTTAAATTTGATTCCACCCATCCTTAAGGCGCTGGAGCGTGAGCAGTATACCAGCCCGACTCCGATTCAGGAGCAAGCCATCCCGCCTATTCTAAGCGGTCGGGACCTGCTGGGCTGCGCGCAGACCGGTACAGGGAAAACGGCCGCTTTTGCCATCCCTACCTTACAACTATTAAATGAAGCGCGAGTTCCGGGACCTTCCCGTCGTAAAATTCGAGCCCTTGTTGTCACACCCACCCGGGAATTGGCCTTACAAATTTTCGAAAATTTCAATAGCTATGGCAAATTCCTGGAGTTACGCTCCGCAGTTATTTTTGGCGGGGTATCCCAACGACCACAGGAAGTTGCACTTCATAAGGGTGTAGATATTTTGGTCGCTACACCGGGCCGTCTGAACGATCTTATTCAGCAGAAGCTGGTCGATTTGAAGGATTTGAAGATACTTGTATTGGACGAGGCTGACCGGATGCTTGATATGGGATTCATTCATGATGTCAAGAAGATCATCGCCAAGACGCCGCCCAAGAAGCAAACGCTGTTCTTCTCTGCGACGATGCCCGAGGCCATTGCCAAGCTCGCCAATTCGCTGTTGATCAACCCGGTTAAGGTAGCTATTACCCCGGTATCTTCCACAGTGGAGACAATTCAGCAGTATTTATATTTTGTAGATAAGACCAACAAGCGGGACCTGTTGCTTCATATATTAAAGGATGCTTCTATTTCGTCGTCCATCGTATTTACCCGAACCAAGCATGGTGC
Organism: Paenibacillus sp. 1SOY10; assembly: GCF_056836745.1. Classification (NCBI taxonomy): domain Bacteria; kingdom Bacillati; phylum Bacillota; class Bacilli; order Caryophanales; family Paenibacillaceae; genus Paenibacillus; species Paenibacillus sp. 1SOY10. The sequence goes on along the minus strand of NZ_JBXENK010000006.1, from coordinate 199,502 downwards.
GGACCGGTTGGTACGCTATTTGAATAGAGCTAATATCAGCGCTCAGGCCATTCACGGCGATAAATCGCAGAATGCCCGTCAGCAAGCGTTGGCCAATTTCAAGAATAGAACTTTGCGAATCCTTGTAGCCACCGATATTGCCGCCCGCGGGATCGATATTGATGAACTGACCCATGTTATTAACTACGAATTGCCTAATATCCCTGAGACCTATGTTCACCGAATCGGTAGAACGGGTCGTGCGGGTCACAGCGGAGTAGCTATTTCACTCTGTGATTATGAGGAGCAGGAATACTTCAAGTCGATTGAGAAGCTGATTGGCAAGCGGATTCAGATTGTGAAGGATCACCCGTACCCGATGGAGCAGACGGCCCCGGCGCCCAAAGTGGCAGAACAGCCACGCAACAAGCCTTCCAACAGAAAACCAGGGTATCCTTCGACTTCTCGAACGCCAAGAAGGGACCCAGGCAAGGAGCGGGCAAGCGGCTATAAGGGTAATAAGCGTTAAATCAGCCAAATACAGATGAATCAGGAATGATGATGTCAGAGCGAGCTCTGCATTGTCATTCTTTTTTTTGAATAGGCATACCCATAAATTAGGAGGTAAACAAGCTTTCTTTACATGGAGTTAACAGTGTGAAGAACACGGACTTATATCACAAGTAATGTTAATATTTTATATTTTGCAAGCGCTTAAATGATTGGTCTATAAGTAAATAAATAGTTTCATTTTTAATAAAAATTTAAACCAAAAAATGGTTGTGAATGACATAAAAAAGGAGTGGAGGAATGTTCAAGCGGGTGAGTACCGAGTATGAAGCTGATAATGCCGGTGAAACCGGGCAAGTGTTTTACAGAAAGTTAACCTCCCTTTTACGAAGCATGAATTGAATGAAACGGGGAGGAAGCTTATCATTCATAGGTCATCACAGTTTACTTGAGGAGGGAATAGGGAGTGAAAAGAAGGATCACATTGGTAAGTCGCGTACTTGCCATAGTCGTGCTGGTAACCTCGTTGTTGTCTGCGGGGTATGTCCCTGCTCCGCCAGTTCAGGCGGGGAACGGAGAGATGAATGTATTTGCCGGTACGGGCGTAACAGCTACGTCGATCGGGGAGTTGCCGGGCTATGGCCCAGGTCATGCTATTGACGGCGCCCTGGACAGCAAATGGAGCTATGAGGGTGGCGAGCAGTTACCTGACAGCCAAAGTCCCTATTGGTTAAAAGTCGATGTTGGAAATGAGGCTACAGTACATAAATTCGTACTGGCGCATGCAAGTGCGGGAGGAGAGGCGAAGGAGGCCGACACCCGGGCTTTCTCCATCGAGACGAGCACCGATGATGTGCACTGGACGCCGGTCGTTACCGTGACTGACAGCACCTATGGTGTACTTGGTGGCGTATCCACGCATGAATTGAATGCACCGGTAACGGCACGTTATTTCAAATTAAATATCACCGAGCCTGGAGAGCAGGACGGGAACGGGAAATATGTTGCAAATATTTATGAATTTGCAGCTTACGGTACCAACGCCAAGGATGAATCTACAGACGTTCCGGTGACGGGTATTACGCTGAATAAGCCAAGCCTGCAACTGGAAATGGGACAATCGGAACGGTTAGTAGCGGAGATTACACCCTCAACGGCTACGAATGCAACCTATGTCTGGAGTTCCGATAATCCTGCGATCGCCTCTGTAGATGCGGACGGGCTAGTTACGGCTCTTCAAGAAGGAACGACAGGAGTCACGGTCACCGCTGTTGATGGAGGATACAAGGCCTCTGCCCTGGTTACGGTTGTGAATCCAAATGCAGCCGTTGCTGATGTGTCCACGTTGATTGCCAAGAATAGTAAATGGTCCTATCTCGACGATGGATCTAATCAAGGAACGGCTTGGCGAGCCAGCAGCTTCGATGATAGCGCCTGGAAGAAGGCTGAGGCATCTCTAGGGTATGCCAATAGCAGCAAGCCGCAGCCGAATACGGTCATCAGCTATGGCTCCGACAGCAACAATAAATACATCACGACCTATTTCCGCAAGAGCTTCGAATTGGCGGATGCCGCCGCGATTAAGCAATTAAATGGAAGTATTATCCGCGATGATGGCGCGGTGGTCTATTTGAACGGAACGGAAGTATTCCGTACAGAGAATATGCCAGCAGGGGAGATCGCTTATAACACAACGGCTACGAATGCTATTGGTGATGAGCGGGATGAAGTTCCCTTCTCTATTAATCCGTCATTGCTGGTCAACGGTACGAACGTGATTGCTGTTGAAGTCCATCAGGACCGGGGATCAAGCTCCGACGTATTCTTCGAGATGGAGCTTCGTGGCGACACTAGCGAGCCACCGGTCATTACGGCCGATCAAGGATTGGTAGGACAATACTACCTGGGGATCAAAGATAATAATTTTGCATTTGGTGCTCTTAAATCAACGGTAGTAGATCAGCAAATTAACTTTAGCAATCTGGACCCGATTTTGCAGGCTAGAACGGGTGTGCAAGACAACGCGAATATTCGCTGGACCGCACAATTGATGGTACCGGAGACTGCCGATTATAAGTTCTATATGATGGGCGATAACGGGTTTAAGCTCTGGATTGATGATAAGACCGTTATCGACCATTGGGTCAATGACTGGGATAAGGAACAAACTAGCGCTCCGGTTAGGCTTGAAGCAGGCAAGAAGTATAGCTTCCAAGTAGATTACTTTGAAGATTTTGGAGGCTCTAACCTGTACCTTCGCTGGTCTTCGGACAATCTGTCCAAGGAGATCGTTCCAGCTTCTGCTTTCTATTTGCCAGAAGGCTATAATGGCCCTACCAGCGGGGAAGTCAGCATCAATGGCCTCGATTTAACACTAGGCCTCATCTCAGAACTGGACAGCTTGCCAACAGGACTGAATTCTCATTTCAGCATCCAGGCAGGAGAACGGAAAATCGCCGTTCAAAGCGTGGAATTAGGAGCCAATTCTACTGAACTGAAATTCAGATTAGCCCAAACCGTTAAGGAAAGTGAGATTGTTAACGTAACCTATGATGGTCAAGGTGGATTGAAATATATCTCAGGGGCAAGCATAGCCAAGTTTACGTTTAGCCCTATTAATAAGGCAGCTAACTACGCGCCTATCGCCATCGCTATGTCCTTCTACAAGGACCCGATGACCAAACGTTCTTTTGCTTGGTATACCAAATACGATAATCCGGAGCATGCTCCGGACAATGCCAAGGATAGCATTGTGGAGGTTGTACCCGCAGGTGGTCAATTTGATAGCCCTGACGTCACGCGCTATGTGGGGGACCCTAAGGATACGAAGGTATTAGATCTGGAAGTTACTCGTTCCACAAGAGGGATGTTTATCAGTCATAAGGTGCTATTGGAGGGATTAACTCCAGGAGCTTCCTATCAGTATCGCGTCGGCAGTGAGGGGAACTGGAGCGATATCGGTACATTTACGATGGAGAGAGAAGAAGAATTGGAGTATGAATTTCTCTATCTGACCGACTCCCAGGGTGGGAATAGTCATGATTATGAGGTTTGGGCCGATACGTTGAAGCAAGCCAAAGGCGATTACCCTAATGCCAAATTCATGATTATGACCGGTGACCAGGTGGATGCCGGTTCGCTGGAGAGCCAATGGCTGGACTATTTCGGCAAGCCGCAGGATACATTGATGCACCTGCCGATTATGGCTGCTGTCGGGAACCATGAAGGTCCTTATAACGATAACTACTATCATCATTTCTATTATCCTAATGATTCCATTGATGACCCGCTTCCTCCGGGCAGTGTGTATTCCTTTGATTACGGGGAAGCTCATTTCATGGTGCTTAACACGATGGATATGGGCTGGGATCAGCGGCAGCGGGACTCGTTCAAGCAGCAGATTGAATGGTTAAGACGAGAAGTCGCCGAGACAGATAAGAAGTGGAAGGTCGTTGCTTTCCATAAAGCGATTTATTCCGTAGGCGGGCACTCCGATGAAGCAGAAATTTACGAGTTGAGAGATATGCTTTATCCCGTATTCGATGAGCTAGGCATCGACGTCGTGCTGCAAGGGCATGACCATACGTACATGAGATCACATCAAATGTATGGCGATAAGCCAATTACGGATTTGAATCTGGATGAGAACGGAAATCCGGTGAATCCTGGCGGGACGATGTATATCGTCAACAATGCATCCGGGACCAAATATTACGATGTTAATCAAGGGATTGACAAATCGTATGCAGCTTACTTTGAGCAACGTAAATTACCGGTGTATTCGGGGATCAAGATGACCAAGGACAGCTTTACCATTGATTCTTACCGTGGTGGAGAAGAACGACCTTTCGATAGTTATACGATTGTTCGTACGGACGAGAAGCCAAACCCGGTAAGGAACCTGAACGCCGGAAAAACAGGGAATGGAAAATGGGCGCTGACATGGATGCAGCCGAAGCTGAAAGATGCGGAGGATGCGATCAGAGGTTACCGTATCCATGAGGTTAATGGCAAGCTCGGTATGAACTGGAGCTTGTACATTCCGGCGGAAGCCAATAAGAGTGTATACCAGTACATTTTCGACAACATCAATGCGGATGAGGTCTACGAATTTGCTGTCACGGCCGTCGATCAGCGGGACAACTCCGAGCCGATGCTGGTGAAGACCGAAGGCAATGCAGCAGCGTCTCCAATCAATCCGGTAGTCGATGATGCCTTGAATACCTTTGGTTGGGGAAATGCCCCTGGCTTCAATCAGCTTACCGATTATGAATACACCATAGATGGTGGGGCGACCTGGCAGGCAGCGTCAGCTAATCCACTGATGATTGGTGAAGGCGAGTATCCGGCGGGACGTATAGGAGTACGTGTTAAAGCGGGGGCACAGTCGGGTCTGTGGGCCAGTGCGGCACTCCTCTCTGATCAGCCGTTCACCAATGACGTTTATCGTCTGGAGGGCAAGCTGACTGCGGGGGATCAGCTCAAGGCTAGTGTAACGGTGGATAAATTCCTGGAGTACAGCGGAGATGCCATCGTAGTGTTCCAGTTGATGAAGGGGAATACGCCTGAACTGATCAACGCAATCCCGATTAAGCCTAATCAACTCGAAGTCTCTCAATACTTCAATGTCCGTGGAGAAGACTATAAAGTGAAGGTATTTGTATTTGACCGATTTGACGGGGATTTGAACGTGCCTGACAAATTGGCTACGCCTTTGGTGCTTGAGTAATGGATGGAAAGAGAGGACATAACTCCGTGAAAAAATATATCGCAGCCTTGTTGGTGTTGTTGTTCGCACTTTCGCCGATTTCTGTGTTTGCCGCCGATGCGTTTACGCTGACGCTTAGTGCTAAGGAAGTACGCCGGGGCGGAACACTTACGTTATCTGGAACAGTTCCGGAACAATCCGGGGGCAATGTGATCGTGAAGATTGTCAGCCCTGTGCAGACGGTTCTATACGTCGATGTACTTCCAGCAGTAGATGGCACGTACTCTGCCAAGGTGGGCATTCCCGCCAATCAGGACCTGGCTCCGCTAGGAAGCTATATGGTGGTAGCGGGCTACGGTGAAGAGAATCAAACGGCTAGCTTCTCTATTGTGAGTGGAAGCACACCTGGCAATGGCTCCTCGCCAGATTCAGGCTCCGGAGGAGATTCGGGAACAAACCCGAATCCTCCTGAAGCAAACCCCGATGGCACGGGCATTCCACCTCAAGCGGGTGAAGCCAGCGGTTCAACGGCACGCCCTGAACTTGCGGCAGATGGGCGGTATCTCATTGGCCGTGATACCCTCGCCAAAGCAGCGGAACAAGCACAAGGCGGCGCAGTGACGATTGCTCTGCCTGGTGAAGCAGCAGAGGCGGGCACAGCCTTGGAGCTTCCTGCGACTTCTGTTAGCGAGTTAAATAAGCAGAATATTGGCCTCGTCATTACAACAGGCAGCCGGACAGTCAGCTTCCCGGCTGGTGCCTTCGCTGTGTCCGGGGATGCGTCCTCGCGCATTCGCATTGTTCTGAATGCGGCTTGGTCGACGGAAGCTCAAGCGACGGTCAATCAGTCGCTCAAATCGGTTACGGATTATAAAGCTACAGGCGTGGTGTTGTCCGTCATCGTACAAGTGATCACTGGAGATCAAGTGCAAGAAATCCATCAGCTTGACCGTCCTGCCAAAGTCTCCATTCAATTAACGCCAGAGCAGGAGCAACGAATCTCTGCAAGACTGGCAGGAATTTATTATGTAGACGGTCAAAGTGCGAAATATGTGCCGGGTAAGCTTGAGAACGGTATTTATACCTTTACCGCCGGACATTTCTCGTATTATACGATTTTGGAATATGACAAATCCTTTGCTGACTTGCGCGGACATTGGGCAGAGCAAGCGGTGAAAGGCCTGTCCGCTAAGCACATTGTTACCGGTGTTGATGATCAGCATTATGTCCCTAATCGCAGCATCACCCGTGCGGAGTTCGTGACGCTAATCGTGCGCGCAGTCACTGTCCAGCAGGGAGCTGAGGGCAAAGAGGCGATCTCGGAAGCAAGCAAGATAAGTCCGTTCAAGGATGTTACAACTGATCGTTATTATGCTCAGTCCGTGGCCCAAGCGGCAGAACTGGGCATTGTGACGGGCTATAACGGAGCTTTCCGTCCTAATGACTCCATTACCCGAGAGGAAGCTGTAGTGGCTTTGGTTCGCGCAGCAGAAGTGATGGAAGCTGCAGCTAATGCGCAGGCTGGGAAGGCCACGACCTTCACTGATGCAAGCCAGATTTCAACATGGGCGACTCAGGCGGTGGATCGTGCCTTTACCCAAGGCTGGATTCAAGGCGATGGTCGTAAGTTCAACCCGAAAAATGCGGTAACCCGTGCAGAGGTAGCCGTGATGGTAGAACGACTCTTGTAAGCAGCGTATGGCGTAGGGACAACAATGAAAGCGAGGGGAACGAAATATAATGGGGAAGAAGATAATCTCGGTACTCATGACGATCATGCTGTTGTATGGATTGACCGAATCGTTGTTTACCAGTGGTATCGTGTCGGCTGCCGACCTACGGGTCGCGGCCGCCGCTGCCGGGGGAGGGACAGCTACGCAGAACGTGGCGTTGAATGCTAAGGTAACGGCTTCGGGACAATGTAATAATAACGAGAGCGCCAGATTTGCCATCGATGGCAAGAACGATACGAAATGGTGCGACAATACCGATGCAGCAATCAAATGGATGAAGCTCGATCTGGGCCAGCCTTATACGATCAACGAATGGGTGGTCGTTAATGCTGGAATCAATGAGGGCAACAGCCCATTTTGGAACACCAAGAATTTCCGTTTGCAAAAAAGCACCGACGGCGTAACGTGGACCGATGTGGATGTGGTGCAAAATAACGCTCAAACGATTGTAGACCGTTACTTGCCAGAGCCGTTCACGGCTCAATATGTACGGTTATACATCAGCAAAGGGGCATATGACTCCGATATCGTGCGCTTATATGAGTTGGAGTTGTATGGCGTAGAGGCCGGCCAAACCCCGGCATATCCGCCAGTGAATTTAGACCCGGTCGATTACGTAGACCCGTTCATTAACACGCTTGGGGACAATGGGCAAACGAATCCCGGTCCGTCAACCCCATTTGGCCTGGTATCCTTGGGTCCGGATGGCGATGGGGGAGCCTTTAGTGGCTACTATTATCAGGACAAGAACCTGAAGGGCTTCTCGCATCTGCGCTTTAGCGGCGTTGGATGCAGTGGGGCAGGTGGCAACATCCTGATGATGCCGCAGACCGGTGATTTTACGAATGACAGCGCAAAATACAAGCAGCCTTACGACAAGAAAAGCGAGCAGGCTTCTGCTGGGTACTATGCGGTCAATCTGGCGTCGGGCGTTGGAGTGGAGCTGACGGCTTCGGACAATGTTGGTTTTCATCGGTATACCTTCCCGGATGGTGCAGCTTCCAGGTCTGTGCTCGTTGATTTGTCTAATTCCTATTCGGGGATGCTGGATGCCAGCCTGAATGTAGAGAATAACCGGGAGATCTCCGGTATGGTCAAGTCCAAGAATGTCTGTGGACATGGTTATTATACAATGTATTATTCCATAGAGTTTGATCAGGATTTCCAGTCCTATACTTCATGGAAGGATGGAGAGCAAGGAGAAGTGGAATCACGCTCAGGCAGCAATACCGGTGTGTGGGTGAACTTTAACCCGGCGTCTTCCGGCAAAGTGGTGCAAGCCAAGGTAGGTCTGTCTCCGATTAGTGTCGAGCAGGCCAAATATGAGCGGAACCATGACATTGCTGACTGGGATTTTGCCGGGCAACATGCGAAGATTCGTGCGGCCTGGAGTGACATTTTGAATAAGGTTGAAGTCACGGATGCGGATGAAGAGAACAAGCGAATCTTCTATACGCAGTTATATCATACCTATCTTCATCCCAAGAACGTAACCAGTTCACAAGGGACGTTCCGGGCAGCCCGGGACGAGAATAAGGTCCGTCAAGCTTCCGAGCTTGGGGACGATTTTGATTATTACAATGGCTGGGCAACCTGGGATGACTTCCGTAAATATGCTCTGTTCTCTGTGCTGAACCCCCAGGAATACGAGAATATGGTCAAGTCACTGGTTGATGTGTATAAGACCCGTGGCGAATACTCGCAATGGGGCAGCGGCTACTGGCCTAGCCCTACCGTGCGGAATGAGTTTAACGGGGCGGTTGTGTTGGATGCATACGCTAAGGGTTTTACGGATTTTGATGTTTATACCGCACTTAAAGGAATGGGTGTAGACGCTGACAACTTCGGCGATCAGGACAAGGTATCCGGTCAATTGGAGAAAGCGAGAAGTGGCTATTTCCCTATGAAGCTGGCCGAGATGGTTGGCGATAAGACCAGCTACGAGAAGTACAAACGGATAGCTCAGTCCTATCAGGATTTGTGGAATCCGGAGCAAGTGGATGAGAACGGCCAGAAATTAGGCTTCTTCACCCCTAATGGCATAACGGTTGAGGGCAAAGAGGTTACCTCCGTAGGCAAATATGCTTACCAAGGCAATCTGTGGCAATATCGCTGGTCTGCGATGCAGGATATGCAGGGCCTTGCTGATCTGATGGGCGGCAAGACAGAGATGGCCAAGCAGCTTCTGGATTTCTTTGAACGTGACGAGTACATGGCCATTAATGAAACGGATCTGGACGCACCTTACTTGTTCAACTACCTGGGTTATCCGTATTTGACCCAATATTATGCGCGCCAGTTCACCACAGAGGTGGTAACTCAGAAGTATCATAACCACGGTGCTTACAACTATCCGCTGAAGTCTCGGGTATACCGGGCGGACCCGGAAGGATATTTGCAGTCCATGGATGATGATGCAGGTGCGATGGGCTCATGGTTTGTCTACAGCGCCATGGGACTTTTTCCCGCTAATCCCGGTGATGCAGCCTTCCTGATTGGCTCGCCAATCTTCTCGGAAGTGAAGCTAGATGTAGGGAACGGCAAAACGTTCACGATTCGGGCGAACGGAGTGTCTAGCCAGAATCGGTTTATTCAATCGGCTCAATTGAACGGCAAGGAATTTGACCAGGCATGGATTAGCTATGAGGATATTATGGCTGGCGGAACCTTGAATTTCGAGATGGCTTCCGAACCCAATATGGCTTGGGGGGCCATGAGCAAGTCCGCTCCGCCGATGACCGACTATGGCAATGCCGTCGATGATACGCTGGCTCGGCAAGAGCTGTTGGCTCTTGGATCGGAATGGAAATATTACGACAAAGGCCAACTGCCAGCGACGAATTGGAATGCCGTAAGTTACGACGACAGCACCTGGGCTTCCGGGCAAGCTCCGCTTGGATACGATAATACCGGCTATGCCAAAACAAAGGTAGAGTACGGCCCGGATGGAGGTAACAAATATCCAACGACGTATTTCCGCCAGAGCTTTGAGATCTCTGACACCCAGAATGTCAAGGACGTGCTGGAACTGAATGGAGCGCTCGTTCGTGATGACGGTGGCGTGGTGTATCTGAACGGGCAAGAAGTGTTCCGTACCAATATGCCTAGCGGAACGATTGATTATTCAACCTATGCTAATGTGACAGTGAATAATGAGCGCGATCGTGTAGCTTTCCGCATTGACCCTTCGCTGCTGGTGAAGGGGACTAACGTCATTGCCGTTGAGATTCACCAATCCGGTGGCAGTAGTTCGGACATTGCCTTTGATTTAGGGCTGGAAACGTTGAAGCAACTGGTAAGCTCTCCGGCACCTACACATCCCGTAGTGGATGACAAGGCAAACACCTTGGGCTGGACGGTAGTACCTGGATTTGAGGCTGCTACGGATTACGAGTTTACGACCGATGGCGGCAAGAATTGGACAGCAGCTTCCGCTAATCCGCAAATCGTGGGTCCAGGAGCTTATGACGCTGGACAGGTGCAGGTTCGGGTCAGAGGTGACGTGAATGCAGGTCGTGGTCCTGGCGAACGGCTGGTGTCCGATCAGAAGTATACTTCGGACATCGTGTGGGATGTATTCGATTTGAAAGCGGATGTGAACCGGAAGGGCAATATGACCGTGGATGTTGCGGGCAGCCTGAAAGGCGCTTACGTGGACGAAGCCGTAGCGGTCATTCAATTGATGCGCAACGGTGAGATGATTGTGTCCAGTGCCGTTCCGGTAGAGACGGGAGTCTTTGATTTAACGCAAGCATTCAACGTGAGTTCCAGCAGATATCAGGTCAATGTATACCTGGTTGATGCTTATAATGGCAATATTTATGATTCGGTATGGTTGGCCGAGCCGATCGTTTCACAACCGGAGGACAATCCAAACCCTAATCCGAACCCAGGACCTGAAGAACCGGGCGAGGAAGGATTGCCGGAGCCGATTCCGGTGCCAGTTCCGGAAGTGGAACTTCCAGAGGAAGCGGTGGAACCACCCGCTCCTGTAGAAGATCCAAAAATCATTCAGTTTGAAAATTATAGCTCGGCTAGTTCGGACAAAAATACGTTCAATAATGATGGGCTTGGTACAGAACCGGCGAATACTGGGGATGTAGTTAAGAATACCTTCAACGGTGCTTGGCTGTCCTACCGCAACATTGATTTCGGGAATGAGGGAGCCAACCGAATCAAGGTGGAATATGCGGCTCCGTCCAACCGGGTTCCGGCGGATGCCATGCTTGAATTCCGTGTAGGCAGCGTAGATGGCGAAATCGTGGGAACGGTAAATCTCCCGCATACCAGTAGCTGGTCGCAATACTCGACGGTTACTGCCACCTTGACCAAGGTGATCACCGGTACTCAAGAGTTGTTCATTGTGATGAAGGGGAGTACAACGAGCACGCATCCATTCATCGGGAATTTTGACCGTTTTACCTGGGGCTACCAGAAGATCAGAGATGACTATGCCCAGTTAGAGCTGGAGATTTACGACGAATGGTCTACCGATGTCAACCCGCACAATAATGGACCTTTGAAGACGGAAAATGATGCAGGTGGATACTCCAGCAAGCAGGTTGGTAATACGTTTGATGGTGCCTGGATGGCCTATAAGGGGATGGATTTCGGAACAGAAGGGGTGAATCTCTTCTCCGTCCGGTATGTGGGCAATACAGGCAATACGGCAGCCGACTCCCGTGTTGAGATTCGACTGGGTGGAATAAATGGAACCCTTGTGGGTACTGTAGCTACTCCGCCTACTGGCAGCGATTGGAAGAATTACGCAACGGTGAATGCGGAGCTGACACAGACCTTGGTTGGAGTTCAAGATGTGTATATGGTGCTGAAGGGGTCAACCAGCGGCACCTATAGATACATCGGTAATTTTGAGAGTGCGAGCTTCTCTTTCAAGACACCGGCGCCTAAAACCATTGTAGAGTTTGAAGATCGCAGCAGTTGGTCCATGGAAGAAAGTACCTTCGGTAAGGGAGGCTTAAAAACCGAACCCAATAACGGAGGTACTGTAGTGAACAACACCTTCAACGGAGCATGGCTTGTCTATGAGAAGGTTGATTTTGGAACCGAGGGCGTCAATCATATCGGAATCGAATATGATGCCCCTACGAATCGGGCTCCTGCCGATGTAGTAGCAGAGGTTCGTCTCAATGATAAGGATGGAGCGCTGATTGGAGAAGTTGCCATGCCAAACACAGGGGGAAGCTGGGGGAATTATAAAATAGCTGAAGCCTCGCTCAAGCAGTTGCTGACCGGCGAACAGACGATTTGTATTGTGCTAAAGGGATCTACCACTAGTAGCTTGAATTACGTAGGGAACCTAGACCGAATGATCTTCACCACTAAATAAAATATTATTTAACACAAAAACAAGCAGAGCGATGAGCGCTCTGCTTGTTTTATTTTCATTTGCCGAGATTCAGGCTCTACTCTTCCCCCGATAACAGGCGCAGCAGATTTTGCGGAATATTCAGCTTCTGATTGTCGATCAGTAACTGAAACTCGCTGCCGTTGTCAGGCTGGTTCGCCAGCTTGATCTCTTCCATTTCACGTTGAAGCTGTTCCATCTTCATATCCAGTTCATAGGCGGTGTCGGCAGCCGTCTTCAAATCTTCAAGCAACCGTTCAGGAACCGATTCTTTATACTTATAGAAGATTTTATGCTCCAGGCTGGCCCAGAAATCCATAGCAATGGTGCGAATCTGAATTTCTACGCAGACCATCTCTTCCCGGTCAGACATGAACACGGGAACCTCCACCAGCATATGCAGGCTCTTATAGCCGTTGGGCTTGGGATTTTTAATGTAATCCTTAATGGAGATAATTTTTAAATCCTTTTGCGCTTGCAGCATTCGGCTAATACGATAAATATCGGACACGAACGAACAGGTAATGCGCAGCCCGGCAATATCATGGACGTGGTTCTTGATATCCTCCAGGGAGGTGGCGCCGCCTTTGCGATAAATTTTCCGCATAATGCTCTCTGGGGATTTGATCCGCGATTTCGTATGCTCAATAGGGTTATAGTCATGCAACAACTGAAATTCTTCCTGCAAAATTTCAATCTTGGTCTCTATTTCCTGCAAGGCGAACTTGTACATCATAATGAACCGGGTCAACGATTTCTGTAGTGCTTTCATTTGTTCCAAGGCATTGGAACCTGTTGGGTTAATCATATTTGTTCTTCCGTCCTTCATGCTTAGGATGTCAAAATAAGTAGCTAAGACAATTATAACTTAAGAACGGGGGGAGATTCCAGAAAGGTCAAAATTGAAGAAAGAATAACCCACTATAGCACACCGTCTATAAATGCGAACTTAATGCATATTACAGGGAAATCCTCCCATTAATTTGCGGAAATAGGCGAAATTTTAGGATTCATATGGAAAAAGACGACCACGTATAAGCGAGGTCGCCTTTTTGTAATCGTCATTTATTGTGCCTGTTACGTTGCTACGTGTCTCAGTGAGGTTGGCCGCTCAATTGCGATCTGACCATTTGGATTTCCTGGCTATCCGCCATCTCGGCTGGCATATAATAGCCTTTGGAATGAGCGAGGTTATACAACTCAAATTGAGACTTCTCGCAATTGTCGCGAATTTGCTGAATGGTGGATCTCAATTGCGTATTACTACACTCAGTAATTACGCTGCTGTACGTGGTAAGGCTGCTCTTGACCATGTCGAGTGCGTCATTGACCATATCTTTGTCCTGCATCATGTCGATGGGTTCCTCCCTAGTTTAGAAATGACATAAGCTGTTGTTTGGTGTTCATAGCGTCTTGAGCCGACTTTTGAAAATAAGCCTTGACCTCAGGGTCATTGGATTGCTGGGCATAAGTTAGCATCTTTTGGTTAGCGGTCTCATGGGCGCCAATCAAGTGACGCAAGCTTTGCAATTCTTGCTGGTTCAGTTGAGTCATGTCTCTTGCTCCTTTCGCTGTGGAATTCACTGGTTATTGTTTGCCGATTACGGACAATTATGCGGAAATTTTACTTGTTGCCTAAGCCTCATGGATTTTATGTGAAATGAATGTTAACAACTGAAAAGTAGCTATAAAAATTGTCACTGTGATTTTATCGTGGATTGTTAAAATCAGGAAGTAGCTTTATACAAATATCTACAAATTTTGTCATAAAATCTTACAATATGTAAAACCATTCACAAAGGTGGAATTTGTTCATGTCTAATCAAAATCAGTTGCGTTCCTTCAAACTGTTCAGGTTCAAATCATTGACCGCCAAACTACTTGCGATGATTGTGCTGCTGATGGTGGTATGTGCCGTTTCCTTTACCCTGGTGTCCTACTACGAGGTACAGCGGTCCATGACCAGCCAGATGAAGAGTGACGGGACAACCTTGGTCACCAACATCAAACGGGAAATTGCTGGCAATGAGATTTTCGGTCTGGAGGGGCTACAGCAGATTTTCCAGGCCATTCAAACAGAGAGTGCCGGGAATATTGTCTACGTCTCGCTTTCCGATGCCAGTGGACAACTTATCGTATCCAATGACAGCCGGGTGGAGCAGGGAACAGGAGAGCAGACGGATGCAACCGCTTCGGCTTCGGCAGCCAGTACGGAAGCTGATTTATCCGCAGTCATTACGGGACAAGAAATTCAGGGTAGTATTCTCGAGACGGCTGGCGGAGAGAAGGTCTACAACATCTCTACAGATTTTGCTTACAGCGAAGAATTATCCGGCGCCTTAAATGTAGGCATTTCCCTGGAGAGTATGTATGCGGAAATTCGGGAAGCACTGCTGGAAACGGTAATTATTTCTTTGGTCATTCTGCTGTTTGCTATTGGCTTGGGATTATTGATGGCCCGTAAGATGGTCCGTCCGCTCTCCATGATGTCAGCACGCATCAAAGACTACTCCACAGGAGATTTCTCCACGGAATTTGTACATGACAGTCATGATGAAATCGGTAAAATAGCCAAAGACTTGGCTTATATGCGCACAACATTAGGGGGCATGGTCGAGAACATTCAACTGAGCGCGGGACAGGTATCCTCGGGTTCAGGGCAGCTTGCAACCATGATTGAAGAGAGCGCGGCTGCAGCCAGGGAAATATCCTCGGCCACCGATGCTCTGGCTGCCGGTTCGGGGGATTTGGCCACGAACTCGCAGGAAGGCCTTGAACGATTGAATCGGCTGGCTGCGGAAATCCATGTGTTGACAGAGCGTGCAGATCAGATGAAGGCACGTATGGAGGAGACACTGGAAGCCAATAAAATCAGCATGAGTAGTATGAAGGAGCTGCAGCAGGCCATTCGTGATAATGCAGATGTAACGTTGGGGATTGAAGGGCAAGTCAATGATCTCAGCGCCAAATCAGAAGCGATTACTGAGGTAACCACGGTTATTAAGGGGATTGCGGAGCAGACGAACCTGCTGGCTTTGAATGCCATGATTGAGAGTGCGCGGGCAGGGGAGCAAGGAAGAGGATTTGCCGTGGTTGCCGAGCAGATTCGCAAGTTATCCGAACAGACGACAGGCTCTGTGCAGGGTATCGAGGAAATGGTGCATGAGGTGGCTGAAGCCGTTGCCAAGACAAGAGACTTGATGCAGCAGGGGGCAGAGGTCATCTCCCGAACCAGCGAAGTCTCACGGGAGACAGGTCATGCCTTCAAGAAGATTGATCTTACCGTTCACCAGATGATTGAAGAAATCCAAGGGGTAACCGGAGGGATATCTCAGGTTGATGGCGACAAAAATGAAGTTGTTGGCACGATCGAAAACATCTCTGCTATTGCGGAGGAATCGACAGCCGCGACCCAGGAAATATCCGCCTCTACAGAACAGCAATTGGCCGGGATGACTCAGGTGACCCATTCAGCCGCAGGAATGAAAGCGGTGGCGGATGATCTGAACCGGCTGGTCGGCCAATTTAAGTTTTAACGCGAGACCCAACTACGCAATATAAAAAAACGTTCCTCCAAAGCAACCCGTAACGGGTAGTCCTGGAGGAACGTTTGTGTCTATTTACGGCAAGATATTACCGGCTGCCCGGTAGATTTCATACCATTCTTCACGGGTCAAGCGAATGTCGCCAGCTTTGATGCAGTCCTTCAACCGTTCAATATTCATCGTTCCGATAATAGGTTGCATTTGGGCTGGATGACGTAGCAACCAGGCAACGGCAATCGTCGTATTTGATACTCCATACTTGGCTGCAATGCCGTCAATGGCTTGATTCAATTCAGGGAATTTGTCACTGCCCAGGAACACACCTTCGAAGAACCCGTATTGGAATGGGGACCACGGCTGAATCGTAATATCGTTCAAACGACAGAAGTCTAATACGCTGCCGTCACGGTTCACGGATGAATGATTCTCCATATTCACGTTGATTCCTGCGGAGATCATGTTGGCGTTCGTAATGCTGAGCTGTAATTGATTGGCGACGAGGGGTTGTTTGACGTACTTCTGAAGCAGTTGAATCTGCATCGGGTTCTGGTTGGATACCCCGAAATGACGTACCTTCCCTGAGCGATGCAATTGATCAAAGGCCTCGGCTACTTCTTCCGGTTCCACCAGGGCATCCGGGCGGTGGAGCAGCAGCACATCAAGGTATTCCGTTTTTAGGCGTTGCAGGATGCTATCTACCGAGTTCAGAATATGCTCTTTGGAGAAATCGAAGGAGCCTTGGCGAATCCCGCATTTGGATTGCAGGATGATGTTCTCGCGAATGCTGGCGTTCATATGGATCGCCTCGGCAAATATTTCTTCGCATGCCCCTGCTCCATAGATGTCTGCATGATCAAAGAAGTTGGCGCCTTCCTCTAGTGCAGTTTGCACGAAGCGCTCAGCCTCAGCCGGATTCAGCGAATTAATCCGCATACAGCCGACGGCAACAACCGGGACTTCGAGTGAAGTGGCTCCAAGTTTTATAGTTCTCATTGTATTGGCCTCCTGGAATAGTAGAATCGTAAGCATTCCTATGCAATAAATATGTAAGTATTCTTAACCCCCTCATTGTGACACAGAAGGCGACCGGGTTTCAAGTTGGACAGCGTGCAAAATTGATTTCTTGCTCTTGTGTATCCCCATCAGCGTATAATATAGTTACTGATGTTCACAGGACTTCAAGAATGTAAATGTAAAGGACTGCGTAAAAGAATGAAGCCTATCGAGAAGAAGCAAGTAGAGAAGATGCTAAGCCAGTTTGTAGGGGCGGAAGTCTATGTACATAGCGAAGCTACCTCTTATATGTTTGTACGGAATTTCAAAGTTAACCTGACGGATGCCTTCATTGCCGGAGATGATTCTTATCGGGTAGCACTGCGCTATGACGGTCACGGCTGGTTGCGGATTGAAGGGCTTACCCATGCCGAGTTGGACGAGCAAGGGCGCCTTCTGCTAGAAGGTTTTGACGACCAGGGTCGCATGGATGTGGCCTTGCATCTGGGAAAGGAGCCGTTCCCGGAATGAAAAAGGACAACAAGACAAATAGCCTCGGGCGTTTGCTCGCTGTATTTGCTCATCCTGATGATGAGACCTTTATTTGCGGCGGCACGTTAGCTAAATATGCGGCCGCAGGTGTGGAGATTACGCTGGTTAGCGCGACCCGTGGAGAGATGGGGCGCCGCATGGGAAATCCCCCTTATCTGAATCGTGAGACGATTGCGGCAGCAAGAGAGATTGAACTACGTCAGGCTTGCGATCATTTAGGCGTTAGTGAACTGCAATTTCTGGATATTCGCGACAAGACCGTTGAATTCATCGATGAGGAGTGGCTGGTCAGCCAAATTGAGCAACTTATTCGTAAGCTCAAGCCGGATGTCGTTCTGACCTTTCACGAGACTTTAGGGGGGCATCCGGATCATTGCGCCATTGGGAAAGTTACCACGAAAGCCTTCCACCGGATAGGGCAAGGAGAATTGTATTTTATCTCCTTCGGCGACCGAATGCTGCAACCGGAAAGGTATGGCTATACGGCTCAGGATATTGTTGCGGTGGATGTGCAGGATCATTTGGCGGCCAAGCTGGCGGCATTCCGTGCGCATCGATGTCAGTCGGAGATTGATGAGTGGGTATGGCAGCGGGATGACAAGGCACTGCGGCATTTTGGCCGCTATGAGTATTTCATTCGCGGCAGCCAGCCACAGGTCAGCGTCTCGACTATGGAGAACGATCTATTCAATCCAATCATAAATAGATGATTTGGGGGACCAGACGATGAAGGTCAGTATCTTTGATGTAGCCCAAAAATCGGGCCTATCTGTAGTTACCGTGTCCAGAGTATTAAATAATTCCCCTTCTGTTCGGCAAAAGAACAAGGAGAAGGTACTCCAGGCCATGAGAGAGCTTGATTACCATCCGAATGCGGCTGCCAGAAGTTTGGCACGAGGAAAAACCGGGATTATTGGACTGACCCTTACGACGTTAGATGATTCTTTCTTTGATGCGGTTGTGAATGAGATGAATGAACGGCTGATAGAGCGAGGCTATTATTTAGCTCTGTCGGTGTCCAGGAGCCATACAGATAGAGTCGCTCGTCCCTTGTTTGCAGAGGATCGGGTAGATGGAGTTATCCTGCTGTCTCTATCCCCCACAGATGAGGAAATGTATATTCATGATTTGACGAAAAAGAATATTCCCTTCGTCATGATCGACAACTCCAATAATAATCACAATGTGAATTCCATCATCGTCGATAACTTCAAAGGGGGGTACGAGGCCACCCGACATCTGATCGATCTTGGGCATACGGAGATTGCTCATATTGCGGGTCCTGAACATTTCTTAAGCAGCCGGGAGCGAGAGCGAGGTTATCTGGCTGCGCTTGCCGATGCGGGATTGGAGCCATATCAAGTGCAGCGGGGAGCCTTTGAGATTCCGGCGGGATATCAGATCGCCATGAACTGGATCAAGGCAGGGAAGCTTCCTTCCGCCATCTTCGCTGCGGATGATTATATCGCTATCGGAGTGATGGATGCTTGCTTGAACGAAGGAATTTCCATCCCGGCGGATATATCCATCGTCGGGTTCGACGATCAGGTGCTGGCATCGGAATTTCGCCCGATGCTAACCACCATTCGACAGCCAGCAGATAGAATTGCGACAGTTGGCGTGGATTTGTTGCTGGCCGCAATAAAAGACCCCGGTAAGGAAAGCGTGACGATACAGATCGATCCGCAGCTAATTATTCGTGAGACAACTGCTCGTAGATAAAAATGAAGAAATTACGGCTTAATTCAAGAATTAGTGCTTGACCAAAGATATCTATAGAACGGAGGGTCGTAGGGATTCTGGAGAAACGAAGTGTTCGCCTTTGCGAGTGGATTTCTACCTTATAGGAATTTATGGAATGAGGAAATCCAGGAACAATAGCGATCGGAAGAACCCTACGAACCCGGAGGGCCTCATTGCTCCCATGTCAAGCACTGACTTCGGTGTTGAGCCGAAATGAAGTTAAAGCGCTTTAATTTTCGTTGACAGAACCTTTGCCAAGCTACTACAATTATAGTGATTATAGGTAATTATTGGTTTATTTCAACTAGATTAACTTCATAGAGCAAATGATATTTTTATGCAGAGGGAGGGGAGGATATTTTTTGACTAAAAAGTTAAAGCGCTTAAACATTCAAGATCAGGTTCAATAATCCAATAAGAGAGGCAGTGATGATCATTATGGGATTTCGTCAGGGGAAGAGACGTCATTATGGTGTAACGGTGGTCGTGCTTGTGACATTGTTGGTCGGCTTGTTTCCCGGATCTACCGGCATCGGTTCAGCGGATTCAATCATGAGCACAGAGCTACGCCCCTTTCCGCAGCACGTGACGTATACGGCTGGTACGATTAAGCCAAATCATGTTACGCAGGCGCAAATGGACGCTGAGGTCAAGCTACTCTATAACGAATATAAGCAGAAATATATCAAACAAAATCCGTATAACAGCAACCAATATTATGTATGGTACAACGATGGGGGCTGGAATGGAGATGCAATTACCGTATCCGAAGCCCATGGCTACGGGATGATGATTACGGCTTTGATGGGAGGACATGATTCACAAGCGAAGACTTTGTTTGACGGCATGTATCGTTATTTCCGTGCGCATCCCAGCTCACAGGACCCCAATCTGATGGCTTGGCAGCAGGCCAACCGTAACGGCAGCATTATTGATATTAATGGAACAAACTCTGCCATTGACGGTGATATGGACATTGCCTACTCCCTTCTATTAGCCGACAAGCAGTGGGGGAGCAATGGGACAATTAACTATCGTGCGGAAGCTATTAAAGTCATCAATGCCATTATGAATAAAGAGGTTCACCCGGTGTATTATCATTTACAGCTTGGCGATTGGGTGCAAATCTCGGGAACCAATCCGGATTACCGCAACGCGACACGTCCTTCTGACTTTATGCTGCAACATATGAAGGAATTCTACCAGGCTACAGGTGATGCACGATGGTTGCAGGTCATTAATACGACCTATGATATTATCGAGGACGTATATACAAGCTACAGCCCATCCACCGGACTGCTGCCGGATTTCGTGTATCGAGACTCAAATGGGGAATATAAGCCTGTCTCCGAGTTTACCTGGAATACCTCTGACGGATATTTTCTGGAGTCCGAATTTGACGGAGATTATAATTACAATTCCTGCCGAACCCCTTGGCGGATCGGGACCGATTACTTGGTAACCGGCAACAATAGCGCGAAGCAACAGTTAACCCTATTGAATCAATTCATTACCACCAAGCATAACGAGCCTTGGGAGATTTGGTCAGGGTATTCCCTGGATGGACAGACGAAGCTAAGTCCTTGGGATGGGGGGATGGACTTTACTGCCCCGTTGATGGTTAGCGCGATGATCTCCAGCAACAATCAGCAATGGCTAAACGACCTGTGGGATTATCACACGAATGCTTCCAACCCAACGGCCCTGGAATGGAATTATTATTACGGCAACTCGATTCGTCTGCTTAGCATGATTGTTGCATCGGGCAACTGGTGGACGCCGACTGGGGCTAACTAGGAATAGTTGAATTCATGAACGTTACGGAACAAGAGAGCGCATGAAATAGTGCGTTCTCTTTTTTGTGCGCCCGCGATAGACTGGCTAGGGAACTAATCGTTACTTGCTGCTAAATTCGGAAAATGAGAATATATTGCAACCCTCGTCAATAGGTATAAAGTTAGCAACTTGTATATACCTCTAGGAAACTATGTAAAGCGAGGGAGATGAGAATTTGAGTAGGAGAGTTGTAGCTAGTATTCTTAGCTTCCTGCTGACATTTACCCTGCTGCTGCCTATGGTAGGCGCAGAGGGGAATGGCTTGACGGAAGCAAGCGGGAGCAGGCAGGCCAAATTCGGGCTAGACCCGCATGCCGTGACGCAAGAGGCATTGAAGAGCAACCTGGATACATCGGTGCAGTCCAAGCAGCAGCAAGGTGCTTCGCAAGGAGGCGCGGTCTCGCCCGCTTCGTCGCGAGGGCTGGTACTTGAGCGGCAGGAAGAAGGCACGGTAGCCGTAGGGCCGCAAAGCTTTGTGCCTTTGTCTGACGGAGACGAGCAGACGACGGTAATTGTTGAGTTGCGTGAGGAGCCGGTGAAGGTATTTGAGGCGACGCGTAGCCAAATGCACACCAGCAAGTCGGTGACAACACATAAGCAGGCGGTAGACCTGCAGCAGAAGACCTTCAAGACACAGGCCGCTGGCAAGCTGCAAGCCAGAATCAACCGGGAATACTCCAATGTATTTAACGGCTTCTCGTTGACGCTTCCGGCTAATCAGGTAGAAGCCCTGCTTCAGCTTCCGGGCGTGAAGGCAGTATATCCTAACCTGACGGTGCATGCCACTGAAGAGGAAGCGGCTACAGCGAATCCTCTGGATAGCGTGTCCTTCATCGGGAGCGGAGAATTCTGGGACGAGGGTGTGAAGGGCCAAGGCATCAAGGTGGGTGTGATTGATACCGGGATAGCCAAGGATCATCCTGACCTGGCTGACGCTATTCCAGAAGGCTATTGGGGGTATGACTTTGTTAATAACGATCAAGTCCCCTATGAAACAACACGCCAGGATTATCTGGATGCCAAGGAACTCAATCCAAGTCTGCCCGAGTTTAACGAGAATGGCAGACCTTATTATACTTCGCACGGCAGCCACGTATCGGGGATTGTAGCCGGACGTGATGTGGGTGTCTCCGAATCCGCAGGCGTGAAGGGGGTAGCCCCGGAGGCAGACGTATACGCCTACAAGGTACTGGGACCTTACGGTAGTGGTACCACGGAAAATGTGATCGCAGGGATTGAGAAGGCCGTAGTAGATGGCATGGACGTTATCAATCTCTCTCTGGGATCGTCCAGCAATAATCAGCAATCTGCGGACTCGATTGCATTGAATAATGCGATGAAGGCCGGAGTCATTGCTGTTGTATCTGCTGGCAACTCAGGTCCTGGCGACGCCACGGTAACTGATCCGGGCAGCTCGGAGCTGGCTATCACGGTGGGAGCATCCAAGCCACCGTTAACGACGCCTATCATGCAGGTTTCTGGTATCGCGGGACAGGAATTCTTCCTTGATACCTTCGATAGATCCGCAGGCATTGAAGATTTAACAGACTCCTACGTCTTGGTGGATGTAGGCTTAGGCAAACCAGAGAATTACGATGGGAAGGAGCTGGCCGGGAAGATTGCCTTGATTAAGCGCGGGGAGATTTCCTTTGCCGACAAGGCGCTAAATGCTCAAGCTTCTGGAGCTGTGGCTGCCATTATATTCAATAATGCACCAGAGGCCTTGGAGAGCGGTACGCTGGGGGACATCAATATATCTATCCCGGTGTATGCTCTGTCTGGAGCTTACGGTGAGCAGATTGTGACAGCGTTG
This sequence comes from Paenibacillus sp. 1SOY10, assembly GCF_056836745.1. NCBI lineage: Bacteria > Bacillati > Bacillota > Bacilli > Caryophanales > Paenibacillaceae > Paenibacillus > Paenibacillus sp. 1SOY10. The sequence continues at coordinate 176,722 of NZ_JBXENK010000006.1, read as the reverse complement.
CAGCAGCAAGAACAAGCGGCTGAATTTACGACGACGCTGGAAGCGGATATTATGGCCGGATTCAGTTCAAGAGGGCCTGCCAAGCCGGCGTATGATATCAAGCCGGATATCTCGGCCCCGGGTATTGGCATTCGTTCCAGTGTGCCGGAATATGAGGACTGGTATGTGGCTCAGAATGGTACCAGCATGGCTGCACCGCACATTGCGGGGGCTGCGGCTCTGCTGGCTCAGCAATTCCCAGCGCTTACGACCTATGAGATCAAAGCGCTGCTAATGAATAACACAGTGAAGCTGACGGATCGTAACGGCCATCGCTATACACATATGGACCAGGGAGCCGGGCGGGTTGCTCTGGATCAGGTGCTTGAGGCCAAGGCCATTGCCCTGGTGGAGGATACAACTCCATTCGTGGCTGGTAATGAGCCGGAAACGTTCTATAGCGGTAGCTTGTCGTTTGGTTACGTAGGTTACGGACAGACGGCATCACAGCCGGTCATTGTAAAGGATATTGCGGGAGCTGCCTCCCAATATTCGGTAGCTTCACAGTGGTATGGTCAGTCACCCATTGAACTGACATTGTCCACCAATCAGGTGAATGTACCGGCAGGTGGCGCGGGCAACTTGATGATTACGGTGGATGTACCGGCAGATGCGGTTAGCCAGCGGTACGAAGGTGAAGTCACCCTGACAGAAGCATCTACAGGTCATACCATCAATCTGCCGCTATCGGTATACGTAGGCGAAGCGCCTCAGGTTGATATCGTCACGAACGTAGCTTTGTCTGACAATCCGTTCTCGCCAAATGGAGACGGGGTTTTTGATACGGCAGATATTACGTTCACAATTCAGGAATATACCGATTATTTCTCCCTGGATGTACATGGCCTGGATGGAGAATGGTTGGGAACTGTACTGGAGAGCGATCAGGGCATCGAACCGGGCAACTATATTATCCGGGGCTGGGATGGCTCCGCTTTTGATGGCTTAAGTGAAGCGGTCTTATCTGATGATGCCTATCTGCTGGTTCCTTACGTTGGACCCTCCTTCTTTGATTCCTTGCCTATAGAAGATCAGGCGTATGTATTCTTCCTGGATACAGAGGCTCCGCAGGCACATCTCAACGATCCAGCCTTTAGCTTGAATGAATCTGGTCTGACCGGCACGATATCCGGAGAGGTGACACAGGATCTGTTGATTGATTATCTCGTCACCCTCGCAGGCTTGTCAATTGGCGATGTCATTGGAGTAGCTGCCCTGTATTCTGACGGAAATGGGGAGTTGCAGCAGAGTGATGGTGTAATCGATGATAGCGGACAATTCCAGATTGAGGTTCCGGTGGCGCCAGGCCACAATGTATACGAGGTATATGTCTATGACCTTGCTGGCAACGGAATACTTGTTCCGCTTAATATCGTAGAACATGAATTAAACGGAGTGGTATCTCCAGTGCTTCAGGCTTCAGAAATTGAGGCGAATACACCGTTCTCGCTGGATGTGCGCTTCTCGGTAACCGAGGCTGTGTATGCTGCTGAGCTAAATCTGCTCTACAGCAGCGAGCTTGGCGAAGCGAATGTATTGCCTGGTACGGAGCTGGTTGAACACCAGGAAGATCATAATCCTGGGGTTCCACTTACCGTGACGGAGGGGGTATATGAGGTTGATGCTGCGGTAACGCGGCATGAGCTGGCAGTAAGCCTGAACGGAGTAGAAGGTTATTTGGGAACGGGCACCTTGGCAAGCTTCCAATTTGCCGGAGCGCCTGTGGGGCAATTTGATTTTACCTTGACTGATGTGAAGCTCTATAGTCAGGACGGTCAAGAGGTGCAAGTTACACTGAACCGTGGGGCCTCCCTAACCGTAACTGAGGGGCCTGCCCAGCCGAATGATGAGCTGCTCATATCTACATCCTCGTTATCCTTGAAGAAGGGGGAGAGTGGTTCGTTAAGTGTCACTTATAAGTCAAGTGGCTCCGATGAGACGGGCGTGGATGTAACAGCAGAGGCGGAGTATACCGTCCAGAATCCACAGATTGTTGCTGTATCCGCAGGCCGCGTGACGGGGCTGAAGGCAGGAACTACAGTCATCGATGTGACTTACAGAGAATTAAGCGAGCAAGTGAATGTTACGGTTTCTAATGTCACAACACCGCCCAGCAATGGTGGTGGCTCTAGCGGAGGAGGATCAAAGAGCAGTAGCGGCACCACATCCCCTCCTAAAACAGACAGCAATATCGTTAAGTCACCCATTCAAGCAGGAGAAGCAACGACGTTGAAGCTTCCCGGCGGCTTGACGCTGACGATTCCGGCCGATGCAGTGGATGTGCCGGGAGCAGCATTCGCCTCCGCCAAGGCAGCCACTGAGACAGAAACGAAGGAATTACTGGGCGAGTTGGGACTTGATGGCGATAAAATAACATCCTATGGTGTTTATTATGATTTCGCCATTCTCGATAAAGATGAGAAGCCGTTGTCCAATGTTACCTTCCGCGAGCCAGCGGAGACGGTCATTCCCCTTTCTGCCTTGAAGGCAAGTGAGCTTGAAGGGGAGAAAATCGGGCTATTCAAGCTTGGGGAGGATGGCAAGCTGACTCCGCATACGGGCCGGATTAAAGACGGCAACGTTGTGGCTAAGCTTCATGGATTCAGCCAGTATATCTACCTGGCCAAGCAGATTTCGTTCGCCGATGTGACGGAGGCAAGCTATCCTTGGGCGATTAATGAGATCGAAATTCTGGCCGCCAAGGACATTGTCACCGGTACCGCAGCGGGTCTGTATAATCCATCCGGTGAGGTTACGCGCGCCGAATTTGTTGCTTTGCTTGTGCGGGCGCTAGAACTGACGGCGGATGAGAAGTCAACTGCTGGTGGACAGTTCAGTGATGTCGGGCACGGTATCTGGTATGAGGAAGCGGTGAATATAGCCGTTGCCAAGGGAATCATCAGTGGCTATGAAGGGGGAGTATTCGCCCCGGATCGCTCGATTACCCGGGCTGAAATTGCCGTTATCCTGTCCAAGGCGTTAGCTGCCTTGGGACAGAGTTCAGCAGCCACTCCAATATCACTCGAATTTGCAGACCGGGAGCAGATCCCGGCCTGGGCCACGGGAGCCGTAGCGGAGGTCACACAAGCGGGTCTGATGAAGGGCAAGACGGGCCAACGCTTTGAGGCAGGATTGCCTACGACTCGAGCCGAGGCGGCGGTAGTCATTTATCGTTTGTTCAAAGGATACACCTACTAAAATCAAAGCAACAGCCGCTGGATGAAATTTATCCAGCGGTTGTTTTTTTATGCCAATTATAAAACCGGTTTCGTGAAAATATCAATCAAAATCTTCTTTTTTTAACGTTTTAAGCTAAGTATTCTAGTAAAATTTGCGATTTTACAAAAATAAGAACGGAAATGGAAATGATTTTTACAAAACCGGTTTAATGTATTGATTGTACTAGTACGCAAAAGAGAGGAACGATCGGTATTGGCAACCATTGATGATGTGGCAAAGGCAGCGGGCGTGTCCAAAAGCACGGTGTCCAGTGTGTTCAGCAAGAAGCGCCCGATCAGCAAAGAAGTCACAGAGCATGTAATGAAGGTAGCGAAGGAACTGAATTACCGCCCAAACTATTGGGCCCGTAGCCTAGTGAACAAAACAACTCGCATCATCGGCTTAAATATGCGCGGTGAGCAGAAGGCAAGGATTAATCAATTTCAGTATTCGTTATTAAGCGGGATATTGCCCATTTGTTATGAGAAGGGATACAGGCTACTCATTAATTCCTTATCTCCAGCCTTTTTGAATCAAGTAGAGTACATGGCCTCCGATCCGGTTGACGGTGAGATTATTCTTGACTCGGTCATCGGGGATTCACGAATTGAAGATTGCTTGCAACGGGATGTACCGATTGTCGTCATTGGGCGGCCATCGGATGAAGATCAATCAAGGGTCTGCTATGTGGACAACGATAATGTTGGCATCGGGATGATGGCGACACAGCATTTGCTCTCTATGGGCCATCGACATATTTTGTTTCTGAATGCGCCGGCCAACCGAACCGTGGCTGTTGACCGCAAGCAAGGATTCTTGCATGCCTATGAACAGGCAGGTCTGCTTCCTGCTCCGGAGAGAATTATGCATAAGCCGGACTCGATTGCCTCCGCAGTTGCCTTTGGCTATGAGGCGGTATTGACTGAGTTGCGTGCTAACCCCGAGACCACGGCAATTCTGGCAGATACGGATTCCATGGCACTTGGAGCATACCAGGCAGCGGAAGAACTGGGTTTGCGCATTCCTGAGCAATTGTCGGTATTGTCCTTCGCCTATGACAGCCCGGTGACCCAGGAGTTCACACCACCCTTAACCGGTATTCGCATTCATGCCGATCAGTTGGGGCAGGAGTCTATCCTGCTGCTGCTGGAGCAGATCAAATCGGGGAAACGTCTGGCCAAGCGGACGCTAATTCCCGCAGAACTAGTGGTTCGAGGCTCATGTGCACCTCCAAGCCAAGTATAGAGATAGTCAGGATGGGAGTCCATTTCATGCAATTACCAAAGGAGGAAATCAAACGGTGAAACGTCAAACAAAGAGTGTGCTGTTACTTTTAACTATCGGTTCCATGTTGTTATCTGCTTGCGGGGGGCCTTCAGGCAATAATGGCCAGAATGTCGGTAATTCTCCGAGCAATGCGCTAGGTTCCGGACAGCAGGAGGCGCCTGTCGGGGAAATGAAGCTCCGCATGTTGTCGGCCAACGTAGGTGGGAAAACGCCGGAAGAGAACGCCAAGTTTGAGCAGGAGATCAAGCGGCTGACTGGTATCGATATCTCAATTGAGCGCCCGGCCAGTGATTACGACCAGAAAGTATTGACAGCGCTTGGGTCCGGAGAAAAATATGATTTGATCGAAGGCAGTGACCTTGGCAAGTTGAATAGCTTTATTGATCAGAATGCAGTGTCTGATTTGACCGATTTTGTTCAAGGCTCTAGCCAGTTATCGGATTCAACGGTGATTCCACAAGCGGAGTGGGATCAACTGAAAGGCCAGGATGGGAAAATTTATGCCGTATTCTCCAAATTCCAGGGGGGTACGATGCCCATAGTCCGCAAGGATTGGCTGGACAAGTTGGGCTTGCAGGAGCCCAAAACATTGGACGATTACTATACCGTGCTTAAGGCCTTCAAGGAACAGGACCCCGATGGGAATGGCAAAGATGATACCTATGGGCTTAGCACCGCAGGGCTCTATGAGATTCAAGGCTTCATGAGTGCCGCCGGTCTTAAATATCGTTATGTCATAGAAGATGGTAAACGGACGATCCCCTACGCCTCGGATGCGGCCATCCCTATGTATGAATGGTTCGCTAATCTGACGCGGGATGGGATCATGGACCCGAACTTCGTCACCAATGATACGGGGAAAATGCGGAATCTGTTCCTGAGCGACCGCGTGGGTATGGTTACCTACTGGGATGCCTGGGTAGGCATGTTCAATAATACGAGACAAGAGGCTGACCCGAATACGACATTCGAGGCCAAAGCGCTAGCCAGCGCGACAGGACCTGACGGAACGCTGCTGATGCGCCGGGGTGACCCTGATTACTGGATGGTGCCGGTCAATGCAGAGAATCCGGAAGCGGCCAAGAAATTTCTGGAGTTCTGGCATACGGAAGCGGGTATTATGTTAGGCAGCCTGGGCATTGAAGGTGAGGACTACACGAAGGAGGGCGGCCAATATACGCTGACGGCAACTGGCAAGGAGCACAATATGGACCACGGGGTGCCGTTCTGGTACAACGAGAATGTGGAGCCTCCTTTCGGCAAGCTGCCGGGTGTTCAGGATGCCCAGGATCTGGTCAAGCAGTATGCTTCCCTCGAACTGTCACTGCCGGAGTGGGCCGATGCGGAGAAGATTGTTCAGAACTATGCCCTCAAGGCCATGTCTGGAGAGATGCCGGCAGCCGAAGCTGTTAAGCAAATGCGACATGACCTTCAAGCAGCCGATTTAATTGATGAATAAGCCAGCGTAGAGCCTCGCTTCTTGCTATGGATAGGATGTGAAGATAAAGCGTGAAGGCGTTGCGAAAATACAGGGCATTGTACGTGATGATGGTGCCGGTAATCATTTATTTTCTCGTGTATGGATATTATCCGCTCGTCAAGGGGCTGCAAGTCAGCCTCCAGGATTATCGACTCATGGGAGGCGGTTCTTACGCCGGGCTTGCGAATTATTCGCAGGTCTGGCAGGACCCCTTTTTCTGGAGATCATTAACGAACACTCTAATTATTGGCGGGGGAATCTTGGTTTTTGGATTTATCGCTCCGCTTGTGTTGTCTCTCTCACTTAACGAGGTTCTACAAGCTCGATTTAAGAAAATGGCCCAAATGGTACTTTACGTCCCTCATTTATTGTCTTGGGTCATCGTTGGCGGCATTTGGATTCTGCTGCTCTCGCCGGATACGGGGCTGGTCAATCTGCTCTGGCAGCAATGGACAGGGGCGCCCCCTATTCATTTCCTGGCTGATTCCTTCTGGGCTCGTTGGGTGATGATCTTGGTGGCAACCTGGAAGGACATGGGATATAACTGCATCTTGTTTCTGGCAGGCATTGTGACGATTAATCCGTCTCTCTATGAGGCTGCCCTCATGGATGGGGCCTCTCGCTGGCAGCAAGTGCGATATGTGACATTGCCTCGCTTGCTGGGGACGATGAAGGTTGTTCTGTTACTTAACACGATGGGCGTCCTTCGTATTTTTGACCAGGTATTTGTATTGCGTAACCCTTCGACCTCCCCGGATGTTGATGTGTTGATGGTGTATACGTTTGAGAAGGGAATTATGAACATGCAGGTGGGCGTGGCTTCGGCAGCCAGCTTTCTGGTCCTGTTATTTACACTAATCCTGACCTTGACTGTACGGAAAATAACGCGATTTGATGAGGTGGGTTAGCGATGAACGTGGTGCGCTTTGAACGAATGGGATGGAGAAGCAAGCTGTTTGACCTGGTCAATTTGCTATTTCTGATACTGCTGATGCTGGTTATGATTGTCCCGTTCCTGAACGTGTTGGCTCTATCCTTATCGACCGGTCTGGCGTCTATGCAGCCTGATATTGTACTTATTCCCAAGGAATTTAGTCTTGAAGGATATTCGACAATCTGGGCGAGCCTGGATTTGTGGCGTCCATTCATGAATAGCGCAATCGTAACGGTTGTAGGGACGGTCCTGCATGTATTTCTGTCCTCACTGGCCGGGTATGTCTTGATTCATCCGCAACTTCCGGGCAAGAAAATGATGCTCTCGTTTATTTTGCTGACCATGATGATCCCCCAGGAGGCTATTCTAATTCCGCTCTACGTAGTTAACCGGGACTTCCACCTCATCAATACTCTGACGGTGTTGATACTGTCTGGTCTGGTATCGGGCTTCTCTATTTTGCTGATGCGCAATTTCTTCATGGTTATTCCTTACGAGATTGCAGAATCGGGACGAATTGACGGAGCCGGGGAGTTTTGGATTTTCTTTAAAATCTTTATACGCTTGGCGGCCCCGGGGCTTGCGACCGTCTCCTTATTTGAATTTGTGGGGCGCTGGAACATGTTCACTCCGCCATTAATCTTTATTAACGATAGTATGAAATACACGCTGCAAGTGGCACTCAAATCCATCATTGTCGATACAGGCAGTGTGTCGAGCAACTATCTGGTCACGGCTAACGTGAAGATGGCTGGCATTGTCATTGCTATTATTCCGCTACTCGCCATTTACCCGTTCGTACAACGTTTCTTCATGAAGGGGATTATGCTAGGAGCGAGCAAGGAATAGCAGGATTCAGGAAAGGATGCATACACGTATGGCAAAAGCTATATCGAACTCTGCACCGGAGGTTCGTTTGGCACGGACGGTTGAACTGGTTCACGAGCAGGAGCGTAGCTATCAGGAGGAAGTTTTCGACGTTCCGGCGGATGTGGAATCCCTGGAAGTTCACTATCGTTATCCCAAGAACAATCGGTCCGTGGTAGACCTTGGCTTACGTTCCCCAACCCGCATTATAGGGTGGAGTGGCGGGGCAAGAACGGGCTTTCATATAAGCAAAGAAATGGCTACGCCCGGGTATCTGGCCGGGACGTTAGTCCAGGGACAATGGGCTGTGCTGCTGGGAGCTTATCGGGTGCCGGAGGAAGGAATCACCGTGGAATTGGACATTACAATGGTCTTGAAGCATCCCCACTGGTTGAAGGGAGATCTACATGCCCATACAGTTCATAGTGATGGCAGCTATAATGTTGAAGAAGCCATAGCTTCCTGTAGGGAGCGGGGGCTTGATTTTCTGGCACTGACCGATCACAATACGTCCTCCCAAAATCAGTCGGTTGCCTTGCACAACGAGCGGTTATTGCTGATTCCTGGTGTGGAGATGACCAGTTATCGTGGCCATGCCAACTTGTTAGGCCATACCGATGCCCTGACGGATTTTCGCCGATTGACCCCGGAAGCCGCAGCGATGGAGTTGACTCTTGCCAGGGAGAAGGGGGCGTTGGTGTCGCTAAATCATCCATTTTGCCCGGATTGCCCCTGGGAGCTGGGGTTTGACGTACCTTATGATGCTATTGAGGTGTGGAACGGGCCGTGGAGAAAGCTCAATGAAAGAGCGGTAGAATGGTGGCAGCAACAGTTGTCTGAAGGACGACGAGTGGTGGCTGTTGGAGGTAGTGACACGCATCGGGTGGACCCGTTCGTCAGACACGGAAGTCCGACGGCTTACGTCCACGTTTCGGAGAATACGGCGGCAGGGGTACTGGAAGGCGTGCGCTGTGGCGCTGTTGTGCTGTCGCATCGACCGGATGATATTTTTATGACACTATCGGTAGGTGACCAAGGGGTTGGGCAAGTAATTGAGATAGCCGCTGGGGAAGAACAAGTGGAACTGCAAATCATCGTCGATGGGGCCCGGCAGGATTGTGTCACACTATGGTCGGACCGTGGGCCGGAGATGCAGTGGAGGGTAGAGCAGGCCGAGAAGTGGATAATTCATGTCCCGACAGATCGGTTGTTCTATCGGCTGGAGGCGCGTCGAAACTTGCCAGAGTTGGGCGGGGAGGTTATGACCTGCATGACCAATCCTTTATATCTGGCTGGGCACCCAAGCGGGGAATATTCATGAAGCCGGATGGCACTGGTACTTTGGCTGCTCGTCAGATTTTAGCCAGGCCAGCCAAAGCGTTGTTATCCGTGAATGGGCTGAATGCGCTGGGGAACAGCTTGTCCAATATATTTATCAATGTTTATTGGTACAAGCTTACAAATGACATGTCGCAAACGCTACTGTTCAACTTGGCTTCCTATTTGGTGTGGCTACCTGCCTTTGTATTAGCCGGATATCTTAGTAAGCGAACTGACCGTACAATCCCTTTATGGATCGGCAGTGGTTTACAAATGCTCTTTTATGTGTCTGTATTACTGCTGGGAAGCAATTCTCCCCGATACTTGTTGGGGCTAGGACTATTGTACGGCATCGGACAGGGGTTTTATTGGCTAGCTATCAATGTGTTATCCGTGGATGTAACGGAGGCGGGGAACCGCAACTGGTTCAATGGAATTAATGGAGCGCTTGGAGCATTGACTGGAATGGTTGGACCCCTGATTGCGGGAATGATCGTGGAAGCCTTACCTGCTCTGGCGGGGTATGCCATGGTGTTTTTGGCCAGCTTGCTCTGTTTTGCCCTCTCATTAAGCTCGGCCCTGCTCTTGCCTAGACAAAAAATGAAGAGCCGATTTGAATGGGGTAGCATGATCCGAGTGCTGCTCCACCAAGAATGGCGCAGTTTGAGCTGTGCTTTTGTCGGGATTGCCTTTCGCGACGCGGTATTGACTATTGCAATCTGGCTGTGGGTCTATATCGCTACCGGCAGTGAAAATGCGACGGGCCAATTCGCCTTTGCGACAACGCTGCTATCTATTGCGAGCTTCTATTGTATTGGCCGTTATGGGCGGGAGCACTCCCGTTGGTCCTATCTTGTCGTCGGCTCGTTGTTCATGGGGATATCCGTGATCAGTATTACCTTTCATTTATCGACCTGGACGCTGGTTATCTATGGTGTGTTGAGTGCGGCGGCCAGACCGCTTTTTGACACGCCGTTCAATACGCTGACCTTCAATGCCGTAGGCCGTTATGATAATGGTGGACGTATTCGCATCGAGCTAGTAGTCTGGCGGGAGATGATATTAAGTCTGGGACGGATCTCCAGCGTAGGGATGTTATACTGGATTTACCGGATGGGTTCTGAAGGATTGGAGATAAAATTGACATGGTTTCTTATCATCGTCATTGTTTTTGGTTTGCTACCCTTATATTTTATCCATAAGACCATCGCAGCCGAAAAATTGATTACAAACAAATAAATAAAGTCCTCCTGTTCAAGCAGCAGCCGAGCGCATCATCCCGGCGGCTGCTTCATATATATCGTCTAGAAGGAGGGCGATATACATGGAGCAGAAAGTACAAAGGTACCATGAACTGAAGCAATTGATGAAGGACATGGAGCAGGCGTTGTCCGAACTGCGCGGGGATATCCTGAACTATTGTCAGGATTTGGGCGTTACCGAAGTGGATGTGGGTGATTACAAAATCAAGAGCATTCAGCAACAGAGGAAGGAATACGATGACGGCAAGCTGTACGAGGCGCTTCCTGATCCCGAGGTATGGCGGCTGATATCCAAAGCGGATGCGCAGAAAGTAGCCGGCTTGGTTAAATTGAACGTCATTCCCGAAGCAAAGCTGGCGGACACCTATTCCGTCAAAAACATTACCCTGCTACAAGTAGATAAGAAATGAATCAAAGGCTGAAGACTATGGCGGTTCCGAGAAGGTTCCGGTGGGCTTCAGCTTTTTTCAAGTTTTTGTAACGACAGGAAGAAGGGTTTACGAGAAAAATATGGAATAAACAGGATATACATAAACGGGCGAGCGCTTTTTAGCCCCTGAAGGGTGACTGGCATGTTTTATCTGAAGGAATTAATCTTGCAACTTTTCTTTGCTCATATGCCGTTTGTGATGTTTCATGTGTTTTATCGTGATCAGCCACGGAATTACACAGCAAAATTCATTACAGTCACGAGCATGATTTGCCTGTTTCTTTCCATGACGTTTGGAACGAGTGTGGTGGACGGTTATTTCTACGATACTCGTTATATTATTATGTTCTTTGGCCTGATCTTTGGCGGGCTGCAAACCGGGCTTGTGCTGCTCGCGGAATTTATTCTATATCGTCTGTATTTAGGGGGCTCAGGGGCCTTGTTGGCTTTGTTTACGATGCTGATTACTTTCCCGGTCTCCTATCTTTTGTCCCGACTGTATGTGCGTGTGGAGCGTAAGCGGATGATCACCTCCGGCGCAGGCCTGTTTTTTGCGGTCATTCCCATAGTTCTGTTATATTTGGAGAATCCGGCCACAGTTAGCCATCATCTGCTTTTTCATCTGGTGGCGGTTCCCTTGCAAAATGTGCTGGGATGCTGCCTGCTGATCAGTTTGTTCCGCAAAGCCGTAGCGGATAAGGAGCTATTCATTAATTATGCGCAAAATGAGCGAGTTCGGGCGGTGAGCCACATGGCAGCTTCACTGGTGCATGAGGTGCGTAATCCGTTAACCGCCGTCAAAGGCTTCCTGACCTTGATTCGAGAGGGAGCCACTGACCGTGGAAGAACGGAACGGTATATTGAGATTTGCATGAGTGAGATTGCCCGGACCGAATATATTTTATCGGAGTACCTAGCGATCTCCAAACCGATTGGGGACAAGCTGCTTCCTACGAATTTAGGAGATTTGCTGAGCGTGACCAAAGACGTGATGAGCCCCTATGCCAACATGCATAATGTATTGCTGGAGATTGAACATCCGGAGGAACAGGTTTGGATATTGGCTAACCCTGACAAGATGAAGCAGGTGCTTGTCAATTTTATCAAAAATGCTGTGGAGGCCTGTGCTGAGGTACCACAAGGTCAAGGCAAGGTGTCCCTGGAGCTGCAAATGGCCGCTCGCAAAGTGACATTAAACATCAGGGATAATGGGGTGGGCATGTCGGAGGAACAGGCCAAGCGGCTGGGTTCTATCTATTTCTCTACCAAAGCAAGCGGCACAGGGCTTGGAATGACCTTCTCCTATCAGCTTATATTGTCACTTGGTGGCAGCATATCAGTGAAGAGTGCGCCGGGAGCCGGTACGGAGTTTAAGATCAGCTTGCCAATCTATGCCCGCAAAGATGACCACATCAAGGAGGAATTGGAAGCATGAATAAATCTTACGGAGCGCTAGTCGTCAAAATAATTATAGCCATACTCCTGGGCATGACCATTCTGGCCTTTGGCCTGGTGGGGGCCATCTTTGTCTCGTTATATGGGGGTGCGTTGTTCTATGCGCCGCTGATGTTTGTCGTAACCGGAGTGGCTATGGTGTTCACCTGGTTATATTTGTTTGTTCCGTCTCGCCATCATCGGAAGTTGCACATATCGTTAATTGCTGCGGTGGTGCTGATGGGACTGACGTCGGCAGGCTATGAGATTCGTCTGGCCTATCATAACAGTATCCCTGTCATAAGCGATCAGGAAGTGGATATGGAGCAGTATCGTCCTTTCATGGATCATGGCAATCTTGCGGAGTTATCGGAACCGGCCACCTTGAAAATAACCTCTGACTTGCCGCGTATGGATGGGGCGACTGCCTTGTATCCGCTCTATGCGGCTTTTGCCCAAGAGGTATATCCTAACCGGGATTATCCTCTGTATGACAGCGAGGTCTCGCTTACTCAAACCCAGGAAGCCTATAAGCGTCTGATTAATGGCGAAGTGGATATTATTTTTGCAGCTCCACCTTCTGAAGGTCAGAAGTCTGTGGCTCGCAGGAACGGCCGAGAGCTTAAGCTGACGCCCATTGGTCGTGAAGCGTTCGTATTCTTCGTCAACGGAGAGAATCCGGTAGAGGGCCTCACGACGGAGCAGATACGGGGAATATACTCCGGGGAGATTACCCGGTGGAACCAGGTGGGCGGAGAGAGTAAGTCCATCCGTGCCTTCCAGCGACCGGAGGACAGTGGGAGCCAGACGATGCTGGAGCAAGTCATGGACGGACGGAGCTTGGCTGATCCCCCTCGGGAGAACAGGGTATCCGGCATGGGCGGGATTATCAAGCGAACAGCGGATTATCGCAATTACAAAAATGCGCTGGGTTTCTCATTTCTGTTCTATGCCACCGAGATGGTACGGGATGGAGACATCCGGCTACTGGCCATCGATGGTGTGATGCCTGAACGGACTACTATAGCCAATGGAGAGTATCCGCTGGCCACTGAATTTTATGCAGTTACGGCGGGAAGCGAAAACCCCAATATCGAGCAGTTGATTGCGTGGATTTTGTCGCCCCAAGGGCAGAAGCTGGTAGAGCTAACCGGATATACACCGCTAAATCCATAGCCTAAGTATTGACACGTTGAGAGCGTATCGATAAACTTGAAATTGGGAATTAGCACTCTGGTTACTAGAGTGCTAACATAGGGATTATAGATTATGATCTGTGGAAGGAGATTAGCTTAATGGCCAAGAAGCAATTTAAAGCCGAATCCAAGAGATTGCTGGAAATGATGATCAACTCTATTTATACTCAGCGGGAGATTTTTCTGCGGGAGCTGATATCCAATGCCAGTGACGCTATTGACAAGATTTATTATCGGGCGCTAACTGACGACAACCTGGTATTTAATAAGGACGATTATTTCATTAAAATTGCGGTGGACAAGGCAGCGCGTACACTGACGATTTCCGATACCGGTATTGGGATGACCAAGGATGATTTGGAGAATAACCTGGGGATTATCGCCAACAGCGGTTCCTTCGCGTTCAAGAACGAAAATGAATTGAAGGATGGTCACAATATCATCGGTCAATTTGGCGTGGGTTTCTACTCCGCCTTTATGGTAGCTGATGTCGTTACCGTTATCAGCCGCGCGCTGGGGAATGAGGAAGCGTACAAATGGCAGTCGAAGGGTGCGGATGGTTACACGATTGAAGCGTGTGATAAGGAGACTGTAGGTACGGACATTAATTTGCAGATCAAAGACAATACCGAAGATGATCAGTACGATGAATACCTGGAAGAGTATCGGTTGAAGTCGATTATCAAGAAATATTCTGATTTCATTCGCTATCCAATCAAGATGGATGTGACGGGTAGCCGCGCCAAGGAAGGCGCTGAGGACGAATATGAGGAATATACCGAAGAACAAACGGTTAACAGCATGGTGCCGATCTGGCGCAAGAACAAATCCGAGCTGACGGACGAGGATTACGAGAATTTCTATATGGAGAAGCGTTACGGGTTCGATAAGCCGGTATCCCATATCCATATCAAGGCCGACGGTGCGGTGGTTTATAATGCCATTCTGTACATTCCAGAGAATACGCCGTTCGACTACTATACCAAGGAGTATGAGAAGGGGCTGGAGTTGTACTCCAATGGCGTGCTGATTATGGATAAATGCGCTGACCTGCTGCCAGACTATTTCAGCTTCGTTAAAGGGATGGTAGATTCGGAGGACTTGTCGCTGAATATCTCGCGCGAGATGCTCCAGCATGACCGTCAGCTTAAAGCGATTGCGAAGAACATCCAAAGTAAAATTAAAAGTCAATTGCAAACTTTGCTGAAGGACGACCGGGAGAAATATGAGAAGTTCTATGCCTCGTTTGGCCGTCAACTCAAGTTCGGCGTTTACAATGACTATGGTATGAACAAGGAAGTGCTGCAAGATCTGCTTCTGTTCACCTCCTCCAAGGAGAAGAAGCTGGTATCGCTCGATGAGTACGTATCCCGTATGCCGGAAGATCAAAAGTATATTTATTACGCAGCAGGCGAATCGGTAGAGCGTTTGGAGAAATTACCGCAAACCGAATTGGTAGCAGATAAAGGCTACGAGATTCTATACCTCACCGATGATATTGATGAATTTGCCATCAAGGTCATTTTGAAATACAAGGACAAGGAATTCAAATCGGTCTCCAGCGGGGATTTGGGTATCGAGGCGGATACGACTGAAGAGAAAGCAGATACCGAGGAGAATCAGGAATTGTTCACCGCTATGAAGGACCTGCTGGGGGATAAGGTGAAGGAAGTCAAAGCTTCCAAACGTCTAAAATCTCATCCGGTATGTATCTCTACCGAAGGTGAATTGACCATCGAGATGGAGAAAGTGCTGAATGCCATGCCAAATGCAGGCGGACAAGCGGTGAAGGCGGATAGGGTCTTGGAAATCAACGTCAACCATGACGTATTCCAGTCCCTTAAGAAGGCCCATGAGACTGACAAGGAGAAGTTGAGCCTTTATACCAGTCTGCTGTACAATCAGGCTTTGCTGATCGAAGGCTTGCCCGTGGGTGATCCGGTCGAGTTTACGAATGATATTTGCAAAGTGATGGTATAATCTAGAATAGTGTTCCGCAAACGGTGTGAACCACTCTCTGCTAGAAAAAGCAGCAGAGTGGTTCTTTTATTTTAATCCGGTGGTATGCCATCATGAGAGTGGGGGAGATATAATTTATGTTTAATGAATTCAGGCTTGCAGCCGGGACGCCGGTATACTTGCAGGTGAAAAATTATATTTTGAGGCTCATCACCAAGGGAGCATGGCAGGAGGGGGAACGATTGCCCTCCACCCGAGAGCTGGCTGGCTTATTGGGCGTGAGCCGCGGTAGTGTAATTGCGGCCTATGAATCCTTGCAGGACGAAGGGTTTGTTCATGCCGTTACCGGTAAGGGGAACTTTGTCGCCGGTATTTCAGTAGCTGGAGGAGACGCCCTGGAGCCTTGGCGCATGAACTGGTCTGCACGGATGAATCATCAAGCCCGAATTGCCGTGGAATTGGACCACATGAAGCGGAAGCAACCTGGCCTCACTGCCGGTCAAGGAATCATATCCTTCACAAGTATTGCCCCCGATGAACAGTTGTTTGATCTCGATAATGTCAAGCGTGCCTTCCTGGATCGTATGGCGGTGGAAGGCCGCGTGTTGCTTAACTATGGCTATGCCAGAGGTTATAAGCCCCTGATTGATTATTTGATGAAATATATGGAGCGCAAGGGTGTGAATTTGGCAGGGAAGGAAATGTTGATCACCAGCGGATTTACAGAAGGCCTGGATATCGTATTGTCATCCCTTAGCGGGACGGCCTCAGATAGCCAGCCTCTACGCTTAACAGGCCGGGTACTCTGCGAAAATCCAACGCATCAAACAGCCATCAAGAACCTGCGCAAGCACGGCTTTACCATTACGGGAATACCGATGCAGCCTGATGGGCTTGACTTGACGGCCTTGGAGCAGGCCTTGCAGAAGCATATCTATGATTGCGCTTATCTGGTCCCTTCTTATCATAATCCTACGGGTATCGTAACCTCTGCCGAGAAGAGGCTGGCCCTGCTGCAATTGCTGGGGCGTTATCGTGTGCCTGTAATTGAAGACGGGTTCAATGAAGAGTTACGTTATTCCGGCGCTCATGTGGCGCCACTAATTGCGATGGCTGGGCAGGGGAACGGCGTTGTGTATATCGGCAGCTTCTCCAAGGTCCTGTTCCCGGGTATTCGCGTCGGTTGGGTGCTGGCGGACCGGGAATTAATTGAGGTGCTGGAGAGCGTTAAGCGGGCGCGTAGCATCCACACCTCGACCTTGGATCAATCGCTGCTATATCAATATTTGCACAATGGACACTTGGAGAAATATGTGAAGAAGGCCAGGAGCGAATATAAGCGAAAATACGAGCTGGCCCGGGCATGTTGTGAGGAATTTGTTCCTTATGCCCGGCTGTCAGGCAGCGGAGGATTGCATCTGTTCGTGGAGTTCAGGGAGGGCTTCGATACGTGGGAGCTATTGGAGGCATGTACGATGCAGGGCGTTATCTTTACACCGGGGGATATGTTCTTCACGGACGGGGGCGGACGCCATACGCTGCGCCTTGGAATTTCCCGTGTCAAGGATGAAGACATTACCAAGGGTATCCGCCTGATCGGCGAAACGGCGGCCAGGTTGCTGGCCAGTAAGCCGTCAGGCGGTACGCCCACGGGTTGATTTTACAGCTTCAAGACCTGTTCGACTGGAGTATATTCAAGATGAAGATCCTGAGCAACGGAAGCGTAGGTAATGAAGCCGGCGGCCACATTTACTCCTCTTCTCAGAGCATCGGACTCGCTTAATGCCAGGTGGACGCCTTTGGAGGCAATATCAAGTGCATAAGGCATAGTGGCATTAACGAGGGCCAGTGTGGAGGTGCGGGGAACGGCACCAGGCATATTGGCTACGGCATAATGAATCACACCATGCTTCACATAGGTAGGCTCGGAATGAGTCGTGATGTGGTCGACCGTCTCAAATATACCGCCCTGATCGATCGCTACGTCAACAATGACGGACCCGGCAGACATAGACCGGACCATCTCCTCGGTCACAAGCTTGGGCGCCTTGGCTCCGGTAATCAGCACTGCACCGATCACAAGATCGGATTCCCGAACCGCCTCAGCTATGTGCTGCGGACTGGACATTAAGGTTTGCACGCCTTTGTCAAAGGTATCCTCCAACTCGCGCAGGCGTTCGGCACTCAGATCGATGATCGTGACATCCGCGCCCAGGCCCATGGCCATTCGCGCAGCGTTCGTTCCCACCACGCCGCCGCCGATGATCGTGACCTTGCCCCGTTTGACGCCGGGGACACCCCCGAGCAAGATACCTTTACCACCATGGGGTTTCTCCAGAAACTGGGCACCGATCTGTACCGACATCCGCCCGGCGACCTCGCTCATTGGTGTAAGCAGCGGCAGGGTCTTGTTCAGCTCAACGGTCTCATAGGCGATGGCTGTCACGCCGCTATCCTTCAGAGCAAGCGTTAATTCTGGCTCGGAGGCCAGATGAAGGTACGTAAACAAGATAAGTCCCTGGCGAAAATAGCGGTATTCCTCCGGTTGTGGCTCCTTGACCTTCATGACCATGTCTGTGGACCAGGCCTCGGCCGCTGTGGCAACCAGTTTGGCCCCTGCCGCTGTATATTCAGCGTCTGAGAAGCCGCTTCCCGCTCCGGCATCCCTCTCCATCCATACTTCGTGACCTGCGCCGACGAGTAGATGTGCGGTTGCTGGGGTCATTGCCACCCGGTTCTCATTGTTTTTAATTTCCCGGGGTACGCCTACGATCATATAGCTTCCTCCTGTCATATTATCTAACATTTAAATCGGGATTCGTTTCTATTTTATCCTCCAACCGGCAGAGTTTGTCAATTAACCTGACGCAAAATAGGTAGGAATTTAAAGTTTTTTCAGAAAAAATCACGGAAACTTCTAAGAAACCAAAATAACACTGACATATTTCAAATTTAACATTTCTGTTAGTGCGAGTTCAATAAGTCGGGTTAGGAAGGAGGGAATGTTATGAAGACTATAGTAGCTCAGTTGACTTCCCCCACGGGGAGCCGGGATACGTGGGCGGAGGTTTCACTTCCGGCGATTGCTCATAATACTAGATTGTTCAGCAGACAGAAGAGGCAAAGCTGCCGTCTGATGGCGGTGGTTAAAGCTAATGCCTACGGGCATGGGGCTATAGAGGTGGCTCGGACGGCTCTCAGTGCAGGTGCCGAGTATCTGGGCGTAGCGCTTGTTGATGAAGGATTACAGCTCAGAAAATCCGGTATAATACAACCTATTCTCGTGCTTGGCTACACGCCACCGCATGCAGTAGAAGCAGCTCTGGCACAGAACATCACCCTGACAGTGTTTACCGAAGAGGTGCTGGGGGAGATCGTCGCTTGTGCGCGGCGGCATAAGACCAAGGCACGAATTCATTTGAAATACGATACCGGTATGAGCCGAATTGGCCTTGCTTCCATTCCTGCTGTCATCGGGCTGATGGAGCAAGCTTCAGCGGCTGCTCCTGATGTGATAGTGGAGGGCTTATTCACCCATTTTGCTGATGCCGATGGTGCGGATACGGGATTTGCGCGGCAACAGTTTGCCAGGTTTACCGCTTGTATTGAAGCCTTGGAGAGCAGGGGCTTCCACATTCCGATTAAGCATTGCTGTAACAGTGCGGCAGCGATGCGGTTCCCGGAAATGCATCTGGATATGATTAGAGTTGGCATTGCCCTGTACGGATTGTATCCTTCGGAACAACTGCGCTTGGCTAATTATCCGCTCCGGCAGGCCATGTCACTGAAGACCAGAATCGCGGCACTACACTCTGCCCAGCCTGGTCAAACCGTGGGCTACGGACGCACCTTTCGTGCTACAGATCAAAGCCTCATTGCCACCATTCCTATTGGCTATGCCGATGGTTTATCAAGGAGCTTGTCAAATTGTGGTTACGCTTTGGTGCGCGGACAGCGGGTTCCCGTCATCGGCCAAATCTGTATGGATCAGGCGATGCTGGACGTTAGCGGAGTTCAGGGAGTATCTCCGGGTGATGAAGTGATCATGTTTGGCAGCGCGGACACAGGGCGTTCAGGTGAGCATATTGCTCTTGATGAGATGGCAAACTGGATAAACACCATTCATTACGAAGTCATTTGTGCAGTTAGCCAAAGAGTGCCACGTGTCTACGGGTAATGAAGGAATAAAAAAACGGACAGGGTGCGGCTTGGTAGGCCGCTCCTGTCCATTTTTGTTGTTGAAGGTTATTTTTATTTTGCTACAGTGCCAAGTTCTGCTTTGTAACCCGCAGGGATGTACGTAACAGCATTAACTTCAGTCAGCACTTGAGGGTAGACCATATCAGGCTCTGGTGACAGCACGCGGTAGTTGACCACGGCGGTATCCATGTTATATTCAACACTGGCAATCTCCAGAACGTAGCCTGGATGTGGAGCTGTGCCGGAAATAGTTACTTTCGTAATTTCTTTGGAAACAGCATCCGTCTTCAGACTTGGGTCATACAAGTTAACGGGTTCAGGTTCGATGACCTGAGTGTTCTCAATAAATTCCAGCGTCCGATATACCATACCTACCGCTTCGCTGCGGGTGATAGATTGAGTTGGATTAAACTTCTGATCCTTGTCCAGGGAGATGATTTTGCCGTTCAGCAATGTTTGAATGCTGTTAGCATAGCTAGGGTTGATTTGGTCGTTGTCGGCAATTTCTGTATATTGCAGTGTCCACGCGAACTCACCCTTGGTGTTCAGCGCCTTGAACAGCCAGTGCGTGAACTGCTCTTTGGTTACTGGACTGGAAGGTTTGATATCCTTGGGAATATCGAGCTCGTTAACTGCTGCAATGACGAAGGCCTGGGAATACCAGACGTTATCCTTGACATGAGTGAAGTAATCGCTGGCTTGAGGCTCTTTGACGTAATCAATGTTATCCAGATTAAGATCTAGCGCATTCACAATCAAGGTAACAGCCGCTGCACCGTTCACCTTCTCGAACGGATGGAATCGTCCGCTCAAGTCCCCTTTAATGAACCCCCGCTGCTCCAGACGTTCAATGGCCTGCTGTTCCTTGTCCCCTTTGATGTCGTTAAAGGCGGAGGCGCTGGAGCCAAATACCATCGTAAATACAATGACCATCAGCAAAGTTAGTTTTGGTGCTTTGATTAGACGTTTCTTCTTGTTCATTCCTATCTCTCCTATCATCATGAATATTATTTAATCTCCTGACGCAGAAGGACGGGCAGATGTTTCAGTTTTTGAACATTTTTTTAAAATTTAAAATGGCTAGGCTAATAATCCCGCATGTCTCAAGCCTTTGCGGATGCCACCTTCGTCCACAGAAGACGTAACATAATCGGCGAAAGGCAGCAGGTCCGGATGAGAATTACCCATGGCAATGCCAAGCCCTGCCGCTTGCAACATCTCTTTATCGTTCAGGCCATCGCCGAAGGCTACGGCTGCACTTAGTGGAATTCCAAGTCGCTCTAGCATGGCTCCAATGCCAATAGCTTTGGAGCCACCTTTCAACGTGACATCCATTGCGCTTGGATGCCAGCGAATCAGGCGGAGTTGGTCGAATTGCTCCAGATACAGATGCTCATCCTTCTCTTCGCAATGCAGAAAGGCCTGATAGATTGGTGCTTTACTCCAATATTCCGGGTCGAATCCGGGCTGAATAACTTTAAGGGTAGCTACCGATTCAACGATATAAGGGTGGGCACCTGTATTGGCGTAGTATTGCTCATTGCCTTGGAAGACCAGCGGGTGACCGTGGCTTGCGCTTAAGGTAACCAGCTTCTCCAGACTTTGCAGCGGAAGGGTCTGACTGTACAGTGTCTCGCCTTGATATACGACATATGCGCCATTAAGGCTGACGAAGGAGTTAATATGAAGCAATTCGGCAATAGGCTGGAAGAAGTAAGGGGCACGTCCGGTTGCGATAACGGGCTCAATGCCTTTGCTTTTCAGTTCGGCAATAGCATCAATGGTGTCTTGTGGCACCTGTTTGGCATCGTTGACCAACGTGCCGTCAATATCGAAAAAGACAATTTGATAGTTCATTATTAAGGTCTCCTATCTGCACTTATAGACTGGTTACAGTGTAGCATGAGCTACGATGGGGATACAGACTAGTCGGAGGGAGGGAACCAAAGATGGCGCAAGTCGACCCAGCCCTGACTGTTGAAGCTCATTCCGCGAATGGAGGGCAGGAAGGCGGTTTGCAGCGGTTTTTCCGACAGTATAAATAATTCATCGGCAGCAGTTAAGCGTCTCTCCATGTCCAGCAGTAGTTCGGCACGAGTCTCAGGCTTGGGTTCGCGGGCAACCCCATTTAAAGACCGGAGCATGTCTCGCTGATGGTCTGGCTCAACATGTTCAGCCATGGTCTTGTACAGGTCGTAGAATCGCAATTGCTCATCCTGATCGCGAAGCAGTGAGAACATAATTAAATCCGCATGCAGACGAATATCTCCCTTGAATTCCTCAGCCGTTGAAGATAGGACCTGACAGGCAAAGCCGGACTGCGTCAACCGCTGGGCTATGCGATCCGCATCGTCCTGATAGGGCGTGATGGTAGCGATGCGCAGCGGCGTTAGGTCTGTCGGGTTATCTTGGTCCGGACGATTGAGGGTGGTGGAGGCTTCAGAATCCTCTCTCAGCACAGCCATGATGGCTGAGCGGATTTGTGGATTTCGCAGCGGGCCGTCCTTGCGAGTATTACAGGTAACAAACTTACGTACGCGTACCTCGGAATGAAGCTGAGTCCAGGGACTTTCACTGGTAGCCGGTTGGCCGGGAATGACATGAAACAGAGACAACGTATCGTTCGCATCGTCCTTCTTCCCGTTCAGTCGCCAAGGCACATGCACAATTTCAACGCGGTCGAGGTGAGCCTGACCGT
The DNA here is from genome assembly GCF_056836745.1 of Paenibacillus sp. 1SOY10. Classification (NCBI taxonomy): domain Bacteria; kingdom Bacillati; phylum Bacillota; class Bacilli; order Caryophanales; family Paenibacillaceae; genus Paenibacillus; species Paenibacillus sp. 1SOY10. The sequence continues at coordinate 154,397 of NZ_JBXENK010000006.1, read as the reverse complement.
GATAATAATGTGGGAATGATTCCAGCACACATAGATGATTCTGCATTTCTACTAGTTTGAAGGGCCCAGTGCCGATGGGCCGAAGTCCAAATTCGACTTCACTGCATTCATCTAGGTCGCGAGGAACAATGGAGGCGCGAGTAGTACTTAGACAAGGCAGGAATAACTCACTGGGCTCCTTAAGAGCCATGCGAATGGTGACGGGATTGACAATTTGGACCCTTTGGATGAGTCGGAAAAAAGCGCTATACAGCGATCTTCCGGAGCTTCTTGCCAGCCGTTCGAAGGTATATACCACGTCCTCCGGGGTGAGAAGACGACCATTATGGAACATCACGCCTTTGCGCAGATGAAAGGTCCACTCTGTACCGGACTCATTGCGTTCCCAAGCGTGAGCGATGGCGGGAATAATATCCCCGCTCTCGCCGTCCCGGCCGACAAGTCCATCAAAGACATGGCTGGCGATAAACGATTCGGCCAGCAAATTCATGCTTAACGGGTCAATGGTATGTAGTGGCTGCCGGATGGGCAGGCGGAGCGTATCGATCTTCCGATTGCTGCGAATTTCGGCGCGATGACCGAAATACGACAGCAGCCACCCCTGCAATTGGTCTTGCAGTGAAGCGGTGTCCGCATGCTTGCGAATGTCCTGGATCGCTTGCTGGACGTCCTTACGACTGATCGCGTCCATCATGGATTGGGCGGCTATCTCTTCCGGAGAAATCTTGAACTGCAGCTTGGAGCGCGCTCCACGACCTCTCCGGGAAACCCAGTCAATCCACGAGAATTCTTCCATCTTATGAATCACCGTTAAGGCTGTCCGATGTGTGCAGCCCAATATGGAAGCCAACTCATCCAGGGTGACCTCTGTAGTCTCTTCAGGTTGATCTGCTCCGAACTGCGCGTGCAATTGCAAAAATTGGTGGTGCAATTTCACCTTGTCGAACCTCCTGAGTGAAAAATACGAAATTTCTCATTTTCATTCTTCTCTTTATCTTCTTATTTTATCATTTAAAATGGGGCATAGGAAAGCGATTGTGAATCACTTGTCAAATAGAATGGAGGAATCAAGCGTTATGGAATGGTCTGAACCTTCAATTACGCCTCGTAGGACGGTTGTGGTACTAGCTGCTGGCCTGCTACTGGCTGCCGTCCATCAGTATTTCTTTTACAATCAGGAATATGGTATCTCAGTCTCGCTATTCATCTGCCTGTTCTATATGTACGCCAGATTATGCGCACCTGAACGGTTACGACGCCCGATAACCTGGTTTGGCTGGCTCTCGTTAACTTTCATCCTGTTATTGTCACTGAGCCTTGCGTTGTTTGCCAACCCAATATTCGCGTGGTTAAATCTGCTATTGCTACCCTGTTTGATTGTGGCTCATATTACTTATTTGTTCGCTCCTCAGAAGCGGGACTGGGGGGATATAAGGCTGGTGTGGGATACACTGGATCACTTGATTCCGCAAACGTTTCGCCATCTGGCTACGGCGTTCAAGCTGCCGAGGACCTTGGGTTATTTCAAGATGAAGGATCAAAGGAAGCAAGTGATAGGTAAGGTGTTATTGGGCCTGCTGGTCTCTCTTCCGCTGCTCATTATAGTCATAGGACTCTTAACGTCGGCAGACGGCAGCTTTAATCAACTGCTCCTGGCCTGGCAGAATAATCTATATAGAGGTCTCTTAATTGGTGATGGCCCGTTCCGGCTGATTTACATTGTTGTGCTTGGCTTGCTATTGTTCGGCTACATATGGGGATTCGTCAGCCCGCGTCCAGAACATCCCGTTCCGAGCATCACCGCCTATCCCGCAGATCTGAGTGGCGGTCATCCCGTATCCGTTCCTGCTGAGGTTGCTGACTTTAAGTTTGAGCCTAAGCTGGACCCCATCATTGCGGCTACGGTGCTGCTTGTGGTGAATATCGTTTATGTCCTGTTTGTGGCACTGCAATTTACCTACCTGTTCAGTGCGTGGCAGGGGGTGCTGCCCGCAGGGAGCTCGTATGCCGAATATGCGCGTAATGGCTTCTTCGAACTGATTGCAGTAACGGTGATCAATTTTGTCTTGTTGGCGATTGTATTGACCTTCACCGGAGATTCCGGGAAATGGTTGCGGCAATTCAATCAAGTCCTGCTCTATATAGTGGTAGCCTGCTCGGCTGTAATGCTTGTCTCGGCGTTCACCCGGCTCATGTTGTATGAGGAGGCCTATGGCTACACTTATATTCGCTTCCTGTCGCATGCCTTTATGCTTTATCTGGCAGTGTTGCTGGTTTGTGCGGGCTTGCGTATCCGTTTTACCTCGGTTCCCCTTGCCAAGTGTATGATTGTGGTCAGTCTGGCCGCTTATTTGGCCGTGAATTACGTAAGTATGGACCGAATTATTTTACAGCAAAATATAGAGCGTTACCGGGTGAGTGGGAATATTGATGCTGAATATCTGGCAGGACTCTCGCTTGATGTGGTGCCCTCGCTGCTGAAGTTCAGCCGGGAGCATGGGAATGAGAACCTGGGTCGTGACCTTCATGAGCGCTGGGACTTGCTGAGTCGCCAGGATACATCCTGGCAAAGCTACAATGCGGCCAAGGCGAAGGCCTTTCATGCACTCAAGCAGGATGTTATCCTCATCCGGCAAAGTCAGAATTAACTTCTTGTAGAGGTTGTTCAAAAAGTCGCCTTCCCAGAACGAAGTTGTTCAAGAAGTGGACTCGACATCGAATCTTGAATTCACCCGGGCCTAGCATAGGCTTCCGTAGTATGTTTCCTTCAGAAACATTTCAGTTGCTCACGTACCCATACTTCCGAAGTCGTTTTCTCCGAAAACGTGTAGCTCCGCTCCTGACGTCCCTAGCTTCATTCAACCTTCTTGGTTCTGAAAATTCGACTTTTTGAACACGCACTTGTCGAGATAAGCCACGCTCGCTATACTGATGGGGATGAACTGAAGGAGGGGTGTTCCCTTGTCACTAGAAATTGAACGAAAGTTTCTGCTGCCGGCTTACCCAGAGGATTTAATCAAGGAGGGGCAATTACAAATCCAATCGGAGCATGCCATCGACCAGACCTACCTGGCTTTGCACGAGGATCAGGAGTTGCGCGTTCGCAGAATTGAAGATTTGCGTACGGGGGAAGTCCATTATACGCATACGTTTAAGCGAGGTTTTGGCCTGGCACGGGAAGAGGTTGAAGTATCTATCGCGGAAGGTCTGTACCGTCAGATTACGAAGATTCACAGGGCGATTGCATTGACCAAACGGCGGGTAACTGCGGAATGGAACGGAGTCATTCTGGAGATCGACCGCTACGATCAGATTGACTTTATCGTGCTGGAGGTTGAATTTGAGTCCGAGGAGCAGGCACTGGCCTTCCAGCCTCCAGCATGGTTTGGGCCGGATATCAGCACGGATAAGCAATATAGCAATAAGAAAGTATGGGCAGACCTACAGCAGCGGCTTCAGTAGCCGGCGGTATGCTGATTGAACGAGCAAGCAGCAACCAGTTTGAAGGCAGCCAGACAAATATGGCGTGGAAGCGGTAGCCGAAGCTAACGCTATTCCCACGCCATTTATTCTATAATCAGGTTACCTTCGCCATTATCCCGCAAGAGCTGCCGATAATTATTGCGAATGAATTCCAGTACCTTATCACAGATAATACGATGTCCGTCCTCATTGGGGTGGATGCCGTCGGAGCAAAGGAAGCGGGTGAAATCAGGATGCTCCAGAAATGCGCCGCGCACGTCAATATATCTGGTCTTGGTCAGTTCGGAAACCTTGAGAATCGTTGAGTTGTACCGCTCCTGCCACCAGTAGATCTTCGTGACGCTTCCCAGCCACTTCATGATATTTTTCTCCGCCTCAGGATCATTTTTGCTGACCCATTTGAAATACTTGTCGGCATTTAACGGCGGAAGGCTCATCAGTACAGGAATGATGTGTTGGCTCTTCACGAATTCAATCGCTTCCGTCAGCTTCTTTTCGAAGATGGCAAAATCCGTCTTGGGGCTATGCTCGGCATCCGGGTTAAGGGCAATTTCATTCCAGTTAAAGTCGCAATCATTGCCACCATATTCAATCAATACAATGTTGGGCTTATCCTTCTCCACATCCCGCTTGAGGTTGGTTAACCCCTTAACAAGTGTGTTGCCGAAGCGGGCAGTGTTATGAACAGCTCCCTTAAGCTTCTGCTGCAGCAAGGATACATAATTATTCTCCAGTACAACGTATCTGCTCCGATTCTCGTCATAAATGACGCCCTTCGAAATGGAATCCCCGCTGACGATATATTTCAACTCCTGATTCAACCAAGCCTGACTGTTCTCACTCATGAATCTCACCCCTATTCACCTTCTAATGCCTGTTCAAAAAGTCGGGTTAGCAGGACCGAGAAGGTTGGATGAAGTCAGGGACTGAGTAGCGGAGCGTAGACAGATCTACGTGAGCAACGGAAGGCCCGGCTGAATTCAAGATTCGATGTCGAATCTACTCCTCGAACAACTCCGTCCTGGGAAGACGGCTTTTTGAACATCCTCTTCTATTGTAATGGAGTTGTCTTAGCGGGTGCAAGTAAGTTGCACATGAATAAACAGGTTTTACAAAAGGAGAAGTAGACAAGGCTGACGGGGAATGAGAGAATACGGATAGCTGATTCATATACGAAAAAGGGGATGACATCATCTTGATACGTTTCGCCATCATTGGGACGAATTGGATCACAGAACGTTTTATCCAATCCGCTCTGGAAACAGAGCAATTTGTGCTGACTGCCGTTTACTCCCGGTCTGAGGAGAAGGGGAAGGATTTTGCTGCCAAGTTTGGAGATCCGCAGGTATTTACTGATCTGGCTGAGATGGCCTCCAGTCCGGAGATTGATGCCGTATATATCGCCAGTCCGAACTCTTTGCATGCCGAGCAGGCCATTCTGGTGATGGACCATGGCAAGCATGTGCTTTGCGAAAAGCCGATGGCTTCAAATGCGGCGGAGGTCCGGCGGATGATTGAGGCTGCGAGACGCAACGATGTGCTGCTTATGGAAGCGCTGAAGTCGACATTGATGCCCAACTTCCGGGCAATTCATGATAATTTGTACAAAATCGGGCGGGTACGTCGCTACTTCTCAAGCTATTGCCAATATTCTTCACGGTATGATGCCTTCAAGCAAGGCAAGGTGCTTAATGCTTTTAATCCTGCCTTCTCCAACGGAGCGCTGATGGATTTGGGCATTTATTGCATCTACCCGATGATCACGTTGTTTGGCAAGCCGGAAGAAGTACAGGCTTCAGCAATCATGTTATCCTCGGGAGTGGATGGGGAGGGCAGTGTCACGGTTCGCTATCCCGATATGGACGGGGTCATTATGTACTCGAAGATCACGGATTCTTATTTGCCAACGGAGATTCAGGGAGAGAACGGAACCATTGTCATCGATCGCATCAGCCAGCCTTACGAGGTGAAGATTATGTATCGTGACGGTACGACGGAGGAGATCACCCGCTCCCAACCCCAGGAGTCGATGTATTACGAGGCGCTGGAATTCATTGACTTGCTCAAGAGCGGACGACGGGAAAGTGATGTCAATACACATGCCCGGTCCCTTGCCGTGGCAGAGTTGATGGAGGAAGCCCGGCAGCAGTTTGGCCTGCGATACGCTTCTGACGAAGCTTGATGATTTAACCCTGGGTTCACCTGTCATATATAACAAACGGCACTTCTGCCAGGAACGTCTGAGCGTTCCTAAGCGGAAGTGCCGTTTGTCATTTAGAAAGCTGGTGACGAACAATTCACTCATGTACTTGCATGAGAATTCACCCGCTGTTAAGGATAGGTGACCAGCAAGGCGTTGCTGATTTTGCGCCCTGGGGAAGTGAGATATTTGCCGTTATAATACAGTCCGCTGGAAGCTCCGCCATCCAGGTTCATAGCTTGATAGGCCCCGGCTTGCTTCATAATCTCAGCCAGTTGCGGGATGGTAGCTCCCCCGGATGTCAGCAGAATCAGCTTGTGATCGCGTGTAATTCCCAGAGCACTCCGGGCTCCGCCGCCAGTAAGAATTTTCGGGTCTCTGAAGCCCTCGGTCTTCACATCGATGGCTACCTTGCCATCCACCACAAGACGTGGTCCGGCTTGCAAGGCACCCTCTATATTTCCTTCAGCAAATGCCTCCGTAAATTCTGTACCAGGAATGAGCCGTGTCAGCAAATTGGAGTCGTAGGCGAAGATGGTGCGCTTGTCGCCGCTGGCTCTCATTTTCAGTTCACCATTGCTCACAATGTAGCCATAAGGGGCTTTATGAGCCTCCGAGGTGTAAGCGTTGAAGAAGGTGCCGTTAATCGCTACGGCTGCCTTATGACGTTTGGCTAGGCTGCTGAGATCCTCAACCTTGCCAATCTCATCTCCAGCCAAAGCGACCTTGAGCTGAACCTTAGGGTCCATTAAGGAGATCGTCACCATTTGTACATTGAAGGAAAGGCTGCCCACCTTGAAGGTTTTGCGCTCGCTGACGATAACTTTCCCCTGGTTGGCTGCTGTACTACGGGTGATGTAGGGCAGAGTCAGCTTTGTTTCTTCTTGACCGATACTGACGGAGCTTGCCTCTTTGTTCCATTGAATTGGAATTTGCAGGATATCCTTAATTACTTGTAGTGGAAGGTAGGCCGTACCTGCTTCGGTGAAGGGCCCACTGGTCAAGGTGCGGGTCTCCTCGTTCACATAAGCAACGGTGCTACCTGCCTGTAGGGTGACGCGCAATTCGCCTTTGATAATATGCACCTTCTTATCCGCTGGATTCCACTGTACGCTGGTCTCCTCGAATCCGTTCAATACCCGGCCGGGTATATAAGCGAGGTTGGTTTTGGCATCCAGCAATACCACATTTTTGACCTTGGCTGGCGCTGCTGCGGAAGCGCTAAGACTTGCCGGGACGAGACAGATGAGGGCCAGTGCCAGCATCAGCAGCTTGTGCAGAGTGTGTTTGTTCATCATGTTGAATAATTCTCCTTCTTCTTATATAGGCATTAGTATCTATATATTATCGGAAGGAGGGCAGGGATAATGAACTATATCGGAGAGGTTTGTTAGTCCGATAGGTACGCTTTGTGTCTATTTGCGCAACGGTTGATAAAGCTGCTCGTAATAATCTAGAAGCATCCGGCGAGTGGAGAAGGCTTCATGGGTCGTTTCAATGCTTCTGCGCATCATTCTCACCCAGCGGGCCTGATCATGATAATACGTGGGCACAACCCGCTGGAGAATCGTGTCGTAAAGAGCAGCACTATCGTGGCGATCGAGTTCGGCAACATCATCCGATTCGAACCCGTCTCCGATCTGCCAGCCGTTCTCCCCGTCCAGGCAAGCTTCGGGCCACCAACCATCGAGAATGGAGCAGTTGAGGACACCGTTGACGGCAGCCTTCATGCCTGAGGTTCCGCTTGCTTCCAGCGGCCTTCGGGGGTTGTTCAGCCATACATCTGCACCCCGGGTGAGCTTGGCGCCAATCGTCATATCATAGTTCTCCAGAAATACGACGCTGCCAGGGTACTTCTTCATCATGGTGACCAGACGGCTGACAATTTGCTTGCCGGTCTCATCGTTGGGGTGAGCTTTGCCGGAGAAGACGATTTGAATCTGTCCGCTCTCCAGGTAAGGGGTTATCAATTCGGGTTGCGAGAAGATCAGGTCGCTGCGCTTGTAAGGAGCGGCCCGCCTTGAGAAGCCAATCAGTAAACGATCAGGATTCAGTGTGATCCCGGAATACCCGCGTATCCAGTCAATCAGTTCACGCTTGAGTTCCATATGAACCGCCCAGAGATCGCCACCGTGCTCATAAGCCTGAGTCATGCGTGGGTCGGCCCATGTAGGCAAATGGATGGCATTGGTGATGCCGATAATTTCCGATCTGTTAGGCACGTCCTTCCACATCCGGTTGGCCGTCCTGGCATGGAGTGCTGCTACGGCATTGGAGCGGCGGGAGAGCCGCAAGCCGGCAACGGTCATATTGAACGGGTTGCCGCCGATTTGCTCCATCTGTTCGCGGGTTAGGCCGTTATAAGCAGACATCGTTCCCAATAAATCCAGGGTATGAGCTTCATTGCCCTCTTTAACTGGCGTATGGGTAGTGAACACGACTTCTTCACGGGTTTTGCGCCAAGCGGATTCGAAGGAGAGACCGTCAGCCATCTTCTCCCTGATTAATTCTGTAGCGGCCAGGGCTGCATGGCCTTCATTGAAATGATAGACGTCGGCTTCGAGGCTGAGCGCCCGAATGGCCTTCACTCCGCCTATGCCGAGAATAATCTCTTGGGCGATGCGTTCTTCGCTAGAGCCTCCATATAGCCGTGAGGTCATCCAGCCGTGGGGGCTTCCATCGAGGTCAGTATCGAGCAAGTATAGCGGATTATTGCCAAAGTGCTCTGTTTTCCATACTTTACAGGGGACTTCGGCATCCTTGACCGTTACGGTGAGTCTAACCCCGGTATCCTCCAGAAAGTCGTATTCCTGATCAGTGAACGTATCATAGGGCTTGCCTTCGTGATCGATGCGTTGCTCGGTATAGCCTTGCTTCCATCTGATTCCGATGCCGATTAGCGGGACGTTGAGGTCCTTGGCTCCTTTGATGAAGTCGCCGGCGAGAATACCAAGCCCCCCGGCGTATATCTTGAAGTCGTTATGCAATCCGTATTCCATGCTGAAATAAGCCACCGTCGGAAGGTGCTGATTGTTCACGAGTATACCTCCTTAGGATCTGAGCAATAGCTGCGGAATTAATCTTGATATCGTATGCAGCGACCCTGGCTGTTGTCTCCCTGCTTTCGGTAAGGTGGGGCTGAGGTCCCTTTTCAAAAGGAGGAAGATTGTGCTATTTTCAGGGAAACTGGAGGTTTGGAACTAGACGAGAGTAATAGATGTTTTATAGCAAGGAAGGAGATTAACATGAGTGTAGAAGAAAACTATCGTTTTCAGGTGAATTTAAGCGGGATGATTAACATCCTGTCCAATCATTTGTACAGTAATCCTAAAGTATATTTGCGCGAGCTCCTGCAGAATGGAGTCGATGCCGTAACGGCCCGAAATGGTTTACAGGAGCATGGGTTTACGGGACGCATTGTGGTTGAAGTGGCCGGGAGTGGCAATAACGTTACATTAACGGTTGAAGATAACGGAGTGGGCTTGACCGAAGCCGAGGTGCATGAATTCCTGGCAATGATCGGGCAGTCCTCCAAGCGTGGGGAGGATTTCCTGGCTAAGGAGGAATCCTTCATCGGTCGCTTTGGCATTGGCTTGCTGTCTTGCTTCATGGTCAGCGATGAGATTGTGATGATTACGCGGTCTGCCAAGGGCGGTCCAGCGCTTGAATGGCGAGGGAAACCTGACGGAACCTATAGCATTCGTACGCTTGAGGGAGAGCTGTCCCCCGGAACCAAGGTTTATTTGCGTTGCAAGCCGGGCTGCGAGATATATTTTGAAGAAGCTAGTCTGGCGCAGTGGTTGCATTATTACGGGGCCCTGTTGCCTTATCCTATCATTCTGCAATCTGGTCAAGGGGAGCGCGTCATTAATGAAGACATTCCTGTGTGGATTCAAGAGCCTGGATTGGCGCGAAGCCATCGGCAAGAAGTGCTTAAGCTTGGGGAGCGGCTATTAGGGGAGAAATTCCGTGACTTTATCCCTTTGATGACCGATGAAGGACGTACGGGTGGGATTGCCTTTGTGCTTCCGCAAGCCGTCAACCTCAATGCAAAGAAGAGCCACCGCGTATATCTCAAGCATATGCTTGTATCGGAGAAAGCGGAGAATATTTTACCGGACTGGGCCTTCTTCGTGAAGTGCGTAGTGTGGACGGATGAACTTCAGCCGACGGCATCCCGGGAGAGCTTCTACGAGAACGACAAATTGGAAGAGGTGCGCGAGCAACTAGGCGAATCGATTCGTAGTGAACTGATGAGAATGGCGGAATATGATCCGGATCGGCTTCAGCATATTATTAATCTGCACGCCTTGTCCATGAAGGCCCTGGCGGTGGAGGATGACAAATTCTTCTCCATTATTTACCGCTGGCTACCCTTCGAGACGACTTATGGGAACCGCGAGCTTGACGAATTGCTTAAGGATCACCAGCATTTCTACTACACCCTGAGTCTGGATGAATATCGCCAGATTACGCATGTAGCCTCAGCGCAAACGATGCTGGTGGTGAACGGCGGGTACATATATGATGCCGAGTTGTTGTCCAGACTACCGTTGGTGGATGAACGCATTACCGTGGAGCGACTGCTGCCGGAGGATGTGTCCTTTTCCTTCACGGATATTACACCAGAAGAACGGATGCAGTATTATGAAGCTGTTAAGCTGGCTGATGCAACGTTGCAGCCTTTCCGCTGCCGTGTCCAGATCAGACGCTTTAAGCCTGCCGATTTACCTGCGCTCTACACGTTGTCGAAGGAATCCTCAGACCTGCGGACTTTAGAGACGGCCAAGGAGGCCAGCACGGAGCTGCTATCCTCAGTGCTGGGGAATTTGGGAGCGAATTATCAGGCAACGGCCTACGCGACGATATACTTGAATTTGGATAATCCCGTGGTAGCTCGTATATTTACGTCTGGCCATCTGGGGATGCTGCCGACTGCGGTAGAGATGTTGTATTGTAATGCCTTGTTAATGGGGCATTATCCGATGAATCGTAAGGAAATTGCCCTTCTGAATCAAGGAATCATTCGTTTCATCGATTGGGGCATGGATGTCAATCATACTGGAGGTAATTCGCATGAATAACATAAATAATATGAATGTTGAAGGCGATTTCGATGATTTGATGGAGCAGGCGTTTATGCTGCCGAATGGGCGGGCCAAGGTTGAGATGCTGGAGCAAGCCATTCAATTGGCTGATGCCACGGGAGACATTGATCAGGGTTATGAAGCTCGGGCGGAGCTGGTGGAATGTGGCGTCTTCAACGGTTATCCGTTGAAAGCTCTCGTTGCCTTCTCCTGGCAGCTTGGACAGTTTGATAAAGAACCGGAGCGCTTCGATGAATTCAGCTTGTTCTGGTCCTATAAGTGGATTCTGGACCAAGCGCCGAACTTTCCGGATATTACTCGCGCACAAATAGACCAGTTACTGGAAGATATGAAACAGAGATTTCAGCAATACGGTTATAGTGACCGTACCTATTATTTTTATAAGATGGTAACCGCTAATGAAATGGGTGAGGTTGAAGTTGCGGCGGATTATATGAAACGGGTCCAAACGATGGAACGGGACGACATGAGCGATTGCGAGGCCTGCGAGCAGAATCGGATGGTAGAGTGCGCCGTCAAGCAAGGGGATGACGAGGCGATTATCGAAGCAGCCAAGCCGATTATTGACGGGGGGATGAGTTGTGGCGAGGTGCCTCACGTTACAATTACCAAGGTTCTCTTCCCGCTGCTTCGCCTGGGACGTCAGAAAGAAGCGGATAAGCTTCAGCGCCGAGGCTATCGTCTGGTGAAGGCGAACCGCGATTTTCTGTTGTACCATGGGGAGCATATCGGATATTTGACCCTTACGGACCCAATTAAAGCGTTAGAGGTTTTTGAAGAGCATATCTCGATGGCACTGGATCACGAGAATCCATTCCATGTGATGATGTTTAACGCTTATGCTGCCAAGATGTTTGAGCGGCTGGCTGAAGAGAGCTTGGATTACCAGGTTAAGCTGCCTGCTGAATTTCCACATCGGGAAGAAGCGGGTAATGTGGCCTGGCTTGGCAAGTATTTCATGGATCAGGCGCTGACAGCAGCAGGGAAATTCGATTTGCGCAATGGCAACAACTATTATTCGGATTTTATTAGAAAAATATAAACTAATGAAGCCAACAAGAGACCTGGAACTTCGCATCAGCGGGGTGTCAGGTCTTTTGTCGTTCAATTGTAACCGTAGGGGTCAACGTTGAAAGCCTCTTGTTCCTCATAAGCATTGGATTGCTCTTCATCTGCCAGGGATTGAATCTCTTCAGAGCTAATGTTGATATAGCCATAACCTTCCTCGGTTTGCTTCTTTAAGGCTCGCGCCTTCATATATTTTGGACTGGCTTCCCCAGCATCCTCATCATAAACGAGCAAGATTCCATCCGTCTTGCGAAACAGCAACTCATCCCGCGCCTTGAATTGCCAGGGTCCCTCATAACCCTCCTTACTAGTAGAAGCATAATGATCGACTTGACGTAGAATTTGGGCGTAATATTCCCGTTTCTCTTCGCTCCATTTCTCTTCCTGATGACTATATGCCGTAATGATAGAGCATTTTAGCTGAGGATATTGCTGCTTAAGAGCAAATACGGCTTCACAAGCCCATAGGTCAACGCCGTATTGTCCTGGTGTAATGACCCACTCCAGACCTTCTTCAACGAGTGGAATCAAGCGGTTAACTATGGCCTGACGTATATAGGGAATACCCTGATGTTTATGGTTGTATATGCCTAGCTCATGTGCGCGATAGCCGGTGACAAGGATATTTTTCAAAATAAGACTCCTTCGAATTAAAGCTTAAGCTCATTATACGCTATCCGAAGGAGATGGGCTGAATCATCGACGGTATTTGTTAGCGGTTACAAGAGTGCTGAGATTACTGGCCATGGATAGCGAAAAGGGTAAATATAGTGTAGAACAGCGCGTAAAATGTGCCTAACGCAATAATCCAAAGAAATGCGTTGCCATTCATTTTGTTGCCGGGCTTCCACATAGAGATCGCTCCTTTCCATCTCGCTAGCCTATAAAAGGTTTGTTCAAAAAGTCGTCTTCCCAAGACGAAGTTGTTCGAGACTTGAACTCTTACTCAATTGTGAACAATTTGTGTCTTATCTAATTATTGAACATTTTGTGTCTAAATTCAACCTTTTTTTGGATTTTGGACGAATAATTTTGAAAATAGGGGTTGACATCGTGGGGAAACAAAAGGACTGGCCGCTATTAAAGCGGGTCCAGTCCTTTGTTGTTCATTCTGAATTTACGAGGAGTTAGGCCAATTTCTCTTTTAAAAATACTGCAGAACTGCGCGTCGTTGACAAAGCCGGAGACAGCGGATACCTCTGAGATAGGCAATTGTGTATGTCGCAGTAATGATTTGGCATAGTCTAACCGTTTTAGCAAAAGATAACGGAGTGGAGAGTGTTGGTATCGCTCTTTGAACAAGTGCCTGAAGCGATCATAGCTATAGCCAGACAACTCGGACAGGCTGGAGATGGTCAATTTTTGCAGGTAATGCTCATCCATGTAATTGAGGACGTATTGCATACGATCCTCCGAAGGCAGAGTAGATAAGCCGTCATCCACATTTCTTAGTAAATGAACGATAATCTCACTAAGCTGAAGGTTCATCAGTTCGGAGAAGCCTTCGCGTTTTCGTTGGAATTCCAGCTTGATTCGCAGCAAAGTTTGCAGTACCGTGTGCTCTTTATCATCATCATACACTCCGGCCAGGGTGGACAGACGGGAATTGTCACATAGAAAACCGATGAATAGCACTTCTGGTTCTCCCTCCGGAATATGCTTTTCATCGTGTTTATATCCTGGGGGGATAATTGCAAAGGATGAGGGACGGTAGTGAAAATTTTTTGTTCCTATATTGGAGGAACCCGTGGCATTAATGTAATAAACAAGCTCGTAGCATTCATGCTGATGCGACGGGATTTGCGTATTAGGCTCATGAACAGTATTTACAATATAAAGCACACGATCCATAAAGCACCTCCTGTAAAAATGATTAGCCGAATCATATAAAAACATGACCGAAAGCTTATAATTATTTGTGCTTATTTTTGTTATGATCTTACCAATTAGACGGAAGTTTTACAACCGGACTAGCTATCATGTTCGGAAATAAGCCGCAATGGTCTAAAAAAACACCGTGATACACACACTTTTTTCGGAAATAGGAGCGATGAGAAGAAAATGAAAAAGAACGTTCTGTTTTTGCTGTTAACTGTAGTAATGGTATTGGTAACTGCGTGTGGAAGCAATGGTGGAAATCAGGCTTCAACAGGAAATAACAGCTCTGATGCAGCAGGCCAAAGTGACAAGCTAAAGGTCATTTTGCTCATTCCGGGAACATTAGGCGATAAATCCTTCTTTGATGCTGCGAATAATGGATTGAACAAAGTCAAGGAAGAGCTTGGTGCAACAACAAAAGTGGTGGAGATGGGAACGGACAAGACCAAATGGGAGCCAACCTATAATGATATCGCTGCTGAGGATTGGGATGTGATTATTTCCGGTGGCTCTGAAATTACAGAGATGTTCAATGCGATTGCCGAAGCAAATCCTGATAAAAAGTTTATCAATTACGATACGGATATCGAGGAAGCGCCCGCTAATGTCTATAGCATGACCTATGCGACCAATGAGGTTTCCTTCCTGGCCGGAGCTGCGGCTGCATATGCAACACAATCCGAAATGGAACATGCGAATGAAGATAATGTGATTGGCTTTGTGGGCGGCATGGATATTCCAGGCATTAACGCTTTCCTGGTTGGTTACATTCAAGGAGCACAATATGTGGACCCTGATGTGAAAGTCGCTGTATCTTATGCAGGTGATTTTGTGAATCCGGCGAAGGGCAAGGAATTGTCCCTCATCCAATATAACTCAGGGGTAGACATTATTTTCAACGTTGCTGGTGGTACGGGGCTTGGTATTTTTGATGCAGCTAAGGAAAAGAAGAAATATGCGATTGGCGTAGATTCTGATCAGGCCATGCTGTTGAAGGATACAGACCCTGAAAAAGCGAATTTGATTGTCACTTCAGCGATCAAAAAAATTGATTCAGCCATTCTGGGCGCAGTCAAGAAGCTGAGTGAAGGTACGCTGGAAATGGGTAAGCGTGATCGTCTCAGCTTTGAAGAAGATGGCGTGGGTATTGCGGAAAATGACATTTACACATCGACTTTCCCGGAAGAAATTCAGGCGAAGGTGGAAGAAGTGAAGCAAAAGCTGATTAATAATGAAATTGAAGTGGATAACGCTATGGGGATGGAGACCGCTGAGGTTGAAGCGATCCGGAATGCAGTTAAGCCTTAAGCAAACGAACAGCAGGCAGTCTTATCGCAGCAAGGAGCCCTTCGAAATGAGGGGCTTCAAGCTGCGTGTTTTTTAGAATTAGCTTGCTTGCCAAACTTCAAGTCGGGAGGGTGTAAATCTACAATGGAGACTCCTTTGCTGGAAATGCGCGGAATTACAAAGGTATATCCTAATGGAGTGGTTGCTAACCGTGATGTGAATTTTTCATTGCGTGCAGGAGAAATTCATGCGCTTGCAGGTGAGAACGGGGCAGGGAAATCAACCTTGATGAAAATGATCTTCGGTATGGAGGAGCCAAGTGAAGGCGACATTTATATCCGGGGGGAAAAGACAAGATTAGTATCGCCTCAGGATGCGATCGATCGGGGAATTGGCATGGTGCATCAGCACTTTATGCTGGTACCCTCCTTCACAGTGGCAGAAAATATGGTGCTGGGAATGGAGCCACGCAAAGGCTTGGGCATACATTATGCCGAGGCTGTTCGTATGACAGAGGAAACCGCGCGAAAATACAATTTGGCTGTTGATCCAAAGGCGAAGGTTGAAGATTTGTCGGTGGGGATGAAGCAAAAGGTTGAAATATTAAAAGCGTTGCTTCGGGGCGCTCAAATATTGATCCTGGATGAACCTACAGCCGTATTGACTCCGCAGGAGACAGAAGAATTGTTCCGTGAGCTACAGCAATTGAAGGAGCATGGCCATACCATCGTATTTATTTCGCACAAGCTGAAAGAAGTCAAAGCGATTTGTGATCGTATTACGATTTTGCGCGGAGGACGAAGCGAGGGAGTGTTTCAAACTTCGGAAGTGACGGAGCAGGAAATTTCCAAACTTATGGTAGGGCGCGATGTTGTATTGAAATACGATAAATCAAAGCTGGACATGCAAGCGCCTGTGCTAACGGTAGAGAATTTGAGTGTGAACGATTCGCAGGGCAGAGCACTATTGAATAATATAAGCTTTTCAGTCCATGGTGGACAAATTGTCGGTATAGCAGGTGTTGAAGGCAACGGACAACGAGAGCTGATGGATGTTCTAACAGGTGGACTTAAGGGTGGAGCAAGCAGTGGGACCGTTCGGGTTCAGGGCACTGAAATTCGGGAAGCCAACATTCTGACTATTCGGAATTTGGGTGTCTCTTATATACCGGAGGACCGGATGTCCCAAGGATCGGCAGGGGAAGCCAGTATATCTGACAACCTCATCTCAACTCATTATCGCTCCAAAACTTTAAATAATGGCGTTTTTCTTCGTGCTTCGAAAATAGCAAGCATGGCAACCGAACTTATTGAAGCTTTTAAAATACGTTGTTCAGGTCCGAAGCAGCCGATTGGCATGCTGTCGGGTGGCAATATGCAGAAGGTTGTTGTTGCCAGAGAATGCTCAGCGAATCCGAAGTTGCTGCTTGCAGAACAGCCTACACGTGGTGTAGATGTTGGAGCGGCACAGCTCATTCACGAGAAGCTGCTGGAACTTAGGGAGAACCAGGGGGCTATCGTGCTGGTATCCGCGGATTTGAATGAGGTGCTGGAAATTAGTGATCGTCTGCTGGTGATGTACGAAGGAGAAATTGTTGCGGATATGGAGGACCCCTCCAGCCTAAGTGAAGAGGAGTTAGGGCTTTACATGCTAGGGATTAAGCGGCAGGAGCCACAGCACATCAGGAGGACTATGAACGATGTTGAAGTCTAAATACTTTGAAGTGATCAGAACTACAGCGGTGATTCTGATTGCGCTGGCCATTGCATTTCTTATTATTGCACTGGTTAGCGAGAACCCGGTAAAAACAATTGCTATTTTCCTGTTTGAACCGCTTAATTCCGTGGGACATATCGGAAATGTGATTGAAATGGCGACTCCGCTGATGTTTACGGGCCTTGCCGTCTCCTTATTATTTCGCGCTAATATGTTCAACTTGGGTGCAGAGGGTATTTTCTACTTCTCGGGTGTAGTGGCGTCGGCTATTGCTATTCATTGGTCGCTTGGCGGTCTTATGCATCCTGTGGTTGCCATACTTGCCGGCTCAATTGTAGGTGCTATTTTATCTGCGATCCCAGGTATATTAAAGGCGAAGTGGAATGCAAATGAGCTGGTTACCTCCCTGATGTTCAACAATATTTTGTTCGGAATAGGACTGTACTTGTTGAATTATCAATTACGTGATGCCAAGGCATTTGCTAATGTGTCCTTCAAATTTGAGAAGACGGCCTTGCTGGACAAGCTGATTCCAGGCACACGGATTCACACGGGCTTGATCATTGTTCTAGGGCTTATCGTGCTTGCTCACTTCTTCCTGTACAAAACGAAATGGGGCTACGAGCTACGTATGACGGGGGCAAACCGTAGTTTTGCCCGTTACTCGGGAATGAAGACAGCCAAGGTCATTGTGCTTGTCCATCTCATTGCCGGCTTTATTGCCGGCATGGGTGGCTCTGTAGAGGTGCTCGGCATGTACACCCGCTTCCAATGGACCGCATTGCCTGGTTACGGGTTGGATGGTGCTCTTGTAGCGATGTTAGCCAAGAACAATCCCTTGTCTGTCATAGCCTCGGCCTTGTTCCTGGCTTATATCCGAATTGGCGCAGATCTCATGGCTCGATTGTCCGATGTCCCTGCTGAAATGATTTCTATTATTCAAGCTGTCATTATTTTATTGATCTCGGCAGAGCAATTCCTGAAGTTCTGGAAGAACCGGATGCTACTGAAGGAGGCGCGTGAAGCATGAACGGCTTGGATAGCTTGCTAAATGTTATTTTAACGACGGATTTTGCCTTTTCGGTGTTACGGGTCACTACGCCTATTTTATTCGCCGCGCTTGGGGCCTTGATTTCTAATCGTGCAGGGATTATCAATATCGGAATGGAAGGAATTATGCTCGTATCTGCTCTGGCAGGGGTTATCGTTAGCTCCTATACCCAAAGCGCCTGGATTGGCCTGCTAGGTGCTGTACTTGCCGGAACACTCATTGCGGGCCTGCTCGCCTTTTTCACCTTGAAATTCAAGACACACGTTATTCTTGGCGGTATCGCCATTAATATGTTTGCTTCTGGCGGTACGGTGTTTTTGCTCTATTTGCTAAGTGGCGATAAGGGCTCGTCCACGTCCTTGGCCAGCAAAGTGTTGCCTAGTGTGGATATCCCGATATTAAAAGACATTCCTGTGCTAGGACCTATTTTATCCGGGCACCACATTTTGACCTATGTGTCCATTGCTGCGGTATTCGCGGTTTATTATTTGCTCAAGCGTACTTCATTAGGCTTGCGCATCCGCTCGGTTGGCGAGAATTCGCATGCAGCTCAATCCGTAGGCGTCAGCGTTGTGAGAATTCAATATATAGCCTTGTTGCTTAGCGGTTTTTTTGCCGGATTAGGCGGGGCCTATATGTCGATGGGTTATCTGTCGTTATTTACAAGAGATATGATTGCCGGGCGGGGCTGGATTGCGATTGCGGCTGAATCGATGGGACGGAGTACCACGGTAGGTACAGCACTGACATCCTTACTATTTGGTGCGGCAGATGCGCTCGCCAATGCGTTCCAGGTGCTGAAAATTCCTGCGGAGCTGATCGCTACGCTACCTTATGCAGCAACCGTAATTGGGCTTATCCTGTATGCTGTATCGGAAACACGGAAGAAGAATCGGAAAGTAAAAAGCCCACTTGCTAAATGAACAGGCAAAGCTTATCAACAGGAAGAGAAATAGCGAGGAGCGTGAACATACATGGCAACACCCATAATCATTGATTGTGATCCAGGACATGATGACGCCATAGCGATACTGCTTGCTTATGCGCATCGGGATGTGCTCGACATACGCGGCATCACAACGGTAGGCGGCAATCAAATTCTAGATAAAATTACGGACAATGCGCTACGAATTCTTAGCTTCATTCAAGCGGATATCCCTGTAGCCAAAGGTGCAGCAGAGCCGTTGCTCGGCAAACTGGTCACTGGCGAAGAGGCCCATGGGGAATCCGGCATGGATGGCCCGGTGCTCCCCCCGGCTAGGTTTCGCCCTGTAGAACAGGGAGCAGTAGAGTTCATGGCCGATATCATCAGAGCCTCGGAGGAGAAGGTCACGCTTGTTCCGCTTGCTCCATTGACCAATATTGCCTTGCTAATTACCGCATACCCAGAGGTCAAGGACAAGATTGAGCGCATATCCTTGATGGGGGGCGGGCTATGCTACGGTAATGTCACCTCAACGGCAGAGTTCAATATTTACGTCGATCCGGAAGCGGCCAAAATTGTATATGAATCAGGGATTCCCATCACGATGAGTGGGCTGGATGTGACTGATAAGGCGGCCATTTTTGAAGAGGAAATTGAGGAATTGAAGCAGCGTGGTCCTGTTTCTAATCTGGTAGGGGAACTGCTTGATTTCTACTCTATTTATGGCAAGAAGATGGGCTATGTCGGCAACGCACTACATGATCCGTGTGCGGTGGCTTGGCTGCTTAGTCCTGAATTGTTTCAGTCGCGGCACCTGCACGTTACTATAGAGACCGAGGGTAAGCTGACGAGAGGGATGACCGTAGGTGATCAGCGGACAAAGCCCGATGGTGAGTCTAATGTTGAAGTCCTGGTTGACGTAGACCGTTCTGCATTTTTGAAGCTATTATTTGATGCACTGGCACGATTGGATCAACAATACCTCGCTACTGCAAAAGGGGTGTGACCATGGCAGGCTGGGAAAGATTACAGGAAATGATGGCGTTTGAGTTAATGCAGCGAAAGGAAGAAGGCTGCAATATAGCAGGATTTCAGGAGAAGCTTGAACTGGCTGGCGAGGATGAGAGCAGGCTGATGCAGTTTTACTTTGAGCTGATGCAGCTTCCGGTTGAGCCGGATTTTCCATTTCAGGAGCCCTCAACACTGGATGAAATCAGAAGCCTGCGTCCGGAAGGGCCAGCTCACAGACTGGAAGCAAACTGGAGCGAGGCACAGTGGCGGGACAAGTTCTACGGCGCCTGGCTTGGACGATCCGTAGGATGTGCGCTGGGGAAGCCGCTTGAATACTGGGATTACTTGTACGGCAAGGATGGTCGTCCGGGCTGGGAAAATATCGAGCTATGGTTCCGAGGAGCGGATGCCTGGCCTATTCGCGGGTATACGCCGGGACATTCCCGGGCGGCCAAGCAATATGGACTGGGCCTTAGTGATTGGTCCTATGTAAGCACATCGGACAAGATCAAATACATGGAAAGCGATGATGATCTCCGTTACACGATCCTTGGCTTATTATTGCTGGAGGAGAAGGGGCTGAACTTCGATTCATGGGATGTGGGCAAGCTGTGGCACAGCCGCTTGACCTATAGTCAGGTATGTACGGCAGAGACACAAGCTTATCTCAATTTTGCGCAGGAAACCTCTCATTTGCATGGAGACAAGCCGGCAGATTGGGATATGCGGCAAGAGCGTGTGCGGATGTATTTGAATCCTTATCGCGAATGGATTGGAGCTGCCATTCGTGTGGACGGTCTTGCCTATGGAGTGGCAGGGCGTCCGGAACTGGCGGCAGAGCTGGCTTATCGGGATGCTTCTTTTTCTCACGTGAAGAACGGCATTTATGCGGCCATGCTTAATGCAGCAATGATTTCCGCAGCCTTTGTGGAGCAGGATAATGAGAAATTGCTTGAAATCGGGCTCGGCCAAATTCCGCAGACAAGCCGTCTTGCAGCAGACGTCATTAAAGGAATTGAAATAGCACATAGCGCAAAAAGCGAACGTGAGTTGGTGAGCAAGATTTGGGAGGAATTCAGTCACTATGATGCCGTTCACAGCAATAATAACGCGGCCTTGGTGGCAGCCTCTCTCGTCTATGGGGGCAACGATTTTGAGAAGGCTGTTGTCACCTCTGTGTATGGAGGTATGGACACGGATTGCAACGGAGCCACCGTTGGCTCAATCATGGGGGCGAAGCTAGGTGCAGATCAATTGCCGACAAGCTGGACCGCACCGTTAAATGATACCCTTTATGCTGATTTGATCGGTTTTGATCCCATCCCGATCTCTGTTTGTGCAGAACGCAGTTATCAGGTGTTCCGGAAGCTGCAGCAAGAAGGTTAGAAGACCTCCTGAAGAATCGCTTAACTCATATGGCACATTCCATTAAGGTATTGTTAACCCGGCAGTGATGGTTTCACTGCCGGGTTACAATACCTTTTTATGCTTGATGCTCCATAATTGTTGTTAGCCCTTGTGAGGAGTGAAGCCTTCCTCGTTCAAATATTCCCCCGCTTCTTCGCGAGTCTCAAAGGCCATTTCCAAGCTTAACCCGGAGTAGATATACCATAAATCATCTTCATACTTGAGTGTCAGGGTTTCGCCCTTATCATTGACCCATAGGCCTCCAGTTCCCACCAGACCTACATGGGAGGAAGCTAGAGGAGCAGAAGGGGCAGCTTGGGCATTCTCGGGCGCATCCTCCCGCTCCAGCAGGGAAAGCATCGATGCCTTGACCAGGCCAAGCAATTCGGCTTCTTCAAAATCACGAATGTTAACGAGCCCTTTATCATCCGTATCCGGGTGTTGTAGAAGGCCGGCATATACGAATCCGTTGCCGTTAGGATGTAAGTGGTAGACCACGGTTTTTTTATCATAGGCGCTGTCTTCAAAATGAAAATTTACGCGTCCTAGCGAAACGTTACGGCGCTCCAAGTTCGGAATAGATTCCAGAATTTTTAGTTTTTGCTCAAACGTCAGCATATCTTCAACCTCTCAACCTCAAAATTGGCGTGCACAAGCAAATACACTCATCGATTATAACATAAAAGACCAGATCAACTGGACGGGATTTCCACACTGGACCGGAACGGTTATACTATAAGAGGTTGAACACGAACTATTAAGATGAGTGAATAAAAAGACGACTCAGAAGGAGGCAATCATGGCAGACACGAAAATCAAATGGGGTATTATGGCTGCAGGAGGAATCGCCGGACAATTTGTGGCGGATTTGGCCTATGCCAACAATGCAGAGGCTTTTGCTGTGGGCTCACGGAGCCTGGATAAGGCTCAGGCGTTCGCGGACAAATTCGGGATTTCCCGCGCATATGGCAGCTATGAGGAATTGCTTAATGATCCCGAAGTAGATGTTGTGTACGTAGCTACACCCCATCCTTATCATAAAGAGAATGTCTTGAGTGTACTGCGGGCGGGCAAGCCTGTTTTGTGCGAGAAGCCATTTACCATTAATGCTTCCGAATTAGAAGAAATGATCGGTTACGCTCGTGCGAACAAGCTGTTCCTGATGGAAGCGATGTGGACAAGATTTCTGCCACCGATTCGTAAAGTTCGCGAGTGGTTGGCAGAAGGCCGCATTGGGGAAGTTCGTTTGGTGAAGGCTGACTTTGGCTTCCGTGTAGGTTGGGACCCGGAAGGAAGACTGCTCAATCTTAAATTAGGGGGCGGGGCATTGCTTGATGCCGGCATCTATCCGATCTCCTTCGCTTCCATGGTGCTGGGGGCCAATCCCAAGCAGGTACAGAGTACGGCTCATCTTGGAGAGACGGGGGTCGACGAGCATTTCTCGGTGCTCTTAACCTATGAAAATGGTGTTACCGCTTCCTTGAACGGAGCCGTCCGCTTGGCAATCGGGAATGATGCTTACATTCACGGGACAAATGGGAAGATTCATGTTCCTAACTTCCTGAGCGCCAAAACTGCCACCCTCTATGTGGATGGCCAGGAAGCAGAGACATTTACGGATGATCGTGAAGCTAAAGGCTATGCCTTTGAAGCGGAAGCGGTAGGCGAGGCGCTCCGTGCCGGATTGAAGGAGTGCGAGGAAATATCGCTGGACGAGTCGTTGGCTATTATGCGTATCCTAGATCAGATTCGTGGACAGTGGGGACTCCGTTATCCTTCGGAAGCTTAAGTTTATATGAGTTGCAAAGCAAGGAACCTCCAGTCCACGTCATATTGTGGATCGGAAGGTTCCTTTTTTCTAATTCATTTCAAAAAAGACCGGATTTAGGTGTTCTAATGGGCAAGCCACCCGAATAAGTATAATTACGGAGCCTTTTTGGCCGTGTATTCGGTACAACCTTCCGGGCTTTTTTTCACAGTTTCCTAGATTTGCTTGCCAGAACTGGAGGGCGGGGACGTCCCCTGTCGATCTTCGCCGATGATGTTGTCAAGGCGTTGTATTTCTTCAGAAAGAGTTTGCAATGAAGCGTCAATCTTGCCCAATTTATCACCGACGGTTTGCAGCACGTATTTGATCAAGATGAAGCAAAGCGTAACCGGGAACCCTACATTGGTAACCAACGACACAATATCCGCTACCTGCATGCTTATGACCTCCTTGGATTGTATTGGGCCCTTCACTATATAGGGAAATGGAAGACAAGAAGTAACAACCATTTATTTGGAAAAATGTTATAATAATTACAAAAACAAGGTTGTTAAAGGCTCGTTTGATTTTCCCTATATATAGAAGATGAATTTGAAAGGGGGAGGTTGTTTTGAAAGAACATCATACCGTGTACGAGCAATATCAGAAGGAAGTGTACCGAATCGCTTGGAGAGTTCAATACAGAGCAAGGGCCGTAAGAAACCGGGAATGTTCATTCAATGGAATCGAGCCGTCCGTCACCTGCTTCACCTCATCTTCTGATAATAAAATCGTTGTAAGACAGATGATCAGTGCGCTTCCTTCCACGACGGGGCAAACCATCATATCTAAAATATACCTTCAGGATAAAACCGAGGGGGAAGTCGCCCGCGAGTTGAATATGAGTCAGCAAGGGGTGAACAAATGGAAACGAAAAATGATCAAAGAACTATCCCGAATGATGAAGAGTTCCTGAGCCTGCTAGCGAAGGCCAAGGAGAATGATCCCGATTCCATACTAGAGCTCATCGACTTGTTCAAAGGGGACATTTCGCATGTCAGCCAGTTTATCCATTCGTCACGAGAAGATGCGATGTCCGACATTATTGTGGAGTTTCTGGAGATGATTCGCGAGAAAGATAACTAATCCAAATATGAAAATAATGATATTTGCAAAGCTTTGAGGAACGTCTCATGGAAATGGGGCGTTCCTTTTAATATGTGTTCAAAAAGCCAGCTTTTCAGCACCATCACGTACATAAAGCTAATTAGTGTTGGATAAGATAGGGTTTACTGGATGAACTAACCTGAATCTCAGGTGCAAATAGGAAAGGGGCGGGATCGCTGTGAGGAGACGGACTGGAGGTAAGGGAGCCACGAAGGGAACACTAACAGGAGAACTGTCCACGGATACAGTGATGCTGCGCTCTGTATTTGAGGATTGCTCGGATATCGTGTTCCATTCTTTCCAAACGATGTGGGGAACCACCTTCTTGTGCGTATATTGCCTTGGGGTATGTGATACGGAGCGGCTGGAACGACAAGTATTGGCGCCTCTGGAAGCGGATGAGACGGGGCTTCTTGACTTTCCTGCGGAAGGCTCTTCCAGATACTTAAGGAATAGCCCACTGCAAGAGGCTCCAGTAGCCTCTTTGGAGGTCATTCAATCTGTTGAGCAGGCAATTCAAGGGATTTTGGATGGACATGCACTCGTGATCAAGGCGGGTGTCCCTAAGGGAGTATTGTATTCACTTCATAAGCCGGTGGGGCGTTCTCCGGAAGAACCGGCGGCGGAATCCACGGTTCGAGGTGCGCGCGATGGTTTTACCGAGTCACTGGAGATGAATTCCTCTCTGCTGCGTATGCGACTGAAGACACCGGCTTTCAAACAGCGGACACTGACGATTGGAAGCTACACAAACACCAAGGTGCTGCTGGTATATATAGACGGTGTGATTGAGTCCTCTCTGCTTGAGAAGGTCCAGGAACGTCTGCAGCATTTAAATATATCCAAGGTGCTGGAAAGTCAGAATATTGAGGAAGGTATTGTGGACCAGCGCTTCTCACCTTTTCCCCAAATGCTGGCTACCGAGCGGCCGGATGTCGTGGTGTCCAACCTGCTGGAAGGACGTTTTGCCATTTTAATTGATGGGACTCCCTTTAGTCTGATTGCGCCTGTTACCCTGTTTACGATGCTTCAATCCCCTGAGGATTACTATCAGAATATGTATATGAGCGTCTTTGTACGCTGGCTCAGATACCTGTTCTTTATGTTGTCTCTATTACTTCCCTCCGCTTATGTAGCTGTCACGACCTTTCATCAGGAGATGATTCCGACCGTGTTACTGCTAAGCATCGCCAGAGCTAGGGAGGAAATTCCGTTTCCAGCCTTGATTGAGGCTCTGATTATGGAGATTTCTTTCGAAGCACTGCGTGAAGCCGGCGTCAGACTGCCACGTCAGGTTGGCTCGGCTGTAAGTATTGTGGGTGCATTAATCATCGGGCAGGCGGCGACTTCTGCGGGAATCGTATCAGCCCCTATGATTATTATTGTCGCTATAACAGGGATTGCTTCATTTATGATTCCCCGGTATGCCATGAGTACATCGACTCGTTTGCTACGGTTCCCCATTATGCTGCTCGCTGGAACAATGGGATTGACCGGCGTCATGTTGGGACTGATCTTGATTGTTATTCACTTAAGCAGCCTTCGTTCGTTTGGTACACCTTATCTTGCCCCTGTCACACCTACCTCTGCCGAAGGCATGAAGGACGTGTGGTGGCGTTCTCCACCTTGGCGCAGAGCGCGCTGAAGCGGGCTGATGTTACTACTAGATATCTGGAAGGAGTGGCCGCAATCATGCTGAGTGATAAAGGGAAAATATCGTCGGTTCAGCTTGCCTATATGATGATTCCTGCTATTCTGGCTACGTCGATACTATCCATTCCAAGCCTGTCTGTTGGCTATGCTGGACACGATATGTGGATGACGCCTCTATTGGGCTCACTAGCGGGATTAATAACGATTGGTGTATCGCTGGGATTACAGCGCTTATACCCTGGGCATACACTCATTCAAGTCTGTAATGCGATCTTTGGACGATACATAGGCCGCGTGTTCGGATTTGTTTTTCTGTTCTATTTACCTCACTTAACCGGGCTGGTGATTCAAGTATATGGAAATTTCATCATTAGCAATGCCTTGCCGAAAACGCCTCTCATTGTCATTATGGGCTCCATGGTGCTGGTATGTGCTATTAATGTACGCCTAGGCATTGAGGTTGTGGGCCGCACGTCTCAGGTGTTTGTTACTGTATTTTTCGTGTTGCTCGGGTTGACCTTCGTTCTGTTGATTCGAGAGCTTGACCCTGCTGAGCTGCTTCCATTTATGGAAAACGGGGTGCTGTCCATTGCCAAGGGGAGCTTGGCCCCTGCGGCTTGGTTCAGCGAATATATCATGTTGGCTTTTCTTCTTCCCTTCATTAATGATCATAGCCATACAACGAAGACCTTGCTGGGGTCATGGCTGCTTGTGGTCATTGCGATGATTATTACGAATTTGTTCTGCCTGCTGCTTATGGGGGACTTGACGGACAGCTTCACCTTTCCCGTGATGATTGCTGCTCGTTATATTACCATAGCCGATTTTATGCAGCATATTGAAGCCGTTATTATTGCGATTTGGATATTTGGTATTTTTGTGAAAATATCAGTTTTCCTTTATGCCTTTGTTTCCTCTACAGCGGAATGGTTTGGCTTGAAGGATTATCGTCCACTTGTATTTCCGGCTTCGGTGCTTTGTATAGGGTATGCCTATTGGGTCACGACGGGCAAGCAAGGAGCGGATAGTCTGATTCGTGCCTCTTCTAATATTTATACGCTCATGTTCCTGCTAGTAATTCCTGCTGTGCTATACGGGATTGCCGGGATCAAGCGAGTTTGGGGGAATAGCAGGAAAGGGGCGAGGGCAAAAGGAGGTTCGGCATGATGACAGGACGTGGGCTCGCCCGGATCGTACTACTCCCTCTTTTGACCAGTTCCTTGCTGCTTGGCGGCTGCTGGGACCGCAATGAGATTAATGATTTAGCCATTGTACTGGCAACGGGAGTAGATAGGACTGAGGGCGAGGTTGAGCTAGCTGCGCAAATTTTTGTTCCCCGTGGAGGGGCAGGCGAGGGGGGAGGCCCGGAACAAAGTGCAAGCGGAGTTACACTGATTCGGACAGCGAAGGGGACTACCATTGCAGAGGCCCTGAATCGATTGCAACGGCAGGTGTCGAGGGAAATGTTCTGGGGTCATTGCGAGGTCATCGTTATTAGTGAAGAAGCAGGGCAGCAAGGACTACGGGAATATATCGATTTTTTTCTGCGATATCCTCAATTTCGTGAGCATGCCTACGTATTTTCCAGTAAAGGGAAAGCCAAGGAGCTGTTAGCCTTGCTTGATCCACTGGAACGAAATTCTGCTGAATCCTTACGGGAGATGGCGATCCTGGGCTTGGGGGCGCGTGTGACTGTACTGGACCTGGCCAAAGGAATCAAGGGGCCAAGTGAAACAGTCATCTTATCGCGGTTGTTAGTCTCTCCTTCAACGCATACCGAGCAAAGCTCCATCGTCAACTCCCCGACGGTTAATGGTCTGAGTCTGTATAACCGAGGTTATTATGTCAAAACCGTTAAGGAACCCTTGAGTCTTGGAGTTCTCATGCTGGCCAATGAGTTGAACAATATTATTATGCAAGTGGAGGTGGAGGGGATTCCGGGGATTTTCTCGGTTCGTCCTCATAAAATTGAAGCCAGGTTAAAGCCTAGCATCAAAGCAGGCAAGTGGAGCATGGCGATCAATATAGAGATGAAGGGGGAGGTTGTGTTGAACACGACGGATGCTTCGCTTGCGGAACAGCAGGTAATGGCAGCAGTCGAGCAGGCCTGGGAAGAGGACATGAAGCTTTCGGCAGAACAAGCGATCCAATTAGCTCAAGATGAGCTACACGCCGATTTATTCCAATTTGCGGTGAAGTTCCGCAGGCAGTATCCAAGACAATGGAAGGCGCAGCAGGCGCAGTGGGACGATATCTTCTCCAAGCTGGAGGTGGAAGTGACGGCCCATTCCAAAATTACGGGTAGTGGAAAATCAACCTCGCCTCAAGGAATACCAGGCAGTGAGAACAAATGACCGAGGTGTGATATGAAGATTGCATACGCTATAAGCGTCTTACTGTTGTCTGGGGGAATAGGTTATGGGGAGTGGCGCGCAAGCAAGGAGAAGAAAGCTCAAATGGTTGCAGTGGGCATGATGTCAATTGCAGCTATCCTGGCTATCGCCTTGATCTTTTTCCCTGATTTGCCGGGTCCAACACAACTGGTCTTGCTATTATTCGGCTGGCTGGACAAGTATTTGTAGACTATAGGTTCAATAACAGAAATGAACAGGAATGGCGGCAAGAGAGTAGCTCTCTGATCCGCCATTCCTTTGTTAGCGTTAACAATTATGGGGTGTTAGTATTTCGTATTGCCGGACTGGCTGGTATTACCGGACGCAAAACCTTTGAAGAGTGTCGGTACATTATGATATCGGGTGTTTGTGATTTTGGCCGTGCTTGATTTGCTGTCTGTTCTGAAAATGGAGTCCTTCACATCCGAAATATCCGAATTGTCGAGCGTGAAGTTGACTTTGTAAGAGGTACCGCCATTTTGCCGAGCCAGCTTGCCGATGTCCTTGGCCTTGAAGTTCTTAATGTTGATCGTGCCTGCCGCGTTTGCCTGGAACACTTTGTCGTAGGCTTTGTAGGCTCCACCACCGGTAATATTCACCGTGCCGGAGGACTTAAGGGTCAGCGCATCCTCGCCGACATCAAGCCAGGTGACATTCGTAATCGTACCATTTCCATAGACATGCACGCCGTCAGCCCCGGGAGCACCGATATTCACATTCTTCAAGGTCGCATTGTTTTCCAGCTTGAAGATCGGCTTTTGACCTTCAGCCTGACTGCCATCGCCCAAGGCTTTCGGATCGGCAACATAGGTTTGACCTTTACCGTCGAACGTCTCCCCGGCTTTCACTACAATCGTTTTGTTAACGACAATAGGAGAGGCCGCATCCACTTGCGTAACTCCTGACAGCGCTACCAGCAAAACACCGGATAAAATAATGCCCAATACCTTTTTCAAAACATACCGTCCCTTCGTTAGATCATATTTTTGGCGGATAACAGTTGCGCGTGGCCATCGTCCACCATGACGGATGCGCCCGGATGTGCACCTCTGGGATACACCCAAATCAAACATATTCGGATTATTTAACAATATAACTATGAAATGGAATATTGTGTATTTAATTAATCTGTAAGCGCTTAAAATAGTCATTGAATTTCCATCTTTTCCTTGTTATAATCACATTGAAAAGCTTTTCAAACAAAGGAATGAACTATGACGAAGACAAAACCTACCATTAGGGATGTAGCAAGAAGAGCAGGGGTCTCCATTAGTACGGTCTCGCGCGTGATGAACGCTCCGGACACGGTGGTGGAGAGTAAGCGGTCAAGAGTGCTGGATGCGATTAGTGAGTTGAATTACCAGCCTAACGCCTTTGCCCGTGGACTAATCTATAAGAAGTCTTATACCCTGGGGTTGCTCATTCCCGATATCGAGAACATGTATTACGCGGGCATGATTCGCGGAATGCAGGAGGCCTGCAATAAGCTCGGCTATAGCCTGATGATTTGCAATACCGACCGCGACAAAGAGCGTCTGCTATCCTACATCGATACGTTCCATGAGAAGCAGGTGGACGGTATTGTGTTCGCCAGCGACAAGATGTACCCGGAGTATTATGAGAAGCTGATCGGCTGCCGTATTCCGTTCGTGATGGTATCTTCTCATTCCGACGAGTATGACATTCCTTGCGTGGAGGTGGATGATGAAGCTGCGGCTTACGATGCTGCTGCATATTTGATTGAACTTGGGCACCGACAAATCGGGATGATCGGCTTCAACCACGATAACTCTATTGCTGGTCCACCTCGTTATGCCGGCTTTGTTCGCGCCATGAATGAATATGGCTTGACAGACAATATTGTCAATACGAAGTATGCCAGCCATTACTTCGAGCATGCCTATGAGGCGGCACATGAATTGTTCAGTGAAAGGCCTGAGCTGACTGCGATTTTTTGTGTAGCCGACGAATTTGCGATGGGCACCATTTCTTATCTTAAGGATCGAAATATTCTGGTACCCGGGCAGGTGTCCGTCATCGGCTTCGATAATCACAGAATGGCAGGGATGTACATTCCCAAACTCACCACGATCTCACAACCAATCTACGATCTGGGCTTTCGTGCGGCAGAGAAGCTACACGAACTGCTGACGACCGGCGAGATACAAACACCCCGAGAAATTCTTCAGCATAAGCTTGTTGTCCGCGAATCTACGCGGGAGAGAGCCACGACCAATTAGCACTAGGATCACTATGTCTATCGCCGTATATAACAATATCAAGCTCACTCTGAAAAGCTTTTCAGAGTATTTAAAACATTTGGCTGCGATGCGCGTATCTTTATTTCTCCTCTAAATGTAACCGCATACAAAAGGAATTAAGGTATCGTAAACCTGTTAAGGGGGTGATCTGTCCGTATCTTTGCTGTTCAGTCCAACCTTTCAAGTATGCACTTATTTATAAAATCGAAGGGGATGTAGAGGTCTATGAAAAAAAGATCCAAGATTGCTTCACTGCTGCTGGTCAGCGGGTTGTCGTTTACAATGCTGCTTAGTGCATGTGGTGGGGGCAATAATGCCGTCAACGACCCGGCGCCACCGGCTAACAATAATACAGCAGAGCAAGGTGAGAATAATGGCGGGGCTACCCCGACGGGGTCAGCACTGGATTTGGCGCTTCAAGGTGAGTACAAGGGAACTACGGTCACGATGTTCGGTCCGTTCGTGGATGCTGACCAGGTCAAATTCGAGACCAGCATTAAGGAGTTCGAAGAGAAGACCGGAATCGATATTCAATATGAGGGCTCCAAGGAATTTGAAGCAACCATTAACGTGCGTGTGGACGGAGGCAACGCTCCGGATATTGCCGACTTCCCGCAGCCGGGACTGCTGGCTGCTGTAGCCAAGACAGGGAAGGTCATCGACCTGAATGGGATTCTGGATCAGGAGAAGCTGAAGGCCAACTACAACCAGAGCTGGCTGGACATGGGGACGATGGAAGGCAAGGATGGAGAGATCATGGCCGGAATCTGGAACCGCAGTAATGTGAAGAGTCTGGTCTGGTATCCGAAGAAGCAATTTGAGGAAGCCGGTTATACCATTCCACAGACTTGGGATGAAATGATGGAGCTGACGGAGCAGATCGCCAAGGACGGAGATGCAGCCTGGGCTATTGGCATCGAGAGTGGGGCAGCCACAGGCTGGCCAGCAACAGACTGGGTAGAGGACATTATGCTGCGTACGACTTCACCGGAAAATTATGATAAATGGGTAGCTGGCGAGCTTCCGTTTAATTCACCTGAAGTGAAGCATGCGATTGAAGTGATGTCTGAAATCTGGATGAACCCGGATTATGTGTACGGTGGAACCAAGTCGATTGTAACCACGGCATTTGGGGATTCCCCGACACCGATGTTCGACAACCCTCCGAAGGTATGGCTGCATCGGCAGGCTAACTTCATTACCAGCTTTTTCCCGGAAACCGCGAAGGTTGACGAGGATTACGCCTGGTTCTACTTGCCGCCGATTGATGAGCAATATGGTAAGCCGGTGCTTGTAGCCGGGGATATTTACGCCATGTTCAACGATCGTCCTGAGGTTCGGGCGGTTATGGAATTCTTCACGACCGGTGAATCCATTAAGACCTGGGTACAGTCCGGCGGGGTTATCGCTCCTATGAATGATGCTTCGCTTGACTGGTATGCTTCTGAATCGGATCGCCGCATGGCAGAGCTTGTGCAGAATGCTTCTACGCTGCGCTTTGACGGTTCTGACTTGATGCCGGGCAAGGTGGGCGCGGGGACATTCTGGAAAGGAATAACCGATTACGTCAGCGGAACAGCGACGTTGGACGAAGCGCTTGATCAAATTCAAGGGGGCTGGAGCAATTAGCTCTCTTCGTTCGATAGCTGCAAGTTAAGTCATGCTGGGGCGCGTGGGCCGATCTTGTTCATCCGGCAACTCGCGCCCTCTTTATTTGCAAGATTTCTTTATTCTGAAAGTACGTTTGAGGAGGGGTCATGATGAGTGCAGAGGCCAAGCAAACCGTAAGTTTTCGGGCCGTCCTCTTATCCCTGGCCGTGCTGCTGGCGAATATCGCCGGGCATGGACTAATCTTTCGCTTTTTTCGCGATTCTACGTTAAATCCATTATTAACGGCTATATGCGCTGTACTATGGGGTGTGGTTGGTGTTTACTTGCTGTATTACAGCTTCACCTGGGCGGTGGAGCAATATCCGCAGCAGGTGCGCCGGAGAGTGCTTCCGTATATTTTCATTGGACCGGCCGTCATTCTGTTAGGCTGGTTGCTCGTGTTGCCGGCGGTTCGCACGTTGTATTTAAGCTTCTTCAACGCTTCCTCGGAGCAGTTCGTCGGGCTGGCCAACTATGCCGCGGTCTTCACCGACAAGTTGATGGCCACGGCGTTGCGCAACAATTTGCTCTGGGTGTTTGTAGGCACGTTAGCTTGCGTTGCGCTAGGTCTGCTGATTGCCATTTTGGCCGATCGCAGCAGCTATGAACGAATTGCCAAGTCGATTATTTTCATGCCGATGGCAATTTCCTTTGTGGCCGCAGGCGTTATCTGGAAGTTCGTCTATTATTACCAGCCGGGTGATCAGCAGATCGGGTTACTCAACGCCATTGTAACTGCTTTTGGCGGAGAGGCTCAGGCCTGGACCAGCATGCTGCAGCCTTGGAACAACTTCTTCCTGATTCTGATTCTGATTTGGATGCAAACGGGGTTTGCCATGGTTATTTTCTCCGCGGCAATCAAAGGGGTACCGGAGGATATTCTGGAAGCGGCGCGAGTCGACGGGGCTGGGGAAATTCGTATTTTCTTCCGTATTATTATCCCGTTTATCTCCACGACCATTTTGACGGTGACGACAACCATTATTGTTTTTACCCTGAAAATTTTCGATGTCGTTATGGTTATGACCGGCGGGCAATACGGTACCGAGGTAGTAGCTACGCAGTTCTATCGGCAATTTTTCATGTACCGCAACTTCGGTTATGGCTCGACGTTGGCTATTGTCTTGCTGATCGCCGTGTTGCCGGTCATTATCATTAATCTGCGGCAGTTCCGCAAGCAGGGGGGATTCTAATGGCTGCATCCAATCCGGCCAAGAAGGTCAGATCACGTAAACGTGGCAAGCTGATCGTCAATTTGGCTTTGGGGTTCATCTGCTTCCTATGGCTCATCCCAACGGTGGGACTATTTGTGTCCTCCTTCCGTCCGGCTGCGGATATTTTACAGACCGGTTGGTGGAACGCCTTCCCTCACCGGGAATGGACAAATGCAGAGACGCTTCAGCTCTCCAAGGAAATGGATCTGCGCGAGCCGATTGAGGTTCAAGGTCAAACCTATAGTGATGAGCAATTGCGCGCTGGCGTGGTTGTGGATGGGGAACGGCTGATTTGGGAGAATCGCCGTGCTCGGACCCTGAACGTGCAGGACCGGGGCTGGGAGATTGTTCCTGACCTGACGCTGGACAATTACAAGAATGTATTGTCTGGCAAGGAATATAAGCTCAAGCTGGCGGATGGCAGCGAGTCGGTGCAGAAGGGCAGCGGCTTGTCCCAGGCCTTCTGGAATACGCTGACGATTGCTGTGCCGGCAACGGTAATCCCGGTGCTGATTGCTTCTTTTGCCGCCTATGCCTTTGCCTGGCTGCGGTTCCCCGGACGGCGAACCTTGTTTGTCATTATCATCGCCATGCTGGTCATTCCCTTGCAGGTGGCGTTGATCCCGGTGCTCAAGGATTTTACCGCCTTGGGACTAAGCGGCAGCTACTTGGGGATATGGCTGGCTCATAGTGCCTTTGGTCTGCCGTTAGTGACGTATTTCATGTATAACTTTATCAGCCAATTGCCCAAGGACTTGTTCGAATCGGCCTTTATCGACGGGGCTAGCCACTTTACCATCTTCTCACGGCTCATTCTTCCCTTGTCGGTACCGGCGCTTGCCTCCATCGGCATTTTCCAATTCCTGTGGGTGTGGAATGATTATCTCGTATCGTTGATCTTTATCGGAAATCAGCCGAGCGTACAAGTCATGTCCATGAAGATTGCCGATTTGGTTGGTTCTCGCGGCAATGACTGGCATTTGTTGACGTCTGCTGCTTTCATCTCGATGCTGATGCCGCTGGCGATCTTCTTCCTCCTGCAAAAGTATTTTGTCAGAGGGTTGATGGGAGGTTCAGTCAAGGGATGAATCAGAAGAATACGCAGGTGCAAGAGCCTCAGACCAGACTACACTCCCCGCGGGAATGGAGTCTGGTGGAGGATGCCCCTAGTAGTGATATGGACAATCAACGCAGTGAAAGCTTGTTCTCGCTAGGGAATGGCTATATCGGGATGCGGGGGCAATACGAGGAAGGATATAATGGCCGGGAAGGAACCACGGTTCGGGGCTGTTATCTGAACGGATTCTATGACTCTGCGCCGATTCATTATCCGGAAGGAGCCTATGGCTATCCGAGCGAGGGCCACGCCATGCTGAATGTGACGGATGCAAGCATGATGGAGCTTAGGGTTGAAGGGGAGCCCTTCCAGCTCCATCATGGGAAGATCCACTTCTACAAGAGAGTGTTGCATATGCAGAGCGGACTGCTACACCGTCTGGTGGAATGGGAGTCCCCTGCCGGACATCGGATATTGATTCATATCCGGCGTCTGGTGTCGCTGCCGCACAAGCATCTGGCAGCGATAGATTATGAGATCACGCCGCTGAACTTCGATGGCGTGATCGAGCTGCGCTCGGCGATGAACGGGGAGATCGCCGAAGCATCCGGGCCGGCGCCCGGCGGCGGGGACCCGCGCCTCGGGGCGCGCCGCGCGGAGCCCAGCCTCCTGTATGAGGAGGCTGGAAGCGACGGCCACGGCGGCGGCTGGCTCAGGCAGCGCACGCGGCACAGCCGCTTCGCGCTGCTCACGGCGATGAGCCATCGGCTCACGCTGCCGCCGTCCCGGCAGTGCAGCCCGTCGGAGTCCCGCGACGGGCAAGTGCTGTCGGTGCAGTACCGCGTGCGGCTGCACCGGGGAGAGACCGCTTCGCTCAGCAAATATATCAGCTACCATACTTCCCGGGATTACCGGGAAGAGGAGCTGATGGAGCGAAGCAGAGAGGCGCTGCGCCTGGCCGAGGAGCTTGGCTTCGAGGGTCTGGCGGCGCAGCAGCATGCCTGGCTGGACGCGTTCTGGGAGCGCGCCGACGTGGAGATCAAGGGCGCCCCCGCGCTCCAGCAGGGTCTACGGTTCAACGCGTTTGGCCTGCTGCAATCGGCCGGACGCGATGGTCACACCAGCATGGCGGCCAAGGGGCTGACCGGTGAAGGGTATGAAGGGCATTATTTCTGGGATACGGAAATGTATGTGCTACCCTTCTTCACCTTCACCCAGCCGGAGACCGCCCGGGCGCTGCTAGAGTTTCGCTGCCGCACGCTGGACCAGGCCCGGCAGCGGGCGGCAGAGATGTCGCAGCGGGGAGCGCTGTATCCGTGGCGGACGATCAACGGGCAAGAGAATTCTGCCTTCTTCCCGGCGGGCACCGCCCAGGCCCATATTAACGCCGACATAGCCTTCGGGCTGCGGCAATATGTTCAGGCCACCGGAGATGTAGAGTTCCTGGTGCATCATGCCGCTGAGATGTTGTTCGAAACGGCGCGGTTCTGGGCCGATCTCGGCCATTACAATCCAGCCAAGGGCGGAGCCTTTTGTATCGATGCCGTGACCGGGCCTGACGAGTATACGGCAATCGTGAACAATAACGCCTATACAAACCTGATGGCCCGGGAGCATCTGAATTACGCCTATACAGCGGCGGTTCTGATGCGTGAGCAGTATCCCCAGCAATATGCCCAAGTGGGGAAGAAGATGGGACTTATGCAGGAGGAAGAGGAGGGCTGGCGCAAGGCAGCGGAACGAATGTACATTCCGAGGGATGAGCATTTGGGGATTATCGCTCAGGATGATACATTTTTGTCCAAGAAGCCTTGGGACTTCGCGGGTACACCGCCTGAGAAATATCCGCTCCTGCTTCATTATCATCCACTCGTAATTTATCGCCATCAGGTGCTTAAGCAAGCGGATGTGGTGATGGCGTTGTTCTTAATGGGAGACCAGTTCTCTTTGGATGAAAAGATCCGTAATTACCGCTATTATGATCCGTTAACGACCCATGATTCTTCCTTGTCGCCTTGCATTCATAGCATCGTGGCCACTGAGATTGGGGATATGGCCGCGGCCTATGATTACTTTGGCCGCACGGTAAGAATGGATCTGGATGATGTGAACGGCAACGCGAAGGACGGGCTGCATACGGCAGCGATGGCCGGTTCGTGGATGGCAGTAGTAAATGGGTTTGCTGGCATGCGCCTGGAGGGGGGATTGCCAGGCTTTCGCCCGTCACTGCCTCCGGAGTGGGAGAGCTGCCGCTTCAGGATCATGAATCGTGGACGGTTACTGGAGGTATTCTTTGATCAGGAGCAAGCTGTGTATACTCTGGTAGAAGGGGACGAGCTGGAATTCAAGCATGAGGGTCAGCCGTTGGTAGTACGGGCGGGCGTACCTGTATGGCAGCCGCTCACCCGCTAATATACCAAGACTAGTGAAGTATAATCACAGGAACTAGAGTAAGAGGAGACCGCTCCTTGCTACCGGGATACCCGTGTACGCGAGGAGCGGTATATTTGTTCAATTAATTGCAGTGTCTTGAAGCCTTCCGTACCATTTAAGGGAAAGGGGCTTCCACTACGGATATGCTGATAGAAGTCGGCAATCAGCTTGCGATGGCTGGAGCCCCAGTAGGACTTACCTCTAACCGGAGTGGGTTCCTCTGGACCCGTGGGAGGCTCGGCAAGCTGAATTTCCTGACCGTCCCGATACAAGAACAAGCAATCCCGGCGCTGATAAAGGGTGCCATTCTCAAAGACCAACTCTAGCTCTACTGGGGAATTGGTCAGGTACCCATTCGTTGCGTAGAACAACCCGCGTACTCCGCTGGCAAACTGGATACTCGCATGGGCCGTATCCTCCACCTCGATCGTTTCTCCAAGAACATCCGCCGTCGCACTGCCTTGGACGGAAGCCACCTCGCCACCGAACCAACGAAGCAGGTCCAGCGTATGGATGGCCTGGTTAATCAGTACCCCTCCACCTTCGGTGGCCCATCTCCCCCGCCATGGACTATCTGTGTAATAAGATTCATCCCGATGCCAGGTCACGATTCCCTTCAAGCAGACTAATCGGCCAAGCGTGCCGTTGTCGATGATCTCGCGAATTTGACCAGACGGTAGGTTGTAGCGATTCTGGAAGGCCACACCTAGCTGTGCAGGGGATCGCTGCGCTGTTGCCAGCAGGTCCTCCGCCGCTTTCAGGCTGTGTGCCATCGGCTTCTCAGTCAATACATGCTTGCCGGCCTGAAGGAACCGGGCAGCCATGTCGGCATGCAGATGATGGGGGGTGCATAGGTGCACCGCCTGGATGTCCTCGCGCTCCAGCAAGGCTTGGTAATCGTCGCCAGCCTCACAGTCATACGCCGTAGCCATCTGTCTGGCTTTGGTCAAGTCGCTATCAATGACAGCCCTCAATTGAATGTGTTGCAGCTTCTGCACTTCCTGAATAGCATCGGCATGTACCGGAGCAATACCTCCACAGCCGACAATGGCAATCCCGATTTGTTCTTCCATGGCGCTTCCTTTCCTGTTCCCTGTTGTACCAGCTCGATCAAGGCTCCCCGGGGACTGACTCACTGTGATATTATTTGCCGGGCGCAGTCACCTGGATGGCCTGCTGCTGGGCTTTCAGACAAAGCTCCGCCGCCTTGAATACATGCTCCTGTGTCATGGCGTTCTCTGTACGGTGCAGGCAATCCAGAATCAGTTCGCCGAAATACGGATAGCCGATTTGTCCGCGAACGGAGAAATGCTGCTCCCCGTCCTTGTTGACCAAATATACCTGATCTCCGGCGGCATCCCGGGCAATATCCGTATATTTACGCAATTCGATATAACCTTCCGTACCTAAAATAAACGTCCGGCCATCTCCCCACGTACCCAGACCGTCCGGTGTGAACCAATCGACGCGGAAATATTGGGTGGCCCCGTTATCCCCTATTAGCGTTGCATCGCCGTAGTCTTCCAGCTCCGGATATTCAGGGTTCCCGTAATTAGCTACCTTGCTATGCACAACCTCGGCGTCTTTGCAGCCAGCATAGAACAGGAATTGCTCGATCTGGTGGCTGCCGATATCACAAAGGATTCCGCCATATTTGTCCCTCTCAAAGAACCAATCCGGCCGGGAGGGAGCACTTAACCGGTGAGGACCAAAGCCAGTCACTTGCAGCACTCGGCCAATCGCTCCCTGCTGGACAAGTTGTCCCGCGTATACCGCCGATTCAACGTGCAGGCGTTCACTGAAGTAAACGGCGTATTTGCGGCCAGTTTGCTGTACCTTTTGGCGGGCGGCTTCAAGCTGATTGAGACTGGTAAATGGCGTTTTATCGGTAAAATAGTCCTTCCCGGCATCCATGATCTTAAGGCCCAGCGGACCACGTTCAGAGGGCACGGCTGCTGCGGCAACCAGTCGCACCTCCGGATCGGCTAGCACTTGTTCCAGGCTGTCCGCTTGTAGTACGTTCGGGTATTTGCCCGCAAAGGCCACCATTTTGGCCGGATCGGGGTCGTAGACCCATTTCAGAGTAGCTCCGGCTTCAATTAGCCCGCCGGTCATGCCATAGATATGTCCATGGTCCAGGGCGACGGCAGCAAAGATGAACTCGCCGGGCTTGACGACCTCATTGGGCCGCCCCTTTGGGGCATAGTTCATTCCGTCGCTCGTTTGAAACGATTTATTTGATGAGGGAGTTGACATGATTGCATCTACAACCTTTCTTGAACAAATTCGGCAAATTGATGAAGCATTTCCTTCGATGTGTATTGTCCGCTAAAATCCTCAATGCCTAAGTATCCGTCGTAGCGGACGGACTTCAGGTCCGCCATCAGCTTGCGAAAATCGATAACGCCGTCACGCAGCGGGGCCCAGTCGCAGTGCCATTCAGCCGTCCCGTCTTCACTTGTGCCCGTGCGCGTCCAGGCCGCATTCTTGATATGCACATGGGCTAGATAAGGTCCAAGCAACTCCAAGCCCATTCTGAAATGCTCATAACCTTCATAGACCATATTGCCGGGATCGTACAGGACACCAATATGGTCGGAATCACAGTGGCTTACAAGCCGGTGGACCAGGCTGGCGCTGGGAGCAATGGTCTGATGATGCGTTTCCACAACTCCCTTGACACCGTATTGCTTGGCCAGAAGCTCCGCCTCTTTCAAATAGCGAACCGTGTCCTCGTACAACTCGAGATAGGGAGTAGTAGCAGCATACCCGGCTGCACCGACGCGCATCATCTTGGCTCCAAGCAGACGAGCGGCATGGAACGCCTGCTCCGTCTGCTCCAGATCCAGTGAGTTCAAATAGGGAGCAAGACTGGTTACTTCCAGACCCGCAGCTTCGGTTATATGCTTGAACCGTAGAATCTGCTCATCGGATAACGCGGGGTCAATAGAACAGAGATTATTACGCCAGAACGACGGAGCTTCTCCAGCTACCTCGGCGGGAACCTCTTTGAACCGCCATTCCACACCATGCAATCCAGCTTCACGTGCTGCTAGCACCAGCTCTTCCGGCGTTAGATCCGGTGTTGATACGGTAAATACAGATAGCTTCAACGTGCATCGCTCCTTTTTATCGTGCTCAGCTTCTTTAATGCGTTCCCTTCACGTCCAGCACACTTCCTGCGTCGTTCTCCTTGTGGAATACGGAGGTCTTGATCTTCTCTTGCAGCTTCTCGTAGAACAAATCCTCGTTCAGCGGGAGGTCGACCCAATCTTCGGTCCAAGCGGATAAATGCATGGCATTGGAGAGCGTGAGGCCGTGAATGCCTTCTTCCCCGGGTGCTAGCAGCGGTTCCCCATGCAGCAAGGCATTGGTGAAGTTTTGCAAGATGCCTTTATGCTGTGTGCCGGAGCCTCCGCTAACCGGAATATCACATTTCCAGCATTCCGGCTGACCGAAGCCCCCGGTATATTCAGCATTGAACTGTGATTCCGGTACGCGTAGCCGCCAGAAGGTCAGCTTGCCGTCTTCCACGACAATTTTTCCATTATCGCCTGTCAGCTCGAAGCGGTTCGTACCCGGAGCTTCGCCGGTCGTGGTCACAAATAGCCCGGTGGCTCCATTCTCATATTCCACATAAGCGGTTACATCATCTTCAACCTCAATGTTGCGATATTTTCCAAAATGGCAGAAAGCACGTACGCGTGTTGGCATCATCCCGATGGTCCATTGCCAGAGGTCAAGCTGGTGGGGGTCCTGATTGAGCAGCACGCCGCCGCCTTCTCCAGCCCAGGTGGCACGCCATCCACCTGAATTGTAGTAGCTTTGTGAGCGATACCAGTCCGTGATAATCCAGTTCGTTCTGCGAATCGTTCCGAGTTCACCGGACAGTACCAGGTCGCGTAGCTTGGCATAAAGCGGATTGGTTCGCTGGTTATACATGATGCCGAACTGCTTGCCTGCCTTCACAGCGGCTTCATTCATTTCCCGAACGGCCTTGGTGTAGACGCCCGCCGGCTTCTCAATGAGCACATGGTAACCGCTCTCAAAAGCTTGCACGGCAAGTGTTGGATGATCATAGTGAGGGGTTGCGATCATCACAGCGTCGATCACTTGCGAGGCCAATAGACTTTCCGTGTCGTCAAATAGCTGAACCGTATCCGGCAGATGCTCCTTTGCCCATTTCAGACGCTCCGGGTTATGGTCGCAGACCGCCGTCAATTCCGCGCCCTTGATGTCCTGGACCAGGTCCCGCGCATGCGAAGTGCCCATATTCCCGATACCGATGATGCCAAACCGTACTTTGTTCATGTTACTCCCTGCCCTTCTTATGTAACTTGACGCTCTTAGCTTAGCTTGAATTGGAGGGAAAGAGAATGGCAAGGATTAAGAAGGTTTTGCACAAAATTAAGGTGAATTCGATAAATGGGAATGTTACAATAGGACCAGGATTTCTAAAAATGAAAATGCTTACTTAAAG
Source organism: Paenibacillus sp. 1SOY10 (assembly GCF_056836745.1). Classification (NCBI taxonomy): domain Bacteria; kingdom Bacillati; phylum Bacillota; class Bacilli; order Caryophanales; family Paenibacillaceae; genus Paenibacillus; species Paenibacillus sp. 1SOY10. Next base: position 113,208 of record NZ_JBXENK010000006.1, on the reverse strand, counting down.
AGGTTGTTCAAAAAGTCACCTTCCCAGAACGAAGTTGTTCAAGGAGTGAACTCGACATCGAATCTTGAATTCACCCGGGACTTCCGTTGCTCACGTACCCACTACGTACGCTCCGCTACTCAGCCCCTGGCTTCATCCAACCTTCTTGGTCCTATAAACTCGACTTTTTGAACACGCACTTAAAAATAGAGGGGGAAGAGGATGAACGAGATCGACCATCTCACCGGGCGCTTGCCCGAGAGCTTGACCGTAACCGTCACGCATGCCCAGTTAAAAAGCGGTTTTCTCGGGTGGAACCGGATGGAGCAGGCCCCTCGTTTTAACCGGCTGTATTTCATTCCCCAAGGCGAGGGTTCAGTCATTATCAATGGGGTGACCTACTACCCGCAGCCTAACCAGTTGATGATTATGCCGGCGGGAACCAGCCAAACAACCTTTACGTCACCGGAGAACCCGTATACCCGTTATTTTTGTCACTTTGATGCTCAGGTGGGAGAATGGCCGCTGTTCCATGCGGGTAGCAAGCTGTACATTAGCCATGCCAAGGACCCCGAATACGTGCGCGTGATCTTTGATGACTTAATCCACTTGTTCCAAGAAGGCGGCCCATTTGCGGGATTAAAGATGCAAGCCTGCTTGCTAAATTTGCTAGCCTGCTGTCTGGAGGAGGGGGGCTATAGCGATTATCTGAAGGATTACATGCAGTTTACGGAGCGCAACAAGCTGGGGGACGTATTAAGGTACGTTCAGGAGCATATCGGTGAACCGATTGAGATAGAAACACTAGCTGATATCGTACATCTGCATCCCAATTACTTCATTCCCTATTTCAAAAAAATTATGGGCATCACACCGATGCATTATGTGCAGCGCAAGCGTATGGAGGAGGGTAAGCGGCTGCTAACCTATACAGACGATAGTATCGCAGTTATCGCTGAGAGCCTTGGCATGCAACTGGCGCATTTCTCTCGCCAATTCAAAAGCCATGCGGGTATCTCGCCAACCGCCTACCGAAGCTGTACTCGTTAGGGTTGTCCTTCGGCGCATCCTATAGTACTATCTGCTAATAGACGTTAGCAGATAGTACTATAGGAAGAGGGAGAACCATGGATAACGACAATCAACAAATCGGAGTGTTATTTGTATGCCTGGGGAACATTTGCCGTTCACCCATGGCGGAAGCCGTCTTTCGGCACTTGGTGAATGAAGCGGGCTTAAGCGAACAGGTCTTGATCGATTCGGCGGGAACCGGGAATTGGCATACCGGGAAGCCGCCCCATGAAGGGACCCGCCGTATTCTTGATCAATATGCCATCTCCTACGAGGGCCTTGCCGCCCGACAAGTAGCAGTGGATGACTTCTCGCGTTTTCATTATATTGTAGCTATGGATAATCAGAATGAGCTGGATTTGCGTGCCTTGGCCAGGAAAGCTGATGCGAAAATCGTCAAGCTGCTTGATCTGGTTCCGGAATCCAAGCTTAAGGAGGTCCCGGACCCTTACTACACCGGGAACTTTGAAGAGGTCTATGAGATGGTACAGCAGGGGTGCCGCGCGCTTCTGGAACTGGTTCGGCAGGAAGTGCCTCAGGTTTAGGCCATAGCTCAGGCCAGTGGCTATGTCCCTGGCTCTGCATGATAAGAAGAGGATACCCCGTGCGTCTGAATGACGGCGCATGGGGTATCCTCTTTCATTTTGCAGCACACAAATTTTTACAATCCGGATTTGCTGCGTTATAATAGACATACGGACAACGTGACATCTTAATCAATTAGGAGGATATAATGGGGAATTTTACGTCTTATGAACTGGAAAAAAACAGTCCGATTCCTTTATATTTTCAACTTAAAGAGGACATGATCCACAAAATTATGAATGAGGAACACAAGGTTGGCGAGAGCTTGCCCTCGGAGACTCAATTGATGTCGATGTATGGGGTGAGCCGGACAACGGTCAGACAAGCTATCGATCTACTGGTTAGCGAGGGTTATCTGGAGAAGCGCAGGGGAGTCGGAACCTTCGTCACCAAACCGCGGCTGAACCAATGGGATTTGGCCGAGCTTCGCAGCTTTAATGAAGAGGCCAGTCGCCAAGGCCTGACGGCCAGGACGCAATTGCTGAGTATGCGTCAGATTAAGACCAATGATGTGCTTAAGGGCATATTTGGGGAGGGGCCGACGGCTTATCATCAACTGGAAAGGCTGCGCTTTATTGAAAATGAGCCTTCCGTGCTGGTGACGACGTATGTGCCGACTGATCTGGCTCCTGATCTGGAACGGTTTAATTTCTCGGAGGTATCTCTGTTTGCTGTTTTGAGAGAGCATTATAACCTGAAAATTATTTATGCCAGCAAGACCTTCCGGGCAGTGAATGCCAGTGCGGAGGATGCGTTGGCCCTGAAGGTTCCCCCGAATTTTGCCATCCAGTTGGTCGACACCATCACTTATGATGATAAGGATCAGCCGGTGGAATACTCCGTATCCAGGGATCGGGGAGACCTGAATCGTTTCAAGGTGCTGCTTCGCCATAAGGAATAAGAGCAATCTGTAAAGGCTTGATTAGGCATAACATGATTCAAAGAAAACCTGTTGCATCACTTTTCTGCGTCAAATCAGAGAAATGAGGGCAACGGGTATTTTTTATCTCTTTTTTCAATGAAAGCGCTTGACAAAAGGTGGGGAGCAATGTCATTATAACGTTAAGACATAACGACGTCATGATGTCTCTAATAAATCAGCAGAGGGGCGGGACAGAGGATGAATAGCGATTGGTTGAACTTGGGCAAGAAGGTCATCATCGTGACTGGAGGCAGCTCAGGAATTGGCGCACATATTGTGCAGAGCCTGAGCGAAAGTGGTGCCCAGGTCGTGGTTGCCGATCTTTCAGGCAGCAGCGAAGGCAATATAGATTTTATACCCTGCAATATTACGGATAAACAACAGGTCGAAGAGATGATTCGTCACGTGGTGAACAAATACGGCCGTATTGACGGTTTGGTGAATAACGCCGGGGTCAATCGCCCCAAACTGCTCGTGGATTATTATCACGGAGACAAGGACCATGAGTTTAATGAGCAGGATTTTGATTTTATCTTCAGCGTGAACGTGAAGGGTGCTTTTTTCTGTACGCAGGAGGTTGCCAGAGTCATGATTAAGCAACAATTCGGAGTCGTGGTCAACGTGAGTTCTGAAGCTGGTATGGAGGGCTCGACGGGCCAAAGCATCTACTCGGCCACGAAGGGAGCGCTAAATTCCTTTACATTATCTTGGGCGAAGGAACTTGGCCGCTTTAACATTCGGGTCGTGGGGATTGCACCAGGAATTAACGAGCCGACCCCGATGGGTAACCCGGACCATGTCAAGGCACTGGCCTATACCCGCGGGGTAGAGTCCAATCATGTAGCTGTCGATTACATGAAGGTGATTCCGCTAGGCCGGCCGGGCAGAATTGAAGAGATTGCTGATTTGGTTACGTATTTGCTGTCAGACCGCGCTACGTATATATCCGGGACTACGGTGAACATTACGGGCGGCAAGTCTCGTGGGTAATGGGAAAGGTGCGCAACGCACAGCAATTTTAGAAAGCGCTTTAATTATAGATGGAGCAAGGCTTGAACTTCAGGAGTATGAACGGACAGGAGGCTGAAATATGAGCACAACACCATGGATTATTCTCATTACGCATGGCACCTTCGGCGAGGAGCTCAAGAAGAGTGCCGAACTCATTATCGGAGAAATGCAGAATGTATACTGCTTCTCCCTATTAGCCGGAATGGAATCCAAAGCGTTAATTGAAACGATTGAACGACATATGGCTGAAGCTCCCCGGAATTCTATTTTTCTGACGGACCTGTACGGAGGAACCCCCTCCAACATCGGTGCTTATTTCGCCAAGAAGGAAGGATATTCAGTAGTATGCGGTCTGAACCTGCCGATGCTGATTGAGGCGGAGAACCGCAGGTCTCTGGGAGAATGGGAAGAGATCGAAGAGAAAATCATTGCGTTCGGGACGGAAGGTATCCGTGATATTTCAAAAATCATCAAGGAAAGGAAGGGATCGCTGTGCTAGAGGGAATCAAGTTGGTGCGGGTCGATTTCAGATTAATCCATGGTCAGGTTGTAACCAAGTGGAGCAATACGGTCACGGCGAAAACCATTGTTGTCGTTAACGATGAGCTGTCAGAAGACGAATTCATGGCAGATATCTATGTAATGGCCGCCCCTCCCGGTATCCAGGTCGAGGTACAATCGATTGCTTCCTTTGTTGAATCGGCACAGGCACGGAGCTATGACCAAGGCAGCGTTCTGGTGTTGTTCAAGAACATTGAGGATGTGCGCAGGGTAGCTGAACAAGGTGTTAAATTTGCGGCAGTGCAGATTGGGGGACTTGGCGCGGCCGGGAACAAAACCTCGGTGGTCAAGGGAATCTCCATTGATCGGGATGATGCAGAGGATTTGCTGTACCTGAAAGAGCAAGGCGCAGAGGTTTCGTTCCAGGTCACCCCGGAGGAAGCCCGCCTTCCGCTGGACAAAGCTTTAAAAAAATTGGGGGTATAAGCCATGGAAATGTTGGCAGTAAGCATTTTTGCCGGTTTATGGTACTGGATTTGTAAGACGGATATCGGTTATGCCATTACCCATGCCATTCGCCAGCCTTTGTTCGCCGCACTTCCCATCGGACTGATGATGGGCGATGTCAAGCAAGCGATGATTATCGGGGCTGCGGTGCAGATTCTGTATATCGGTCTGGTTGCCGCCGGTTCGAATCTACCGGCTGATGATTGTCTGGCTGGCCTGATCGCTATCCCGATTGCCATCGGCTCTGGCCTGACTCCAGCGCTGGCTATTGCTATCGCGGTACCGGTTGGGGTTATGGGGGTGTTCGTTGACCAATTACGCAAGACGGTGAACGTCATGTTCGTTCATATGGCCGACCGTTATGCCGAAGAAGGCAATACTCGAAAAATTGTGCTTGCTTCGGTTGTTTATCCAACCGCACTAAGTTTTTTCTTCCGCTTTCCCATTCCTTTCTTCGCGATTCTCTACGGTGCCGACGCGGTCAATAACTTCATGAACAGTGTGCCGGAATGGCTCATCCACGGCTTTAGCGTTGCGGGGGGCTTACTGCCAGCACTCGGGTTCGCCTTGACGATGTTCGTCATCGGCAGGAAAGAACTGTTCCCTTGGTTTATCCTCGGATATTTTCTGGTTCAGTTCAGTGGAATTCCCATTATCGGGGCAGCGATCTTTGGCTTGTGCGCGGTTCTCTTGATTAACTACTACAACAATCGAAAGAACGTGGAGGGGTGAGGTCGATGACGGAAATACAACAAACGCCGGATACTGCCGCAGACCATGGGCGGCTCATTACCGAAAAGGATATTCGCCGGAACTGGTTGACTTACTATATCGTTGCTGAAATGGGTATCTCCTATGAACGTCTACAGGCCTTGGGATTTACGACGGCTATGATTCCTATCTTAAAGAAGCTATATCCTGATCCGGAGGATTTGAAGGAAGCGTTGAAGCGCCATCTTATCTTCTATAATACCGAGGCTGTGTTCGGCTCCCCGGTCAACGGCATCGTTATTGCCATGGAGGAACAGAAGGCCAAGGGCGAGCCTATCACGGACAAATCAATTACCGGTATGAAGACCGGGCTGATGGGACCCATGGCAGGGATTGGCGATTCTATTGACTGGGCTACGCTTAAGCCGATTATATTTGCATTGGCAGCAACCTTGTCGGCATCAGGAAGTATCATCGGTCCATTTGTATTGCTGCTATTGCCGCTGATTCAGATTCTAATCGGCCTTCGGTTATCCGTATACGGGTATCGCGCAGGTAAGGCGTCGATTCGGGATCTGCTGCATTCCGGGCGAATTAAGGAGCTCATCCTGGGGGCGAGCACACTTGGTCTATTCATGATGGGGGCACTCTCCTCAACCTACGTGAAGCTCAGCACCCCGCTGCAATTCAACTTCGGGGGCGGCAACGAGCCTTTTGTCTTACAGAATATTCTGGACGGGATTATACCTGGCCTGTTGCCGCTGATGGCCGTGCTTGGCCTGTACTGGTGGCTGAATAAGAAAAATCAAAATTTCACCGTGATCATGCTAGTCATTATTGCGGTCAGCGTAATAGGCGCGGTAACTGGTATTTTGTAGAAGAAAACAGGAACCATGAATCGAGAGTCAGCAAAAGAGGTGCTTGCATGTGAAAGCCGTTCATTTCGGAGCCGGAAGCATCGGCAGAGGATTTATTGGTGATTTGCTGCATCAATCGGGATATGAGATTACGTTCGTCGATATCGATCCCGGCCTGATTGCTCAGCTTAATCGGGATCAAGCCTATTTTTTATACGTAATCGAAGAAGGATATGCGAAGAGAACCATCGACAGGGTACGGGCGGTCTCCCCGGTTGCGGATAAGGCGGCCACGGTGGAGGCCCTGATAGAAGCGGATTTAATTACGACTTCTGTTTGGGCGGATAACTTGCCACGCATTGCTCCGATTCTGCTGGAGGGGCTTCAGGCCAGACAGAGGCTCGGGCGCAGCCAGGTTAATATTCTGGCCTGCGAGAATGCCATGTTCAACTCGGAGCTACTGCAAAATAGCATTCTGGAGGTAGCAGAGGAGTCATTCCGTAAGGAACTGGACAAACTGGCTGCTTTCCCAAATACAGCCGTCGATCGACTGGTACTGGAGGATCGGCGGGACGACAAGGCCGTGATTCATATCGGACGCGACCATGAATTGGTGATTGAGCAGAGCAAGTTGGCTATGCCGGGAAGCCAGCCGATTCAAGGGGCCGTGTACACGGACAATTTACAGAAATATTTGGAACGCAAGCTGTACATTATTAATTGCGGCCATGCCTGGGCCGGCTATATCGGCCAAGTTCATGGCTATGACATTATTCAGGACGTATTTCATGATGAGATTCTACTGGATCAAGTGCTGGAGGCCATGATGGAGTCGGCGCGGTTACTGGAGCTTAAATATGGTTTTCCGATTGAGGAATTGGCGGAGTATATCGAGTTCGCGGTGAACCGCTTCAAGACACCGGGAGTAATCGACACGATCAACCGGGTCTGTCGCTCGCCAATTCGCAAGCTGAGTGCAGAAGATCGATTGGTAGGTCCTTGCCTGGGCTGTGAGCATGCCGGACTGGAGAATGGAAGGTTGTTGCAGGGCATTGCTGCTGCCTTTCTCTTCCATAACCCGGAGGATCAACAGGCGGAGGAACTGCAAAGTTATGTTGCCCGGTTCGGTATCGGACCGGCGGTGGAGCACTTCACCGGAATTCAGAGAGGAACTCGGCTGTATGGTGAAATCACCGCTTATTATGAGGAGCTTTCCCTAATCAGAAGCCAACAGAGGGAAGGGAGGAGCTAAATCCACATGAGGTTTACAAATAAGCAAGGTATTGCTGTTGTAATGGCCATCATTGAGGCGGTTTGTGCCCAACGGGAGCTGCTTAGCCAGGTAGATGCTGCGGTAGGAGATGGAGATCATGGCGTCAATATGAGCCGGGGCTTCTCTCTGGCGGGAGAAGCACTGGCTCAGCGGGAAGCGGACATGAGCGAAGGCTTCCTAACGATTGCCAAAGTATTAATCGGTAAGATCGGAGGCTCCATGGGGCCACTCTACGGCAGCTTCTTCCGGGGACTGGCGGAGGCTTCCAAGGAGAAGGAAGTGATTGATGCAGCGGTAATCGGAGAAATGGTACGTAAAGGTTACGACAGGCTTGCCCTGTTAACGGAGGCCACGCCGGGAGACAAGACATTGATTGACGTGCTTGATCCGGCGGTGAAGGCCTATGAAGAGACTGCATTTGAGGGAGGAAATCTAGAAGCTTGTTTAACCCGGATGGTCGAAGCTGCTGAAGCTGGCCTGGAGGCGACGAAGGGGATGGCTGCGCGCTTGGGCCGGGGGAGCCGCCTGGGGGAGCGGGCAGTTGGCCATCAGGACGCGGGCGCAACCTCATGCTACATCATCTTGAAGGCGCTATCCGATCAGGCGCTCTTACTGGCTAACACGGATTAAGGAGGGGAAGCTCTTGCAACGATTTGTCAACAATCCTGACTTGATTGTAGATGACATGTTAAGAGGGTATGTGGAGGCACATGGAGATACGGTGAAGCTGTCCTCCCGCAATGAGCGTGTCATTCAGCGTGTGGATGCGCCAGTGGCAGGGAAGGTAGGAATTGTCACCGGGGGTGGAAGCGGTCATGAGCCGGCATTTCTTGGTTATGTCGGGCAGGGGCTGGTGGATGCAGCCGCGGTTGGCGAGGTGTTCGCCTCACCGCCGGCACAGTCATTTCTGGATGCTATATTGGAAGCCGATTCCGGTCAAGGTGTAGCCTGCCTGTTCGGTAATTATGCCGGCGACAATATGAATGTCAAGATGGCGGCTGAGCTCGCGGAGGATGAAGGAATTACGGTCAAATACGTGACCGCAACGGATGATATTGCCTCGTCACCTCCAGAGACTCGCGAGAAGCGGCACGGCATTGCGGGCGGCTTGTTCATGTGGAAGGCGGGCGGAGCACGCGCGGCCATGGGTGGCTCACTGGATGAGGTCATCGCTTCCGCACAGAAGGCCGTGGATAATACCCGGAGCATTTGCGTGGGACTCAGCTCATGTACCATCCCGGCGGTAGGCTCCCCGAACTTTACCATAGAAGAGGGACAGATGGAATTCGGCATCGGGCATCATGGGGAGCCGGGAATCCGCGTGGAGCAACTGGGAACCGCTGATCAGATTGCGGCGGAAATGACGGAGGCGATTCTGCGTGACTTTGCCTTCGATGGACCACAGGAGGTTGCTGTTATGTTGTCTGGGCTGGGAGCAACCCCGCCAATGGAGCTGTACGTGCTCTACGGTAAGGTAGCAGGCATCCTGAAGGGACAGGGCCACCGTATCCATCGCACCTTTGTGGGCAACTACGTGACCTCCCTGGATATGAATGGCGTATCACTAACGGTTGTACGCTTGGACCAGGAGTTGAAGGAACTGTTGAACCATCCGGGGGAATGCCCTGCCGTTACTTATTAACTGATCAAACCACGGGGAGGAGAACGGAAGATGAAGCTGCAACTGGCATTGGATGAATTGAACCTGGAGGATGCGCTGGCATTTGCCGAGAAGCTGGAAAGTTACGTTGACATTATTGAGATTGGCACTCCTTTTGTCATTGCTGAGGGAATGAATGCGGTCAGGACGTTCAAGGAGCGTTTTCCGGACAAAGAGATTTTATCCGACGAGAAAATTATGGATGGCGGGTTCTTCGAGTCCAAGCTGGCTTTTGACGCCGGGGCGGAATATGTTACGGCGCTGGGTGTGACGGATGCGCTGACAATTAAGGCTTGTCTTAAGGCAGCCGATGAATTCAACAAGCAGTTAGTTGTCGATATGATCTGTGTGGACAATTTACCGGAGAAGATTCGTGAATTGGAGGAATTGGGCGTTCATGTACTGGCCGTCCATACCGGGGCTGACCAGCAAGCGGCTGGCCGACAGCCGATCGATGATTTGAAGGTGATGAAGGAATATGCCAAATCGGCTAAAATTGCCGTGGCTGGTGGAATTAACAGCAGCACTATCGACAAGTATGTGGCACTTGCGCCGGATATCATTATTGTCGGGACGGGCTTGACCCATGCGGAGGACCCGGTGAAGGAAGCGCGTTTGATCAAGGAAGCAATGGCGCGGAAAGCCTAAGGGGGGAAAGGGTATGAAACCTTGCAATAATTTGTTGGCCATATTAACTGAGCTTTCAGAAGATGCAATGTTGGTGGATGGTGAGCAGGTGGAGGCCGTCAAGAAGCTGATTATTGGGGCCCGGCGAGTATTTGTGGCCGGAGCGGGACGATCCGGCTTTGCCGCGCGGGGCTTTGCTAACCGGCTTATGCATTTGGGGTATAGCTCGTACTTTGTGGGCGAGCCTACCACGCCATCCATTGGAAAGGGTGATTTACTAGTTATCGGCTCAGGTTCGGGAGAGACAGCCAGCCTGAAGGCTATGGCGCAGAAGGCGCTGGAACAAGGAGCTACGCTAGCCACCTTGACCATCTTTCCCGGCAACACCATCGGCTCGTTGGCCTCGGCTTGCATTCGTATCCCCGGGGTTACCTCCAAGGTAGAGAAGGAAGGCGGAAAAGCGGCATCAATTCAGACGAAGGGTTCTTCCTTTGAGCAGCTAAGCTGGTTAATTTACGATAGCATCATTATTGATCTCAAGCGGGAGACGGGGCAGACGGACGAGGACATGTTCGCCCGTCACGCGAATTTGGAATAAGAAATTCTCTTGGCTTGCTCCTATACTCAGAAGCTGGATCGGTATTCAGGCTTCTGAGTATAGGAGCCTTTTTTCTGCTTGCCAGTTGTGAGAACTTAAGGTATGATAATGTCCTTCTGCAAAATCGCCTTGTCTGAAGTGGACGGATTAGCCGTTCAACATGCTTATCGGAGGTGTTTTTTTATTGTTTAATTCCACGCTTTTTTTCACGTTGGCATCCAAGACCTATGCGCGCAATCTACAGTATCGGGGTGCACATTTGCTGCATAATGTGGCAAGTGCGTTATTCGGATTCATGTATGCATGCATCTGGATCGGTCTGGGACAAGACCATGCTCTAGGCGAGTATGGGGTACAGGGGATGGTCAGCTATATCGCCTTCACCCAAGCCGCCCTCTGGATTACGGGCTTTGTCTCAAATGGTCTGGGCATTCCGCAGTCGGTCAGGACTGGGCAAATTGCCCTCGACCTGATGCGTCCCATTCATCTGTTCACGCACATGGCAGCCAAGGAATGGGGACAAATCGCTTATCGACTCGTATACAAATCCCTTCCGATCTATCTTCTCTATTATTTTGTCTTCTCACTCTCCCTCCCTCATCGAATAACGGATGTGCTGTTTACGATGCTTGCTTTACTGGGAGCGGCCTATCTATCCATCTGTATGAACTATTTAATAGGGGTAAGCTCTCTATGGACCACGGAATCCTCTTGGCTTAGCTGGAGCAATCAGGCGATGATTACTCTAGTTGGCGGTTTTTTTATCCCGTTGGAATGGCTCCCGGCCTGGCTGGAGCGTCTTGCCTGGCTGTCACCTTATCCTTCCCTGATGTATGTACCCACCACGATTTATCTCGGTAATGGTCAGATTTCGGCTCTCTGGATTACTTTGTTCTGGTGTGGTCTGATGACCGTGGCTTGCTTGCTGGCAACCCGGATGCTTCGCCGGAAGGTGGAGGTGCAAGGAGGATGAAGATAATTGAAGGCAATCGTAATCAGAGATTCCCCCGTGTATCCTGGTTCAGGCTCTATATGCTGTTGATCCGCACCAGCGTCCGGAGTCGCATGCAGTATAAGTTCAATTTTATATTAGGGACGTTGTTGGCCGCCCTGATTCAAATCTGCGAGTTTTTGATGATTGCTATTGTATTGAACAAATTTGGAGCCATTCAGGGGTGGTCGCTCCATGAGGTTGGCTATTTATTTGCGGTGATGACCTTGTCAAAAATGATATATCGCTCTTTTGGCGAGGAGGTTCATCATCTGGAGAAGTACCTCATAGATGGTGAACTGGATCCCTTGCTGACCCGTCCCATGCCCGTACTACTGGCCTTATTGCCTCAGCGGTTCCGCTTGATGCCGGGGGAGTTGCTGCAAGGGGGAGTTGTGCTCTGCTGGTCACTTGGGGCGATGTTGCGTAGTGGACAGATCAGTTGGATAACTCTGGCTGCAACGCCGTTCGTCATTTTGACGGGGGCTATTATCCTGTTTTCCATTGGGCTGGCTACGGCCACCTTGGGATTCTGGACGACGCGTATCAGCGAATTACAGACTTTGACGGAAGATGCGGCCCAGAATGCAGCCAGATATCCCCTGACGCTATATCCAAAGTGGATGTCGTCGCTGTTCCTTGTCATTATTCCGGTGGGCTTCGTGAATTATGTGCCTTCTATGGTGCTGCTGCGAGGGGAATGGGGGCTCTGGATGCTGGCTGCAATAGCGGGTATAGCCTTGATTTGTCTGGCAGCCAGCCTGAAGTTCTGGCAGTTCGGACTAACTAAATATCAAAGTACGGGAAGCTGAGGGGGATTGGCAACCATAATGATTAAAGCGGAACATCTAATGAAGCAATTCAAAACTCCGGTCGTGCGTGAAGGAAAGTTTGCTGGCCTTCGTACCTTGCTTGCCAGAGAATACGCGATGAAGGAAGCGGTACGTGATATTAGCTTCGAGGTAGGCCATGGGGAATTTGTTGGCTATATCGGTCCGAATGGAGCGGGAAAATCAACCACCATCAAGATGCTCACGGGCATTCTGCATCCCACTTCGGGAGAGGTGATGGTTGGTGGAGTGAATCCGCACCAGGACAGACAGCGAGCGGTACGCCAACTGGGGGTTGTGTTCGGACAGCGTAGCCAGCTCTGGTGGGATCTGCCGGTCAAGGATTCCTTTGATATCCTGGCAGAGATGTATGGCGTCAGTCCCAAGGAGAAGCAGCAGCGCCTCAATCAATTTGCAGAATTGCTTGATTTGCATGAGTTCTGGATGACCCCGGTACGTAAGCTATCGTTGGGGCAACGAATGCGCGCGGATATCGCCGCGGCAATGCTACATGACCCGGATCTGCTGTTCCTCGACGAGCCGACGATTGGGCTGGATGTCCATGCGAAGCGTAATATCCGCCAATTCCTGCGGAGATTGAATCGGGAAATGGGCAAGACAATTCTGCTTACCACGCATGACATGGATGATATTGAGCAATTATGCAGCCGGGTCATGGTCATTCAACAAGGGCAGTTAAGCTATGACGGAACCATTGATTCACTGCGCAATATGATTGGCTTGCCAACGATATTACGCGTTAAATTCCGGGGGGATTTTCAGTTCTCCGAGAGCAGGTCTTCAGGCCTGCCGTTTCGCATTGTGGGAATCGAAGAAGACACGGTTATTATTGAAGCGGACCGCCGGAGCATCGGCGTTATTGACATTATAAGAGAGCTAGGGCGCTGGGGCGATATTGATGATGTCAGCATGACGGAGCCGGCTTTTGAAGAGGTTATCCGTCATTTCCCGACAAGACAATCCGGTTGAGACAGAACTAACTATTCATGTGATTGAATTGGAAAACAGCAAGCGCCGGGGGAGCCCGCCCGTATTGATGGGCCAGCCCCTAAGCGCTTGCTGTTTACTGTTGTGACTCAGTTCTCTTGCAAATTAGCGAATTACAATTCTATGCGTGGTACTGCTCTCCGCACCAGCGTCATCCGTGACGGTCAGGGTCACGGTATAAGCTCCTGCGGTAGTAAAACGATGAGTCACCTTAGGTCCAAGCTTCTGCTGGCCATCGCTGAAGGTCCAGCTATAGCGAACGATTCGGCCATCAGGGTCTGAGGAACTGCTGCCATCAAACTCAACCACTGTGTTCCTGGCCGCACGGTCTGCTGCGGCGATAATGGCGGATGGCGTTACGTTGTCCCCAGGCCCTGGCGGTTCACCGGGGCCTTCTCCCGGACCTCCGTCAGGAGCGCTGACGAAGAGATGTCCCGGGGTTTGGAAGTCTCCCTGATTGCCAGCGGCATCACGCACGCTAATGACAATCAGCCCTCCTTCAAGCACCAGTGAACCGGGTGTGGTATAAGTTCCTTCATAGTGTCCTGGCGTAGTCTCGGTAAGCGGGATACCCCGTCCGCTGCCGCTGAGTGAAAGGGGCAGTTCGATGCGGAAGGAGGCATCCAGCCCCGGTACGCTGTCGAAGGAAACGGCCAGCGCTTCTCCGGCGGTCAGGTGCACATCTTCTACAGGGGATAAGTTCGTAATCTCCGGCAGAGCCACATCTACATAAACCGAGCGGGTCACCGTCGTCGTGTTGCCTGCTTCGTCTGTAGCTGTAATCGTAATGATGTTCTCACCTGCATCAATCAGCAGCCGGTAGGCGAAGGAGCCGCTGGCTTCAAGAGGAACCTCTTGGCCGTTGACTGTCAGGCTACGGAGGAATTCATCCAAGGCAGAGCCCGTTACATTCAGTACCTCCGAGTTGGTCCGATAGCCATCGGTTGGAGAAATGACATCCAGTTCCGGTGCGGTGGTATCCAAGATGACGGTAATTGGTAGTGAGCGGTCTGTTGCTTTTCCGTTCACCACAATTTCGGCAGATAATTCGTTAGTGCCGTCATGTAATTGAATCGGGATGCTGAATTCTCCATTTTCAACGACTGACTCTCCAGCCAATTCCGTACCGTTGTAAAGTTTGACGTCTGCCCCGGCTGCCGGGGAAGTTCCGGTTACGGTAACCGAAGCTTCATTGGTGAAAGAATCGGCTTCTGGTGAGGTAATCACGGGAGCATTCACCGGATAGCGAACGATGGCCCGGATCATGTAGTTACCGCTGTCTTCTTCGGCCAGGCTCCAAGTACCACTGACTCGTTGCCAACTGCGAAGTGCATTAGCTCCAGTCTCATCAGCGGCCAGTCCCGGCGCGCTTGTTCCAGCCAAGGTCTGGATATAGACGATGTAGAAGTCGCCCTCTACCGTTACTGGCTCCGGCAGTTCCAGCACAGTCCATTGATCGTTCCGCAATGCTGTGGCATCGAACGGTCCGGCTAACTGTCGTCCCGGGGAGCCTTGCGGACCCGAAGCATCAAATACAGCATATTGGAAGGCTGTTCCGCCCGGGATAGGCCATTCCGTATTCCAGAAGCGAATGGATGCGCCTGTCACTTGGGCTGTCTCATATTCCGGAGTCATGCGTACGGCCCAGGCATTGCCTGCTGCATTAAAGGCCCAGGCATTTTCCGCCGTACCGTCGTCATAGGCGATCTCGCCCGGGAACCCGATAAATGGCTTCAGGGTTAACGAGCCATCGACCGTCTCATGAGGAGGTACGGTTAATGACAGGGTGTCGCCGTAATAGTCAGCGGCGGTCACCGACAACGTATAGTTGCCTTCCAGCACTTCCAGTGAGAAGCTGCCATCTTGTCCTGTGGTTTGCGGCGGAATTGCAGCATCCTCAAGGACTAATATGGTAGCACCAGAGATCGGCTCACCACTGCGTTCATCGGTGATCGTCCCGGTGATTTGTCCCTTCGGTATAACCTCCAGATTAAAGTTGGCCCTTGCATTGACCTGATCGGCAATCGTTACTGCCTGCGTCTGTGGATAATAACCATAAGCCTCTGCCTTCAGCGTGAAGTCACCAGCCACATGATTGAGGCTGTACCGTCCGGTAGCGGAATCGGTCTTGACTGAACGTCCCGTCTCCAGCACGGTTACCGTTGCACTGGCTGGAAGGCTGCTCAGACCAGGCTCGCCCACTTGCTCAGCTCGCTTCACGGCTTGCTCATATTCACTCTTGTCAGTCCGTGTCAGCTTGTAGGCTGGACTGCCTTTCTCTACCTTCTCTTTCTTCCCGGCCTCAAACGGCTCGGCAAGAATATCCTGGGTGATGTGGCTTGCTGGTGCAATAGCGCTCAGCACCTGGAAGTTATCAATGTACCAACCTGCCTTGACTACACTGCCGTCTGTTTTCAAACGGAAGCGGAGCTTGACGGTATCACCGGCATAATCGTCCAGGCTGTAATAAGCGGGGGTCCAGGCTTTACCCGTTGTGCTGTGGGAGAAGCGGCCCAACTCATTCCAGGACTGCCCATCATCGCTAGTGATCTCGACATAGCCAAAATCGTAATTGCTTTCAATTTCAAACCAATGGTCGAACAACAAGGTCACATGCTCTTCAGCACCAAGATCGATAGCTGGAGAGATTAGCGAGTAATCGGCACTGTTCTCATAGGTACTGTCGAGGTCAGTGGCCCATACGTTAGGAGGGGACACGGCGCTGGTTGGACCCGGCGCGACAGGAACCCCGCGCTCCCATTCATCACGGGTTCCCGCGTGCGTCCAGCCATTATCATCACTGCCATCAAACGGATCGCTGAAGATAATTGCGGGCCGCTCAATCGTTAACTCGACCTCGTCTGATTGCTCACTTTCATTGCCACTGTAGTCCGTGGCGGTGACCACATAATAATAAGTCGCGTCCGTCTCGGTAGTCGTATCGGTATACGTAGTGCTCTCCGTCGATCCGACCACCTCATATCCGGAGCCGGACGTTACGGAGCGGTATACCGTATACAGCTTCACATCTTCATCTTCGGAAGGAGACCAGGACAACTCCGCGCTGCCGCTGAAGTTCACGGAACCGATTAGCTCGGAAGGAGTCTCGGGAGCAATCTCATCCGGTGCTTGCACCGTTAGATCATCCAGATACCAGCCGGCCCTCTGGACAGAAGTATCGCTGGTGAAGCCGAATTGAAGATAGACTTGTTCGCCTGCATATTCGCGAAGGTCGACGAATTGCGTCTTCCAGCCGCCGCTGGTTCCCGTGTATTCAGCTACCGGAACGAAGGCATAGTCCGATTGGAAGGAAGCGATATACAGGGTGCCGAAGTCGCGGCCCTGCTCCAGATCATACCAGTGCTTGAAGGATAGCAGCGCACCTTCCGGGCTATCGGTCAAATCGATCGGCGGCGCCAGCAGATAGGAGTTGGCCCCGGCTGTGTAGGTGCCGCTCAGGTTAGTGGCATATACCTTCTCACCGGAGTAGGCGCTTCCCGGACCGCTGACTGGCGGACCCCAAGCCCAGGTGTTTCCGGTGCCACCACTAGTGAAGCCCAGCACATCCGCTTCAAAGTCCTGGACATACCCTGGAGTGATACCCGCAGATACGGTGACGGTGTAAGCTTCACTGTCAAAGCCATTGTTCCCGTAGTCGTTCACGCGGATGTAATATTCCAGACCCCTGCTGCCCAGCAGAAAGGATGGCACGGTGGCTTCATATTGTCCATCCTTCTCGTTGCCCGAGACCCGAACGGCCGGAATATATAAATAATGGCTGGTCCCTGCCTCTCTGGCGTAGAATTCCACCGATGTCACGGCAACGTTATCGCTGACCCGTGCTGACAACGGTACATCGAAGCCTTCGTAGACCAGTGTCGGCGGAGTATGCTCCAGCACAGGCTCCTCCAGATCATCGCCACCGACAACTACGCGGCCTGATACGGTTCCGACGCCTTGCAGCACGGAGCCAACCGCATCGAGAGCATTAACGATGCCGTGTCCGTAGCCGTTGTTCGGAATTTGCGTGTATTGGCTGTCCGTACGTGGCACTGCCGTACTGGTGATGATGTCTTCCAACTGATCTACGGTCAGGGAATGGTTGGCTTGCAGCAATAAGGCAGCAATGGCGGTGGTATGCGGTCCCGCCATGGAAGTGCCGTTCCAGCCGCCTTCGTAACCCCCACCAGGAATCGAGGAACGGATGTTAACACCGGGAGCAGCTACCTCCGGCTTTACTTCTCCGTAAGGGGAAGGCCCCAGCAAGGAGAAGCTGGCCAAGTTGCTATTAATGTCCGTAGCCCCTGTAGCGAAAGCTTCAGGATAGTTGGCGGGGTTGGCTACCGAGCCAGGTCCCCCGGGATTGTTGAGGTTAACATTGCCCGCCGAGAATTCGGGGAAGATTTGCGCATCCCGCCATGCCTGGACAATAGGACGATACCATTCGTCGACGCCTGGACCGCCGCCCCAGGAGTTGTTGACTACGTCGGGAGCTAACTCGGGATGCAGATTGCCTTCGGCATCGACCGGAGCCAGCAGCCATTGTCCACCATCAAGAATGATGGCATCCGTGGTGCTTGGGTTGAAGATACGCACGGCAATCCATTTTGCTCCGGGGGCAACCCCGATCTGATTGGAGCCATCGGCTTCTGCTCCGACCATGGTCCCCATCGTATGCGTGCCGTGTCCATCCGTATCCGCTGGCAAGGACGCGCCACTATGCGGATCGTACCAGTTCAGCTCGGGATCGACGATGTTGCCGGAAGCGTCGAAGCCACGCCATTTGCTTTGTAGCGCCGGATGGGTGTATTCGACCCCGGTATCCAGATTGGCTACGACAATGCCTGTTCCGTCGATGCCCATATCCCATACCTGAGGGGCTCCAACCTGATCGATATTCCATTCGATACTGGCCGGGCTCTGCACTGCCGGAGTGGCATTGGCCGCTTCCTTCACCTTGGAGGCGATAGCGTCCGGTGCAGATTTATCAATTTCTACCTTCTGCAGGTAGCGTTCTTCATTGGGTAAGATCTTCTCCACTTCCGGGAAAAGGGCGATTTGCTCCAGCACCTCCTTGGTGCTTGTCACGGCGATAGCATTTACGATAAAGTAGCTTTTGTACTCCTTCACCTCGCCAGCCTGCTCAGCTTTTTGCAGATAGCTCTCGATACCCTGCTGGGTACGGGAAGCGGTGGCCCGCAGTGCGCTGACAACGGAGCTTCTGGCGGACAGCTTGGCTGCCGAAGGCGTGGCCTTTTCCAACTGTGCCTTCTGCAACGCCTGCTTGGCGACGGTGGTCGTATCGGTTTGTTCCTTGAATTTTACGAGATAAGTCACATAATCATCTTGCTTGAACAGGGTTTGCAGCTTGTTATTGATTTTAGCTTCAGCAATTTCAGGAGCATTTGCCTTCAGATTGATTTGGCCCGCAGCGCCGGTGCTTTCGGCATAGGTCGAGGGAAGAAAGGTAAGCACAAGAAGGACCGACATACCGAGTGAGAAAGATTTGCGGAATTTTCTGAATTTAAACAACTTTTCCACTTCCTTTACTTGGTTTTGTGCTTGGACATGTTCTGACGGTCCATCAAGTTGCGGACTTGTTTGGACTTTACTTGGGTGTGGGCTAACGACGTGAGGGGCAGTGAAGCAGACAGTATGGTTTTCTTCTTTTCGATCACCTCCTTAAATATTAGAGTAGTGATTCGATTTTCCATAGTCTGGGTGTGAAGGAATTCTGACATGAAATAAGCTTGAAATTACCTTTTTTCGTAAAATGAGGTAGAAGTCGAGGTGTTAGAGCTAGTATATATCTGTAAAATCAAGGTTACAAGTAGTAATTTATGAAAAATATACATTTTTTCTCATATAAATAGGAATATTTTACTAGGTATTTGCAAATTTTCGTAAATGTGTGTTAGCTATCTTGACATTTGTTGTTTTACACTTTAGATTTGGTTATAACAGGATATTGCGGATGAGGATCTTGGGAGAGTCTGCCCGAATGTGTGGCAGCACCGAAGGAGCAAGGAGACGGCGATGCAACCCGTCACCCGAATCTCTCAGGTACAAGGACCAGGATCGGACGCCACTCTGGAGAGAGCGTTAAGCCACCCAAGAGGTACATGCCACTGCAACGAAGAGTTTCGTCAGGGGCGTTAAACTTTCAGGTAACGGGGACAGGGAGAAGGGCAGCAGCCTTTTTTTCCTGTCCTTTTTAATTTGGAGACGGCCCTTAGGCAGTCTTGACATTCGGGAGAGATCAACGATGCGCTTCAAAAATGTGTTCTCTATTATTGGACCTGCGATGATCGGGCCATCCAGCTCGCATACGGCGGGCGCGGTGCGAATCGGAAGGTTTGCGCGGCAGGTATTCGGCGCCCAGCCGGATACAGCAGATATTTGCTTCTACGGCTCCTTTGCGGAGACTTATAAAGGGCATGGTACAGACCTGGCTGTAGTGGGAGGAATTCTTGATTATCGTACAGACGATGAAGGAATCCGCGAATCGCTACAGGCGGCAGAGGCTCAGGGAATTGAGATACGCTTCTCCACCGGGGTCTTATCTGAGGCCCACCCCAATACGGTCAAAATTACACTGTCGAACAAGGAAGGCCGGCAATCAGAGGTGATTGGTGCCTCCATCGGCGGAGGAACCATTGTGATTCGCAGCATTGATGGCTTTGAGGTCAAGAGCTCAGGCGAATTGCCCACTCTGATCGTGGCTCATGCCGACCGGCAAGGGGTGCTGGCGGGTATCACGGCTTTGTTCAGTCATGCTGATGTTAATATTGGCTACATCACGACCGATCGCAAGGGAAGAACGACCGAAGCATTAACGGTCGTCGAAGCCGACTCCGGTATACCCTCAGAACTTGTGAAGGATATCCAGCAACTTACGCATGTCAGCCGTGTATCCTATATACATCTGAACTAAAGAAAGGATGGGACCGATGCGGTTTCGGAACTTACGGGAGCTAGTAGATTTATGTGAAGAGGAATCCAAAACCATTTCAGCTATCATGATCGAGGATCAAGCGGCGGAAAGTGGCCAGACCGAAGCAGAAGTGCTTGCGGCAATGGGCGAGTATTATCAGATCATGAAGTCGGCTGTGCATAAGGGTTTAACGGAGGATATCACCTCGACAAGCGGACTCACCGGAGGGGATGCCAAGCGGGTCGATCAGTATCGCAAGGCCCAGCAGGCCTCCGTGGGAGACAGCGCCAGTCAGGCTATGGCCTACGCCTTGGCGGTGTCTGAGGTCAATGCTTCGATGGGCCGCATTGTAGCTACGCCAACAGCAGGCTCTTGCGGTATTATTCCAGGCGCCTTCGTGAGCGCGCAGGAGCGTTTTGGCTGGGAGGATGAGCATTTGGTCCGTGGCTTGTTTTGTGCAGGAGCCATCGGGTATGTGATCGCCAACAACTCCTTTATCTCTGGAGCCGAGGGGGGCTGTCAGGCCGAGGTTGGCTCAGCCATCGGGATGGCCGCGGGCGCGATGGTTGAACTGCGGGGAGGTACCCCGGAGCAAGCGGTGCATGCCGTGGGGCTTGCACTCAAAAATACGCTGGGGCTGATCTGTGATCCCGTGGGAGGTTTGGTGGAGATCCCCTGCATTGTGCGTAATGGCTTTGGTGCGGTGAACGCCTTGGCTGCCGCAGATATGGCCTTGGCCGGGGTACGCAGCGCCATTCCGTCCGATGAAGTCATCGACGTGATGCTGGAGGTTGGCTCGGCAATGCCAAGCCGGCACCGGGAGACCGCTCAGGGTGGGCTGGCACAGACACCAACCGGTCGTAAAATTATGAAGGAACTACGCAAATCCAAAAAATAAGGGGACAGTTTGAGACATTCTGGCTGCTCACCTGTTCAGGACCGCGACTTCACATGGAAGAGCGGTCCTTTTTGTGTAGGGCCTGCATCGGCGCAGCGACATATCTGTTATTCTTTTGCCATCATGATTGTGTATAATGTTTGCGAATTAGCAATCGCGATACATGGAAGGGATGAATTAGCCATGACGAACATTCTGATCGTGGAAGACGACATGAGCTTGAATAAGGGAATTGCACTTACGCTGGCCCGCGACGGGGTTGTTGCGGAGCAAGCTTTTAATTTGGCTCAGGCGAAGGATCGGCTTGCACAGGGGGGCATTGACTTGATCGTTCTTGACGTGCGTTTGCCCGACGGGAGCGGCTTTGATTTTTGCGCGGAGGTACGAGTGTCGTCTCAGGTGCCGATTATTTTTCTGACCGCGGGTGATCTGGAGGCTGATATTGTGACCGGCTTCGAGTTGGGCGGCGATGACTATGTCACTAAGCCATTCAGCTTAATGGTATTACGCTCACGGGTAATGGCGGTGCTGCGCCGCTCTGATCCGGGACGAGAGGATAAGCTGTTGATTGGGGAGTTGTCGCTCGATTTCGGGAGAATGGAGTTCCGTAAGGGCGGGACAAGCTTCTCGCTTAGTGTGACGGAACAGAAGCTACTGAAGGCGCTTATCCTTCATCGCGGGCAAATTTTGACGCGCGAGCATTTAATTGATGTCGTTTGGGGGCAGGAGTCCGCATTTGTGGATGAGAACGCACTAACGGTTACAGTCAAGCGACTGCGGGCCAAACTGGAAGAGGAGCCCACAGCGCCGAAATGGATTAAAACGGTCTACGGGCTGGGATATATTTGGGCGGAGGAAGGGGTAAGATCATGAAACGAATGGTCATCCAGTTGAGCTTTGGCCAACTCTATGTCTTGTTGTTTGCGCTACTAGTCGTATTGTCTGCCAGTTATGCGGGAGCAGGTGGCATGTTAGCAGGGACAGGGGATCAGTTCGCTCGATGGGCTGTCTCCTTTGGTGCGGCAGCGGTGTTGCTGTCTGCCTTGTTCGTATGGGCGATGAAGATGAAAATCTCCGCCATACTTGGTACGGTAGATGAGATGGTCGATGCAGCGATGAACGGACGGAAGCGGCAGACCGGTTATGACGAGACGAAGCTGTCATCACTCGAGCATAAGCTGTATCGGTACATGGAACTCATGCAGGATAGGGAACGGCAAGTTCAAGCTGAGCGGGGGCATATCCAAACGCTGATTTCCGATATTTCGCATCAGACGAAGACACCGCTGGCAGGTATCCGGCTTTACAGTGAGTTGATGGGAGAGCTTCCGCAGCTAGAGGAACAGGCACGGATGTATGCTGCTGAAATTCAAGCCGGGGCGGTCAAGCTGGACTGGCTGATTCGGTGCCTGTTCAAGATGTCCCGCCTGGAAACAGGGCTGATCACCATTCAGCCTCAAGCATCCTCACTTATGAACACGGTCAAGTCGGCTGTATCTTCAATTCAGGCTGCTGCTGCGCGGAAGGACATGGCTATTCAAATTTCCTGCCCTGATCATATCCGTGCCCTCCATGATCCGAAGTGGACCGGGGAAGCATTGTTTAATTTGCTGGAGAACGCCGTAAAATACACCGCTAGTGGCGGGCACATTCTCGTCACCGTGCAAGCGGGGGATATGTTTGTCCGTATCAATATTGCCGATACCGGACTGGGTATTGCCGAGAGCGAGTGGCCCCATATTTTCCAGCGCTTCTATCGAAGTCCAAAGGTTGCAGAAGTGGAGGGCATTGGCATTGGACTCTATCTGGCCCGGGAGCTTGTGATGGCCCAGGGTGGGTACATGAAGGTCGCCTCCAAGGAGCAGCAAGGCTCCGTCTTCTCCGTTTATCTGCCTGCAGCCCTGGTCTGATGCAGAATGTGACAAAGACGTTATTTTTGAGACAGGTTAGGGTTAGATTGATTTGCTAAAGTAGGTCTGTATCCGGAAGGGACAGACTTTGTGAAGCATAGGAGGTGGCGAGCATGCCTATCGTGCAAGCCATAAAGTTGAAGAAGCACTACGGTCAGGGGAGCACAGTGGTCAAGGCGCTGGACGGCATCGACCTCAGCATTGAACGAGGAGAATTTGTAGCTATCGTGGGAACCAGCGGTAGTGGAAAGAGCACGCTGTTGCACATGCTCGGCGGACTGGACCGGGCAACGGAGGGCCAGGTCCTGATCAATGACCATGATTTGTTTACCATGGCTGACGAGGAACTAACGATTTTCCGCCGCAGGTCGGTTGGATTTATCTTTCAGAGCTATAATTTGATTCCCATATTGAACGTCTATGAGAATGTGGTATTGCCGATTGAGCTGGATGGAGCGACGGTGGACCAGGCTTATGTGGATGAAATCATCTCGGCGCTGGGGCTGGAGGGCAAGAGGGACAGTCTTCCATCCAGTCTGTCGGGTGGACAACAACAACGGGTGGCAATCGCCCGTGCGCTGGCGACCAAGCCAGCCATCGTGCTGGCGGATGAGCCGACCGGCAACCTGGACAGTAAGACCAGCCAGGAAGTGCTCATTCTGATGAAGCAATTAAGCGAGCGGTTCGGACAGACGATTGTGATGATTACCCATAACGAGGAAATCGCCCTTACAGCCGATCGGATCATTCGGATTGAAGACGGCTTGATCCGAAGCCGCTCCTTTGTTGCCGGGGAGGGGCAGGAATGATTGCCACGAATAACCGTCAGGCGATTCTACGGCTTGCCGGCAAGAGCTTAAGGGCCAATGCCCCCCGAAATCTCGTCACGATCTGTGCCATTGTATTGACGACCCTGCTACTCACGTCGGTGTTCATGATGTCCTTCAGTCTGAACGAATCGATGCAGCGAACGCAGATGAGGACGGCGGGCAGCGATTTTCACGGCAGCTTCAAATATCTAACCCGCGAGGAGGCCGGGTTGCTCGTAGAGCATCCTTTAATCAAGGAGTATGGCACGGCGCTTATGGTGGGCCGGGCCGCCGGAGAGAGCTTCTGGGATCACCCGCTGGAGATTGATTATATTGACCAGAATGAGGCCAAGCATAACTTCATTCAATTTACGGCTGGAGGCTTGCCTGAGCAGGAGCAGGAAATTGCTATCAGCGATTGGGTACTCCAGATGCTTGGCGTGACTCCCGAATTGGGAGCCAAGGTCAAGCTGGACCTTGATATCCATGGGGAAATCGTAAGCAAGGAATTTGTGGTCTCCGGCATCTACCCTTCGGATAAGAATCTGTCCATGGCGGCATTGGCCTTTGTCTCGGAATCATTTGCGGAGCGGAATCTGGCCCATATTGACCCCAAGCAATCACGGCTGCAAGGCAGCTATGATAATACGATCCGGCTGGATGTCATGTTCAGCAGCTCGTTTGGAATCGAGAAGAAATTACAACAGATTGTGGCGGATACCGGGGTGGAGGCTGCCTATGGAGTCAACTGGGCATACAGCAGTGTAGGTTTGCAGGAGGACCCACAAAATATGCTGCCGTTCATCGTGCTCATTCTCGTCATTATGCTCAGCGGCTACCTGCTGATCTATAATATTTTCCATATATCTGTAGTGCGGGATATCCGGTTTTATGGATTGTTGAAGACGATAGGCACAACGCCACGTCAATTGCGACGTTTGATTACGATTCAGGCTAACCGGCTGTATCTTCTGGCGCTTCCCTTTGGCCTTGCTCTGGGCTACGGGCTGGGAGCTTGGCTTATGCCCTTACTGATGCAGGTCTCTGCAGAGCAGATGGACATGAGCTTGTCGGCGAATCCGCTCATCTTCGTTGGAGCGGCATTATTCGCCTACGCGACAGTTCGTGTGGCTGCCAGCAAGCCAGGCCGAATGGCTGCGCGAATTGCCCCGGTCGAAGCGGTAAAATTCGCTGGCATTGGCAGTCGCATGGCTGGAAGGAGCAAACGGTCAACGCATGGAGCCAAGCTTCATCGCATGGCGTTCAGTAACCTGCTGCGACAGAAGAAGAAGCTGGGGCTGATGCTGGCCTCTTTGTCGCTTAGCCTTATTTTGTTCAGTATTATCTTTACCGTCATCTCTTCATTCAGCATCAATCAATATTTGAGCAGCTTTATCGCGGGAGATTTGGTAGTCAAGGAGAGCGTGGCCGGCCCAAGCGGTATCCCCGGATCGGCTCATGTACCGGGTGGAACAGAGGTAACGTTGACGGAGGAATTATGCCAGCGCCTGAGTGGGGTCGCAGGGATTGCCAGTGTGGATAAAGTGTATTACAGCTCCCATGCTATGAAGCTGAATCCGGTGATTCGCCAAATGCTGGAGCCGTTAGCCGCTAGAGAGGACACGGAAATCCCTAGGGTCTCCTCCCTTCTTGATAGCGGCGAGGTCCCCTTGCAGCTTCATGGCCTTGATCCGGTATGGTACAGCCTGATTGGTCCGCGGGATATCGTAGCTGGCAGCTTTGACGCCCAGCGCTTTGCATCAGGGGATTATGTCGTAATGACAGAAGCACTGCTTGATTCCGATCAGTATGCTAGCTATTACGAGCCTGGAGACCCATTTACGCTGGATGATGGAGGGAAGAGCTACGAAGTTATGGCAGTGCTACAATCGGATGCGTTATATGCTGCCGGAACACAATTTTACGGGCTTGGCGGGTTTAATGTATATTGGCCGGCTCAGGAGTTCGTGAGCGTGGTCAAGGACCCGTTAATCTTGTCAGCAACCCTTCATCTAGAAGCAGATAGGCAGGAGCAAGCGGAAGCGGAAGTTCGCACCATGGTGGCTTCCAGTTCAAACTTAATCGTCAAGTCGCGGGAGGATTACAAGGGAGAAATGCAAAGCTTTATTCGTATCTTCCAGACGGTCGGATATGGATTAAGCCTGATCATTGCCTTGATCGGCATTCTGAACTTCATCAATACGGTCATCACCGGGATGCTCTCTCGCCGGAACGAATTCGCCATTCTGGAGAGCATCGGCATGACACGCAAGCAGTTGAAGAGGATGCTCATGTACGAAGGTCTTTATAGCGTAGGCTTGACCGGTCTTATTGTCGGCACAGCGGGGCTGGGTTTAACTTATGCAGTGGCTAAAGGCATATCCGCGAATCTGGCTTTTATGGAATTTCGGATGAATCCACTGCCGTTGCTTGGCCTGCTGCCGTTGCTGGCAGCGTTGGCGCTGATCGTCACTTTAGCGGCTTACCTAAATATGTCCAGGTCAACGATGGTGGAACGGTTGCGGGAAACAGAATAACACGGCGGGGATGAACTCGGCTTGTAAAAGGGATTGGGACTAAGGTTCCGATCCCTTTGCCTGTGACTATGCCTTCAGACGGGCTGTCGTTCGGCCTATTCACAGGCGCCCGGAATTATGGTTTTCTGGATAATGGCAGCGTTTTTGTGCTTATCGTACCTGCTCTCGTGTCAGTGGGCACGATTTAATATTTGTTTGGGAGGCTAGTCATGAGTATTAGAAAATGGGAAGAAGCCGTGAAATGGAGACGGTGGGCATTGCCGACGATTTGCTTGCTAATCGGCTTATTTGTGTTTGCCGGGGTGCCGGGGTTGGACACTATGAATGGGGGTCTAGTGGCACAAGCGGCGGGAAATTCGCAAGAGAAGGCTGTGTTCAAGGATATTCAGGGACACTGGGCGCAGCAGGAGATTGAAACGATGGTCAAGCAAGGTATTTTGGACGGTTACCCCGACGGTACGTTTCGGCCCAATGAGCCAGTGAAGGTGGATCAATTCGTCAAAATGCTGATTCTTTCTTATAGTGAGCAGCATCCGAATCTGGAGCGCACCTGGAAGGGAGGATTCCTTGAGGTATTGAGCGAGGAGAATCGCACGATTCTTAAGCAGGACTATCGCTATTTTAACTTTAAA
Source organism: Paenibacillus sp. 1SOY10 (assembly GCF_056836745.1). Classification (NCBI taxonomy): domain Bacteria; kingdom Bacillati; phylum Bacillota; class Bacilli; order Caryophanales; family Paenibacillaceae; genus Paenibacillus; species Paenibacillus sp. 1SOY10. The sequence continues at coordinate 86,357 of NZ_JBXENK010000006.1, read as the reverse complement.
CCGGCAATGACAGGCTATTGGGCCAAGCCATATATCGATGTAGCCAGTGATCTGAACTTCCTGAACAAAGGTCGATACAGCGACTTTCAGGCAGCGATGACCCGGGAAAATGTAGCTGAGGTCATTTACTATACGCTTCAGGAGACGGAGTTCCTGGAGGATGCAGAGTTTAGTCGTACAGTGGCTTCGTCCTATGGCGATTTAACCAGCGCGACGGATCGGCAGCAGAAATTTATTGCCGAAGCGCTGATCAAGGGCATCATGGAGGGGTATCCGGACGGCAACTTTGGCGTGGGCAAGACAGTATCACGTGCCGAGTCCCTGGTGCTGCTGAGCCGCCTGACGGATAAGGCAGAACGCCTGGCGATTCAGGCACAGGCCGACAAGTTGCAGCGGCAGGTGCCGACGGTAGGGGGAGGACAGCGAATTGTAGCTTTCCCGGACCAGCAGATGTGGGATGCTTACAACACTTTGCAGAAGGCGGGCAAGCTGCGCGGTACGAACTATGATCTCTTCGACACCACGCTGCGGTTATACCGCGATGAGAAGGAGAAGAAGGCGGTACAGCAAGCTACGAATGTAGGGGCAACCGGCGGTGCAACGGAAGAGGCTGCCATCTGGCTGGACACGACCTATAATACGTATGGAATAACGGTTCGTTTACGGGAGGGGGCGCTGGCACGGAACAAGGAGTCCATTGAATTGTTCGCGGGTGAGCTATTTACCTATGATGCCATCGCGTTTCATCGCTGGTTCCAGTCCATTTGCACTGAGGTGGAGGCGGGAAGGCCGCTGGCGGACAAGCAGGCTATCGTAGGGGATTACACCGTCAATGTGCTGGTGGATAATGACGCTCAGACGGTGGTCTTCTCGGTCGCTCTTACGCGGCCTTTGAATAATGGATAATACTATACTTTTTCTTGGCACGATGGTTCGCGGCATTATAAACTGAAGGCAGTTGTTAATGTTGGACATGAGAAAAGGGGGCACATCCATGCTTACAATCGATCTGTCGGGGAAGGTAGCTCTGATTACCGGAGCCACGGGCCAGTTAGGACGAGTGATGACGCGAACGCTGGCCGCTTGCGGGGCGAAGGTCGTCATTCATTTTATGAGTAATGAAGCCAAGGCGCAGGAGTTACTGCAAGAAGTGGAGCAGTCCGGAGGAGCAGGCATGATCGTTCGGGGCGATATCACTAAGCAAGCGGATATTGCAGCGATTCAGCAGCAAGTCCAGGCCAGCCTTGGTGACCCGGATATTGTGGTAGCGAACGCAGTCATTCAATACGGCTGGACTTCGGTTCTGGAACAGCCTGCTGAGGATTATGTGAGTCAATTTGAGTCCTGTGTGCTGCAAAGTGTCTTTCTGGCCAAGGCCTTTGTACCGGGAATGATCGCCAAGAAGCAGGGCCGATTCATCGGTATTAACACGGAGTGCGCCATGCAGAATTTTCCGACCCAGTCCGCTTATGTAGCGGGCAAGCGAGGCATGGATGGCGTGTACCGCGTGCTGGCCAAGGAAGTCGGTGAGCATGCCGTTACGGTCAATCAGGTGGCGCCGGGCTGGACGATCGGCGAGCGGGACCGCAGCTTGTCCGAGCGTAATGACGCAGACTATATAGCTGGTGTACCGCTAAAGCGGCGTGGCGAGGATCAGGAGATCGCTAATATGGTGGCTTATCTGGCATCGGATTTGGCGGCATTTATTACCGGGGCGTACATTCCGGTCAACGGTGGCCATGTGATGCCCGCTATTTAATAGTTATTATATGGATACGTGGAAGCATCTAGCGCAAGGATAAGGTGGAAGCCTTAGGCCTTGCGTTAGATGCTTTTTGCTGTTACGCGCTCAATAGAAATGTTAAATATATATTAAAAATTGGTGACACAGATGAAATGATAAGCTATAATTTACAGGTGTATATCATATGTAACAGTGATTTTAAATAAGTAATACAGAATAGTGGTTCCTGAGGAAGGGGAAGATGCATATCATCACTTTGGAGCATGTCAGCAAAACTTATAACTTGCAGGATGGTGTGCTGGAGGCGGTGCAGGATGTGTCTTTGCATATTCCGAAGGGAACTATACACGGTATTATCGGAGTCAGCGGTGCAGGCAAGTCGACGGTGCTGCGGATGATGAATGGATTGGAGATTCCCGATCAGGGCCGAGTAACCGTAATGGGTCAAATGCTATCCGATCTGAATGAGAGCAGGCTGCGTGAAATGCAACGGTCGGTGGGTATGATCTTTCAGCAATTCCATCTGCTCGGCAATCGTACCGCTTTCGGTAACGTAGCAATCCCTCTTGAACTGGCTGGCGTCCCCAAGCGGCAAAGAGCTGAACGGGTGCGAGAATGCCTGCGGTTTGTAGGACTTGAAGATAAGGCAGAACAGTATCCGGCAGGACTGAGCGGAGGCCAGAAGCAGCGGGTGGCGATTGCCCGGGCATTAGTAAGCAGCCCCCAGCTCCTGTTATGTGATGAGCCCACTTCCTCATTGGACCCGAAGACCACCGCCGAAATTCTGGAGGTACTACTCCATATTCACCGTTCACTGGGCGTGACCATCGTGATCGTTACCCACGAGATGGACGTAGTACGGAGCATCTGCCGGGAGGTATCCGTCATGGAGAACGGACGGCTGACTGATGCCTTTGCCTTGAAGCAAGTAGAGCTTGAACCGAGCCAGCAGCTGCTATTTACCGCTTCTTACCGGGAGCAACTGCTTGGGAGAACGGAGGGGCGCGATGTTTGACGTGGCCTTGATGTGGGAGAGCTTCGTGCAATATCGATTCCAGATTGGCGAAGCGATTGGTGATACGTTCATTATGGTCGGGATTGCGATGTTGGCAGCGGTGCTGCTAGGGCTTCCGACAGGGACGCTGCTGTTCCTGACCGGCAGAGGGCAGCTCTATGAGAACAAGCTGTGGTCCAATCTGTTGAACGGTTGTGTGAACGTGATTCGCTCGTTCCCGTTTCTGTTGCTGGTGGTCTTCATGATTCCGCTTACCCGGCTGATTGTTGGTACAGCGATTGGAACACTGGCCGCCTCCGTTCCCCTGGCGGTTGTGGCGATAGCCATTTACGCCCGGTTTGTGGAGCAATCGCTGCTGGATGTGCCACGTGGTGTCATCGAATCGGCCCGCTCCATGGGAGCCTCGCCGCTGCAAATTGTATTAAAATTTCTATACGTGGAAGCTCGCTCCGGCCTGGTGCTGGGGCTTACCTCTTCGACGATCAGCTTCATCTCCTACTCGACGGTCATGGGGGTAGTCGGGGGCGGCGGAGTAGGCGACTTCGCCATTCGTTATGGCTATCAACGCTTCGAGACGGAACTGATGACTGCGGTCATTCTGATTATGATTATTTTGGTGCAAGGCATTCAGCTTACGGGCAATACGCTGTCCCGCTGGCTGGACAAACGTTAATTCAAACCACAATTTTGAAGGGAGACAAACAACATGAGAACAGGAAAATGGCTGATCCCACTACTGGCGATCTTATTGGTGCTTAGCGCTTGCGGAAATACGAACGGGGGCGCTGAATCAAATGCCAACGTGACTAATAACAACCAGGCCGGAGGGAACACCGGTGTAACCGGCGCAGATGCTGCTGAGCCAGCCGAGGGCTTGACGACTCTGAAGGTTGCTTCTCTGATCCCACCGATGACAGACATGCTTGAACTGATCAAGCCGCAGCTTGAGGAAGAGGGAGTGGAACTGGAGATTGTAGTCTTGTCCGACAATGTTCAGCCCAATGATGCGCTTGCGAATAACGAAGTGGACGCGAACTTCTTCCAGCACGTCCCTTACATGGAGCAATACAATGAAAGTAAAAATACGGAGTTAGTGGCTATTCAACCAGTGTATCATGCGGTATATGGTGCTTATTCCAAACGTTATCAATCGATGGAAGATATTCCGGAAGGAGCTACAGTAGCGATTGCCAGCGACCCGTCCAACTTGGCTCGTTCCCTGATCATGCTGGATCGGGCAGGGATCATCAAGCTGAAGGATAATAACAACCTGCAAGCCACCCAAGCCGATATTGTGGAGAATAATAAGAACCTCAAGTTTGAAGAAGTGGACTTGCTGATGCTGGCCCGGATGCTGGATGATGCCGATCTGGTATTGATGACTCCGGCCTATGCTAGTCCAGTGGGACTTACCCCCAAGAAGGATGCTCTGTTGACGGAAACGACAGAATCCGCCTTTGCTATCACGTTGGTAGCCCGTGAGGACAATAAGGATTCGGAGCCGATTCAAAAGCTGGCGAAGGCTCTTTCCAGTCCGGAAATCAAGCAATTCCTGGAGGATAATTACGGAGAGATCGCTCTTCCTGCGTTTGAATAAAGAGACTGACTAATTTCCTGTAAATTCATACTTGCCGGGAACGTGCAGGAGGAATATAATTAGTTTGTGATTTTTGTAACAGAGTGAATTTAATTCATGAGGTATGGATAATAACAACTTAAGTAATCACAATTTAAATGAATATGGTCTTCGGGGCAGGGTGAAATTCCTGACCGGCGGTGAGGCTGCTTGTAGCATGAATGGCACAAGGAGCTCAAGCCCGCGACTCGCAGTAATCCTTGGGATGACTGCGACTGACTTGGTGTGAATCCAAGGCCGACGGTATAGTCCGGATGAGAGGAGATCAAACAAGCAAAGTTTGAATAAGGAGCCATGCGCTCCTGACAGGCTTATTTGGTCAGCCCCCGCAAAGCCCAGCAATGGTGCTACGGGGGTTTTCTGCGTAGACCCCATATTCAAGAAGGGGATAGTATCATGAAGAAGGCAAATATTAGTGGCATCGGTCAGGCTAGTACAGCAAATGTTGGCTTGCAGGCCGGTGGGAGTACGGGGGCTCTGCCTGGTGCGGTCGGCGCAGGCCAGCGTTCCTCGCTGCAAGCGACTACCGAGCGCAAATCACGGAGTGGATTCTGGTTGGTGGTGCTGGGTGCAGCCCTATGGGGTGTTGACCCATTGTTCCGCATCATCCTGCTCAAATCGCTTACCTCCGCACAGATCGTTTTGGTTGAGCATATTATTATCGCTTTGATCGCTCTCCCGGTGGTTTGGAGAAATCGCTCGGATCTGAAGGGAGTAGGCTGGCGGCAAGGCGGCGCGTTGCTGTTCCTTTCCTGGGGCGGCTCGGGGATAGCTACTATTCTGTTCACCACAGCACTTGCCAGCGGCGATCTCAACGCTGTACTGCTACTACAAAAGATGCAGCCGTTGTTCGCCATTATGCTTGCCAGCTTGTTGCTTAAAGAGAAGCTGCCGCAGCACTTCTTCGGGTTTCTGATTATTGCGCTGGCTGGCACGTATCTGCTCACCTTCGGCTTTACAATGCCGATTGGGCACCTAAGTGATTTTGTGCAAGTGGGCAGCTTGCTGTCACTAGGTGCGGCAGCCTTATGGGGCGGCTCTACGGTCATGGGCAGACTTATGGTAGGCCATATGAAATATGAAACGGTGACCTCGTTGCGCTTTGTCCTGGCGTTGCCACTGCTGCTGGCGATTACCTGGAACGAAGGAGCCGCATGGAATTTGCCACAGGGGACCTCACAAATGGCCGCTTTGTCGCTCAATATGCTGGGGCAGGCGCTGTTGCCTGGCTTACTGAGCTTGCTTGTCTATTATAAAGGTTTGACTACGACCAAAGCCTCGGTTGCTACGCTTGCTGAGCTGAGCTTCCCGATGGTCGGCGTATTGGTTAACTGGGTGGCCTTCCAGCAGATGATTACGGTCGCTCAGGCTATCGGCTTCGTGCTGATCTGGGGAACGTTGTTCCTGATCTCCCGCCAGAGCAGTCCGGCGGAGCTAACAGCAGAGCGTTGAATCGAAGAACTTACTACTTGAGATAAAATTAGAAGGCCTATCAGGCTTGCCGTATGGCAAGCTCTGATGGGCCTTTTGTTATGACATATGATTAAGCCTTAACTTATTGCATGATTTGTGCAGATTTTTAAGGTAGTTTGGTCGCCAAGAGAGGATTATGATAGGAGTAAGTTCTTGACTCGTACTAACTGGAAAAAGTTCTGGCTATACCTATTTGAAAGGTGATGAAGCAATTGGAACCAACAGATGCAAGCGTTGACTGTTTAACGATTCCGCGGCAGGGACGGATGGTGTTCCTGGGCGATAGTATTACGGAGAATGGAACTTATATCCGTGATCTGGAGGCCTTCTTCCTGAAATATATGCCGGAATATCGACTCGAATGGATTAATTTGGGAGTCAGTGGTGAAACGGCGGCGGGAACGAGTGAGGCGGATCATCCTTACCCGCGGCCATGCGTACATGAGCGGCTGGAACGGGCTCTGGCGGAGGCGCGGCCTGACTGGCTGTTCATCGCTTATGGCATGAATGACGGCATTTATCATCCGCTGACGGAAGAGCGCTTCTCTGCCTACCAGGAAGGGATGCGGAAGGCGGTGGAACAGTCGCGTGCTGCCGGCACTCGCGTCATTCTAATGACGCCAACCCCGTTTGACGTACAGTCTGCCATCGGAGAGCCCCGGCCGGAGGGAATGGACAACTATTCGTTTGATCTGCCTTATGAGGGTTATGACCTTGTGCTTACCCAATATGGGGAGTGGCTCCAGACTTATGGACGTACTGAGGGACTAACCGTAGTAGATGTGCACCAGCCGTTGAATGAGTTCATTCGTTCCAAGCGGGAGCAAGACGCCTCCTACCGATATGGAGATGGAGTCCATCCCGAAGAGGACGGGCATTGGGTAATTGCACGGACGATCCTGAGTAAGGTCTTCCATCTGCAACTGGAACGAGTACCGACATGGGCAAATCAGGGAACAGGCAAGTTTATCAGGCTGATGAATGAGCGGCGGTTGGCACTTAATGCTGCGTGGAGAGAGCATGTGGGTCATACCAACCCCTACAAATTTGAGACTGCACCCTTGGACGAAGTATTGCAGTATACCGCACAGGCTTTGCCAGAAGTAGAGCGAGCGGCAAGACTTGAGGGAGGGCCAGAGGAGACGACCAGCAGCTTATGGCAAGGATTCTCCCGCATTGACTGGTACTGGGAGGGACGTGAATGTACACTTGTTGCTCCGCATGAGGCGGCACAGGGCAAGCCGTGGGTGTGGCGGACCGAATTCTTCGGCGGGTTTGCGGCAGCAGATATCGAGTTAGTGAAGCAAGGCTGGCATGTAGCGTATTGTCGCTTGAGCAATCTGTACGGCTGTCCTTTCGCTGTCCGTCAAATGGAGGCGTTCCGAGCCGAACTGATTGACCAATGGAGGTTGTCTTCCAAGCCAGTATTGTTCGGGTTTAGCCGTGGGGGCCTCTATGCGCTGCAGTATGTAGCGGCGTATCCGGAGCAAGTCTCGGCGATTTATCTCGACGCGCCAGTCGTGGATATTTGTAGCTGGCCCGCCGGGTCGGGTACAGGAACAGGCGCAACCGCCGAATGGCGCGGATGTCTGGAGGTATATGGAATTGTCGGGCCAGAAGCAACTGGAGGAGAACTGAACCTGCTTCAACCTGATATCCTCCAGCGGGCAGGTGAGGTGACCGGGCATTTACTGGCATCGTTGGCGGCTCCTGCCCAGGCGGGTGTGCCTATCCTGATCGTATCCGGTGATGCGGATCGGGCGGTGCCGTTTGCGGAGAACGGTGCTATTTTGGAACGTGCTTACTCGTCCTATGGGGGCAGGGTGAATACGATCCTGAAGCCGGGTGGAGACCACCATCCCCATAGTCTGCCGGATGTGGGGCCTATCATAGAGTTTGTTCTTCAGGAAATGATTTAAATTTTACACAAATCGGTATAAAAGATAGACCTTGCGATAACATTCGCCTGTTAAAATTCCCAGGAATGATCTTTGAACATTTGGGGAGGAATCAGGTTGAAGAAGAGTCGCAAGGTATTTTCTTTTTGGATGGCTGCATCGATTGCTGTATCGTTGATTGGGCCAGTCGGGGGAGCTGCTGCCGCAGGGACGGCGGAACTGGCACAGGCTGCTGCGGACAAGCTGTCAATGTCTACGCAGCCCATAACCTCAGAAGAGAACTGGAAGCTTACGGTCATGCACACCAATGATACCCATGCCCATTTAGCAGAGGTAGCGAGAAGAGCTACGCTGGTGAAGCAGATTCGTGCTGAGGAGAAGGATAGCTTGCTGCTGGATGCTGGGGACGTGTTCTCGGGAGATTTGTATTTTACCAAATGGTTTGGCTTGGCAGACCTGGCCTTCATGAACATGATGGGGTACGATGCGATGACCTTCGGAAATCATGAGTTTGATCAAGGCACGGGCGCACTGGCCGAGTTTGTCAAGAAGGCGCAGTTCCCGCTGGTAAGCTCAAATATTGACTTCAGCACGAATCAGGACATGCTGCCATTGCTGAAATCACCAACGACCCTTAATGCGGCAACACCAAAGACAACGGCGCAAGCCGGGGTCTATCCATACGTGGTGCTTGACGTGAATGGTCATCAGGTGGGCGTATTTGGTCTGACGACAGAAGACACAGCGGAGACGTCTAATGGCGGCAAGGCTGTAAAATTCAAAGATGCAACGGAATCGGCTGCGGCAACTGTAGCTGCAATGGAGAAGGAAGGGTTGAACATCATCATCGCCCTATCCCATCTGGGCTATGCACGGGATCAGAAGCTGGCCCTGGACGTGGAGGGCATTGATCTGATTGTGGGCGGCCATACCCATACGAAGCTGGATGCTCCGGAAATTGTGGTGGATGATGTGCATGGTACGCCAACGGCGATCGTGCAAGCCAATGAGTGGGGCAAATTCCTTGGCCGGGTGGATGTTGTATTTGATAGTGAAGGGGTCGTATTGACTGGACCGGGGCAAACCACCGGACAACTGATCGCTGTCGATCCGGAGCAAGTCACGGAAGATGCCAAGGCGAAGGAAGTGCTGACTCCATATAACGAGGAACTGGAAGAGATGAAGAAGCAGCCAGTAGGTCAAGCTGCTGTGGTACTGGATGGCGTACGTGAAAACGTGCGTTCCAAGGAAACGAATCTGGGGAACCTGATTGCCGACGGGATGCTGGAGAAGGCCCGTCAATTGAAGGAAGCGGATGTGGCGCTCATGAACGGGGGCGGTATTCGTGCCCCCATCGATGAGGGCGAGATTACGATGGGAGAGTTGCGTACGGTAATGCCTTTTGGCAACACGTTGTTCGTGCTTGACGTGACCGGCCAACAACTTAAGGACGGGCTGGAAAATGGGATTAGCGGTGCCAAATCTGATGATCTTCCAGGCAAATTCCCGCAAATTGCCGGTATGACCTTCAAGTGGGACCCGGCACAACCGGAAGGGGGACGGGTATTTGATGTGCAAATCAAGCAAGAAGATACCTATACCCCGCTTAATCTTTCGGCTACGTACCGCTTGGCGACCAATAGCTTCGTGGCAACCGGTGGTGATGGATATACATCCTTTGCTGAGGCCATTGAACAAGGAGCGTATCACGAGGATCTGGGATACCCCGATTATGAAATATTTATGGAGCATGTCGAGGGGCTGGGCGGTACAGTAAATCCACCTGTGGAAGGTCGGATCACTGAGCAAGCGAAGCCTGTCGGAGACATCGATGATTCTTCATATGCTCATCTGGATGGTCATTGGGCCAAAGCTGCCGTGGAGGCATTGAATTCCCGTATTCCGGGACTTGCCGACAGCGGGACCTTTGTGCCGAATCAGGCCGTTCAGCGAGGTGAATTTGTCTCCTGGCTGACAGCAGGCCTTGGCCTGGAACCGGATGCGACGGCCAATTCCTATACCGATGTGAGCGGCGAATTGGCTGGAGCTATTGGAGCGGCAGTCAAGGCTGGCATCCTTGCGGATGACAAGACGCTGTTTGCCCCTGAGGATACGCTGGGCCGTGCGGAGATGAGTGTTATGACTGCTCGTGCCCTACGTTATGTCCAAGGGGGAACTGATGAATCGGCGCAACCGGACGCGGCTGCTTTGAACCGTTACAAGGACCAGGCGTCCATTCCGGGCGATACGGCTGCCGATATCGCTTGGCTGACGGAGCAACATATCCTTCAGGGCGATCAGCATCAGCTCTTTGGGGCGAACGAATCAGCAACCCGCGCTCAAGCTGCCGTTATTCTCATGCGTTTACTTCAAGTTGTGGACATCATTTAATAAGACTATAGCAGTTAAACAATATAGGAACCTTACAGGCTACGGTCTGTGAGGTTCCTTTGTTTTTCTACGAAAGGTTACGGACTGGAGGGGGCTGACGGGAATGTTCGGGGAACTGTCACAGATCACAGGGAGAAGCTGACAGGCAAGGGCAAATCTATCGACGACTTTATATTAGTATGTTATCATGAGAGTCTGATAACGTATTAACGAACTAAAGCGTCGGTCATTAAGCTTGGGCGACGGCTGTATAGGGGAGAGAACATGATGAAGGGTAAAAAAATAGTAGTATTGAGCGTAATCCTGGGACTTATGCTAACCGTGTTAGCGGGGTGTGGCGGCTCTGCCAAGAATGACAATAAGCTGGTCATCGGCATTGATGATAAATTTGCGCCGATGGGGTTCCGTGATGAGAAGAACGAAATTGTAGGTTTTGACATCGACTATGCCAAGGCAGCAGGCGAGAAGATGGGAATGGAAGTAACCTTTCAACCTATTGACTGGAAGGCCAAGGAATCGGAGCTGAACAGCGGGCGGATCGACTTGATCTGGAATGGCTATACGATTACGGAGGAGCGGAAGGGGAAGGTTCTCTTTACCAAGCCTTATTTGAAGAACAGTCAGGTGGTCGTTACGCTGGCTGAATCCGATATCCATACGTTGGCTGATCTGGCTGGCAAGGAAATAGGGCTGCAATCCTTGTCTTCCGCTGCGGATGCTTTGGACGCGGCACCGGTCAAGGACGAGGTTAACTCGGTGTCAGAGTTCCCGGACAATGTGCTTGCCCTTAGCGACTTGAAGACCAAGCGGCTGGATGCGGTCGTTATTGATGAAGTCGTGGCAAGATACTATATGTCCAAGGAAGAAGGCACCTTTAAACTATTGGACGAGTCGCTGGCACCGGAGGAATACGGTATCGGCGTGAAGCAGGGCAATGAGGAACTGCTGAACCGGTTGCAGCAGGCGCTCGACGAATTGAATGCTGACGGTACGGCCGCTCAGATCTCACAACAATGGTTCGGCGAAGATAAAGTGCTGAAATAGGAGAACGAAGATGAGCCTGGATTATATGATTAGCATTGCAGGACCGATGCTGGAGGGAGCGCGGACGACGATTTTGCTGTTCGCCCTGGCAATCGTAACCTCGATTCCACTTGGCTTTGCCTTTACCTTCATGGTTCGCAGCCAGATCAAGCCTGTGGCATGGTTTGCGAGTGGATATATTTATGTGATGCGCGGAACGCCGCTGCTGCTGCAAATGCTGTTCGTCTGCTTTGGCCTGCCCGTGCTGCCGGTGATCGGGGAATACCTGGTTATGGATCGTTTTGCCGCCGCTTGTCTGGCCTTTACTTTGAATTATGCAGCCTATTTCGCCGAGATTTTCCGCGGAGGATTGCTGGGTATTGATAAGGGACAGCATGAGGCTGCCAAGGTGCTGGGGCTTACCCGCTGGCAAACGACGACCCGAATTGTACTGCCGCAGATGTTGAGGATTGCCTTGCCTGCCATCTCCAACGAGTCTATTACTCTGGTAAAGGATACGGCACTACTGTATGCAGTGGCGGTACCAGAACTGCTGCATTTTGCCCAAACCGCAGTCAATCGCGACTTTACCGTCATGCCGCTGGTTTTGGCCGGAGTGATCTATTTGCTAATGACGCTGGTGCTGACCGTATTGTTCAAGGCGCTGGAACGAAAGTATAAATTTGAGTAAAGGTTAGAGGACTGGAATGGTGAACATGGGGATTGTGGAGCTTGCCAATGTCAAAAAGAAGTTCGGTACCCTGGAGGTGCTGCATGATGTATCCTTCAACGTAGATACCAGTGAGGTCATCGCTGTGATTGGCCCTTCAGGTTCTGGTAAAAGCACGATGTTGCGCAGTCTTGCCCATCTGGAAGAGGTGGACGGAGGTAGCATCCGCATTGGGGATGCGTACCTTGTCAAGGATGGGCAGTATGCGCGTCCGGCTGCGATTAAGCAGATGACGTTACGGATGGGGATGGTATTCCAGCATTTCAATTTGTTCCCCCATCTGACGGTACGGGGTAACCTGGAGCTTGCACCCAAGCTTGTGAAAGGGCTGCCTCCCGCTGATATCCGTGGCAAGGCGTCGGAACTGCTGGAGAAGGTGGGCTTGCTGGACAAGGCGGATGCCTATCCTTCCCTCTTGTCCGGAGGACAAAAGCAGCGGGTAGCCATTGCAAGGGCGCTGATGATGAACCCGGAAATCTTGCTGTTCGACGAGCCGACGTCGGCGCTGGACCCGGAGCTTACAGGTGAGGTGCTCCAAGTCATGAAGCGACTGGCCGAGGAGCAGATGACGATGATTGTGGTGACGCACGAGATGGGCTTTGCCCGTGAAGTGGCAGACCGTGTTCTGTTCATGGCGGATGGAGCGTTCATTGAGTCCGGTAAGCCGGAAGAATTGTTCGGGCATCCCCGGCATGAGCGGACGCGCTCCTTCCTGCAACGGGTATTGTAGCAGGGTAGAGAGTCAATCACTGGCTGGAGGAAGACAGCAATGCATGGGCGGTACCTCCAGACGTTCAGGAGCAACAAGGAAACGGCGGCAAGGCCAGGGACAGTAAGACGCAGTCCCGGCGCTTGCCGCCGTTTTGTCATGTTTACGTTATTTAACGGAATACACGCCTTCCTGATACATCAAGGAATAAACGAGGCCGGCTTCGCTCAGTAAGGCTTGCCCAATCGCATCCTTCACGATATGCTGCATGCTGCCATCTGCTCCGAGCTTGTAAATGCCGGGAGCATAGCCATCAGCGATATAGTAGATACCCGTCTTCCCGATGTGAAGTCTGAGATTAGAGTCACTTGCCCCTGGCAACCCGGCCAGCTTACTCGCTTGCCCGCTGACTGGATTATAGCGATACAGCTCTGTGCTTTGGTTACCCTCTACCGTGTAATAGAAGAGGTTGTCGTGTACCTCCAATACGCTAGCTTCATCTGGTGTGATACGCATAGGATCGCTTCCATCCAGGCCAGCGTGCATCAGCGCCCCGGTATCTCCATCCACATAATAAATATGCTCCTGAACCACCCAGAAACGCTGAGTATTGGCAACGATCTGCTCATGCTTGCGTTCGGCCAAGCTGATGCGGTATAAGGCGGTGGCATCTTCGGGATCACTGTCCTTGAACCCGAGAGCATATAGTGAGCCATCCACCAAGGTTAACGAGGCATCCCCTGTATAGCCGACACCTCCGTTTACATGTGAATCACGTATGATGCCGTAGGTATAACCAGGTTCACCAAGCTCCACCTGTTCGCCCGTATGGGTATCAACCCGCAATAAGTTATCTGCCTGACCGCTCATAAATTGAAAATCGGTATAGTACAGATTTGCCTGGTCTTTGACAAGTCCAAGCAAGCTCTTGGCTGTTGTTATCTGTTGCAGTGATCCGTTCTTCACAAGGTATAGGGTGTCGTGCCCCATGGTTAAGTCACCGCTGTGGAGATTGACGTACAGTTCGCCATCCAGCTTCTGCACATCGGTCAGCCAGCCCCAGCCCGGCGATATATCCCCGATCTCCAACGAAGCGATCTTGCGTGACTTAAGAGTGGAGAAGTTGTAGGCATAGAGGGAGACGTCGTCGTTCACCTTCGATACATAATACAAGTCTTCTCCAATGACCTTGGCCGAATTAAATACGGGTTGTCCAGGAACTTCAACCTGAACGTTCTTCTTATCGGACGTCTGACGGAATAATTGCTCGTCAAGGGTACTTCCGTTATTGCGGTAAAAGGTCCGCGTGTAGTAGTTAGCATTGTTATACCGAGTTAGCGGATTTATGACCTTGTCATCCACTATCGGCTTGCGGGAATCCTCCAGTTGCTTCTTAATGGCATTTTGGACGTGAAGGGATTGCCCTTCTGGCTGCTTCACATTAAGCGTTCCGTCTCCGATAAGAATGAGCCCGTTCAGCCATGTGATCTGTTTGCCAAGCGCAACTCCGGCGTCACGGAGCGGTAGCATAACTCTGCCGTTGATCTTTTGCGCGGGAACGTCCAGAGCAACCTGCTTCCCATTAACCTCCATACTCTTGCTGTTGAGCTTGAATTTGACGGTCTTCTTCTGCGTGACATTGCGCAGGGTGATGTCGCTTGGATTCTTCGCATCCCAGATGACCTCCCACATCCCCTCATTAGGACCGGTGCTTTGCTCGGCCAGATAGCCCATCAGACGTATGGGAACGAGCACACGCCCATTCTTTTGCACGACTTGATAATCCCCGCCGAGTTCTGTTTTTTGTCCCCGGATAAAGGCTTTGCCCTTGTAGTTAGATGGGATGATAGACAATTTGTTAAAGGCCTGCTCCAAGGATTGGCTGCCAGTCGTGGTTACGTCCTCTTGCTCGGCGGCGTAAGCCCCTACGGCTCCCAGACTTAAGCAAGCTGCCAAACCTAGCGATATCCATTTGCTTCTCATATAAATCTCCCTTCAAGCAGTGTGATACAAACCATATACCCTCTAAACGCAACTGATCTCACAAAAGTTTCTGTCACTTTTGGAGAAGGATGAGGTAAAATCGAAAATGCAGGGTAGTTATAGTGCGTGTTCAAAAAGTCGAATTTTCAGGACCGAAGCTTATGCTTCCGATGTGCGTTTTTTAAAAACGCTTGAGTTGGATGAAGCTAGGGACTGAGTAGCGGAGCTACACGTTTTCGGAGAAAACGACTTCGGAAGCATGGGTACGTGAGCAACTCAAATGTTTCTGAAGGAAACATACTACGGAAGCATATGCTAGTCCCGGCTGAATTCAAGATTCGATGTCGAACCCACTCCTCGAACAGCTTCGTTCTGGGAAGATGACTTTTTGAACAACCTCTTATAGATGGCAGGATGGGGGAGTATTGGATGATGAAGGACTATGCTTCAGCCACCGTCGTATCGACGGCGTGCAATTATGTAATGGTACGCGATGAAGGCTTCACGCATACGTATCGGACATTCTTAAGATTGCGGGAAAATGGACCGCTTGAGCTGCGGTTCTGGCATAGCAATGCGGTTGATTCAACCTGGGATACAGGAACCGTGGCAACAGGCGGTTTGCTTGGCGGTAAGTGGCGGATTGAGTCGGCTTATGTCGCTGATGGAGGCACTGTGGCCGATGGTTCCGTTGTGAACGATTCGCAGATTCAGATTGCCTTTGCCGGAAGCGCTACCAGGGAGGTGGAGCCAGGCGAGCAATTCTGGAGTGATCCCGTAGCAATTCATTTGCCGGAGGGGCATCTGCTGGCCTTTACCTGGACGATCACGGCACCGCCAGGGACAAGCATCCCTTACAATACAGAGCAAATGCTGGTCAGTGCTTATGATGCTCCCGGCAATCATGCTGGCGTGGAGAGCGCGGACGGGTTCAAGGCTTCTGCCAACCTGCTGGTGCTGCCAGCCTTTATCGGTTATGTGCAGCCGGTGCGGAGGCGGCTGGTTTTCCTTGGGGATTCGATCACTCAGGGGGTCAGAACACGCCAGGATGCCTATGAATATTGGGTGGCCCGGATTGCTGAGGGGCTGGGCGCCGATTATGGGATATGGAACCTCGGTTCCGGCTGGGCGCGGGCCTATGATGCCGCCGCCGATGCTGCTTGGCTGAGCAAGGTGAAGCTGGGACTGGTCCCGGGCGCGGGCACTCAGGTTATACTTGCTTTAGGGGTCAATGACATCGATATCGGCGCCCGGACATCTGACGAATTGCTTGCCGACTTGACGAAGATCATCTCGGTATTGCGGAATCATGATCCTTCCGTGGAAATCATTCTCTTTACCGTGACACCATTTAACTTCAAGGATGAGCGGGAGCAGCATTGGCGTAGAGTTAACGAGACGCTTCGTACTTCTGCATTACCGGGAGTAGACCACGTGTTCGACTTGGCCGCTTTGCTATCCAGACCGGAGCCGGAAGCCCACCGGGAACGGCAGGAATTCATGAGCTCGACGGATGATCCGCATCCGAATGGACATGCAGGCCAGGTTGTCAGTGATGCGTTCCTCGCTTGGTATAAGAAGAAGGGCTGAAGCCTCAATAAAAAACAGGCAAGCCATCCACGGAGTTTCTCCTTTGGAGCTTGCCTGTTTTTCGCTATATTATGCTGATCAGGTTAAGCATACTCGCATCTAAATTCGGTGAACTCTGCTACAGCACCTTCTCCATGGGTATATAACCCGATGACTACACCTGTAAATCCTCCTGCAACCTCAGAGGACAGATACCTGGTCTGGGCTGTCCCAAGCAGGATGTCTTCTCCATGTATACGAGTATAGAAGCTGTATTGCTGGCGGTCTGCCCGAATGATTAACGTTGCTTGATTGCTGGCAGCAAGATCGACTTGATGCTCCACGGATTTGATATCGCCAATGTTCAGGCGTTCTATGACTTGGTAGTTAGCTCCCTCCTTGCGTACGGCCAAATCATAATGATGGTTCTCATCCATGTAAAGGGTAATACCAGCCTCTCCGTGATTAAGCTGTACCTCGCAAGAGATTTCAGTGTCAAAGTCTCTCTGCCGAATGCCGATGAAGGTAGGGTTCTTTGGCAGGTCCAGAGAGATGTCCGTTCCTTTAAGCGTAGCCTTATCCTCTTCAAGTACGTAATTACTCAACTCCGGATGGCGCAGATAACACCAGTCCAGCTTCCAATCGGTATTCCCGAAGGTGAAGTTCTTCTGCTCTTGCTGAATGATGTCGTTTGGTATCCGGTCTGTCTCAAAGCTTGAGAGTGTGGTTCCCTGATGCCCTGCTGTAAACCAACCCTCTTCATCAAAGGTAACCGGTGTGAGAAATACTTCTCGGCCCAGATGATGGTAAGTCAGGTATTGCCCGATTTGCCGGAAGCCGAGGTGAAGCATCCACCAATTCCCTTCATGATCTTGAATGAGATCGCCATGTCCTACTCCCTGTAGCTCATATCGGCCAAGGTTGCGATTGGTGAGAACCGGGTTATGCGGGTAGGATTCGAACGGGCCGGTGAGTTCTTCTCCGCGAGCATACACAACCATATGCCCATATTCGGTGCCACCCTCGGCAGCCATCAGGTAATACCGGCCATCCATGCGGTACATATGAGGACTTTCCAAATATCGTCCGCCGGTCCCTTTCCAAATAGAACAGCTTGGGGAAAGCTTGCTGCCGGTCTCCATATCAAGTTCACATTGAACAACGCCTCCCACGCCTTCATCGTCGACCCCGTTGCTCATGAAGAAGGCTCTTCCATCCTCAAAATATAAATCCGGGTCGATTCCTCCTTGATCAACGAAGATAGGGTCAGACCAATCCCCATAAATATCGTCAGTCCAAACATAGAAATTTTGCCGGGTAGTATCATTCGTGGTGGTCATATAGAACCGCCCGTTGTAGTGGCGAATTGTAGGGGCAAAGACACCTCCCGAGCTGCCAACGGAGCCAAGCTGGACCTGGCTCTCCCGGGTCAGGCAATGGCCAATCTGCTTCCAATTGATCAAGTCCTTACTCTCGAACAAGGGAACGCCGGGAAAGTATTGAAAGGAACTACATACCAGATAATAGGTGTCCTCCACCTTGCACACACTAGGGTCTGGATAAAAGCCCTTGATAACGGGATTATTGTATTTCATCATAAGCACCTCTTTAGTCATTCGTTTTGTCATTTATAAATATATAAATCCAATCAGATTTGATTCGAACCTAAGCACATTAAACCCCATTGATTGGGACGTTGCAATATATAAGGCTTGAAGGTTGAAGACAATTTGTTTTAAATTAATAAATATATGATTTCAACTGAGGGTGTGAGATACGTAAATATGATTAAAGCCAATGGAGAAGGCAAATATTTACCGTTGTACGAGGCGCTAGCGAGTGAAGTGCGCTGGAAGATCATGAAGCTGGTGGCAGATAAGGCGATGAACGTGAAGGATATTGCCGCCAGCCTGGAGCTAAGTCCCTCCATTATCACCATGCATATTCGCAAGCTGGAGCAGGCCGGACTTATCGATACTCATCGGCTGAGGGCAGGGGGCGGCACCCATAAGATGTGCTCCCTCAAACACAACAGCATTGAGATTGAACTGCCGTCCGCCAGTATACATGAGGAAGTGAGAGAACAACATATTTCGGTTGGACATTACACAGCCTTCGAGGTTCATCCTACCTGTGGGCTTGGCACGAAGGAGAAAGAGATAGGGGTATGGGATGATCCGCGTTACTTCCTTGATCCTGAACGGGTCCATGCGTCTATCCTCTGGTTTGGGCGGGGGTATGTTGAATACAAAATGCCGAACTTCCTGCTGGAAGCGGAGCTGCCGGAGGCTCTGGAAATCTCTATGGAAATCGCTTCGGAGGCTCCTGGACTGAGAGATGAATGGCCCTCGGATATCAGTTTTACCTTCAACGGAACTTTTCTTGGAACCTGGACCAGTCCGGCTGACTTCGGTAGGGCGGCCCGTGGCAAGTTCACCCCGGCGTGGTGGCATCGCAATGTCAATCAATACGGGTTGCTCAAGACGATTCGTATCGAGCCCACGGGTACCTTTATGGACGGGGAGCGCATGTCGGACGTGACGCTTGCTGACATCGGGCTACATGAACCGTTTTGGACGCTTCGCTTTGCCGTCGACGAGCGAGCCGTTCACGTAGGAGGATTAACCTTGTACGGGGCGGGATTTGGCAACCATGATCAGGATATCGTGGTCAAGGCATATGTGGAAAGAGCGCGGCTTAATGGATAAGCCGCACTCTTTGACCCCTAGCCGAATTGATAGAGACGTACGCCATGTGGTGGCACATTAGCGTGCAGGGTTCCTGTCCGCGTATCTGCGGCCTCCCCGCTCCATAGTTCGACCCCCTCTGCACTCTGCGTAAGGCCAATGTTCTCAATGGATAAAGCTAGAGGCAACATACGCTCACCGATATTAAACACGGCAACATATTGGAAGCCTTCAGGATGCTTGGCTGTCCAGACGATCAGTTCGCCTTCCCGTAGTGCTTCCTTGGCGCCTTGGCTTTCCCGGTGCATACGAAGCACCTCTCGATTGGTCAGGAGCGACAGTGTCCAATCATCGCAATCTCTTAATTCACCACCAAAGATGAGTGGCGAACGAAAGATGCTCCACAGCGACATCATGGTAAGCTGTTCGTCTCGGGTAAAGCGGGTCCAGCGGTCGGAGCCACCACCATCGACGGAGCGAATGCCAATATGGCCCAGCGGCAACATATCGCAGTCCGGCCAGCAGCCTGCTTGCGGTACGCCTTGCCACGTCTTGCAGCGGTCGAACATATCCAGCAGGAGAGGCCACTGATCCCAGAAATCATCGGTAACACGCCACATATTAGCATGTTCAGTGAACAACCCCGAGTATTCCACTGGAGCAGGTCCCGGAGACAGACTTAACACCATGGGACGACCGCATCGTTCAATCGCTTGAGAGATCAGCTTAATCTCCGCTGCATGCGTATCGTAAAGTCTGGACGCAGCGATATCGTCTACCTTCACCAGATCGACACCCCACTGTGCATATAGCTCAAATAGTGAATTGTAGTAAGCCTGGGCTCCAGCTTTGGAGGCATCTACTCCATACATATCCGTGTTCCACGGGCAAATAGAGTTGGTGTGAGCTATGTCGCGGGCGGTTGCAGACGTGCCGAGAATCGAGGTAGCGGCGTGAACAGCCTGCCGGGGAATGCCCCGCATGATATGAATACCAAATTGTAGCCCAAGGCTGTGTACGTAATCCGCTAATGGCTTGAAGCCTTGAACTCCTGCCGCAGAGGGGAAGCGGTTCTCGGCAGGCATCAGGCGGGAGTATTCATCCATGATTAGTGGAACGAAGGGACGGTATTGCGAGGAGTTCGCCCCAGGCTCGTACCACTGAATATCCACGGTGATATAGCTCCAGCCATAGTCCTTCAGATGCTGCGACATATACTCTGCATTGCCCCGAATTTCTTCCTCGGTTACGGCAGCGCCGTAGCAGTCCCAACTGTTCCAGCCCAAGGGTGGAACGGGTGCAATTTGCTGATGTTGATTCATGATCAAGCTCCTTTACTCATGCATGATTGCTCTTCTCATGTTCATCATAATCAAGGATTTTAGCGATATCTACGATAAGGTTATAAGTGGAATAGCAATATATTGCGGTTGATTAAGGGGTCAATCAAAGAACAATTTACGATAAACCAGACTTTCACCTCCACTGCGAAATTCGCCTGGAGTTAGTCCGGTCAAGCTGCGGAATGCCTTGATAAAATAACTGCCACTGGAATAGCCAATCTGCTCGGCAATTTGCTCAACGCTGAGCCGGGTGCCGCGTAGCAGTTCCATCGCATTTTCAGTTCGTATGCGGGTTAGGTAGGCACCAGGCGTTAGTCCCGTGCTGGCTGAGAAGCTGCGAATGAAGTGATATTTGGATAAGCCTACTTGTTCTGATAGTTGATCCATGCTGATCATCTGCGAATAGTTCAACTCGATATAGGCGACGGCGAGTTGAATGCTCGTCGGCCAAGCATCTTTGTTCCGAAGCGTACTGGACTGCATTCGAGCGAGCTCTGTGACGAACTGGTAGACGCAGGAGGAGGCGATTAAGGGATCAGAGATTCGGCCAGCTCCTGCATCAACCACGATCATCCGGGCGAGCCGGACCGCCGCGCAATCTGGGGATAGCTTGGGCACCTCTCCGGCTTCGCGCAGAAATCTGCGCCAATGAGGCAAAATGAGCTTGGGCCGGAACAACAAGAAGAGGAACTCCCAAGGCTCTTTAGACCCGGTAGGATAATAATAGCGGTGCGGGCCGGGAATCTCCGCCAAGAAAGCTTGGCCGGCCGTGACACGGTGTATCTGGTTATTGGACTCGTACACCCCTTCACCAGCCATCGTATACTGGAATAACAGAAGGGGGCCATCGGCCCGCTCCAGCCCATCCCAGGCATAAGTGGAATCGGTGATGGAGTCGTAACCCGCGGCGTATAATACGCAAAGCTGGAGCTCCTCATCTTCCGTAAAACGAAATCCATAGGTACCACGAGAAATGTCCATCGGCGTTCTCCTTCAGTCCTGACTTCCTGCTAGGGTGGGGGAGCTAGGTTTGGTTCCAAGCAGGATCATATGCTATTGATGTCATAAGTTTTGCTTTTTTTCAATACCAACAACAAACGAGTCATTGCCAATAGCATTATAAGAAACAGGAGTACCAAATAGTAAGGGAAAGTATTCATGCTTGTCATTTGTGCCAATAAACCAAATAAAGGGGGCATAAGCATAATGCCTAAATAAGAAACGGCCATCTGTGAGCCCATCATGGACTGAGACAGCTCTTCTCCGAAATTTGTAGGTGTCAAATGGAGAAGGTTAGGAAATATGGGGGCGTTGCCGAAACCGACCAGGAATAAGGCAACCGTAGAGACTGCCGTTGGAAGTGGTAGCATGAGCATAACAATGGCCACGAACAGGATGGCTTGTCCGAGGTGAATTAGTCGCCAGCTTGTTACTCGATCCGCTAAAAAGGCGGAGAGCAGTCTGCCAGTGGCAATACCGACATAATACAACGTAACGGATTGGGCTGCGGCTTCCAGAGACAAGCCTTTGGTATCAACCAGAAAACTGCTCCCCCATATGCCTGCTGTGTACTCGATGGCGCAGGACCCTATGAATATGAGCCAGACCGCTCTGGCTGAGGGGATTTTGAAAAGCGACAGGATGCTGACCGACTTAAATACAATCTCTTTTTTCGCTGACTTATCTGGATGAACTTTTTTCCATAAGGGCAATGAGAACAGGGCAATTAATGCAATAGAGGCCTGTATCATAAATACAGTATAGTAGCCATCCCGCCAGTTCGTTGGCTCTGAAAGTGATAGCGACATTAAATAGGGGCTCATGGAAACTCCAATTCCATAAAAGCAATGCAGCAGATTCATATGACTAGCCTTATAGTGTAGGGCTACATAATTGTTAAGGGCCGCGTCTATAGCACCGGCACCCAGACCTAACGGAATGGCAAACAGGCACAGCCACAACATATTTTGTGAAAAAGAAAAGCCCAGCAGTGCAGCGGCTGTCAAGCTTACACTGGCAGCCGTTATCGTGGCTGTTCCATATTTCTGGATTAATTTTGCACTACTCAAGCTTGAGATGGTTGTAAAGCCTGAGATGGTGAAGGTGACATATCCTGCTGCTGAGACTGGAACGCCAAACTCTGTATTGATGGCGGGCCAGGCCGTTCCAAATATGGAATCGGGTATCCCCAAGCTGATAAATATGATATAAATGATGATTAAAAGTAATGTAGCCATAGTTGCCTCCTGAAATTTGTTGGTAAATGAGTCAGAGCATGAATTGAAATATATCACAAATAAAAGCCTTTTTTCTTGCAGTATTTCACTTTTTTACAGTACAATATCACAAAAAGGAGGTCCTGATATGAAGAAGACAGTGAGCACAGATGAACAACTGCGAGAACTGGCTACACATGGATCTCCACAGTTCCCTATACAATATTATCTTGACGATACGGATGAGTTCCCTCACCACAGTATCAATCGACATTGGCATGAAGAATTGGAATTTGCGATTGTTCAGGAAGGGAATGTGAAGTATCTGATTGGCGAGGATCTTGTGCAGTTAGGTCAGGGGGAAGGTATTTTTATAAATTCGCGAGTCATTCACGGATA
This sequence comes from Paenibacillus sp. 1SOY10, assembly GCF_056836745.1. NCBI lineage: Bacteria > Bacillati > Bacillota > Bacilli > Caryophanales > Paenibacillaceae > Paenibacillus > Paenibacillus sp. 1SOY10. Next base: position 63,541 of record NZ_JBXENK010000006.1, on the reverse strand, counting down.
TGAGGTGGAAGGCAGAGCGACGGTTCCTAATGTGGTATGCTCCCCTGAAATCATTTCCAGTAGCCATCAATCTGTGTATCAGAAATTTGTGCACCCCATGATTCATTCCCACATCTCTTGCTTGCGTCTGAGCACTCAGGTCGATTGGCAAAATGAGATTCTGCAATCTCTTCACCAGGTGTTCCATTTGTTAAATGCTCAGGAAGAGACAAGGGAACTTGATGTGCAAATTGAGCTTGCTTCGATCTGGCGCCAATTGTATCTACACCAGCAAGATTGTATGGAATCTCCGCAGACTTCAGGTTTTCAGACGACGCAAGCACGGCTAAGGCTTATGCTGGAGTTTATTTATGAGAACTACATGGAACGAATCAGACTGGCGGATATTGCTTCCGTTGCCAAAGTTAGCAAGAGTGAGGCGTTACGTTGCTTCAAGGAAGGACTTCACACCTCCCCGGTAGACTATCTGATTGGGTTCAGATTAAATAAATCTAGAGAATTGCTACAAACTACAGGAAGCACGGTTACGGAGATTGCGGCCAAGGTAGGCTTTGAAGATGTAGGATATTTTGCTCGAATGTTTAAGAAAACCTACGGTGTAACACCGAAGCAGGTAAGAAGATACTAAGCTGGAGGATAGATGGGGGTTGACGCATCTTGCGTAATATCGCATAATAACATGCAGTGTTCAAATTCGTATAACTCTGCCAGTAATGGGGCGGGGGTCTCTACAGGAAGCCGAACTTCCTTGCTACGAATATCAGATCGCAGTTCATGGAACTGAACGGTCTATATTCCGGGCAAGGGAGTTTTTTTGCGTTCAGTAGCTTACGATGGGCACGACAACTTAGGTATAGAAGGAGATTATTATACGTGATGAAACATAAATGGCTTGTATTTCTAGGTGCTGTCAGCTATGGGGTGTTGTCTACTATTGTGACCAAGGCCTATGGACAAGGATATTCACTCGGCCAGGTGGTTGGCAGTCAACTGCTAACCGGATTTGTGTTGATCTGGCTGCTGGCCCTTATAGTGAAGCTGGGTGAGAGACGCAAGAAGAAGCAGGGTTTGGCTTCGGCAGCTTCTGGTTCGGGTATCGTGAAGCTGACCTGGAAGCAACGTCTGCTTCTGCTCGCTGCGGGTGCGCCCACAGCAATTACGGGACTGCTCTATTATCAATCCTTGCATTATATTCAGAATTCACTGGCGATCGTGCTGTTGTTCCAGTTCACCTGGATGGGAGTGCTGCTTCAAACGATCGTGCAGAAGAAACGCCCCCACAAGGTTGTTCTGTTCACTTTAGTTATCCTGTTTGTCGGTACCTTACTGGCTGCAGGCATATTTGAACGGGGCAGCGGTGGTTACGATTGGCGGGGGATTCTATTTGGCCTGCTGGCTGCGGTTAGCTATACCTTTTTCGTGCTGTTGAGTGGAAAAGCGATACCGTCTGCTCATCCGGTATATCGCAGCGGCTGGATGATTACGGGTGGCATGCTGCTGGTATTCCTGTTGTTCCCGCCAACCTTCCTGTTCGATGGAACATTGCTTCAAGGCTTGTTGCCCTATGGGTTTTTCCTTGGCCTGCTGGGCGCCTTCCTTCCGCCATTGCTATTTGCCATCGGTGTACCGTCGACAGGCGAAGGGATGGCCGCAATTCTCGGCGCTTCCGAATTGCCAGTAGCGGTACTACTGTCCAGTGTCGTGCTTCATGAGCAGGTCAGCGGCATCCAGTGGTTTGGCGTGTTGCTGGTCTTGCTGGGCGTGGCACTTCCCGAGCTGTATAAGCGGCGGCGGGGAGGTCCGCGCTCAAGAAAAACACCTGTTTCCGTTGCTGGTTCAACCAAAAGTTCAGACGCCAAGGCGATACACTAACCTATTCGTTCAATGGGCAGGGGCGAGTTTATTTTCCGCGGAAGTCCCGTGGTGACTCGCCCGTCAGCTTCTTGAATACTTTGCTGAAATATTTGACGTCGCGGAAGCCGACCATTTCGCCGATCTCATGCAGCTTCAGATTCGGATTGGCCATCAGCAGCTTGGCCTTGTCAATCCGATATTGGCTCAAGTAGTCGGAGAAATTAATACCGAATTCCTGCTTGAACTTCCGGGATACGTATTCCCGGCTTACATAAAACTGCGCTGCGATCTCCTGAAGGGATAAGTCAGCTTGATAATGCTGCTCCACATATTGCACGATATCCGCCATCGTATGCTTCTCCTTGGCGGTCTGTCGGGAGAGTAGCTTCGCTGTTTGCCCAATAATCCGTAACGACCAGTCCCGCCACACATAGCGGGAGAAGGTGTAGCTGTCAGGATTGGGGATGCTGGCCACAGGCAGACCTGCTGGCGTGGAAGTATCCTGTTCTGAACGAAGATCTTCCTTAAGCATGGCTTCCGTCTGCTCGCCAAAGGTCTCTCGTACAAGCCGGGTCTGAAACGATAAAATATCGTTTCTCCAAATAGCCAGCAGTTCGGGAGTGACCTTGCCGCTACGGCAAAGCTCATCAATCCAGCGTTCTGCGGCAACCGTCATTTGCTCAGGATCGGAACTCATGACGGCGACTTTCCAATCCTCCTGTACTTTAGCGAAGCTTAGGAGCGATTTGCCCGATGCCGTGGTGGTGGATGTTTCCATGAAATTTGCATGAATGAAGCGACCCGGCTCCAGCAAATTGCGGCGGCGCAACACCGTCAGCGCTTCGCTATATTGCTGAGGAAGGCTGGCAGGTAGAGGTCCCGTCTGCCCTAACCCGAAGTGCAGTCGCCGCTGCAAGGTGTGATGGAGCCCCTGATTGATTTGCTCGGCCTGCTCGAAGGCTTGGTCTGGTCGCTCCCAGATCAGCAGCAAAATTTCCAGCGGCGCTCCCCAATGTCTGAATGCGATACCACTTCCACCAGGCAGCAGAAATTCATTGCAAATATTAATCAGTGCAAAATGCAGCAGCTCGCTATTGTACCCGAATCGCTCCTGAAGGATTGCATCCCCGGCATCAATCTGGCAGATCAGCAGGCGTGCGGATGTGATGTGTGTGGGAATAACTCCCTCCTCCCGCAAACGGCGCAAGGAAGCTTCGGCGGAGCCGGGATCATCAATCAGGGAGGAGAGCAGCTTCTCACCATACACAGGCTTGAACTCATTGAGTCGGATGCTCTTGTGCTGCATATCCAGACGCTCCTGATCCTCCTCACGCCACTGGCTCACCGCTTTGGCTACTGCGGCATTGATGGCTTCGGGATCGATAGGCTTGAGGATATAGTCGATTCCTCCATGCCTTACGGTACTGCGAACAAATTCGAAATCGTCATGCCCGCTGACCACAATGAATTTCACGTTTCCGGCGTGCTCGCGTACCCAGGTCATCAGTTCAAGGCCATGACCCGATCCCATCATCATATCCATAATGATAAGTTGGGGCGGGGTGGCTTTGATGAAGTCAATGGCCTCATTGCCTCCGCCCGCCTCCTCGATATCCCGTATTCCGTGGCTCTCCCAATCAACCAGCAAGCGCACGGCCTTTCGAACCCGTACCTCATCATCGACAATTAAAGCTCTCATGCTCGTTCACTCTCCATCTCTATCGTACGGTGCGGCTTCTACCGCAGGTATTTTCAGTATGATTTGCACGCCGCCTTCCACGGGCTGAAGGATCGTTAAGGAAGCCTCTTCTCCATAGACCAGACGCAGGCGGGTAAGCACATTGACCAAACCGATGGAAGATGGCGGCTCGGTCCTCAAGGTCTGTGAATTGGCAGTAGCCTCCTCATCGGGATGCTCGGCTGGCTCGGCCAGGTTGTACTGTAGCAGCACAAGCTTCTCGGTCGGAATGGGGGCTCCGTTGTTATAGGCAATAATTGTAACGTAGCCTTCCTCTTCCATGAATGCTTGCAAGCCAACAAGGCCGTCCTCCTGGGAACGATCGATGCCATGCTTGAAGTAGTTCTCCATAATCGGCTGGAGAATCAGCTTGGGCATACGGAGGGGCAGCAGCTCTTGGGGAATATCCGCCGTGAAGGAGAAACGTCCCTCGAAGCGTTCTTTCTGCAACTCCATGTACGCTTTGACATGCTCAAGCTCGTCCTTCAGGGTTACGAATCGATCCCCATTATGCATGCTGTAGTGCATCATTTTCGCGAGTGCCGAGATCAAGGTGTAGATTTGCGGGACCTTGAGCTCCAGAGCAAGCGTACCGATAATCTGCAAAGTATTGTTGAGAAAATGCGGATTAATCTGTGCCTGCAAGGCCCGGAGTTGATTGTTCTTGCTGGACAATTCCAGCTTGTACTCCTTCAGGATAAAATTATTGATCGTGTCCAGCATCGTCCGGAAGCGCTTGGTGAGCAGACCGATCTCATCCTTGCCGGCAGGCAATATATCCACATTAAGGTTACCTGTCTGTTGTACCTCGTTCATATGGCTGGATAGCCGTTTGATCGGGGCGGTAATTCTTAGAGAAATGATAATCGTGGCCAGAATGATGAAAATGAGTGACACGGCTAGCAGTAACAGGTTAATACCCGCCGTCTTATTGGCGGTCTGGGTCAGGTAGGCCACCGGAACTTGCTTCACCAAGGTCCAGTTAGCTCCCACACCTGAAATCTGGTGATAGACGAATACACTGCCCTCCGTTTCAAAGTTCCCGCTTGGTGTATTGACCCCGGCAATTTGCTGAGTGTACCATTTCTCTTCGAGTTTGTTGCCGATCTTGCTCTGCTCGTCGCTATAGATGATATATCCATGATCATCGAGAATATAAATTTTCTCGCGGCTTTGCTCATAAAGCTGATCGACAATGTCGCTCAGAGCAGATAATTTAACATCGATCGATAAGTAGCCAATAATGCTGCTGGAAGGGACCTTCTCAATCTTGCGATGCACGGTGAATACCGGCTCGGACGGGTATCGCCAGGATAAGGATACTAATCCATAGGTATGGCTCATATGGCTGGGCTGGACCCATACGCTCTTTTTCCCCTCGCCAATCACATCGGCATAGGCTTCCACGTTGAAGTTACGTTGAGGGGTATTTTGCGATACAATCGTAGCTTTCCGGCTACTATTCTCGTAAAGGTAAATTTGAAAGATGTCTGGTACGGAAGTAGAGATATTAGATAGAACGGCATACACACGTGAATTGCTTTGGACATCTTCGTAGCCCCCTTGCACCAGATTCGAAATATTATAAATGTTTGATGAGGTACGGTTGATATCATCAAGCAAGTTGGTTAAATTACGCCCTCCCTGATACAGAAGATTGACATCTTCTGCCGCTACGCGGGCTTTCAAGGAATGGGCTGTGTAGTAATAGGTGACGACCATCGTTGCAACAATAGGGATGGTTGTGGCGAGAAGCATGAAGACAATCAGTTTGGTCCGGATGCTGTTCCATTTCATAAGTATTCCAATTCTCCCGATCAATAAATTCCACCTGAGTGTTCACATTTGTAGGTGTGTTTAGTTGCTGCCCCAAGTCATAATAACAATACAACAGTTATTCGCTAGAAAGAAAGGGGGGCTGCGCCATGAATAACAAAAGAGCGTCTGAACTGGGACTTCAGTTATTTTTTGTAGGACCCGTGCTCTTGTTCTTTATCATCATCATGGTAGTTCCATTCTTACTTGGTATGTATTATGCAATGACCGACTGGAATGGCGTGGCGAGCACAGTAAATTGGGTAGGGTGGGACAATTTCAAAATTATATTTACAAACGATCCTGATTTCTGGTCTTCCTTCTGGTTTACGACCAAATTTACCGTAGTGGGCATTGTGCTTACGAATGTGGTTGGCTTCTTCCTTGCTTATTTTTTGACCAAAGGGTTGAAGCTGCGGAACATTATGCGTACGATATTCTTTATGCCTAATGTGATCGGGGGCCTGCTGCTAGGATTCATTTGGCAGTTTATATTCATCAAGGGTTTTAATACGGTTTATGAATTGACGGGGTGGTCCTTCTTTGGTCTTCCTTGGCTGGGGGATGCGACAACCGGGTTTTGGGGAATTATGATTGTGTTTGTGTGGCATACCGCCGGATATTTGATGGTCATTTACATTTCCTCCTTAACCAATGTGCCTTCCGAGGTCATGGAGGCCGCTGAAATCGACGGCGCAAGTCGTTGGCAAATGCTGCGCAGCATCATTATACCGTTGATTATGCCTGCGGTTACGATCTGCTTGTTCCTGGCGATCTCATGGGCGTTCAAGATGTTTGACCTTAACCTTTCGTTAACGAAGGGCGGACCATTTAAATCTACGGAATCCGTGGCTATGAACATCTATAATGAAGCGTTCCAAAATAACCGTTATGGGTTGGGAACGGCCAAGGCGATTCTGTTCTTCGTTATTGTGGCAGTCATTACCATGTTCCAGGTTCGTCTGACTAAGAGCAAGGAGGTCGAAGCGTGATGAAGAAATATACCGGCAGACTCTTAACGACAGAGATTATTATGGGCATCGTTGCTTTGGTCTTCCTTTCTCCTTTCTATTTCTTATTTGTCAATTCGGTCAAGCCCTTCGGGGAGATCATGTCCGATTCAGCGAGCTGGCCCAAGGTAATTCAGTGGGAGAACTATGCGAAAGCGTGGGAGCTCACCCGATTTCCCCAAGCCTTTACTAACTCTCTGATTATTACAGTGATCAGTGTAAGCGTGTTAGCATTAATCAGCGCTATGGGCGCTTACCGCATGGTGCGTTCCAACACCTTGTTTAACCGTATTTTGTTCATGCTGTTCATCGCCTCGATGGTGATTCCCTTCCAGACGATCATGATGCCGTTATTACGAGTAGTGAATGAACTGGGAGTCAATAACTCACACTTTGGACTCATTATGACTTACCTTGGTTTGGGTGCACCGATGGCCGTCTTCCTCTTCCATGGATTCGTTAAATCCATTCCACGGGAGATTGAGGAAGCGGCTACCGTTGACGGTTGTACGGGAATCAGTGTATTCTTCCGCATTGTGCTTCCCATGTTGAAGCCGATGCTGATGACCACTATTGTGTTGAACTGCTTGTGGGTTTGGAATGACTATCTGTTGCCTTCGTTAATTTTGCAACGTCCGGAAATGCGGACGATACCGCTTGCTACCTTTTCATTCTTCGGGCAATACAGCAAGCAATGGGATATTGCGCTCCCGGCCTTGGTATTAGGTATCACGCCAGTTGTTATCTTCTTCTTGTTCTTACAGCGTTACATTGTTGAGGGAATCGCAGCGGGATCGGTCAAGGGTTGATCCCGGCCCGCTGTTCCAATATATTAAAAACAGATTTAGGGGGAATTAGATGATGAAGAAGCCTAAGAATCTTATGTTGGTATCTGTTTTATTAATAATGTCATTACTAGTTGCGGCTTGCGGCAACGGAAATTCTGCAAGCGGTACCAATACGGGTGGGGAAAGTCAAGGCAGTGGCAAGCAGGAACAGAAGACCGTCACGATCTTCCAATTCAAAACCGAAATTGTTGAAGGCCTTAACGAATTGAAGGTCGAGTTTGAGAAGGAATACCCTAACATCAAGCTGGATATCCAGACTGTAGGTGGGGGGGCCGATTATGATGCAGCCTTGAAAACAAAGTTTGCTTCCGGTGATGCACCTGATATTTTCTCCAATAACGGATATGCCAAATTAGATATGTGGGAAGAGAAGTTGGAGGATTTGTCTGACCAACCTTGGGTTGGCGACCTCGTACCGCTGGCGGCTGAAGCGATTACTAAGGGCGACAAGGTTTATGGCTTGCCGCTGGATCTTGAAGGATTTGGCTTTGTCTACAATAAAGATTTGTTTGCACAAGCAGGCATTACGGATCCACCACAAACCTATTCAGAACTGGAAGAGGCAGCAAAGAAACTGCAAGCCGCAGGGATTATGCCTTTCGCCAATGCTTATCAAGAGTGGTGGCTGGTAGGTAGCCAGGGAATCAGTGTCGCTTTTGCTAACCAAGATGATGTTGATGGCTTTATTAAAGGCTTGAATGAAGGTACCTCTTCGATCATTGGCAACCAGCATTTTGCCGATTGGGCCAAGCTGATGAAGTTAACTCTGGATTATGGCAACAAAAATCCACTTACCACCGACTACAATACGCAGGTGACTATGTTTGCTAACGGAGAAGTAGCCATGATGCAACAAGGGAACTGGGCACAAACGATGATTGATGGCATTACACCCGGCATGAATATTGGTGTACTCCCAATGGCTCTTAGCGATGATGCTGAGAAGACCAGCAGAGTGACCATCGGGGTTCCGGTGAACCTGGTCGTTAATAAAGACTCGGATGCCAAAGAAGAAGCAAAAACCTTCCTGAACTGGCTGGTTACTTCGGACGCCGGTAAGGAGTATATTGTGAAGAAGTTCAAATTTATACCGGCAATGACTACGATTGAAGCTACTCCTGAGGACATGGGGGCTATCGCTACAGACTTGGTGAATTATGTAGAGGCAGGCAAAATCTACGCTCACCAGGCCGGGAAATATCCGGATGGGGTTGCCCAGGAATTCGGCAGTGCCATTCAGCAGTACCTGGCAGGTAAAAGTGATGTAGAAAATTGGCAAAAAAATATGCAAGCGGCTTGGGACAAGTTAAAATAGGATAATAGTGATATGAGGCAAGCCACCTCTCTCTGAGAAGAAGGGAGAGGTGGTTCTTTCTATTATAAGGGGGATCGATATTATGCGGCCAACAACCCAATTAGATCAGGTTCAGATCGGAGTCGTCTATTACCCGGAGCATTGGGAACCACAGCTTTGGGAAGAGGATATTCGATTGATGGAGATTACGGGGGTGAAGGTGGTCCGTCTGGCGGAATTTGCCTGGAGTCGTCTGGAACCGTCGGAAGGGCAATTTGCGTTCGAGTGGCTGGACCAGGCTATAGACTTGTTTGCCGCGCATCAGATTCAGGTTGTCCTGGGTACACCAACCAATACACCACCACGCTGGCTGACGGAATTGGCCCCGGATATTCTCCCGGTGGATGCGAGCGGACATACCAACTATCCCGGAGTTCGAGGGCATCGGTGTTATAACAGCGAATCGTTGCGTGAATATGGCTCTCGCATCGTGGAGGCGATGGCCCGGCGATACGCGAATCATCCTGCGGTCATAGGCTGGCAGACGGACAATGAGTTCTGGGTGATTGATTGTCATTGCGATACGTGCAATCTTCGATTTCGTGAGTGGGTGGAACGCAAATATGGCACGCTGGAGAACGTCAACCAGGAATGGGGGACCGTAGTCTGGAGCGGGGAGTACAATGCCTGGAGTCAGGTAGGGGTTCCTTATGGAGGTTCCCGGCATCAAAACCCGTCGTATCTGCTGGACTTCACTCGGTTCCAATGGGATGCCATTACAGAATTCCAACGCGGGCAGATCGAGATTCTTCGTAAGTATTGCCCGGAGCATTTTGTCACGCATAACCTGCACTCTTATCCGCAGCGTTTGGATTTGTACCAGATCGGGGCGGATCTGGATGTGGTCTCCTTCGATTACTATCCGAACACGAATCCGGCCAAGCAGGCTACGGCCCCATATAGCGGGGCGTTGTCTTTGGACGTGACACGCGGGGTCAAACGCCGTAACTTCTGGATTATGGAGCAGCTTAGCGGACCTCCGGGTGCCTGGTTCCCGACATGGCGTGCCCCTTACCCTGGCTTGATTCGAGCCTATGCGTGGCAAGCCATCGCCAAGGGAGCGGATACCGTTGTTCACTTCCGCTGGCGCTCTGCTCTAGTGGGAGCGGAACAGTTCTGGCATGGAATTATCGATCATAGCAATGTGCTGGGACGTAGGTTTACGGAGTTCTCCGAGTTGTGCAGCGAGGTTAATGCTCTATCCGATGCCTTGGAGGGAACCGCACCGCAGCATGAGGTAGCTATTCTGTTGTCCCATGAGCAATTGGAGGCGTTACGTATTCAGCCGCAGGCAGAAGGGCTGGATTACTACGAGAATATCAAGGACTTTCACCGGGCCTTGACGAAGCTGGGCATTGGCTGTGATGCGCTGGAATGGACCGAGGATTTGCAGGGTTACAAGCTGGTGATTGCGCCCGGCTTGTATCTGTTGAATCCGGAGATCGCGGCCAAGCTGGAAGCCTTCGCAGAATCTGGAGGTACGTTAATCTTGACCTCGCGGACCGGTGCCAAGCATATGAATAATCAGCATGTGATGATGCCGCTGCCCGGGCTGCTGGCTGCCGCTGCGGGGGTAACTGTGGACGAGTATGATCCCATCGGGCAGGATGCTCATCAAATTGTCGATGCCGAAGGGCATACTTATCTGGGGACGCAGTGGTGCGATCTATTGAACCTGAAGGGTGCGGAGCCTATAGCGTTCTATGATGAGGATTATTATCGCGGGCTTCCTGCGGTAACGGTGAATCGCTATGGGCAAGGACAGGTGTACTATCTGGGCATTCACCCGGAGGAAGCTTATCTGAAGCGGCTATTAGGTCAGATTACCGAGATGCGCGGAATCGGCAGCCCGGCTACGGATTTGCCGGATGGAGTGCAAGTGGCAATGAGAAGCGGGCAAAGCGGAAGCTTCCTGTTCGTGCTTAATCTGTGTCGTGAGGCACGTGAGGTGATACTTAATGGGAACTACCATAGCGTGCTTCATGGACAGGATCGGGACAGAACCTTGCAGCTTGAGCCGTATGGCGTGGATATTTTGCAATTGCGGTGAAAAAAAGGGAGTGTTGGCATGATGCCGACGCTCCCCGTTTTTTTTTAAAACTCTAAATATAACGCCTTACTTTACTCATATAATGCTTGTATTGTTGTCCAAATTGTTGCAGGCACCATCGTTCTTCGGCCAAGATAATCCAATGTGCTGATATTTGAAAGACCATCACGATTACAAATAGCACAAAGGATCTTGTAAGTAATGCACAGCCCAAAAAATAAATAAAATAAGCGATATACATCGGGTTGCGGGAGAGCCGATACAATCCTCCCTGATTCATGCCATTTGCTGCTGGGCTGGCAAAATTGAATACAGAGGCAAGACACAGCAAGATACCTAATCCGTAGAACGCTAATCCAGTATACAACCAAGATTTATCCGTCGTAACCTTCAGAAAGAACGGATAGATCAATATGAGAAGATTCGAAATCTGGTAACACCAGTAGGCAGCCCTTTCTCCTCCCCTCAGGGGAGCGAAGAGTGCGGCACGTTTTAGCCCGTCCTTGTCTAACAGGCTCAAAAGTCCAAATCTGATCAGTATAAATGGAATGAATAGAAGAAATCCGTTCATAGCAATCTCCTTTTTGAATACGGACTTATACCTAACTTGCCAATAATATCAATAATCTTATCATGGTAAGTTGAAGGGAGCTATTGTAATATATGTCGTAATTGTTTTTTTAGAGTTAAATTTAGTTCAATTTGACCAAATAAACAGGACCTCAATAAGAAGGAAATTGGACTTTATCCCCTGTAATCAGGCAAGCCCGTTGTTTAATATGATCAATAATGAATATTTTTAATATTCAAAATAGACTTTTCAGCATGTAGATTGGATGTTAGGGAGTGCTGAATTCGTTCCTAAGGAGGACAACGAGAGTGAGAAGATGGACTGCAGGACTATTGGGGATCATACTGGCAATAGGGCTGACTGCTTGCGGGCAGGATAAGGAGCCGACAGCATCTGGTCAAGCGGAAGCGGTTCAGGGTGGAACGAACTCGGCTAACCAGCAGCAGGAAGAGCAAGCCGAAGTGAAGAAGGATGACATTACGCTGGAGGAATTGATCCAAAACACGCTGGGGGCCACCGCGAATGTGAAGAGCTTTACCATGGAGGCAGAGGTCCAGCAAGATATGGTCCTGACGTATGGGACCGAGCAAACCAATGAGAAAGTCGACATTACCGTGAAGGTGGACTCTACCCGAGAACCACTGGGGGTCTATCAGGTCATTAACATGTCCAGCAGCACTGGGGAACGTGAGATTAAGCAATATATTACCGATGAAGGTATTTATTCAAGTATAGCTGGAGCATGGGTGAAGTATCCCGACGAGTTGAGGGATGAGTTGGTCGCCGGGGTGGAGGACACAGTGGCTCCTGAGAACCAGCTTGAGCAGTTCAAATCCATTACCGACAAAGTTAAGATTACTGATGAAGGAACAGAATATGTGCTTACGGCTGAAGTATTGGGTGAGGGCGTCAAGGAATTGGCTAAATCGTTGATGAGTCAGTCTGGTGGAGGAAATGACGAGCTTGGGGAATTAATGAATCAGATGGAAATTCAAGAGATCAGTATGAAATATGCTGTTAACAAAGATAACTTCTATCCCATTCGATCAGATGTGGTAATCAAAGCGAATATGGATATGGAGGGACGGAAGATAGCAATGGATATGGTGATGGTGAACAAGTTCTCCAACTATAATGAAGTTGCTGAAATCAAGATACCTCAAGAGGTTAAAGACAGCGCATCCTGAGATGAATTATAGACGTGGCTTGTGATGCCAGATGAATTAAGGAAATAAGGGTTAAAAAAAACCGCTGAACCGGGAGATGTAGCAACCGGTTCAGCGGTTTGTCGTTGGGCGGGAGAGGTCGGCTCTGCTCTAATCTCCCAACAGCAGCCGGGAGAGCTGGGTATAGCTTGCGGCAGGTTCGTGCGGACGATCCTCCGACTCAGGCTGAACTCCGCGATGGTTGAACCAGAGCATACGCCATCCCGCCTCGGCAGCACCTACTACATCGTTGCGCCAGGAATCACCGATATAACAGCATTGTCCGGCGGTTAGCTTGAGCTTGGCTGCGACATGCTCGAATAACCGGGGATCGGGTTTGGTGAAGCCCACGGCCCCGGAAATAAATATCAGGTCTGCCGGGATGAGGCGATCAATTCCAAGGATGCGGATTTTCTTCCATTGATGCTCGGCCGGGCCATTGGTAATCAGACCGACGGTCGCTCCCAGAGCTTGAAGCTTGCGGATCAGTTGCTCTGCTCCCTCAAATGGGCGAATGCGGAACTGGCAATCTATGTAGGCCGCCTGGATCTCAGAGGCTTGCTCCTTGGTTAAGGTCATATCAAATTCGGCCAAGGTCCGGACAAAGCGCTCTATCCGCATGTCCTCAATCACCTTGCTGTCCGTAGGTGTCCCTCCCGCTTCACTAGACAGCAAGTCGCTGTAATAGCGCATTCGCTGATAAGCTTCCTCGAACGGGAAGTCCTGGCCGTGAAGTAATACCTTATCCATAGCTGTGCGAAAAGGCTCCAGATGGTCGTACAACGTATCATCTACATCAAAAAAAATCCCATGATTGCTTAAGCTTGTCTTATGGTCTGGCACATTCCTGCTCCTTCCCTGTATCTCAAAGCACAGTATACCCCAAGATGGTTGTGTTGGGGTAGCGACCAGGTGAGAGCTGCTGGGGTTTAAGTGGTTATTACATCATATTTTAGGGAATATAAGGAAATTAACTTTATCGCAGTAAAGGTATGCTGAGGATGAGGCAGTATTCTAGAGGATATGTATGTAAGGCAGGTGATCAATTTATGTGCTGCCGAAAATTTGGACCATCTCGGGATAGAGCGTTTTTTTCTGGTTTTTCCATATATCCCGCGGACTTTTATACTTAAGGTACGTGTTTCTGAAAGTCGGGTGTACACCAGCAGGATGACTTTCTGGAACTTCCTCTTATACAGAAGAGAGAACTCAAAGGGAGTGGAAGCTATTGAGTCAAGGTGAAGCGTTAGAACGCCGTAGTGAATTGTTGAAGAGACGGATTGGCCAAATGATCACCAAGGAAAATCAGCACGGATTGGGCCATCAGGATAGCCATTTGCTGCAACGATTTATTCGCGAACTGCATCAAATGGAGTATGAGCGTAAATAGCAAATAATGAACTTGAGGAAAGTGTTAACAATGAACCCCTCCGCCACCAGCGGAGGGGTTCATTGCAGATGACCTTGCTTAACCTACATATCGGGATAAAGAGATGAGTACGGTCACAGTAATCAGATTAAGAATGGTTGAGATCAGGACGGTTTGCGAAGCAAAGTCCGGTTCATTATCGTATTCTTCGGCCAGAATAGTGCTGTTGACCCCGCTCGGCATGCCTGAGGCGATAAGTAAAGCTTGTGCGGGAATTCCCTTCAAACCTAACAGGACAATGAGGAGATAACCTATTGCCGGTCCAATGAGCAGTCGCAAAGCTACGCTGATGTAGACGTCCAGTCGATCCAGCCTGAGCGGGTACTTGATGATTTGCGCTCCCAGGGTAAGCAGGGCTATGGCGACCATGGAATCGGCAATATAGGCTAGCGGCTTGGACATGAAGTAAGGCAAGGGCCAATCCAGAACATGCAGCAGCATGCCAAGTACTAGCGCATAGGGAACGGGCATCTTGAGGAAGCCAATCAGGGCAGCTCTCAGTGTGCCACCGGATTTGGCCCGCTGGACGCTCATCACACCATACGTAAATGTGACCAGGCTCTGGAAGGTCATGACGAGTGCCTGAACGGAGGCAGCGAGCGGGTCGCCCCTGAAAGCCAACTGGTTAATCGGCATGCCATAGTTGCCGGAGTTATCAAGAATCAGGCTGTTGGCGAATGCTGCCCGCATGCCTTTGCTGAATTTGAAGCGACGGCTAACGAGTTGGCTGATGCCCAGGAGCAACAGAACATACAGGATATAGAAGCCGGTAACGCTCCCCAGCAACTTCGGGGACATTTCCGATTCATACATACTCAGGAAGACTACGGCCGGGGTCACGTAATAAAAATTAATTTTGGCGAGGGTATACAGATCCATCCTGAATGCCCGTTGCATAAGGGAACCGAGGCCAATCAGGACAAAGATAGGCAAAACAACTTCCAAGATGATATCGCCGATCATTTCTTGCTGTTCACTTCTTTCTATTTGTATAAGTTCCCCACAGGTTAACGATCCTGGCGATTTACTTGAATACGTAGAGGTCTGCGCCGAATCAGGAGTTGTCCCAGCACTTCGGATAGAACCAGTCCGATGGCAATTGAACCGGAGAGGAGGAAGGCTTGGGCGGCCAACTGAACGGCCAGATTATATTCATTCTCTACAAATCTTCGCATGGCATCGTAGGCAAGTCCACCGGGAACCAGCGGGATAATACCAGCTACGCTGAAAATGATCACGGGTTCCTTGTACCATCTGGCAAAGAACTGTCCGGCTACACCGACCAGGAAGGTGGCTGCTACGGTCGAGAAAACGGCTTCCATGCCTATGCTGAGCAGCAACAGATATATCATCCAGCCGATTACGCCGGATACCCCGCATTGCAGCAGCGTGCGCTTAGGGGCATTGAATAGGATCGCGAAGGCGGCTGAGGCTATGAAGCTGGCAATGAGATGGATGATCCAATACATAAGGTAAGTTCTACTCCTTCCGGCAACCTTAATTCCAAAGACGATCCGTGGACGGGGCCAGGCTTGTCAAAGCAAAGTGAATACGACGGCCACACCGGCGCCGATCGCAAAGGCGGTAAGGAAGGCTTCGGCTCCCCTGGACAAGCCGGACACCAGATGCCCGGCCATCAAATCTCGAACGGCATTGGTAATGAGTAAGCCGGGCACGAGCGGCATGACGGAGCCAATGATCACTTTGTCGAGCATGCGACCAATATGAAGCTCCACCAGTAATACGGCAAGTAGCCCTATGAGCAGGGATGCTATGAACTCGGCAAAAAACTTAACCTTCACAAGACGATGCAACAGCAAAAAAGCAGCAAAGCCCAGACCGCCGCAGAGGATGCCGGGCAGGAAATCGGCCAATGAGCCGCGGAACATCAAGGTAAAGCAGCCGCTGGATATAGCGGCTGCTGCAATTTGCATAGACATGGGGTAAGTGGGCTTAACCCGTTCAATCTCTAGGAGTTCAGCATAGGCATCTGCGGTGGTCATCTCCCCGTTGCCAAGCTTGCGGGAGACGTTGTTCACAGCGGATACCTTCTGCAAGTCGGTGGTACGGGCTACAATACGAATCAGCTTGGCCGAGTCCGCTTCGCCTGACTGAAATAAAATTCCGGTTGGCGTTACGAAGCTATCGGCTCCGTGAAGCCCGAGCGCATCGGCCATACGTGTCATTGTATCCTCCACACGGTAAGTCTCCGCTCCGCTTTGAAGCATAATTTTCCCAGCCAGCAGGCATACTTGTACAGGCTCTTGCACCTGAAGCGCAGCCTCTTCGTTCATTCCCGTTCACCCTTTCATCTATGCGCATTATAACATGGAAGGCGGCTTTATAGTATGATCGTAATTTATAATTAACGATGCAATATGGAATGCTAACAACACTGTCAAATGGACATCAGAGAGGTACTTTAGATGCTACAGGCCTTGTTCAACAATTTCACGTTGATGACGACATTTATCTTCCTCGGACATATTGTAAGAAGCAAGGTGTTGAGCCAGAGGGAGAACACAATCTATACCCGTTCGCTGCTTGGTGGCGTACTCGGGTTACTTGGCGTGTTGCTTATGTACTATACTTTTCCTCTATCCTCGCATGCAGTCGCAGATTTCCGGCAACTGCCCATTCTGATCTCTATCTCTTTGGGAGGAGGGATGTCCGGAGTCATAACTACGGTTATTATCGGCCTCTACCGACTGATTTATCTGCAAGGGATGGCAGGCTCATCTCTGATTGGTGCACTCCACGCGCCTATAACGCTATTGTGCGGACTAATTATTTTACGGCGGAAGATCATCACGTTCAAGCGTTGGCTGGTGGCCTTGGTATGGTCTGCGGTGAACACGGGTATTTTGCTAAGTATTCTGCTTGAGCCCGGTTCCTGGAAGGATATCGCTGTGTACATGCTACTGTTCCTCATTGCTGGGCTCTTCATCTATCTTATGATAAGCCACTTGCGCAAAGCGGAGGATTCGGTCCAGATGATGGAGGAAGCCGCCAACCGCGACTTCTTAACGAGCTTGTTCAATTCGAGGGCATTTGAAGTCATCATCGAACAGAAGATAGCAGCGGCTAAGCGTGATCATATTCCCTTCACCTTACTCATTGTGGATATTGATTATTTCAAGCAAGTTAATGACACGTACGGTCATCCTGCAGGAGATGCCGTGCTACGGCAATTCGCTGACGTTCTGCGGGAGGCGTTCCGTCCGGGGGACCAAATCTCCCGTAAGGGGGGAGAAGAATTCTTCATTCTGGTGGATCGTTGCAGTGCGGTGCAGATCACGGCGATTGCCGAGCGTCTACGCAGCACGGTAGAGCAGCATCCCTTCATTCTGGAGGATGGAGAAGAACTGCGGCTGACGATTTCAGCAGGCAGTGCCACTTACCCCGACATCGTGGGCGAGGAGTTGGTGGCAAAGGCGGATCAGGCGTTATATCAAGCGAAGGAAGCAGGACGTAACAGGGTATACCGGGCCGAATAAGGCCCTTTTTTTACATTTTGCCTTAGATTGTTCATTTTTTAGGAAAACAACGTCATATTTCGACATTGATCTACAAAAACAAATTGATTTATGTTGGTTGTAAATGCATATGTATCGTGCAAGTCATCTAAGGGGGATTTACCATGAATAGAAAAATGTCATTATCCATACGACGAAAGCTCATACTTACCTTTGCAATTGTTCTGCTCTTGCCCAGCCTTATTATCGGAGGGGTAACCTATTGGACGGCAAGTCATCGTATTGAGGCTGCCCTAATGCATAGCGCCGAGGAAAGTGTTAGCACAGTTGACTCGATCCTTACCCAAAATATAGGTGCCAGAGTGGCGGATCTGGACTATTATGCCAATGCCTTGAACACAAAAGGGATAGACAAGGAAGTTGCAGAAGGCGGGGGTCCGGTCGGGGAGCGCTTCAAGGAATACTTGGCTATACATAAGGATGTGCTTAATCTATACGTCGGCACGGAGAGCGGGGCTACTTTGCTTGGGATTGATCAGGAACTACCCGCAGACTTTGATCCTAGAACCCGGGGGTGGTATGCTCTGGCCACGAATAGTTCGGCGGCTGTGATATCACCGGTATATATGTCTGTGGATGGTAGTCCGGTCGTCTCAATCTCGAAGCTGATGGAGGATGGGCAAGGGGTCATTGCGCTGGATCTTGACCTAACGGGATTATCTGAGACGATCAGCATGAAGGTCGGGGAGGAAGGGTACATCCTTCTTCTTGATGATGCGAAGCAGGTACTCGTGCATCCAGAGGGTAGCGTCGGCCAGGTATCTCAGGAGGGCTTTGTTGCTTCTATGTTTGCGGAGAACCAAGGGATTACAGACTATATGGTGGATGAGCAAAAATATAAGATGGCTTTTTATAAAAATGAACTGACTGGTTGGAGAATCGGGGGAACGATGAACGAAGGGGAAGTTACTAAAGAAACATCTGCTATCCGGGATACCGCTGCGCTCGTCCTGCTGCTCTCGTTGCTTGGTGGGGCCGTACTCACCTTCTTCAACATCCGTTCTATCGTGTCACCGTTGCATCGTTTGAAGAAGGCCACCGCGGTGCTGGGCCAAGGAGATTTAACAGAAGAGCTGAACGGCTTCAAGCAAGATGAGATCGGCGAGTTAGCCGCGAACTTCCAAGTGATGGTGGACAGTCTTCGTCAGATGATTACGGGAGTCCGGGAGATGACGGACAATGTATCCGCCTCGTCGGAGCAATTGTCTGCGGGAACGGAGCAAACGACCAAGGCTATCGAGCATGTTACCGTAGCGATTCAGGATGTTGCAGCCGGTAGCGAGCAGCAGCTTCAAAGTGTGAAAAGTGGGGCAGGCAGCGTAGATACGATGTCTCAGCAGTTGGATTATATTTCCGGCAACGTCAATTTGATTACCCGGGTAATGTCCGGTACGGCAACCTCGGCAAAGCAAGGAATACAGCTTGTGGAGACGACAGAGCAGCGTATACGCAGCATTGATGTAACGGTAGACGAGTTAGCTGAAGTGGTGAATTCATTAAATATAAGGGCCGCCGAAATTGGCGACATCGCTGTATTGATGGCGGGGATTGCCCAGCAGACCAACCTGCTGGCACTGAATGCGTCTATTGAGGCCGCACGAGCCGGTGAGCAGGGCCGTGGGTTTGCGGTTGTTGCAGGAGAGGTGCGTAAGCTGGCGGAAGGATCGGCCCACTCCGCGGATCAAATTCGGGAGCTGATTGTGCAAATTGGCGATGAAATGAAGCGGACGGTAGCCACGATGGCGGATGTTAAGGGCAAGGTAACGGAGGGAATCGAGGCCGTTAGTCTGTCTGGCGAATCATTTGGCACGATTAGCAAGTCGGTGGTCGAAGCTGCCGATGTGATGCAGCATGCGGCTGATGCGATGCAGCAGGTTGCCGGAGAAGCGGGAACCACGCGGGAGGCGATGGAGCAAATTCGCCATCTGTCGGAAGAAGCGGCAGGAAATACACAAACCATCTCCGCCGCCGCCCAGCAACAACTGGCTTCGCTGGAAGAGATGGCTTCATCCTCGGCTGACCTTAGCTTGATGGCTGAACAGTTGCAGGAATTGGTCAGCAGGTTCAAGATTTACAAGGGTGATCGATAATTCAGATTAATCCTTACGCTGCTGTTTGTTTGGAGATTCCTCAGCTTCGCTCGGCAGAGATTCGCTGATTCCTTGGACTACTTGGGTATCATGGGGGAGGAGATCGTCGTTCGGGATATCGTTCTCGGGACGATACTCCTTCAACAGCTTATAACGCTCGTATTCAAAATCTGCGGCGGTTTTATCCTTGTATTGGCTCAAGGTAATTTGCTCCTTTTTTCATCGAATTTAAATGGATCGTTCTCAACAGTCTGAGTGTTCCCTGTCTTTGGGGCTTTCACTCGTAAGTGCTTTCCGTTTCTTGAAAGCTGATGTTTATGTAGGAGGGGCTTCGCTCGTTGGACGTTGATGTCACACAAGTAGGTGTTTGTTCTTCGGGTCGCTTTAGTGGATGTTTGTTCTATGGTTGTTGAAGCAAAATTATTAGGTGCTTTGTTTGTTAACTAGGTGCTGAATCACAATTAGTCGGTTAGTTGGTGCTTTGTTCGCTCTCCGGGTGCTCGTGGCACATTAGTGGGAAATCCTCCTGTTAATTTGGAAAAATACGCTGATTTTTCCTATTTAACTGGAAAATCTCCCTATAAATCTGTGTTATGGGCCCATATTGGGCAAATTTAATGAAATTATATGGAGGAATTCCAGCTAATAGTTGATTACATAGCGAAAAGGAAATTTTAGTTGGAGGATTTCCTGTTAAATGACTTGACGGGCAGTTTTAAACCCTATTCAATCTCACTCAACCTCATCAAGCGTTCAACCTCATTCAACCTCATATTCATAAGCAGTTCTCTCGGTAGTGTGAGTACCAGTGTTTGAGTCCAACTGGTTGACTTCTGGCAAGCTCGCGGCTACAATTGCCAATGATTGCAAGAGAGGTTGGGCTTAGAGCTTGGTGAACATGGTGTCCAAGGTGTCCAAGTTGAACAAGCCCCGGGAGGTAAGAGTATTGATTACCATATATGATATTGCACAGGCAACGGGATTTTCAGCGGCTACGGTGTCCAAGGTGTTCAATGGCTACTCCGATGTCAGTGAGAAGACGCGTCGCAAAATTTTGGATACAGCCACCGAGCTTGGATACATCCCGAATGGACATGCCCGCTCATTAACCACCAAGCGCTCATGGACCATCGGCGTGTTATATATCGAACCTTCTGGCGCGGGGATTCTGCATCCCTTCTTCGGGGGGGTTATTGAAGGCTTCAAGCAAGTAGCCACCGCCAAAGGGTATGATCTCATGTTCTTGTCTAAAGATATTGGAGGCAGGGAGCACGGTTATCTGGAGCATTGCAAGATACGCGGGATTGATGGAGTTGTAGTGATCCTGCCGGATGCGACGGATCCTTACTATGAAGAGCTGTTGAATGCCAGTCTGCCATGCGTGCTGCTCGATCAGCAATCCACGGTTAAGAGTACAGTGTATTCCGACAATGTGGAGGGCAGCCGGCAGGCTGTGAAGTACCTGTATGGCTTGGGCCACCGGCATATTGCTCACCTGGGCGGGGGGCCAACTTTTGCCGGAGGGCAGCGGCTAACCGGATACATGGAAGCGATGCAGGAGCTCGGCTTGGCTATGCGACCAGAGCATATTGTACAAGCCAGCTATGATTACACGGTGGAGAGTGGGGAAGCGGCGATGGAAGAGCTGCTACGAGTGGAGAATCGGCCTACCGCTGTAGTTGCGGCGGGCGATAATTTGGCCGTAGGGGCCATGAACGCCATTAAGCGCCACGGGCTTAGTGTGCCTGAAGACATCTCGTTGGTCGGCTTCGATGACATTCAAATGTCCCGATATTTGACGCCGGCGCTAACCACGATCAGGCAAAATACATATGCACTTGGCAGCAAGGCCGCCGACATGTTAATCTATTCCATAGAAGGCGGGGAAAATGTCCAAAGTGACATCATCCCGGTGGAGCTGGTGGTGCGCGAGTCATGCTGTGCCAGATAGCCAGCTTGACCGCTTTTTTTTCAACATTTTCGAAACCGGTTTCGATAGGCTTGGTAACTGGATTCTTGGGGTATGTTGTTGGTATTGGGGTGCATACTTCGAGCGAAGTGGTAAGCGATTTCATTACGGGGAAATGAAAACGAAGGAGGGCTTGTTGGATGGCAAAATGGACGAAGGTGCTTACGACACAGAATTCGGGTGAACGCTTAAGTCTCCAGGGGGAGTTGGAGGTGCGGGCGGCTGATGCTAATGCAACGGGGAAGGCGAGTATTCAGGTGGATGCAGGAAGAACCTATCAGACGATTCTCGGCTTTGGCGGTGCCTTTACCGAGGCGGCGGCTTATACCCTGTCGCGAATCAGACCGCAGCAACGGGAAGAGGTGCTGCGTCGTTATTTTGATCCGGTGGAGGGGCTTGGTTATACGTTAGGCCGAGTGCATATCCATAGCTGCGATTTTGCGTTGGAGAACTATACGTATGTGGCTGACGGTGACGACGAACTCAAGAGCTTCGATATTGCCCGCGATCATAAGTGGGTCATCCCACTGATTCATGATGCGGCCCGCACTGCCGGCCAAAGCATAACTATGCTGGCTTCGCCGTGGAGCCCGCCCGCCTGGATGAAGACGAATGGGGATATGAACCATGGCGGACAGTTGAAGCCGGAATACCGCGAGGCGTGGGCTCTTTATTACACCAAATTTATCAAAGCTTATCGCGAAGCGGGCGTGCCGATCTGGGGCATCTCGGTCCAGAATGAGCCAGCGGCGGTACAAACCTGGGACTCCTGTATTTATAGCGGGGAGGAGGAACGGGATTTTGTCCGTGATTACCTGGGCCCAGTTATGCAGCGTGAAGGGCTGTCCGATGTTGGAATCCTGGTGTGGGATCATAACCGCGATCTGATGGTGGAGCGGGCCTCTGCCGTGTTGTCTGATCCTGAAGCGGCCAAATATGTGTGGGGTACGGGCTTTCACTGGTACGTCAGCGAAGACTTCAGCAATGTCGGCCGGGTTCATGATTTGTTCCCTGACAAGCATCTGCTGTTCACGGAGGGCTGTCAGGAGGGGGGCGTCAAGCTGGGCGCCTGGTTTACGGGGGAACGGTATGGACGTAATATCATCGGAGATCTTAATCACTGGAACGAGGGATTCCTTGATTGGAATCTGGTTTTGGATGAGACGGGTGGGCCGAACCATGTTGGGAATCTTTGCGACGCGCCAGTCATTGCCGATACTGTAGTCGGTGCGGTTCATTATAATAGCTCTTATTATTACATTGGGCACTTTAGCAAGTATATTCGCCCGGGTGCAGTAAGGCTGGGGCTGGATATGAATGCATCTGCACTGCTCAGCACTGCCTTCCGTAACATGGATGGAAGCGTAGCTGTCGTTGTGCAAAATGAAAGCGAAGAGGCTCAGGCGTTCTCCCTGGAATGGGGGAGTGAGGGCGTTCAGGAAGTTTTGCCCGCTCACTCGATTGCGACTTATATCATTCAAGCTTAATTGCTTAATTTATTATAGAACGGAGGAACAAACGAATGTCTAGTTATAGCTTCGACCAGAATGCATTTATCATCGATCAGTATGACCGGGCCAAGCCCTTCTCCAGCTTCCTGCCAGGGCTTGCCGGATTAAAAGGGATTCCCATGTGGACGTTCTACGTCAATCGAGGGCAAGGAATTTGCAGCTTCGGAGTGCGAGATAAGAACAGTCCAATCATGGAGTTCTCACCAGCCAGCATTACGTATCAGTCCGTGGCGATGAAGGGCTTCAGAACTTTTATCAAGGTGGCCGGGGGTGGGGCGATTTATGAACCTTTCCAGAGCGCATTTCCCGATTATGCGGCTGTCCGCAGCATGCGTATTCTACCCAATGAGCTAGTGATATCTGAGGTGAACAAGGCACAGGGGCTGGAACTGAAAATCACTTATTTTCAAGTGCCCAACGATGACTATGCGGCATTGGTTCGCCAGGTTGAAATTACGAATATTTCCGATACGCGGGTAAGGCTGGAAATGCTGGACGGATTGCCAGAGATTCTTCCTTATGGCGTAGAGAACGCCGGGTATAAGGAAGTTGGGAATTTGCTGCGAAGCTGGATGGAAGTGGGGAATATGGACAAGGGTATCCCTTATTATCGCGTCCGTTCCAGTACCCATGATGAGGCTGAAGTCAGCGAGGTGCAAAGCGGACATTTCTATCTGTCCTTTGGCGATGATGGCCGGCTAGTGCCTACGATAGCTGACTTCTCCGTGATCTTCGGTGACAATACGTCACTGGCGTATCCGGAAAGGTTTGCATCCGAGGGACTGTCTACACTCATAGCGGAGGCTCAATACTGCACCAATAAGGTGCCCTGTGGATTTTCCGCTTTGCAGGCGGAGCTTGCCCCGGGGGAGAGTCGGCACTTGTATACGCTAATTGGGCATATCGACAGTGTGGAGCGGTTGAATGCCAAGGCAGCATCGCTGACCAATCCCGCTTATATTGCCGCAAAATATGCCGAGGCGGGAATGCTTACGGAAGAGCTAACGGCTGACATTGCCACGAAGACGGCTTTGCCGTTATTTGATGCCTACTGCAAGCAAAGCTATCTGGACAATTTCCTGCGCGGCGGCTATCCGTTTATTTTTGAGAACGGGCGGGAGGGGTTTGTTATCCATCTCTATTCCCGTAAGCATGGTGATCTGGAGCGGGATTATAACTTTTTTTCGATAGCCCCGGAGTATTACTCTCAGGGGAACGGGAACTTTCGTGATGCAAATCAGAATCGCCGTAATGATATTTATTTCAATCCTCGGGTCGGGACGTTCAATATTCGCACGTTCTTTAGTCTGATTCAGGCGGATGGCTACAATCCACTCTCGGTAGAGGGGACCAGCTTCTGTGTACCGGAGGAACGCAGTGGAGAACTGGAGATTTTCCTGAACAAGGCGGTGACCTCACGCCACAAGGAACTGGCAGAAATCTGCCGGAATTCGTTCAGACCTGGCAACATTATCTCCTATGTCATCTCTAGCGGGACTGGGCTTAACGTCAAGCAAGAAGAGCTATTAAGCGGGATATTGTCCCTGGCCGAGCAGCATATTGAAGCTTCCTTCGGGGAAGGGTATTGGTCCGATCATTGGACGTACAATATGGATCTTATTGAGACTTATCTTGATGTCTTCCCGGATCGTAAGGAAGGGTTGTTATTTGAGGAACAGGACTATACGTTCTTCGATAGCCCAGCTCGGGTACTGCCGCGCAGCGAGAAATATGTGCTTAGCGGAGGCCATGTTCGCCAGTTCGGTTCCTTAGTGCATGATGAAGAGAAGCTGAGCCGATTGGGACTGACCATGCAGGATACGAATTGGCTGAGAACAAGCCAGGGTAAAGGTGATATCTACCGTACGAACCTGATTGCGAAGCTGGTCGCGCTCGGACTGATTAAGTTCGCCACCCTAGATCCTTATGGCATGGGGATTGAAATGGAAGGCAATAAACCGGGCTGGAATGATGCCATGAACGGCTTGCCAGGCTTGTTCGGTTCGGGGATGAGCGAGACCTACGAGGTACAGCGGCTATTGCGGTTCGTGCATCAAGTATGCCTGGAGCATCGTGAACGCGAAGTTGCGTTGCCAGAAGAGCTGGCCGAACTGTTGAAGGAGGTAAGCTTGCTGCTGCAAGATCATCTGGCTGGAGCGTCGAATGCTTTTACCTATTGGGATCAAGTCGCTGGAGCACGTGAGCGGTATAGGGAGGCCATTCGCTTTGGTATTCGGGGAACAGAGCAAAGCTTTGAATTAAGCGCACTTGTAGATTTAACGGGCCAAATGCTAGAGAAACTTGACCTAGGCATTCAGCAGGCGGTTGAACTTGGAAATGGGCTGACGCCAACGTATTTTGCCTTCGAAGCAACTGAATTTGAGGCGGTTGTGAATGAACAAGGAGAGCCGGTCATGAGCGGTTATGGCTTGCCCAAGGCTATAGTGAAGGCTTTCCAAGCTCGTCCGTTGCCACACTTTCTGGAAGGCCCTGCTCGCTGGATGAAGGGAGTCAAGGACCCAGCGGAGGCGAAGCGGGCATACGAGCTGATTCACAGCAGTGATTTGTTCGACAAGAAGCTGGGAATGTACAAAACATCGGTCAGCCTGGACGAGGAAGGACATGAAATCGGGCGAATTCGCGCCTTTACTGCGGGCTGGCTAGAGCGGGAATCGGTGTTCATGCATATGAGCTATAAATATTTGCTGGCGCTGCTCAAGAGCGGTCTGACGGATGAATTCTTTGCCGAGATCAAGACTTCGCTGGTCCCCTTCCTTGATCCGGCAGTCTATGGACGGAGCACGTTGGAGAACTCCTCCTTCATTGCTACGAGCGTCAACCCGGACCCGGCTACGCACGGGCGTGGCTACGTGGCCCGGCTGAGCGGCTCTACGGCAGAGTTCCTTAGCATGTGGGTTACGATGATGGCTGGTCAGAAAATTTTCAGCGTTCAGGATGGAGAATTGCAGCTACGATTAAGCCCATTGCTACCCGGCTGGATGTTCGACGAAGCAGGCAAGGTATCCTTCCGGTTCCTCGGTGGAACCGAGGTGACGTACCATAATCCAGCGAAGAGAAACACGTACGGGGATGAGGCAGTAACCGTTCAGCGGCAGACCCTGTACCAAGCAGATGGACAACAGGTGGTAATTGAAGGCCCAGCCATTCAAGGACCAATGGCTGAAGCCGTACGTAACGGGCAGGGTACCCGTATTGAGGTGGAGTTGGGTTAGTATAGCAATGATATGTTTATTTAAATGAAAGAACTCTGAGTTCCTGGCTTGTTGTGGCTGGGGAACTCAGAGTTTTTTTGCATTTTTTTCTCCTATTAACTCTATTATTTTCTGTTAAAAATCATTACTTAAAAATATATTTTCGGAAATGTTATATCTATGTAAAATTGTAAAAATTGTAAAGTCATATTGTTATATGTATTTTAATTAGTTAATATTTGGATGTGGCCACAAATATATGAAAAGGAGTAGGTTTAGAATCCATGAAGAGTCTATTTAAAAAATTCATAGTTACTCTGGGGCTTACTGTATGTACAGTAGGAGCTATATCTGCCGTTTCATTTGCATCCTTCAGCTTTGATTCATACGCAACTACCACAGGCAGTGGTGGAAGATTTATTGTCACTGCGTACACTGCTCAATCTAATGAACCCTTTATTAAATCGCTATATGTCTCGGCAAGAACCAATGATGGTACTTATGAAATACGTAGCAAAGAGGCCTCTCCAACGGATCAGGTAACCCTTATCATGACCACAGCAGGAGCATCTACTAATGGAACTTCTTGGCACGAATGGGTCAGTGCAGTGGATGAAGCAACTCGTACCAAAAGCATAGATTTCCGCTGATCCTTTTTCTGATACTATCCGAAACGTGAATAAGGCAGTTGCCTTATTCACGTTTTACTTACTTTGGAGGAAAACATGCGACAGGTCTTTAACGATATATGGATAAACAAAAAGGTATTCACGATGCTGTTTATCGGTTTTCTTTTAACTATCTTGCCAATTCTTATTGCATTCTCGACCCAAGATTACTACGACAAAATATACTATTATTCTAAAAACGGAAAATTTAAACATAGCTATTCTCTAACCCTGACAAATATCAATCTAATTGACTATCGTTCACTTCAAGCCATTGTCAAAAAAAGCACGACAGATACTAGCGTCATTACTAATAATCTTTCGGCCTTTCATCCAGAGTTAGGCACGATACAGATCATTGGAATACTTAATGATTGGTCACCTCCCTTATTAGAAGGTGCTGCTATAAATCCCGAGTCGTCCAATGAAATAATCACGGGAACATTGATTTCAAAACAAGTAGGTGCATTAGAGTTATTCAACAAAAAATATGATGTCACCGGGATTGCTGGTGATAATATCGGAAAAGAATCCATATACGTGTTTAACTACACGATGTTCACATCTCTTGAGGGGTTACCTGATGTAATCAAGTATGATATTCAACAAAAAAATATGCTTGAATTGCTGTTCAGATCAGACCACAATCCAAAAAACGAAATCCAGCAATTTGTTGATCAATTACAGCTTACCTCTCCAGAAACCAAAATAATGGTTAAGGATATTTCAGATTTATATAAGAAAGAAAAAAAATCAAGGGTGGGTGTGAATGAAGTACTGAGTTATCCATATAAACTTTTTATTATTTCGCTGATTAACTGCATAAATATAAGTTATTTGTGGATTTACTTGAAGAGAAAAGAAATCTCGTTACGCAAAGCTTTAGGAGCTAGCTACTTGCAACTTATCGTATTTCTTTTCAGTCAATTGCTTGTGTGCGCGGTGTCGGCATCCGGCTTTTCTTTTCTCATTCAATGGGTGCTCAGTCTTACAGGTCTTCCAATTGTAGATGCCACAAGCTACTATGTGCAACTCAATTTCAAACATATTGGCCTTGGCACTTTGATCACCCTTGTCGTGGCAGTTATCACTGCAATGATCCCATTTTTGCATATTCTCAGAACGGAACCTGCCAAAGCATTAAAGGAGTAGATCCAATGTATAGACTAAAAGATGCATTCAAAGCGTTGAAAAATAGATGGGTTATTTCTGTGCTTTTGCTTATCCAGTTTACTTATGGTTTATCTACCATAACTGGAAGCAGCAATATTTTTTTAAACCTGTATGACATGAACTATAAGTCCCTATTAGATCTGGAAAGCACATATGTTGTTGTTCCTGCCAAGGGAAGCGTTTCTGCGGAAAAGATAACCCCAGAACAGGTTGAGAAGATATATCACCAATTGGAGCAACATCCTGATGTGATCTCTTTGGGGACATATGCAGAGGAGATTCTGCTATTAGATACCTCCCTAATTCAGGACCGTAAACTAGTTAATTCACTCACCAGAAGTTCTATGACATCAGGATTAAGCGAACCCTTTATTACAGGAATAATTATTGATAATAACTA
Source organism: Paenibacillus sp. 1SOY10 (assembly GCF_056836745.1). Lineage (NCBI taxonomy): Bacteria > Bacillati > Bacillota > Bacilli > Caryophanales > Paenibacillaceae > Paenibacillus > Paenibacillus sp. 1SOY10. The sequence continues at coordinate 35,108 of NZ_JBXENK010000006.1, read as the reverse complement.
TAATCAGCTACTGAAACAGAAGGGGATTAGGGGCATTAGAGGATTTAACAAGGAGGATTTTTATAAAAAAAACCATGATAAAATCCCAATTTTGATGGGATCCTTCTTTAAGTCGTATTATAAACTAGGCGATCTTATCAATAATCAGTATGAGATTATCGGCTTTTTACCCGATAAATATTTAGTATATAATAACACCTCCAATGTTTACTTAAAGCTCAACAAGGCATTCATCATGCCCATGGCTACCGATCGTTACAATAGTGATAACGCAATTGCCTCAAGGTTGCGACAGACAACGATTCTGACACTGAAACCAAATCCGAATCTAGAGGAATTAAATAATATATTTAAATCTAACCAGATAAACCTGAATCTTAAAAATTTAGGTGAGTCTGTGGAGCAAAATATTGAGGAAAATCTATATCTTGAAACATTCCAAACCATACTAGGACTAGCGTTTGTTTTATTTTCTATAACCGGAATCGTTATTACTACAATCGTATCAATTATGATCCGAAAACGAGAGTTTGGTATTAAACTTGCTTTAGGTGAAAGCTCACTGGGTATTTTGAAGCAAATTATGATTGAAAATGTAGTTATCGGATTTGTAGGCTTTGGATTGTCAATGCTTCACTTTAATTGGAAATATAGAGAACTACTTCAATTCTCCAGTGAACTGAATATGCTTAGTCCGCTAGACTTTAAATTAAATGGTTCTATTCTATTTATCATTTTTTTAGTCTTTGGGTTTATTATTACCGTTTCCAGTTTTTTAATCTATTTGTACATTCGAAAGCAGAATTTGAAATCGCTTATTGGAGGTATGGAATGATAGAACTCATTCAATTAAAAAACATAACCAAAATATATGGCCACCATTCCAATGGCGCCCCAGCCCTAGAAAATATCAATTTAACAATTAATGGTGGGGAGTTAATCGCCATCATGGGCCCCTCTGGTTCTGGTAAAAGTACCTTACTCAATATATTGGGGTTCATGGATCATCCTACTAGAGGGGAATACTTTTTTGATGGGCAGCCTTTACAAGGGGCTGTATCCCGCCATACCCATAAAATAAGAAATCGGATGATTGGTTTTGTCTTTCAACATTTTGCCTTGCTCAAGGATTACACAGTCCAAGATAACGTTGTACTACCACTGACCTATCGAAAAGGAAAACATAAAGAAAGGGTAGCCAAGGCAAGACAATACCTTGAAAAAGTAGGGTTAGCATCACATTACCTGAAAAAGGCTAATGAATTGTCTGGGGGACAACAGCAACGGGTTGCCATCGCTAGAGCATTAGTGGGAGAGCCCTCGTTAATCTTAGCTGATGAGCCTACAGGTAATTTGGACAGAAAAACGGGTGAAGAAATTATGGACCTCTTACAACAATTGCACGATGAAGGCAGAACGATCATCATCGTGACCCATGATGATGAGGTGGCCAAGCGATGCAATCGAATCATCAAATTAGTTGACGGAAAAATTCATACGGACGAAAGTGAACGCTCATATTGAGTTAGCACTTCTGATAATTGGCGAATTGCTTGTTTCCAGTGATGGTACTACACTGGCTATAGACAAGATTGAAAAATAGTCGCGAGAAGCAACCGTTTATAACTTTGAGGTTAAGGACTTTCACTCTTACTTTGTACCCAATCTTGGAATATGGGTACATAATTGTGCCAATAAGAATAAAGGTAACGAGTTTAGAGGGGGAAGTAAAAAAAATCGTGATAACTGTATGGATATAATGATAAGGAATTTCAAAAGTGGTGGCATAGAGAAGGAAAAGGGTTTTGGTGGAAATGATATCGACAATGCAGTTCAAGCAAAAGAGGTATATAACTATTGGGTTTCACTTGGTAAACCTAAGGTCAAATAAAGGGAGCGATTAGAATGCAATTAAGAGAACTTGAGAATACTATCGCTACCAATAATTTTGCGAAGGCAAAAGAGATACTAGCGCAGATTGGGGAACAAAAAGACTATGAAGTAGTTCCATTTTTAATACATCATCTACTAAAGACAGATAGTAATATTTTAAGAAATGCCATTGCTATAACATTATCTGATATTGGAAGTAATGAAGCTATCGAACCACTGTTGAGTATGTTAAACAGCCCAAAAACTTTAGGTTCTAGAGGTACTTTACTTTATGCTCTAGAATCATTTGATTGTTCAATGCATGCTGAGTTTATTACTGGTCTGCTAACTGAGGGCAATTTTGAAGTGAGTAGACACGCTTTTATTATACTCTCATCCATGGTATCGAAAATGGAGGGGCAAATGAAAGAAAAATGTAGACAGAAGATACAAAATAAGATTAATGATCTCCAAGAAGAACTTGGATTTCTTTCAGAGTCAATGGAACTTTTTATGAATAAATAGCGAGTAGATTTGGCGCAATTTTTATTACATTGAGTATAAATAATAATCGAGACCTTGGGTGTATATTCCTTCGAGGTCTTTCTCTCCCCCCTACTCAGTGCCGAATAAAGCAGGCTGATGAAATTTATAAGGTTTACATCAGTGGTGCAAACGAAAGTAACACTTTACCTAACTGGGATGTGTTAAGAAAATGATGAATAATCAGGTGGAAATGAACAAAAAAGTAGGTGGATCGTCTGAGAGGATTTGGTAACAGTCAAGTTTTTTCAATAAAATATGAGTGTACTAACAACCCCTATGATGAAATAGGAATTATCGGTAACTCATGGGGAGTATTTGAACTTTGGGTAAATGGGAAAGAACTTTGTAGATTCTTAAGAAATAATCAAGAATGTAATTATGAATGGAACTTAATTTATTTAGTAGATTGGATAAGTCAGAACCTAAATAATATTTTACATGATGAGGAATTCCCTCTACCTGTCAATGGTAAAACTACGTTAGAATTATTGATAAATAGTAGCGAATTAAATTCAGATAATGATGATGAGTTTGATGAGTGGTTTAGCGCAAAGCAAGATTGGGAGTTTAAGCATTCATGGATTTCTAGTAGGGGAGGGTCTTACTTACCTGGGATTTACTTTAGAAGGAATGGCGAGCAGATTGAAATTTCTTGGGACAACGACGGGATATATAATGATGAGGTTTCATTTCCCTACATGACTGGCGTAGAATATGTTCCAATTGAAGTTTTTGAAGCAGTTGTGAAAGAATTCATTGGTGATTTTTTAAATTATGAAGCAAAATCTAACAGATAGGATTAGTTTTGATAAACTAATCAGTAAATTAATTTGTGGCTTAATAAATTATATATAAGAATTAGTACTGTTTTAACCTTGATTGGCTTTATGCTTCTCAAGGTTTCTTTTTTGGCGGGGGTACATAGACCTTGTAAATTGAATCAAACTACGGGGTTTTAACCAATTAAGGTGAAGAGGCCGATAGATTGAAGGAATTCCAACAGGGATACATTAAAGATTAAAAAAGGAGAAGCATGAAGCTATGCTAGATGTTACGAACATAAAAGTTGATTTTGTCATAATCGGTGAAGATTTCACTAATAATGACATTTCTAATATTTTGGAAATTAGGCCAACTGAATACTATTCAAAAGGTGATAAAGTAGAGAATAAAAATCTTTATAGGAAGGAAACAGCATGGTCTGTTAGTACGGGATATGAACCTTCACTTGATATTAATAAACAATTGTCAAAGTTAATATCTCTTATAGAAAATAAAAAAAAGAACTTGATTCACTTAAAACAAATTCATAAGGTGGATTATAAATTCTGTATTGTAATAAGAATTGAGCAAAATCAATCACCATCGGTGTATTTAGATTCTCACACAATATCATTTGCAAATGAAATACAAGCTGAGTTTGATATCGATTTATACATATTCTGATATCATTGTACTGGATTTTTGGGGTAAAGGTCTCTTCTATCACCACAGAATGTCAATAATAGGGTTCTAACACCAGTTAAATAGTTCGAAAGGAGAAAAATACATGGTAGATCTTAAAATAATTTTTACTGACAATACCGATTTAGCTGAATTTGAAGCTATTAACAAGGGATATAGAAACGACATTTATGTAAAAATTTCTAACAAGGTCTATAATCTTAGATTTTATTATCTTGTTAGGCTACAGCAAGATTTTAAGAGTGAACTTTAAGAGTATGGGTATTACTCCATCGAGCCTAATCTAGTACTAGTTAAAGAGGTTAGTAGAGAGTGTATATACCTAACTGTTGAAAAACTTTATGAGCAAAAGTTTGTTGAGGATTTAAAGCCAATTGATGATCCTAGGGTTATTAATTTTTTTGATTAGAAATATAACACATATGGATTATTACGAAACCTAGAACGTTACATCAGTTAAAGGGAGCCCTAAATTTAAATTTAGGGCTTCTTTTTTTAGAGCTTGTCCCTGTTGAACAAAGAAGTTGGATTTTTTTATTGGTTCATAATCCCTATTTATCAACTATTTTGAATCTCCGATAAAGGGGGTGTAAGCAAAATACGGAATATGGAAATGGAGGAAAAGTGTATGAGGATCAAGAAAGCGCTGCTAACTTGCCTGGCATTAGTTCTGGGGCTTGGCAGCTTGGGTGTGGCGCCACAGTTAGCGGTGGGGGCGCCCAAGTTAGCAGCAATTCCGACGGCGGCGGTGTATCGGTCTGTGGCGGACGTTGTAGCTGGCAGATCGTTCTTAGCGGCCCAGCCAACGGTGACGGAGGCTGCGTATACGACGGTGACGGATAGCGTTTATTTGATGGCCGACAAAATCGAGCTGGTGATCTATCCTGGCCAAAGTGTACAGTTCACCAATGATACGAACAAGCTTGTATCCGTGACGACGGATGCCAGATCTACCAACGATATCCGCTATGATTACGTTGCCTACAATGCCGATGGCAAAGTGAGTACTGACGACATGGCCCATACCAGCAGTGCCAGCGTATACAGCAAGGGTGGGACCACAGTAATCACCGTGGATTATACCTCGCCCTTGACCGTCAGCTTCAGTCCAGAGCTGACGTATTCCTATTCCCCGGTTCCTGCTCTGCTTAAGAAGACATTGTCCAAGGGGGAAAGCTACCTATTTTCCAATCAGGCCTACGCTTCCCGGTCAATTATGAGCGATGCGACCGCGGCGAACGGAAAACGATACGATTACGCGGTCTATAAGGAAGATGACACTTTGGAGAAATCTAGCTTTGAGGTTTCTGCTAAGCCTAGCTTCAGTGTAGGAGATACTATCATCCTGACTGGAGCTTCGGATGAGCCCGTTACGGTCGCTGTTCCATACGAAGGCTTCTATGGTTATGAGACGGACGAACCTGCTTATGACAGTATCTCTTTATCACAGGGCGAAAGTTACATATTTACCAATGTAGGAACCAAGGCGGACCGGGTAGAGCACTCCGGAACAACCAAGGATAAATTCGATTACGTCGTATACAACGAAGACGGTACAGAAACCTCTAGAGGCAGCAACACTTCTACAATGCCGCAGGTGGCTGTGGGCAGATATGTCGTGCTTACTTTGATTACCGAAAATACGCTTCGGGTAGGGGCACCTTATCGTACCTTCATGGGAGGAGATCGGGGGGATGATGCGATTAGCCGAGTGACCCTGTCTCCGGGAACCTCCTATATATTCACTAACCATGGGACCCTGACCAATCCGGTGAACAATAATGGGAGAAAGGTAGAGGGCTCTTACGACTACACGGTCTATGCGGCCGATGGCAGCTATTATTCGCAGGGGTTTGACGCCATCAGCACGCCAAGACTGCCAGCAGGCGGTTTTGCTATTATTACGGTGCAAGGTGCGGCGGACATCACCTTTGATTATACGGATGACTTTACGGCTGAACCTAGCAGTGAGCCCTCGCACTTCCGAGTGACGCTCTCGCAAGGGGAGAGCTATGAATTCCGCAATATTACAACTAAACTTCGTACGCTTAGAACCAATGCCAGCTCTGGTAATCGGTTTGATTGGGTGGAATATTATCCGGACGGAACACAGCAGGGCAAGAAGGCCAACACCTACACTGATCCGCAAGTATCAGGCGGCAATTCCATTGTAGTTACGGCTGTCTCCGCTCCCGTCACTTTTGGTGCCAATTATCGATTGTTTTCTTGGCAGGACAAGCCGGGCGAAGCGATTTCCAAGCAACTTGTTGGCTTTGGGGAGTCCTATCAGTTTGCCAATCGTGGCTCCAAAAACATCACTATCAATAGCAATGCACGCGATTTAGGCGGTCATTTTGATGTGGCGGTCCATGACGATGATGGTAGCGTGCATAGCGTGGGCTTTGAGGACACGGGGAACGTTGTGATTCCAGCAGGTGGCTACGCAATCATCACGGGCCAATCTACAAGTGCAATCACGATCTCCTATACGGATGCCATTAGCGTAACACCTGCAACCCATCCGGCCTTGCTTCGCGCGAGTGTAATGCCAGGATCGTCTTATACCTATAAAAATATCAGCGGTGAAATGGAATTCTTGTATAGTAATGCTTCCGCTAGCGTACCGTTCTCTTATGCAATCTATCGCCCGGATGGCACTCTGTATAGTGAGGGTTCCAATCGTTATTCTTCCGTACAGGTATCCGCAGGGTACTCCATCACCGTTACTCCACTCACGGCTTCAATCACATTCGGTGGCGTGTATACGGCCTTTACAGGCACACCAGGGGGGAACCCGGAGAATCATCAGGTGACTTTAAGCAAAAATGAAAGCTACGTATTTACCAATCTGCAGCCAGACACTCAAACCTTGAGCAGCGATGCACAGGCAAGTCAAGCTTCGCTGTATGATTATGCGATCTACCTGCCAAGCGGGGCCGTGGACAAGGCGAATTTCGATCAGGATGGTAACCTCTCCGTTCCCGCCGGTAGTCAAGCCGTCATAACGGTGACAACGGACAGACCCGTGACCTTCACTTATGGTCAGGCGTTCCAGGCTAGTCCAAGCCTAGAGGCTGCGTTATTGAAGCGAGTGCTGGAGCCGGATGATCGGATCGGGTTCAAGAATAATAGCAGCTTTGCCGAAAAGCTGATCACTAACGCGAGCCTATCCGGAGGTCGATACTTCGACTATACCATCCTGGATGCTAGTGGAACTGTTGTGCGTGAAGGGGAGCAGACCGCGACCTCGTATAATATTCCTGCTGGCGGGACGATAGAGCTGAAGACAAGTTCATTGAATTCGGTACTTTTTACCGCACCTTATCGCAATTTTGAATTCGTGGATGTACAGGATTATATCTTTGAAGAATTGCCACACCGTCAGGTGCTTTATGTATACAAAGGAGCAGGACAAGACGGATATTACCGCTTCCTGGCCCCTGAGGCGGGACGTTACCGCTTTGCTACCAAGGAATTTAGCGGCATGACCCTTGACCCGGTTATAACATTGTATAGCGAGCCGAATCTGCTCCATCCTTTGGCTTCTACGGAGGATGAGGATGAATCATTCGGGATTGATCATACGGTACTGGAGGTGGACCTGGAAGCTGGACAAGCCTATTACTTGAAGCTATCCGAGAAGAACGCCCTGCCTCTTGAACTTCAATTCATGGTCTCCATCATGACACTGGCCCCTGAGGCTGCATACGATTACTATCCCGATGGTCGGTTGACGCAGATTGTATTCCCAACGGGAGATAAGCTGATTTATGAATACGATACTAAAGGAAATTTGCAATATCGTACGAAGAAGGTCTTTCCATTCCAATAATACAGCTAATGCAGCGAGCTTGAGGAACACGAAAAGACGTACTAACGTGAATGAGCGAATATAAACTTTCGGAGGGATCTAACCATGTGGAAGAAGGTCATGGGGCTGGTATTATCCCTATCGCTGATCGGAACGGGGATGTTTCAAACCGTATCCTTCGGTGCAGGGACGGAGCAGCAGACGACGAAGCAGATGGCTGAACGGAATGCGATTCAGAACGATATTCTCACGATTTCCGGGATCATGAAGGAATTTGATGTCAGTGAAGCCTGGATGGATGAGCAATTATCACAAGGATATACATTCTATCAAATATACAAGGCACTACAGGGGGGAAAAGAGGGCTATGAGTCGGCCATCGTCACCGATAAGCCCGTACGCCATATCGAGCAGGAACTCACCAGGTTATCTTCTGAGTCGAGCCTGCTACCAGATACTGCGCCTCAGAGGAGCGAAGGGCTGGCTGAGCTGCCCTCTGCAGCCGCTACAGACTATGATCAAGTCGCTATTGAGCAGCTATCGCTTAAGGATGACGCCTCTCTTTATCAACTGGGATATGGTGAGGATGCTGTAGCAGCCTCTACCGGGGACGTAAGGCTCCGTATTGCGGACCTCACGTTGCCGGGTGCCTTGTCTTTTACCTTGACTCGCATCTACGACAGTAGCCGAGCCAGCGAGGAGATTGGGGTTGCTCTAGAGAATGGAGCATATGTCAACCAGACGAAGGCTCGCCGGGAAGAGCAGGATTCCGCGCTGGGTCGGGGCTGGAGATGGGCATTTCCCTTCGTGGAGGAGCGGGAAGGCAAGCAGCTTCTGGACTTTCCTGGCATCGGCCGTTATCAGCTTACAGAAGACTTGAAGCTGCAAGGCTACCCTTGGGGGGACGTCGTTCTGGCAACGGATGGAACCCAAACGGTCGGGGGACTGACGAGTACCCTGAAGCTGTCCGTATTAAATGGCTACCAATATTATTTCAGCACTTCCGGTCATCTTATTCTGATGACGGATAACTATGGGAACCGCATAGAATTGCGCTACACTACGGGAGCGAATGGGGCAACGGTACTGTCCAGTATTCAAAATAGTGACGGACAGGAACTCGCCTTCACTTATGCGGCGGGACGGATTACCGTATCTCAAACCGGAACCGAGCGAAAAGTGGAGTATGTTACCGCAGTAGATGATGAGCAACCCATCTTGAGCGAAGTGAAGGATGCACTGGGGCGGAGTACAAAGTATTTTTACTATTACCCCGAGTCCCGTTACAACTTTCTGGCTGCTTTAAAGGATCAGGAAACCCTTCAGCCTGTCAAGCATTCGGCCTTATTGCTACGCGTGATTCATCCGGCTTCGGGGACAACGGAACTGGACTATACCCCGGCTCGCAAGCAAATTGGCGAATATGCTACGGATTTTGTCTTTAAGGCCAAGGAACGTAAGAATCTTTATTCCACGCCACAGGGAGATGTTGCTCTTCACCCGGCTGAATTCACTTATTCGGGGGAAGATTTGAACAGCTATGGACAAGCTGCAGTCTGGACGACGACAGTAGTTGAAGCGGATTCCACGAATACATTGAAGATTCGTAAGGCTTCTGGAGGAAGTGCACAGCCTGATCTCCTTTACCTGGATGAACAGCAAACAGCAGAAGCCTCCACGACGTATAAACAGCAATATAGTTATGATGCTCAAGTCGACTGGAATCTTCCGGTTCAGGTGACAGAGAGTTATCAGCAAGGGGGAAGCGAGTCTTCGCCTTTAACGACCACCTATCAATACAATGAACTGGGGCAGGTGCTGTCCGAGAATTGGAGTACAGGCCAGGAAGCAGCCTATACGTATACGAATTCTACGTCTCCCTATTTCTGGTCTTTGCCACAGCAGGTTCAGAACAAGGTTAGTGCGGCGCAGAAGCGAATAGAGCGTTATCAATATAATGCCCAAGGGAGTACGCTGCAGGTGGCGGTGAGAGAGAACAGCGCAAGTGGCAAGCTGTTAGCTCAGACAGATTGGACTTATGATGCTTCCGGTAATCCGTCTACGGTGAAGGTGAAGGATGACACACGTACGAACACGGTGAGTTATACGTACGCTTCACCGTACGGGAAGCAACTGTTAACGAAGCAATCCATGCTCGTCCATGCCGTCAACGGCAATGTGACTGAGGCGGAACAAAATTTCACGTATAGTAAGGCAGGGGAATTGCTCACAGCAGAGGATGAAGCTGGGGCTGTTACTACTTATACGTATGACGGATTAGGACGGATGCTCCAGACCTTGTACAGCGACCAAAGTACGATGACGGTGGCATACGATGACGATCGCAATACGGTGACAGCGACCGGGCCAGAAGGCATTACAACCGTGGAGCAATACAGTCCGTTTGGTCTATTGGTGAAGCAGGTCGTGGATGAGGCTGTTTTTGAGTACACCTATGATGAAGCGGGCAACCTGTCTCAGCACCTCGATGCCGAGCAGAATAACACGAAGTTTGCGTATGATGGCTTTGGCCGCCAAATCAAGGCCCTGTATGCCGATGGTTCGCAAGATGAGACGGGATACGATATGGTGAACCGCACGGTGACCTACAAGGACCCTGCCGGGGTACAGCTTCGTGAAAAGCTGGATTTGCTAGGGAATACACTGGCTGTGGAAGAATCGAAGGGCGGAGCATTTATAGCTTTGGAGCAAAGCACCTACGATCTGGAGGGCAATCCGGTCACGGTGACGGACGGTAATGGGCAACAGACCACGTATCAGGTAGATGCGCTTAGTCGGGTGATTGCGATTACGGACCCTGAGCAGCGTGTGACCAAGTATACTTATACCCTGGCCGGTGATTTGAGCAAGATTGAATACCCGGATGGGACTTCTGTGGGGAAAGAGTATAACGAGGTTGGTCAATTGACTCGTCAAATCAATGAACAGGGATTGGCCGAGGTTTTCTTCTATGATTCAAGGGGCAACCTCATTCAATATCTGGATCATGCCAGTCAATTTACCAACTATGAATATAATCAAGATAATGGGCTGACGAAGATTACAGCACCGGATCAAACGATAGAGTACACCTATGACGCTATGGGACGTCGCACCGGCATGACCGACGGAACGGGCAGCACGACCTACAGCTATGATCCAAACGATGGTGCACTGACAAGCATACGTTATCCAGACGGAGCACGGATTGATTACAACTACAATAAGCAATTGAGAACGGGTTACACGTTCACCGATGCTTCAGGGCGAGCTACCGGAGCAAGCTATACGGTGGATCCTATGAACCGTGTCAGCGCTCTGGAGGTTGTCCAAGGGGCAGCGGGAGCAAGCAGGTCTGCCGCAGGTACTGCTGGCTCATCCTCCGCTGCGTTCGCTGGTGGGGTTCTGGATCGCATGACCTTTGATTATCAAGCCAATGGTCTGCTACAACAAGGCGCATCAGGCAATGGTCCAAGCACCTCCTACAGCTATGATGGCTATGATTTGACCGGAATGACAATTGATGCCGGAGCTATGGCTCGCACGAAGAGAGCAGCCAGCCTAGCCGGGGAGTTGGACCCAGATGCTGATACAACTGGCGTAAACGATGCAACTGATGCTAGTTTGTCAGGAGAAGCCACGGTTACAGAAGCGACCTATGCATTGTCCTCTCTAAGCATAGCTAACGGGCACACGTTCACCTACCAGTATGATCGGAATAAGAATATTACGGGTAGAACGCAAAATGGAGCGGCAGATGCCTTCACGTATGACCCGCTTGACCGGATTCAACAGGAAAGCGGACTTAACGGGAACAAGAAATACACCTATGATCAACGTGGAAATATACAGCATGTAGAAGGACGTACTTTGCGTGGTCTGACGAATGCGAACTTCACCTTCGACAGTCTGAACCAGCTAACAAAGGTGAAGCTGGAGAACGGCAAGGAGGTAAGCTATACGTATAATGGCGACGGTCTGCTATATGAACGAGTAGAAGGTGATCAGCGGACCCGTTATTATTATGATGAAGAAGCCAAGTTAATCGCTGAGGCCGATGTGAAAGGCGGCATATCTAGCGTTAGCTATACCTATATCTATGATCTCAACGGCCGCCTGTGGTCCCGCATCGATCAAGCGACCAGCGGAGTGCAATACTACCAGTTGAATGGTCATGGGGATGTCGTGGGGTTGACCGATAGCCAAGGCAACCAACTCAATACGTATACCTACGACATTTGGGGCAACCCAGAAACGGAGGAAGAGACCGTACCAAACATCTTCCGTTATTCCGGCGAATACTGGGACAACACCACCGACCTGCAATACCTTCGCGCCCGCTGGTACGACCCGAATGCCGGTAGATTCGTGTCTAAAGACCCATATGAGGGAAGTATCGATAATCCGCTGAGCTTGAATCGGTATTCTTATGTGAGTAATAACCCGCTAAAATATATTGACCCTTCAGGTTATTTTGAATGGGACACTTACGAGGGTAAGGAACTTTTAATTCTATTGGATGAGGCTAGAGAAAAGTCGGAATTTAGTAAGAAAAATAAATATTATCAAGTGTATAAGGATTTCATATGGGACCGTTACAATTTTGAATCCTATATGGGGAAAAATCAGTATAATTATTTATATGATCATTTGACAGGAACCAGTGCATATAAGAATAATGAAGGTACAGCAACCTGGGCAAAGCAACAGATCGTAGATGCATTTTACGAATCAAAAGAGGCTGAATATGTTGCTTTGCTTGCCATTGGGATGGCAGGCGGGCTAGGCGGCGGGAGCAGCAAAGGGGTCAAAAGTGGTGTTAAGGGTAAATCTCTTAGCGAGCTTGGCCTTAAAGACGGAATGAAGATAAAGACAAATGATGCTCTTGGGAAAGCGGAACAGTTTCTAGGGTCAGAATATAAGGATATGGGAAATGGACGGTTTGTATCTACAGATGGAACGAGAGTTGTTAGAATGGGAGATACTGATATACTTGGTAAACATGGAGGGGGACCACATATGAACTTTGAAACATTAGTTCCTAATCCAAGTAAACCAGGAAAAATGAAAGTGCAGCAAAATCTGCATATCTATTTGGAGGATTAACATGGAAATAAAAATGCAAATTCCAACATATTCAAGAGATAATGGTCTCGAAATTGTTTGGGAGGATAACTTTATTATTCAAGCAGATAATAATGTGAATTCGATAGTGATTAGAGCCAATAAGGAAGGGCTTCAATCATTAGCGAAACACCTCCTTACTTTAGCACAAGATGAAGTGCCTATTGAAACCCATATGCATTACGATGAATTTAATTCATTAGAAGACGGCTCGTGTGAAATAGTAATTCAGAAGATATAAAAGTTTAGAGCCGAGTACAGGTAACTAGAGGGGATTATTACTCAAGAATAAACAATCTGTAAGTACATCTCAATCTCATTATACTGTATAGGCCAGTAATTAAAATAATTTTATTTCCAATTTATTCCAATACACTAAACTATTCTGCTCTAATGAAAAACTCTGAGTTTCTGGCTTGTTGTGGCCGGGAGACTCAGAGTTCTTCATTAGAAACCTTGATTGGCTTCGTGTCTTTCAAGGTTTTTCTTTTCTAGCGTATCGAGAAACCCCCATCTTTTAGCTGGTGAAAGTCTGGTTGTGGGAGGGGGAGAAATCAATCATTAATTGCTCAAAAATAAACAAAGAGGTACGTTATTCAACGGCTAAGAAGCTCCCATTACATTTTCAGTAACTTGGAAAAAATAATTCGGTGAAACAAGGTGCAACTGGTGGTGTTGAGCAATGGGGAGTAAAGAACGCCGATGGAACGTTTAGTTTGGAGGATGAAGTTGAAACCCTAAGGTAGTGCAAGCGGAGGACTAACTGCACTACTAAGTATCGCTCTAATTATCACTTTTGCTTAACGCCCTCACTCCAACGCCCGCTCTAAACAAGCCCCCATCACTATGGCTTGTTTCATCTTCCCTAATTTATATCTCATCCCCAGCCTGAAAGCTGCTTTCCTCTCTACCCAAACTCACTTTCGCCTGAGATTTTCCCCTCAGAAGTCTTGATTTTCATATCATTAGCGGCTATACTAACCGACAGAGCGCTCTATTGAAAATGATTATCATTACCATTTAAGGCTGGGAGGATAAGAATCGACCAATTAGGGAGTACGTGAAACGCCTGATCGGCGGATTAACGATTAGAGAAAACTTATATTCTGGGGAGGATATGTGATATGAAGAGGTCTTTTTCTGTAAAGTTGATAATGATGATGGCTCTGTTGGTGTTAGTGCTGGCAGCTTGCTCGAATTCAAATAAAGAAGCTAATCAAGCATCACAGCCTGCTAACACTAATGCTAATACTAGCGATACTGGAAGTGAAGCGGTAACTACGCCTGCTACGGTGGAGATTACGGATGCTCATGGTACGGTTACGGTTCCTGTCAATCCTAAGAATGTCGTTGCACTGGATAGCAGAACTTTCGAGACGCTGGCTAGCTGGGATGTGAAATTAGCGGCTGTTCCGAAGGATGTTATGCCTGCTGACTCGCCGTACGTCACGGATGAATCCGTTCAAAATATCGGTAATCATCGTGAACCGAATCTGGAGTTAATCGCAGCAGCAGATCCGGAGTTGGTTATTATCGGTCAAAGATTTGGTAACTTTTATGAAGATGTAAAGAAGCTTGTGCCGAATGCAGCCGTGATTGATTTGAATTTTGATGTATCCGAGAAGGCTGCTACACCGGGTGAGAACCTGGTCAATGGATTTAAGGATTCTACAATAAACTTGGGAAAAATTTTTGATAAGAACAAAGAAGCCGAGCAACTGGTAGCTGCTTTTGATCAAGCCTTGGAGGATGCAAAGTCTGCCTACAATGGAACGGATAAAGTGATGAGCGTCGTCGTTTCTGGCGGAAATATCGGGTTCTCTGCCCCTCATTCCGGACGCGTCTGGGGACCATTGTATGACATTTTCGGCTGGGCTCCGGTGTTAGAGGTGGAAGGTGCTACAGCGGATCACCAGGGGGATGAGGTGTCGGTAGAAGCCATCGCCCAAAGCAATCCGGATTGGTTGTTCGTATTGGATCGTGATGCTTCGATCTCTTCAGAAACCGAAGCCGTTCCGGCCCAGGATGTCATTGATAATGCGCCTGCTCTTAAGAACACAACTGCGGTTACAGAAGAACGGATTGTCTATGCTCCTAAAGACACCTACACCAATGAATCCATTGAGACTTTTATAGAGTTGTTTGAAAACCTTGCAGATGCTTTAGCTAAGTAAAGGGGTATAACCAAAGTGTCGAACAGTTCTATACCGAATATGACCGGGGTTGAGAATTCTCAACCCCAACGTCATAAGCATAACCAGATATGGACAATACCTTTTATATTAACGGTTCTAGCTGTTATCCTGCTGGGCATCTTATCCCTGTTCACCGGAGTATATGATATTCGGGGACAAGCGGATGGCATGGAAATGTTCTTCATTACTCGTGTACCAAGAACCATTGCTCTCATGCTTACCGGGGCGGCCATGTCGATGGCCGGACTCGTCATGCAGTTGATTACTCAGAACCGTCTAGTTGAGCCAACCACCACGGGAACGATTGAATGGTCGGGGTTGGGGCTGCTTGCGGTTTATTTATTATTTCCGGCCCCCTCTTTAACCTTGAGAATGACGGGCGCGATCCTTTTTTCTTTTGTGGGGACGATGATTTTCTTTGCATTTTTAAGAAGAGTTAAGCTTCGTTCATCATTAATTGTCCCGATTATTGGACTGATGCTTGGCGCTGTAATTTCTGCCTTTTCCACGTTCGTTGGACTCGTCTTCCAGGCAAGCCAAAGTATTGAGAATTGGTTCGTCGGGTCTTTCGCGCCGATTCAGGTAGGGAGATATGAATATTTGTGGCTTATTGTGATCGTTACGGTGCTTGTCTTTTTTTATGCTAATAAGTTGACCTTAGTTGGACTTGGAGAGGATGTAGCAACCAATCTTGGGGTGAATTACAACCGAATAGTTCTCTTTGGCACATGTCTGATTTCGCTAGCGGTAGGCATTGTGGCGGCGGTGATTGGGAACTTGCCGTTCCTGGGATTGATTGTTCCCAATATTGTGTCCATGTTCAGAGGCGATGATCTGAGGAGTAATCTGCCCTGGGTGTGCTTGATCGGGATGGGTACCATTACAATCTGCGATATTATTTCCCGAACGATTATTATGCCGTTTGAATTGCCAGTCTCTTTGATTCTTGGAACCGTGGGAGCAGTCGTCTTTATTGCTATTTTGCTGAGACAAAGACGGTCAAGGGGGAGACTAGGATGAGCGAATTAGTAGTTAGTAGCAATAAGCAGAGATCAGCCAGAGCTTTTCGTACGAGAAAAGAAGAACGGCATTATTGGCTGCTGCTGGCAGCATTAATTGCCTTGGGCGCGTTATCTTCATATGGACTTCTAGTGTATAACAATCCGGTGCCTGTAACTTCTCCTTCTTTCATCCCCGTTGTGACAAGACGGGTGGAAGCTCTTGTTGCCATGTTAGTTGCTGTAGTGTGTCAAGGCTTGTCAACGGTTGCTTTCCAATCGATTACGAACAACCGAATCATTACTCCATCGCTCTTAGGCTTTGAAGCGATTTACTCAACCATTCATACCAGCACAATTTTTTTCTTCGGTACCGCTGCCCTTGTGAATTTTAGCGGTATAGAGTCCTTTGCCATTCAGGTTGCGGCTATGGTCTTGATGTGCCTGATCCTGTATGGTTGGCTGCTCTCAGGGAAATACGGCAATTTACAGCTCATGCTGTTAGTGGGCGTTATCCTTGGCACAGGGCTAAGGTCGGTATCGTCTTTTATGAGAAGATTGCTGGCACCATCTGAATTTGATATTTTGCAGGCCAGATTGTTTGCTTCCGTCAACCACGCGGATGCGGCTTATTTTCCTTTTGTCATCCCGGCAGTTATTATAGTGGCTCTGCTGCTGTTTGCCAATTCAAGAAGGCTAAATGTATTGTCTCTGGGCCAGGATGTGTCTACTACGCTGGGCGGCAACCCCCGAGTAAACGTTATTTATACGCTTATTCTGGTTTCGGTGCTGATGGCCATTTCGACCGCATTGGTTGGACCGCTTACCTTTTTTGGATTTTTGGTTGCCACCTTAAGCTATCAAGCTGTTCCAACCTATGATCATCGATACCTATTTCCAATGTCTTTAGCCATAGGCTTCTTAATCCTGACGGGCGCTTACTTTATGATGTACCATGTCTTCAATGCCCAAGGCGTAGTGTCAATCCTTATTGAACTGTTTGGTGGAATCACCTTTTTAATCGTGATACTAAGGAAGGGTGCCTTATGATACAGATCAATCATGCGAGGAAGAAATATGCGGATGGTGTGGAAATAGGACCTCTGAATATAGAAATACCCAAAGCGGGTTTGACTTCTTTGATCGGTCCCAATGGGGCTGGCAAATCAACCACTTTGTTAATGATCGGAAGACTACTGAATCTGGATGAAGGTCAAATTCAGGTGGCCCATATGGATGTCTCGACATCCAAATCACGCGACTTAGCCAAAATTCTGACGATCCTACGGCAAGAAAATCATTTTGTCACCAGACTTACGGTTAGACAGCTTGCCGGGTTTGGACGTTTTCCTTACTCCCAAGGCAGACTGACCCAAGAAGATGAAGCTATCATTTCTAAATATATTGATTTCTTACAATTAACTGATCTGGAGAATCGATACCTGGATGAACTGTCCGGGGGGCAAAGGCAAAGAGCCTACGTAGCCATGGTGTTATGCCAAGAGACGGAATACGTACTGCTGGACGAGCCTCTGAACAATCTGGATGTGGCTCGATCTGTTCTGATGATGGAGCATTTAAGGCTTGCCGCCAGTGAATTTGGTAGAACCATTCTGGCTGTAATGCATGATATTAACTTTGCGGCCAAGTATTCTGATCGAATCTGCGCTATGAAAAAGGGACGTATTGCCGCTTTTGGAACCGTGCAAGAGGTTATGCAGCCTGAAATCCTGACCGATATTTTTGAGACGAAAATAGAAATTTTCGAGGGTCCTTACGGACCCATAGCGATTTATTAGTAATTGCTTAACCTTGATTGGCTCCAAGCCTTTCAAGGTTTTTTTAAGTGGACACTTCTTAGGAGTACAGGGAGTTATAGGTTCTCTTCTAGTTGGATTAAGCATTTTTTCCAAAAGATTCATAGATAAATCATGTTAGAAACGGTAAAATAGCTTTGTTGCTAAAAAGCTAAAATATTATCGTATTTACCATATAATTGAAGGTTTTTGCGAAGTTATATCGAATGGTATGTGTTGGCAGTTCTTTGTATGCTAAATAGCTGCTGCCCGCTCACCACGATACGGCTTCCTGAAGGGAAAATTGTAAGTGGTTTTCTCATCTTAATTACAGAGGTGCTGTATGAAGGCTTTGACTAAGGGGATTATAGTTTTTTTCGTGCTACTGCTGGGGGCAGTTTGTGTTTTTCTATTCTTAGGATCAGAGGACCCCAAATCCGATACTGTTCTTATAGACGAATGGCAGGTGGCTTGGACGGAGGAGTTCAACCCCAATATTAGCATGGAGCAACTTGAGAAGACGGCTAAATGGAGTGAAGTCAAAGCTGATGGGGATATTCCAGAGAAACCCAGTCCATCCATGTCACAATGGATTAAATTCCAACTGCCTGAATTGATCGATAACACACAGGTTATGTTTATTGAGAAAATAAATGCTAGACATATTGTTGTAGATTTAGATGGTGATCGGATTTATGAACTGCAACGTCAATCCAACTACGGAATTAACAACGTGGTTATTCCAATCACTGCTGAGAATTCAAAACAAACGGTGTATCTAGGGGTATCTTCTGCG
Organism: Paenibacillus sp. 1SOY10; assembly: GCF_056836745.1. NCBI lineage: Bacteria > Bacillati > Bacillota > Bacilli > Caryophanales > Paenibacillaceae > Paenibacillus > Paenibacillus sp. 1SOY10. The sequence continues at coordinate 16,506 of NZ_JBXENK010000006.1, read as the reverse complement.
ACCTATAAGATAGGCCTTTTTGCTCCAGTTAAAATTGGTGACTATCAAGGATTGATGAAGAAGTTTGTCAGAGATAATATTACTGACTTGGTTGTAGGAAGTACATTAGTATTTATTGCGGCCATTATGCTGTTCTGTTCCCTCTTTCTGAAGTACGTGAATATACCAATGTGGGTTTCCCTCTGTGGAGTTATATTTTCAAGTGGCTTGCTGGTACTTACATACACAGCCTTCGTCTTCTGGCTGTTTGATTACGCAATCGCAGATAGTCTATTAATGATAGTGTTTGATTTAGCTCTGTTTAGCTTGCTGCCTTCACTTACTTATTTCTTTGAACAGATATTTGGTGCAGGTTACTATGGTTTAATTCGAAAATCGCGTAAGTTCCTTGTCGCCTACTCGTTGTTTTGTTTACTACTGCTATTTATTAATGAGTTGTCGGGCAATAATTTTGTAACGCTCTACACGGTATTTACGGTTCAAATTATGGGATTTATCATGATTGCTCAATTCCTTATTCTAGCAGGTAACTTAACCATTAATGTTATCAAGGGGAATAAAGAGGCAGTTATTTTGTTGACGGGTTTCTTAATTTTTGCCTTTCTTAGTGTAGGGGAATTAATATGGTTCTACTATGTTGCAGGATATTATACTTTGTTCTTGTGGAAGCTGGGGATCGTTTGCTTCTTAGGGGCATTAATTATTATATTGAGTAGACGTTTTGTTGCGAATCATGAGCAGGTTGTCGAATACTCCAAGCAACTTGAGATGTTTAATAATGAGCTACAGCGTTCCGAGAAGATGGAAATTATCAGTGAGTTAGCAGCTTCTGTGGCACACGAGGTTCGTAATCCATTGCAGGTCACCCGTGGTTTCTTGCAATTGCTTGTCGAGAAGCAGCAAAGTTCGGACAAGGTGTTTCTTAATATGGCATTGGAGGAGCTGGATCGCGCTTCGGCCATCATTACGGATTTCTTAACCTTTGCCAAACCAGAGGGTGGGAAGGTGACCGATTTGAACATCCTTGCCGAATTTGTACATATCGAAGGAATACTTATTCCCCTTGCTAATTTACAAGGGGGCAAGCTTACGGTACAAATTCCAAACAATTTATATGTACGAGGTAACTCTTCCAAGTTCAAGCAGGCGTTTATTAATATTATCAAGAACAGTATTGAAGCGCTAAGTGGCCAGGGTGAGATTCAAATCTGGAGCTATGAAGAGGAAGGGAATGTGATTATTCATATTAAGGATAATGGGGAAGGCATGGATGAGGAAGTGCTGGCAAGATTAGGTGAACCTTATTTCTCTAATAAAACAAAGGGAACAGGCTTGGGGCTAATGGTAACGTTCCGCATTATAGAGGTTATGAACGGAGAAATTTCTTTTACTAGCAAAAAAGGGGCAGGGACAGAAGCTATTATCCGATTTCCCTCTGCAAACCAGGAGAAACAAATTACAGGATAACTTATCTTCAATCCCTGCCGTTTCGTGATGTTATAACAAGCTTGTTGTGAGTTAGAACCATACTCCTGCGGGCTTTACTTCACTCTTTACTACTTTCTCCGGATTCGGTGGGAGCACGACATAGAATTCGTCTGCGCTTTCCTCTACCGTTTTAACTTTGATATGATCCGGGAGAGTTACACCTAAGGCTTCTTGAATTGCAGCCTTCGGGTTGGCAAGCAACTTTGCTTTGAAGCTAGGATCTTGCCATGCTTTTTCAACAACTTGTGATTGAAAGAGAGCTCCTGATGTCATAAGATCACCCTTTCTACTAAAAAATAGTTATAATTTCCCTGTTATCATACCACGAAATTCGACAAAGTGCTAGGAATCAGTCCTATTTTTCGTCAACCAGTACGCTAATCCGCCTTGAGTCAACAAATTTCGCTCTTTTTGCAGACTTTCGGCCCCGTCCTTAAGGCTTTGTTTCAGGTAGTCATGGAAGGCCTGTAAATGGGGCAACCCCTCTGCTGTTTGGGCTAAGATCGCTGTATTATAATCCGTCTGAATGGCGTATGTAAGCAAGATGTCCCGGACGTATAGCGCGTGCTTAATTTCCTCCGGCGTTGGTCTGCGTTCCGGGGGAATTTGCAGTTCCTGCTGTACGGCTGAGATTAGTGCGTTATAGCTGGCTTCTTGTAAATCCTTCTCCCAATCTTCCCAATCGTCTAACATTTGCAACGTCATCAGTACGGTATCGACAGCCGTTTCGAAGTCAGCGATCCGTTCCTCACGCCCGGTTAACAGGAGTGCTCCCACCACGGTCAGTTTGACCGGCGCAGCCTTGTGCGCGATCCGTACGGGGTTTTCCTGAAAGAAATCGCTTTCATTCTCGGAAGCAACGACTTCAGCCCACTCGGTCATATACTTGCGGTAATAACTCCAGAATGGCGATGAAGGAGGATAATCCGTCGCGTAAATTCGCCAAAATTCGAGCTGTATCAAGTTGGCAAGCGGTAATTTACGTTTGTTATCCTTCGTTTCGGGCTCATCCATGACTTCATCAATAAGATGGTAATACATCATCACAAAGATCATGGCCACCGTAAGACGCTTGCTGTCTTCCGTCCTGGTGCCTGCAGCCTCCTGGAGCCAGAAAGGCAGAAGATAGCAGATGTAGTTCTGTGATCCGGGCCGTTTGAGGGCATGAAATCTGTCAAGGTAGTTAAGTGCCTGGTTGCGGAATTCTTCGGGTATTGCGGACAAGATTTTCTCGGCTTGATTAAATGCCAGTTCCAAATCTTTTTCATAATTTGTGAACCATTTCACTAAAAAGACCTCCCTTGATAAGTCTCTTACTTATTATAGCAGGACTCCTTTCCTTGGGAAAGGAGTCCTAATTTTCAAGAGGCTCTATAACATTTGACGGATACCGATGTAGATGAGCAACAATCCAGAGATTACCGTTGCCCGGTTACCCAGCTTCTCTGCGGCAAATCTCTGTCCGAATCCTGCACATAAGGCAAGTAAGAGGTAGCTGAATACCCCAACGGCCAAGGAGGTATATCCAATGCTGAGTCGGGTGATGCCTGCATTGAAGCCCCCAGCCAGTGCATTCATAGCTAACGCAATTCCTAAAATGATAGATTCACCCAGATTCAGTGTCTTGGAGCTGTCTTTATCCGCTTCCTCAGGGTTACGCAACAGCCGGGTAAGCGGATTTGCCTCGTTCTCCGCGGGGATTGTTTTCTTCTCCAGAAAAGGTTGGAGAAGAACCCATACACCTACTCCTACAATCACGATGGTACCCAGCAGTCGGCCCACCCAGGGATGAATCCACCAGGAAATCCAACTGCCGAAGATTCCCGACATCAGAGTGGCCAAAAAAGAAATGATGGCAATGGCCAAATTGGAGTACCATGGAATGTGGATTTTTCGCACCCCATAAGCAAGACCGACACCCGCATTATCCAGGTTGGACGCAAGTCCAATGGCAATGATAGCCCATAGGCTGTAAGCGCTCATGATGTTCGCTCCTTTACGATTACGTGATGACACAGCATATGCCCATACGCCCATTTTGGTTTCTAGAGCAAGCAGGTAGCTCGGGAGGAGCGAGAGAGAAGGGGGAAGAAAATAAGAAAGGGTTTCCATTAAATGAAGAATAGTAGTATAATGACCACAAAGATATGCCCGAGGAGTGATAAATGTGATTGAAAATTTGTTGCGCCCGTCCCATTTGTTACTGGTAGTGATCGCAGCATTGCTACTGTTTGGCCCCAGTAAGCTCCCCGAACTTGGACGCAGCTTAGGCACGATGATGAAGGAATTCAAGAAAGGCATGCGTGGAGAGACAACCGATGAGGAGAAGCCGAAGGAGATTCAGGCGGCTGTGGACACCAACAAACCATCTTAATGAAATACAGACGTAAGTAAACAACCCCCTTGGCATATAGCTATATGCCAAGGGGGTTGTCCATTTTTTCGAGGATGGCGTGTTATCTCCAGAATGTAATTTGTTCACTGTTCAATCGTACCGTTTCATATCCTTCTACCTCAGCCTTCCCAATAGACAGGACCATGACAGGAACATAACGTTCATCATCCAAGTCAAAGGCTTTTACGATTTGATCTTGTTCGAAGCCGGCCATCGGATTAGTATCGTACCCGTGAGCACGAGCTACCAGCATAAGCTGCATGGCGAACAAACTTGCATCAATTTTGGCGACTTCCGTTTTGATCTCCTTAGGTAGTTCAGGGTACATGCTCATAATTTGAGGAACTTGCTTGTCCCGCACATCCTGAGGCATTTTCCCCTGCTGCACGGCGGCATCATAGATTTCTTCCACATTCAAATAACTTTGCGTATCGCCCAAGATGATCAGCATCGCGGAGGAAGTATCATTTTGCAGTGTGTTGAACCGCATCAATGGACGCAGCTTATTTTTACCTTCCGGGGTATGAACCACAATAACGCGCCATGGCTGCATATTAGCAGAGGAGGGAGCTAGGCTTGCCTCAGCTATGATTTCATTTAACTCTTCTTTGGGAATTTTGATGCTCTCATCATATTGGCGCACAGAGCGGCGTCCTTTGATGATATCTGAAAAATCGTTATTTTGAATTTGTTCTAACATGATATCTCTCCTTTGGATGATCCGGACCTTTTTGACATTCTCTATGTCGCCGGATATCATAATCGTATTATGAACTATGAACTTAGGTTTATAGCAAGCACCTTTTTATAACTTAGGGAAAGGAACCATTATGAGAGCTAATCAAGTATCTAAATTAACGGGATTACCTATCTCCACCTTGCGATTTTATGAGCGTAAGAAGTTGATACCCGATCAGTTAGTAACGAGGGACGACAATAATTACCGCGAATATCATGATGAAATCGTGGGTTTCCTTGATGATTTGAAGACTCTTTTGTCAGTGGGATTTACGGTTCAGGAATTGAGCTTGCTTGTCAATGAGAGTGAAGCCGCCTATGAGGAGAAGCATGTCATTGTATCGGATAAAATTAAGCATATACAAGACCTTCAAGTGAAGTTGGAAGCGTCCAAGACATTTCTGGTGAATGTGTTGGAGGGAAAAGCGGGCTTTCAAACAAAATGCGGACCGTTACACAAGTAAAAGGGAATCAAAGGCCCACAAGGTATGCCTTGTGGGCCTTTGATTAGTAAAGCGTGTTATACCTGTAATAAGAGCAGGATGATCGAGGACAGTCCTAAGCAGGTGCTGATCAGATACAGGAACATCACGACCTGTTTCTGATTCAATCCAGCTCGCAGTAGTCGGTAATGGACCTGGCTGGCATCAGCGACGTATGGTGACTTGCCTTGCAGCATCCGCTTGATGACGACAAAGATATTGTCGAAGATCGGCACGCCCAGAGCCAGCACTGGAATAAAGAGGGATAGTACTGTTGCTTGCTTGAAGGCCCCATCCAGGGCAATTACGGCAAGCATAAAGCCCAGGAAGGTAGCCCCGGCATCGCCCATGAACACCTTGGCTGGCGCCTTGTTATATCGTAAGTAAGCCAAGGTAACCCCAATCAGTGCGATAGACAACATAGCTGAATTGGATTGCCCTTTGGTGACAGCGACGACAAATAAAGTCACCGCAGAGATGGCCGATAGGCCTCCTGCCAGGCCGTCTAGCCCGTCAGAGAAATTAATAACGGTAGTCACGCCGAAAATCCAGAGGATTGTCAAAATGAACTGGAGCCAGGCCGGAAGCAAGACGTAATCGCCGCTTAACGGATTGACGAATCCACTAAAGGTAATCCCCGAAGCATAGACGAGAACGGCCGCAGACACTTGAACAACCAGCTTGGGCAGCGCGGGGAAATCCTTCCCCTTGGTCTTGTACCAGTCATCTACCGTACCGATGGCCAGAAGCAGGACGCCACCAGCAAACAGGGCCCCTGTCTCCCAAGAGAAATTACGCGTGAACAAGAGATAGGATACGAAGAAGCCGATGAAAATGGCATAGCTCGCAGTCAGCGGAATAGGCTGGCGATGCAGCTTGCGTTCCACATCCTCGCGGGGCTTGTCTACAAAATCAAGCCGGAAAGCCAGACGCCCCAGCGGGGGAATCAGGAAATAAACAATCAGAAACGATACCATGAAAGTTAATACGTATAAAATTTCGCTCACCACCAAATGTTAGACTCAACTAAAGCATATTATAAAAAGAAATTCGCACATTGTCGAATGCTTGCTTCACAGTGAGTTTGGAATAGGTGAATTTGAGGTCACAAATGTGTTACATTATAAAGGATTAAACGATGAGCAAGTACGGAGGGATTGGAATGCAAGATGAGTATACACGCAAACTGGAGGACCAAAAAAGCCTGTTTCGCCAGCTAGGAGTCAAGCTGGATGCGCTCTCGATCCATGAGAAGGATTTTGATGCGAAAATGAGAGGTTATGATAAGGAAGAAGTTGACCGGTTCCTGGATGACATTATTGTCGATTATGAGCGCTTTTACGATATTATTACCGATTTACTGGATAAATATAAAGAGATACAGCGCCGCCAAGCCTACTGGGAGGAAGAGAAGAAGACACTTGCTGCTGCTCGCAAGCCGCAACTGGATACGGAGCATGCGGTAGACCGTCGTATGGTGGAAGAAGGCATTCGTCAAATGGAGCGTAGTCTGGAGCAATTCAAGCTGCATTTGCGTAGTGAGCAACGCTGATGGCAACAGTCCGAGCCGGGGAATAACGGTTTGGACTTTTTTTATAAGCTCACTAATTCTTCACGGGATGTTCATGGTTGAAAGCTTGCAACCTGTCTAGACAGATGGTATGATGATATCAGGATTTAGATTTAGTCTAAATTTAATAAATCAGCACACCAGATAGACTAACTATCTATTTTAATTTATTTATTGAAACGGAGGAATTACAAATGGCACATCAAACAGCAACTCAAGCGGATCAAGTATTGCAGCAACAACTCAACCTGCAAATTGCGAACTGGACAGTATTATACACCAAGCTGCACAATTTTCATTGGTTCGTCAAAGGCCCTAACTTCTTCACCCTGCATGAGAAATTCGAAGCGTTCTATGATGAAGCGGCAACCTACATCGATGATATTGCTGAACGTTTGTTGACAATCGGGGGGACTCCGGTAGCTACTTTGCGTGAATCCCTGGCTCTGTCCAGCATTGAGGAAGCTAGCGGCAAGGAGTCTGCGGAAGAAATGGTGGCTGCGGTAATTAGCGACTTCGAGAAGCTGGAGCAAGAATTGAAGGATGGCATGGAAGCTGCGGCTAATGCAGAAGATGAAGCAACAGGCGACTTGTTACTGGGCGTTATCTCTTCTCTGGAGAAGCATCGCTGGATGCTGAATGCCTATCTTGGCAAATAAGGATCGGACTAGCGGTCTTTCATGAGTTGATAAACTCATGGTCATACACCATATATTAAAAAGCGGGGCATCTCATAGAGGATGCCCCGCTTTTTTTAAAACTTGCTTCATTGACCATGACATCAGTAGCCTTGTAGTTTCCGCTCTTTGGGCAGGGTCTTTTTGTCATCTAGTAGACTACAAAATATTAAGTTGACTACTCTTATAGGAATATATATAATTAACCACATTGAACGGGTCAAGATGTATTTATAAAGATCTTCAACAGGGGGAACTAAGATGAAGAGAAAATTATTATTTACGATGATTTCGTTGCTGATGGTTGGGTTGATTGCTACCGCTTGCTCCAATTCCGATGCTGCCGGGACAGACGGGAAGAAAGTGCTGAGAGTAGGAGCGACAGGGCAATCTTATCCTAATAGTTATAAAGATGGGGACAAGCTGGTTGGCTTCGATGTAGAGGTTATTGAGAAGGTTGCCGAGAACCTGGGGTACACCGTCGAATGGACCAACTCTGACTTCAGCGGCTTAACTGGACAATTGGAAACAGGGAAAATCGATACGATAGCCAACGTAGTAGCGGTGACAGAAGAACGTAAGGCCAAATACGATTTTACGACACCGTATTCCTACGCCGGGGTGACGATCGTTACCCATAAAGACAATACAGATATTAACACATTGGACGATCTTAAGGGTAAAACAGTAGCGGGCGTCTTCGGTTCACAAAATGTGAAGAATCTGGAGAAGTTTGATACGAATAGCGAAATTAAGGTCCGGACTTATGAAAATCGCGATGGGGCGCAAAATGATGTGCTGAACAAGCGGGTCGAGGGCTACGTAAACTCCAAGTCCTCATTGCTGGCGGAAATTCAGAAGCAAAGCCTGCCGCTCAAGTTCGTTGGCGAACCCTTCCATTATGAAGATGTGGCCTTCCCGTTCATGAAGAAGGATGAGAATGCTGCATTGATTGAACAAATTAACGGAGAGCTTCAGAAATTGCGTGACGCCGGAACACTTAAGCAGATTTCCGAGAAGTATTTCGGTGAAGACATTACGGTAAAACCGGAGTAATAGCCCGGTGAAGGGGAAGCAGGTGATTTTAATATGAATTTTGATCCTTCTTATATCCTTGTAGCTATGGCGGGTGCCATAAAATACATTCCCATAGCGCTATTTATGGCCGTTTTGGCTATGTTGATCTCTGTGGTGGTCGGACTTGTGCTGGCATTCATGCGGAACAGCTCCAGCCGGGGGCTGCGGTCGACGGCCAGTCTGTACATTTCATTTTTCCGCTCCATTCCGATGCTGGTGCAATTATTCTTGCTCTATTATGGTCTGCCGCAGCTATTTCCTTTCTTTACGAAAATGGATGCGGTCACCGCAGCAATTATCGGCCTGGGTATCAAGCAGGCGGCCTTCCTGGCAGAAATCTTCCGTGCAGCCCTGCTGTCGGTCGATAAAGGGCAGATGGAAGCTTGCTTGACCGGAGGCATGACCAAGGTACAGGCGTATCGGCGTATTATCCTGCCTCAGGCGGCGCGTAATGCTCTGCCGGGTACGGGCAACACCTTTATCTCGTTGCTGAAAGAAACCTCGCTGGCGTTCACGCTGGGCGTCGTCGAGATCTTTGCCGAAGCGAAGATGCAGGCCGCCGAATCGGCCCGTTTCTTTGAAGCTTACTTGGCGGTGGCCCTGATCTACTGGGTAATGATTATCGTCTATAGTTATTTACAACAATTGCTGGAAAAATATTTGGATCGCCCATACCGGACGTAAAGGTTGGATGGTAAATGATAAGAGTTAAGAACTTGACCAAGAGCTTTAACGGGCTGGAGGTCCTGAAGGGCATTGACCTGGAGATCAAGGATGGTGAGGTGCTCTCGATTATTGGCCCTTCGGGGTCAGGCAAATCGACACTGATCCGTTGCTTGAACTTCCTGGAGAGACCCGATAGCGGGATTATAGAGGTTGGCAAGGCCAAGCTGGATGTGGAAAGCTGTAATCGCAAAGAGATTCAGACCCTGCGTTCGCAAACGGCGATGGTCTTTCAGAATTATAACTTGTATAAGAACAAAACAGCGCTGCAAAACGTGACCGAATCCTTAATCGTTGTCAAACAAATGGCAAAAAAGGAAGCGGACGAGCTTGGCATGGAGCTACTCAGACAGGTAGGGCTGGAGACCAAGAAGGATAACTATCCTGCTACCCTGTCGGGTGGGCAGCAGCAGCGCGTCAGTATTGCCCGGGCGCTGGCCCTTCGACCTCATGCTATTCTGTTCGATGAGCCAACATCGTCGCTGGACCCCGAACTGGTAGCCGAGGTGCTTCAGGTCATCAAGTCTATCGCCGAGATGGACACCACGATGATCATTGTTACGCATGAGATGGGCTTTGCCCGCGAGGTGTCTGATCAGATTGTATTCGTGGAAGGCGGGCACATCGTAGAGCAGGGACCACCAGACTTATTCTTTAATTATCCGCAGAAGGAACGTACCCAGCAGTTTATCAAGAACTTTCAGAAATAACAAAAGGTGTGCCATGGGCACACCTTTTGTTGCATACAATCGATCTCTTACGTTAAATCAAACCACCTTGAAGCGCTCAATTAATTCATGCAGCTTCTCGGCCAAGCTGGACAACAAGTTGGCCGAAGCATCCACCTCTTGAATCGAGGCGAGTTGTTCCTGCGAGGAAGCGGACATGTTCTGTGCGCTGTTAACTGTCTCGTTGGCAAAGCGCACGATTTCATCAATTGAAGCAACCAACTTGTCCGAGCCTTCCGCCAGTAGATTTACGCTTTCACTTACATCCGTGATCGCTTGAGCCGTGGACTGCGCGGCTTCCTCAATTTGCCCGAAGGAATCGCCCGCCCGTTGTACCAGTTCGGAGCCGCGCTTCACTTCGTGGACCGTCTCGTCCATCGCGATGCCGGCCAGCTCCATGCGCTGAACGATCAGCGCTACCAGTTCGGCAATCTGCCCAGCCGAGGCGGTAGAGCGCTCCGCCAGCTTGCGTACAGAGGAGGCGACGACGGCAAAGCCGCTTCCGTATTCCCCGGCACGAGCCGCTTCAATCGAAGCATTCAGGGCCAGCAGATTGGTCTCGGCGGCAATCTCGGTCATGATATCGAGGATGCTCTGCACCTCTTTGGAGTGGCTGCTTAACTCTTCAATGGTACTGGACAGATCCACGATCTTGGCTTCCATCGTAGCCATCTGCTGCATGCTCGAATGAATGGCCAACGCCCCTTGGTCCGAAGCGGAGGAGGCTTGCTGCGCTGATCCGGAGACATTCACCGCGTGCTGGGCAATGTGACCGATGCGGCTCGACATCTCGTGCAGGGCCATCGACCCGGACTCCAGATTTTGCAATTGCAGCTCGGCACCTTGGGCCAACGCTTGCGAGATATTAACGCTATGCTCACTGGCGGTTCCCGTCTGCTCGGCGCTGGCAGAGAGTTGTTCTGAGGACGAAGCGACTTGCATGGAAGTATCGTTCACCTCGGTAATCAACTCACGCAGGCTGGAGATCATCGCTGCGAAGCTGCGGGTCAGACGCCCAACCTCATCCTCACTGTTGACGAGAAGTGGCTGTACAGTCAGGTCTCCCTGAGCGACCTGTTCCACTTGCTTGGACAATTTCTCCAGTGGGCGAATCATCCGGTGGATGAAGAAGTATACAAACAGAACGGCCAATACGAATACGATGGCTCCAATCATAAATGGCAGCAGCAGAATGTCCCGCGTTCTGTCGCTAATAATAGAAGCATCAAAATTGATGACCATCAAGCCAACGATTTCTTGCTTCGGATCGTGATTCTTGTAGATCGGCCCATAGCCGCTAAGCAGCTTGGCTCCGTCATACTCATACACCTTCGTATACACGGAATGCTTCATCGAAGCAATCATCTCACGATCTTCATCGCTGAAGTGGAAGGTATCCCCGGCTTGGTAGCCGCGGGCTTTCACATGCTCGTCGGCGGCCAGAATCGTACCGTCCAGCGACATCAGAAAGGACTCCTTGAACAGCGGCTTGTGCGCCACCGTCCAGTTCAACCGGGTCTCCAAATCCTCAAGTCCGGAGGTGTCTCCTTGAACGAGGCGCTCGATATCGCCAGAATCAAATAATCCAGTGGTGATGTTGGCGCATCCTACCGTTTCAACCCCTGCGGACTCTTCTACCTGACGGTAGGTAATCTTATAACTGAACAAACCGATCAATGAACCGACCAGGACCAGCAGTCCAATCAGCGCATAGGCAATTTTTTGTGCAAAGCTCATGTTACCTCTCCCATCTTGACCTCAAGGATAATCACTGTCTATGTAATAAGGCCTAAGACAAATTATATCTAGAAGAGGTGGGGAAAGGGTGTAACTTACCGCACTGGCAGGGCCTTTAAATGATAAATGGGTGAGAAAAAGAACCCTGTGCTTAACATAAAACGCGGAGAGTAGGGGACGGCGTGCTTGCAGCTAATGGGTGCAGTAATCCAGCGACCGTGTCGGCGCAGGAATCAGGGCGATAACCCGCCCGCATCGTCGTCACCTTCTTGCTCCGCGCGGCTCCGGTCCGTTCAAGAAGCGCTCTGAACCACTCATCCAGAACGGAGGGCGCAGTTAACTCCGCCCCGAAGCCATGTTTTAGGAAGAATTCACGATTCTTCTCCTCCTGTCCAGGGATGGACTCGAAGAAGAGCATCGGAATCCCCTTGGCCATGCCTTCGGTGCAGGTCATTCCGCCTGGCTTGGTAATCAGCACGTTAGAGGCGTCCATCCACTTGCTGATCTCTCGCGTAAATCCGATGACCTTAACATTGGGGTGCTGGAACTTGGGATCGGAACGTAGCTTGGCCGCAAGCTTCTCATTGCTCCCAACGCAGCACACGATTTGCACCTTGTCGCTCCAGGCCGTCAGCCTGCCGAGTAAGTCATCCTCGACCGGTAGTCCCCAGCCCCCTCCCATAACAAGAACGGTGGGCATGTCTTTAAGCCCCAGTTCCGCCCGGGCGGAGGTAGGACTCTGTCTTCCCCAGAAGTCGGGATGCACGGGAATGCCCGTGCTGCGAATCTTCGCAGGTTCCACACCACGTTCAATAAGTAAAGCTCTGACCTCGGGGGCAGAGACCAGAAAATAATCGGTGCCGGGGCTAATCCAGGAGCCGTGAGCATCGTAATCGGTAATCAAGGTACAGAGCGGCACATTCAGGCGCTTTGTTGCTTTCAGATGGGCCACAATAGCATTGGGAATCGGATGAGTGCACACGATCAGATCGGGATCAAGCTGCTGGATCACTTGTAACGTATGCTGATAGAACACCTTATGTAAGGCTAGCCGGGTAAGCCCTCCCATGGGCTTCTCATATTTTTTATAGTAGAACTTGCCCACCAGCGCCGGACTGGTATTCACCGTCATCCGATAAGCCGCCAGAATCAGAGGAGCGACCTTGGGATTCAGAAACGACCCCAGTTCCATCACCTTCGTGCGAATTTGTGGGTTCTTCCGTTTGAGCCCTGCTGCCAGTGCATATCCGGCTTGCGTGTGTCCACTACCAAATCCCTCGGATAAAATTAGCACTCTTCTCTTCCGCATGTTCATCACCTGCCCCCATACTTGTTCCGTATTTGTTCTCTGTTATTAAGTGTATTGCGTTTCTATGTCAATATACAGAGTCTTTGGACTGGTCTGCCTGCTGGACTTAGGTCGGGGAACTCAAGCTGGACAAGGGATTGAAAAATTTTCGTGAAAATTGTTGAAAATAACTTGATATTCATTTGCGGAGAGAGTAAAGTAATGAATGACCAAATGACCGAAAATGATTTTTAGTCATTTTATGGCCTGAACCAAAATCTATCAAGCAAGGAGGTGTCTGGGATGGCAACGGTAGATCGCCGGCAACTTGTAGTTGAAGCGGCGGAGAAATCATTTGCGCTGTTCGGCTATAAGGCAACGACGATGGACCATGTGGCCAAGATTGCGAATGTGGCCAAAGGAACGATTTATACCTTCTTTACCAATAAGGAGGAGCTGTTCGATGAGATTCTTCGTTCCGTCATCATGGACATGAGGCAAGTAATCGAGCAGGAATTCAATTCAAGCAAGCCATTTGCTGCGAATTTGCATCATAGTATGGATGTGCTGCTTGGCTTTCGCAGGGAGCATGAGCTATTGATTAAGCTGTCGCAGGAGGTTCACGATTTTGGGACTCCGAAGGCACGCGAGGGTCTCCAGCAAATTGAACTTGCCATTTTAGAATACTTGGAGCGCAAGATTGCTAAATTTATAGAGCTTGGAGAAATTCGTCCCTTCGATCCCAAGCTGCTTGCCTTTGTCGTATTTAAGCTGTATATCGGGTTAACGTCAGATTGGAATCATATTCATGAGCCGCTCAGTGAGGCGCAAATCAAGGAGTTCACCCGAGACTTCCTGGAAGGTGGCCTGTCTCCAGCGGCACAACATTAAATATTGACTCAATATAGAAAGAAGAGCCATCAAGGAGAGAGAAAGCATGAAATCATTATCGGTATTTCTCAAGGATATGGGAGCCACGCTGCGAAGACCGAAGGTCTTTATTCCCATTCTTGTCGTGTTGTTTATTCCCGTACTGTATAGCGGCCTGTTCCTGACGGCCTTCTGGGACCCGTACGGCAAGATGAATGAATTGCCTGTTGCGGTTGTCAATGAGGACCGGGGAGCAACCTATGAAGATAAGGAATTGAAGGTAGGAGCAGACCTTGTTGAAGAGCTACGCAAGAGTGAAGATTTTGCCTGGAACTTTGTGACGCGTGAACAAGCGGAGCAAGGGATGAAGAACAACGATTACTATATGACCATTGTCATTCCGGATAACTTCTCGGCCCAAGCGACAACGCTGATGGATGACACCCCCGCTCCAGCGCAATTGATATTTGAGCCTAACGAGGGTTATAACTTCCTCGCCGCTCAAATTGGGGGGACGGCGGTCAAGGAGATCAAGACCAAGGTTTCCGCTAAAGTCACGGAGGCTTATACGGAAACATTGTTTGATCAAGTAGAGAACATCTCCGGAGGATTGAGTGATGCCGGAGAGGGGGCAAGCGCCTTGAACGAAGGGGCCGTCAAGCTGGATGATGGCGCAGACCAGTTGAAGGCCAATCTGGCGAAGCTGGTTGACGGGACCACCAAGCTTCAGAATGGCGTGACCCCCTTGGCCCAAGGGAGCGAGTCGTTATATGGCGGGATCAATGAGGTTAACAAGGGTGCTGCTACCCTGGCCGGAGGACTGAGCCAGCTTGATACGGCAAGCCAGCAGCTTCGTAGCGGAGCACAGGATGCCCAGCAAGGCAGCCAGCAACTGCAAGCGGGATTGCAAGCCTCGCTGGAAGGCGCGAAGAAGCTCCAGGCAGGTCTTGAAGCCTCAGAGCAAGGCAGCAGCAGCCTGAAGACAGGCTTAACCTCATCCGTGCAAGGCAGCGCCAAAGTGGTGGAAGGTGCGAACGCGGTGGCCCAAGGGCTGGAGCAGCTAGCTCAAGCGAATCCAGAGCTGGCTAGCAACGCTTCGGTGCAGCAATTGTTAGCGGCCAGCAAGGCAGTAGCCCAAGGGGCAGATGCCTTGCATCAAGGCAATCAGCAATTGCTGCAAGGCAGCGACAGCTTGCATAGTGCGCAGCAGCAACTGGTGCAAGGTGGCAGCGAGCTTGCCGCAGCCCAGGAGCAACTGCTGCAAGGAGCGACCGCGCTTGAAGCCGGGCAAGCGAAGCTCTCCGGCGGACTGGAGCAATTCGGCGCGAAGCTGTCAGAAGCGGCGACCGGTGGCCAGAAGCTGGCTTCGGGTACCGGGCAGCTTAGTGCAGGTGCCGAGCAATTGCTGGGCGGCGTCAAGCAATTGTTCAGCGGTGTAGGCACCTTGAGCGATGGCTCCAAGCAGTTGAACGCCGGAGCTGGCGAGTTGAAGGACGGTATGGACCAATTGACTGAGGGAACCGGGGAATTGGCTGGTAAGCTGACGGATGCGGCGGAGCAGACGTCCAGTGTCCAGAAGACAGACGCTCTGGTCAGCATGTATGCCGAGCCCGTCAGCATTGATGAGCATAAGCTGAATGAAGTGCCTAACTACGGCACAGGCTTTGCTCCTTATTTCCTCTCGCTTGGCCTGTTCGTGGGTGCATTAATCTCTACGCTGGTCATTCCCGTCCGTGGCTCTTCCGTAACGGAAGCAAGCGGCTGGAACCGCTTTGTCAGCCGCACGTTGGCCTTCACGGGGATGAGCCTGTTCCAGTCACTGCTTGCCGTCGTCATGGTATTATACGGCTTGGGACTGGAAGTGCAGAGTGTGCCGCTCTTCTACCTGTTTAGCTTCGTCACCAGCTTGAGTTATATGTTCATTATTCAGGCCTTGGTGACCTGGCTGGAGAATCCGGGCCGCTTCCTGGCCATTCTGATTCTGATCTTCCAGCTCACCACCAGTGCAGGAACGTTCCCACTGGAACTGATTCCTAACTGGATGAAGGTGTTCAATCCGCTGTTACCTATGACCTACAGCGTCAAAGGCTACAAAGCCGTGGTGTCCACCGGTGAAACGATCGTGGTCTGGGACAATATCGGCATTCTGCTCGGGTTTGCAGTTGTCTTCCTGGCGCTGACACTAGTCTACTTTATACGCCATGAAAGTAGCCGGGATGTGAGTCCCGAAGCAAGCTTGAGCGTACAAGCGCATTAAGTATCATAGAGGGCACTGAATAGCAAACAATACATCAGCAATCCATATAAATATCCGAATAACGAAGAACCTTCTTGCTCGCTTTATCAGCGGCCTGTCCCCTTGGTGAGCGAGAAGGTTTTTTGCTTGTATTTTAGGCTAACTCATTTGGCCTACATTCGCTTTAGCTTGTTTCTAGCTCGTTCCTAACTTACTAACTAGTCCTTACCTCGTTCCTACCTCTTTCCTAAATTACTAACTTTTCCTTAACTCGTTCCAGACTTGTTTCTAAGTTGTCCTTAACTTGTCCTCAGCTTATTCTTAGCTCGTTGTAACTCCACCATTACCTCGATTTGCGCTTAATTTGTTCATTATAGGGAATTTCTCATGCTAATTTTTAAAATTGGCCTCAAAAACGTAAATTAGATGGAAAATCTCCATATAAAATCACTAATATCACTGAATTCACGATGAAACGACCCTATTATAGGGATATT
>NZ_JBXENK010000005.1:0-305827 GCF_056836745.1 Paenibacillus sp. 1SOY10 | reverse complement strand
AAATTCCAGCTAAACATCGATATCCTCTAGTTTTCCAGCAAATAACGGGACTTTTTCCCGCTAATCTTCATTTCGAGCCCACAACTAGCCACTCAAGCGCAACCGTCCGCTTTACGGTACCCGTTGGCGTTCTTACGATATCAGCGGTCGCTCTCAAGGTACCTATTGGCATCCTTACCCTGCCAGTTTGTCGTTCTTACGGTACCCGTTTGGCTGGCTCCTTACGATGCCAATAGCCTTTGCACTTTCCGTTTAAGCACGGCGAATGCCGACCGTTGTGATCTCACAAGGAGCCACTGGCAGCGACAGGCAGCCTGCCGCACTCTTGGACAACGGCGCAGCCGCTTCTTCAAGAATCGTCGTCTTATAGAAGTGTTCATGCGGGATATCCGTGCCGAGTGTTAACTCCGCCGCTTCGTCGCTCATATTGTACCAACGCAGCAACAGATCGCCCGTCTCTTGGTTCATTTTGAGGGAGGAGAAAGCCAGTTCCGCCCCTTCCCACTGAAACGGCTTGTACACCGGTGCCAGCGGTCCTTCATGAACTCCGGTCTGGCAGACGGTCCAAGGAATCTGGAATTGGTAGGCCTCGGTATAAGCTCCGGATGCAATGCCATCACCACTATGCGGAATCAGTTCCATCCGAACAGTGTAGGTATCCAGACATTGCGCCTCTGGTGTCGGGAACAAGCCCCAATCGCCCAGTTCGCCAACCGAACGCAACAGTGTGATGGCAATGGTGTTGCGGCCGTCACGCAAGACTTCGTATTCGTTCAAGCCAAGATTGGCCACCGTCAGGCCGGCTCCCTCTCCACTTACATCGACAAAGGCTTGCTGATGCTGGGTATTGCTTGGGTTCTCCCATTCCGGCGCAGGAACGATATCACGCTCAGCCACTTCAAACATAGAATCGACGCTAAGCGTTGAAGCCTCGATATCGGTCGGGAACAAGGCGCGTACGCGATGATCCTTGGCCGTATTGTTAATCGTCGTTTCGATCTGTACGCCCTTACCTGCCGCTTCAAGCGAGATTACAGTACGCAACGTGATCGTCGTTACTTCATTGCTGCGACCTGCCTTCCGGCGAGGGAAGTATACCAGTTCCCGTTGTTCCTCATCGAGCTTCTCATCCGCAGATACAGGAATCTCCCAAGTATGGTTGATTTCCAGCGATGCACGGTAAGGCGCGTCCTCCAGCACACGGATGTCTGCTGCCAGACCCTTGGTTGTCAGCGGAGTCGTGCCTTCCGGCTGTCTGTACATATACTCGTTCCCGATATCTCCAGTATCCTCGTAGATACCCAAATCACGGTAAGTCTTGCCGTTAGCCTTGTCAGTCAGCGTGAACGAGCCATCTTGAGCCAGTTCGACCTTCAGGCTCTCGTTCTCCAATACCTTGTCTCCTGTAAGCAGGGAAGCAGGCTGGGCTGCTGTCTTGGCATCGCGACGTACCCATGCGTAGGTGCTCAGACCCAGTGCCGGGATATCCTGTGCCAGGAAAGTCAGCTTCACTTTGCGGCACATGTACGGCTGGCGGAATTTATCGTCCGGCAAATCATAGCCGAACAGTAGCCCCAGGTCTTCAACAGTACAAGGTACCGTGTTGCCTTCGGCATCAACCAGTTCACGGCCAGACAAGTCTACAGCCTTCATGCGGCGGCCTGTCTCTTCTACGCCAAGCCCTTCACGCAGGTACAGACGAGCGGCATCCAGTTCCACCGTCACCGTTCCTGTGCGAGTCCAGCCTGTTGTATTCATCGCGATAACGGGCAGCGGGTCTTCCCCATAAGCAGCAAATACCGAGGTATTCACAGCATCGGCAATGACTTGCTTGCTATCATCAATTAGAGTTTCAGCCACATGGCGGCTCTTCTCGAAGCGCGTTACCATCTCGCGGTGAACCTCATCCACGCTACAACCGCAAATGCTGTCATGCGGATGGTTCTGCATCAACGTCTTCCAGGCATAGGTGAACAGATGATGCGGGTAATCCTTACCCAGCAAATGCGCAACCGAAGCAAGCGGCTCGGCTACCTTCTCCAGCAAGGCTTGACCTTCCTGGTTCATTTGCTTCAAGTACACCCGGGCCGAAGCGGTGTTGACCAGCGTTCCCCAGCCATCATTACGCTGGCTGCGCAGCTCGCCCTTCACCGTCGACAGGTCGCGACCATCCAACGCGCGATCCAGTTCATTCAGATAGTCCGGGAAGTTGGAATGTATGAACTTCGTATCCGGATACAGCTTCTCTGCCGTACGGATCGCTTCAGGCAGATCCAGTTGCAATGGCTGGTGATCACAGCCATTCATGAACAGAAGTTCTCCCGTAGCCGCATACTTCTCGGCATCGGACAGCTTGCGATCCCAGAATGCCTTCGCTTCTGCTTCATCCACCGGAACTTCATTCCCGTTGGAATACCAGTTAGCGAACAAAATACCAAGCACCTTGGAGCCGTCTGGACCTTCCCAGATCAGCTCGGAGAAGGAGGATTCATAATCACCCTCGGATACCGTGTTGTTGAAGCCCGTTGGCTTAACGCCACGGCCAAAGAAGACATTGTTAATGCCAGATTGCTTCATCAATTGCGGTGTTTGTCCGACCAGACCGAAGGTATCGGGGAAATATCCGATTTTGGCTGGCGTGCTGTACTTCTTCGCATCCTGATGACCAATTTGCATATTGCGAACATTGGCTTCTCCGCTGGTCAGGAACGCATCCTGCAAGATGTACCAAGGACCAATCAGGATACGGCCGGCACGAATATGCTGCTCCAGACGTTCCTTGTTCTCCGGGCGAACTTGAAGATAGTCTTCCAGGATAATTGTTTGTCCGTCCAGATAGAAGCTGCGGAATGCTGAATCTCCATCCAGCTTATCCAGCAGTGCATCCACCAGCTCAACGAGCCGGACATGATGCTTCTCATAAGGTAAATACCATTCCCGGTCCCAGTGGGTATGGGAAATGATATGTGCGGTTCTTTGCTTGCTCATTTGCTGATCCTCGCTTTCTTAAGCCGCATAAGTTAGTCTTAAGCTTCGATTTCCAAAGGATACTCTTCCATGTAGCTCAGCAATTCGTCGACAGTTGTAAACGCCAAACCAGTCACAGTGTCGGCACAGCCATAGTAAATAGCGATACGTCCTGTATCAGCATCAGTCAAAGCCGCACAAGGGAACGTTACGTTCGGTACATCGCCAACACATTCATACAGCGTTTCTGGGCCGAGAATATAGTTGCGGGAGCGAGCCTTCACAATCCATGGCTTGTCGATATCCAGCAAGGCACAGCCCATACGGTACACGAAGCCGTTGCAGGTATTGATAACACCGTGGTAAATCAGCAACCAGCCTTTGTCGGTTTCAATCGGAACCGGTCCTGGGCCGATTTTTTTGGATTGCCAAGCCGAAGCATCACCGTTAATTGTACCCATCACATAACGATGCTTGCCCCAGAAGGTCAAGTCCGGGCTGATGCTGTAGAAGATATCGCCAAATGGCGTATGTCCTGTGTCACTTGGGCGGCTCACCATGGCATAATGGCCGTCAATCTTGCGCGGGAACAACACGCCGTTACGGTTATATGGCAAGAAGGCATTTTCCTCTTGGTGGAACGTCTTGAAGTCGGTCGTCCAGGCAATTCCGATGGTAGGGCCATGATAGCCATTACACCAGGTAATATAATAGCGGTCGTCAATCTTGACTACGCGTGGGTCGTAACGATATTCGCGCTTCGTGATCTCTTCGTCACCTTCAAATTGAATCGGCTCATGGTTAATGTTCCAGTTCACACCGTCATCACTGAAGCCCGCGAAGATGTCCATGCTTACTGAACGGGAATCGCAGCGGAATACACCGGCAAATCCACCTTCAAAAGGAACAACGGCGGAGTTGAACACACTGTTGGAGTTCGGAATAGCGTGACGCTCGATAATCGGGTTTTGCGAATAACGCCATACTGGAGCATTCAAGCCTTTAGGCTTATCTTGCCAAGGAATATTTTTCAAAGCTTCACCGATAATTTTAGACATGGTCTTGTCTCCTTTTCTTTGTTAAGAGATTGGCGAATATGAATATCAATGGATTGAGATTACAAAATGCCTTCCTTCATCGCTCTGTACACCAATTGCGAGAACAGGCTGTTCGACCAAGCAAACCATTTACGGGTAAAAATTGTTGGGTCATCAGCATGGAAGCCTTCGTGCATGAAGCCAGTTCCAGCATCTGTGGATTCCAGCATGGCGATCAGTTCCAGCTTCTCTTCCTTCGATTGCGCCGTGATGCCCTGCATCGACAAGGCCATATGCCAGATGTAATCCTTCGGCGTATGGGGACTACCAATCCCTTTGGCTGCTTTCCCTTCAAAGTAGAACGGGTTCTCCTTGCTCAGGGCAAAACGACGTGTATTTTGATAAATCGGATCATCCGCGCCCACATAACCAAGGTATGGTATGGACATCAAGCCCGGCGTACCCGCGTCGTCCATCAGGCAATAGTTGCCGAAGCCATCAGTTTCGTAAGCATAGATAGGTCCAAATTCCGGATGGCGATAGATACCGTACAGCTTGATGCCATGATCGACCTCGAACTCCAGCTCTTTCAATTCGGCCAGGAAGTCCAGATCTCTGAATACCCACTCCGCAAATTCCTGCATTTGACGCAAGGTTACCACGGCGAACATATTACCCGGAATGTTGTAATGGAAGTCGCAAGCATCGTCACTGGAGCGGAAGCCGGACCAGATCATGCCGGTATAGTTCACGGGCATACCGAGCCCGTTATTGCGCAAGGAATCCTCAGGGATGCCGTTGTTGCGGGTAAAGCGGTAAGGCGATTGTTCAAAGTGATGTTGCTCGGTTTTGAACAGATCATAGATTTTGCGCATCGCGGCTTTGAAGCCGGCGTCGAAAATATCGGTTTGCTCGGTTTCCTTCCAATAGGTATACGCCAAACGAACCACGAAGCACAGGGAATCAATTTCGAATTTGCGCTCCCATACCCATGGAGACATTTCGGTCACGTCCGCCGTATTCCAATGCCAGTCATTTGCCGACTCGTTAAATGCATTGGCGTATGGATCGATATGAACATATTGAATGTGACGCTTGATCAAGCCGCTGATAATCCGCTGCAGGTCGGCATCTTCTTTGGCAAACGGCACATATTGAATAACCTGCTCCACGGAATCCCGCAGCCAGGAAGCTGGAATATCACCCGTGATGACAAAGGTCGTACCATCATCCATCAACTTGGTGGTTGTTTCGAGCGTGTTAGGGAAACAGTTCTTGAACAGTTCCAGCAGCTTGGGACGATGGGCCAGCTTGGTCTCTGCTTCGGCCAAGATGTCTTGAACGGCTTGCGGCAGCTCCAGCTTAGGCATAGGTATTTTAGGAAGTCTGAATTGTTCCATGAGTGATGGTTCTCTCCTTTATTAAAAGTTCGCAAGAATGTCTCCCGTTATTTAAAGCTCATATTAACGGGAGACATTTTTGCTAGGTTAGACTCTGCTCTCGGATGGCCGAATGATCACAGCCACGTGAGAGTCATTATGACTTGATCTTCAAAGTCTTGATTTCATATGGGGCAAAATCCAATGTGATCACGCCGCCTTCGGCGTTCACAGGCTCAAGCTCTTCCTCAAGCGCATTGGATAGAACCGCTGACTGGAACGGCAGGTTCCAGGTTAACTCTACATGCTCGCGACCACCGGTCGACTCGTAGAAGCGCAGAACTACGCCATCGCCATCCTCGGCTGGCTTGACCGTATCCAGTACGACATGCTGACTGTTAAAGCCCAGCAACGCATGAGCTGCAGGCAACGAACCTTCATGAGCCTCAGCCGCCAGGACCGCTGCTTCATGATTCAGCTCAGCGGCTGCACGGACCGTATGGGCTGCTTGCCAATCGCCTTCGTGCGGGAACAGTGAATACGTAAATTCATGCTCGCCCAGGTCGGCCGTCATGTCTGGCCATTTTGGTGCCCGCAGCAAGGATAGACGAATCGTGCTACCTTGAACATCGTAGCCGTACTTGCAATCATTTAGCACGCTGACGCCGTAGCCGCGTTCGGACACGTCGGCGAACCGATGTCCGCATACTTCGTATTGAGCTTGCTCCCAGCTAGTGTTGCGATGCGTAGGACGTTCCAGCGCACCGAACGGAATTTCATAAGTAGCCTTGTCGGTAACCACGTCAATAGGGAAGCCAACCTTCAGCAGCTTGTGATTCTCGTTCCAGTTCACCTTCGTTTGGAAGTCAATACGACGATCATGATGGTACAGAATCAGGTCTTGCTCAATCTCCGATTGCCCTACGCTCCAGCGGAACCGCAGCACATCCTTAATCGCTCCCCGTGCCACAACACGGCTCTCCAGCAGCTTCGCATCACCAGCCGGTTGTTGCTCATAACGGGTATCAATGTCCCAGGCATCCCATAATGTCGGACGATCATGGAAGAAGTGGAAACGGTTCGCCGCTTCTTCGGCTTTGACGATTTCACGGTTCGCCTGCTTATCCCACAGGCTGACAATCTCCCCGCGATCATTAAAGGTTAGGCGGTAGAACTCAGTTTCCCACTCACCAGGAATGGCTTGCCCGGCTTCATCTGCTCCAGTCTTCTCAGCAGTCGCTTCGCTCCGCAGCCAAATCGTTTTGTAACCGAAAGCCGGAACTTCCGGTACGCGCACCCAAACTGCCGAGCCATCCGTTCCCGGAAGCACATCCAGTTCAAGCTTCGTACCCTTATCGTCATAAGCTACCACGCCGCTTACGTCAGCGCCACGCAGTTCAGCAACCAGGTCTCGAGACCAGCCGAGACTGTTGAACATAATATATGGCACGCCGTCGCCCTTCGTCGCGATCTGTCCGGCTAACGCCTCCAGGCCGTGACTGAGTCCGGCATAACCTTTTTCAAAGACATCCTCATATTCCTTCAAGGACGTCACATAAGATTCCGTAATCGCCGAACCTGGAATAATATCATGGAACTGATTCAGGAGAATCAGCTTCCAGCCATCCTGTAAGGTGGACTGAACCTCACGCTGCCGCTCTGCAGATACGGCAGGAGCCGACAATGCGCTCCAAATCTCCGCTTCACGGTACAGAATCTCTGCCTTGCGGTTGCTGCGTTTGTTACGTCCGTGAGTTGTATATGTCCCCCGGTGAAGTTCGAGGTACAAATCGCCATGCCACGCCGGCAGCTTCGGCTGTGCCGCATCAATTCCGTCAAAGAAGTCGGTCGCTGTGCTATAAGCACTCGACGGCTGACCTACCATCAGTTCAGCACGATTGATATACTCCAGCATCTCGCGGGTAACCCCGCCGCCGCCATCACCGTGCCCGTACAGCAGCATTTGCTCAGGGTGAACGGCCTTCTCCCGGTAGGACTGCCAGTGATCATGAACATCCTTCGGCAGTGTATTCTCGTTCACACCATGGTTCAGATAGGACAGCATCGGCGTTCCGTCGATACCTACCCAATGGAACAGGTCGTACGGGAACAAGTTGGTGTCGTTCCAACCCAGCTTCGTCGTCATGAAGTAGCGAATGCCACCATGCTTGAGAATTTGCGGCAGAGAAGCGCAATAGCCAAACGTATCAGGCAGCCACTCAATCTCGGAGGTTTGTCCGAATTCTTCCTGGTAGAAGCGTTGACCGTACAGCATTTGCCGCATTAGCGACTCACCGCTTGGCAGGTTAAGGTCGGGCTCGACCCACATCCCGCCGACTAGTTCCCAACGACCTTCCTTAATCCGTTCTTTCACTCGTTCATATAATTCAGGATCATTATCCTTCAAATAGGCAAATAATTGCGGTTGGCTTTGGGCATAACGGTATTCCGGATATTCGCGCATGAGTGCATCAACCGTAGAGAAGGTCCGACTGGCTTTACGCACCGTCTCCCGAGTTGGCCACAGCCAAGCGATATCAATGTGGGACTGGCCCACCATATGAATAAGTCCTTCGGCATTGCCGCCGACTTCTTTGATTCTATGAGTTAAAGCTTGCTCAATGTCAGCGATAGCACTACCTTCTCGAACAGCCTGTTTGTCTAACATCACAAACGCATCCATCGCGGTATATATAGCTTCAATCAACCGGGTACGGCGAAGATCTTGCTCTGGCAACAGTACCGCGGAATCTCGAATGATTGTTACTGCATACATCAGGCTTTGCACCGGCTGATTCACCAAAACCAGTTGACTTTGGATATTGGTAATCGGAGGCTGAATATTGGCCTGATGATTA
Organism: Paenibacillus sp. 1SOY10; assembly: GCF_056836745.1. Taxonomy (NCBI): domain Bacteria; kingdom Bacillati; phylum Bacillota; class Bacilli; order Caryophanales; family Paenibacillaceae; genus Paenibacillus; species Paenibacillus sp. 1SOY10. Next base: position 297,586 of record NZ_JBXENK010000005.1, on the reverse strand, counting down.
AGCGGGTCCACCGGCTCCGGAATAGGATCAAACAGTTCGATTTCCAAATCAAGCGACCGGGCGTCATTAACCGCAGGCAAGGTCACAAAGCTATGGTTGCGATCCAGCCCCTGCGCCGACTTGCCGTTAATGCGCAGTAACCCTTCCCCGATGGAAGCAAATATCAATCCCGTCTGGCCATTCCAGCTTGACGGTATCTCCAGCTTCTTCCGAAAGAAATAAGTTGTACCTTGCGTACTTGGAAAGCGCTCGAAGTTCTGGCCTTCCGGGTATGAAGTCTCTTCTGTGTAATTTCCAGGAACCACATAGGTAGAGGTCGTAATCTCCCAATCCCGCAGCGGAGCCACTTCAAGCCACTGCGCCTCCGACAATTCCCGAATAAAACGTTTGATCCGTTCCATTAGTATTAGTCCTCCCGCACAAAGAAATTGGCGCTCAGCGTATCATTTACGTTCTTGCCGACATGAACTAGGAATTCTCCCGGTTCCACCACTGGTTTGAAATTCCGGCCGATATACTGCAACTGCTCCGAACCTACGGTAAACTCGACCACCTGCGATTGTCCTGCCTCCAGAAATACCTTCTGGAAACCCTTTAGTTCTTTCGCTGGTCTTGTTACTGTACTGGCCACGTCAGTCAGGTACAACTGTACCACCTCGGCGCCTGCTCGGCTGCCGATATTTGTCACTTCTACCGTGACCTTCGCTTGGCCGTCCCTCCCGATAATTTCAGGAGTGACTACCAGCTTGGCATAGTCGAATTCGGTATATCCAAGTCCGAAGCCAAACGGATATTGCGGCTGCGAATCAGCTTCCAAATATCGTTTACCTCTGGAGCGCTTGCCATTGTAGTACACCGGAAGCTGTCCAACATGCTTCGGAATAGAGATAGTCAGACGTCCCGACGGATTTGCATCGCCAAACAGGATATCCGCGACAGCATGTCCACCCTCTTGTCCTGGATACCAGGCTTCGAGAATCGCATCGGCATGTTCATCAATCCATGGTTCGGCAATAGGCCGTCCATTAATGTAGACAACGATTAATGGTTTGCCCAGCTTGTGAACCTCTTGAACCAACTCCAATTGGACGCCGGATAAGGAAAGTGACATCCGGTCGATGCCTTCACCACAATCCATATCGCTTTCCGAATTACCGGTCACCTTCGAAGCACCGGTCTTCAAATCGATGCTACCCTCACCAAAGTCGCGAGCACTTGAACCTCCAACGACCATAACTACCGTATCCGCTTCCTCAGCGCATGACAAGGCTAACTCGAAGCCCTCTCGCGAATCTCCTTTGATACGGCAACCCGGGGCGTACAACACTTGCTCCGGTGTGCCAGCAAGCTTACTACGAATACCGCCAAGTACCGTCGTGACCTTGGATTTAGGCTGTGGCGATGTATAATCACCAAGCTGATTATAGCCTACATCCGCATTCGGTCCGATGACGGCTATTTTACCCATCTTCGGCGAAAGCGGCAATATGTCATTTCTATTCTTGAGCAAGACAATACCCTCTGCGGCCAATTGACGTGCCAGAGCGACATGCTCTTCGCTGGCAATGACCTGTTCGGCCCGATCCGGATCTGCATAAGGAGACTCAAACAAGTCGAGGCGGAATTTCAGGGTAAGCACGCGAGCAACCGCACGATTCAGCACTTCTTCCTCCAGCGCCCCGGAGCGAACGGCATTCACCAGGTGATTGCCGAACATTTCACCGGACATTTCCATGTCGATGCCCGCACGGATAGCTTGAACGGCAGCATCCTGACCGTCAGCCGCTACGTCATGGCCGGAGGCCAGCATATCGATAGCTCCGCAGTCGGTGATGACCATGCCGTCAAAACCCCATTCACCGCGAAGAATATCATCCAGCAATTCTTCGTTCGTAGTACAAGGCACGCCGTCGATCTCGTTGTAAGCGGGCATAATCGAAGCTGCACCCGCTTCTACCGCCTTGCGGAACGGCAACATATCAACTTCCAATAGCTCACGCCGCCCCATATGCGCCGGACCGGCATTACGTCCACCTTCCGAGCTGCCATAGCCGACAAAATGCTTCAACGTCGCCGCAACGCTATCCGGTCCATCCAGTCGATCGCCTTGCAGACCTTCGACTGAAGCCACCGCCATCTCACTAATGAGATGCGCGTCTTCGCCGAAGCATTCCTCTGTCCGTCCCCAACGAGGATCACGCACAACGTCAAGCACCGGTGAATAAGTCACCGCACCGCCTTGACTACGCGTCTCGCGGGCTACCGCCCGACACATTTCCCGGTACAAATCCACGTTCCAGGTACTCCCTAAGGACAATGGCACCGGATATACCGTGGCTCCAATCGCCATGTGGCCGTGGGAGCATTCCTCCCCGATCAGAATCGGAATGCCCAGCCGGGAATTTTCGATGGCATAGCGCTGAATCGCGTTCACCGCTTCGGCCCCTTGACGTGGCGACAAGCCGCTCTCAAGCGTCACGCCCGTCCATGGGTCGGCGCGAAGAACGCCATACAACGAACCAACCCCACCACTTGCAACCTGTGACTTAAATGACTCTGTTAATTCAACTTTCCCATCTATATGTTCATAGGTCTGCCAGCCGAACGGCTGAACAAGCTGGCCAGCCTTCTCTTCCAATGTCATCAGATCGAGCAGGTGCCTCACTCGCTCCGGAATGGGTTTCGTGCTGTCCTTGTAAAGCAACATCGATACTCGCTCCTTTTCTAACAACCTCTATTAGTGCAAGTTCAAAAAATCGGGTTAGCAGGACCAAGAAGGTTGGATGAAGCCAGGGACTGAGTAGCGGAGCGTAGACAGATCTACGTGAGCAACGGAAGGCCCGGCTGAATTCAAGATTCGCTGTCGAATCTACTCCTCGATTTGCTTCGTTCTGGAAAGACGACTTTTTGAACATCCTATAAATTATTCTTTGACAGCACCTACCGTAAGTCCTTGTACGAAATAGCGTTGGAAGAACGGGTAAGCAAAAATAATCGGCAGCGTCGCAAGCACAACCATCGCCATCCGGGACGTATCCTGAGGAATGGATTGCAGTGCAGTTAAGCTAAGCGAGCTGTTTTGCGAGTTCTGCTGAATGAACGCAATACTCGATTCGATCCGCATCAGCATCGACTGCAACGGTACCAAGCTTGGTTTATCAATATACAGCAAGGCGTTAAACCAGTCGTTCCAGTAACCTAAAGTGCTGAATAGTCCAATCGTAGCCAGACCCGGCAGGGACAACGGCAATACGATGCGTAAGAAAATGTAGAAATCGCCAGCTCCGTCGATGCGCGCCGATTCAATGATCGGTTCAGGCACACTGGTGCTGTAGAATGTGCGTAGAATCATGATGTAGAAAGCATTCATAGCGAGCGGCAGAATCAAGGCCCATAACGTGTCCTTCAGTCCGAGCAATTGGGAAACGACCATGTACGTCGGGATCATACCACCGTTGAACAGCATCGTTACAATTGCAAAGATGGAGAAGAAGCGCCGATAAGGGAAGCTCTTCCGCGAGATTGCGTAGGAGTACAACGAAATCATAATCAAACTAAGAATCGTACCAACTACCGTTACCAAAATAGTAACGCCGTAAGAACGAAGCAGCGTATCCCCTGTCTCAAATACGAAACGGTACGCTTCCAGGCTCCACTTGGCCGGAATTAACCGATAGCCGTCCGTAGCCAGCGTCTTCTCATCGGTTAATGAGATGATGACAACGAACAAGAACGGGAATACACACATAAAGGAAAATATGCCCGCAATTAAATGCAAGATGAAATTCCACCCGCGGGATACCTGATGAAAGTCCCGCTGTTTCTTAATTACCTCCGCCATAGCTTGACACTCCTTTCACTGTTTTAGAATAGGGCACTGTCTTTATCGATTTTGCGCACAACAAAGTTGGAAATCATGACGAGGGCAAAACCTACTACCGATTGATAAAGACCGGCTGCCGTACTCATACCGATTTCCCCGGTTGTCTTCAAACCACGGTATACGTAAGTGTCAATAACGTTGGTAACCGCATAGAGCGTACCTGAATCGCGTGGCACTTGATAGAACAACCCAAAGTCTGCGTAGAAAATTCTACCTACAGCGAGCAACGTCATAATGATAATAATCGGGGATAGCATCGGAATCGTGATGCCCTTAATTTGCTGCCATTTGCTGGCCCCATCAATCATGGCTGCTTCATATAAGGATTTATCAATCCCCATAATGGAAGCGAGGTACACGACGCTGTTATAACCAATTGACTTCCACAAGCTGACAAATATCAGAATGTATGGCCAATATTTCGGCTCGGAATACCACTGTATCGCATCGACGCCAAACCAGCCCAAAACCTGATTAAGCATCCCGCGGTCCATGCTCAGGAAGCTGAATGCAAAGTATCCAACAATAACCCATGATAAGAAATAAGGCAGGAACATACCGGTTTGGTACACCTTCGCCAACTTCTTACCAACCAATTCAGACAACAATATGGCCATGGCCACGGAAAGGACCAGACCGATGATGATAAATGCCAGGTTGTAGAACAAAGTGTTTCGTGTAATGAGGTAAGCATCGTTGGTGCTGAACAGGAACTTGAAGTTATCCCAGCCCACCCATTCACTCTTCACGATACTGGCCCAGAAGCCCTCTCTGGTAAAGCGATACTGCTTAAAGGCAACAATTGTACCCACGAGCGGCATATACGAGAAAAAGAAAAACCAAAGCGCGCCGGGCAGTACCATGAATAGCATGACTTTGTTTTTGATCAGGTTCTTAAAGAATGCGGTCACCTTATTCCCCTCCTATCAGTAAATAACGTAAAAAGATCGGGCGATACATATCACCCGCCCGATCTTACGAACTTCTTTAATTATTACTTGTTGTTGTCAGCTCTCCAGGCATCGAGCTGTGCTTGGGCTTCGGCAATAACTGCGTCAAGACCAGCTTCTTTGAACTTTTCGATGGCTTTTGGCAGGTAAGACTCAGGATCTACCGTACCGGTCATCAGCGAGGACCAGAATTGTTCCTTCACGTTTTGAACCGCAGCCATTTGTGTAGCTACCTTTGTGCTGTCAAAGTTGAAGCTAAGGATTGGGGAGTTTACGCCTTCAGCGTTAAATTGCTTGAATTGTTCCCACTTGTCATCTGCATCACTTGGGTTCAAGTAAAGCAGCATGTTGTTACCCAAGGAGTACGAAGGCATATCATAGTTCTTCGATTCAGCCAGGTTCTCGTAATGTGTGTCGTCCAGTTTCTTGTAGTGAACGCCTTCGATACCGGAGTCAACCATGTTACGCAGTACAGGATCCGTGTTCAGCAAGTTCAGGAATTCCATAGCTTTCTCTGGATACTCCGAGTTTGCGGAGATTGCCATAATTGAACCTTGTACAGAAGTGTTTGTGATGATGGCATCACTTGCTGGTGTGGAGACAACCGGGTAACCATAGCTTGCGGACCAGAGGTTGTCTGCCGAAGGTTGAGTTTGTGCACGGTCCATGAACCATTGACCGGAAGTCATCAAGTCGCTTGTAGAACCTGTAGTAGCTGCTTCAGGAGCTATATAACCAGCTTGATAGTATTTACGCATCGTGCTCAAAGCTTCTTTCATTTCAGGTGTTTCCAAGATGTTAACGATCTTATAATCGGTTGTATCCAACTTGACTGCCAGTGGCAAATTCGTGATGACGTAGTCGTAAGGAACATACGGCACGTAGTTCTTGTCCATCGCGAACGTGGTCAGGGTTGGTTCATTTTCTTTGATCGTTTTCAGCAAAGGCTCGATGCTGTCCAAGCTGCGAATATTCGTGATGTCCAGGTTGTACTTGTCAACCAGACCTTTGTTGAAACGCCATACTTCTTGTTGTGGCAATTCTTTGTTAGCCGGAATACCATAGTTGTGGCCGTCGACTTTGGAGCCTTCCAGGAAAGCAGGGTCGATCGTGGCTTTCAACTCTTTGCCGTATTGCTCAAGCAGGTCGTCCAGTTCCATGAATGCGCCTTTTCTTGCGTTCTGCACGTAGTCGAAACCACCAGCAGAAGTAAAGAGGATATCCATGGGCTCACCGGAAGCTACGTTAACTTGCATCTTTTGTTGATAATCGCCCCAGTCAACCATCTTCATCGTGATTGTGGCATTGATTTTTTCTTGGGTGTATTTGCTGACCTCTTCCATAACGCGGTCTACGTCTTTTTGCGGAGTACCAATCGTGTACCAGATCAGGTTGACAGGTGCTTCGCCTTTGCCGTTGCCGCCTGCCGAAGAGTTGTTTGTTGCACTGTTTCCGTTACCGCCGCAAGCGCTAACAACTAACGCGAGTGCCATCAGGGAAACCAGCAACAAAGAAAAGCTTTTTCTCTTTTTGCTCATTGTAAATTTAACCTCCCTTTAATGTGTACCTTAAGAACTATTTATACTGTAAGCGATGAAAGCATTTTCAAATAGAAGTGAAAACTAATAAATCATGTCTAAAGTAAAGAAAGGTCGGCGAACACTTGACATTGATTTGACACTGTTAGACAAGTCCCTTAAATTCTGTTGGGGATACGCCTACATACTTGCGGAATTGCTTGTAGAAATAACCCGGCTCCCAGTACCCTACATTCCGGGCAATTTCATGAACCTTCAAGTGCGTGGTCCTCAATTGTTCCTTCGCCTTCTCAATCCGGTAGTGGTTGATGTATTCTGTGAACAGCTCGCCGACCTCTTTATGGAAGAGCTGACCCAGATAAACGGGGTGGATATGATACAACGCCCCAAGCGTCTTCAAGGACAAATCCTCGTTGTAGGACGTATGGATCGTATTGAGCACCTGCTGGATCACGGGACTCTTCAAGTCGCGCGTCAATGCCGTAATCGTTTGCCCGGCAATCTCCTGCATCAATGCAATTAACTCTTCAAGCGAGTCAGCCGTGCGAATTCGGGCCAAGCTTTCATTGAAGGCATCTGGTTCTTCGGTATGGCGAATCTCCTTCAATTGCATCTTGAAGCGAATGAACCATTCCATCACTACAAGTTGCAAATGCTCCGGAGTGACTCCCTTCATGGTTGCTAATTGGTGAAAATCTTCATCAATAGCTACATCCATCGCCTCTTTGTTTCTGGCTAAAAGCAGCTTAGGATATTTGTCCCAATCCATCGTCAGACTGGGTCCAAGGGCTTCATCCGTTACTCCAAGATCCTCAAATCGAATCAGGTCGCGATCCTTGAAGATCAGGAAATATTCCAAGGCCTTCTTCGCATGAGTATAACTAACAGATGCCTGACCCTCTGCCTCTTCAAGACTCCCTACGGCAATACGTACAGGTCGATAGTCTGCCAGCTTCTGTTTAATAAGCAGCAAACCTTCCTCTGTGTACCCTATTCCTTCCGCAGTGTCGTCAATGTTAAACAAGACAACCAAATCTCCATCCATATCTTGAAAGACAACAATACGGGGGGCCCCGGCAAATAGTTGCGACATTGTCTCATAAGCCTCTTTGTGAGAATGTTCCAGCCGAATCAACATAACTAGCACCTTGGACTGATCCAGAGTGATTCCCAGCAGTTCGGCACGTTCATGGAACTCGGTTGATCCAATCTGCCGCCGCATCCAGCGGGTCATGATATTGTCCCGCAGTATACGAATGCTGTGCTCATCAACCAACGTTTTGGACTCGTCCAGCTTCTCGATGACGGTCTGCAGGGTTGCGCTGAATTCCTCCAGATTAATGGGCTTAAGCAGGTAATTCTCGATCCCTAGCGACATGCCTTCCTTCAAATAAGCGAAGTCATCATATCCGCTCAGAACGATCACCTTCAGGTCAGGATGGATTTCTCTAGCCTGACGAATCAGGTCCAGCCCGTTCAGCCGTGGCATCGAAATATCTGTGATCAACAAATCCACAGGAATATCCTTCAATGCCTCCAGAGCAGCAAGCCCATTCTCTGCCTGACCCACGATCTCCATTCCCAGCTTGGCCCAATCGATAATGTCGTAGAGCCCCTCTAAAATAAACGGCTCATCATCTACCAAGAACACCTTATACATGGCTTGTCTCCTCCTCCCAAAGTTCCGGAAAGCTGACTGCCACGGTTGTTCCTTGCCCGATCTCGCTTTGGACCTCCAAGCCGTAATCAGATCCATAGAGCAACTTCAACCGGTCATGGATGCTACGCATCCCGAATGAATCCGAAACGATTTCCGGATTCTGCAAGGCAGCATTAATTTGCCCCAGTCTTTCCGATTCAATACCTTTTCCATTGTCCTTCACGACCGCACGCAGCACGCCCTCACGAAGCCGTTCTACCCTGATTTCAATCCGATTATCGGTACGCTCCGGCCGCATGCCGTGTAGGATATAATTCTCGATAATCGGCTGCAAAGACATCTTCAGCACCAGACTGTTCTCTATCTCCTTCTCGCAGGAGATTTCATACGCAAACTTGTCCTTATAGCGAATGCGGAACAGCTCCAGATACAGACGGCAAGCTTCCAATTCATCCTTGAGCGTATACCTCGCCTTCTGCTGCACGTAGCTCTTGAATAACATCGACAAGCTATAGATCATCTCTCCTACGTCGGCAGCTCCCTGGGATATGGCTCTCATTCGGATAACCTCCAACGTATTATAGAGGAAATGCGGGTTGACCCTAGCTTCCAGCGCAGCCTGCTCGGTTCTTCGCTGCTTGATCTCTGCCTTGAGCACGCGGTCGATATATATATTCAGCTCATCCAGCATGTCGTTGAAGCTCTTGGAGATTTGGCCTAACTCATCCTCACGCGAATCGGCAATTCTCGCCTTGAGGTCCCCGCTGCGCACCTTGCGTGTGAAGCGGATAATCCCATATGTCCGCTTGGCAAAATTACTGATAAACAGCGAGGGAATAAGTGTAGCGAAGAAAATACAAATGATGCTGACGGTCACTATCGTATTTCGCAAGCCTCGATAGGTCTTGGCCAACTCCTGCTGTGGCACAACACTCACCACCGTGAAGCCGGCCTGATTTTGCGTCAGCTTGGTAATCGTCGTCGTCTCATTTAATAGTCCGTCACTGAAGAGCGTATTATCGATCTGGTCTGCGTAAGGATATTTCTGACCGTAATATTCCCCTGACGAATCGAACAACACTTCACCATCTTTGGCCAGAACCAGGATCGTGCCTTTTAAGTCCTCCTGATAGGGTGCGAGACTCTTCCATACCCCATCGGTGTTGAAAAATACCATCAACTGCCCTATATTTCGCAGCCAGAGCTTGTCATTAACCGGGATACGAATCGAATACATCGGCTGGTCACTTAGTCCAACAGCCTGCCGGACCCAGATGTTCGCATCGGCAACATCGGCATTTTCCTGCTGATACATGACGTCGGGAATGAAGGAACGGGCCGCATTTGTGGAAATGACTTTAAATTGAAAGTTGTCATTGTATACGAAGAGTTGCTGTTGCTCTGCGCTGTATAACATCAAGCTGCGAATATCTGCATCATCCTCAACTTGATTACGGAAATAGGCCACCGGGTCCGTGGTGGAACTATAGAAGCGATCCAGCCGATATTTTACATAGTCCTGATAAGGGTACTGGAGGAAATAGGTGATGTTGTTGGCCAATTCCTCATCTCTGTAAAGTCCTCGCACCATATCCTGTACGGCCCCGTACTTGTTGCCGATGTAGTTGCCGACACTCTCAATTGCCCGCTTCTGAATGCCCATCTGTCTCTCCACAGCCAGTTCCGACATGAATTTGAACATCAAGTAAGAGAAGGTGATAATCGTTACAATCGTAATAATTGAAAAGAATAAAATAATCCGCATGAACAGATTATTCTTAAAGTAGTTGCGATAAATGTTCCGGATGAACATAACTTCCCCCCTATACCTGTCCCAATTATAGCATGCCCCATACGCTACAGTGGACTATCCAGCAAGCTAATTCGGGCAATAGGCAGCAAGTGTTGACACCCCTGCCGCAAGTATAGTTACGGACCCAAAAAGTGCCTGTTCCGCAGGGGAACAGGCACTTTCAAAACGAATGTGTGTGAGATACGAAAAGCTGCAAGCTACTCTCTGAATTCCTGCAAGCCTTCATTTAATGAACGAGTTGCTGCATATACTTGCTGGTACAGCTTGAACAGACGAGCATATTTCTCAACATTGGCCGGGATTGGTTCATAGGTAGCCGCGTAGCCAATAAAGGCATCTGCACACTCTTCCAAGCTACTGAACCAGCCGCTGCCTACAGCCGCCATCATCGCCGCGCCCATGGCCGGGCCTTGCTCATTCTTCAACGCTACAACTGGCTTGCCGAAAATATCAGCCTGCATTTGCAGCCATGTCGGATTCTTCGCGCCGCCGCCGATGGAAATAACGCGTTCAACGGCTATCCCCGCCTGAGCGAACAGGTCAAAGGATTCTTGCAGCGAGAATGTGATGCCCTCCATTACCGCGCGAGCCAGATGCTCACGGCGATGCGTTCCGGACAAGCCAATAAAGCTGCCGCGAATCACGCTGTCGGCATGGGGAGTACGTTCCCCTACCAGGTAAGGGGTGAACAACAACCCCTCCGCTCCCGGGGCAATATCTCCAACCGGCTCAAGCAGTTCATTGAAGCTCAGCTCGGGAGCGAGTGATTCCTTGAACCAGCTCAGGGAGTAACCTGCCGCAAGCGTCACGCCCATGGCATAGAAGGCACCCGGATGTGCATGGTTGAAGAAGTGAACTTTACCGCCGAAATCTTTGTTTTTATCCTCTTCATACGTTAATACAACGCCTGATGTCCCTACGCTGCATAACGCGTCGCCTTGGCGAACAATCCCTGCGCCCACGGCGCCGCAGGCATTATCGGCTCCGCCGCCAAACACCTTGGTCCCCGCAGACAAGCCCGATAAGGTGGCAAATTCCGGCAACAAGGTACCCGTATCTTCTGTACTGCCGACCAGCGGTGGACAGAAGTTAGCAGGTAACCGAAAGGCGGTGGCGATTTCTTCACTCCAACGGCCCTCCGGTACGTTCAACAGCAAAGTGCCTGCGGCATCAGAAATTTCCATCTGCACTTGGCCCGTCATACGGTAACGTAAATAGTCCTTCGGCAAGACAAACCGTGCTGCCTTACCGAACAGTTCCGGCTCGTGCTCCTGCACCCACAGAATCTTCGGCAACGTAAAGCCTTCCAAAGCCGCATTGCGGGTAATGTCCAGCAGCTTGCCGCCCAGCTTGGCTTCAATATCACGACATTGCTTGGTCGTCCGTGTATCGTTCCAAAGGATAGCATTACGCAGCACCTTGTTCTGCTCATCCAACAGCACCAGGCCATGCATCTGCCCGGAGAAGGATACGCCAGCAATATCCTCGGCAGCTACGCCGCTGTCCTTCAACAATTGCTGTAAGCAAGCCAGGGTACCCTTAACCCATTCCTCCGGATCTTGCTCACTATATCCAGGACGTTCATGGATAAGCGGGTAAGCAGCGGTCGCTTCTCCGGCAATATCCCCGTTTTGATTGACTAGCAGCGTTTTGACCGAACTCGTTCCCAGATCGATGCCAATTACATACTTCATCGCGATACTCTCCCTTTACGCTTGGTTCAACTCTTATTTGGTGTTGAAGATATATTCGTTCAGGCGAGCTTTCACCAATTCAAGGTGATTGGATTTGTTGACGATTTTGCTGTTTTGCAGAGCATAAGCTTCCAGCGTCTTGAAGTTGGCTTTGCCGGATACGATGTCAGCACCGATGCCCGTCTTGAAGCTGGCATAACGCTCTTCAAGCAGTTGTTCGAAGAATTTGTCTTCCGTCAGCTTGCCAGCCACTTTAAGGCCTCTGGCGAAGGAATCCATCCCTGCAATATGAGCATAGAACAAGTCTTCCGGCTCAAAAGAACCACGTCTTACTTTGGCATCAAAGTTCACACCGCCGGAGCCGATGCCACCGTTTTGCAAGATTTCATACATAGCCAGTGTGACAGCATACATGTCTGTAGGGAATTCATCCGTATCCCAGCCCAGCAATGGATCGCCTTGGTTAGCATCCACAGAACCCAGCATATTGTTGGTACGAGCTACGCGCAATTCATGCTCGAAGGTATGACCAGCCAAAGTGGCATGGTTGGCTTCAAGGTTCAACTTGAAGTTGTCTTGCAGACCATATCTTTGCAAGAAGGCGATGGTAGTCGCTGCATCAAAGTCATATTGATGTGTAGTTGGCTCTTTTGGTTTTGGTTCAATCAGGAATTGACCTGTGAAGCCAATTTCCTTGGCATAGTCGATAGCCATTTGGAAGAATCTTGCCAGGTTATCCAGTTCAAGACCCATATCCGTGTTCAGCAAGGATTCATAACCTTCACGTCCGCCCCAGAATACGTAGTTTTCCGCACCCAGTTCAACCGCAGTCTCCAGACCTTTCTTCACCTGTGCCGCTGCATAAGCAAAAACATCGGCATTGGAAGTTGTTGCTGCACCATGTACGTAACGCGGATTGGAGAACATGTTAGCCGTATTCCACAGCAACTTTACGCCGCTGGCTTTCATGCCTTCTTTGATTTTGGCTACAATTACATCCAGATTCTCGTTGGATTCCTTCAATGTTGCGCCTTCTGGAGCGATATCAACATCATGGAAGCAGAAATAAGGAGCGCCAAGCTTCTCAAGGAACTCGAAGTTAACTTCAACGCGAGCTTTAGCCAAATCAAGGCCGGATACCGTTTCCCAAGGACGAATCATGTTGCCTTGACCAAATGGATCACTACCGTTCATCGTCAGCGTATGCCAGTAAGCCACGGCAAAACGCAGATGTTCTTTCATCGATTTACCGAGTACAACTTCATTCTCGTTATAATGTTTAAATGCCAGCGGATTGTTGGAACCTGCACCTTCATACTGAATTTTGCTGATGTTTTTAAAATAACTCACATTAAATCCTCCCAGCCTGATTTTAAATTAAAGTAAGCCTTTACATTCTGTCACTAACAAGTAGCATGCCCGCCGTATGAGGGCCGCATGCCGTTTGCATTTTGATCGTAACACGTTATACTTAGTTTGTCTAGTAAACTAACTAAGTTATTCATCAAGCATTGGATGACCTGTGTTATGATGAATAGAACAAAAAATCCCATGCCTTTCAGACATGGATCGATGAGGGAGATTTTATGAAGAAAACCGGTGATCAGCAGCTCATCAAAAAAATGAATAAAACGATCGTCCTCGATACCATTCGGCAACGACAGCCGTTATCACGGGCCGATATTTCCGCTGCGATCGGCCTGAACAAGGCAACCGTATCCTCCCTTGTATCCGAACTGATCGAGAGTCGACTGGTAACAGAAATCGGACCCGGAGCCTCCAGTGGTGGGCGCAAACCTACGCTGCTCCTGTTCGAGCGAAGTGCCGGATACGCTGTAGGCATCGACATCCGCGTCAATGACTTACTGGCTGTGCTTGTAGATCTCGAGGGCAACGTCCTGAAGGAGAAAACGACGAAACTTAGCGACTTCTCCCCTGATACGGTGCTGAACCACATACGCCAATCCATTCGTTTGCTCAGCAAATCGCTTCCAGACTCACCTTACGGGATCGTGGGCATCGGAATTGGGGTGCCTGGACTGGTGGATGAGAAGAGCCAAGTCATCTCTGCACCGAACTTGGGTTGGAATCAAATCGACTTATTCGAAGCTTTGGCCCCCGAATTCGGAGCCAACATTCACATTGATAATGAGGCCAATGCCGGGGCCATTGGAGAGAAGCTGTATGGCGCCGGCCGCGAGGCCCAGAATCTGATCTACCTGAGTATAGGGATCGGGATTGGCTCCGGGATTATTGTAGACGGGGCCTTATACCGTGGGACATCGAACTTCTCAGGAGAAGTCGGGCATATGACCGTGGCCGAGAATGGACCGCTCTGCCGTTGCGGTAACCGTGGCTGCTGGGAGACATTAGCCTCAGAGAAGGCCATGCTGGACCGGGCCGCCAAGCTGTGGAGCGATTCGCTTCCCGGACTGGAGGATATCATCGCTCTAGCCCGCAAGGGGAACCCTGAAGCCATTCGACTAATGAACGAAACCGGCAATCAATTGGGCGTGGGACTGGCCAACCTGGTTAATATCCTGAATCCCGAGTTGATCGTGATTGGCAATCGCCTGTCACTGGCAGGTGAGCTGTTGCAGGACGAGATGCTTCGCACCATTGAGAACCGGAGCTTATCTTATCATCGTAAGAAAACGACCGTAGCCTTCGCCAAACTGGGAATCCGTTCCACAGCCCTTGGTGCAGCTTCCATGCCAATTACGATGTTCCTCAGCGATCCCGACGTTCTGCCTGCTTCTATCGTTAGCTCTTAACAGACAACCCCCTCTGGACCAAAAAGTCCGAGGGGGTTGTTATATACCATCACTTCTTCAATTTCTCTGCTTGATCCTGTGCATCCAGATAAGGTTTGTTGACGAAATAATACATGAAGCCCATCAGCAGCACCCCGCCCACCAGATTACCGAAGGTCACCGGAACCAGGTTATGCACCACACCACCAAACGATATCGTCCCCGGATGGTTCAACACCAGCGCAATAGCAAACGTACACATGTTGGCAATGCTATGTTCATAGCCGGAGATGAAGAAGCAGAAGACGAACAGCATCATCGCGAACATCTTAGCCCCATCCCCCTTCAGGGACATCGGAATGAAGAAGGCCAGACACACCAGCCAATTACATAGAATCGCCCGGAAAAATAATTCCGAGGCCGGAGTCGTCATCTTATGCTCCACCACATTGAGCAGGAAGCTGTTCACGGACGCATCAGTGAACAGGCCAGTCAAATAGATCAGAAGAGCAAACGCCCCGGCCCCCAACAAGTTGCCAATATAGCTGAACACCCATAGCTTACTGACGTCCTCCCACTTCAATCGCTTCCGCAAGGCGGCGTATGTATAATAGAATGTATTTCCCGTGAAAAGATCTCCCCCACCGTAAGCAATCAAAATAATAGCAGCGCCAAACGTTAGTGCAGCCATAGGGTACGTTAACGGGGAATTCTCCAGATAGAAGTAGTTCCCGGTCTTGAACGCAACAATAACTCCGAACCCGATGAACATACTGGCCAGCATCGCTCTGGCAATGTATCGGAGATGGCTTTGCTTGAAAATTTTATATTTCTTGAGTGCCAATTCCTCGACCTTTAGCAACGATTCTGTCTCCATAATGCCTCCTTAACTTGCTGTTCTGCATTCCTGTTAGCATATCCTGCGTCACGACTAGACATCCTAGATGAAATAAATGTTCAAATTTTAGATTAAACGGTGTTGCATCTATTTACAAGGGGACCAGAGATATGCATAATAAAAGTAAGACTATAATGATAATGATTATCATTATTATATGATGCTGTTCTAAGCATCGGCACGGAGGAGACGAACGCGATGAGATTGTTAACCGCCCGGAAGCTGCCCCGGCTAAGTACCGATGATTACCTGGACCTGTTGAACCTCGCGACCCGCTTGGGTGATTTGCAATGGCAAAAGGAAATCATACGCAAGCTGGAAGCGAAGCAAGCCGAATTAAGCAATGTCAGCCAGTAGCATATATATGCCTATGCAAGCTTAAAAAGCGTGAGCCCCGGGACCTGATCCGGAAGCTCACGCTTTGTTGGCTAATAAATGTATCAACGCCCGCTATTCTTCGCTCATGACCGACAGAATTTGATCAAAAGCCTCCTTCGCCTCCGGGATCGGATACAACGGGAACACATGGGCCATTTTAGAGTAAACAAAGAAGTTATGGTCTATCCCCTGCTTGTTCAGCTTCTCATCCCACAACACGCTATCGGGATAGCCCCCCTCATAGGTACCGACAAATACCGTTACCTTCGCCACCTTGTCAAAATTCCCAAACAGCGGAGAAATGCGCGGACTTGTGAGCTCTTCATCTCCGGCCCATTTCTTGGCGGTATAAAGCGCCCCCGGCACAGCCAGCATGGGATCACGCTCCACATAGTCGTCGATTAATGGATTCTGGAAGGAGAGGTCCATCGTAGGGGAGAAGGCGATGATATCTTTAGGTTGCGGGATGCCCGCCTCTGCCAATTGTTGACCGAACCCCAAGATAATATTGCCGCCTGCTGAGTCGCCCATCAGCACCATCTGTGATGGAGCATCTACGGAATCAAGTACAGATTGATAGAGCTTCTGCAAGAGCTCATAAGTCTCCTCGAACGTATGCTCCGGCGCCTTCGGATAAATGGGTACGATAACCTTTGCTTTTGTGGCCTGAGCTAGCTTATCAATGAATTTCCAATGAAAAGAAAGGGGTTGCTGAACCCATGCCCCACCATGAACATAAATAACGACAGTTTGTCCGGAGTCCTGCTGATCGTTAAACGTATACACCGGATAATCGTCCAAGCGCTCGCTCGTGACGTTGCTCTTGTATTTCTTATCTGGCAGTTCATATTCCTTCGAGTCAATGATCCCTTCCAAACTCTTCACCATCAGCTCTTCCGAAGCAAAGGTCTTCTTGCTGCCACTCAGCACAATCAAATCAGAAAATAATTTACTTCTATACGAACGGTGCTCCACCTGATTAAAGTACAACGCTCTTCCACCCAGCCAACCGGCAATTAGCACCACCAGCATGACAGGAATCATCCATTTGCGCATGAACTTCACGATCCTTTCTTTCACTGCATCCTCTTGAGGTGTTACAATTATAACACCCCGGATATCAGAACAACATACGAATACAGCGTGATGGGACAAAAGGAAAGGATGTGTCACAGGTGGGCAATGAGGAGCTAAAGCAACTTTCAAAGGCCTCCATTCAGGAGGCCTTTCTGTTGTTGTTGGAGAAGAAGACGTGGCATGAGATCTCCATACAAGATATTATCCGTAAATCAGGCGTATCGAGAATGACTTACTACCGTCATTTCGACTCCAAGGAGGATATACTGATTCAATTATTTGATGCCTTCTTGCAAACTATTGCAGATCATACGCCCCAGAGCTTCACTAGGGCCAATAAGCAAATCTTTCTAACGAAGCTATTCACGGTCATTAAGGAATATCGCAAGTTTATAAGAATCTTGATTATGAATGATCAATATATCGGGATGATTCACCGGACAAATCATTTCTATTTGAAACAGACAGCCACCTCTGGGCAGCAGCCATTCAAATTAATCGGCTTCATTGGCTTCATATCAAATGTATGCTTCCATTGGGTGAGGCAAGATTGTCAGGATTCCCTGGAAGAGCTCGTCGAGACTTGCCTTCAAACTATCCATTACCCATGAAAATTACATATATGGGTCGTCTCGTCCGCTTCCTTCGACGATACCGGAAATCACCAGGTTGGTGGTACGCATCAAGTTGATTTCATAGGGCTTCTCTACTGCAGAACCATCCGCCTCCTGAATGATTCGGACCACGGGACGATGGACCACGCTCGGGTCCAGCGAGGAGACAATCCCCAGTTGACCGCTGCTCAGCTTGACCTTGCTCTCAAGCGGATAAATACTAATATGTCGCAAATAAGTCTGAATCATATCCAGGCTGAAATAGCGGTCACCCACAGCCAGCAAATATTCAATGGCTTCGCCAGGGGTATACGCCAGACGATAGTTTCTGCGTGAGATCAAGGCATGGTATGTATCCGCTATGGCCACGATCTCGGCAAATTCGTCTATTTCGCCGTGCTGGAGTCTCGAAGGATAGCCCGTGCCGTTATAACGTTCATGATGCTGAAGGGCACATAACGCAGAACGAGGGGAGACCCCCTTCATTTCCCGAATCATCCGGTAACCAATCTCCGGATGTCGAAGCATCGCTTCCCGGTCTGGGGCGGTCAAGCTCCCCGTTCGACTTAACGTATGCGTTGGCAACTCCGTCATTCCGATATCATATAGCAAAGCTCCTATACATAAATCCGTCATTTGCGTGCTGGAGTATTGGTTGGCAATACCGAGAATCGCCGAGTAAGCCGTTACATGAAAAGAATGATCGAGCAAATAGGGATCGCTTTGGTGCAGCAAGATTAGGCCGTCAATGACTTCCTGTCGATTTGTAATCTCATGCAGCACGCTGCGAAATACCCGGTGAAACTGCTGTTCCAATTCAGGGGTTGAAGGCCGTCCGAAGCCAAGCTCCGAATCAGCCAGGCCAACCAGAGAATTACGAATCCGCTTCCGCATCTCTTGCTTATCATTAGGGTTGAGGAACAATAGGCGTAAGCTGTTAGAATTTGCCGCATCCTTAGAGCCGGCTTCCCCTGGCAACTGTACCCCTGGTGAATCTACCGTAGTAATGATTGCCGTCTGAATTCTTAATTTTTTGAGACGAGTAATATGATTCTCCGTGAGTGCAGTTCCCGCCCCAAGCATGGTCATTCCTTGTTGATTCAAGATAGGCTCGGCCAAAACATCTCCTGGTTCGAGCATTCGCACATGAACCTCTTTCATGGCATCACCCCATCAAATTATGCAATTAATTACGTAGTAACATGAATAAATGTGACCTTTGGCCTATACCAAGATGGACTCAACAAATTGAAAAATGTAGTCCAGACCACAGAAAAATAGTTCTCTACAATTTAAAATTTATCATGATTGAAAGGTTTCAGACACTATCCGAAAGTATACTTTGCCTCCACAAAATTCGACAAATATATACAAAAAGTCACTATTCGCTATCCGTCCACAACGATAATCTAAATATATTATGTTAATCCAAAGGAAGTTTGAGGGTGAAGAGGCATGTGTGCACAACCATATGAGTCAACAGGCTCCGCCCAGATTTCACGCATAGTAGGAAGAGACTGGGAACTTGATATTTTCACAATGTTCCTGAGTCGTCAGGCCTATATGGAGCGTATGATCTATATTACCGGGCCTTTAGGCTCAGGAAAAACATCTCTGATTCACGAATTTCAAAGGCGAGCCACACGTCAAGGAATCGCAACGATAGTGTTGGATGCTACGCAATGTAATCCGACAGCATTTGATCTAAGTCGACAAATACTGCATCAGCTTGGGTTATCCGCTACACTCCCCCCTTCCTCTAATCCCAATTTTGTCGTGAGGTCTGCCCTGGAGGGCATTAATAGATGGGCCGAGTTTGGACCTTCTATTTTGTTTATCGATGGGTATGAACGTTTAGAGCCACTTGATGATTGGCTGCAGGAATTTTTCTTCGCACAAATAAGCCGGAAATGTCTGCATGTACTAGCCAGCCGCAATCCCCTGCCCAGTTCATGGACCAACGCTGATTACTGGAAGCATTCGATCTACCGGATGCCGCTAGGCAACCTGGATCGCAGGAGCGTAGCGGCTTATTTGCAGGCCATGGGCATCTCTGATCCGGAGCAGATCGCCCAGATTTGGCGGCAGACTGAGGGACACCCTCTTAGACTATTCTCCCTGTATCAAGAAGAAAGCCGCGAAGAGGCAGCAGCTACGGACGTCTGGGAGGATGCGCTAGCTGCGCTTCCTGATATGCCCCCATTCGGAGAGACAGCCAGGCCCACGCCGAAGGAGGTCATCTATGCGCGCATGGACTTGACCCACCGGGAGAAAGAAGTGGCCACCCTTGCCGCAGAGGGTCTCACCAACCGCGATATTGCCTCACGTTTGTTCTTGAGCGAGGTCACGATTAAGAAACATATGCGCTCCATTCTGCAAAAAGTAGGGGCCAGTAACCGGACGCAGCTTCTCAAATTATTCATGGATTGACTGCTTTACTTGACTAAAATGGCAAATAAAAAACCGTCCGCAAAACGGACGGTTGATGTTGCTGTGTAGCTCTTAAGGAAGCTGCGTGCTGCCCATTAAATATTGATCGACCTCGCGGGCCGCTTGACGACCTTCATGAATGGCCCATACGATCAAGCTTTGTCCACGCCGCATATCCCCCGCAGCGAAAATCCCTTCCACATTAGTATGGAAATTGCCTAATTCAGCCTTGATGTTGGTGCGATTATCGACTGCCAGTCCCAATTGATTTGGCAAGGTTTGCTCCGGACCGGTAAAGCCCAAGGCCAGTAATACCAAATCAGCCGGAATGATTCGCGTACTGTCCGGAACCTCGACTGGCAGTAGCCGCCCCTCATTCTCTTTCCATTCAACACGCAGGGTCTCCACACCGATTAATCGGCCTTGCGCATCCCCCACCAGGCGCTTCGTTGAAGTCTGAAATGCTCTTGGGTCTTCACCAAATATCTGAGCCGCTTCTGCTTGACCATAATCGGTCTTCAGCACCTTCGGCCATTCCGGCCAAGGATTGCCAGGCTGCCTCGTTGCCGGGAGCTTCGGCATGATCTCTAACTGGGTGACGCTTAGACAGCCTTGGCGGATTGCCGTAGCCACGCAGTCTGTTCCTGTATCGCCACCGCCGATAACAACAACGTGCTTACCCTTCGCAGATAGGAATTGCCCATCATTTAAATTTGAATCCAGCAGACTCTTCGTATTTCTCGACAAATATTCCATCGCCTGGTGAACTCCGGAGAGGTTCCGGCCTTCCACGCTTAAGTCCCGAGGCTGCGTAGCCCCGCCGCACAGAATGACGGCATCAGATTCTGCGCGAAGCTGACTGGCTTCGATATCCTTGCCAATCTCTACTCCCGTCACGAACTGGATACCCTCGGCGGCCAACAAATCTACACGGCGCTGTACTACCGATTTGTCCAGCTTCATGTTAGGAATACCGTACATGAGTAGTCCACCAATGCGATCAGCCCGTTCATATACGGTGACCTTATGCCCGGCCTTATTCAACTGGTCTGCACAGGCCAGACCTGCAGGACCGGAGCCGACGATAGCCACTCTCTTCCCGGTAGATGCGGCCCTAATTCGAGGCTCAATCCAGCCCTCCGCAAAACCGCGATCAATGATGGCCTTCTCGATATTCTTAATTGTGACAGGCGATCCACTCTTCCCAACCGTACATGCTCCTTCACAGGGAGCCGGGCAGACCCGTCCGGTGAATTCGGGGAAATTGTTCGTCTTGTGGAGCCGCTTCAACGCCTCCCGCCAGCTTCCACGATAGACAAGATCGTTCCATTCGGGAATGAGATTGTGTAGCGGACAACCGGAGGCCATCCCGGATAACAACCGCCCAACGTGACAAAAGGGGGTGCCGCAATCCATACAACAAGCCCCTTGCGTTCTTAGCTTATCCTCATCCAAAGGGACAGAGAACTCCTGCCAGGATTTCGTGCGCTCCAACGGTTCAATCTCTCCGGCTACCTCTCGACAATACTCCAAAAAACCAGTCGCCTTTCCCACTCGCATCCTCCTATTCCGACACCACGCCTATTCATACACTGGCAAGCATATCAGCTACTCATAGCCGATACACTTGACGCTTTAACGTGCTGCCGCCATCAAGTAATCTCATGTTATCACTTGCACTTGGCAGTTCAGAATGAAGAAGATCACTACGCGTGAAAAAAATTACAATTCAGGAGTACAGCTCCGAGTCCTTATTCAATACATATGTATTGCACATGTGATCATGCAAGCCACGCTTCTCTGCCGAGAAGGCAATCATGATGTATCCAATACAAAGAAGAATTCCCGATATAAATTGAGCAAAATAACGTCCCAGGGAACGTAAAATGGATAGTCGTTGCCCTTCTCCATCCACAATTTTGGCCCCGATCACAAGCTTACCAATCGTTGCTTGCCAGGCCGTGCAGGGCAAGGCCACAAAATAGATCATATCCAGCACTCTCTCACCCCAATCAGAGATAGGTAATAACCCTCCAATCGCCCACAAAATAAGAAAATCAATCAGATAAGCCAGGGCTCTCCTCCAGAAGCCAACATAGACGGGGTCTGGATTGGGATAAAACATCCTGTTGTGCCCTTGCTCTCCTTCCTCGGGTCTTGGGGTCGAAGGCGGCCAGGCCGGACTTTGATAAAAGCTTGGTTGCGACATCACTTGAGACAAATTAAATCCTTCCCTTCCACCGCCGAAATGCGCGCTTGTTTTAGATGTTCCTGCTTGCCGTTGAACAAGGGAGAACCGGGAAAAAGAGCGGCGCCTTCACCGGCAACCGCTCTTCTTTCTGCACTATATCTAAGATGCTGCTAGTTGTGCCAACCAACCTTAATTAAGAATTTGCAGGCTCTGTAATATCGGACGGTTGGGTGAGTTCTCCGGCTCCTTGCGCTGGTACAAACACATTGCTTCTCGTTCCCGAGGACAAGGCGTACAGCTTGGCATTTACCATATCAGGAACCGACAATACGTAAATGTTGTATGCTCCATTAGCTGGATTTAATGCATTGCCATTCACGTCTTGCGTAACAATCGCTGTAATCGGTCCCTGATTGCTTGCAGATACACTAGCCCCTCGGCTCGCCAACTGAATGGCAGCATCCAGATTTAACGACTGTCCATCCGGTGCAGCAAACACCACATAGGAGTTGATGTAACGGTTATCCGTAGGTGGGTTAAACGCTACGGAAATCCGATCTGCTTCTGCTGTCGGACTCACCTGAGTCACAGGAGCGACCGCCACATTGTTCGAGTTCACGACCAGTTTAATACCATTGGAGGCTTGTGACAAAGCATGGGTACCCCCGCTTTGCGCTACGGTGAGCACAAAGAATTGGTAAGTCGTGTCCGTAGTCAGTTCATTTCCCCAAACATCCTTCGAGGTTTGCAGCGGAATCCGAACATTTGAACCAAACGGTGTGACGGAAGTGTAACGGTCTGCTGACCGTACATCGTTGGCATCTGCTAACCGGAAGCTTCCAACACTCGCTTGTGGAACAGCCAGGATGCGATATTCCGCTACATTGCTCTCATTAGCCAGCTTGTTGAAGCTAACAATGATATCCCGGTAGGTCCCGCTGTTGCCTTCAAGCTGGGCATACAGTCCAGACACGGCTTGCGCTTGCCCGCTATCAGACAAGGTAATTTCCTGAGAGTACCATGAGAGAGCATTACTTCCTTGACCGGTTGCCGCTACGGATAATACGTATACCCGGTAACTAACCCCGTTACGAATCGTTGCTCCATCCACATCCCTAGCTCCTGCGGCAAGATCCACCGTCAGCGTCGATCCTGAACCACCTTTGCTTACATAAGTGTAATTGGCATTGCCCACATTATTGGCCCGGCTCAAGTCAAAGCTTCCTGCGTTGTTCGCCTTGACGACCAGAATCCGATAATGACTAAGCTTCGACTCATCACCGGAACGGGTAAATGATACGCGCAAGTCGCGACCATCTCCCTGATTACCGATATCTGTCGCCGTAACATTAGACGCTGGAGTAATCGTATTGCCCGACAACGTAATCGCTGAAGAATAAGAAGATAATGCATTATTCAAGTTATAGTTGTTATTCGCTACGGATAGAACAAATACCCGGTAGCTTACCCCATTACGGATAGCCGATCCATCCACGTCTCTGGCTCCTGATCCAAGAACCAGGGATTGAGTATAACCCGTCTTACTAACCTCGGTATAGTTAGAACGAGATACATTGTTGGCTCTGGATAAGGTGAAGTTCCCGGCATCGGACGCCTTCACGACCAGAATTCGATAAGAGCTGATATTATATTCGTCCGCAGCCGGATTGAATGATACACGCAGATCACGGCCATCGTTCAAATCACTCACATCACTGACATTCAGATTCGATACGGTGCTTACGCTATTGCCATTCGTCAGCGTGATCGCACTTGAAGCCGAGGACAAGGTATTGCTTCCCTCATAGGAGCCCGTACCTACTGCCATGACGAACACCCGGTATCCTACGCCGTTGCGAATAGCGGTACCATCAACATCCCTTGCACCTGAAGGCAAGGCATATTGAGAGATGTTATACCCTGTTTTGTTCACTTGAATATAGTTTCTGCTGGACACCGTATTAGCTTTGGCCAAGCTAAAGCTGGCATAATCGCTGGATTTAACTACGAAAATGCGATAAGAGCTAATTCTCGACTCATCGGAAATCCGGTTGAAGCTGATGCGCAAGTCGCGCCCATCCCCATAGTCGTTCCAATCCTCAACTTGCGTAATCACTGGGGAGATCATCGAGCCAGTGCTAAGCGTAATGGCAGATGAACCCGTAGACAGCTTGCTGGAAGCCGTCCCGGCGTTACTCACCGACAATACGAACACAGTATAGGATACGCCTGATTTGATCAATTCGCCCGAAGTATCCCGGGACGAAGATGTCAATTGACCTGTAAGGGTTGTGCTGCTACCCGATTTGTACACTACCGTTGAATAAGAGGTAGGCACCTTATTGGCTGCGGTCAGATTAAAGTTTGAGGCATCCTTCGTCTTGACCACGAATACACGATAATTTGCGATGCTGCTTTCGCTGCTGGCTCGTGTGAAGCTCACACTCAAATCACGGCCATCTCCGAAGTCGCTCACATCAGTAACACGGACATTGCTTGCAGCCGCAACTGCCGAACTGTTCTGCAGCGTCACAGACGGGGAAGGCGTCGACAGCGTTCTGCCGCTATTCCCCTTGCCAACGGCCAGAACAAAGGCTACATAAGCCTGGTTCTCACGGATAGCCGACCCATCCACATCCTTGGCGTTAGAAGAGAGAACCAGAGACGGGTCTGAGCCCGAAGGTACTAAGCTGGTATAGTTGCCTGAAGCCACCTTCTGGGCGGCTGCCAGATTAAAGCCGGAAGCATTAGCTGCCTTCACGATCATAATCCGGTAATGATCCACACGGGATTCGTTGGAAGACTTGGAGAAGCTTACTTCCAAATCGCGGCCATCTCCATGGTTAGCCACGTCTCGGCCATATACATAGGCTACCGGATTAGGATCGAGCGTATCTCCGCCTCCGCCTCCACCCGAACCGGTATTAATAGTTACTCTCTTGGACTGACTATTCCAATCTACCTGCTGACCGAGCGCTTCACTGACGAAGCGTACAGGGACCAACGTTCTGCCCTTGATGCTTTGGGCCGGCACGTCCAACAGCACAGCCTCATTGTTAATCGTCGCGGAACGCGAGTTCAACTTGAGTACGACAGTTGTGCCTGTCTTATACGCCGTTACCGTCTTCAGCGTCTGGTTATAGTTAACCGTTGCATCCAATGCTTCAAAGATGGCCCGCATCGGCAGCATAACCCGCCCGTTGACGATCACCGGCGCCTGATCAGTTGCCAAACGATTGCCGTCAATATAAACGCTGATCGGTGTAGCAGCCGAGGCCTGTGGCTGATACAACATAGGTACAATTAGTAATGCGGCTAGTAGTGAAGCCCATAATTTCTTCACAAATTCATCCTCCTTAGGCTCGTGAATAGAGCGAATAAGAAATATCTCTTGCCCAATTTGACGTATGATCCCACCTAAAAGTTGCTGTCATTTGGTTCCGCCAGTAAATTTTACCCGAAACCACCGGTTTGAAACTTTGATGAGAGCCCATGCGTATTAGTAGAGTGATCTGAATTCAATCTAGCATTAACCCAAGAGAGGACTTAACCTAATGAAGCAGTTTACCCTTAAAAAAGTCGTTATCATCGGCACGATGGCCCTCGTTATCATTATAAATCCCCAATTCTCCGGCTATTTGACCAGTCTGGCCTACATCGCCAATTCCTCCAAGGAATCCAGTCTGGCGCACAGCTCAGGACAAGAAGAAAGCGAGCTGGATCGCCTGCTGGGCATCTCCTCCGAACAAGAAGTATATGACGCGTTACTGGAGGGACAGTCGCTGGCAGAGCTAGCCGAAGCGAATGGACAGCTTCCGCAGCAGGTAGTTGATCTGCAAGTCAAGCAACTGCAAGAACAGCTACTCCAGCGCGTCAACGAAGGGACACTCACTCAGGAAGCGTACGAGCTACAGGTTAGCGAGTTGCCAGAGCTTCTGGCAAACAGTGTGTATGGGAAATATACAATCAATAGCTAAAACCTAAAAAAGCTTCCAACTCCAGTAGTTTGAATTAAAACTCCACGTGTTAGGTGGATTGGAAACAATACTGAAAAACACCTTCAATTAAGTTCCCATATCTTACGATATAGGTTGACTTTACTGAAGGTGTTTTAGTTTCCTCTTGTAGGGACAATCCCTCGTTTTAAGTCTCATAATAAGTTTCTTAATGCTTAAGTCGTTTCGCCCTGAATTAATTTTATAGGCAGCACATAATTTTTTTCGAATTTCTTTGAAGAATCATTTACTCTCTGTATAACCAAATCTACTAGCAAATCCGCAAAGTCTGAAAAAGGCTGAGCAATCGTGGTTAATTGGGGGAAAAAATTCTGTACGTACTTGGTTCCATCGTACCCAATTAATTTTAACTGCTCAGGTATTTTTATATTTAATTTCTGACAGATATTATATACCAGTATCGCTGTCATATCATCGGTACAAAAAATACTGTCAATGTCTTGTTCTTCTATGATACTTTTTATTTCCAATGTTTTAAGGGTTATTGATTGTATGTTTGAGTTAAACGTGAACACATTCAAATCCAGATTGACTTTACTCATAAAATCTTTATATCCTCTCAACCGATCATTGGTGGGAGAAGATGATTCATTGCTCCCTGTCAAAATGGCTATTTTTCTTCCACCACGCAAATAGAGATTTTCAGTAGCTAAGTATCCCCCTCGATAGTTATCACTTCCAACAATGGGGATACCCTCTGCTAAATAACGATCAAAAGAAACAATGGGAAGATCAATATTTTCATACTCCTTAATTCCCAAGTTGTGGGCTCCAGCAATGATTCCATCAACTTGATTTGCTGCGAGCATGTTAATATAATTTCTTTCCTTTTCTTTATTATTTTCACTATTGCAAATAATCGCCTTATATCCTTTTTCATAAAGCCTGGATTCAATCTTCATCACAAGCTCACCAAAGAACGGATGGGAAATAGTCGGGAAGATCAACCCAATCAAAAAGCTGTTTTTGCCCTGCAATGATCTGGCTAAAGAATTAGGATGATAATTCAACTCGATCATAGCATTGTTGACTTTATCAATAGTCTTTTGACTTAGTGAACCATAATTATTTATCACTCGTGAGACAGTGGTCGGAGAGACGCCTGCCCTTTTTGCTACGTCGGTTAGTTTTATAGCCATATGATACCCGCTCCTAATTACTATCAATGGTAGATCGTAATGACCAATAATCTCCCGAAATGTTGCATTCATTTGCTTTTATAAATAATTGAGTTTCATCTTCTTTGGGAAAGACTGCCGTCGTTAATACCTCTAACCCGTCATTGACAAAGATTTCACAAACACATTTATCAACAAAAATATTCAGTTTTATAGAAGCATTTTTTTGCAATTCAACTTGACGAACTGCACCAAACTGTGTCCCAAATGGAACTCCACTATGAGTACGATCAACAATTATTGTACCATGTTCAGTATCAAAGTCTATCTCCAAATAGTGCTCCATATTCTCGTCTGCAAATAAATACAACTTCCCTTTACTTCCTTTACTGATGTTTAGCATTAACTCATAGGAGTTATCATTATTCTCTATCCATTTTTGTAATTCGCTACAATTATGATCAATCTTAATATGTGACTCTCGTAGTTGCTTCATTTCGTCTACGGGCCGTTGGTGTAATTTGTTATTTTCTATTGTTAATTCTTTGACTATACTCAAACAGTGCATCCAACCGTCTACAGCAGTAGGATAGGTTATTTCTGGCAATCCAATCCAGCTCACGCTTAAGATACGGCCATCCGGGGCATTAAACGCTTGGGTGGCATATACGTCAAAGCCCTTATCAAAATTTTGGAGTTCTGATGTTCCAATAAGAGTAAGATTTTCCGTATCAAATGATTCCCCAATAACATAGCAGTTTGGATAGATATTATGGTAATCCATAATTTTTTTATCCAGTCCCTGGGGACAAAAGAGAAGAATTGGTTTTTGGTCGTAAAAAACCAAATTAGGACACTCAATCATAAAGCCTAATTCATTATTAGTTCCAAAAGTTAATTCTCCCTTTAGCTCCCAACCTACCAAATCCAAACTGGTGTATACTAAAATCCCCCCTGTCTGCCCTTCACTCTGAGCTCCAATAATCATCCAATACTTATCTTCATATTTAATAATCTGGGGATCACGGAATTCTTGTGTGTATCCGGCCGGGGGACTTTTAATAAGAGGAGCATCCCATTTCTTCAATACGTTATCTTTATTTAAAACTGCCCCAATTTGATAAGAGCTACGTTTCCAATCTTCATTCCGAACATTCCCTGTGTAAGCAATAAAAAGCTCCTCTTCATTAATAGGAACCGCCGAACCAGAATAAACACCATTCTTATCAAAATCTTGATCCGGAAGAATACAGGGACCCAAATCTTTCCAATCAACAAGATTTGAAGATTTCATATGATGCCAGGATTTTATACCATGAACCGGACCCATAGGATAAGATTGGTAAAACAAGTGAAATTCATTATTAAAAAGGGAAAATCCATTAGGATCATTTAATAATCCAGTTACAGGTTGTATATGATAATTAAGCCTCCATATAGAAGCATCAACTCTTTTTTTTAAGTTCCCGATATAGTTCTCATTCCAAGCTGAGTATGGTAAATTTCTGATTTCTCTTGTCCAATTAGTTATTGACTCCATAATTCTCCTCCAGCTAACATGCTAAACAAATCAATAGTCTCGTCTTCAGTTATAAAAGTATCAATCCATTATAAATATTGATAGCTATAACTAATAGTATTACTCCTTGATATACCAACGTCACCTTCTCAGATGAGAGAATTCTACTCACTTTTTCACCTAAATATCCCCCGATAATAGCTGAAGGTATAATGAAGAAGAGTACCGCCAAATCATATCTTTCAAACCCTGTAGTTAGAAAAATTGTAATTAATTTAGCTAACTGCGAAAAGAAAATGGTACTTATTGAATACACTGTTGCTTCCTTAATCGGTATTGAGAACATAAGCATCATTAATGAAACATTAATAGGACCGCCACCTATGCCTAATAGACTTGCAAAAAAACCTAGAACTAACCCACAAGTTAAGAACCAACCAATATGATTTAAGTTGTATTTAAGATATCCATATTTTGTATATAAAAACGCAAATAATAATGTAAGGATGGTAACACAAATTTGTATTAATTGAACTTCTGTCTCTTTCTCAAGCAGGTTCAAAAGGGCTTCAAATACTACATTTCCCAGTATGCCTCCCCAAAAGGACCCAAAAGAAATCCATGTGACAACTACCCAGTTAAGCTTTACTCCATTTTTAACTTGACGTGAGGTAGAAACAATAGACATGGTAAATACTGCAACCGCTGAATAAAAAGATACTGCTGCCACAGAGTGGACTCCAATGAAATCGAATATAGGCTTGATAATAATTCCCCCACCCATACCCGAGATAGAACCAACTGTATTAGCTAAAATAGTGACCAATGCGTAGATAAGTTCTATCAACTTGCTACCTTCCGCAGTAAGTTAATCATCTCCTCCAACTGGGGAATAAACTGTTGCAGCAAAGATTGATAACCACAAAAATTGTTCTGCTCATCTACATACATTGCATCTTGCATTCGTTTACAGCCACCCCGGCAAATGTTATGAAAGGAACAAGTCAAACATTTATCCGGTAATTTTGTCCGGGAACATACAAACTCCCTGGATACTTCTTTTTCAAAAAGTTCTTTTAACGTATGATCTTGAATATTCCCCATCCGGAATTTATCAATAGCATAAAAATCACAAGGATAAACACTTCCATCTGATTCAATGACATATTGGACCGTACAGTTTCCCAACATTCCACATGCAGTTACCCGCTTACGAACAAGTAAGTTGGCAATATCATCAAATAATTTGATGCTAATATAATTACCATGTCTTAATTCTTCCAACCAACAATCCAACATCTTACTGTAGAAACTATGAAATTGCTGTGGTGCCAAGGCATAATTACTTTCATTCTTCTTGTCCAGGTCGTCTAAACAAGGAATGAATTGCACATAGCGAATACCTTCTTCTTTCACAAAACGGAAAACTTCTTCCGGTTCTTTGGCCAATTCATCAGTTAAGACGCACAAAACATTGTACTCAACTTTATATTGATCAAACAGTTGTTTGGTTTGCATTACTTTATGAAAAGTACCTCTACCCTTAGGATCGACACGATTCTGGTCATGGTAAAATGGGTGTCCATCTATTGATAAGCCCACTAGAAAGTTATTTTCCTTTAGAAAATCGCACCACTCTTCGTTAATTAATAAACCATTCGTTTGGAGAGCATAGTGAATTTTTATTTTTTTTGTCTGATTCGACACTACAGATACCATGTTCTGAAAATATTCAAGCCCCGCTAACGTAGGTTCCCCACCCTGAAAAGCAAGTGTCAACCGATCTCCGTCTTGCAAATCAACAAAAATATTCTCAATCATTTTGTCTGTTGTAGCTTGTTTCATTTTGCCATGGTTCGGAGTTTCCCGTATCGAACTTACGTTCTCATAGAAGCAATATTTACAGCGAATATTGCACAACGATGATGCCGGTTTAATTAATACTGAGAGATGCTTCATTTTTTGACCTCCTACTTGAAGTGCATACTACTCTAGATGCGATCAAAATAATCCGCAATTTTATTAGACCATTTTTCGACTGTATTTTTTCCCTTATCATTATGGACAGGCCTTTGATTTAGGGTCTCTTCAATATGGTATAGTCTCTCCCTAAACGCTAAGATAATGTCCATATGTTCAGGTCCAATATTTTTTGTTTCCTTGGGATCGTTTATAAGGTCAAAGACTTGTTCTTTACCAATTTCATTGTTAATGTGATTTACTGGTTTCAATGAATCCCTTACAGGTTGATATTCCATTATATATTTCATTCCATCAGCTATAATTGAACGGGTAAAGTAATTTGATTCGACATAAGCATATCGGTATTCTTCTTCAAGAACATCATCTTCAATATATTTCATAACGCTTTTCCCATGTATATTTGTAGGCGGCTCAATGTCAGCAATATCACAAATTGTTTTTACTAAATCCACACCTGATACATAACATGAGCTATCTAAGATTCCTTTGGGAATATTGACTTGGTTGCTAAATGAGCTGATACAGAAAGGTACCTTAATACTTTCCTGATACAAAGTGAATTTCTGGAACATCTGGTGGTTTGCACAGGATTCTCCATGATCCGAAGTGAAAATAACAATCGTATTATCTAGAAATTTCGAATTTTTCAAAGCTTTAATAATTAAGCCTATCTCTAAGTCTACTTTTTCTACAAGACGATAATAATGCCATATATAACTCCGCCAGTCCATTTCAGACCACTGGTTTGTTGCTTTTTTTATTTTGTTATGAAGCAAGCAGTCATCTGTTCTTCGAAGAACAATCTGCGCTATGGTCTCAGAAGGATCAAATGCAAAGTTTGAGGGCAAGGGTGGTAAATCTTCTTCTTTTAGCAAGCCCACTTCAACTACATTTTTGATGCCCTTATCCAAATCTTCAAAAGAATGAAGATATTCGCAAATATCATGAGGATTAATCAAGTTAACTTGTAAGTAAAATGGTTCCGGTTCATTATACTGATTAAGAAAATTCATAGCATTTAATGTAGTGTACTTGTCATAAAACTCAGCACCCCCAGCAGGGATCTCTCTTTGCCCATGGTACAATGTAGTAAAACCTCGATCTAAATCTCGCCCTAATACGTGCCATTTACCAGCATGATAAGTGTTATATCCTTGGGCGGATAGTACCTCTCCAATGTCTAGCAAATCGTCATGGATTTCTCCATCGTTAAATGCTACCCCATGCTCACTACTATACAAACCAGTTGCCCATGAAGCTCTTGAGGGACAACAGACAGGATCAGTACAATATGAATTTTCAAAGCTAATCCCATGATTTAAAATCTCATCTATATTAGGTGTTACTAGTTCTGTATTTTCTTCATATATAGAGTCATATGACAATTCGTCTACACTTAGGAAGAGTATATTTTTCTTCATTATATTCTCCTTACTTCAACACGTATGTTGTTAAAGTTGTAGTAAAGATCAGTACTTTTTTTTCAATAGCACTAATCCAGATATAATACGGAGCCATACCTTGGCCATGAATAACATAACCGTCAATCTCAACTAAATTACCATTATATGAGATGTAGCTTTTTTCAAAGTAATTTAATGAAGCGTTTTTTACAATGCGATTCTCTTCACTAATCATCGTAAACTTATGGTTCAATGATATAAATTCATCTATGTTATTTACTATTTGGTAAAAATGAATCAACGGCTCTTCGCAAAAATCAGAATATACTTCTATCTCATCAGAATCTTCACTTTTCAAAAAAATATTTAATTTATTTTCAACCAAACAGCCTCTATATATGCATTTTTTGTTTGAATTATACATCTTGATTTGAGAATTCCATTCACCATGTAACCTGTATTGGTTATCCAGATATAGGTTAGTAGCAAATTCTCCACCCGATGTACTGTCATAGCCATTAATTTTCAATACCATTTCATCATTAAAAGAATCTGAAGATATAGAAATTCCCCCTAAATCCAACTCATTTGTAGTTAGAATCCTGGGGTCTTGATGGTTATATCTGAAATTTGGCATAATTAAATACTTTACATCTTTATCTGAAACATCCTTTTTTTTATTCAATGTATCAATAAACATTTTTTGAAAATCAACACCTTGCTCTTGATTCTTAATGTAATTAAAAGTCCAATGAAGTTTAGCTTCCACAACACTCACTCCCTTTCTATATAAACAAGATATAGAACGAAAAGATTACTTTATTCGTCTATATCTTGTCTGCACTAAATAACTAATAAAACATACTATTAAGTTATCCCGGTCCAACCGAAATTAATTGATATTGGTATTAGCTGAAATGCTTTTCGATTGTACTCTGACCAGGATAAACCCAATTGCAAAAGCCACTAGAATAACAACCAAGTATTGTATAATGGAGAATAAACTATTTGTATAAAGCAATAATCCTGGCAGGAAAGTGATTCCCATTCCCGTTGCTTTTAGACCAAATAGATAGGCAATTGCCCCACCTGCTGCTCCACCAATCATCCCTGATGCAAACACTCTCATATCTTTAATCGTTACCCCAAACAATAATGGCTCTGTAATTCCGAAGAAAGTAGGCATTGAAGCTGAGATTGCATTTGCTTTCTTCCTCTTGTTCTTCATTAAAAATGCTGTACCAATAGCTGCACCAAACTGTCCAGCCATACTTGCGGTTGCCAAGGTTTGAATAGGGTTACTTCCGAATTCACTTAAAAGACCAATCTGCACTATATTTAGTGAATGATGCAAGCCAGTAATCGTCAGTAATTGATGAAGTCCACCAAATAGTATATATCCTATCCCCAGGGGAGCATCTAATAACATCACACATCCAGAGATAATGCCATTTTCGAGTAATCTTAGAAGGGGACCAAAAATTAATAACATAACCGTGATGGTAACGACAATAGTTACAAATGGGGTTACTATTAAATCCATCATTTGAGGAATAACTTGTCTCAACTTTTTCTCTAGCTTCGAAATAATGTAGCCGGCCGCGATAGAAGGAATAATTGAACCTTGATAGCCTACAATCGCAATTCCAAATAATTCAAGCGGGTCTACGGCGCCCTTAGCAAAGGCATACGCATTAGGTAATTGTGGTGCGACCATCATTAACCCAACAACGATACCGATGATTGGATTGCCTCCAAATTTTTTGGTAGAACTATATACCACTAAGACGGGTAAAAAAGTAAATGCGGTATCCGTAAGCATCTCAAATAATGACAACAAAGTTCCGTTTAGATTGACCCCTAGCTGTAATAATAGTCCTTTTAAACCCATAAGGAGTCCAGTTGTCACCAATGCAGGAATTAATGGTACTAACACATCTGACAAAGTTCTCAGGAAATTTTGCACCGGATTAAGCCTATTTGATATTTCTGCTTTCTTATCAGACTCACTTAACTTTTGATCCCCTAATACTTGTTGCATTTCTTCGTAAACCTTATTAACCAGACCAGTACCAAAAATAAATTGATGTTGTCCTGTATTAAAGAAATATCCTTTACATTCCGGTATTTCTTGGGACTTTTCTTTATCTAAAAGAGCATCATCTTTTAAAATTATTCTTAGTCTTGTGGCACAGTGTTGGTAATCTTTAATGTTATCTTTGCCACCAACTGCTTCAAATAAATCATTAATGGTTTTTTCGTATTTCATCTCTTCACCTCAATAAAATTGTCAGTTACTAAATAATTACAAACCAGATTTTTTGGCCAAAGCAAGGCATCCTATCGTACCCGCCTTATCTTTAAGCTTTGGTGTAACAATATAAGAAGAGATGTCTGGTGTCTTTACGTATTCTGCTAGCAGATTAGTAAACTCGTTTCTTACTTTCTGCACCATTTTCTCTTTTTTCATAACTCCTCCCCCAAAAATAATAATTTCTGGAGAAAATAATACGGTGGCGTTATATGCACATTGAGCTATATAGCTTGCTTCTATATCCCAGAAAGGGTCGTCCTCTTTTATGTTCTGCCCTTTCGTTCCCAACCTTTGTTCTATAGCACTTCCAGATGCCATACCTTCAAGACAGTTATTGTGGAAGGGGCAACAACCTTCAAATTCGTCTTCAGGATGCTTGCTGATTAGCATATGACCCATTTCAGGATGGCTAAACCCTTCAACAAATTTTCCGTTTTGAAGGATGCTTCCACCAACGCCAGTACCTATTGTGAAATATGCAACACTAGCTTTTCCGTGACCGTGACCTGCAATAAACTCCCCGTAACATGCTGCATTTACATCTGTAGTCCAAAGAATAGGAACATCATAAACCCTTCTGATATAACCAAGAAAATCAAAATTCTTCCAGGCCAGTTTAGGAGTTGAAGTAATAAAACCATATGTTCGTGATTTCTTGTCAATATCTATTGGACCAAAGGACCCAATACCCATCCCCTTCAACCTTGCACTATATGGATTAAAGAAAGCGGTTACTAAATTCATCGTTTCATCCGGTGTAGTCGTTCTAATAGAAACCTCGTCTATAATCTTCAGCTTCTCATCTCCAACTGAACAAACAAACTTTGTCCCACCGGCCTCTATACTTCCATACAATTTATCAACTCCCCTTGGCTATGCTCATGTAAATAATCAGTCAGTCGCCAATTTCGAAAAGCACTATTAATATTTCATTTAAGCAAAGTAATGATTGCGCATTCAATATTCTGCATCACAAAAATATCATGACCAAAATATATTGTCAAGCGTTTAGCAATTTTATGAATAAAATGCATTTAAATATTTTTAAATACTATGTAATTAAGTTTATACAAGTAATTTTGATAAATATTTTATTGCTTTACGTTTATCAATTTATAGAAAGTATGTAATATACCGTTTGAAGTTTCTCTCGGGGTATCTCCTGTCATCCAATGCAAAAACACCCCCATGGCTGTCCCCATACTTACAGCATGGAGATATCCTTGAAGGTGTCTTAACTAATTATATTTTTTAATGATCGGACGCTCGCTTCGGCAGCAGCTTGACGTACTCATCGGAGAGACGCATCAGTTCCGTAATATATTCATAGTCACCGCGATAAGGCTCCAGGTCTGTCACGGGTTGCAGGTTATCCAGCGAGACGGCCGTGCCATCATCAAAGCCCGCTCCTGGCACAAACATCACCTCGTCGTTGAAGAACGAGCCCGTTGGCAGGTAGTAGCGCATCCCGATCACATTGCGGTCAACGCTCAATAAGTCCTGTCCCAGAGCGACAAAGCCCTCATCATCCAGTGATATCCCCAGCAAGCCCGTGATAGTCGGCAAAATATCCACCTGCCCTCCGGTACGAGGCGATACTTCACCTATCGTTTGACCGGGAACGTGAATAAGCAAAGGAATGTTAAACCGGCTGATTCGTTCATCATAAGCGATTCCCAGCTTCTCCTGAATCTCCGCAGCGGGTACATCCTTCTCCTGCAAGCCAAAATGGTCGCCGTAGAACACCAGCATGGTGTTATCCCACATCCCGGCTTCCTTCAAACGTTCAATCAACGTACCGATGGCATAGTCCGTATAATTAATGGCCGTGATGTAGTTGCCAAGCATCGTCCCCTCCAAGTCGGCGGGGAGCTTGATATGGCGTTGATCCTCGGGCACGATAAACGGATTATGGCTGGATGTCGTGACAAACTGGGCGTAAAAAGGCTTGGACTGGGCCCTAAGCTCAGCCAACTTCTCTATACCCACCCGGTACATTTCCTCGTCCGAGGCTCCGAAATCATTGAAATGATCATTGGTGTATGAGGGCTTGTCGTAATACTGGTCGAAGTTCAGCGCCGGATACAAGCGATTCCGATCCCAGAAGGTCACGTCATTGATATGAAAAGTATTCGCCGTATAGCCATGAGCTTGCAGCAGCCGTGGCAGGCTGGGAAGCTCACGGTCGCCGAAGCTGGTCGACATGGCTGCGGTCGCCGTTGGATAGATCGATGTGTTCGACATAAACTCGGCATCCGACGTATTCCCCGGACCGATCTGCTGATAGACCTGCGGGAAGTAGAACCCGCCCTGGGCCAACTGGTTCAGGACAGGCGTCACCTCCTGACCATCTACTTGCAAATGAATCGGGAAGTTCTGGAACGATTCCAACTGTACGACGATAACGTTCATGCCCTCGGCGGCGCCGAAATAGGGAGAGCCCTGTCCCGGCGTCGACTGGTAAGGGTAGCCTTTTTGCAATTGCTGAATTTTAAGAACCGTCTCCTGAAGATTACCCGCAGCAATCATCCGCTCTTCTTCCTGATTGCGAATAGCCGCATCTACCTGGAAGTTGAAGAAGCCGACATTTTCCGCACGAACCAGTTCGTTATCGATTCCTTTGCCGGTACGAATATAGAGGCTGGATAGCAGCAGGCAGACCACCATAATAGACAGAATCGCGACCTTCCGCCACAAGCCCTTCCGCGGCCGGTCCGTCCGGAAGCTTAAGCCCTGCACCGAACGCAGTCCGACGACCCTATCCCCTCGGCCACGACGCCGAAGTCTCTGCACAATTCTTATGGCTACCAGCACTGGCAGGTCTACAAAGTAAAGGAACTGCTCGGGCCGCAATAAGGAAGCTACACTGGCCTTAACCTCGGGCACCTGATGAATTCCGCTTAACACGGCATAGGTCGGCACAGTCCCGAAATAGGAAAAATATACCGTGGCTGCGAAGAAGACCATCGACATCACCAGATTGAAGACCAAATATACGCCCCATTTGCCCCGAGCGGGAGTAACCAGTTCTACCAGGCATAACAGTGCCAACACGGACAACCATTCCGCAGGCAATCCCTGAACGGCGATACCGCCATAAAAAAAGGTTCGTAGTAATAACAACTTCGCACCCAGCAGCACGAAGGTTTCTATAAATTTATATCGGCTGATCGTAAGCATGTTCCCCATCTCATTTCTCTGTATTTCCCGTGTTTTACAAACTTCATGATTTTCTATTTGTTTATTATAGCACGGTAAAATTCAGAGTCCATTTAGGGGCGAGCCCAGGCGTACTGCGGTAAGTCATGTCAACGCAGTACCCACCACACTTTTAGACAAAATCAGCCATGGAGCGTACGGTCAGCTTCCCGGGATGCCCGATCACAAAGGCCTCCTGGCTGTCTGCTCCTCCACGCCGCCGGAATTCAACAGTTACGGGAACGCCTGGAATCAGATCAAAATAGTTATCTGAGAAAATGCCTTCTTCTTCGGCAGAAATCCAGACCTGACGTGCCAACACATCACTGGACAAGGTATAGCGGCTGCCCCCGCTACCCGGCTCCTCCTGCACAGAGATGGAAGCAGGACATATCGGCTGCTCCTTGGCGGTTACGAAGTAATGTGGCTTGCTATCCAGCACGATCCCGGCCACTTCCAATACGGAATAGAGCACCACCTGATGCGGATCACAGCCTGCCAGCCATACTTCTCGGTCCAACGCCGCCACCTCGGTGACGGCATCGGCTCCGATGACTACATCCACCGTATCCGCCTTCAGCAATCCACCGCGTATGTCATAGAGCGATAACCGAAGCGTTCCTTGCAGCGGCTCCCGAAGATCGGATACTACTTGCATCGTAACGGGTCCACCTTCGGATTCGCGAATCGTCAACATAACCTCGCGGAAGCTGCGGCGAACCGTATATTGCAGCGCCTTCCAGCGTCCGTAATAATCCATGCCCGCCCAGGAGGCTACCGGCCAGCAGTCATTCATTTGCCAATATAAAGTCCCCATACAATAAGGCTTATTGTGCCGATGTGCCTCAATTGCCGTGCGAATGGCCTCGGCCTGAAGCACCTGACTCATATACAGGAAAGATTTAAAATCCTTGGGTGTCGGCAAATACAAGTCCATATATTCCTTGATTAACTGATTGCCTCGCGCATTCTTTTGATGGGCCAGCATAATCTCGGATTCCAGCGCTAATTCGCTTTCGGGAGCGTATTTCATCACGGTGTCCAGCTCCGGGAAGGATTGGAAGCCGTATTCGCTCATGAACCGTCCGATTCGTATGTCATAGTTCGAAAAGGGCTCGACCGAATGCCATACTCCCCAATAATGAACATCTCCTTCTCCTGATGGCTGGTAAGCATGCTGATCGCTGTCTCCCGTCAAACGACGCAACGGAGACGAAGGCCAATAATCGACTCCATCTGCGAGCCGCTGCACCGCCTCCGGCAAAATCTTGTGGAACACCGCTTCATAGTCGGACCAGAGTTGCTCGCGCTGCTCCTGCGTGTAGTCCTGCTTCCAGCCCCAGCCGACATTCTCAATATAATGAGCCCAAGCCGAGTCAATCTCATTATTACCGCACCACAAGGCCAGGGACGGGTGGCGACGCAGCCGCTTGATGTTGTACTCCGCCTCCAGGGCAATGCTACCCAGAAATGCCTCGTCTCCCGGATACATGCTGCATGCGAACATAAAATCCTGCCACACGAGCAGGCCATACTCATCGCACAAGTCGTAGAAGATTTCTTCTTCATAAAATCCGCCGCCCCATACCCGCAGCATGTTCATCCCGCTCTCCGCTGCCGAAGCAATCTCGTGGCGGTAGCGTTCGGCGGTTACCTCCGTAATGAAGCTATCATTGGGAATATGATTGGCTCCCTTAGCAAAGACCGGAACACCGTTTAGCTCGAAGTGGAAGGTAGCCCCAGCCTCATCTTGCTCCCGAACCAACTTGATAGTACGTAATCCCGTCTTCACCTTGGCGGACGTAGCAACAGCTTGATCCTGGCCCAGCAACTCCGCCTGGAAGCTATACATGGCTTGCTTGCCCAGCCCTCGGCACCACCATAATTCAGGCTGCTCGATGGCCGCACTGAGTGTCA
This sequence comes from Paenibacillus sp. 1SOY10, assembly GCF_056836745.1. Taxonomy (NCBI): domain Bacteria; kingdom Bacillati; phylum Bacillota; class Bacilli; order Caryophanales; family Paenibacillaceae; genus Paenibacillus; species Paenibacillus sp. 1SOY10. The sequence continues at coordinate 258,239 of NZ_JBXENK010000005.1, read as the reverse complement.
CCTCCTGCGTTCCCGCAGTAAGGACCACTTTACGTTCCCAGGTCAATTTGCCTGTAGTCAACCGCAACGTTCCCTGCCAGCTTTCCTCGGCTTCTACCTCCAGCACGGCAGTCAACCCTGCCAAGGAAGCATCTACCCGATCCTGGCGAATGTGGAAATCACGGATAACCGGACCCTCCCACGCCTCAATACGCGCCTCGCGCCAGATCCCGCTGGTGACAAAGCGAGGTCCCCAATCCCAGCCATAGTGATAAGGCGCTTTGCGAGCGAAAATACTAACTCGTTGTTCTCCTAGTCCCCCAAGCTCGGATTGGTCATTGGATGCCGGGAGAGCGTAGCCCAGCCGCGCAAGCTTCGGTAAATCCTCCTGAATCGGAGAACGGAAGTGGACTTGCAGCGTATTGGCTCCCGGTTGCAGCAGTGGCTTAACCTCCACGCGCCAGGCGCGGAACATATTGTCAGCGGACAATACATGTACACCATTAATGGATACGTCAGCATAAGTGTCCAGACCGTCAAATACTAACTCAACCCGTGGCATGGCAGACCAAGCCGAATCATACTCAAACGTCGTTTCATATATCCAATCCTTCTTATCAATCCACTGTAAATCATGCTCATGCGTCGCATAGAACGGGTCAGGAATCAGGCCATGATGCAGCAGATCAGTATGAACTGTGCCAGGTACCTTGGCCGGGTTCCACTTTGTCTCATCAGATGCTCTAAATCTCCAGTCAGTCAGCAAATAGCGGTGGTTGGTCATAAGTCCTCCATCTCTGTTGATTAAGATATGATTCATTATAGAACACATCCGTTAGTTTTTGTTATAATTTTGTTATTACTTTCTAGAAAACAAATTGACGAATTCATAAAGAAGGCAAGGCGAGACAATAAATGACATTTCAGTCCATTTCTATGTGCAGGTTAAGGCGATAGACTATAAATGTAAGCGCTAACAAATATTTATGATAAGGGGTGACTCGGTTTGAAAAAGAAGGCTCTCATTGCGTTTGTTTGCAGTTTTGCACTAACTGCCGTGCTGGCAGGCTGCGGTGGAGGAAGCAATAGTCCAGGCAACAATGACGCTGCTGCTAACAACGGTAATACCAGCGGCAACGGCGCTGCCACCGGGCAAGATTCAGGTGGAGATGCGGCTGGCAAGCCAAGCGGCAAGGTCACGTTCCTGACGAACCGGACAGATATGATCGGCAAGGAGTATGACGAATACGTCAAGCGTTTCAACGCAGAATACCCTGACATCCAGATCGAATTCGAGGCCAGCCAAACCGATTATAACCAACAAGCGAAAGTGCGTATGGCGAGTGGCGAGCTTCCTGATCTGATGTTCGTGCCGGACATTCCTAACTCCGATCTGCCGAAGTATTTTGCACCGCTTGACGATCTGGGCCTAAGTGCAGAGATTACCTTTAAGGACTTCAAGGCCTATGAAGGCAAGCTCTACGGCATCACGACGGGCAATTCCACCTCTGGGATTGTTTACAACAAGCAAGCCTTTGCCGACGCCGGCATTACAGAGCTGCCGAAGACTTGGGATGAATTCCTCGCGGCCTGTGAGAAGCTGAAGCAACAGGGCGTCATCCCGCTATCCTCCAACTTCAAGGACAAATGGCCGCTTGGCAGTTGGGTGTACGATATGCCTCGGGTCATTGAGAATAACAAGGACTTCTCCAATGAAATCATTAATACGGATACTCCATTTACCATGGATAACGGCTACGGCAAAGCGATGTCCCTGCTCAAAGAGCTGGCTGATCAGGGCTACCTGGAGAAGGACATTAACTCTACCAACTGGGAACAGTCGAAGAAAGACCTGGCGAACGGAAAAATGGCCATGTATTTTCTCGGCAACTGGGTCATTAATCAGGTTATCGGCGTAGGCGCGGAATCGGACAATATCGGCTTCTTCCCGCTTCCCTTCGATAATTCAGGGGATGTGCGGGCCGCCTTCAACCCCGACTTCTTCTATGCCGTCAATAAAGACAGCAAAAATCTGGATGCCACAAAGGCCTTCCTGAAATGGATGCTGGAGGATTCAGGTTACGAAGATTTTGCCGGCTTCATCTCACCACTGGAGGGTCGTGAATCCAAGCTGACCCAGTTGGCTGAATTCCAGGCTACCGGCGTAGACCTGCAAGAGGGCGTGCCGGATGATACGAAGGTCATCGAAATTCGCAACAAGGCACAAATCGACCTCCCTGCCATTGCACAGGAATTTGTACTGGCCAAAGACCCGCAAACCGTACTCGATAAATGGAACAAAGCCTGGGCCAAGGCCAAGGGTGAGCTAGGCTACTAAAATGTATTGCTGCTGGAAGGCGTGCTAACAAGATGTGACTGAGAGCTTGAGAACAGCAAGCACGCCCCAGTAAGCAGCTAAGGAACAAAATGGGTTATCGCCCCGTCGATAATCCATTTTGTAGAAAAGAGGGAATCACATGTTTGGAACCCTGTCCTACAAGATGCAGAAGAATTGGATTATCATCTCCTTCCTGTTGGTGCCACTTACCCTGCTTCTGCTATTCACCTATTATCCCGCCGCCAAGCTGGTCATGTTCAGCTTCACCGACTGGGACGGGTATAGTCCGGAGAAGCCCTGGGTCGGCCTCGCTAATTACAAAGAGGTGTTCTCCAATCCAGATATCTTCGGCGTGTTCACCCATAACTTTGCTTATTTTGTCATGGGCATTCTGCAAAATATCATCGCTATCTATTTCGCGGTTATTCTGAACGGCCGCTTGCGCGGGCGCAATGGCTTTCGGCTACTGCTGTTCCTGCCCTATATTATGAATGCTGTCGCAGTGGCCTTTATGTTTGGCTACGTGTTCGACACCACCCAAGGTTCACTTAATCTGTTCCTGCAAAGTATCGGCCTGAACAAGCTCGGCGAGACCAGTTGGCTCGGAACGGCCGGGCTGGTGAACTATTCGCTGGCCTCTACCGGCTTATGGCGGTTCATGGGCTATAACATGGTCATCTATATTGCCGCGCTGCAAGCCATACCGAAGGACATCTACGAAGCTGCTCGTATCGACGGAGCAAATGGCCCGCAAACCTTCTGGCGCATCACCTTGCCAAATATGAAGCCGGTCATTCAACTGAACCTGTTCCTCACGGTGACGGGGGCACTGGAGGTCTTCGACCTGCCGTTTGTGTTGACCAAGGGCGGACCCGCCGGGGCCAGCCAGACCTACGTTCAGCGGGTCATCGACACGGCCTTTGCTTATAGCCATTACGGGCTGGCCTCGGCTATGAGCATTATTTTGCTGCTGTTTGTCATTGCCGTCGTAGGTTTGCAACAATTTGTACTTAGCCGGGGAGGGAACAGCAAATGAACACGCGTAAGCTTTCGCTAATGGATGGCCTCAAATATCTGACACTGCTGATCGGGGTATTTGTCGTACTCTTCCCTCCTTATGTCGTCATTGTTAACTCGTTCAAATCGGGTGAGGAATTCAACACCGCAAGTACCATGGCGCTGCCACGAAGCTTCTTCAACTTCGAGAATTTTCGCATCGTATTCGAGCGGGGTGGATTGCTCAGCGGATTCGGCAACACCCTGATCATCATCTGTGTCTCACTCCTATTTAACATCCTGTTTGGCACCATGGTGGCTTACGTGCTGGGGCGCTTCTCTTTCAAGCTGAAAAAAGTGGTGTTCGCCCTCTATCTGTTCGCTACAGTCATTCCCAGTATCACCACTCAGGTTGCCACCTTCGGTGTAATCAAATCGCTGGGCCTATACAACACGCTTGGCGCGCCCATCATCTTGTATATCGGGGCCGATGTCATTCAGATCATCCTGTACCTGCAATTCATTCGCAATATCCCCGTCGATCTCGACGAGAACGCCATGGTGGAAGGTGCATCATTGTTCCGCATTTATCGCTCGATTATTTTCCCACTCCTGACGCCAGCAACGGCCACCTTGATTATTTTGAAAACGATCAGCATCTATAATGATATGTACACGCCCTATCTCTATATGCCAAAGCAAAGCCTGGGCGTGGTGACTACGGTACTCATGCGCTTCCAAGGGGTCAACGTGGCGGATTGGAACCTGATCAGTGCGGCTATTTTGTTAATTCTGCTGCCTACCGTCATCCTCTACTTCTTCTTGCAGAAGTATATCTTTGAGGGCGTCACCAGCGGGGCTGTAAAATGAAGCTCTGGCGAAAATTGTGGCTACCCTTTGCCAACCTGTCGATGCAGAAGAAGCTGGTCATTATTTTCGTCTTCCTGATCTCGTTACCCATCACCTATTTCAGCTATAGCTCCTATCGGTCCAGCTTTGAATTGGTGCTAGGCAGCACGACGGATGCCGCCAATCTGATGACGGACAATGCCATGGATAAGGTAGACCGGTACATTGCCGACCTCAAGCGCTATACCCTGCTCCCGCTGTATAATAAAGATGTGCAGAAATATCTGGATCAGCAAGGAACCGATTGGGATAAAAACACGACGATGGATATGTTCCTGATGTACGTGAACAACACCAAGGAAGAGATTCTGTCCACCTATCTGGTGGATCGCTATGATACCGTCTTCTATTACCGCAGGTCCGGCATTAACGTGTTGTACCCGGAGACCCGCATTACACAGTGGAAGAACCTGACCCGGCAGTCCGGCTCTGCGCCCGTGCTGTCGGGCACACACCTGATCCGCGCCAATGATACGGAAGAGCGACAGGTATTTACGGTTGTTCGCGCAGTTCAGTCTACCAGCACACTGAGCCATATCGGATTGATCGCCATCGATGTCGACAGCAGCTTGCTGGAAGATATTGTTGCGCCGCTGGGGGCTGTTACCCATGGCGATGCCCTGATTATCGACGAGGAGGGCGATGTCGTATATAGCAGCGCCTCCTCCAGGTGGGAAGGTAATCTGAGCGCGAGCCCCTGGCTCACCGGAGTAACCGGGGAACGAGGCAGCTTCGAGCTGGATATAGACGGGGTTCCCTACATCGCCGTGTACACCGCATCAATACATACTGGCTGGAAGACACTGGTCTATATCCCCTCAACTGAGTTGCTGGCACCCATGAAGCAGAACCGCGACAAGCTGATGATTACGTCATTGTCGATTATTTTGCTCGGCCTGCTGGTGTCCATCATCCTGTCCTATGCACTGACCAAGCCGCTAAAGACCACCGTCCAATTGATGAAGCAAGTGCAGCGCGGCAAGCTGGATGTCGCCGTTCAAGTTAAATATAATGACGAAATTGGTATGCTGGGCAGTCACTTCAATCGCATGATCTCCCGCATCAGAGAGTTGCTTGAAGAGGTGGCCCAAACGGAAAAAAGCAAACAACAGGCGGATATGCTGGCCCTGCAAAACCAGATCAATCCGCATTTTATATATAATACACTGGAGTCAATTCGCATGCTGGCCGAACTGAACGATGATGATCAGGTTGCCGACTTAACCTACCTACTCGGTCTCCTGCTACGGTACAGCATCACTCGCAGCGCTGACGAACGCTCCACTATCGGCCAGGAGATTGATCATGTTCGCAATTATTTATTGCTGCTCCAGATTCGGTTCCCGGGCAAATTTAACTTCAATTTCCATATTCCGGTCGACTTCGCTCCCCTGTCTATCATCAAGCTGGTGTTCCAGCCGATCGTGGAGAACGCCGTCTTCCATGGTCTGGAGAAGTGCGAAGGTGCAGGAACAATCACCATTCGTGCCTGGCGAGAGCATCGGGATGCCGTCTTCACGATTCATGATGATGGCATTGGAATGACAACGGAACGGCTGGAAGACCTGCAGCACAGCCTCAAGGATGGGAAGACCGATAAGTTCGGGATCGGCCTGCGCAATGTTCATGAACGAATTCGTCTTCACTACGGACCTCGTTCAAGCCTGACGGTCAGCAGCAGGCCAGGGGAAGGCACCACCGTGACGCTACGAATCGCTGATTTGTCCAACTTGAATAGTTAGCCTTGAAAAGGAGGGATTACCCTTGCTGCATATTGCCATCGTGGATGATGAAGCTTCGATTCGGGAGGGCTTGGGAAGAATCGTCGGCAAAGAGAGCGAGCAGTTTGTCGTTACCGGCTTATTCGCCAACGGTCAGGAACTACTGGACCGCTTGCAGCTTCAAGATATCGAGGTCGATGTTGTCATTACCGATATCCGTATGCCGATCGTTGATGGGCTGGAGCTAATCGGGCAGATCAGGACTCTATACCAAGGTATCCGTTGCCTGCTGATGAGCGGTTTTACCGACTTTGAATATGCCAGGCAAGCGCTGCGTTATTCGGCGGTAGATTATTTGCTAAAGCCGATTAATAAAAAGCAGCTATTCACCTTGCTGCACAAGCTGGAGGAGGAGAGGGAGGCTGGACATCATCAGGCTCAGCGTCTACGACAAGGGCTGCTGCTCTCCTTTCTCAATAATGAGCCCGAGCTATGCTCGAAGCTGCCAGAGCTAACGTTGCCATGGCCCTATTTTGTCGTATTCGCCTTGAAGGGCACCACAATCGAGCCATTGCACAATGCGCTGGAGCAGCTACCGGGCCGTTTGTTCCGGAGCTGGGACCTGGTGGAGACCGGGGAGCAAGTAGTTGCTCTTATTGGCTACTCTGCGGAAATGCCTGAGGAGAAGCAGCTATGGGATATAGCTCATCAATGGCAAGGAATGCTACTAGGCAGCAGGCTGCTCGTTGGAACAAGCCCAGGCTACCAACAGCCCGCTCTGCTGAGCCAGGCGTATCATGAAGCCCTGCAGGCCTGCGAGCTTGGCATCTACGATGAAGCGGACTGGAGCTATCACCATTATGGAGCCGCAGATGAGCGTACAGCAGGCCATGGGGAAGCAGAAGCTACGGCGTTGTTCGCCCATAGCCGGGAAGAGCTGATTCAGAAGCTGCAAATTCTGGAGCTCTCGCAGATCGAAGCCTGTTTGCAGCACCTATTGGCGTTGTCCCGAGAACAGAGGCTGTCCCAGAAGACCATTGTCCTTCTATGCCGCCTCGTTCTGGATACGGCTGCCGCCGAGGTTCAGGAATGGAGCCAATATAGCGAATTATCTGCCCCAAGAAGAATACTAGATGCGCTTAGCGCCTCCCTCCGATTTGATGAAATGCAGACGCTGTTTATCTCGGAATTCATTCGTATCTTAGGAAGGATTCGCCGCACTCGTCTGGAGCAAGCCGGGAAATCGGTTGAGACCGTCAAACGCTGGATTGCCGAGCACTATCATGAGCCAGCGGAGCTCAGCCAATTAGCCGGGCTAGTATTCCTCACCCCCACTTATCTGAGCAAGCTGTTCAAGGCGGAGACCGGGATGACCATTACGGATTATTTAATCGAGATAAGGATTAATCAAGCCAAGCTTTTATTACGTGAATCCTGTAGCCTGAAGGTTCATGAGATCGGCAGCAAGGTGGGTTACCCTGACCCCGCTTACTTCAACAAGCTGTTCAAGCGTATAGTTGGTGTCACCCCCAACGAGTACAAACGAATTTCCCGATAAATCCATATCTTCCTGTCACATGCAAAAAAATAATGATATTCCTCCGTGAATCATAGTATGATGATGGCGAAAGTCTATCATCTACGCATTCATGAAAGGGGTTTCATATGCGGAAAGTCTGGATTATTTATTTGCTGCTGATTGCTTGCTTTGCCTTCTATGTGCTGGATTACCGCGCACAAAGCCAAGTCAATGATCAACGGGCCATGGGTGGCTTGCGAGGGAGCATGGACGAGAAATATGTCATGGTCACCTTTCAAATGGGCATCGACTATTGGAAGAGCTGTCTGAAGGGCTTTGAGGACGCGGCTCAAGGGCTCAATGTATCGGTGGAGTATCGCGGCGCTACCCAGCGCGATGTTCATGAACAGCGGACCGTTCTGGAACAGGTCATTGCCAAGAAGCCCGCTGGCATCGCTATATCCGCCATGCATGCCGAGGAACTGACGGCGACGATTAACAAGGCCGTGGAGGCAGGCATTCCGGTGGTGCTCTTTGATTCAGATGCCCCCGGAAGCCGGGCTTATTCCTTCCTGGGGACCAATAACTATGCAGCGGGAGTAGAAGCCGCTGGCAAGATGGCCGAGCTTACCGGTGGACAGGGGAAGCTCGCCATCATCACCGTGCCTGATCAGCAGAATCATCTGGATCGGACACAGGGCTTTGCCGACACGATTGCCGCCAAATTTCCCAATTTGAGCATTGTCGTCATCAAAAACGGCAAGGGCGACCCCCTCTTCTCCCGCCAGGCCGCGGAAGAGATTCTGGGGTCCTTCCCGGATGTGGCCGGTATCTTCACCACAGAAGCCAACGGGGGAATTGGCGTGGCAGAGGCAGTGCGCGAATTCAGGCCCGTTGTTGCGGGACCGAGAATTGTCAGCTTCGATACGGACAAGGGAACCCTCGACCTGGTCAAGAGCGGAGACATTAACGCCACCATGGCCCAAGGCACCTGGAATATGGGTTATTGGGCCATGCAGTTCCTGTTTTCGCTGAACCATAACATGAACGATACCCGCAATCCGGGCTCCTTGCGGGTGCCGGAGCAGGTGGATACCGGTATTACCGTCGTCACCCGGCAGAATGTGAATGATTATTATGCGAAATAGACGCACGGAACGTCCCTGGGAGCTCCGCCGCTTTCTGCTAAATAACTTGCCAATCCGCTATAAGTTAATCGTGCACTTCCTGCTCATCAGCATCCTCCCCTCCATCGGGCTGGGCCTGCTGACGAACTGGACGGTGGACCGCATTATCGAGCGACAAATTACGGATACCACCCTGCAACTGATCAGCAAGGTCAACCATTCCCTGGAGACGTATGTGGAGAATTTGCAGAACATGACCTATTTTATTTCATTCAATCCTGAAGTACGGCGCTTTCTGGAAGGCAAGCGGGGCCTCGCTGACGAGAATGTGCTGACGACAACAGCAGAGGAGCGGGCGAATATCACGGCAAGCTTGCCTTCCCCCCTGTCTTTCAGTGATACGGATACCCCCGAGCAGTTACTGGAGGCTGGCAACGAATACTATGAAATTCGCAAGTTTCTGCAAGGCTTCACGACGCTGCATTCCGAGGTGGCTGGCATTCTGATCATGAACAGTCAGGGTCAGTATATCAGCAACGAAATGTATGCCCGCACGGATGAGAGCTTGACCCGGGAAAGCTGGTATGCCGAGGCTATACGGAATAAGGGGATTTTCAAAATCATCGGCCATCCCCATAATCGTAACGTTACGACGCACGTCAATTATCAGGATAGCGAGGTGGTGTCCGCTGTTCGGGCCATCCTCGATCCAGATACCCAGCAAGTCAAGGGCGTCATCCTTATTGACCTCAAGCTTCGTGTCATTGCGGAGACCGCCCAGGATGTACGGCTGGGCAAGACGGGATACTTGACCGTGATTGACGGTGAAGGCGAGTTAATCTATGCCCCACCCGATCCTTATATTGAGCGGATTCCACTGGAGCATCTTGATCCTTCCGGTTCGGGAACCTACTCGGAGCGAATCGGCGGCCGGGACTTCCAATTCGTCTACCGGCATGCCACGTTCCCCGACTGGACCACCGTCGGTATCTTTCCTATGGCGGAATCGGCGGCCGAGATGCGAGAAATCCGCTTCTATGTCGTCAGCTTCGTCTTTATCGTTTGCCTGCTGGGGATGACCGCCTCCTTCTACCTGGCTCACTCCATCTCAAGACCGATTGGGCAATTGGCCTCCTTCATGCAGAAGGCCCAGTCCGGCGACCTTACCATTCGCCATTGGAGCGATCGCACAGATGAAGTCGGCTTGCTGGGGCGCCAGTTCAATGCCATGCTGCTACAAATTCATCGGCTGCTCTCCTTGACGGAGCTACAGGAGCGGCAAAAACGGGAGGCGGAGCTGCGTAGTCTTCAAGCTCATATCAAGCCGCATTTTCTGTATAATACCCTCGACACCATTCACTGGATGGCTCGCCGCCGGGGAGCTGAGGATATCGCAGAGATGGCTGAAGCGCTCTCCAAGCTATTCCGCATCGGACTTAGCAAAGGGAACGATATGATCCCGCTAAATGATGAGGTAGAGCATATCCGTAGCTACTTGCAAATTCAGCATGTGCGCTATCAGAATAAGCTGGATTACACACTGAGTATCGACCCCAAGATTCAGGATGTCCACGTGCTCAAGCTGATTCTTCAGCCCATCGTGGAGAATGCCATTTACCATGGAATCAAGGAACGGCGTGGACCGGGACTGATTACCGTAGATGCCTCCGAAGAAGACGGCATGCTGGTCATGACGATTCGGGATGATGGCAAGGGAATTCCCCCGGACAAGCTCGCTGTCCTGCAAAGGAAGCTGCAAGCGGCCGCCACCGTCAAGGCGGATGGGCCAGAGCAAGCCTCGTCTACCCTGGACCCTGCGGGCGAGAATCAGCAAGGCTACGGGATGGTCAATGTCCAGGCCCGCATTGCCTTGACCTTTGGCAGTAAATACGGTTTGTCGATCCAAAGTGAAGAAGGTCAAGGGACAACCGTTACCGTACTACACCCGATTATTCGGGAGAATCGAGCTTGGATCGGAGGGTATGGAACATGAGTGATTTCCGCTGGAAAGTGCTGATTGCAGATGATGAGCTGATTATCCGTGAAGGTATTCGGGAGAGCGTCGATTGGGAGCAGTTGCGAATGACGGTAGTGGCCGAGGCTGAGGATGGCGAGGAGGCTCTTGAATTGGCGCTGCGCCACAGCGTTCATATTCTGCTCGTCGACTTGAATATGCCAATAATGAACGGCATTGAGCTGATGAAGCAGGTTCGCGAGAAGCTGCCGGAAGCCAAGCTCATTATTATTACCGGTCATGATGAGTTCACCTATGCCCAGAAGGCCATCCGGTTGCAGGTGAAGGACTATATTCTCAAGCCAGCCAACCCCGCCCAATTAGAAAAGGTGTTGCGGCAGGTTCGCGGCGAGTTGGAGGAAGAAGCGACAAAGCAGCAGCATTTGCAGACGACGTCCCGGCATATCTCGCGCAGCTATCCGCTGCTGCGGGAACGGTTCTGTCAGGAATGGATGGAAGGTAGCTTGACGGAAGCGGAGATTATGGAGCAGTTGCAGTTCCTGAAGCTGCCGGAAGCCAGTCCCGATTGGCTGGGCGTCATTCGCCTGCCCGAGCCCGGCGGCTCTCCCGCCGCCCTGAAGGACGATGAGCGGCAGCTTTACTGGTTTGCGGTAGAGAATATCGCCGCCGAGTGGCTTGGCCCCTATCCCAAGGTAATGTTCCGTGATCCCTTCGGGTTATTGGTGATTCTCCTCTGGGGTCTGGACGCCGAGAAGGACTTCCACCGCATTGAGGCTTCGGTACGGACGCATCTAAAGATCGCCGCGGAGGTTCACCTTGCGGAAGGCACTCGCAGCGTAATGGAGCTTCCGTCCATCTACCGGGCCAGCAAGGCCACCGTGATGAAGGAGGTGGTCATCTCCCCTCTGGTGCGCAGGGCGAAGCAATATATGCTGGAGCATTTTGCCGATAGCCAGCTTACGCTGGAGGGAATGGCCCAGGGTTTGCAGGCCTCCCCCGCTTATTTGAGCCGGATGATCAAGCAGGAGCTTGGCACCACCTTCGGCAGCCATCTTACCCAAATCCGCCTTCGCCGAGCCAGCAGGTTGCTCACCTCCACCTCGCTTACCATTGCCCAAATCTCGGAGCAGGTGGGATACGAAACCCAGCATTATTTCAGCACCGCATTCAAGCGCGCCACCGGCATTGCCCCGATGCAATATCGCAAGGGCGCCTTCGAAAGTGAGTCTGAAGAAGATGAATAAGATACGGGCCTATGCACAATTGCATAGGCCTCTTCCTCTCACCAACCTGGCATCATTTCACACGATTCCCCCCTTAAGCTGTCCTCATCAAAACCGTCCCTTTCCACTTTTTCGGAAAAGTAAAAATTTTATAAAAAGAGTAGTTTCTATGTAAATACGACCTCCCCCTTCTCTTGCTATACTCCCTAATGAAAACGCATTCATAAAACAAGTAGGGGGAATGAGTTTTGAAGAAGTCATTAGCAATGATACTGGCACTGGTACTTATGTTAGGCCTGACGGCTTGCGCCGGTGGCAACGGCAGTGGTGCAAGCGAAAAAGGAACGGTGGGTATCGCCATGCCAACCAAATCCTCGGAACGGTGGGTCGGTGACGGCAACAACATGGTCAAGGAATTTCAAGCGTTGGGCTATGACACCGACTTGCAATACGGAGAAGATGTCATTGAGAACCAGGTATCACAAATCGAGAACATGATTACCAAGGGCGTTAAAATTCTCGTCATTGCTTCCATCGACGGCGGCGCATTGACGGAAGTGCTGCAAAAAGCGCATGACCAAGGCATTCAAGTCATTGCCTATGACCGCCTGATCATGAATAGCGAGTATGTCGACTACTACGCTACCTTCGATAACTTCCAGGTAGGCGTACTGCAAGCCTCCTACATTGAGGAGAAGCTTGGACTCAAGGACGGCAAGGGGCCCTTCAATATCGAATTGTTTGGCGGGTCGCCGGATGACAACAACGCTTATTTCTTCTTCGACGGCGCCATGTCTGTTCTACAGCCGTATATAGATTCCGGCAAGCTGGTCGTTCGGAGCGGACAGACCAAGATGGAGCAGGTTGCTACGCTTCGCTGGGACGGTGCTACAGCCCAAGCAAGGATGGATAATTTATTGAGTGCGCATTACTCGTCAGAGAATGTAGACGCTGTCCTTTCTCCTTATGATGGCATTAGTATCGGCATTCTTTCCTCGCTTAAAGGCGTTGGTTATGGCTCCGGCAGCAAAGCACTACCCATCGTGACTGGACAGGATGCGGAACTCGCTTCCACAAAATCCATCCTTGCCGGAGAACAAACGCAAACGGTGTTTAAGGATACGCGGGAGTTGGCCAAGAAGGCTGTCTCCATGGCTTTAAGCATTTTGGAAGGCTCCGAGGCGGAAGTCAATGATACCGAAACCTATGACAACGGTGTAAAGATCGTTCCGTCCTATCTGCTGGAGCCCCAATCGGTAGATAAGGAAAATGTGGAAAGCCTGCTGGTGGAAAGTGAGTTTTACTCCAAAGAAGAACTCGGTCTCTAAGAGTAATCACAAGCATGCCCTAGCGGCGGACGGTTGATCATCCGGGCCGCCGCTATTTCACAACTATGAAGGAAAGGCCGGGTGACGACACTTGAGCGGAACGATTTTGGAAATGAGGGACATTACCAAGACGTTTCCGGGCGTTAAAGCGCTCAGCAACGTCAACCTCAAGGTAACAGAGGGAGAAATTCACGCCCTGTGCGGGGAGAATGGGGCCGGTAAATCCACGCTGATGAAGGTGCTCAGTGGGGTATATCCGCATGGCTCCTACGAGGGTGGTATTTACTTTGACGGGCAGCCCTGCGAATTCAAGGATATCAAGCAAAGCGAACAGGTTGGAATCGTCATTATCCATCAGGAACTGGCCTTAATTCCTTACCTCTCGATTGCGGAGAATATCTTCCTGGGCAACGAACAGAGCAAGCATGGCCTGATCAACTGGAACGAAACCACCATGAAGACGAAAGGGCTGCTGCATACGGTGGGGTTGGACGAATCACCAACCACCCGTGTACTGGAACTTGGGGTCGGCAAGCAGCAGCTAGTGGAAATTGCCAAGGCTTTGTCCAAGCAGGTCCGACTACTGATTCTGGATGAGCCAACGGCGGCGTTGAACGAGGACGATAGCGAGAACCTGCTGGCTCTTATTTTAGAGTTGAAGAAACAGGGAATTACGTCGATTATCATTTCGCACAAGCTTAACGAAATCAGCCGGGTAGCTGATTCTATTACAATTCTACGGGATGGTCAGACGATCCAAACCTTGGACATGAAGGTAGACCAGGTCACGGAAGACATGATCATTAAAGGCATGGTAGGCCGGGACCTGACCCATCGCTATCCCGAACGGGTTCCACAAATCGGCGATGTCATTTTTGAAGTACAGGACTGGGAGGCCTATCATCCCCAGCAAGAAGAACGCAAGGTGCTTGATGACATTAACCTGAGCATCCGTCAGGGTGAAATTGTCGGGATTGCCGGGCTCATGGGAGCCGGACGGACGGAGCTAGCTATGAGTATCTTTGGCCGCTCTTACGGACGTCATATCCAAGGCAAGCTGTTCCTGCACGGCCAGGAGGTTCGATTTGATAACATCAGCCAGGCGATTGAGCATGGTGTGGCTTACGTTACGGAGGACCGCAAGCAATACGGCCTGATCCTCATCGACGATATCAAGCGTAATATTTCGCTAGCCTCGTTAGGCAAGCTCTCCCGCCGAGGTGTCATTCATGAACAGGAGGAAGTGCTTATTGCCGAGGAATACCGCCGCAAGCTTAACATCAAAACACCAAGCATTTTGCAAAAAGCCGTTAACCTGAGTGGAGGTAATCAGCAGAAGGTCGTACTGAGTAAATGGATTTATTCGCAGCCGGAGATATTGATTCTCGACGAGCCGACTCGCGGGATCGATGTTGGAGCCAAGTATGAAATTTACTCCATCGTGAATCAATTGGCTAGCGAGGGTAAGGGCATTTTGTTCATCTCCTCCGAGCTGCCGGAAATTCTCGGGATGTGCGACCGGATTTACGTCATGAGTGAAGGCCGGATCACCGGGGAGGTCCGCCGCGAAGACGCCACACAGGAAGTATTAATGAAGTCCATGACTCGAGGCAGGGGGGAGACAGATGCAAGCAGTCAGCGAGCTCTTTAAGAAGAACATTCGCCAGTACGGCATGATCATCGCTCTAGTATTTATCACCATTCTATTTCAAATTTTGACCGAGGGGATTTTGCTCAAGCCACTTAATATTACGAATCTGATCTTGCAGAACAGCTATATTCTAGTGCTTGCCATCGGGATGGTGCTGGTTATTATAACCGGACATATCGACTTGTCCGTCGGCTCCATTGCCGCGTTCATCGGCGCTCTATCCGCCATCATGATGGTGGATTTGGAGCTCCCGGTGTATCTGGCAGTCATTTTATCCTTGGTAGCCGGTGGGCTAATTGGCGCCTGGCAGGGATTCTGGATCGCTTATATCAAAATTCCGGCCTTTATCGTAACACTCGCCGGTATGCTCCTGTTCCGGGGACTTACCATGATTGTGCTGGGAGGCCAGTCGATCGCACCGTTCCCGAAAACATTCCAACGCATCAGCTCTGGCTTTATTCCAGACTGGCTCGGTGGCGGCGAAATTCATCTACTTACGGTAACCCTTGGCGTTTTGCTGTCCCTTCTCTACATCTGGCAAGAGTTCAAGGATCGCCGCACACAGATCAAATACAACTTCGACACAGCACCAATCTGGATGTTCGTAACGAAGATTGCCCTGCTAGTTGCTGTCATCAATATCTTTACGTTCGTGCTCGCTACGTATAACGGGCTGCCGAATATTCTCATCATCCTCTTCTTCCTGATCGTCATCTACTCCTTTGTCATGAATCGGATGGTGGCGGGCCGGCATATTTATGCCATCGGTGGCAATGAGAAGGCCGCCAGCCTATCGGGAGTCAAGACCAAGCGGGTGACGTTCTGGGTATTCGTCAACATGGGGGCTCTGGCCGCTTTATCCGGCCTGATCTTTGCTGCTCGCCTCAATTCGGCGACGCCTAAGGCAGGCATCAACTTCGAGCTTGATGCCATTGCGGCCTGCTTTATCGGCGGTGCCTCCGCTTCCGGCGGTATCGGTACCGTTATCGGCGCCATTATCGGTGGCCTGGTCATGGGCGTGATGAACAACGGCATGTCCCTCATCGGCCTTGGCGTCGACTGGCAGCAAGGCATTAAAGGCCTCGTCCTGCTGTTAGCTGTAGCCTTCGACATCTACAATAAGTCGAAGACAAATTGATGGAGCAATAACCTCATTAATATTCAGCCAAAAACACCGAAACCGGATTATGGTTTTGGTGTTTTTTTAATATATGAATTGGAAATCTCCGTCCCAAATTCAAAGTTTGTATCCCTAATTCGCACCCTAGTGGGAAATCCTCCCGCTAATTTGCGCATATCGGCTGATTTTTGAAATTTAACTGGAAAAGCTCCCTATAAATCCGGGTTTTGGGTCCATTTCTGACGTTGAGGGCGATATTATATGGAGAATTTCCAGCTAATTGTTAATAAGGGCGAAAAAAGTAAGATTTAGCTGGAGGATTTCCTGTTAAATGGGTTGTTGGATTGTATTTAACATCAGATTCCTGACCGTCCACATTCGTGGCTTACAAATGCAATGAACAGTACCTGTATCCTATACATACAAAAACGGCGACTATCCTCCTTAGAGAACAATCGCCGTCCTTATAACAACCTGCTAGCTAATACAGACGTTGCTTAATATTTCGGCCAGCCCATCAACTTACGCTGCCTTCCTCCGGCTCAATGATAAGTCTTAATTGGGCGCAGTCTTCACGCAGCGGCTCCAAACGCTCCAGGTAATACAACAATGACTTGGTGATTACGCTTAAGGTCAGGGAATCCCTGGACTCTTTTTTGATCTCCGTGATGGCTTGAAGATAGTCCTTCATCTCTATTTCACTCAAAGAAGCTTGTTGCTTCACCACGGTCTCCATCCGGTGAAACAGTTGCTGTAATTGCCGCGATCTGAGAATTGGCGTAACCTCTTCCGGCCAATAATTCAATATCCACGAAGGTGTATCGAAGAGCAACGGCATGTTTGGCTTGTTCTCCTTAAGCCCTTCCACCAATACCCCAATTAGATATTCAATGTATATAGCAATCCTCCGGCAATGATCATGGGACAGGTTAGGCCCGACTACACGGGTATAATCCATCAAAACACTGGTTGCGATAAAGGTGACGTCTACAGCAAAGCTATCAATCTGCTCCTTGTATAAGTCGACGATACTGTCCTGTAACCAGGTAAATATCTTTCGTTCCAGCGTCATTGCCGCATTCTGAATACGTTCATTCTCATAGAAAGGCTGCGAAAGCTCCGTAAAGAAGTTCAAATAGGCCCGATGCTTGAAAATGTTCTCCAGATAAATCATAAGCAATTCGGTGATTCGCTCATTCTTCGTTAATTCGGAATTACGATAAAGCCGATAGACTTCCTCTTCCAACTCATCGCTAAATAGTTGAAATACCTCCACCAACAAATCTTCCTTGCCGGGAAAATACTTATAAAAGGAAGGCTTGGTCATACCGCTTGCCTTGGCAATCTCCTCAATGGTGGTCAGAGCAAAGCCCTTCTCTTCAAAGAGACAAAGCGCCGCCTCCATAATGACTCTTTTTTTACTCACATCCTAGGATCCCTTTCCGTTACAAATTCTCAGTAAACAGCTTGACCGGCCCTTCCTGAGAAGGACCGGACCTTATGCTCTCCTACATGGGAAGCGGACTGTCAGGGCCTTCCGGAAGACTTGGTGTAGGCTTCTTCGGCTTCTTCGGTTTCTTCGGCTCCTTCAATTTCTTCTCTTTCTTCGGCTTCTTGAGTCCTGCACCTTGATCCAGCTTACGTTCCTGACGTCTTTCTTTATACATAGCCATCACCATATACAGAGAAGGTACGACAATCAACGTCAGGATGGTAGAGAACATCAGACCAAAGATGATGGTATACGCCATAGGCCGGAACAGGATGCTCCCCGTGGTTGCCAGCGGCAGCATACCGAACATCGCGGTAAGGGACGTCAGTAGGATCGGCCGGAAACGGGCCGAAGTTGCACCGATAATCGCTTCCTGTAGGCCTACGCCTTCGCGACGCGCATCCTCAATAAATTCAATCAATACAATCCCGTTCCGCACGACAATCCCGGCCAGAGAAATAATCCCCATAATACTCATGAAGCCGATGGAGGAGCCGGAAATGAAGATCCCGATCACTCCGCCTGCTGCTGCCAGATACACCGTCGTCATAATGATGAGTGGTGTGGACAGAGAGTAGAACTGCACTGTAATCAGCAGTAGAATCAAGAAGATAACGATGACGAACAAGCTACCCAAATCGGAGAATATTTTTGCCTGATCCGAGGTTTCCCCGCCCAGGGTCCAGCTATATCCTTCCGGAAAATGCATATCGCCCAGCAAAGCGCTAACTTGTTCATTCAGCTCGGTAGCCGTTTTGCCGCCTGCTGCATCCGCCTCTACGGTAACCGTACGCACCAGATTGTAATGCTGCACCTTCTGGATGGAGAACGACGGCTTCAGCTCAGCCAATTGAGATAATGGCACCTGAGCGCCTTGCCCGTTGGTGATATTAATCTGCTGGAATAGCTCCGTCGGATTGCTATCCTTGTTCTTCATATATAAGTTCACATCAATGATTTCCTTACCCGTATCAAAGTCACCGATGGTTAATCCATCACCCATGAGCCGCAGCGTCTGAGTCAATGTCTTATAGTCCACCTGATATTGATTCATGGCATCATCATTGATGGCGAAATCCAGCGTATAGCTTTGGTTACCAAAGTTGTCCTTGATTCCGCTTGTACCCTCAACTTGAGCAATCTTCTCCTTCACCTGTTGCGACAGGCTTTGGAGCTGATCCAGATCCTCACCCGAGATACGGACGGATACTGCCGCACCTACAGGAATACCCAGCCGTGGGATATTGGTTGTAATCTTGGCCCCTGGATATCGCTTATCCAGCTCCTTCTGCCAAGTCGCCACCGTCTCGTTCCAGTCTTGCTTGTCTTTCGTGCCAATGACTGCAATCTGCCCTACCGTCGGCGAGGCACTGACAAAGTTCGTAATGTCCGAGAATATCTGCGGCGCCTTGCCACCAATACCGTAGCTGACCATCTCCGCTTGTTCCTGCTTTGTTACCCATTCCGCAATGCTTGCTACTGTCTGATCGGTAGCCTCGAAGGAGGTTCCCACCGGAAGCTCCACATTAATATTAACGTGATGCTCCTCTGCTTGCGGGAACAAGTCAATCGGGGTGAACAAAGCAAACCCGAAGGACAAGGTACCAATCATCAGTCCGGTCATAGCCGTAAGCATTGGGCGCTTAAGCACCTTGGGAATAATGGTCCCGGAGTACCATTTCGTTGCTGTCTGAATCTGCTTGCCCAGCAAACCTGGCGATTTGTTCTCCTTGTTCTCCTTACCCCGGCTTTGTCTACGCTTCTCATGCCATTCCCGGAAGATTGGAATAATGGTCAGCGACATCACCATAGAAGCCAGCATGGTGCTGGAAATGACAATCGGAATCGGCTTAATGAACGAGCCGACGTCTCCAGTCAGGAACAGCAATGGCATAAAGGCAAAGATCGTAGACAACGTCGCCGTCAGGATAGAGATGGATACCTCCCGAGCTCCCTTCACAGAAGCTACGGAAGGGTCTTCTCCCAAGTCGCTAAGCCGTCGCTCAATATTATCGTTAACGACCACCGCGTCATCGACTAGAATACCCAGTACAATGATCAGGCCTACGATGGTAATTTCGTTCAAGGTAATGCCTGTTACTGGCAGAAGAATGAGTCCCAGTGCAATGGAAATCGGAATGGCTAAGGCCACAAAAGCTGCCGTTAACAGGTTGAGTCCCAGCATACAGACGATAATAACTGCAGCAATCGCTATGAGCATTTCCTTGGTAAGGTCGGCAAACATCTTATCGACCACTTCAAGCTGAGCAAAGGCCGTCACAAACTTAACGTTCTTCGGCAAGTGTGGAGATAACTCCGCCAACTTGTTGGAGATGGCCTTATCCATCGATGGCACGTCCGAGCCGGTCTGTGCGTTCACATTGATCAGCAACGCCGGCTTACCGTTATAATATGGCAAATAATCGGGAGTCCCCGGTGTCAGCTTCACTTCAGCGATATCCTTAAGATATACGGAGGAACCCGTTGGCATCGTCATAATTAAGGCATCGTTCAGCAGTTCTACGTCTTCCAGGCTTTGAACCTGCAATTGATAATTACGATTATCGACATTTAAATCGCCTAGGGGTACGCGAATGCTCATATTCTGTACGGACTGGACGACCAGTTCCCACGGAATCTGGTATTGCTGGAGCTTCTGCGTGTCGATCTCGATCGCGACTTGCTGCTCGGGAATCCCCTGGATTTCTACCCCGGCCACGCCTTGAACGGTCTGGAGCTGGTCACGCCAGCCAATCATCGTATCGTTCAGCGCGTACAGTTCTTCCCGAGATTCAGCATAAATGATATAGGAACCAACAAACGCTGAACTCAGGTTATCGTTAACGGTCGGTTGCATCACGCCTTCAGGTAGATTAGCCGAAGCATCCTGAACATTCTTGCGCAACTCGTTCCAGGCCTTCT
This sequence comes from Paenibacillus sp. 1SOY10, assembly GCF_056836745.1. NCBI lineage: Bacteria > Bacillati > Bacillota > Bacilli > Caryophanales > Paenibacillaceae > Paenibacillus > Paenibacillus sp. 1SOY10. The sequence goes on along the minus strand of NZ_JBXENK010000005.1, from coordinate 237,939 downwards.
CGGCATCCGCATCAGGATAAGCCATGACGGTAATCATGGAATATCCACTGCCTGAAGTAGACAGGATTTTATCTACACTATCTACTTTCTTAATGGCCTGTTCCATCACCTTCGTGACAGATTGTTCTACCTTCTCCGGCGTAGCGCCCGGATATACCGTCGTTACCAGCGCCGTCTTGACGATAGCATCGGGCATATCCTGACGGGCCAGCCCGGTGAAGCTGTACACCCCGACCATGATGAGCATAATAAAGAATAACAGCGTTATTTTGCGTTTCTTAACTAAGAAGTTAATCATTGACCGGCCTCCGCCGTCGTTACGGCGTAGCCGTCAAACAGCCCTTCTGCCCCCACACTTACGATGGTATCTCCTGCCTGTAAGCCAGATACAATACGGAAGCGGTTGTTGCGGATTTCTGCACCCAATTCAACAGGAGTCTTCACAGATTTGCCGTCAATTACACGGAAGACGTAAGGCTCCTGACCGTTGCTGATGACAGCCTCGGCAGGTACAAGAATGGCCTGCTCCCCTGATACCTGAAGTCCAGCCTTCACCACCTGTCCAGCCAACCAGTCCTTGTTCGGATTAGGCACGCTAACCTCAACAGAGATAGACCCTGTCCCGGCATTGGTCCGTGGATGAACCAGATCAACGGTTCCCGTCCGCGTCTCATCTCCCAGGGCCAAGTCTACTTGTTGTCCTGCCTTCCAGGAAGAGATCTCCCGGTCAGGAACAGAAAGATACACTTTCAACACATCGGTCTCTCCGATGGTGAACGCAGGAGAGCCTGCCCCGGTTGCTTGACCTACGACCACCATCTTCTCCAGCACTGTACCGGAGACAGTTGCCGTAAGCTTCGTCTTGGACAAGCCCAGTTCCGCTTGCTCACGAGTCAGCTCAGCATACTTGTACCCTGCCTCGGCCTGCGCGGCGGTAGCCTGCGCCGCCGCCTTGCCGGCCTTGGCCTGATCCAGCATGGACTTGGCACCTTCACGCTGCTCTGCGGTAGCCCCATTAGTGACTTCCTCCAGTTGTTTCTTGGCGCTATCCACCGCATTTTCTGTATTTTTAAGCTGAATTTGTGTTTTTTCATAATCATCCATAGAAATCAGGCCTTCGGCGTATAATTTCTGGAACCGCTCGGCATCGGCCTTCACCTTGGTATAAGCATCTTCCGCTTGCTTCACTTGATTCTCTACAAGAGCCCGCTGTTGTTCAGAGGCTCCCTTTTCTACCGCATCCACATTAGATTGAGCACTGCGAACCTGTGCTTCCGCAGAGGCCAGCCCGGCCTTGGCCGCACTTAATTGGCCCTGAGCCTGCGCAACCCCGCTCTGGGCCTGTTCCAATTGCAGGCGACTGGGCTCACTATCCAAGATAGCCAAGACGTCCCCGGCCTTCACCTGGTCGCCAACCTCGACCAAGCTTTGTTTCACTTCACCTGCAGCCTGAAACGTAACTGTAGCCGAATTGGTAGGCTGAAGTGTGCCTGACAATGTATATTCTGCCTCCATGGGCTCGCTCTTTAAGGTCAGTACCTCAACTATTGCTGCCTCGTTCTCCGATGCAGCGTTCTCCCCAGCATTTCCCGAAGAACATGCGGCTAAAGACAACGTCAGTAACGCTGTCATGCTCAGCCATAAAAACCGTCCCTTCATCAGGATAATTCTCCTCCCATAATACTCATCGGTATTTTTTTTAACTCCAAAGTAACCCAGCCGCAATGCGGTTGTCAAGCGCAGGTACTTCTGATTGATTTCACTTGCAACTCTGTGTTAGCATGTTGACCTGAGAGAACATGGAGATAAGGGAGGAAGAACCGTGGGGAAGAAAGCTGTGGGGGTTATCCTTTCACTAATATTATTGGCGAGCAGTCCAATTTCGGCCTATGCAGCCGATGGCGATAATACCACGAGATCAGGAAGAAATGCCGAGACTAGTAAAGAGCTTAAGGATTCATTCGTAGAATCGGGAAGATTGCAATCGTTAAAACATTTGGACCTAGATACTGTATTAAAATTAGCACTGAATAATTCCTATAATTTATCCTTGCTGGATATGAAGCTCACTGCGTTGAGACAAAACGAGGATAGTCTGGAAGAGCAGAAGAAGGGATTGGACGGGGCTGTTATTACCATTCCTTCTATTCGATTACCCGAAAGTCCGGAGGATATAGTCAAGGTGATTCCCGAAGATTACGGCCCAGTTGACCCTACATCCGTATGGTTGGTTTCTGATGCCATCACCAACACAGCCGTCAACGGGGCTCTCGATGGCCTGGCCGGCATTGCCGGAGCACTGAACAAGCAAATGGCTAGTCAGCGCCAGCAGCTTGAATTGGCCCTGGATCAGCTTAATACCGAGCAATCCAATACACTAATTGATATGGAGAAGGCCAAGACCGGCGTTAAGCTGCAAATCACCTCACAATACGTACAGCTCTTGTCGCTGAATAAGCAAATCAGGCTGACGGAGGAATATCTGGACATTGTAAAAGCAGACTACAATAAAGCCGTCACCTTCAAGGAATATGCGATGGGGACTGAGGAAGCCGTGATGCTGGCCCAGCGTCAGGTACGCGATCAGGAAGAGCAGCTTGATACACTGAGAGATAACTATCAGCTCTCGCTGCTGCAACTCTGCTTTGATCTGGGGTTGGTTTATGACCCGAATATGACCTTGGCCGACATCGCCTATACCCCGAAGGCAACCACCCGTAAAAATACGGAGGACATTTTGCGTAGCTCCTATGATATGAAGCAACAGTGGAATGCGGTCGTGCTGGCCAATACCCAGGAGAACCACACCAATGCGGCCAACGATCATGAGCAGGATTATTTGTATACGATGGTTCGTATCGCGGGCCGTCAGGCCGAGCAAACAAAAGTTGAGCTAAGCAAGAAGATCAGCGCCACGTACAGCGGAGCCGATACAGCCTACAAAGCCTACCAGAGTGCGGAAAAAGATCTGGCGGATACCGAAATCGACTTTAACAATATGCAGACACGCTTCAAGAGCGGATTTGTCTCACGTTATGACTTCGATAAATACGGTTTCCTGCTTACCCAACAGGAGCTAGCGTTGGACTTAACCCGTTTGCAGGTGTTCCTGGCAAATGAAGCAGTAGCCGCTATGGAAAAAGGCTTAATTAACTAAAGCGCACACCACTTAGAGCATTCATATGCCACTAAGCATTACAGCAGGTCCCTGAGCAAGTCTCCGGGGGACCTGCTGTTTTTTGTGAAGCCCCTCGCTTGCGCGTATAATAAAGGAAACATGTGGAAGAAAATGTATTCGATCAGGCAGGTGATTCTATTGTCCAATTCTCGCCTTACCCAGAGGGCGTTAGCTACCTCGCTAAAGAAGCTGATGAACGAGTTACCCCTGAATAAAATCACTGTCAGGCACATCGTCACCGATTGTCAGTTAAATCGAAAAACGTTCTATTATCATTTTCAGGATATCTATGATTTGCTAGGCTGGATTTACCAGACGGAAGCCGTGGATGCCATTGCTGGGGATCACAGCTACTATACCTGGACTAACGGATTTCTCAAAATTTTTGAATACATCCAGGAGAACAGGGCCTTCTGCTTGAACACACTCCATTCCTTAGGCAGAAGTCACCTTGATTCTTATCTGTATGCGGTAGCTAACCCGCTGATCATGGGCGTTGTCCAGGAGTTATCCTGCGGAATGCAGGTGGCAGAGGAAGACAAGCGTTTTCTGGCTAATTTCTATACTCTGGCCTTCACCGGACTGGTCATTCAATGGCTGCTGGAGGGAATGAAGGAGCTGCCGGACAGCATCGTCAGGAAATTGAGCAAGCTGCTGGAAGGTCATTTCGAGCGGGCTTTGCTCCGATATGAGCATAGTCCCAACACCAAGCTGCTACCCTAAGGCCTTAGCAAATCCCGAAATCAACATAGCATTCTCCTACTGCAAAATATGGCCCATCTCGTCGGAAATCCGGACAATTGCTGGCAAATGTCCAATTATAGGACAGTAGAGCGTTATTGATGATACCCGCCTCTTAGGAAAGGGAGTACCTTGAAGATGTTCCTACTTGGACCAATTTTCTTAAGGGAGGCTACGGTAATGTCAACAGATTTTAGCGGGAAACAGGTATATTTTGTGGGCGGAGGGCTCGCTTCACTGGCAGGTGCAGCGTTTTTGGTGAGAGATTGTGACTTTCCGGGGGAGCAGATTCACGTGCTTGAGGAGATGCACATCCTTGGGGGCAGCAACGATGGAGCCGGCGACGAAAGACAAGGCTACGTCATTCGAGGCGGACGGATGCTGAATGATGAGGCCTATGAGAACACTTGGGATTTGCTGAGTTCTATTCCTTCATTGGACCATCCAAGTCTGTCGGTGCGTGAAGAGATAGTTGCTTTCGATACTGCCCATCCGACCCACTCCAACGCCCGGCTGGTGAACAAGCACGGCCAAGTGGAAGATGTGACCTCCATGGGCTTTGATACCGCGGATCGGTTAGCGATGGCCAAATTGATCATGGCGCCGGAAGAGAAGCTGGGCAAGGCCCGAATCCACGACTGGTTTGGCCCTCATTTCTTCGAAACAAATTTCTGGTACATGTGGGCAACCACCTTCGCCTTTCAGCCGTGGCACAGTGCCGTGGAATTCAAAAGATATATGCTGCGGTTCATGCATGAGTTCCCCCGCATCCATACGCTGGAGGGCGTGACGCGCACGCCTTACAATCAATATGACTCGATCATTTTGCCGCTGCATCGTTATCTCGAAGATCACGGCGTAGATTTCTCGCTGAAGTGTACTGTCACGGATCTCGACTTCAAGAAGGGAGACGGAATCACCGTAACGCGAATGCATATGATTCAGGATGGGACACCTGCCACTCTGGATATCGCGGAAGGCGATCTCGTGCTGATCACCAATGGCTCCATGACAGAAAGCTCCAGCCTGGGTTCTATGACAACTCCTCCCCAGCTTCTGGGCAAGGGGAGCTCATGGAAGCTTTGGGAGCGCATAGCCGCTAAACAACCCGGAGTAGGTAACCCCTCCACCTTCGCCGATCATATTGACGAGTCAAAGTGGGAATCTTTTACCGTGACCTGCCAGGACTCACGCTTCTTCGATCTGATGGAGGCCTTCTCCCGCAATAAAGCTGGGAGCGGCGCATTGGTCACGTTCAAGGACTCCAGTTGGTTCATGTCCATCGTTCTGGCACACCAGCCCCATTTCCGCAACCAGCCTGAGCAGGTTAAGGTATTCTGGGGATACGGACTCTTTCCCGACCAGATTGGCGACTACGTGCCGAAGAAAATGTCAGATTGCACCGGGGAAGAAATTTTGACAGAACTGCTGCATCATCTTCATTTCGATCAAGACTTGGATGCCATCTTGTCCACCGCGAATTGCATTCCTTGCATGATGCCCTATATTACGGCTCAGTTCCTGCCAAGGTTGATCGATGACCGGCCCAAGGTTATCCCTGACGGTTCCACCAATCTGGCGTTCATCAGTCAATTCTGCGAGATTCCGGATGATGTCGTATTCACGGAGGAATATTCTATCAGAGCCGCTCGCATAGCCGTATATGGCTTGCTTGGTATTCAGAAGCCCGTAGCGCCCATCCGGCAATATCAATACGATGTACGTACTTTATTGCAAGGATTGGTTACCTCATTCCGGTAATCAGGAATTGACCACAGGATAAAGAAACGACTCTAGGCGATGGGTTTCTTAAGCTTCATATCCGCATACATGATCTTGTTATACTGATTGATCAGCCCGTCCAGAATAACGGATTGATGAATGACTCGCTTACTCCGAAGCCCGTAGACTTGAGCTAATCGATTTAGCTTTTGTCGTTCCGCTTCTATACAAATTTTAATCTTCTCAGAATTATTCATAGCTATCACCCTATGAATATATTAGAAGATGTTGCCAAATATTGCCTAATGAAACATACTGCAAAAACAAAAAAATTCCAATTTTAAATAAATCGAGTAGAATAGGTCGTCACTTTCCCCGACCTCCTACTCGATTTTTGTATTTTAAATTGACAGTGAATTGCTCTGAGCTGAAAAGCGTGTAGGTAAACCAATATACTTCCTACTATAAAGTTTAGGACGGAAAACATTATGTTTTCCGTCCTAAACGGGACTATTTGTATCCAGTTGTGACACCTTCCAAGCAAGCCCTTCAAACTTGAACAATGGGTATATCTAGAATATTAACCCCAGCCATGCGCAAATATAGTAAATACTTTACCACTACCAATCAACAATGCAACGTTAAACGTCAACATAACCGAAGCCACCAAGAATGTTTTCCTTTTCATTATCCCACACCTCTCTACAAAGTTTATTGTATTGCTGTGTCTGCTCCTCATTAGCAAACCTTCGATAAATTTCAAAAATCGCCATGGGTACATTAGCATGTAGATCCTTATGTCTTAATTTGGTAGCTGCATACATGCTGTGAAGAATGTTGGTTAGGCCTTCTTCATAAAAGCCTTTCCGGAAATTATAGATTGCGTAATTCTGAAAGAAGACAGCATATCGAAATACATAGGGAGGTTCTTTGGGCTTATGCTCATCAATACGATCCTGTATCAGCATGTCTTCTTGGCCAAAATTTCTATACTGCTCAATGTTATCATTGAACTTAACAAGTATGTCATCAACAAAAAAGTCATGTCTGTTAGCAGACTCTACTAGCGTGATGAGCCCCTCAACAATTTCATCAGGATGGTTCTCTAAAAAAGCTACATACTCCGCTATTCTCGTACGGTTGCCAGACTTGATGTCCACCGACATATAGTTTGCTTCGGCAAACATTTTAAGGAGACGAACCTCTGCTTCCCCCTCCTCATCCAGTCCCTCAAACCAGCTTAAGTCAGCATATTGAGCTATCCATTTTCTTGATTCCTGATACATACCACGATATTCATACGTTCCTGCCTTAAATAAATAAGCCTTCCCGTAATAATGAACCAACGGTCGTTCCGAAGAAAAATCCTCTTCCTTCCAGGCTTGTCTTTCATACAAAGCCAATGCTAGTCTGGCCAACTCATCGGCGTAATTCTCCGCTTCTGCCCATCTAAACCTAACAGAGTAGACATATACAAGCATTAGTAACCCATCCAGAGCCAATGCTTCGGGCAATCGGTAACGATAAGGCAGGAACTGCAGAGCTGATTCAAAACATCTCTGTTTATCTGCTTGATAGATTTGGAATATCCGATAGTAGCTCATCGCCAGCCGTTCAGAGTGACTGAATCGCTCACTCTCGATTACACTCTCATAGAGAATGACAGCCGCTTCCTTCCAGCCTTGCTCATACATCATTTCAGCGGTTTCGAAGATGCTGGCAACCTGCTTCAAGTCTTCAAGCAACCGGCATAACACCTGCTTGATGCAGTCGTGCTGCTGCAACTCGGCGCAACGTAGCAAGAAGGGACGTATCCTCCGCCAATGCGGAGCGTTCGGAGTAGAGCATTCCTCGGCGTACAAATTGTAAAAGTGTCCCTCCGGAAGACCCATCGCTTTGGTTACCCGGTCAAGCTGACTGATCGCAATCAGACGGTTGCCGTTGATAATTCCGCTTAATGTTCCGACATTGACTCCAGAACTTTCGGCAAAACGCTGCAGGGTTGTCCCATTATTCTTAATGTAGTCTTCCAGTTCTGCGCGAATCGTGGTAGTGGATATCAAATAATTATCACCCCCAAACCCGTTCAGCTTGCTTCTGCAAAGCCAAGCCTGTTCTTCTCGGCAGAGCCATTAACGACACCCAACGACACCAAATAACACCATCTTTTGCTAGTTTTACGATATATATTTACATAATAATCCTTATTTTTACATTCGTCAACGCAAAAACGAGACTCATAGGACAGTTTTAAGCCCTCTTGAGTCTCGTAATAAAATAGTTATAGGATTAATCAGCCAGGTCCAACGTAATAAGAGTAGCTCCTGCATCAGGAACCAACGAAAGCCCCTGCTCTGTGACAGTAACCTCTGCACCCGAAACGGCCGCATATTGGTTGATTCCGCGCAGTACGACACTCCAATGACCCGCCGCGCTGCCTTGAATAGTAATCGTACTTCCAGAGCGGTTGGCCGTAACTTCCAGCGCAACTTCTCCCTTAACAGTCGGCACCATCGCTGCCGCTTCGGCCCCTTCCTCCAGCTCGAACAAATGCAAGGTCACACCATCGGCATAGTCATAGTCCGGACGAGATTCGTCTACGCCAAGCGGCAATAGTGTTCCCGGACGGACATATAGCGGCAGGCTCATGTAGTCATGCTGTTCTTCGCGCCACAGCCCTCCTTGAACCCGCTCGCCTGTGAAGAGATGCGTCCAGGTCCCCTTCGGCAAATAGTAAGAAACCTTGCCTTCCGGATGGAAGACAGGTGCTACCAGGAGCGATTCGCCCAGCATGTATTGCCGGTCAAGCATAATGCAGGTAGGGTCATCAGCAAACTCCATGACCATAGCTCTCATCGTGGGAATTCCTACCTCGGCCGTTTGCACCGCCTCGGCAAAAATATACGGCATCAACCGACATTTCCACTGCGTGAAAAAGCGCATGACGTCCACCGCTTCCTCGTCGAAGAGCCAGGGAACGCGGTAGGAGGTGTTGCCATGCAGCCGACTATGACTGGAGAGTAGCCCAAACGCTGTCCAGCGCTTGTAGACATCGGCTGAGGAGGTTTCTTCAAAACCGCCGATATCGTGGCTCCAGAAGCCGAAGCCAGACAAGCTGAGCGACAATCCCCCGCGCAGGCTTTCTGCCATGGAATCATAGTTGGCGTAGCAATCGCCGCCCCAATGCACAGGGAACTTCTGGCTCCCGGCCGTTGCCGAGCGAGCAAAGACCAAAGCCTCTCCCTTGCCCAATTCCTGTTCCAGCACTTCGAATACCACTTTATTGTATAAATACGTGTAATAGTTATGCATCTTCTGCGGATCAGAGCCGTCATGGAAGACCACATCTGTCGGAATCCGCTCACCAAAATCCGTCTTGAACGAATCAACGCCCATATCCACCAGTTCTCTTAAGTAGCCTTGGAACCACTCGCAGGCCTCCGGATTCGTAAAGTCGACAACGCCCATTCCGGGCTGCCATTTGTCACATTGCCACACGTCACCGCCCGGCTTACACAGCAGGTACCCCTTTTCCATCGCTTCATCAAACAAAATAGATTGCTGGCTGATATAGGGATTAATCCACACACAAATATGCAGACCCTTCTCCTTCAGGCGATGAATCATTTCCTTTGGCTCCGGGAACACCTCTTCATCCCATACAAAATCAGTCCAGCGGAACGCCTTCATCCAGAAGCAGTCGAAATGGAACACGTGCAGTGGAATGTCTCGTTCCTTCATCCCGTCCACGAAGGAATTGACCGTGGCTTCATCATAATTGGTCGTAAATGAAGTCGTCAGCCAGAGGCCAAAGGACCAGGCTGGCGGCAACGCAGGCTTGCCGGTTAATGCGGTATAACGCTCCAGCGTATGCTTCATGGTTGGCCCGCCGATGACATAATACTCCAGCGACTGACCGGGCACGCTGAACTGTACCTTTGATACCTTCTCAGAAGCAATCTCATAGGATACGAGCTCAGGCTGATTCACAAATACCCCATACCCCTTGTTGCTGATATAAAAAGGAACATTCTTATACGCCTGCTGCGAGCCCGTTCCCCCGTCATTATTCCACATATCCACACTTTGTCCATTCTTCACGAACGGTGTGAAGCGTTCGCCAAGTCCATACACATATTCGCCAACGCCCAGGTCTAACTGTTCTCTGACATAGGTCGCTCCCGACCTGGCCTCAATATACCCCATGGATTTCTTCACGCTGCCGGTAATACGTTGCCCGTCGAAGTAGAAGTCGACGGACCAATTGGCGCCTTGCTGAATGACCACCTTCATACGGCCACTCGTCAGTGAAACCTCAGGCTCGCCGACACAAATGTTCACGGGAACATCCGCATCCTGCGACAGTTCGAATTGCGGGTGCGTCACCCGCACGCCGCGATGATGTTCGATCTTCACCCCGATGATATGCTCTTTGGGAGAATGGAAATATAACGTAATCAAGGGAACATCAAGCTGAGCCCTGCGATTCTCTACCGGCTTCGGCGCGGCGTAGACGACGAGGGTATTCCCCTTCTGCTCGGCCGCATGGAGGTACAGCGGGCTAATGATGTCATATTCCTTGGAAATCAACCAGTTACCGTCACTAAATTTCATAATGGTACTCCTTCCTCTGTAAGAAAAACGGACGAGTCCCCCATTTCCCAATGCGGGCCCGTCCGCTGTCTGATCTAGTTTATTTCAAGGTATCCCAGCCGACTTTGAATTCATCCAGCATCTGGTTCATGTCGTATTTGCCAGCGATATGTGCTTGCGTAGCGGAGGCAAATTCATGAGCAAGACCATCCGGGAATTTCGGTGCATTCAACGTATTGACCTTCCCGGCTTGCGCATAATTCCATACCTCTGCTCCAATATCGCCCATATCTTCTGCCGTAGCTTCCATGGTGGAGAAGGCAGGAATGAATTTAAATTTCTTAACGATATATTCCTTGCCGATATCCGAAGTCACATACCAGTTCAAGAAGATTTTCGCCTCTTCCTTCACCGGGGAATTCTTGTTCACGACCAGGTTCGCCGGTACACCAACATTCAGCTTATCGTTCAATTCAGCGTCCTCGCCCAATGGCATTGGCAGGACACCCAAATTCAGATCAGGATTGATCTGGTCGATTTGCAATTGGGCCCAGTTGCCCTGCTGCATCATAGCTGCCTTGCCGTTGGCAAATTCCGCAACCTGGGTGTTATAGTCCGTTGTCAAAGAGTTTTTATTGCCATATTTGACCGTCAGATCAATCAATTTCACCCATTCCTGGAACTTCGCATTGTCCGTGAACAATTCCGTTCCTTCGTTCAAGCCTTTGATAAATGCATCCGGGTCCGGTTGTTGGGCAAAGGCCGGGTTAATCCCCTGGTTACCGATGATCCACCATTCCTGATAACCGTTGGAGAATGGGGTTACACCGCTAGCTTCCAGCTTTTGCGCAGCTTCCTCCAGTTGAGAGTAAGTCTTCGGCAACTCCGTGATTCCGGCTTGTTCGAACAAATCCTTGTTGTAAATAAAGCCGAAGCCTTCCAGGTTCATGGCCATGCCATACACTTTGCCGTCCAGCGTCATTGGCTCTTTGGCCAAGGGGAGCAAGTCATTCACCCAAGGCTGATCCGACAGGTCCTCCATGCGGTCCAGCCATGTTTCCATATCCTTAAACCCACCGTTAGTAAAGATGTCCGGCTCCTCGCCGGAAGCAAACTTCGTCTTCAGGAAGGTACCATAATCGCCGCCCACCGTTTGAATCTCCAGCTTGATGTTCGGATGCTCCTTCTCAAACTCCACCTTAAGCTCATTTAGCCCTTCCACGATTTCCGTTTTGAGCTGCAAAATTTTAACCGTCTTGATCTCTGCTGGCGCATCTCCACCCTGGGAGGCGTTGCCCCCGGTGTTACCGCCATCAGCTGCTTTATTTCCGCCCCCGCAAGCGCTCAGGACAAGTGAAAGCGCTAGCACAGAAGTCAGCAAGAACATAAGCCGTTTCATCTTCTTCATGAATAAATTCCCCCTGTAGTTGTTTTAAGAGAAGCCGGGTGTACGTTCATTTCGCTTGATAGGCTCAGCCCTTGACCGAGCCCGAAGTAATTCCTTCCACGATGTATTTCTGCAAGCTGAGAAAGAACAGTAATATCGGCGTAATGCCTAGAACCAGTGTAGGTAATGCAAGGTCCCACTGCTTGGTGTACTGGCCGAAGAACGCGAAGGTCGCGATCGGAATCGTCCGCAGATGTTGGCTCTGCAAGACGAGTGAAGGTAATAAATAATCATTCCATATCCACAAGCAATTCAAGATAATTACCGTCACCAGCATCGGTTGCAGCAACGGAATCACGATTCTCCAGAAGACGACAAAGGGCTTGGCGCCGTCGACCAGAGCCGCCTCTTCCATTTCCAGTGGAATCGATTTGACGAAGCCATGGAGTAAGAAGATGGCGAGGGGTACACCTAACCCGAGATAACACAGGATTAGCCCGGGGATGCTGTTGTTAATGCCCAAGCCCTTAATGACTTGAAGCAGCGGAATCATGATCGATTGGAAAGGCACGACCATCGCGGCAACGAACAGCGTGAATTGAATTCGGTTCAATAGGCTATTGGATCGTACCATCCGGTACGCAGCCATGGCGCTGAACAAGGCAATCAGCAGGATGCCTGCTATGGTGATGATCAGCGAATTGCCGAAGGCTTCGGTGAATCGGGTGATTCTCCAGGCGTTAGCATAGTTGCTCCATACCCAGGTCTCCGGCCAGGATGCGGCATTGGTCAGAATGTCCCCCAACGATTTGACGGAGTTGACCAATAAGAAGTAAAAGGGAGCCATAAAGAGCACCGCGATGACAATCATAACGATTTGCAGTATGACACGTGGGAAAGCGGAAGACGTCTTCATCAGGCCTCCACCTCCTTGCTCTTCGTTAAGCGGACCTGGAACAAGGTGACCGTAGCCACGACGATGAAGAATAACAACGCCTTCGCCGTGCCCAAACCGTATTTGTTATTTTGGAACGATTCCACATAGATGTTCAGAGCCAGTGATTCCGTGGAACGGAACGGTCCGCCCTTGGTCAGGGACAGATTCAGATCGAACATCTTGAAGGACCAGGAGATCGTCAAGAACAAGCATACCGTAACCGCTGGCATGATCAAAGGCATGATGATGCTGCGCAACACCTGCCACCGACTCGCTCCGTCGATACTTGCCGCCTCCAGCACTTCCCTGGATACGTTATTAATCGAAGCGATGTAAATCACCATCAAATAACCGGCCGATTGCCAGACGAACACGATGACGATTGCCCAAAACCCGGTGGGTTCGTCCCCCAGCCAGGGTAGCTGAAAGAAGGCTAGTCCGGTTATTTCGCCCAGTGTAGCAAATCCCTTGACGAAGATGAACTGCCAGATAAAACCGAGCAGCAGACCGCCAATGACATTAGGCATGAAGAACAGCGTCCGCAGTACGTTCCGTCCCTTCAACGGCCGGGTCAGCACATAAGCCAAGCTGAAGCCCACCAGGTTCGTCAAAATGACACTGGCAACGGTGAACCGTACCGTGAACCAAAAGGCTGTCCGAAACGCATTGTCCTGCATAAAGATCGTTCTGAAGTTCTCAAAGCCTACCCAATCAACCTCGCCCGATATGCCGTTCCAATTGGTGAAGGAATAATACATCCCCATCGCAAACGGCACCAGAATAACAAGTATGAAAAATATGGATACAGGACCGGTATAGACCAGTTGCTGTAGGAAAGCCCCCCTTTTCTTTCTACTCATTTGATTTCCCCCATTCCTCTCCAAAACTTGTGCACGCTTTAATTATCTCTATACAAGGAATCTGGGAATACCTGATAATGTGAACTATAAGGTATAAAATATTGATCATAGGCAGGTGGCCTCTTTGAACTGGAGCAGCATCCGTACCAAGCTGATTGTCGGGCTGATTATTGCCGCGCTTGTTCCCAGTGTAGCGACGATGATTATCAGCTATTCCTATACTACCCACTCCCTGAAAGAGCGAGCCGTGCAGGATAACGGGAGCCTGCTCTTCCAGGGCAGCGAGAATATCAAGAACTACCTGGAGGAGCTTAACCGCAACTCCCTATCCGTCTATTCCGATGACTTCTTCTATCGGAGCCTGCCCTACGGATTCGAGAATATCTCGGCTCGGGGGCAGCAAGTGGCCACCCTGCAATCGATGGCTGCGGCCTCCAAGGACGTGCTGCAAATCTACCTCTACGTAGACAAGAAGCGGCAAGCGACGCTGCTGACTCCCAGCTCGTTAAAACGAATGAGCGATATCGACAGCTTCATTCCGGGCAACTGGAACAACGAGTTGGCACTAACCCTGAGCTCTCCCCATGCCCCTTATAACTATGGCTTCGACGTTCCGCCTGTTGGCAGTGGGGATCAGAAGGTAATCACCCTGTACCGTTCCATCAGACAGATTCCTTCGGACAACCAGTTGGGGCTGTTAGCCATGGACATCCGGCTGGATGCGATCTCTCGGATCAGCAACCAATTGTTCCAGGCGGAGCACGAGAAGCTCTACCTTCTGGACGAAGACGGGTATGTCATTTATTCGGGTGAACCGGAACGGATCGGTCAGAAGTTCAGCGCTCCCTGGTACGAGGCACAGGTGATGAACGGATCTCCCCGGGGCAGCTTTGAAGAGGACAAGCAAATCTTCGTATACGACACCGTTGATACCGCCTTCAGCCAGTGGCGGCTCGTCAAGCAGATTCCTGCCTCTTATCTAACCCGGGATACCCAGCAGGCAGCAGCGATCAATGTCCTGCTGCTGGCCGCTTCCTTGCTCTTAATCATTGCCATGATTATTCTCATCTCGGTGAGTCTGACCAAACCGATTAAGCGGCTGGTATGGTACATGAATCAAATTCAGACCGGACATTTAACCGTAGCCATCGACACGAACCGCAAGGATGAAATCGGGGTAGTATACCGCCGCTTGAGCAGCATGATGGATACGATCAACAATTTAATTCTTCGCGAATATAAGCTTAAGCTAGCCAATACCACGAACCAGTTACGGGCACTGCAAGCGCAGGTGAATCCCCATTTTCTGAATAATTCATTGCAATCCATCGGCTCGCTGGCCTTGGAGCATGGGGTCAAGCGGGTATATTCGTTGATCTCCACGCTGTCGCGAATGATGCGTTACAGCATGTACAATACGGACGAGCCGGTCGCTCTGGATAAGGAGCTACAGCATGTTCAGGATTACATGGAGTTGCAAGCCGAAAGGTTTGACCAAGGCTTCAAAGTCCGCTACGATGTGGATAAAACGACACTCGATGTCCTGGTTCCCAAAATGATTCTGCAACCACTGGTCGAGAACTACTTCAAGCACGGTCGGGACCCGATGGAGGAATCCAGCCAGATCATTCTAACCAGCCTGTGGATCGACGCCAGCACCTTGCAATTGACGGTGGAAGATAACGGAAACGGCATGCCTGAGGAAGTTTGGCAGCGCCTTCAACAACGACTGGAACAAGCTGCACAAAATCCGGTGGAAGGTCTGTCCGATCCCTCTCGATCAGGGGAGGACGAAGGCGGTATCGGGTTAGTGAACGTGATGACCCGACTGAAGCTGTTCTACGGAGAGGATAGCCATTTTGAGGTTGAGAATCTCCAGCCCCATGGATTCAGGGCCATACTAACGATGAGAGTGGAAGGTGAACCCGAGTGAAGGCCTTGATTGTTGACGATGAGAAGCCTGTACGCAAATCAATTCGGTTAATTGTGGATTGGGAGGCCTATGGTATCTGCCAGGTTGATGAGGCCACCAACGGCCTGGAAGCCATGCAGATTATTCAGGAAGAGCAGCCCCAAATCGTCCTGATGGATATTCACATGCCCTTGAAGAACGGACTGGACCTGATGGAATGGCTCCATACCAACGTTCCCGATACGAAATTCATCGTCATCAGCGGGCATAATGATTTTGAGTTTATGAGGAATACCATCTGGTACAGCGGCATTGATTATATTCTCAAGCCCATCGATGAGAAGATGGTGAACATTGCGGTGCAGAAGGCCGTCGCCGCCTGGAAGGAGGAACAGCAGGAACGCACCACACTGCTGAGCAAGGACGTATCTGTCAACGAATACCGCCCTGTCTACTCCGAGAAGCTGTTAACCAGCTTGATTGAGGACCCCCGTTCGCAGACTCAGGCGCTTCGGCGCCTTCGGGATCTCGGCGTTTTACCCGAGCAGATTACTACCTTCAGGCCCGCGCTGCTGCAAATGGATGATAGCGATCAAGCCTTATCTGCGAAGTTCGGACAGGAGAAGGAGCTGCTGATCTTCACCTTGCTTAATATTTGCAACGAGCTGCTTCGGGAGAGAGGGGCAGGCATCGCCTTCAAAAATTGGGGTACGCAGCATATTATCGTTCTGCTGCTATGGCGCCAGCCGGAGGCATATACAACGCTAATTCAGGAAATTAACCAGGCCTTCGCCCAAATTTTACAGAGAAATATGCACTTTGGCGTTGGTCCGATTATTCACGACTATGCCGAGCTTCCAGCCGCCTACGAAGCCGGAATGAGGGCATTGCGCTCCCGCAATCTGCTATTACTGGGACAACATATTCATGTGGCTCCCGTCAGTTCCGTAGCCGTAAACGATGAAGAGCAGGAGCCTGTTCGCTTCGGGGAGGTGGAAGAACGCTGGAAGATCGCCTTACTGAGCGGCCAGCCTGACGTCATTGAAGAGGCAGTCTCGAAATGGATGATCCGATTGCAGCAGAACGGACAAATTACTCCCCGCCATCTTGAACAGTGGAATCGGGATATCGAGCGGTTTCAGACCCGGGTCGCTTATGATACGGTAGGTAGTGCGGCCGGAGAATTATTAGCAGCCCTCCCCATAGAGGAGGCACCGAACCCCGATAAAGATATCTTCTCCATGGCAGACTGGAAGGCGTATTGGCAGCAGTCCCTATTGCGGTTATCCACTAGCCTGCTGTCCACGCAAACCTCAGGGCAGAATCTGATGAACGACGTTGTCGCTTATATGCAGCAGAATTATAACCAGGACCTCTCTTTGTATGATATTGCCAAGCGATTCTTCGTTAGCAGAGAATACATCTCGCGTAAATTCAAGCAAACCTACGGAACCAATATGTCCGATTATTTGACGAAAATTCGCATCGATCATGCCAAGCAATTGCTACGCAACCCGCAGATGAAGCTGGCGGCCATTGCCGAGATGGTCGGATTCAAGAACGAGAAATATTTCAGCCAGGTCTTCAAGAAGCAAGAAGGGATATCACCCGGCGAATTCCGAAAACAGCATAAAAAATAAGGGCTGCCTGCCCGCAGTATGGGGGGCTAGCCTAAGTACAACAAAGAACCCCGGTAATGCTGATTTACGGCATTCCCGGGGGTTCTCACGACGATCACGAACGATATATTTTAATTTTAATCCTGAATCTCAATTCGCTTCGACTGTGTCGGTTGCCGTTTCGGCACCTCCAGCTTCAACAACCCATCCTTCAGGGACGCCCGAATGCCGTCCTCGTCGATGTCCTGTACATAAAATCTGCGTACATACTCGCCATAACGCCGTTCCTTCCGAACCACTTGCTGATGGTTATCCTCAACGCTGCCATCTTCCTGGTGAACCGCCTTAATCGTCAAGTAAGGAGCGGCATAGCCGATATCGATGTCCTCTTTCCGAAAACCGGGCAACTCGGCTTCCAGCAAGTAGGCCTGATCCGTCTCGCGCACATCCGTCTTGAAGGATATCGCCTGAGGTCTCATCGAGGTGAAGAAATCATCGCTGAAGACATCGTTAAATGCCTTCGCCAATTGACCCCATGCATCCTCTCTGCGTCTTCCGAATGGAACCAAATCAAACATCACACATTCCCCTTTCTTTGACTTTATTTGACCTTACGCCTTTATTATAGTGCGCGACCCTTCATATTGACAAAAAGGATCTGCGGCCAAAATAAGCGATTATCATGCATTTCTGGCCATTTTGTATAATCGAAAATAGTTTTTCTATTTGTTTGACCTTTTTTGATCTTTTCTATTCTTTTCACGGGTTTGAAATGCAGATTGCCAGCCTGATGTTATGACCTTTCTAATAGACGGTGTGACAATTATTATAATGCCTGTCTAACGAATCATGCTAATATGGGGCAACACAACATTGTGAAATAATACACAAAGGGGCGTTGCATAGTGAAAAAGAGTTTATTTGCAATTCTTATGGTTGGACTTATCATGCTACTCGTCGTTGGTTGCAATCAAGAGAAGCCAGCGAATGAAGGCGCTGCGGCCGCAGGCGGCAAATTTACGCCAGGTACGTACGAAGGCGTGTCGAAGGGACATGGCGGTGAGATTAAGGCCACGGTAACCGTGTCCGCAGACAAAATTGAATCCATCGAGATTACAGCCGATGGTGAGACAGGCAGTATTGGAGACGGAGCTATCGCACAGTTGACAGGTGACATCATCAACACCCAAAGCTTGGCGGTCGATGCTGTGTCAGGTGCCAGCGAATCCAGTGCAGGCATTATCGAAGCAGTTACCCTGGCCCTGGAAAAAGCCGGAGCCAACATTAACGACTTGAAGGACCCAGCGAACAAACTGGCTGTTGAAGAAGCCAAGCAAGAGGATCTTAACGTCGATGTAGTCATCGTTGGCTCAGGCGGAGCAGGTCTCTCGGCGGCTATTGAAGCCAAGGAAGCCGGCAAATCCGTTGTTATCCTGGAACAAATGCCAATCATCGGCGGTAACACCAACCGCGCTACCGGCGGTCTTAACGCCGCAGAAACAACGATTCAGGAAGAGAACGGCATCAAGGATTCGAAGCAAACGTTCTACGATGACACGTTAAAAGGCGGTCATAACATTAACGATCCGGAATTGCTTCGCACTTTGGTCGATAATGCACCGGAAGCAATCTATTGGTTGAACGATATGGGCGCAGGCATTTCCCGAGTGTCCTTGTCGGGTGGAGCAACGAATCCAAGAATTCATACTCCGGCGGATGGATCTGCTATTGGTCCAGTCGTGGTAAATGTTCTGTCAGAGAAATTAAAAGAGCTTGAGGTTGATATCCTGCTCAACTCCAAAGCTGTGAAGCTTATCCAGCAAGACGGTGCAGTTGTAGGCGTTGAAGCTGTCGACAAAAATGAAAATCCATTTAAGGTCAATGCCAAAGCGGTTATTCTCGCTACTGGTGGTTTTGGAGCCAACAGCGAAATGGTCGTGCAATATCGTCCTGAGCTAGAAGGCTTCTCCACAACGAACCATGCCGGAGCAACCGGTTCAGGGATCGTCATGGCTCAAGAAGCTGGCGCTGATCTGATGCAAATTGAACAAATCCAAATCCACCCTACCACCGATCCTGAATCTGGTTATATGTTCACTGAAGGACTTCGTGGTGATGGTGCAATTCTGGTAAACAAAGAAGCCAAACGCTTTACCAACGAACTGCTTACACGTGATGTGGTATCGCAAAATATTTTGAAGCAAACCGACAAAATGGCTTACTTGATCACAAATCAGGAAATGGTTGATGAGAATGCTTCATTGGCCAAATATATCAAAGAAGGGTACGCAACCAAGGGTGATGATCTTGCCCTGCTGGCTGGCGAGCTGAACCTCGATGCTGCCACTCTGGAAGCTACCTTGAAGACTTATACGCAATTTGTTAAGGACGGTAAGGATACTGAATTCGAGAGAGCTCACTTGACGCAAACCCTTGAAGCAGGCCCTTACTACGCCATCCCTGTAACACCAGGTGTCCACCATACGATGGGCGGCGTGAAGATTGATACCCAAACCCATGTCCTGAATCCTGAAGGACAAGCGATTTCCGGTCTGTATGCAGCCGGTGAAATTGCTGGCGGCGTGCACGGCGGTAACCGTATCGGCGGTAATGCCGTAGCCGACATCATCGTCTTCGGACGTATCGCAGGCCAAACAGCAGCAGCAGAATTGAAATAATCAACAAGATATCATCAAGTCCCTCCTTGCCAAAATGGTTGCTATCATTTTGTGAGGAGGGGCTTTTTTGTGTATTACAAATTACTAATTCTATACATCCCATCATATATCTATCGGCCATGCAGCTACAAGAAATGGGTGAGTGTATACTTTAGAGGATTGGGAAGATATCGTACAGAATATTATGTATTAAAGAGTAACCAGGTGTATTTTTAGAGGAGAACAATCATGGGGAAAAATCTAAAGTTGGTATGGAGCTATAGCAAGCATTTTCAGAATAAAATCATGCAGTCCTTTCTGCTGCTCATTGTCATTACGGGGATTGGACTCATCCCTGCCTTTCTGATCCAGAAGGTATTTGATGAGGGGCTAATGAAGGGGCAATATCGCATCGTTCTGATCTATAGCTTGGCACTTTCTGCCGTCTATCTCGTGAAGAGCGTCCTGAGCTACATATCAACTTATCTATTTACGCACATGAATCAGAACATCATTTTCAAGATTAGAGAAGAAATTTCCAAGAAGCTGCTCAAATATCCACTGGACTTCTACAATTTCAAGGAGAGCGGGTATATTACGGCCCGGCTTAATGAAGTAAATAATTTGAGCGGACTGTTCTCGGCCAATACTTTTAAAATGGTGCTTGGTTTTTTCGAATTTGTAGGCGTGCTCATCATTTTGTTGCTTCAAAGTGTGCCGTTAACCCTGATTATGTGCCTGCTGATTCCTTGCTATTATCTGATCTCTACCCGGCTGATGGGCTCCGTTGCTAAATTTTCAAAAGAAATTGCTGAGAAAAGCGCGCAACTCAACAGTAAAATTCAGCAGTCCGTAGGCGGTATTGAAGAGGTCAAGAATTTATCGCTGGAAGAGATAGAATCAGAGAAAATTAATGACATGACTCGCAAATTAATGAAAGCTAACGTCAAGCAAACTTTGAGCTATTCGCTGGGGATGGAAATGATTATTTTCCTGGGCGCCATGGCTACCGTAATTCTCATGTTATCCGGGGGCAGATTGTTCATCGATCAGCAGCTCTCTATCGGTGTATACATGATTTTCCTGAGCTATGTGCCCAAGCTGTACACCCCGATTCAGAGCATCACGGGTGCAACGTTAACCCTGCAACCAGCATTGGTAAGCTTGCAAAGACTTAGCTTGTTCCTGGAAGAAACGTTGGAGGATGCTGAGGATGATCATAAGCTGGAGCTGAAGGATATCCACGATATTCAGGTCCGTCAGGTTGATTTTCATTACAAGAACGCTCCCTTCCTGTTTCAAAATCTTGAATTCAACTTGGAACGGAAGGATAAATTGATGATCTATGGCGAGAATGGCTCGGGAAAGACCACCTTTTTCCGCTTGCTCATGGGTCTATATAATTGCACGGAAGGGCAAATTCTGCTGAATGGCACCGATATTACAGCCATCTCCCGGAAATCTTTACGTAAAAATATCGGCATCGTCTCGCAAAAAATCTATCTATTTAATGATACGATTGAGAACAACGTAAAATATGGGGTAGATCATGTCGATGAAGCCAGGTACAAGGAAGTGGTGGAATTAACCGAGCTCGGCAAAGTGATGGACAGGCTTGGGGGACAAACTATCGGGGAGAACGGGAGTCGGCTCTCGGGTGGGGAAATTCAGCGTATTGCCATTGCCCGAGCCCTGCTGAGAGAATCCAGCGTCCTGCTATTCGACGAAATTGCCGCTCATTTGGATGACGAGACCAAAAGGCTGATGAACGAGCTCTTGCAAACTGCGCTCAATGACCGTATTTGTATCTTCATCGACCACAGCCATTCCTTTGATATTCTTTGTAACAAGTCCTTGCAGTTAACCAAGCCAGCCGTGGAAATGGCTCACTCCTAGAGCTGTCGGGTGACTTGATACCAGCAAAATGAGCAAGCCTTCGATTCTGTTGTACGAATCGAAGGCTTGTGTTCGTTTATACTCCGACTATCCATCCATCTGCCAGATTTAACGGGAAATCCTCCATATAAAAGTTACTTTTAGAGTAATAACCAGCTATTATAGGGAAATTCTCCATATAATTCGGGCTAAATTGCCCATTATAGGTTTGATATGAGGATTTATAGGGAGTTTTTCCAGTTAAATCTCTAAAATCAGCGTTTTTCCACAAATTAGCGGGAGAATTTCCTACTAATGCGCGCCCCCAGCAGTATGTAACAGTAGGGTGCAGGTGGATGCAGATGAGATGGTGCAGTAGGGTACAGTTAGGTGCAAATTATACAGTAATTAGCGATCTTCCCTACGAAATGAGACGCTTACTGTCCGCCTTCAGCCGCCAGCGCTGCCTCAATAGCAGCAGCCAAATCGTCGTAAGAAGAGGTTGGTAGCAGCTCGCCGTTCACCATGAACTGCGGTGTACCGTTGACGCCATAGTACCCGGCCGTCTTGAAGTCTTCCTTCACGGCCAGCATATAGGTACGGTCTTGCAAATCCTTGGCGAACCGTTCGTAGTCAATCCCGTCGATATTCTTCTTGACGAAGTCGAGCAGGAATTCAGGTGTAGCCCAAATCTTTGTCTCGTCGCCTTGGTTCGCGTATAGCTTCTTCTTGAATTCCCAGAATTTCTCGTTGTTTTGCGCCGCGATTGCTTCACCTGCGCTAGCCGCCATGATGGAATCCCGGTCGATAAAAGCATAGTTAGTGAAGAAGAACTCCACTTTCCCGGTATCCATAAAATCCTGCTGGAGCTGATCCATATAGGCTGCTTCCCACTTCATACAGGCCGGGCATTTGAAGTCGGCGAATTCCATCACCTTAACCTTGGCCTCAGGGTTACCCAGATGGGGTTGCTTCTCGTATTTTAATCCCTTGGCCTCATAATTGCCCTTAATCTCGGTGTAGTTCGGCAGGTCCTTCAGCGAGGACGCTTCCGATTCCTTCGAATCCTTCAAGAAGAAGAAGGACAGCACAATCACCAACACGCCTAACACAATTAGTGATAACACGAATAGAAAGTTGGACTTTCCTCCGTTCTTGCCTTGATACTTCGCTGCCTTGCCTTTAGCGGCTGGTTTGCCGCCTTGATATCTACCCTTGCCTTGGGCCATGCGCGCTCATACCTCCAAATATTGGCTTTGTCCTCATTCTAGCGCATGGTCCCCGGCCAGGGACGTAATGTTAGTCACAACATACTTATAGAGGTTGTTCAAAAAGTCGTCTTCCCGGGACGGAGTTAATCAAGGAGTAGATTCGGCGTCGAATCTTGAATTCAGCCGGGCCTTCCGTTGCTCACGTAGATCGGTCTACGCTCCGCTACTCAGTCCCTGGCTTCATCCAACCTTCTTGGTCCTGCTAACCCGACTTTTTGAACACACATTTATATTAAGTCTAGCTTAAGCGCATCAGTACCGCTTCCCGGGCAGCTTTGCTTAGCCCCTTCAGCACCAGATCATAGGAGTGATCGATCATGGCCCGCAGGTCGTCCATAGGCAGGCTGCCGTCAACAACGACGGTATTCCAATGCTTCTTGTTCAGGTGATACCCAGCGGTCACACAAGCATGCTGCTCTCGAAGATTTTCCGCAATGACCGGATCACATTTCAGCGAGATGGATATAGTAGAGGATTCCCCGGAATTTCCTGGAACAGGCAGCAACGCAAACATTTTGCCCCCTACCTTCATCACCGCAGGATCGGGTCCGAAGGGATATTCCTGGGTCGCTCCTTTTTTGGACAAACAGTATTTTTCTAATTGCTTGTGCACGGACACCTCTCCTTACCTGATCTTGTCTTGGTTTTATTCTGGTGTAACTATACCATTTGTTCTGACATTCTGCACAATTTCGTGAAGGGATTCAAACAAAAAAAGACGGCATCGGGGACATCCGTCCCCTGCCGTCTTTTTTTTGCTCTCTATTTCATCAAAAAACTTGTCTTAAGCCTGCTGCTCCGCTCCCGAGTAGCGATACACCGAAGTACCGATACGTGCATACACACCCCGGAGCCCGCGGATGTGATTATAATCGGGATGAATGATCAGATCGAGCAGGTAGGCTGATCTTCGTGCGCCTGGCTTCCGTCGCTGATTAAGTGCACCAATAATCTCGGATGAGTTGCGAACGCCGATTCCATGACCGTAGAACAGGTCGTCGCCCAGCACGATGACATTCTCTCCTTGCCATTCTGGCGTCTCAGGGTTATGATCCGGGTTCTTAAAGTACAGAATATCCCCGGGATACACGCCCAGCCTACGGTTGCCTTGGGCAAAACCAAGATCACTATCGTAGTGCCAATCGAACAGATACAGATCTGTGAAATACGTATTGAATGCGCGGCTTCCAATCTGATCCAGCACAGCCTTGTACATCACAATCATCATGGCCATGGAGCATTCGAAGCCATACAACGGCCCGTTCAGGTAAATGTCTTGTATGGCATCGGAAGGCGCTACGCCGCTTCTTAGCCGGAAGCCCCCTTCGTCCGTGCGCGACCAATACATCTCGTTACAATGCGATCTGCGGTATACGGCGAACTTGGCTCCACTCTGGTTGAGCGCCAAAGCCGATCCTACAATCGCCCCCCGTAAGTTCAATTCGAAGAGAAGCTCATCCAGCGAGCTATAACGATGGGGCACCGGACTCCTCTCCATAGCCTGCACAATTTCCTGTTGGAACGGAGGCAAGCTCATCTGCGAGAGCTGGCTCTTGTCGCTCGGTGGTAGAACAATCAACCCATTCCCCTCCTTGTCGTGTTAGGGTATTCAGGTTATTGTACGTGCGATCGCCCGGTTTGGTGATCATTCGCCCGGATACCCAAGGCCTACTTTTGCAAATGGAAAGGTACGGTAGCGATAACAACGTCCTTATGATTGTACAGGTAAGCTCTTAATACCAGGCTGGACTGGTTGTGCAGCATATTCTGCCACCAATGGCGTGTAATGAATTGCGGAATCAGCACCGTGATGTGATCGGTCTCGGAGGTCTTCCACTCCACCGTGTCGATAAATTTCATGATGGGCCGGACAATACTTCTAAAGCTCGATCTCAGCGTAATCAGCCGTACTCCGGGATTCCACTCTGCCCATTTCTGCTCCATCCGCTTAATCTCATCATCATCGAAGCCCACATATACAGCGACCACATTATCGGTCAAGGATTTGGCATAACTCAGGGAATTCATCACGACCCGCGTAATTCCGGCTACCGGCACCACGATCGTGCTGCCCTTCATGACGGGCTTCTCCACATCCATGGAAATCCGTAGCTGCTGAGCAATGTTCAGATAATGACGGTGAATCTGGTAGAACAGAAACATCACCAGCGGCAGGAAAATGAAGACTACCCACACATGCGAAAATTTGGTGATGATAAAAATCAGCGTAATCCCGAGCGTCGTGAGCATACCCACTGTATTGATTGCAAACCGGAGAACCCAGCCCTTGGGCTTGAGCTTCAGTCAGCGGATCATCATTCCCAGTTGGGACAAGGTGAACGGGATAAACACCCCCACAGCATAGAGAGGAATCAAGCTCTCCGTATTCCCGCCAAAGCCAATGACCAGCAGAGCAGAAGTCACGCCCAGGAAAATAATGCCGTTAGAGAAGCCAAGTCGATCTCCGCGCACCATAAAGGCATGCGGCATATATTTGTCTTTGGCCAGCATGAACGCCAGCAGCGGAAACGCCGAGTATGCCGTGTTGGCTGCCAGGAACAAGATCAATGCGGTAATGCCCTGGATGACATAGTAAAGCGTGCCCCGACCAAAAGTAGACTCCGCGATCTGCGACACCACAGTAGCCTGCGGATCAGGCTTGATTCCATACCAATATGCCAGCAGGCTAATGCCGATAAACATCGTGCACAGAATGATACCCATCATTGCCAGGGTAGCCGCTGCATTATGGGCTGCTGGCTTCTTGAAGTTCGGGATGGCGTTGGACACCGCCTCTACTCCAGTCAAGGCCGAACAACCTGAGCTAAAGGCCTTCAATAGCAGGAACAGGCTGATGTTGGATACGGTAGCCTCCACCTCCGGCGTGGCGGCATGAATCCCACCCATGGCATACTTGACCACTCCAGAACCGATTAACACGAAGATCGCAATAACAAACAGATATACCGGCACGGCCAGCACAGAGGCCGATTCCGTCACACCGCGCAGATTCATCAGCGTAAGCAGTGTAATCATGATCAGGGCAATCAGAACCCGGTGATCCTGTAGTACCGGAAAGGCCGATATAATCGCATCCGTCCCGGCAGACGAGCTCACCGCTACGGTCAAGATATAGTCAACGAGCAACGAACCCCCGGCAAGCAGTCCGGTAGACCGTCCCAGATTATCCATGGCCACGATGTAAGCCCCACCCCCGGAGGGATAAGAGAAGATCGTCTGCCGATAAGACAGGATCAGTATGAATAATAGCCCAAGTACGGCAAAGGAAATCGGAATCGAATACCATAGGGCGGAGAACCCCGCCGCCATCAGGACCAGCAGGATTTGCTCAGTTCCGTAGGCTACAGATGACAGTGCATCCGAAGACAGGATGGCCAGCGCCTTCAGCTTGCCCAGCTTTTCCCCCTCAATCTCCCTACTTTTCATCGGCCGTCCAATGAGCACCCGTTTGACTTTGTTTACCATCTTATATCCCCTCTTCTAGCTCCAAGTTGCCAATCTCCCGCCCCAATGACAGCAGAAAAAAGCCGCAGGAAAGTTGGACTTTCCCGCGGCGTATAGCCACGACAATTCCCTCTTTCGGACGCTTACGGAGTTAGCTGACGGATTCGGGCACGAAAGCAGCCCTACCCCGGGATGGCAAACAAGCCAGCCCAGCGATTCACCCCTGAAACGGGCCAAGCACGGCCCCTTCCGATGGTTCCCCCGTTTCTGAATTTCACAGAATTCAGCGATCAGGTATTTGTCATTTAATTACTACTGCTGAATCATACTCCCTCCGCCAGGAGGGTGTAAAGGCAGGTTAAAGGTCAAAAGAAGAAGGATTTGTATCAACTGGATTCAGATAAGCGTTTACACGCTCTTCCCTCGTCGATTATTTCGCACAATCAACGAAAATCACGTTCTTACGCCATTCTGTGTTAATGCAATTCATGGTCTTCCCGTTCCAACTTCTGATTCAGCAGCCGGAACGCCAATTGCAGCTTATCCTTGGGAACCTCGGCATACCGATCACCCACGCTCACCTCAAAGCCACAGCCGCCGCTCATCCGTTCCTTGACCATAGGCGTCAAGCCGACGCCTGTCTCCCGGTATACCTCAAGCAGAAGCTGCTCCAGTTGCTCCTTGGGCAGATCTACATGAACATGGAACATATTGGACACAGGAACCTCCGGCAGGGTGCTGAAATGACGGCAACGATTATAGAGCTGAGCTAGCTCCCGCGCCTGTCGGTAATATTGTTCCATCTTGCCCACTCTTAATTCGTAATAATAATCTGCACTAAGAAAATAAGGATACAGGCTGATCAAATCCCCACCGTGACGCCGTTTCCATACCTTGGATTCATCCACCCATTCACGGTCCCCGGCCAGAATGGCTCCGGCAATTCCGCCAAGGCCCTTATAGAACGAGATATACACACTGTCGAACAGAGCGCATACCTCCTCTGCTGTTTTCTCATAGTAGGGAAGAACCTCAAAGAGGCGTGCACCATCCAGGTGCAGCTTGATTCCACGCTGCCGGCAGTAGGAAGAGATGGCTTCCAATTCGGCAAATGCAGGCAACTGCCCGCCGATTTCGCGCTGTGGTAGTTCCAACAGTAGACAAGCGATATCTTCGTCCATATTCCGGACATCAGCCAGACGAATGAGACGATTCGCGTCCGCAAGCAGCACAGGCTGTATTCCATGCAACTCCTTCAATCCGTCCTCTTCATGAATCTCCAGGTGACAGAGAGGATGGTAGGCCACCCGCTTTGTCCCTTTCTGGTCGCACCACATTCTAAGCGCGATTTGCTGCGCCATCGTACCACTAGGAAAAAATACGGCCGCTTCCTTGCCCAATACGCCCGCCATCTTCGCTTCGAAGTCCTCGATGGCCTGTCCTTTCCCATACATATCGCTGTCCAGTCCACCGCTCACCTTCTCCAAGGCTTGCTTCAACACATCCACATTCCGCTTCCCATGCCCCGGCACTTGATATACCGTGCGTTTGAATGCGTCCGCCAAGGACTTCTTATCCAGCTTTCCCTGATTGTCAGCCATCACTTGTTACTCCTCTCCTATTCCTATCCACTAATCATTTATGTTTAATTTAAGCTTTATTATAGCGAACTCCGAGGAAGATGGAATAAATCGATTTAGAAATAATGACAAAAAGTGCGCAGGCCTTTTCACCCGCGCACTTGCATCCACTTACCCGCAACACGATTACGCTGACGCTCCTCTTCTCATCCGTACAAACACCTTAATGATTTCGTTAAGAATTAACGGAATCAAGGCAAGGACGAATACCAGGCCCCAGTCCGGCAGGCTCAGGTTCTGTACCTTGAAGGCAGCGGCCAGGAACGGAATGGAGATCGAAGCGTATTGCAGCACCAGACCTGCGATAACCGCACCAACCAGCAGCTTGTTAGAGAACAGGCCGACGGCGAAGATGGACTTTGTAGCACTGCGTTTGGAGAACGAGTAGAACAACTGGGACGCGGCCAATACGACAAAGGCCATCGTCCGGGCGTAGGTCATAGCCTCTTCCGAGATATTCGGAGAACGCAGGCCATATCCGTGCTCAGCCAACCCGACGTAGAAGGCAACCAACGTTAATGCCCCGATCAGCAATCCGCCAAGTACCGCTTGCAGCGCCGCACCTCCAGCAAAGAAGCTCTCCTTGGGGTTCCGTGGCTTGCGCTTCATGACATCCTTCTCACCAGGGTCAACGCCCAAGGCAATTGCCGGCAGCGTGTCTGTCACCAGGTTAATCCAGAGAATTTGGGTAGCCAGTAGTGGCAGCGGCCAGAAGAACAGGATCGAAGCCAGAATCGCCACGATTTCCCCAAAGTTACAGGCTAACAGGAAGGTAACGGTCTTGCGAATGTTGGCGTAAATGTTCCGTCCTTCCCGAATGGCCTGGACAATCGTCGTAAAGTTATCATCGGTCAAGATCATGTCACTGGCACCCTTCGACACATCCGTCCCGGTAATCCCCATGGCGACGCCGATATCGGCATTCTTAAGTGAAGGTGCGTCGTTCACACCGTCTCCCGTCATGGAGACAATGTTGCCCTGGGCCTTGAAGGCCTTGACGATCTTCACCTTATGTTCTGGCGAGACACGGGCAAATACGCGAATGTTGCGAATCTTCTCGGCAAATTCCTTGTCAGACAAGGTATCAATCTCTGCCCCGGTCATGCTCTGCTCCAGGGAATGAGCGATGTCCAGTTCCTTGGCGATCGCGACTGCCGTATTCCGGTGATCCCCCGTAATCATGATCGGGGTAATACCGGCCATCTTCGCTTCCCGGATGGAATCCTTAACTTCGATCCGTGGCGGATCAATCATGCCAACGAAGCCCAGCACGGTCAAATCCTGCTCCATCTCCTCCGGTGGCAGAATACGGTCGGTGTCCTTGTATGCCGCTCCCAGCACACGAAGAGCATCGTCCGACATGGCTTCGGCTGCCTGCAAATAACGTTGCTTGAGTTCCTCCGTCAACGGGACAACCTCACCGTTCACCACGGCGGAACTGGAGATTTGCAGCAGTTGGTCGATAGCTCCCTTCGTATGTACACGGTACCCCTCACGGGTCTGGTTCAGCGTGGACATCAGCTTGCGGTCAGAGTCAAAGGGCTTCTCCCCCACCCGCTTGTATTCAGCTTCCAGCGACCTTTTCAGAATATTATGCTGCTCCCCGTAGACGACAAGCGCAATCTCCGTCGGATCTCCCGTACCCTCCCCATTCTCATAGGTAGCATCGGAACAGAGCACAAAGGCCTTGATCATTTCAACGGGCACTTCATCTTCGAGCGGCTCAGCCGTAAAGTGCTTCACCACCGTCATCTTGTTCTGCGTCAGCGTTCCGGTCTTGTCGGAACAGATGATATTGACGGAACCCAAGGTTTCCACGGCTGGAAGCTTCTTCACAATCGCGTTGATACGCGACATGCGCGTCACGCCCAGGGCCAACACGATGGCTACGATAGCTGGGAGTCCTTCCGGAATAGCAGCTACCGCAAGGCTGATCGCTGTCAGGAACAGCTCGAACAAATCACGGCCTTGAAGCAAGCCAATCACGAAGATCACTACACAAATGCCGATGGCAATATATCCAAGCATTTTGCCCAGCTCTTCCAGCTTCTTCTGAAGCGGGGTTAACTCCTGAATATCTTCATCGAGAATCTTCGCAATTTTACCCATTTCCGTATCCATCGCCGTAGCCACAACGATACCTTCACCACGTCCGTAGGTCACTAGCGTAGACATAAAGGCCATATTGCCAAGATCCCCAATCGGTGTCTTAGGATCCTCATAAAGGTCTTCAGCTTGCTTATCCGAAGGAACGGACTCCCCGGTAAGCGCAGATTCCTCAATTTGCAGATTAGCGCTCGCAAGCAACCGCAAGTCCGCCGGAATGTAACGCCCGGCATCGAGAATGACAATATCTCCCGGCACGATGTCAATGGAATCAATCTCCCTCACTTCACCATCACGCCGCACCAAGGATTTATTGGCCGTCATTTGCTGAAGGGCTTCAATCGCCTTCTCCGCTTTCCGCTCCTGAATAACCCCGATCGCCGCATTAAGGATAACAACGGCAAGAATAATAATGGCATCTACATATTCTCCGACAATCAGCGTGACGACGACTGCACCAAGCAGTACATAAATCAGCATATCCTTAAGTTGAGCGAAGAAGAGTGCCCAGATACTAGGCTTGGGCTTGCCCTTCAATTGGTTGGGGCCGTATCGCTCCAGCCTCGCCTTCACCTCTTCAGAGGATAAGCCAGTTGCAGCATTTACCTTCTGTTCTTCCAAGACGGCTTCCCGGGTTTGGGTATACCACATGCATTTAACACCTCTTCCTTCAAATTAGAGAAAGCCATACCAATTTCGCTATTTGTATTGTAAACCTAATCGGGCGCAAATTATCAGAAATGCAGCCCCTCTTTTTTATACGAATAATTGTACAAAGGGTGTCCGCAATTTATAAATTTATGCCCCACCTCTCACGGACAAGATGAAAAAAAACAATCCCTATGCTACAATACTGAAATGTTAACGGGATCTTGTCTAGGAGGGTATCAATTTACATGTTAATTATAGGTATCGCTGGCGGCACCGGCTCAGGGAAGACCACCGTAGCCCGTTCGGTTATCAGCCAGCTCGCAACCGATAAAGTAACTTTCATTTCCCAGGATAATTATTATAAGGACCAGTCCCATCTTGTGATGAGCGAACGGGAGAAGAACAATTACGACCATCCCTTCGCCTTTGATAATGAGTTGCTGGTGGAGCACCTCACTTTGCTCAAGAATGGTGAAGACGCCTACGCTCCCGTATACGACTTCCCGAATCATACCCGCTCGGACAAGACCATCAAGCTACTGCCCAATCGCATTGTGATCGTGGAGGGGCTATTTGTGCTGTACGACGAGAAGTTAAGAGAGCTGCTTGATATCAAGGTATTCGTCGATACGGATTCCGATGTGCGCATCCTGCGACGTGTGTTGCGAGATATGGAGGAACGCGGGCGGTCCATTCAATCCATCTACCAGCAGTATTTGGCAACCGTGAAGCCGATGCATGAAGCATTCATCGAACCCTCCAAGAAATATGCCGATCTGATCATCCCTGAGGGCGGACATAATGAAGTGGGCATTCAGATGTTGACCATTCTGACCGAAAAGCATTTGACCGGGGGAATCAGTCTGTAGCGGCTTGTTATCTTACTATGTCATTCACCACTTGATCTAAAATAGAACCGTTCCTTATCATAAGCTGACATGAAAAAAGAGGCTCCTTCCAAGTAGATCATTTCTACCTGGAGGAGCCTCTTGCTTGTGCTTGCCTTATCTGGCCACTTCGTCTTCGGTCACGTCACCAAAGAATTTGAACGCATAAATCGCGCAAATCCCTACTATGACGTAAATGATTCGGGCGAGGGTAGCATCTTGTCCCCCAAAAATACCGGCAACTAAATCATATTGGAACAGTCCCACCAGCAGCCAGTTCAATCCCCCTACAATCAGTAAAGTCAAAGCTACAATATTTAACGTCTTCATTCGTTATGCCAACTCCTCAATTGGAAATGTGGTTATTTATTAGTTAATTTCCCACATTAGCCGAGGTTTATGCATGTACGGCAATAAATTGTGCTTGCTTAGTATCTCTCTCCTTGCACGGCACCTTCGGGCATCTTCGCTTCAATACGCTGTAAATCCTCTGATGTCAGCTTAACTTGGGCGGCGCCAGCATTCTCCTCCAGATGAGAAATGTGCTTCGTTCCGGGGATCGGCAATGCCCCTTGCGCCATGGTCCAAGCAATCGCCAACTGAGAAGGCGTGCAGTTCTTCTGTGTGGCAATTTCTTGTACTGTGTCTACCAGTTCCAAATTCTTATGGAAGTTATCTCCTTGGAAGCGTGGCAGTACACGGCGATAATCATTAGCGTCAAAATCCTCGAAGGAACGTACGGTTCCGGACAGAAACCCTCGGCTTAAAGGACTGTAGGCCACAAAAGTAATCCCCAGTTCATTCACAGCAGGCAAAATATCGGCCTCCACTTCCCTGCTCCACAATGAATATTCGGTCTGCAAGGCAGTAATAGGGTGTACGGCATGGGCCCGGCGAATAAGCTCCGCCGATGCTTCGGACAAACCGATATAACGAACTTTGCCGGCCTGTACCAAATCGGACATCGCGCCAACCGTCTCCTCAATAGGCACCTCCGGGTCAATCCGGTGGTAATAGTATAGGTCTATATAGTCCACGCCAAGGCGGGCCAGACTTTTATCAATCGCAGCCTTCACATATTCCGGGCGGCCATTAACACCTTGAAAGTTGGGACCCACTGCAAATTTGGAAGCCAGTACCGCCTGCTCGCGGCGACCCTTCAATGCTCTGCCCAGCAACTCTTCATTATGTCCATTCCCATAACAATCCGCGGTATCCAGCATCGTCATGCCCAACTCCAGAGCGCGATGAATAGTCTGCTCTGATGTTCTGTCATCTGCCTTGCCATACAGCTCAGACATGCCCATCAGTCCAAGTCCGATAACAGAAGCCTCCAAATTACTGTGCCCTAATGTTCTCGTATTCATTTCCATCCATCCCCTCATGCATGATTTTTGATCTCACTTAGCATAAAATATGAAGTTCACTTTAAGTCAACTACTTTTCTAAAATTAAATGTGTTGTATAATCAAGTACATAATTAAAGGATATAAGCAACGTTTTATCTCGAAATTCAGCAATTAACAATGGATTTCCACTAGGTAGTAGAGAAAATATGAGAAGGAGTTTAATTAAAGTGAACTTTAATAAATAAAAAGGAGTGAAGAAGAATGATGACCATTAAGGAAGTCACAGAGATCACCGGACTAGCCGCATCTACACTTCGTTACTATGAGAAGGAGGGGCTGCTTCCCCATGTCAAAAGGGACGGAGGTGGCAAACGGATTTACGATAAGGAGGATTTGAGTTGGGTGCAGTTCGTTACCGCCCTTCGGGCTACCGGCATGCCGGTGGTACAAATTCAGAAGTATGTATATTTGTACAAAGAAGGCGATGATACCATCGCTGAACGAAAGAGCATGATGCTGGAGCACAAAAAGGATATTGAGCGCAGCATGAAGGAATTGTACTTGAATCTGGATAAAATTAACTACAAATTGGCGTTGTACGATGTCATGGAGACACAAATTCATCGTCAGGAACTCAAGTTCTAAGGGAGCAGAATTATGAATTATCTTCCGTAACCGGTGAACAAGCACAGGCATTTCCCAGGCGGCTACGTACAATAGAATCAGGTATGTAGGTTAGTATGTAAGTTTGTGAAAATCCACAAATGAGGTGATTCCTATATGGCAAATTCGGCAAAAATCCGCCAACGTGCCATACAATTAAAAGATCAGCCAGTCTGTATCACGTTGCATAACGGGCAAACTTATGTAGGATGGATTAGTGGATTTGATGAGAACGGGGTGACCTTCTCCGGTAAGCCAAAAGCAAAGAAATCTCACAAAAAAACAGCCAAAAAATCCTCATCTCGTCGCAAAAAAGCCCAAGTCAGAGCCTTGTCCCCCTCGTTCAATGGAGGCTCAGCCCCTCCTTGGGATACGACGACGGGTTCACGGCCAGTGCCCCCGGAAGGTCCCTCCCCCGCTACCTTTGCTAACCCGTACATGGGTATGGGATGGAACGGTGGAGGCTATGGTTACGGGAGCGGAGCGGGGAACCCGGTTAGCCTGATCCCTACCGCCGGAACTCCTGGACGACCGCGTATGCGGGAATGGATTGACACCGCCCGGAAATATATGCCGGTCATGAAGTTGGGCTATAATGCCATCCGATCCATCATCCCGTTCTTCAATGGCATCAAGGCGCTCATGGTCTGATCAGGACGGCGATTGTCCTTAGTCTTCAGATTCAATGCGTTTCAACTCTTGAATCGCTTCCCTGGTCTTGTAGACCTTATCCAGAGAGGCTTCTGTGTCCAGGGAAGCATAGGTATAATACAGAACGTCAATGATGAAGAACTGGCTATGCTTGGACCCGGTCGCCGCACTCCGCACCTTCGCTTCAGGTGCGAGAGAGGTGAACAAGCTGATGTCACTTAGCTCTGATAGCTCGCTTCGTCCGAAGCCGGTGAAGCTGATCGTCACAAGCCCGGCCTTTTGCGCGAACTTCATCATCTGCAGGACTTCCTTGGTTGTTGCACTATAAGATACTCCAATAAAGACGCTGCCTTTGGGGGCATTCGCCAAGCTCATCGTTAAGACGTGCATATCCGAGAAGGCATAGGCATTTTTCCCTAACCGCAGCCACTTTTGCGCAATATCCTCGGCCACCAGACCCGAAGCTCCCACCCCATAAGCAAATATGGACGGCGCATGATATAAGCTATGCGCCGCTTTCTCTATGGTATCAATTTGAATGAGACCGACGGTATCCCGCAAGGACTGCACCGCATTGGATAGAATCTTGTCGATCAAATCACTCGTATTTTCATTTTTGTTCAAATCATAATACCCGGCCTTCTGATCCTGGGCCAGATCCGCCGACAGGGCTACCTTCAATTCCGGAAAGCCCTTCAATCCCATGGAACGACAGAACCGAATGACGGAGGCGCTGCTGGACAGGGAGCGACTGGCCATCTCCTGCACCGACATGAACACAACATCCTCAGGTGCGGACAGGACAAACCGTGCTACCTTTTGTTCAGATTGCGTCAATTTAGGCATCACATTCTCAATCCGCGATAAAATTTGACCCCCTGCCATCTCCACGCCCCCTATCTTTACTCAATACTATTATATTAATGAACGGTCAGCTATCTGGCAAGAAAACGGAAAGGGTGGCGTTTCTTCTGCAAATACGGCAGCAGGGGAAGGTCCTTCTCTGCCACGTATCCGATAACATTGACACGCTCGTCGGCGGGCAAGGGATGAAGTACAATTTGAAGCTCACCTTGATAACGCTTGTAATGTTCATTGTCCAAGGTAATTGCGCCGCGAGGACGTGAGATGCATCGCTGCGGGGCAATCGTTCCCTTAAAGTGCCTGCGTGCGTCCTCCGAACGAATTACATCCCGCGCGATGTCGGGGCGGTTGTGGTGGAGGTCGTCCCACACATGGGATGGCAGTTGATCGTCTACGCCAAGCAAGACAACCCCCTCCTGCCAGGCTACAAATTGTGACAGCGTCCAATCACTGAGCGATAAGTCTCCAATGACGACCAAATCCACAGCACCCTCCGTAATCAGCTCTAAATAGCTGGCGAACGGCGTTTGATGCCGATGCTGTTCAAGCGTGGGAAGTCCTTCATGCAAAGGCCCCCGTAGCCGTCCATCCCCAGGGATAAAAGCACCGACCTTCAGCCCTTGCGATTGCAGCCATTCATTCTGAGCACGGAACGTATGCCACTCCAGACCCGTCTCCGGGCGTGGATAATAATTATGCCAGGCTTCCAAGGCGGTGAAGTCGGCCCCCTTCGTGCGAAGATCATCCAGCAAGGCTGGATCAATGGTGCTGGCATTCAGCGCAACCTGCCAATCCCGGGTCAGCGCCGCAATCTCGGTATTATCCATGCCGTTATCAATTCTTAAGCCAGTTACCCCCTGCTCCTTCAACTGGGCCAAGGAAAAATTACGAAATGTCCGGGGAGACACATCGACCATGAGCTGCATGTGGTGCTCCTCGGCAAATTTCCCGATCCTGCCTAGCGGCTCCAGTAAATCTTCCGGTGCTTCTTCAGGGATCTGCAAAGAGGTGAAGATGGTCAGAAATCCGTGATTTCTCATCCGATCCATATAACTCAGGGTATGATCAATACTTTGTTCCGTTAGTGATACCAGGAAGCCTCCCATGTTCTATATCCACTCCTTTTACCCTTTTAGTATTCATGTTGCTATACCTCTTGAGGTTGTCTTGCTTCCTTCGGTACTCCAAACAGCCAGGTGAACAGGAAGCCAAAGAAATAGGCAGTAACCAGACCGATCAGATAAATCCACCATTTACCGTCCGCGATCAGCAGTAACATCTCAATACCGGTAGCCCCAATAGCAATGGCTCCAACATTTCCGAAATAAGCAATTACGGCTCCGCCAAACCCGGCACCTATACAGGCTGTTACAAACGGCTTGCCCAGCGGTAGAGTAACCCCATAAATCAGCGGTTCACCAATGCCCAACACGCCAACGGGCAAAGCGCCTTTGATAATGTTAGTGAGCGGCTTGTTCTTGTAACAACGTATCCATAAGGCCAATGCAGCTCCAACTTGTCCTGCTCCTGCCATAGCCAGAATTGGCAACAGAATGGTCACGCCGGTCTGATTGATAAGCTCAATATGGATAGGTGTCATAATATGATGAAGTCCCAACATAACCATCACCAGCCAGATACCTCCCAGAATGAAGCCGGACAAGGCTCCCCCGACAGACAAAATCCAGTTGACCGCATAGAGCAGGTTACTGGCCACAAATCCGGCAAAAGGCATGATCAGGAAGATGGTTAGCAACCCCGTAATCACAACGCTAAGGAAAGAAGTCACGATCAAGTCGATGGAGTTGGGCACGATCTTATGCATTTTTTTCTCTATAACCGATAGAATCCACACGGCGAGCACGACACCAATAATCCCGCCTTGACCGGCGATGAGTGGATCACCCGTAAATAAGTTGATAATCGGAAAGTCCGGCTTCATCCCGGTCAGCAGCGTAGCCCCGCCGATTACACCGCCGAGCGATGGACTTGCTCCAAATTCTCTGGCCGAGTTAATCCCTACGAAGATAGCCATATAAGAGAAAATTCCGTTCTTGATCACGCCCATAATAAGGTTGAATTGCTGCCAGCCGTCTCCTGACAAATGTCCAGACGTGATGAAGTTGGCAATAACCGAGGTGATCCCTGCCAGCAAGCCTGCCGCTACGAAAGCGGGAGCTAATGGAATGAAAATATGTGAAATCGATTTCAAAAAATTCTTGATCGGCGTGTTGTTCCGCTGCTTATACTTCTCCTTGTTCTCTGCCGCGATGCGGGCGGCTTCTGCCTTATTATTTGATGACTGGCCGGAGACTGCCGCGCCCCGTGGAATGACTTCTCCCATCTCCACACCGCTGATATCGGCAATTTCCTTCGCCACCTTGCCCACGACACCGGGTCCCACAATGATTTGAAGTGTAGATTCAACAATGACGCCTAACACACCGGGAATTTTCTTCAGTCGTTCAATGTCAGCCACATCTTCATCTCTTAAAGTAAGGCGCACACGCGTCATGCAGTGGGTTACCAATTCAATGTTCTCTATACCGCCTACCGTATTTAGAATTTCTAAAGCCATGTCCTTCTCTTTACTCATGTTCAACTCCCCCTTTACGCTTGTTCTATGGCCCTTCTGATAAAGCCATCTGACTGTTCAAGCCGCTGTATGGCTTCCTCATTACTCAATCCTGCAAGCAGCATCGTCACCGCAACTTTGACTTGATGACCGCTCATCTCATAGTAATTGGAGGCGGTTGCAAGATCGCAGCCCGTGATTTCGCTAATCATGGACTTCGCCCGGGTTACCAGCTTCTCATTGGTAGGCTGCACATCGACCATGAGATTGCTGAACGCCTTACCAATCCCGATCATGGCCGTAGTAGAAATCATGTTCAGTACCATCTTCTGCGCCGTTCCGGCCTTAAGTCGGGTAGAACCTGTTAATACCTCAGGTCCGGTGACAATCTCGATCGGGTACTGAGCATACTTACTAATAACCGCATCCGGATTGCAGGCCAGACTGGCGGTAGCTGCTCCAACCTGGGCCGCATATTGCAATCCACCGATGACGTAAGGTGTGCGTCCACTAGCTGCAATACCGATAACGGTATCTTTCTCACTTAAGCCTAGTCTTGCCAAATCCTCCATAGCCAGTTCCGGTGAATCTTCAGCTCCTTCTACCGCCGTATGAATAGCCGTTTCGCCGCCAGCAATGACACCCTGTACCATCTCCGGGCTCGTCCCGAAGGTCGGTACACACTCCACCGCATCCAGAATGCCCATCCGGCCGCTGGTCCCTGCTCCTATATAAATGAGCCGTCCTCCCTGCTTGAAGCTACGAATGACGCACCTAGCAACGCGCTCAATCTCAGGCAGCTTCTCCTTCACTGCCAGAGAGACCTTGGCATCCTCCTCCTGCATGAGCTCCAGAATCTTACCTGCCGACAGCCGATCTAAATCCATCGTGTTCGGATTCCTCTTCTCTGTATTTAAATGATTCAGCACCCTATCATCTCCTCTTCTATCTGCCCTCAGTGTATATCATACGTAATAAAATTTCAATATAAATAAATATATTTGTAACATTATTTCAAAACGGCGTAAAAAAAGAACTCCCGGTACTAACCCCGTAAGTTCCCCTTTTTCATTTCTTGTTTCAGTTGCCCATGACTACAGAGTAGCTCACCGCGCTTCTGATGCTGCTACCTTTGTCGGTTCCTGTTGAACCGAACATACACCAGAATCGCCGCAATAATCATCGCCAAGAAGCCGACATTGGTCGCCGGTTCTTGAGCCATTCCTAGCAGCATACAAAGATTGGTTACCAAGTTATTGGTTAAAATAGCAATTAGTATCAAAAAAATCGGCCGCCAAAAATTAAATCTCATTTCCCCACGCCACTCCCCGATCTGGTAGAATCGCTTGCTTGTTATGCGCTTTCTTTTCGTTCGCTTATATAGCATCATAGCATAAAACAAGCTCCTGATCGAAGCCTGACGACCCAGGCAGGCTCACGCCCACCTGAATCTACCCTGCTCTATGCCAGCTTCTGTCCGCAATTGGAGCAGAAATTCGCCCCTTGATTTTTCGCTCCACAATTGGGACAGAAGTTCGGCTTCTTGGCACTGTCCCCACTGTTCCCACCACCGGATGCAGACGAAGAAGAGGACTGTCCCTCCTCCATGTTCTTCATCATTTCCTTGGCGATGTTCATCCCCATCATCATGCCAGCCATATCGGAGGCAGCCCCGGCGCCTTGCACCTTACCGGAAGCCATACCGTCGGTCATGCTGACCTGCTGGTATTTGGACAAGTTACCGATCATCTCATGGGAAGCTGTCTTGTTGATCATGTCCTGAATTTCCTTCGGATAGTTGAAGCTCATGACCTGGAAGCCTGTAATGGCCAGACCATCATCCATCACCTGCATATCCAGGTCCTCCCGGATCCCTCGGGCAATCTCCGCGCTGTTGGCTTGCAGATTGAACATATCCTTGCCTTCCCGGCTAATCCACTTCATCAGCAATTGGTCCAGCACAGACGTAATCCGAATCTTCACGTCCTCCACCAGATAACTTTGCTTGATCCCGGCCACCTTATCGATCAGCGTTACATAATCGTTCACCTTGAAGTTGAACGTTCCGTTGGCCCGAATCGGCATCCCTCCGGGCAACTGCGGCGTCGGAATCAGTACCGGATTTTGCGTCCCCCAACGGACGGTGAATTCCTTCGTATTAACGAACAGGACCTCCACTCGCATCCCGCTGTTAAAGCCGAACTTGAAGCCCTTCAGCGTGGACAGGAACGGCACAATTTCTGATTCGACGTTGAACTCGCCATCATCCTTGAAGATCCCTTCAATCTTGCCATTGTTAATGAAAATCGCATCTTGCCCTGCGCGGATAATCAGCTTACTGCCCTTCTTAATCTCGCGATTGTTCCATTTCCAGAAGATCATATCGTCCCGGAATTCTTCCCATTCGACTACGTTGGCAAACTGGTTTTTAAAAAAGCTCATGCTACCCACACCCTTCTGTTAAAATGACCCCCGGCTGCCGCTATGTGAATGCCCGCCTCCGGTTCTTCCACCACCGCCCCCACCGGAGCCGCCGCTGCTGCTCTTCTGAATCTTCGTCTTGGTGACCGTCGTCCGCAAATACTGATCCTGACGGCCCAATATCCCCGACTTGCCTCGATCCTCGTACGTCGCTCCGCTGACCGTCACACGCCCACCGGAGCGATAGGCCATAACCCCAACAGCAATTCCGCCGACAACCAAGGCCGCACCAAATTGGAACCACCCATCAAACAGGATATTATCCGGATTAACGCCCGGCTTGAATCCCATATAACGATGTGCTGTCAGAATATATTCCTCGAACGCCTGTCTGTAATCGCCCGATGATAGCATGGGGGTAATATGATTACGAATTTTATCCAGCCGTCCATCATCTAAATAATCCTCTGCCTTATAAAATCCCGCCAGGTAAATGTCCCGATTCATCATATCCAGTGTCAGCATAACCGTGTTGCCGTGGGCTTTATCATACCCTGGTGCCCGCTCGTCATAGAAGTCCTCGGTCAGCTTGACCACATCTTCGCCCTCGGGGTTATTGGTGGTATACACGATAATATCTGTCTCCCGCTCAGCTCCATAGCTACGAGCTATCTGCGTCAGGGCAACAATATCCGCTTCACTAAGTAGTCCAGCCTCGTCGTAAATGAGCGGCTTCTCAGCCCCACCAGCCGCACTGGCTATCCCTGCAGTCCCTAAGAACCCGCCGCTGAAGCTGACCAAGAGCAGCAGGAACACTGCGATGGCCACCAGACGCTTACTCCAGGCTGAATTATAATTCCGTACTATCACAGGAAGCCACCTCCCATCAGCCAAGAGGCAATTTTAAGCGACAAGAGGGATACGCCTGAAATACCGGCAAACCAGGCGACCATTTTCCCCTTACTTAGTGGAGGCTTACCTACTACCTTGCCCGTCTGCCCGTTCATGGCGAAGGTGTACTCCGAGCGGTTGAAATCATAGGTGAACATCCAGACGGGAAGTAGCACATAATCATTGCGCTTCACGTCGGTATCAATTCGCTTATCGGTGAAGCTCACGCTGGCATATCCCGATACGGTGGAAGACAGAAAGGATTCGATATAAGGCCTAACCTTCTCCTTGACCCGGGGGAACAATTGCTCTCCGGTATAGCTGTATTTTTCCGCAATATATCCGGCAAGATACGGGGTTCTGAATTCTTTGAGCTTATCGTAAGGGAACGGCTCCAGCCGATCCATCAGCTTGTCATTCATCTTCTCCGATGCATCAATCGGCACCCGCACGTAGTCGACGTTGAGCTTCCGATAGATGGCGAAGTGATCCGTCTCCGTATAACGGTAATCGCCCCGGGTATAGCTTCTCACCTTGGTCGCATGACCTTGCGCCTCTACGCGGTTATGCAAATCGTATAGCCAGAACGGGACATAAATCCCGGTAATGCCCTTAATGCGATTCGCCGCCATGAAGGCCCGTGGGGTCAATAAGCCTCTTCTACACCACTTCCTGAACGCTTCCTTGGCTTCTTCCTTACTAATTGCAAAAGGAATGACCTGTACCGGTGCGAGTGTTCCACTCAAACGATCGCTCAGCACCACGGCCGAGCCGCAAAAGGTACAGGTGGTCGCGCTCGTTTCCGGTTCGGTCACGATGACTGCCCCACAACTTTCACAATGATATTCCTTGACCTCGTTGTCGGTATAGACCTGCTGCTTGAGCGGGTCAGGGATTTGCTCAATATTGTCTTGCCGTCCGCAGCTTGGGCAGCTTAGCTTCCCTGTCACGCTATCAAATCGCATGCCACTGCCGCAATTGGGGCATTTGTACTCAATGACCGGCATTTACTCACCTCAATCTATATATATCATGCTCAAGATTACTGATTCAATTTGGCCTTCAGAGCCGCAAGCTCATCCTCGGGCGAGAGCTTTTCAGGCTCCGCTTGCCCTGAGCTTCCATTGTCTCCGTCAGGATTGGACGGAGCTTGCTTCGCCGCCTGGGTGTCTCGCTCTAGCTGAGCCATCAGCTCATCAAGATCATCCTTGCGGGTACCTCCCCGAAGCTCAGCGAGCGCCAACGCTTCGTTCAGCGCGAGGTCGGCCTTCTCCTCCAATTCCCGGAACGCTGACCGCTCACCGGTAGCTGCGTTCCTACGTTGCTGGGCTTCGGCCTCCGCCAGCTTG
Source organism: Paenibacillus sp. 1SOY10 (assembly GCF_056836745.1). Classification (NCBI taxonomy): domain Bacteria; kingdom Bacillati; phylum Bacillota; class Bacilli; order Caryophanales; family Paenibacillaceae; genus Paenibacillus; species Paenibacillus sp. 1SOY10. The sequence goes on along the minus strand of NZ_JBXENK010000005.1, from coordinate 195,675 downwards.
CCCTTGAGCGTGGCCCGCCTTGCTTCAAGCTCGTTCACATCTGCGGTAAGCTTCTCTTGCATCTGCGCAAGCTTGACGGTCTGGTCCGCCGCCTCTTCGTAAGCGGCTTGCCGCTTCTTGCGTTCCTCCGCTTGGGCAGCTTTGCGCTGCAAGAACTTCAACGCTCCCTCATCATCACCAGACTCAGTGGCCTTCTCCGCATAACGCTGCAGCTTTCTGATCTCTGCATCGCATTCCTCCAGTGCCCGCTTTGCCCGGCCCTCAGCCGCCAGAAGTGAAGCTGATTCGGCCCGTATCTGGCCCAAATCCAACTGAACTTGCTTCATATATTGATCTACCGCTGCCGCCGGTTCCTTGGATCCCTCCAGCATGGCGCCGATATTCGCCCGCATAACATCCCGAAACCTCGATAAGATTCCCACGTCCCGTTCCTCCTTCGATGGTTGTGTATTTACTTAATAATACATGACAATGAACCAATTGGTTTCATCGAGGCAAGAAAAGAAGGTGATAAATACAAAAAAAGCGTCCTCCATCCGCTATATGCGGTACGAACGACGCTTCACCAGCTTCCTGCGCTTCCAAATTACTCCATCATGCTGATCAGCAGCGCTCCCGCTACACCGGGACGTTCATCTGAGTACCATGCGCTCACCGTAAGGGGATGAACCATACTACCTCCGTGTTCCACGCCCTCTTGCTCCAGTGACTGCTTAACTTGCGACCAGCTAACCTCCTCATAACGACTAACTACCTGCTTGCCTTGCTCATGGATGTAGCGAACAAAAATCTTCGTCTGCTCATCCACCTTCAGTGTAACCTTCTTGGGTTCCGTCTCCAGCTTAGTCTCTGTCTCCGACTTAAGCTCTTCCTTCGCTGTCTCTCTGGTCATGACCACGTAAGAAGGATTGATACGCACGGTGACGGCTTCTTCTTCGACAGCGGTTAAGTCCCCCAACAGATCACGTGATGACTCCTCCCAGCCAGCCATGACTTCCTTATTCTCATCTGCGTATACGACCTTGGCATCCACAAAAGGGAGCAGGCTTGCATCGTAGGCGGTAATGGAAGCAACTCCACCCGCTCCTACCAGGAGGTAAATTCCCGTAAGCATCATCACCAGTTTCCTTGGCGTGCGAGCCCGGTTCTCCACCCATAGATAAGCACCGATCCCCAGTACCCCGCCCGTAATGTTCAAGAGAACATCATCGATGTCGCTGCTGCCAAGGGCAAATACGTATTGACTGACCTCAAAGAATACAGAAACACCAAGCACGACAGCAATTTGTCCCCAGAACAACCAGCGTCTCGCTACGAAGGCCACAAATAACCCCATCGGAATGAAGATTAAAATATTTCCTCCGATATTCTCCATCAATCGCCCCGGGTCCATCGCCCCTTGAACCAGAAATTGCCCAATTGTGCGAAAGGGAATGATATTCACGCCTCTTAACGTATTAAGCCGTTCGTGAAACATTGAATCAATAGGCATCGTCTTGAACAGAATGATCTGTGCCATCAGCATCACATATACGCCAAACAGTAGATACAGCAGCCCGTACCAGCCCCGGCTGACTTGCTTTCCGCTTCTACTGTAGCCCGATTTCCGCAGTAACATCACACCAACCTCCTAGCCTTGAACACTCATTTCAAGAGCAGTTCGCCCTATAAATTAATCATTTTAAAAAAGGACGGATGGAGGTGGAGAATTGTTACCAGGTGCTATTCAGCTTTCCGTGATTTAGGCAATGGGCACCATTTGGCGTTCCCGGTTCCTGAATATCGTAAGCTCTGCATAGCCCTGCTCTACAGCATCGGCCAAAGCGCCATCCAGTAACATACCGATATCGTCGGGAAAATGCGCGTCTGAAGACAAGGTTAGTGGCACACCATATTCAGCTAACACGGACAGGAACAAAGGACTTGGACAGCTTTCGGCCACAGGATAGCGATAAGCCAAGCCTGTATTGATCTCCGTAATTACTCTGCTACGAGTCATCTTCTCGGCAATTTGTCTGTATAGTGGAAGAAGTTCCCGTTCATCGTGGGGGCGAAAGCCAAATAACTTCAAATTGTCCGGGTGCGCAATGATCTGGAACAACCCCGACTCGCAAGCTTGCCCCAAAAGGTCGTAATAAGCGGCATAGGTGGCTACAGGGTCACGTCCGTCAAAGCCTTCCTTTGCCTCGGGATTATCAAAACCCCACCCCTCCAGAAAGTGAACCGAGCCAATGACGTAATCCCATGGATGCTGAGCTAGCAGCTCTCCAAGCTCCACCTCTCCACCAGGGAAGAAGTCCGCTTCAACCCCTAGCGCCAGATCGGGCCTTGTTTTCTTGGCTTCCGTAATGAAATCGGCAAATTCTGAAATCGAGGCCACGCACACCTGATCCAGCCAGGCGCGTTGCAGCTTGCCTACCGCACTATCATCAAGCAGCATATGCTTCTCATAATACGGGCGGCATTCGCGAAAGCGGTACAGATGATCCACAACGCCAAACTGCTGAATTCCCCGGCTGCGGCCTGTCGTCAGATACCGGTCCAGCCATTCTTCACTGTAGCACCCCTGCTGCATTCGCCCGGACAACAGCCCGGACAGATGCTCTGCAAAGTCAAGCGTGTGATCCTTATCCATTACCGAAGCGTTAGTATACGTGGGCTCAGTCGCAGAGAGAGCCTGCATGGTGCGCATGAGCCAGCGCAATGAATAGGGTCCTTCCTCTAAATGAAAATGCATATCAACCTTCACCGGTTAATCCTCCTGTCTATGTCCAGCTCACCATCGCCCCGGAAGGCTTTATCCCCAAGTAATGACACATTAGCGGCGCAAAATAAAGCTGGGATATCCCCGGCTTGCGCTCCAATGAGGAAGAGGGAAGCGGCAATTCGCCGAAGACATACAGCGAAACTTGCCGTTCCTCCGGTTCCGTGCCGCCATGCTGCCCCTCTCCATTCATGCCGTGATCAGAGGTTACAATAACCTGATACCCTTGCGATCTCCATAACGGCACCAGGGAGGCCAGCAAGCCGTCGGCCATACGTACAGCCCCCGCGTATTCCTTGCTCTCCCCTCCGTACTTATGGCCCATATCGTCAATATTCATGGAATGGATATAGAGGAGGTTGGGGTCATAGGTCGTGCGTAAATATTCAGCATCCAAGAACAAATGGCTGTCCGGGTAATGATCCTCAAAGTAGAACATGCCATGCTGAATTGGCCGGCTCTCATCGTGCTGGTGACGGTCCTCTATTAAGTTAAAGGGAGCTCGGTTATATAGCTCGCTTACCCAATGATAGGCTGCTGCTGCCGTTCTCAAGCCTGCCTTGGTAGCCAGATGGAACACGCTCTCCTCCCGGCTCAGGCGCGCAATATGATTAGCGGTGATTCCATTTCGTGCGACTGGCGTTCCAGTCAGCAGCACCTCGTAGAGCGGACGAGATAGACTAGGAAGCTGAGACTCTACGCGGTAGCAAGACACCTCTCCTTGTTCAACTAAATGCTCCATATAGCCCAAATATTTGCGAGCCGCATCATATCTGAGTCCATCCAACACAACAACAATCAGCTTAGCTTCGGTCGACGACATCTATGATTCCTCCCTTTATCCTCTTATTTAGCTTCAATCCATTGAATATGCTGGCTGCGGAGGGGCTGTACCCATTCCTTCGGAACGGCCGTATTGCTGACAATTACGTGCAATTTATCAAGCGGAGCGATCTCCACGAAGGCTTCCTTGCCCAGCTTCGATTCGTCCGCCAACACGATGGTTCGGGAAGCCGCCTCGATCATTCTTCGCGACATTCCCGTCTCATTGATATCATAGTCACTGATGCCACGCTCGGGAGAAATACCTCCCACGGAGATGAACGCCTTATCTACGCGGAATTGCGACAGCATGCTCTCTCCCATGGGTCCGGACATCGATTGCTGCTCCGGGTTCAGTTCCCCGCCAACCACAACAATCTTCCCGGAAAATTTCCCGCTGTTGAGCGATTCCATCAGATGATAGGCTACGGCCAGCGAATTCGTCAGAATGGTCAGCCGTTCCCGGCCAGCAATGGCCTTCGCCATCTCCAGCGTGGTTGTGCCGATATCGACGGCAATCGTATCCCCCGACTCAACCAATTCCGCGGCCGCCCGACCAATGCGCTCCTTCTCCTCGGTCTTCACCTGTTGCCGCTGTAAATAGGGGGGCTCATAGCTGGTCAGCTTCGTGAGTACCGCACCTCCGTACACCCTCTTGGCCAGCCCGTCCTTCTCCAGCAATACCAGATCACGGCGAACCGTCTCTTCCGACACCGTGAATAGCTGGGATAAGTCAGGGACCTTCACTTGTCCCTCCAGTTTTAACTGTTCCATAATGACACGCTTACGTTCCTCGGATGAAATTGACAACTTCCCTAAGCCCCTTCCTTCTCCAAATGCAGCAATTGCGTATGATCCAAGACCAGCTTCACCGTGCTGCTCTCTTCCCTGCGTAAGGACCGCCCATCGTTAAGTTGATCAACGGTCAGCCGAAGTCCCGCAACATCCACAGTATAACGAATCACATTGCCCAGAATGGACGCAGAATGCACGGTCCCCTGCACGATCTGCTTGCCTGCTTCTAACCCCGTGCCCTCTCGCTCCTGATTGAGAAGAGCCAGCGCCTCCGGCCGTATAGCAAAGCTCTCCGCTTCTCCCCCTACCATTCCAAATAAGCGCAATGCTTCGGCCCGGGATAACACGTTGTAGCTACCCATGAATCGGGCTACAAACTCCGTTCTTGGAGCAGAATATATTTCTTCAGGTGCTCCTTGCTGCACAATATTGCCTTGGTTCATCAGGCACACCCGGTCCGATAAGGTTAACGCTTCCTCCTGATCATGGGTGACAAAGATGGTCGTCATATTAAACTTTTTCTGAATTTCCCGAATCTCGCTCCTTAAATTTTTGCGAATTTTGGCATCCAGCGCACTAAGCGGCTCGTCTAACAGAAGCACCTTAGGCCGCACAGCTAAAGATCGGGCCAAGGCGACACGTTGCTGCTGGCCGCCTGACAACTGCTGCGGATAGGCATCGCGCTTGTCCACAAGATCAATTAGCTCAAGCAGTTCCGTCGAACGCTGCCGCCGAGCCTCCTTCGATGCCTTGCGCATTCGCATCCCGTACTCAATATTCTCGCTGACCGTCAGATTGGGGAATAGAGCATAAGATTGGAATACCATGCCGATCTCCCGACTACGGGGCGGCAGCTCTGCAATGGACTGATTATCCAGCCAAATCTGTCCACCATCCATCTCCGTCAAGCCGGCGATGCAGCGAAGCAACGTGCTTTTACCGCATCCGGAGGGTCCTAACAACGTGACCAGTTCCCCCTCACGAATATCGAGATTCACTTGGCTCAGCACCGTATTTCCTCCAAATTGCTTGCTAATCCCTTCCAGCCTCAGATATGGCTTCATTTGGACATCCCCTTGTTTACTTTTTTGCCAAGCTGCATCAACACCATAGACAACATTAGAATGAACAAGAAATAAGAGATCGCAATCGCGCTGGCCAAGTGTCCGCTTTCGTTCATTCTACGCATCAGATACACCTGAATCGTCTGAATATGTCCACCGACCAGCATATTGGTCAGCACGAATTCGCCAAACAATACGGAGAAGGACAGCAAGGTCGAGGTCATCACTCCGGGCCAAATATTCGGCAGAATCACCGTGATGAAGGCCTTGATCCGGCTTGCACCAAGCATTTCCGCAGCCCCAAGCAGCTCCACGGCCGATACAGTCAGCAAGCTATTGCGAATTCCCTGATACATGTAAGGCAGAATAATGACGAAATAGGCTCCGATCAAAATATAGGCCGTCCCGGAAATGTTGATTGGCCCCGATGAATAGGCACGAATTAATCCAACGGCTGCGACTACGCCAGGCACCGCATAGGGCAGCACCACGACGCCCTTCATGAAGCTCTCCAGCCTTGGCAGATACACCGTGATAATGAATACCGCAGGAAGCATGACCACGAGACTCAACGCCACACTGATCAGGCACAAATAAAGGGATTTCCATAAGGCGTCCATAAATCGGACGTCCGTGAACATTTCGCTGAACCATTCCAGCGTCCAGCGTTCCGGGAGAATCGTGGTCTGCCAGTCCTTGGCAAAGGCGTAGATAAAAGTGGCCAGCAGTGGAAGGAACAAGTAGACGAGCAGCACCAGCATTAAGGTACGATGTCCCCAGCCTGCCTGACGCTCTCCGGATGCCTGCATTATAATTCCTCCTTCAATGTAGGCGACTTTAGCCGGAAGCCCTTGCGGCGAATAGAAGCTCTTGGGTCTGCCGCTCCTGGCTGGAACCGCTGCGCCCGCTCTGTCATCTTGTGATTCAGATAGACGGCGAGCAAGGTGGATAACGCCAGAATTACGGCGAGTACATTGCCAAGCTGCGGCTCGCTCACGACGTCACCCGAGACCAGATTGCCGATTCGTACGGCAAGCAGATTGAAGTTGCTGCCTACCAAGGCATATGCCGTGGCGTAAGCCCCCATACTGTTAGCGAACAGAATGCCCAGCGTGCCGAAAACAGCCGGAAGCAGCACCGGAATACCAATCGTTCTCCAGAATTGCCACGTGCTTGCCCCTAACAAGGATGCCGCCTCCTTCCACTGCTCCCGAATGCCGTAAAAGGAAGGATACAGCAGAAGCAAGGCGAGGGGCACCTGGAAATAGACATAGACAAGCACCAGTCCGGACCAGCTATACAGATCAAAGCTGGCAAAGACGTCCCAGCCCCACTGCTTGAACAGCAACGTAAATACTCCATTACTGCCTAGCAGGATAATATAAGCGAAGGCCAACGGTACACCGGCAAAGTTAGAAGTCATATTGGACAGCATGATCAAGCGATCCCGCATTTTGGGGGAGAACCGTGTAATGGAATACGCAAATATCAGCCCCGCCACCAGCCCGATCACACTGGAAAACATCGAAATTAACAGACTATTTTGAATTGCCTTAAGATAATATTCGCTTTGAAAGACACGTCCATAATATTCCAATGTCAGGCCTGCCCCTGAACTGACGCTCCCAGTCACCATCGAGACGATGGGAACCAGTTGGAACAAGGCTACCATAGCTATAAAGGGCAGCAGCCCCAGCCAGAACCAGCGATTTTTACGCTTCACCTTTCCCACTCCTCTGCTTTGAGCAAAAGGTGCGCCATTGCCTTGGACGACTGACGCACCGCTTAAAGACCTACAGTATCGTTAGTTCATGTGTACCAGCACACGCTCCTGCCACAATTGAGGCAACTTCTTCGCGGCTTCTTCCCACGCCTGATAATCGCCCACAGGCTTGACGCTTGTGTAAGCCTCGGCAGGCAACAGCTTGGCAGCTACATCTTCGGGAAGTTCAACGCTATCGCGAATCGGTCTGGCATAGCCCTTCGCCAGATTAATCTGACCTTCATCACTCAAGATGTACTCCCGCGCCAACTTCGCTGCATGGGGATGAGGCGCATATTTATTAATAATGGTGGCATATCCGCTTACGACGCTGCCTTCCTGTGGAATGGCTACGTTGAATTTATCTGGACCCAGTTGGTCCTTGAAGTTAAGCGCATTGAAGTCCCACAATAAGGTAACTTCGACTTCACCCTTCTCCATATTCGCCAACGAAGCTTCTGCATTCGACAGACGACCTTGCTTAGCCAGTTCTTCAAAGTAAGCAATTCCCGGCTCCAGGTTGCTTTCATCTCCGCCAAAGGCGATGGCTGCTGCGAGCACGGCCATTTGAGCCTGGGCTGCCTTAGTCACGTCGCCAACGATAATTTTATAGTCGCCGTTCTTCATGTCTTCCCAGCTTTGTGGTGGAGACTTCACCAGATCGGTATTGGTAAAAATAGAAATCGAGCCTTGATAGCCTACAATCCAATGTCCATCCGCATCCTTGGCCCACTCGGGAATCTCTTCCCAATAGGAGGTTTTGTATGGCTGCGTCACGCCCCGATCCACGGCTACCGGGCCGAAGGCAATCCCTACGTCGCCGATATCGGCTGTCGGCTTGTTCTTCTCCGCTTCAAACTTATTAATCTCGTCCGCGCTCGACATATCCGTGTCCGAGTGCTCCAAGCCATACTTGCTCTTCAGGTCCTCCCAGGTGTCCTTCCAGTTCGCCCAAGTATCAGGCATCCCTACGCTAACGACGGAACCTTCCTCCTTGGCCTTATCCTCCAATTCAGCCAGCGTTAATTCCACTGCAGGGGCACCAGCGTTGCCGTCCGCGCTTGCAGCCGACGTATCGCCCGATGCGTCTCCACAAGCTACCAATGCCAACATAAACAAACACAGAACAAGGCCAAGCGCCAACGTTTTCTTTACTCCATATTTCATGTTCTCTCGCACTCCCTGTGGATTATTGTGGGTTCATCATGTATTTATGTTGTTTTCAACCCAAGTAGAGTATAAATTTTGACTATTTCCGCTAGATTAAGAGAGTTGCCTAAATTTATTAAATCCGCAAGGAGTTGTCGTTAAGGAGATTTAATAATAGTGTTACAAAAAAAATTCCCCGTTCCTCTCCGCATCAGAGCGGTAGAGGAACGGGGAATTCGTGATTTGAGACTACGAAATTAGTTACTTGCTGCGCTAGCACCAGCAATCCGACCAAAGGTGAAGATATCGGTGATGGCGTTACCACCCAGACGGTTACCGGCATGGACACCGCCTGCTACTTCGCCCGCTGCGAACAAACCTTCAATAGCGTTACCCTCTGCGGTCAATACCTCAGCCTTCTCGTTAATCTCCAGACCACCCATCGTGTGATGCACGGATGGAGTTCTTGGCGTTGCGAAGAATGGAGCCGTCTCCAGCTTTTGTCCAAAGTTCTTCTTGCCAAACTCAGGGTCCAGTTGATTCTCTACATAAGTGTTGTATTTCTTCATTTCTTCTACGAAGGTATCTACTGGAACGCCCATTTGCTTGGCTAGATCCTCCAATGTATCCGCTACGAAGATATTTTTATTCTTAATCAAATCTTGATAGTTATCACCCCATCCGGATTTCCCGTTCAAGTCGGGATTACCGAGCGAGGTGTTATCACTGATGATATAGAACATCTTGTCGGTTTGTTCCAGAGCTGCGGCAGCCAGTACGTCACGTTCAGCATACTCGTTCACATACCGTTTACCTTCTTTGTTGACGAAGATTTGCGTCTCTGCACTGCCCCATACGCCGCCGGACAACGCGCCCGTTCCCGGTTGACCACTTGGCATCAATTGAATGAAGCCCATGCCCCACAGATTTGCTCCAACTTCCTTACCCATCTTAATACCGTCACCAGTCGCATTTGCGGTATTGGTGGTCATGATGTTAGCATCCAGATCAGGCCAGTAGTTGTTGTATTCTACAACCATGTCCGGATTGGCACCGAACCCGCCTGTTGCCATAACTACACCCTTGGATGCGTTCAAGGTCACTGGAGTTCCGTCTGCTTGCTCAGCAGTTACGCCCACGATACGGCCGCCATCTACAATCAGTTGGGTCGCTTTCGTATTCAGCATAATCTCTGCTCCAAGATCAGTTGCCTTTTTCTCCATGTTGTTGATGTAACCTGTACCAAGCGGCTCAGCGTTATGATGCGTTCTAGGCCACAAAGCGCCAAGCACGGTACCAATGCCATCTTCGAACTGTACACCATTGCTCTCCAGCCATTCGATCGTGCCATAGCTGTTAGAGGTCAGTGTTTTCACCAATTCAAATTTACCTGTAATTTCTTTACCATCCAGGTCCGTTCTCTTCCCGCCGATATAAGTATGAATCATGTGCAATTCAGGGGAGTCGAACAACTTGGTTGTATCGCCATTCGCCAAATATTCCTTAATTTGTGCCTTCACCGTCTTAAGCGTGTCAGCATAATCTCCAAACTCTTGCTCGTCATAAGTCAGAATTTCTTTCAGTTCGTTCGTCAACGCCTGCGTCATTTCGATCTTTGGCTGTCTGACCGGGTCATAGGAGTTGAACTCCCCGCCCGCACGAAGCGTGTTCCCGCCCAGGGATGGGGACTTCTCGATCAGAATAACCTTAGCACCGTTCTCCGCTGCCGATACTGCCGCGGCAAGACCTGCTCCGCCCCCGCCGACAACCACTACTTCAGTATCCTTCGTAATGGCTTCCTTCGCTGCTGCCTTCAGCGGCTCTTTGTTCTTCAACGCATCAACGTCCGCTCCGGCCTTGGCCAAAGCATCTGCAATCGCATCAATCAGACCATTACTGGATACGGATGCCCCGGATACCACGTCCACCTTCAAGCTCTGTCCTTCGACAACCTTCTCGGGAATCGTAGTAAATACCGCATCACTGACGCCCTCAGTATCCTTCTGCTCCAATACCTTTACAGATTGAATCGTATTCTCGTCAACCGTAACCTCTACTTTAATTACGCTGTGCAAGCCTTGGGCTTCCCCGGTGTAAGTCCCTGGTGTATACAGGCCTTGGGTAGCTGCCCCATCCGGTGCGGCTTCATTGTTGTTACCGCTGCAACCGATTAACCCCATCATCAAGATAAATACCAGTGCTACCAGAAAACCTGTTCTTGCGTACCTGCTACTTAGATGTCTCATGTACTCTGCTCCCCTTCAGTAATTGTGTTTTTTTTCACAATATAAGTGAAAAAATTCACGAATTATGCCGAAACAAATTCGCTTATCGTAGCTATTATACGCGCGCCCGTATGCGCTTTCCCGTGCTTTTTCTCACAAACTCACACTGCGGGAGCGCGTTCAGAGATATTTTTTATGGAGAACTTCAATCATCAACCCGGCCCCTAACTGGAATCCTTGCGTAAACGACTCAGCCATTTCTATCCCTTGCACCTGTTGCTGCAAGTCAATCAACGCCTCCAAATCGGCGAAGTCAGCTCTGCTTAGCTTCTCTTTCCAAGCAATCATCGCACTGGACAGCTCTCGGGTCAGCTCACGATATTGCGGATCATTTGGGACGATCTGTTCATGCGGAAGCAGATTTCCGTGGTAGAGGGATTCGAGAAGGGACATGGTGGGCCTCCTTTTTTATCTATAGAATAGCAGAATGGGGAAAGGAGGGTGGTACGTGAAGGCGTAATCAATCCCTAACTAAATAAAAGATTTCTATTTTATCTCGCCTTTAATAATATAAGCAAGTGTTGGTACTCATTCATTTCAGTTTTCCCCCTGTTACCTTTGTAAGTTGTTCTGTCATAAATGAAAAGGGACCCTTAGGACCCTTTCACTTTTCAGCTAAGATTTTTTTAGCTTCTCTTAAATCAATTCTTGCATGGTGGCCGTGCTTTTCCAATAGATGAAGTAAGTTAGAACCGTTAAGTAAAGTTAAGGGCTTAGCTTTAGCAAATTCATATGCATCGGGTCCATAGTCAGCAGTGGAAACAAGAATTCCTTTGGTCGCACCCTCATTGACTACCGAACCGTACAGGTCTCTAACGGCAGAGACGCTCACTGTATTTGTATACCTCTTAGCTTGTATAATTATTTTCCCTCCCCGAATTGGATCAGGATCAAAGGCAATCGCATCGACTCCACCATCTCGACTTGCTTGAGTTACCTTAACTTCACCACCATTAGTCTGAAATTCTTTCTCAAACAATTCACGAATAAGGTGTTCAAATTCTTCCCAATCCATTGCAGCAAGGTTAGTTGTATTATCAAGAGAGCCAACAACAGTATGACTCTCAACAAATCTTTTATCATCTCTACTAATTTGCAATATAGGTTGAATCGGGGTTAATGTACTTAATTTACTACTAGCTACACCTTTGAGATTTTTAAAACATATTTTAGGGTCAACATTTGATAAATCTATTTCATTAAATTCAATTTTATTTGTCTGAATGCTGAGGATACAGTTATTCTCTTCTTTACCTGTTGCTTTATTTATTGATTCAACCCAACCATTAAAGGAAACAGCATCAATGGCATTAGCCACGTCTGATTCAAAGATTTCATGTATCGTTCGCAAGGAAATTTTATACATAGATTCATCAAACATTTTTAATTTTTGACTATCAGAGATATAAAATTCTTTTAATTCTTTCTTCGAAGTCATATACTTAACTTCTTTTAGAGTTGGAAAGCACTCTATGGAGGGCAATTGATATTCTATGATTAAAATTTTATTTTCAGGATTATATTCCAATTCATAATTTTTGGGAAAAGCCCCTGGATACATTGAGTTATTAAGTACCATATCGCAATATTCAACAATAGAATCCGGATGAAGGCTAAAATACATTTGTTTCAACTCATCAATTTTTTTATTATATTCATCTTGTTCACTAATAAATGTATTTCTGTCATTCTCCCAATCTTGAACCTCCACCTCCCAGTGTTTTAATTTCTCCTCATATTCACGTTCTATCAAACTATTATGATCCTCTATTAATTGTTTTTCTTCTTCCCATTTTAGAATCATAGCAGCATTAATGGCATTATAATGGATTACCTTTTGTTGTTTTTTAGATTTAAAAATCTTATCTAATATTGTGAATTTAGGAGTTTTTTCTTCGGGTAAATTTGGATACTCTCTCTTTTCTCCATGAATCGGCTTAATTGGTGAACTCTTGGGGAATGTATCCTTCTTCTTCAAAGTATCCCAATCCACAGCATCATTAGTTGTTAGAGTATAGATTAATAAATTTTCAATATCTTGCAACTCCATATCGGCTTCTTCTGTTCTTCTATTCGCTTCTTCAATACTAGCTTCTACTTCTTCAGCAGCTTGACGCTTCTGAACAAAGACTTCCCATTTGTCTTGCCATTTCCTCATTTGCATGTCAATTTTGCTTTGAAGTATATCTTCATCAGGTGCTGAAATTAATTTATGGTCATGTAAACCATTATGTGCAATCTCTATGGTGTATTTTAAAATACGAGTTCCTGCAGAATTCCAAATAGCTTGAACATTACCAAAAGTAACATTCCTATCCCACATATTTGTCTCCTCCAATCAAGTATCCATCATAAAGCAAGTACTATATGCTATATTTTATTCAATTGAATGTAGTTCATTCCTCCTATATTCTTTGATATATATTCAATCTTCTATTTCAAACAAATTTCGGAAATACAAACTATTCTTCTATAAAATCCTGAACTTGCACCAAATTGCACACCCTTCTGAAAGAGATTTATGTTATGAAAAAGTTAAGTTCAGGGATATTCTAATAACTGAAATAAACGTTCTATTTATAGTACTTTTCAACCCCCATAATTAAAATCGCATTAGTTCTCAAGGATAGTTTTCGACGAATTTCAGGAAAATCCTCCCTAATCTGCACAACTGAAGTAAACTACTAAGTCATTTAATTTATATTCTAATCAGTGGCGCTAATACAGCTCTTAACTTTGAACTAACGCAAAAATATAATCTTTAAAACTATATAAATCCAGCATTTAAGATGTACAATTAAACCATATCCACTAATTCCCACCATTACAAAACCCGGAGTTGATCTTCCATGATACGATTTCCAAAAAAACGCTATCTGCTTCCAAGCTTGGGACTGCTGTTGATTGTTCTGCTTATCGCACTTATTACCCTCTTGCAAAGGGACTCGTATAGCAAGATTTCAGATGTCCATATTCAGCAGCTTAGCGAACTTGAATCTCTAGAGGTATTGGATTATAAAATTAACAACGAGGTGGACAAACCTTTTGCTTATATCTTCTACAAACGGGGTGTGAAGGTCGGGGCTTATTGGCTCAGAATCAAGAATGATGAAATGGAGTACGGCGCTGATCTGATGCTGAACGAGAACAGGAAGGAGTCCGTTCAGGTCTTTGGCATTCGTACAGGCTTCCCATACCTGATGATTCAAATCCATGATAAACAACTACTCCAAGAGGGGAAGTACATCTATGCTACTTTTAATCAGAAGACATGGCATCGGCTGGACATCGAGGAGGGAAAGCGAGCCTATACCTTGGTTGGCAACTATGATGAAGGAGCCGAGGGCAACTCCTCCGTCCTTATTTACAATCAGGAGCAACAAATCATCTACGAATGACCTACTCCTCCTCCAACCTCTCCACTGCCGTGAAAACAACATCCAGCAGCTCCGTGCCGAATTGAGTGCGTACATATTCAGCAATTGCGTCCAATTGGTCAAGGTGCTGGTACTCCAGGCAGGGACGGCCTTCGCTCCATAGAACCCGGCAGGGGAAGTTCTCCAGCACGCGCTCAAGAATAAAGTCCATTTCTACGGCGTTTTGGGGGATGCCCATAATCAATAATGCCTCCTGTCTTGATATTAGGGTTGGATTCCTACAATCGGTAAGGTAAAACAAAACGTCGCACCACCACCTGGTGTATGTTCAGCCGTAATCTCACCACCATGATTTTGAATGATTTTGCGACAAATTGCCAGGCCTAGTCCGGCTCCGCCGTAGGCACGGGAACGAGATTTCTCCGCGCGGTAGAACTGATCGAAGATGTAAGGCATGTCCTCCGGCGAGATTCCTGGCCCGTTATCAGCTACCTTCACCCGCAAATATTGAGCATCTGCTGTGGCCTGCACAGCGATTACTCCTCCTTGCTCACGCAACACGCTTCTGGCATTACTGATCAAATTATCGAACACCTGGGCAAGCCCTTGTTCATCGGCAAGCAGTAGAACTGCGGGAAAGGGCCTTGCCACCTGTAGTCTCACGGGCTGATCAGCCAGTTCAAGCATGATCGGCTGAATGATCGAATCCAGCAGATGCTCCGAGTCCCAGGTACGCAAATCAGCGTCCAGCGGCTTAAGGTCCAGTTGGGTATATTGGAAGAGGCTGTCGATCAAGCGGTCCAGACTCTCCGTTTTATTTTTAATCACCGCAATGTAACGGTCGAATTTGGCTTGATCATGAACGACGCCATCCTGCAAGCCCTCTACATAGCCACGAATGGAGGACAGCGGCGTACGTAGATCATGAGAAATACTGGCCATCAGTTCCTTGCGAGAACGCTCAAGCAGCGCCTGCTTCTCCAAAGAGGCCTTTAATTGTGTACTCATCGCGTTGAAGGCTGCGCATAAATCTCCCATTTCATCACGTTTGCTGTAATGAAGAGCAGCGTCGAAATTCCCCTTGATGATCTGCCCGGTGGCATGATTAAGCTCCCGCAACGGGGTTAAAATACGAACCGCAAGGAATCGCCCTACTAAGAGAGCACATAAGACAAAGGGGACAAACATCGCCAGAATGAGCGAGAGAACAGGACCGGAGGATATCCCCTCTGGACTGCTCACCCCTGCCAGAAGCACAACTCCTGCAGGAACAAGCAGCATGGCTGAGAACCCGGCCATCACACCCCCAAGCAATCCGATTCTCATCCTTCACCGCCTCCAAACTTATAGCCAACGCCCCACACGGTTTTGATATACCTTGGGGAAGCTGGAATGTCCTCTATCTTCTCCCGAATTCGCTTGATATGAATCGTTACTGTGTTCAAATCGCCATATTCGGTAGCGCCCCAGACCTGCTCGTAAATTTGCTGACGCGTCAAGACCTGATTGGGATGACGGGCAAGCAGCCGTAAGACCTCGAACTCCTTGGTCGTCAACTCCACTTCCTCTCCCTTTAACGTTACGGCATAAGCCTTCGGATAGATATTCAACGGTGGAAAGGACAGCACATCCTCCTTTCGTTCCGGGACAGACAGAAGATTTACCCGCCTTAATTGAGCTTTCACCCGAGCGACAACCTCTCCGGGGCTAAACGGCTTCACAACGTAATCATCCGCACCCAGGCCCAGACCGAGGATCTTGTCCCCCTCAGACTTCTTGGCACTTAACATGATGATGGGGACTGACGATTCAGAGCGAAGAATCCTGCACACTTCCATACCGTCAAGACCGGGTAACATCAGGTCAAGAATGACCAGTTGCGGCTGATATTCCCGAAACAACTCAAGACAAGACAGCCCATCATGGCTTATCCGCACCTCGTAGTGTTCCCTTTCTAAATAATCCTGCAAAAGTTCGGCAATTTCCGACTCATCATCTACGACCATAATCCGAATGCTCTGCAATCCCAAACCCCTCTCTGCTCATTCCGTCACCGTTAACCTCAGCAGCGCTCTCCGTGCTCCTGAATGGAACATTTCACTGTATCTATCTACTCCCTATCTTAGCAAATAAATACGCTCCGGCGTAACGGAGG
Source organism: Paenibacillus sp. 1SOY10 (assembly GCF_056836745.1). NCBI lineage: Bacteria > Bacillati > Bacillota > Bacilli > Caryophanales > Paenibacillaceae > Paenibacillus > Paenibacillus sp. 1SOY10. The sequence continues at coordinate 179,502 of NZ_JBXENK010000005.1, read as the reverse complement.
AACCCATCGGTATCTGGTAGGGTCAGCAGTTCCAGCAACCCGTCAGTACAGGAGTACCGGAATTAACCCGCTAAGATTATTGAAGACATGGAACAAGATCGGGAGCAGAAGATTATAGCGTGACTTCACATACAGCGTTCCCAGAACAAGCCCCATCACCATATAGGGAGTCACATGAACCAGGTCGGCAAGATTATGGATATGGAGCAGCCCGAACAGCGTGCTGGACAACAAGACACAAAGCCACACCGACAAGCGCGTGGATAAGCGTCGAATCAGAATATAGCGGAAAATAAACTCCTCAACAACAGGTCCCATTACGCCTAGTATAGGCAACGTCAGATAAGGCGGCAATGTAAGCATCAGCTCATATACCTTGAGGTCGTTGACGCTTCCCTCATTCACAGGCGAGTCGAATAGCATATAAGTCAGGGAACTGATCAATACGAAGGCTAAGTAAACGCCAGCAAGCAGCAACAGGCTACGTAAGATGCGCCCCTTAAGCTGTCCCCAACTGTAAAGCAGAGGCTCCTTGAACACAAACAGCCCCACCAGAAACAAAATCGGGTAAACCGCGTATCTGGCTGAAGCAAATCCGGCCAGCCAGGACCCTACTACAGGTAGCTTCCCGAGCAGGACAAACGATAAATAGAGAAGTAGATAATACAGATTCCAGCGTGGTTGATGCGTATTCGAGTTCATTTTGGTTCCTCCCCATAGTCTTGGTCAAAGTCATTTTTCTTAGTATGAAGGAAGAACATGAACCCCCAATTCTATAAAAATAAACAGATGATAGCATAAATATGAACAAACGATAAACAGTAGCGGCTCCAGGAAATAATATGAACAAACTAGAAAGCACCGCCCCAAGAAAGGGCGATGCTGATGATATAATTCTATTAGGTTAATTTGCTTCTTCTGACCAGCTATTCCCCGTCTCCCGCCTGTTCTGCGGTCACATGGAGCTCCCGGTACTTACCCGGAGTGATGCCTTCCTTCTTACGGAAGGTCGCTACAAAGTGGCTGACATCATTGAAGCCGGTCTGCTCCGCCACCTCGCGAAGCGCACGGTCCGAATGCTGTAGCATGATCTTCTTGGCCTCCCGCAGGCGCAGTTGAATCAGATACGAGTAAGGACTCATGTCGAAGGCTTGCTGGAACAGCTCGTGCAGCGCATTCGTGCCAATCTGAGCGTGCTCGGCAATCTCTGGCAGGCCTATATTTTCAGCCAAATGCTGCTCCATGAAGTGTACAATGGGCTGAAGCTTCCGGTAATATTGGGACAACGATGGGCCGTTGTTCAGCATGCCGAACTTGCGAAGTTGCATGAGGAAATAATAAAGGTCGGTGGACACTTCGACATCATTATGAGACCGGGCCCCATCAATGCGCCGGAAGAGATCATTGAACAACGCCCCGAAGGATTGATCATCATCCTCTTCATAGAGGATCGTCTCATCCATGTTCAAGGCTTCCATAATTGAGGCTGCCGAAGCCCCGCCGAATGTAATATAAATGGTGGACCAGCGGTCCGACGCCGGATAATAGCTATGGGGCGTGAAGGGTTTTAGCAGGACACCTTGTCCCTTGGTCAGCCTGACGGATTCGCCGTGCAGCTCAAAGCGTCCCTCTCCCTCCAGCGTATGCAGCCAGTGATAATAGGGATAACCTTCAGGCCGCTGGAAGATGCGCTCCCATGCGCTATAACCGATGGATTCCAAATATAGCGGCAACGAACGTTCAATTGAAGAGAATACATAACGGATATTATCAGTTCCCCAGTCCATGAGCTACCACCACCTCGGTGTTAATAGCTCTATTATGAAGGATAGCTTGCCAACTGATCAATGAGGCAGCCCTACTTCTCCAAAAATACATTCAAAGATTCAAGCTTGTTGCCTTGATAATCAAATAACGTCAGATTAGACCAGTTATTCTCATGCCCCACCGACCACTCGGGCTTGGACGGAATCCAGCACGGCTCCCAGTAATATAACCCAAGTCCAAGGCCGTCCGGAACCTCCCGAATGCGCCGCATCAGCTCTGCCAGCCATTGCCGTTGCCCCTCCACCGTTGGTGGAAAGCCCGGATACACCCACTCCTCCGTATTGAAGATCAGCGGCTGCTCATCGGGCGGGGTCATCGTCCAGGGATAAGCCACTTCTACGACCACGATGGGCTTGCGATAGCGAACAGCCAGATCATGAAGATTATCCGTAAATTCCTCCAGCGTGCCATGCCACCATGAATAATAGGAGAGACCGATGATATCATAGTCAAGTTCAAACTCTGCTAGCTTATCATAAAAGAAACGGCTGCCCGCGTTATCACCACCACGATCGATATGAATCATCACCGGGATTTGCCCGGACTCAGGGGTAGCCTTCCGCACTCCGCGAACACCAGCAGCGATCAGCGCAGCCAGCTTCTCCCACTGCTCGGGCGTATTGTGGTCGCCATCGACCCGACCAGCCTCCCAGATCATCCCGTTCGTAATCTCGTTCCCTACTTGGACCATATCGGGCAGGGCATCTGCTACTGCCAAATCTCGCAGGATCGAAGCCGTGAAGGCCTCCACCTCCTCAACCAGCTTGGGGAACTCAAGACCTTCCCACGCCTTGGGCATATGCTGCTTGGCCGGATCAGCCCAATAATCCGAATAGTGGAAATCGAGTAGGAAGTGCATTCCCTTCTCCTTGACCCGCTTGGCCATCTTGATCGTCTTCTGCGGATTACAATAGTCGAACGTGGGATTGTTCCACAGGCGCAGGCGCGCGGAATTCACTCCGCTGTCCTTCAGAATGTCCAGTACATCACGAGTCTGACCCTGCTCATAAAAAGCCCCGCCCTCACTTTCGATTTCATCCACAAACGAAATATCCGTACCTTTAATAAACTCCAAATTCATCATGATGATCCACTCCTTTGTCTCAGCCGTTAGCCCTTCGTGCCTCCGGCTGCAAGTCCTGATATGAAGTATTTTTGCAAGAATAGATAGATGCCAGCGATGGGAACCGCGATCAAAATCGCACCCGCCGTAAACACCGTAAAGTTACTGGAATATTTCTCGGTGACAAAATGATATAAACCCACCGCCAGCGTGTACTTGCTCTTGTCATGCAAGATAATCGAGGGCAAGATAAAATCAAAAATCGGCAACATAAAGTTGGTCAGGGCGACAATGGCCAGAATGGGCGTAATTAGCGGCAGCAGAATTCGGATGAACAAACGAATCGGCCCTGCCCCATCGATCTTCGCCGCATCGTCCAGCTCCCGGGAGATCGTATCCAGATACCCCTTCACCAGCCAGGCGTTAAAAGGAATCTGACCTCCGACATAAATCATGATGAGCCCAATTAAGGTATTCAGCAGCCCAATCAGGTTCAGGAAAATATAAATTGCCACCATCGCCATCATGACCGGGAACATTTGTAGCAGCAGGAAGGCGTACATCCCGCTTTTCCGACCAACGAACTGAAATCTCGACAGTGCATAAGCCGTCATTGAAGTGAACACGATGGACAGCACACTGCTGACCGTCGAGACGTACAGCGTATTTCTATACCATGTCAGATAGTTACTCTCCGGACTGGTGAACAGCCAGCGGTAATGCTCCAGCGTTGGTTCTTTGGGAATCATGCTGGACGAATACAGGCTGGTTCCCGCGTTGAAGGACAAGCCAACCGCCCAGGCCAGCGGATAGCAGATCACAACCGTCATCAGTCCGATAATCAGATAGATTCCGGTGACCTCCAGTCTTGATTTCATACGTCCTCCCATATTAATGATCACGCTCCTCTTTGAACGACTTGGTCCGCCTGAACTGGAAGAAGGCGAAGGCGATGACAATCACCCCGATAATGAGCGAGATCGCCGCAGCCATATTGTAGTTGTTCGTCGTAAAGGTAAGCTGATACACCCAGGAGATCAGAATATCCGTGCCACCCGCGGTCTGTCCGCGAACTGCGGGTCCTCCGCCATTAAACAAATAGATGATATTGAAATTATTAAAGTTCGCCGTATATTGGATAATCAGCAGCGGCCCGGTGGCAAAGAGCACATGCGGCAGCGTGATGTAACGGAACTTCTGCCAGCGCGTCCCCCCATCCACATCTGCGGCTTCATAAGCATCATGGGAGATGCTTTGCAGTACCCCGGTGAACAGGGCGAACAGGAACGGAAAGCCAAGCCATACCTGTATGCCAATCAGCGCGAGCTTCGTGAACAGCGGATCGGTCAGCCAGGGAATGGGGGCCATTTGGAACCAGTCCCTCAGCGTTCGGTTAATGGCTCCAAATTGATCGTTGAACAACGCAGAGAAGATCATGATGGTCACGAAATTAGGAATCGCCCACGGCAGAATCAGGATCGTACGAATGATCCGCTTGAAGCGGACGCGTTTGTCATTTACCAGTACGGCCAGTACTAATCCCAGACCGATTTGCAGCGTGGTCGACACCACCGTCCAGACCAGTGTCCAGGACAGCACCTTCATGAAGGACTGGTTCCAGATCGGTACGGTAACCAGACTGACAAAGTTGTCGAAGCCTACCCAATCCACCAATTGACGTGGCGGCGAATGATACAGGTCATAGTTGGTGAAGGCCAGCGATACGGCAAAGAGCAGCGGGAATACCACCACGAACAGCAGTAAAATAAACCCTGGCACGGACAACACGTACGGCATGCTGGTCATGTATGCCTGCTTCATCCGCTCCCGCAGCTTCGGCCGCTCCCAGCCGCTGGCAAGCTGCTCCGCTTCCTTCTTGGCATCCCGCACATTCAGGACATAGATCATACCGGCGATGGCCAGCATAATCAGGGATAACAGTCCATACACCAGCAGGAAAATCGAATGATCCAGCTTGGGAATCGTCCCCAGCGTGGCAATTCCCCACAAGCCCAGCCCGATAAAATCGGCAAAGGTGATGATAAATGCCAGCTCCAACATGATCAAGATGATTCCTTTGATATAACTGCGGTTATATAGCTGCCCCAAGCCTGCGAATAGCAGGGACAGCCCTACGGCAATCCAGGGGCGGTGCTTCATCGTCCGGATGCCTTAATCTGAGACGCGATCTGCTCGGTCGTCTCATCCAGTACAGACTTGGGGTCCTCTCCCTGTACAATAAAATCCACCGCATCATCCATCGCCCAAACGGTACTCATTTCCGGAATATTCGGCATGGGCACGCCGCTGTCGAGCTGCTGCACGAACCCGTCATACAGCGGATCGACAATGCTTTGCTGCGCATCCGGCCGAGCGGGAATTTCTCCCGTCTGCTCATAATAGACCCCGGAGCTTGCCGCATTGGTCAGATGTAGCGCAAGCCGCTTGGCCCATTCGGGATGCTTGGAGTAAGACGAGATGAACCAGGACTTCACCCCAACAAACGATGGTGCAGGCTTACCATTAACCGTTGGCAATGGAGCAGTTCCAAGATCATCGCCCAATTTCTCGGCGTAAGGCTTCATAGCCCATAGCCCATTCACGGTCATCGCTGCTTTCCCTTCCAGAAATAAGGTGTCCATCACGTCCGTGGTCATCGTAGCGGGAATTCCCGTCTCTTTCACAAAGCTGGCATACGCGCTCATCCCCTGAACGGCTCCCTCATTATTCAGCCCAAGGTCAGAAGCATCGTATTTGCCGTCCTGCTGCCCGAAGATATACCCGCCGTAGTTCATGATAAAAGGAATGGCATAATAGAAATCCGGCACCATCAGGAAGGCATAACGGTCTTGGCCTGCATCCGTCAGCGAGGCGTAGGTTCCCGCGATATCCTCCATCTTCACCGGCACTTGGTCGACCAGTGCTTTATTGTAATAGAGGGCATAGGTCTCGATGGAAATCGGGAAGCCATAGGTCTGTCCTTCATACTGCACGGCATCTAACGCTGCGACGCTGTATTCGGCGCGCTCCTGCTGGGATAGCTCTACGGGCTCAGCCAATCCTTGGACAGCCAGATCACCCAAGCGGTCCTGCGGCTGATAGAACAGGTCGGGTCCATTGCCCGCAGGAGCGGCCAAGGATAACTTCTGCACCTGCTCCGAGCCACTGACAGGCACGACCTCTACCTGGACTCCCGTATCAGCGGTGAATTCCCCGGCTAGCTGCTCGACTACTTTCAAATGCTTCGCGTCATCATTAGACCAGATCACTAATTTGTCAGGTTGTTGTTGCCCGGTACCGTCCGAGTTCATGGAAGCTCCGTTATTACTGCTAGTACTGTCGTTGCCCCCTTCCCCAGTACTCCCCAGTTGCCCTGATCGGTCAGGTGCACAAGCTGTCACTCCAAAGAGCAGTATGCAGAGACAAGCCAATATCCATGTCTGTTTCATTCAAGTCCCCCCTTGTTAGTTGGCCATTCTAAAATACATCAGCCCTTACTCTCAATATAAAACGCTTTCATCAAGCTTGAAATATAAAAAATCTTTAGCAGGCGTATAATAATTCTCCTGTGCAGGCCAAAGAAGCAGCCCCGCCAGCCCCATCACTGCTCGCCAGAGCTGGTCATAGGGTTGACGTGAGCTGCTCACCTAACCTTCATAAGCTCAATTCTTATATAGCTTCACATGATCCAGGTTCATCCAGTTCTCCTCCTGAGCATCGGAGTAGACCCCAATTTCAATCTCGCCGTTGGTTACCGTGATGTTCTCAATCTTCACCTTCACCCATTTCTCAGGACTTGTTGGCAGATCAACAGAGAGCTCGGCGCCGCCGAAGTTTTTCGCATATAGTTGCAAAGTGTTCTGGCCCCCGCTATTAAGGACCCAGGCCGATAAGGTATACGTACCTGGGCTCAGCCCGGTAATATGCTGGTACGTGGACGCTTCATATGCGACATCGCTCCAGTGCGTCAGCTTATAGCTGCCGGTAATGCCATTCTCTTCTACCTTGATGGCATCATATGACGCATCATCCGCAGCCCAGCGGTTCCACGAGGTAGGGGTCTGCGTCCAGCCATCCGCTTCAAAGCTTGGGTTGGATACCAGGTTCACCAGTGAACCTTCCGTAAAGACCGACACGGTAGATAGTACATTCCCGTCAAAATCAAACAGCGTCTGGTTATCCCATGGGTTGGACAATAGGCCGGTATCGTTATTGTACAGCTTGCCTGCCTCACTGCCCCAATGTGCCCCTTCCACCGGCAACCAGGTTGGCTCCCACCAGAAGATTCCGCGGCCGTGATTGTTCGGCACATCCTGCATGATCTCTTTCAAATCCCGCAAGTAAGCTGTCTGTCCCGCCAATGATGCCGGATAACCCCCGATGCTTTCCTCTGCGGTATAGAAGGAGTTCCCCAGGCCATCGCCATCATCCAAAGTAAATCCGTAAGAGGTCTCCACAATCATGACGTCCTTATTATAACGACTGCTGATGGCATTAAGGTTATAAGCAAGCTCACCCATCGTCCCATGCCAGAAGGGATAGTAGGTTAAGCCAATAATATCGTAATCCACACCCTCTGCCTCGATTTTGTCAAACCACCAGGTATACAGATTATTGTCTCCACCATGGTCCAGATGCAGGGCAATTTCTACATCCTCGCCCGGCCCCAGGGCGGCATGAATTCCGTTAATCGCAGAGGTCAACAGTTCACCAAGCTGGGTAAAATCATCAATTCCTCCGCCCACCTTGCCCTCATCCCAAAGGATACCACTGCTCGCCTCGTTCCCCACCTGCACGATATCAGGGAGAGCTCCGGCCGCCTTCATTTCGGTAATTACGCTGCTGGTGTAGTTGTGTACTGTCGTGAGCAATTGACTATGGCTCAAGCCTTGCCAGGCCTTGGGTTTACTTTGCTTGCCCGGGTCGGCCCAGAAGTCGCTGAAGTGAAAGTTAAGCAACACATCCATGCCCTGTGCCTTGGCCCGCTGAGCAAGCGATATTGTGGTCGCCAGATCATTGGTCCCGCCACCATACGGATTACCCGCAGCATCATAAGGGTCTACCCACAAGCGCAAACGAACCGCATTCATGCCATGATCACCCAGAATCTCTAAGGCATCCTTCTTCACAGCCTGGTCATAGAACTCGCCGCCTCGCTCTTCAACCTCATGGAGCATGGAAACATCCCCGCCCATGAGGAAGCTCCCCGCTGCATCCGCCTCGGGTACGTAGCCTAACCCAGGTGCGACCAAAGCAACCGCACAGACACAGGCAAGCATTTTACCCTTCCACCATTTGCTCATAACTATCATCTCCTCAACTAAAATGATATAGTAAGCACGCTTAAATTATAAAGCGCTTACATTTTGTTGGATATATAATAATCCTTTGAATTTGATATAAAAATAGTCCCTGTCCGCACCAATAAAAAGGCGACACTCATCCTCGCAGGAGAATAGGTGCCGCCTTATTTCTAAATAGCCTATTTTGTTGTCACTGCACCGGAACATCCAGCTTGTCGCGGAAGGTCTGAATTTGCGCCTCATTAATCTGCTGCTGGCTATAGGCTACCGAGGTGCCCAGCACGAAGACGTTGGCTCCGTACTCGCGGCAGAGCTGGGCACTATCCAGACCGATGTTACCATCGACCATAATGTCCTTGTCCGGGCCAATCAGTTCGCGAATCTCCTTGATCTTCAGCGCGGTATGCTCCAGGAACTTCTGTCCGGCAAAGCCTGGCTCAACCGTCATAACCAGGACGTAATCAACGTACTGATGCAGATGCTGCAAGAAGTCAATGGAACCGTGTGGATTAGTGGCAATCCCGGCCTGCTTGCCACTTTCGCGGATTTGGCGCAGATAACGAATCGGCGTATGAGTCGCCTCGATATGGAAGCAGACATGCGTGCATCCCGTATCCAGCACCAGCGGAATGGCCATATCCAGATTGCTGACCATCAGGTGAGCATCCACCGGAACGGACGAATTCTCGGCCAGCATCCGCAATTGGTCGAAGCCCAGCGTGATATTATGCACGAAATTGCCATCCATAATATCGGCATGAATGAAGTTTGCGCGAATATGCGCCGCATCCTCCAGTGCTCCCTTCAGATTAAGCTGATCGGCGCACATAATCGATAACGAGAGTTTGTTTGTCATTTGATGTACCCTTCTTCCTGCGCTTTGGCGAACATTGCATCCGCCTCTGCTCCTGTTGGCAGCGAAGTGGCCGCGCCCGAGCGGGTCACCGCAATAGCCGCTGCCACGTTCGCATAATAAATGGCCTGATCCAGCGGCATCTTCCGGGCCATGCCTAGCGTCAGTGCCCCCATGAAGCAATCTCCTGCTGCCGTGGTATCCACCACTTGCCCCGCCTCGCGGTAGGCAGGGAAGTTCCGAAGGTCCTGACCGTCATACAGCATCGCGCCATGCTCTCCGCGCTTAAGCAGCACCCGCTTGCTGCCCGTAGCCTCATACAAGTAACGGCAAGCCTCGCCCGCCGCTTCCTCCGTATCTACAGCAAAGCCGGTCCACTGTGCCGCCTCCGTCTCATTCGGGCTAAATATATCTACATCCCGAAATTCACCAAGCTCAATTTCTCGCACCGGTCCTGCATCCACAATGATGACCTTGTCCTGCTTGCGACCGTGATATAGCAGTTGCTCGATGAGGGAAAGGCTGCATTCCAGTTCCAGGGATAGAAATGAGAAGGACGACAGTTGATCCACGATCTCGTTAATATCCGCCTTGGTAAAAGCATTGTTCGCGCCCAAATAAGATAAAATCGTATTTTTGCCGGTAGGCTCAACCATGATATAGGCAGTTCCCGTACCGACATGCTCGTCCCGCTTCACCAGCCGGGTTCCGATCCCTTCAGACTGTAGCGCACTTAATACAAGATCGCCGCTGCTATCTTGCCCCAGCTTGCAGCAGAACTGTACATCCAGTCCTAGCCGCCCCAAGGCAATGGCCCGGTTGGAGCCTTTGCCGCCAAGTCCGGTACGCTGCCCGGCTACCACCAGCGATTCGCCCTGATGCGGGGTACGCGGTACCTGAAGCATGATATCGATGTTGGCACTTCCAGCCACCAGCACTTGATGCCGGGCTGACATTAGAGCTGCTCCAGCTCATCCACCGCCTGGATGAAGGATTGCGCTTGCTCCTGCACCAACCGTTGATAGGCACCGTGTACATTGGTCGCGCTGACGACGAAGCTATCCAGCTTGCTATATCCTTCATTCAAACATTCGAAGATGCCGTCATTGACGAAGCTGTCCGCTACATCCTTCAAGGCCTGGGCTGCAAGCTTGCCATCCTTCTGAGCCAGACACCAGATTACCCAGCCGCTGGCCGTCGCCCAATAAGCGCCATTCTGATATTCCTCATGTGGGACATCGATGAGCAGACGCTCCCAGTATTCCCCTTGCAGCAGATGACGAATTTGGCCCTTATAGACGTATTTGTCATAGTTGTCATGCAGGAAGGTCAGGAGATCTTCACGGATGTCATCCGCCGGGAAGCCAATGTATAGCAGATAAGCGATCCCCCAGATGTCCAACTGCTTGCACTCCCCGGTAGCCGCGTAGAAGCCTCTGCAGGACGGGTCATAGAGCTTGGAGATACTCCGTTCAATCGCAGTCGCTTGCTCGCTATACGACTTGGCTACAGCCGCTTGCCCGTATTTCTCGTGCAATTCCTGCAAGAAGCGGCAAGCGCGCCAGAAGAGCAGCGATTCCATGAACAGCTCACCCGTCTTACCGATGGTGTCGGTAAATCCATACGGAGAATGCGGCTTGGCCGGATCATTATAGACAAGTCCATCGCCACTAAGCGGAATCAGCGACATACCTTGGTCCAGAGCCCCGGCCCACTTGCTGAACAACTCCCGAGCTTTGCCTTCTTCCAGAGATTCAAGATAGAAGTACACCACATAAGCCAGGAACGGTGTATTATCCAGATTGGCTTCCCCTACGGGCTTCTCTACCACGCCTGCGGCATATACACCTAATCCGTCGGCATAAATACGGTCAGGCAGCCAGCCATCCTCGCGTCGCCCTCCAATAACGAAGTCAACCGCAGCCCGGATATCCTCCGGCTGGATGAACTCGGAAGCGTATTCAACCATATAAGCAAAATCGCGCACCCAGAGCGCATCATAACTAGCAATCCCGTCAGGGGTAAATAACTTCGTACCATCATGAGCCACCTTGATACAGCCTTGAATTAATTGATCGGATTTCTGCGCAAGTAATTGCGCTAGTTTGTGATTACTCATCTAGTCACCGTCCTAATGATAGCGTTTTAGGCCTTACGAGAGTCATTGTAACATAAACGAAATAGTTTTCAATAACACATTTAAAAAACACTTTAGTAAAATGTATTTACAAAACTTTTTGTTCTTGCTATACTGGCATCATCAAGCCCGATCAAACACAATGCCGCAGCAAGAAATGAACAAATGAAAGCGTACCTAAAAGCGAAAAATAATGCCTGCTCTATTAAGAAGAAGGTACATTTGCTTATAATTAAGAGGGCGTATTATTTTTGCAAAGGGTGAAAAGGATTGGGAAAGAATAATTCTAAAATTTTGAAAGAAGCTAATAAGTATCTGGTGTTGCAATGCATATCCAGCTACCAGCCAATCACCGTTGAAGATATTGTGAAGAAGACGAATTTGAGCCGGCCTACGGTTATTAACTCGGTCAAGGAATTAACCGACGACCATATCATTATCAAGGGCGGACTCGCCGAGTCCACCGGGGGCAGGGCAGCGGCATTGCTCGCTATTAATTCAGATGCATACTATGGCATCGGGGTTGACTTTGAATTCCCGCAGGTGCGGATCACGATGGCCAACTCCAATCGCGAGGTTCTGGCTTCCCACCAATATCATTATCCGCTCGATAGCTCAGTACAATACATTACCGATCGCCTATCCGATGAAATTGCCCGGTTGATTGACGAATCCGGTGTAGATCGGTTGAAGATCGAAGGTATTGGCATTGGGATGTCCGGTGTGGTTGACAAGAATAACGGCTTGTCCATCTTCATTGAACGGATTAATGATTGGCATAACGTGGACATCAAGTCCATTCTGGAAGATCGCCTGGATCTGCCGGTGTATGTGCGCAACGATGTTCATTTGATGGGACTGGTAGAACAGCGCTTCTATCTATCCGCCGAGAATCAGGACTTCATCTATATCGGGCTACGCTCCGGCGTAGGTAGTGCAATCTTCATGAAGAACGGGATCTATGGCGGGGAGAATGGTAATGCAGGCTTTATCGGTCAAATGATTCTCGATGTCAGCGGACCGGAAGGGCTTGGCGGTCCCAAGGGCAGCTTGAACGTATTCGCCAGCGAACTTAATCTGATTCGTCGTTACCGTGAGGGAAAAGGAAGCGAAAGTGCCGCTTCGGCTGAACAGCTTCCCCTACGGCTGGAGAATCTGGTTCAGCTTGCACAAGAAGGAGATGAACTGGCCTCCTCCCTGCTGCAAGAAGCCGGCCATTACCTGGGACTCGCCCTGGTGAATCTGGCACGCATTTTCGAAATCCCCAACTTTGTGATTGGCGGTTGTCCTAACCTGGACGATTCGATCTTGCTTAAGTCCTTACAAGACACGGCCAGTGAATTATTGAAGGAACACTTTAATCGGCTAAGCATCGTGCCTGGTCAATTACTGGAACATGAGTATGCGTTAGGCGGCTGTTACTTAGTGTTTGATCATATCTTCCATAAACCTAGATTGAAGCTCCAAATATAACATTGCGTTATATTTGGATGCTGACCTAACGACAGCAAGGAGACATCAGTGATGGATAACAGAATTCGGATCGGTATCAGACCGGTCGTTGACGCCCGGATCGGCAACGTCAGAGAAGTGCTTGAACCGCAAACAATCTCAATGGCTCAAGCGGTGGCTCGGCTGCTGAGCGAGCAGCTTCACTACAGCGACGGTTCCCCCGTAGAGTGCGTGATTGCCTCTACCTGCATCAGTAGCATCAAGGAGGCCCGCCAAGCGGACGAGCAGTTCCGGCTTGAAAATGTAGGCGCTACCATCTCGGTAACCCCCGCTTGGGCCTACGGCAGTGAAACCATCGATATGGACCCGCATCGGCCAAAGGCGATCTGGGGATTCAACGGTTCGGAGCGTTCCGGGGCAGTGTATCTGGCCGCAGCGCTCGCCGCTCATAACCAGAAGGGCCTGCCTGCCTTCGGCATTTACGGCCGTGATGTGCAAGACAAGGATGACGACAGCATTCCCCAAGATGTACAAGCCAAGCTGTTGCAATTCGCTCGCTCGGCCATGGCTGTTGCGCAAATGCGCGGCAAATCTTATCTGGCTATCGGTTCCGTCAGCATGGGGATTGCCGGCTCTATCGTCAATGAACCCTTCTTCCAGCAGTATCTGGGTATGCGGAATGAATATGTAGATATGAGCGAGATCAACCGCCGGATTCAATTGGGGATTTTCGACCAAGAGGAATTCGAGCGTGCACTGGCCTGGACACGCCAGCATTGTCTGGAAGGTACCGATTACAACGAAGAAGCAACTCAATTCTCCCCCGAACGCAAGGATGAGGTATGGGCGTTCGTCGTGAAAATGACCTTGATTATGCGGGATCTCATGGCTGGCAATCCAAAGCTGGCGGAAGCGGGTTTTACAGAAGAAGCACTGGGACATGAAGCCCTGGCCGCAGGGTTCCAAGGGCAACGTCACTGGAACGACTATCTGCCGAACGGTGACTTCTCCGAAGCCATTCTGAACAGCTCGTTCGACTGGAACGGCCGCCGTGCTCCTTATGTGATGGCTACTGAGAATGACAGCCTGAATGGTGCTTCCATGCTACTGGGGAATTTATTGACCCATACTGCACAGGCCTTCGTGGATGTCCGGACCTATTGGAGCCCGGAAGCTGTGAAGCGGGTCGCCGGATATGATCTTGAAGGGTTAGCTGCAGGCGGCGTCATTCATCTGAAGAACTCTGGCTCGGTGGCGCTGGACAGCTCTGGCGAACAACAAATCGATGGCCAGCCGGCCATGAAACCACATTGGGACATCACCGAAGAGGAAGTTGACCGCAGCTTGCAAGCCACTACCTGGCATGCTGCTCATCAAGGCTACTTCCGTGGCGGTGGATTCTCCAGTCGCGTGCTGACCAAGGGTGGCATGCCGATCACCTTCTATCGGATTAACCTGGTTGCCGGATTAGGTCCGGTGCTGCAAATTGCCGAAGGTCATACTGTGGACCTGCCGAAGCATGTACACGATCTGCTGGATGAACGTACCGACCCATCCTGGCCTACTGCCTGGTTCGTCCCTAATCTCACCGGAAGCGGGGCTTTCCGCGATGTCTACGCTGTTATGGATAACTGGGGCGCGAATCATGGTGTATTCACCTACGGGCATATCGGCAGCGACCTGATTACCCTTGCCGCTATGTTACGGATTCCGGTCAACATGCACAATGTGCCGGAAGAGCGGTTGTTCAGACCAAGCTACTGGAAAGCCTTTGGCTTGGAAAATAGCTCGGTGGGCATGGACTATCGCGCCTGCTCACAATTAGGGCCACTCTACAGCTAAAAAAGTTGATAATCACGGTGTATTTTGCGGGCCAGCGTATCGGCCGAGCGTAGCCCGCAACTCACATATATGCTTTGCTCACAAAAAGGGAGGAATCGCATCATGAAGAAATGGTTATCTGCACTCGTTGTAGTTATGCTGACCGTCACAGTGTTAACTGCATGTGGAGGCAACAGCAACAACGCTGCCGAACCCGGCAATAATCAGGGCACACCCAGCAATGAGAACGTCAAGCTTGAATTTCTGTCTTTGAAGCAAGAACAAGCAAGCCAAGCAGCATTTGCAGAGATTATTAAACGATTTGAAAGCGCAAACACCAATATCAAAGTCGAGATTCAAACGATGAACGCCGACCAATTGAAGACGACGTTGCGTGCCAGAGCCGCTTCCGACGAAATGCCGGACCTCGTAACCTGGATGAAAGAAATCGATACGGACTATTTGCTGGACTTGAAGGGCGAGAGCTACCTTAGCAATCTTAACGCCGAGAGTATTCAAGCAGCCAACGCCATTTATAATGACCAAGTTTATGCCATGCCGATCGATAATGGATATATCGGTTTCTACTACAACAAGACCGTACTTGCTGACAACAACCTGGAAGTACCAACTACCTTGACTGAAATGAAGCAAGTCGTTGAAGCTCTGAAGGCCAAGGGGATTCCTGCCTTCGCTACAGGCTCCAAAGACTTGTCCGTCGCCTATATGCCACTGATTGCCTTGTTCTCCGAAACAGTCTTCGGGCGCAACCCGAACTGGTCGGCAGAACGCGACGCCGGAAGCATAAGCATCGCTACCGACGAAAGCTGGAAGCTGGCATTTGACCTGCATAAAGATTATGTATACGGATACAGTGATGTTAATGGCTCCTTCAACATCGGCTACGATGATGCCAACGCCATGCTCGCTCAAGGAAAAGCCGCATTCTATGGCAATGGTTCATGGGCGCTGGAGCCTATCCGTCAAGTGGGACCTGATGCCGATATCGGCCTGATGGCCTTCCCGATTTCGGATAACCCTGACGAATCCAAGTTGCTGGTATTCCCGGACACTTCCTTGTCCATCATGAAGAATAGCAAGAACGTGGATGCCGCCAAGAAATTCCTGGAGTTCGTAGCTTCGCAAGAAGCAGGCCAAATCTGGTCTGAGAATGTTAAAGTGTCCTCGACCGTCAATGGCGTCAATGTGGATTATGATCCGATTGCTGCAGATATCAACCAATACATCTCCAGCGGTCAGTTCACTCCATATGGCGACCGTGTACTGCGTTCCGTATTTACAGACAAGCTGTGGGAGGATTTCTCCAAGTATATGCTGGACAGAACGGACTGGGATACGTTAGCCAAAGATCTGGATGCTGCATGGGACAGAGCCAAGGAAGTTGAAGCTTCCGGACAATAAGATTTACGACAACACCATGTTTGCGCGGATGTTATTCGGGGGACGGATGAGCTTCATGCTCTCCCTCCCCCGAGGCATTCAGCTTTAAGCCACGCATAAATGACTCCCAGTGGCAAAAGGAATGATACTCATGAAGCTAAAAGGCCCAAATATGTTTTACTTTCTCATATTGCTGCCCGCCTTATTGCTGTTTACTATCTTTTTCATCATCCCCGTAGTACAAAGTCTGGCCTTGTCCTTCACGGACGCTTATGGCATGAGACCCAACTACAAGTTCATCGGCTTGGACAACTATATCACTGCGTTCAAGGATAGAAGCTTCATCGATACGATTAGTGCAACGCTGAAATTCACCATCACTGCCGTTATTCTCGGCAATGTGGTATCCCTCATTCTGGCCTTGTTGCTGGATACGAAGATTCGTGCCAGAAGCTTCCTGCGTTCTATCTTCTTCATCCCGAACGTGATGAGCTTGCTGGTGGTAGGTTATGTATGGTCGTTTGTGTATAGCGATGCCTTGCCGGACCTGTTCGCCGCGCTGCAATTGCCGGCTTCGTGGCAGGCTTCGATTCTGGGCAACCCCGACATTGTTATCTATGCGCTGGCCGTTACGGCAGTATGGAACGTAGCCGGTTATTACATGATCATTTATCTGGCAGCGCTGCAAGGCATATCCGAAGACCTGATGGAAGCCGCTAAAATTGACGGAGCCCGTACCTCGGACATTCTGTTCAAGATTAAGCTGCCGCTCATCTCGCCGATCATCGTGATGTGTTTGATCTTGTCAACCGCAGCTCATATCAAAATATTCGAATTGCCATTCACCATGACCTCTGGTGGTCCGGCTGGCTCTTCGATGACTATGGTGCTGAAAATATACAATACGGCATTTAGTGCCAACCAAACCGGGCTTGCAACAGCGCAATCGACCATCTTCTTCCTTCTGATTGCCGGTATTACCTTGATTCTGACCAGACTGATGAAATCCCGGGAGGAGAAAATATGATGAAAACTGCCGGTGAGAGCAAGAGACAAGGATGGCGTAAAGTTGGACTGTACGCGCTGGTATGGTTACTGGCGATTCTCTTCTTCGCGCCTATCGTCATCGTGGTCCTGAATTCGTTCAAGACCAAGCCGGAGATCATGGTGTCGACCATCGGACTACCGGGCAAACTCAATTTCGACAACTATATCACGATCTTTACGAACAATGATTTCTTATCTTCTCTATGGTTCAGCCTTGTCGTGGTGGCCGCTACCACCACACTTACCGTTGTAGTCTCATCGCTTGCAGGGTATGCGTTAGCTCGTTGGAAGAGTAAGTTCTCTAGCGGTATCATGCTCGTCTTCATGACCACCTTGTTCGTACCCTTCCAGGTCTATATGGTGGCCTTGATCGTCATTGCCCGCCAGCTCTCGCTCACGGGTTCTCCTGTGGGGCTAGTTCTGATCTACATTGCCCTCGGTATGCCTGTACCGATCTTCTTATACCGGAGCTACGCTGCCACGATGTCCAAGGAGATTGAGGAAGCTGCCGCCATCGACGGATGCAGCCGCATTCAGATGTTCTTCCGGGTGGTCTTCCCGCTGATGAAGCCGATTACCGCTACCGTAGCTGTATTGAATGCACTATGGGCCTGGGGTGAATTTCTGGTCGCATTCCTTGTCTATGGCAACCACAAGCCGATGACCATTCCGCTGTCCCAGCAATACTTCTATGGCAGCTATAATCAGCAATGGAACTTGATTATGGCCGGGTTTGTGATCTCTACCATCCCGATCATCATTTTCTACATTCTGATGCAGAAGCATATTGTCAAAGGTATCGCCGCTGGCGCGGTCAAGGGGTAAATATATAAGTTGAATTAAACGATAGGCATATCAAGCAAGAGAGGAAATGATTTCCTAAATCATTTGTTCAACTTATATAGCACATAGAGTAAAGACAAAAGGAGAGAACACCGATGTTCAACGCTATTACGCGTCAGGTGGAGAAAACCGTTGCCGAGTTGCAGCAGATCAAGCCTGAACTGGCCGAGTTATTCAAAAACGGCTACAGCAATACCCTGGATACAACCGTAGAACGTATGGAGGATGGAACGACCTTCGTCATTACCGGCGATATCCCGGCCATGTGGCTGCGGGATTCGTCGGCACAGGTAAGACCTTACATCCGCTTGGCCCACGAGGACCAGGAGCTGGCGGAGATGATTCGCGGCTTGATCTGGCGGCAGGCCCGTTGCCTGCTGCTGGACCCTTACGCCAACGCCTTCAATCGGGAAGGCAACGGACATGGACACCAGCAGGACCGTACCGAGATGGGCCCGTGGATCTGGGAACGCAAATTCGAACTAGACTCGCTCTGTTATCCCGTGCAACTGTTGCAGGATTACTTTGAAGCTACTGGCGATACCAGCGTATTCACCGAGGAAGTTCATGCGATGCTGAACGTCATCGTACGGACGATGCAGACCGAGCAATATCACGATGAACGCTCTCCTTACAGCTTTGAGCGCGATGATATTACCTTGCCATCGGATACACTGCCTATGGCAGGCCGGGGAACAAGAACGAATGTGACAGGCATGGTATGGTCGGGATTCCGTCCCAGCGACGATGCCTGCAAATTCGGCTACTTGATTCCTGCCAATATGTTCGCGGTGGTGATTCTGCGTCATTTGGCCACCTTCGCCGAGACGTACTATGCTGATGCCAAGTTGGCTGAACGCGCCCGTAAATTGGAAGCAGAAATCAGTTTCGGCATTGAAACCTACGGACTGGTGGAACACCCGCGCCACGGCACAATTTATGCCTATGAAACCGACGGCTACGGCAATTATAATTTGATGGATGATGCTAACGTGCCAAGCCTGCTGTCCATGCCTTATCTTGGGTATTGCAGCTACGACGACCCTAAATACCTGCGCACGCGTCAATTTGTACTTAGCGAAGACAACCCTTATTACTACAAGGGACGTCATGCCGCAGGGGTAGGCAGCCCGCATACGCCGGAGGGTTACGTCTGGCATATTGGACTCATTATGCAAGGCCTGACCTCAACCAACAAGCAGGAGCAGCTTGACTTGCTGGACCAACTGCTGGCGACTACTGCCGGAACCGGCCTGATGCACGAGAGCTTCCATCCGGATCATCCCGAGCAGTTCACTCGCGAGTGGTTCGGCTGGGCCAACAGCCTGGCGGGGCAATTCATTTTGCAATGGCTGGAAGGATCGAATCGGTAGAATTAAGAAACATCCAAAGAAAGCCATGATACCAGGGCATTAGCCCCTGGCGGTCATGGCTTTCTTCAATGATTGTTGGCTTGGAGGGGTGTTAAAACGGATGGCATATACCGATATAGACAAGACACTATTATTTATGGAAAGGATCGAATTATGCAAAATCAATATGTCATTCTCACTGCCATGTACCGCTATGCGCCCAGCTTCTTCAGCGATCATCCCTCACCGGAGAAGCTCAGCACCAAGCTGCTCTCGTTCAATCCTCATACCATTCCCGGGGCAAAAGCGCTGACCAAAAAGGCACTTGAAAGCAACTATGGAATAACCAACCGCAGCCAGCTTGAAGCGACCATTAACGAGTTGATGCTCTGCAATGTATGGGAAGGTCCCATTTGTGCTATTCTGATTGACCTGTTCCTGGAAAGTCCCGAGAGATTCAGTCAACTCCGTCCGCAGGATGTTGAGCAAGCCTTAAATGAACAAGCCAAATTAAATACATATATCTCTCGCTTCTCCTCAGCGAATCCAATGCTGAACGATTCTGAACATAAGCAGGACTATACGAAAGAGTTGGTGGCGAACGTAGCCGCTTATTTTGCCGATGATTCCAAATCCATGTTGGAAACCTTGGAGGCTTTATTTCGTCATAATCACTCCTGGCTACACCATACCGACGGCACGTCTTGGGCTGGCTTTAACTACTCCCGGGCCATTTCGATCATCGCTGACGCTGCCATCTGCGGCTATTTGACCGAGGAAGAAGCTGTTCAATGGTGCGACAAGTATGGTTCTATGGCTGAGCATCTGTTCCGCAACTGGCAAACGTTCCTGTTCAGTGCCATCTTGGGCAAGCAGCTCATGACGCCTGCCGAGGACCGCTTCATCCTGGGCGCCAATGATTATATTGAAGGATGCTACAAGTTGGCTGTAAGCCCATTGAAGCCGCTTGAGATTTCGGGAATTTGGCCGGGCAGCAACCTGAATGCGCTCATTCAGACTTATGAAGGGGAATACTCGGATGATCCCGGAGTGAACGTGAAGAACTCCGGTCCTATCGACTTGTACGAACACACCGTTCTCCCGATTTTCCGTAAATACAAGGTCGACTATTTCCTCCTGGAGAAGAAGGGAAATGCCGTGTTTTATTACACACCCACGGAATCCGTCAAGGGCGGCGACACCTCTTACTTTGACATGTATCTGGAAGATTTCGAAGGAGAGCTGGAGCCTGGAGAAATTCCGTTCCTTACTACCGAGAAATGCTTGTTCACGAATAAGTACATCCGCATTCATGTCAAAAAGTTATTCCGCAAGAAGCAGAAGCTGGCCATACCGTGGAATGGACCTGTAGATTTGAGATGGGAACCCACAGGGCTTCAGGATATCCGGCTTAGCGTGAATGGACAGGCCGCCCTGGACATACGCCCTAACCTGGACCGGATGGGAATGACGACCTCTCAAACACTGGGACTGAGCAAGAAAGAGACGCAAGAGCTTTATGCTCCCGATCTGGAGAACCTGAACCAAGCTATTCGCGAGTTAAAGCAGATTTTCTCCGCATAATTACCTATAGTCTATAAATGCTTGCTGGCTAATAACCTAATCAGGCAGTAATAAGCCCGGGATCTCCGTATAATCGGAGATCCCGGGCTTTCTTAGGTTACCTATACCAATCGCCTAATATCTTTCCAGAATCGTCTCTGTCTTCAAACCGTCAACCGGAAGCAGCCAGCCACGGAGTTCCATGACGTTCATGAGTTCAGGGCGAAGTTCTGCCGCAACGTCGTGATCATCGGTTTTGAAAGAAATCTCTACCAGATTGTCGATCCCTGTCCCTGTACTATTTCGAATCGGCCACACTTCCAAAGTGAGTTCCTGTCCTTCCCATTCTCCACGATAACGCTCAAAGACTAACGGACCATGGGCCCGCGATTGAGACAATACCTGTTCTCCCCAATTGGGAGCAGACCATTTATTCAGCTTCCCGGGCAGCTTGTCTAGCAGAAGGGATAACATTTCCTCATCCGGAGGAAGCTCTGGACCATCCACCTTCGTCTTCTCCTTCTTCGTGTTGGAGAAGCTTAGTGTCTGCTTGTTATAACCCCAATCAATTTCAGCTTCATAATTATCATCTGATGCATCGAAGCCTTCCTGGTTAGCCAAAGTCAGCGCAGCATCAACATCTCCATTCAAGATCGGGTAGCGTTTCTTGTAGGTTAACTCGTAGTTGCTCTTGTCTTCCTTCTTACGGAATCGCACATTCCAACCTTCCTCATTCAGCGCAAGACTGTCCGTGTCATAATAAGCTACGCCGATCAACTCAGGGGTTGCTGGGAGATTGAATTGCTCCCTGACGCTCGTTTTTACTTGTCCCTCTGAGGTTAAGACGGCTTCAGGACTAGCAATAAACTTCACCTCGTACGCGGGGACGGCATTCGGTGCTGCGGACACAGGCTCCAGTACGGCACCGGAGAACACACTTCCCCATGTCGTAAAGCCAACCACCGCTGCCAACATGATGCGTTTCCAAGCTTTCACAATTCCTCACTCCTTTGGTGTATTGAATACAAGTTCACTCTAAAGGAGAAGTACAAGCACGCTGTTAAAAGAAAGGGAAATCTGCATCAAATTTCCATAGATTTTATGAAGGGCAACCTCTAGTTTTTGTTGCTACCGTTCCCTCTGCCCCAACTCGGCGTGCGCCCCCGCCTCTCTTAATACCTCACAGAAGCGGCTGACCTGAACCGACGGCAAGCGGTCCACATTATGTACACTATAGATATGCCGGGAGGTCTGATGACCCGGAATCGGCAGAATGTGTAACCAGCCCTGCTCCTGTTCTCTCCTCACGGCCATACGTGACAGAAATGCTACATGATGCCCGAGTAATACTAACTGTTTGATCGCCTCCAGGGAGTCCAATTCAACCGTGCTGCGCAGCTCCAGCCCATGCCGCTCCACCCATTGGTCCGTTAACTGCCGGGTGCTTGATTCTGTTCCGTGTAAAGCAAATGGCGTACGGGCAATCTGTTCAGGCTCCAGGATCTCGCCCTTTGCGATGGGATGATCGGGGGCACATACGAGCACCAGATCGTCCGAGCACAGAGGCTCGGCCAGTAAGTTCTTGTCAGTAAATAGCTCCGACGAGGTAACGCCAAGGTCGATCTGATGACGGGCAAGCATGTCCCGAATCACGAGCGAAGGCTTGACCGACAGCGAAATACGAATGCCGGGGAATTCCTGTGAGAAGGCGTTCAGGATTCGAGGTAACAGATAGGTTGCCGGAACATAACTCGCTCCGATATGCAGGGTGCCGCGATACAGATTGTCATATTCCTTGACAATACGCTTGGACTCTTTGGCTAGCGCATTCATTTTAATCGCATAATGCAACAGAGCCTGTCCGGCTTCGGTAAGAAAGGTCTTCCCGTTACGCGACTCAAACAGCTTGACCTCCATCTCCTTCTCCAGAGACTTCATATGGAACGTCACCGTTGGCTGCTTAATCCCCAGTATCTCGGCCACGCTGGTCATATTATGATGTCGATCCATTAACTCAACAATACGCAATTTCATCAGGTTCATGTCATCACTCTCCTCAATCTCTCCTTTATATAAGACCTCACTATAGATTTACTCTATGAACATCAACAGAATTCAAACAAAAAGTTAATTTGTCGTTTACATAAGTCTAATACTTAGCTTGAACCCAACCGTTACACTGAGAAAAGTTTAATAAGACAGGCAGGGATCAGAATGGAGATTGAAATTAAAGGGGTCCATAAATCATTTGCAGGCACACCCGCACTTCAGCTCACAGATTTGACACTGCGGCAAGGCGAGTTCACTACCTTACTGGGTCCGTCCGGCTGTGGCAAAACCACTCTCCTGAGAATGATTGCCGGGCTTGAGCAGCCTGATGGTGGGGAGATTTACTCAGCGGGAACATGTATCTACTCAGCAAGCCAGCGTATTGATGTACCTGCACATAAGCGCAAGTTCGGCATGGTGTTCCAGGATTTTGCCTTATGGCCGCATATGACGGTATTTGAGAATGTCGCCTTCGGCTTGAAGGCGGCCAAGCTTCAGCACAATCTCAAGAAAAAAGTCACCGAAGCCTTGGCCATGGTTCGACTTCAGGGAATGGAGAATCGCTATCCCCATCAGTTGTCAGGCGGACAGCAGCAGCGAGTGGCCTTCGCCAGAGCCGTTGCGATACGTCCAGCACTTGTGCTGTTTGATGAGCCCTTAAGTGCACTTGATGCCGTGCTACGTGAAGAAATGCGCGTAGAGATGATGTCCCTGGTCAAGGACATGGGCTTGACCGCCCTTTATGTCACCCATGATCAGATTGAAGCGATGTCGATGTCCGACAACATTGTCGTTATGCGTAAAGGTGAAGTGCTGCAACGGGGAACCCCAGAGTCCATCTACAAGTCGCCGAGCCACCCGTTTGTGGCGTCCTTTATCGGCAAGTCCAACTGGATCGAGCCCGACAAGGCCATGTTCCGCCCAGAGCAGGCCAGGTGGCATAGAACTTCAGACCATGACCTGAGCTACATGGCTACCATCCGGCACGTCAGCTATGTCGGTGAACGCTATGAGATTCGGCTCCAGGTGAATGAACTTTTGGAATGGACCGTTTACTCGCATCACCGAATGCCTGTTGGCGAACAAGTAACCTTGTATGTATCCCCACAGTCCGTGTGCTGGGTGCAAGGCCGTAGTACTGCTGAAAATGTCGATGAACCAGAGCAACAACCCAGCAATGAGCTTATAGCCTTAGGCTAACTAATAAGAAGGAGTGATTAGATTATGAAGACAAATTTGCGTAAAAGAGGGACGATGCTGCTGCTGGCTTCCCTAATGAGCATCAGCCTGTTCGGGTGCGGTAACGCCTCTAACAGCAACTCGGCGGGCGGATCTTCTACTAACGGACAAGCTACGCAGGCAAGCGCAGAAGCTGGTACAGAAACCAACAAAGAAGCAAACACAGAAAATTCCAAAACCTTGGGCGGGAAGCTAGTGCTATATAGTGCCGGACCGCAGAAGCTGGCGGATAATCTCATCAGTGGATTTGAGGAGAAGACCGGTGTCAAGGTCGAAATGTTCCAAGGGACAACAGGTAAAATTCTGGCCAGACTCGAAGCAGAGAAAGCCAATCCCGTTGCCGATGTAATCATCCTTGCTTCCCTGCCATCGATGCAATCCATGAAGGCGGAAGGGCTCACGATGCCTTATCCGGAAGCCGTGAACAGCGATAAGCTGAACAAAGAATGGTCCGACGCGGAAGGACATTATTTCAGTACTAGTGCCTCGGCGCTTGGCATTGTGTACAATACGAATCTGGTATCCACCCCGCCCAAGAGCTGGAGCGATCTGGAGCTTGCTGAATGGAAGGATGCGGTAAACATTCCTGACCCAACGCTGTCGGGATCAGCACTAGACTTCATTACTGGCTACTTAAGTGTAAACGGCGAAGAAGGCTGGTCCTTGTTCGAGAAGTATAAAGCTAACGGTGTTGCCATGGCTGGAGCCAATCAGGAGGCACTGGATCCGGTGATTACGGGGGCAAAAAGCGTGGTTGCCGCAGGTGTCGACTACATGACCTATTCGGCTAAAGCCAAGGGTGAGCCGGTAGATATCGTCTATCCGACAGAAGGAACCGTTGTCAGCCCGAGACCGGCGGCTATTCTGAACACAAGTCAAAATGTAGATAACGCCAAGGCATTCATCGACTATCTGCTGTCTGAAGATGCGCAGAAGCTGGTTGCCAAGGCTCACCTCATTCCTGGTCGTGAGGACATTGAGGCTGAAGGTCGTACGAACCTGAAGGATATTCCCCTGCTGACTGTAGACTGGAAGTGGATGAATGATCATGGCGATGAGACCGCAGCCAAGTTCTCCGAAGTATTCAAATAAGCAACAACAAGTGTAGGAAGGCAATGTGAGGTGAGCATGATGAGGTCTGGCTTCAAAGATAGTCCCGGGATTTTTCGCAACATTGGCATAATACTTGCTTTATTTCTGCTAATCATGGGTATTGTGGTACCGCTATTGATGATCTTCTGGCAAAGCATATCTACAGAGCAGGGATTGGACCTGTTAGGTCCGATCCGAACAATTGCCGGACATGAATTATCCAGTGTACTAATGCATACGATTGGGCTTGGATTCTGCGTAGTAGCAGGGACAACCCTGCTCGCTCTTCCCCTGGCCTGGATCATGTCCAAGACGCGGCTCGGACAATATCGCTGGATTGATGTGATTCTCATGATTCCTTTCATGACCCCTCCCTATATCGGCTCAATGGGTTGGATTCTGTTCATGCAAAGGGGAGGATATCTACAGCAATGGCTGCCGGGAAGTGCTGCCGTGAGCGATGCCTTCTTCAGCTTCGGGGGAATGGCGCTGATTATGTGTCTGCATCTGTTCCCTTTCCTCTACTTACTGCTGCGCGATGCCATAATTCGAATTGGCGGCAATCTGGAAGAGGTGGGTGCGGTCCATGGAGCGAGCAGCGGCTACCGCTTCCGGAGAATTATGCTGCCACTGCTGCTATCCTCGTATGGCATGGGTGCGATGCTGATCTTCGTCAAGACGATCGCCGAATTTGGGACACCCGCAACGTTTGGTCGGCGCATCGGCTACTATGTGATGACCTCAGAGATTCACAAATATATATCTAGCTGGCCTATCGATTTTGGCAAAGCCACCTCCCTCGCCTCCGTGCTGATGTCCGTATGTCTGGTGATGTGGTATATGCAATCTGTCATGAGCCGACGGTTCACCTATCGGCTCGTAGGCGGCAAGGGGCAACGAAGCAAGCGTTATGCTCTGCGCGGGTTGGCTGGCGTAGCCTCGTTAGCTTATTTGGGACTACTGCTGGTATTTTCGGTGGGTATCCCTTACTTTTCAGTCATTGCTGCCTCTCTGATGAAGCTCCGGGGAGCTGGCTTAGCCTGGGATAATCTCACGTTGGAGCACTACCGGGAGCTATTATCCTGGGGCTCAGTGAGTCTGAACGCATTGTGGAACAGTCTTGGCTTATCGCTCGCTGCATCCACAATTGCCGTTGTACTGGGCAGTGGCTTCGCCTTAATTATTGGCAAGTCGCAGCAGCGGACACAACGGTTCGTTGACCTGTTCAGCCTGTTACCCAATACCGTTCCAGGCATCGTCATGGTCGTAGGTCTGGTGCTGTTCTGGAATTCACCATGGCTGCCAGTCACCCTATACAATACCTATGGCATCGTGGTGCTCACGTATGTAGTGCTCTTCCTCCCTTATACGGTGCAATATGTAAAATCCAATTTCACTCAAATTGATGGAGTACTCTTTCAGGCTGCTCAAGTATTTGGCGGTAACCCATGGCTGATAGCAAGGCGCATTCTGCTACCGTTAATTATACCGGGAATGCTGGCGGGGTGGATCATGACCTTTACCATATCGGTTCGAGAATTGGTGGGTTCCTTATTGATCCTTCCTCCCTCTATGCAGACGTCAGCTACCTACATCTTCGCTCAGTTCGAGCAGGGACAAGTATCTCTGGGAATGGCGATGGCCGTCGTCTCTGTCGGAATGACTGTCCTATTACTACTCATTGTCGAAGCTCTTAAAACGAACAGAAAGTGGAATGCATCATGATGAAGCTCAAGGTTTGGGGCGGTGCTGGCGAACATGGCCGCTCCGCTTATGTACTCTGCAGTAGCCGGTTCCATCTGCTGCTGGATTGTGGAGTCAAACGAGAAGGCACCGGAGAATATCCGCTGATGGAACCTGAACTGGTTCCCAAGCTGGACGCTGTATTTCTGTCACACGCTCATGAGGATCATTCAGTAGCCATCCCCATCTTATACCGTATGGGCTATCAAGGGGAAGTCTGGACGACGCGAGAGACGGCTGCCCAGGTAGAAGGTTATTTCCAGAGCTGGAGCACGTTTGCCAAGCAATGGGGAGCTTCTCTTCCCTATGAAGATACAGACTATTGTTCCATCCGTTACCGCTTCCTGGACCAGGAGGCCAATAAACTAACATGGTTCGAAGCGATTCCCGGGGTTCAAGCAATGTGGGGACGCAGCGGACATATGGCCGGATCCGTATGGCTGTTGCTCCGGGTCGAGGGCAAGACCATCTTCTACTCGGGGGATTATACCGCTGAATCCATGCTGCTGGGAGACGATAATCCCGGGCTAGTTCGCATGAATGAGGCCGGAAAGGGAGATGGGGATCGTCTCTTTAAGCGAGTTGATTCTTCGGCCAGCTATGCCGATTTGGCAATTATTGATGCGGCTTATGGCACAGACTCTGAGTCCCAACAAGACAAGCTGAACACGCTGGAGGCCTCCATCAGCAGCACCCTCTTGCGCGGAGGCAAGGTTCTGCTTCCAGTACCAACAACAGGACGGGGCCAAGAAATGCTGCTATGGGCTTACAAGACTTACCGGGATTGCCCCATTGTCATCGAGCAGGGGTTGCTACGTGGCATGGAGCGGCTACTTCGTTATCCCGAATGGCTGCGCCAATATGCTGATTCCACTGGCCAGAAATGGATAAACCAACTGGAGCAATTCCTACTTCGCGATGATCTGCTTGTTCCAGATAGCGAAGCCCAGCGAATTCACTGGTTAAGAACTTTGGATTCCTCCATCTGGTTCATCACCGATGGGATGATGCAGTCCCAGCTTGCCCGTTGGTATTATAATCAGCTACGAGATGATTCTCGGAATCTGATATTGCTGACAGGTCATGCTGCCAAGGGCACCTTCGCCGATCAACTGTTGCAAGCGCCAGAAGAGTATGGGGCCTGTGAAGTACAGAAGCGTAGGTATAAGGTGCATCAAGGCTACAAGGATGTACGGCGGATGCTATCGACGATTCCCGCACGGCACAACGTACTGGTTCACGCGGCCAAGGAAGAGACGGACCAGCTAAGGCATCAATTGCTGAATGACGCTGCGGCCTGGAATGCCCAAACACAAATTCATTCGCTGTCGGCTAGCGAAGAACTATGGTTCTAAGCATATTACGACCTCCTACTCGTATTCAGATAAGAAGTCTCCAGCCATCCAACAGTGGATAAGGAGGCTTCTTATCTTATTTAGGCTGCAACCGGGAGAAGCCCTCCCCGCTCAATAACCTAAGAAAAGCACGGGTTGACCTTTAATCTGTAGAAAGTCCGCAAGTCCACAAAATGGTATCATTTGGATGTAAAGGAGGGATGATTTTATAAAATGTAAGCGTTTTAATTGTTTTGACCAATTATCCGAGGGGAAGTGAGTGAATGTTGAAAAGCATGAAGCATGCCGTCTCGCTATTACTCGCCGCGGCTTTGCTGATTCCGTCAGGATGGCTGACGACGGTGGCTCAAGCCGGGACGGACCTGACCCTGAATGACACGACAACGGTGTATCATGAAGATTTTACGAGCGGCAAGGGCGCTGCGATGCAGTCGGGCGGTGCCTCCTTGACTGCGGTAACCGGCAAGTTCTACACGGGCAATGAGGATGGGGCCGCCCTGCATGTTGGCGGGCGAGCTAACAACTGGGATGGCGCTGACTTTCGATTTGAAGGCATCGGGCTGGAGCATGGAAGCACCTATATCGTCACCGTGTCCGTCTATGTAGACGCGGATGTCAGTGTGCCGGACGGAGCGCAAGCCTTTCTGCAAACCGTCAACAGCTACGGTTGGCTGGATGGCAAGCCCTTTGTTGCTGGCAGCCCGCTGACGCTGAGCAAAGAATTCACTGTAGACACCGGTAAAGATATCGCACTGCGGATTCAGTCCAATGACGCCGGAGCCGGGGTACCCTTCTATATCGGGAGTATACTGGTTACTGCCGAGACAGGCTCAGGTGGAGAAGACCCCCCTAGAGAGCCAGCCTTACCGTTTCAAGCCATCACCTTTGAAGATGGAACCACCGGGGGCTTCACGGGGAGAGCCGGGTCCGAAACGTTAACCGTCACCACGGAGGATAATCACACGCCGGGCGGCTCACGGGCCTTGAAGGTGGAAGGACGGACCAGTACCTGGCACGGGCCGGCGCTGCGCGTAGAACCCTATGTGAACCTGGGCGAAGAATACAAGATCTCCGCTTGGATCAAGCTGATCGAGCCCGAAAGCTCACAAATCCAGCTATCCACCCAAATCGGCAATGGCGGCTCCGCCAATTACGTGGCTTTGGCAGCCAAGACCATCCGTACCGCTGACGGTTGGGTGCTATATGAAGGAACATACCGTTACAACAGCGTGGGAGGGGAATTTTTGACGATATATGCCGAAAGCTCAAACAATGCCACCGCTTCCTTCTATATCGATGACATCCGCTTTGAGAGCACGGGCTCCGGGCCGATCGACATCGACAAGGACCTGCTTCCGCTTAAGAAGGCTTACGAAGATGATTTCCTGATCGGTAGTGCCATTTCGGCAGAGGATTTGGAGGGTGTGCGCTTCGAATTGCTGAGCATGCACCACAACACCGCCACGGCGGGCAACGCCATGAAGCCGGACGCCTTGCAACGGAACCCGGGCAATTTTACGTTTGCCGAAGCCGAAGCCATGATCAACACGGTAAGGGGCGCCGGGATGAATATGCATGGACATGTGCTGGTATGGCATCAGCAATCCCCTGCCTGGATGAATACAACGACCAATGCGCAAGGTCAAACCGTCCCCTTGGGGCGTACAGAAGCACTTCTTAATCTGCGGACCCATATCCAGACCGTCATGGAGCATTTTGGCGATAACGTGATTTCCTGGGATGTGGTGAATGAAGCCATGAATGATAACCCGCCTAACCCAACCAACTGGGAGGGAGCGCTGCGCACATCTCCATGGTACCAGGCCATTGGCCCGGACTATGTAGAGCAAGCGTTCCTCGCCGCCCGGGAGGTGCTGGATGATCATCCTGAGTGGGATATCAAGCTATATTACAACGACTATAACGAGGATAACCGGAACAAGGCCGACGCCATTTATAGTATGGTACAGGAGTTAAACGACCGCTATGCCCTAACGCATCCCGGGAAGCTTCTGATCGACGGTGTAGGCATGCAAGGACATTACAACCTGAATACGAATCCGCAAAATGTCAGACTGTCCCTGGAGCAGTTCCTCTCCCTGGGTGTAGAGGTCAGCATCACGGAGCTTGATATTCAGGCAGGCAGCAACTATGAATTATCCGAACCGCTGGCGAACGCGCAAGGCTTCTTGTACGCTCAATTGATGAACCTTTTCCGTGAGCATACAGACCAGATCAGCCGCGTGACCTTCTGGGGACTGGACGACGCTACAAGCTGGCGAGCTTCATCCAACCCGCTGCTGTTCGATAAGAACCTGCAAGCCAAACCCGCCTACTATGGCGTCATCGACCCGGACAAATTCATCGATGAGCATCAGCCCGAGTTACCCGAGGCGCGCCAGTCGACAGCCAGCTACGGCACGCCGACGATGGACGGGATCGTAGATGCCATATGGAATGCAGCACCAGTGATCCCCATCGACCGCTATCAACTGGCCTGGGAAGGTGCCAGCGGAACGGCCACAGCCCTCTGGGATGACCAGTACCTGTACGTACTGATTCAGGTAAATGACGCACAGCTAGACAAGACTAACGCCAACCCTTGGGAGCAGGACTCTGCGGAAATTTTCCTGGACGAAAATAACGCCAAAACCCCGTTCTATCAAGCCGATGATGGACAATACCGGATTAACTTCGACAATGAAACCTCCTTTAATCCGGAGAGCATTGGAGATGGCTTCGCCTCATTCGTCACCGCGCTCGGCACAAGCTATACGGTCGAAGCCAGAATTCCATTCCGGTCGATCTCCCCGGCCAACGGGGTGAAAATCGGCTTCGATGCACAAATCAACGATGCCAAGGATGGCATGCGTCAAAGCATCGCCACCTGGAACGACACGACCGGCAACGGATATCAGGATACTTCCATTTATGGTGTACTGACCCTGACTGGCAAGCCGGACCCTGGAAATTGCGGGTTTTAAAAGCATAATAATAAACTTGTAAGTGTTGTGTTGTACGGACTTATGAAAAAACGGCGGTGCCGGGGATCTCTCCCCGCACCGCCGTTCTTCTTGCTATATCGTTCATCCGAACATGGTAGACCTGACCTGCTTATCGCTTATTGGTTGCGAATCATATAATCGAACGCGCCCAAGGCCGCTGTTGCGCCAGACCCCATGGAAATAATGATTTGCTTGTAAGGCGAATTGGTGCAATCCCCTGCGGCAAATACGCCAGGGATCGTGGTTGCTCCGTGGTTGTCTACGATGATCTCGCCCATCTTCGTACGTTCGAGCGCACCATCCAGCCAATCCGTATTCGGCACAAGACCGATTTGCACGAATATCCCTTGAAGCTCGATATGCTTCTCTTCACCACTTTCGCGCTCGATATAAGTCACCCCGTCTACCTTGCTGGTGCCGGTGATTTCCTTAACTTGAGCATTCTTGATAACCGTGGTATTGGACAGGCTATTCAGACGGTCTTGCAAGACGGAATCTGCCTTCAGTTCTGGCATGAATTCCAGCACGGTTACATGCGAAGCCACACCTGCCAGATCGATCGCCGCCTCAATGCCGGAGTTGCCTCCGCCCACGACGGCTACATGCTTGCCTGCGAATAAGGGACCATCACAATGCGGGCAATACGCCACGCCTTTGTTCTTGAACTCTGCTTCTCCAGGAACGCCGATGTTACGCCACCGGGCCCCTGTGGAGATAATGACCGTCTTGCTCTTCAGCACCGCGCCATTTTCCAGCTCTAGCTCCACGAGTTCCTTCTTCTCCAGACGTTTGGCAAGCTGACCCTTCATAATGTCGATGTTGTATTCCTTCGCATGCTCTTCCAGACTTGCCGCCAGCTTGGGTCCTTCCGTATACTTCACGCTAATGAAGTTCTCGATGCCGAGCGTATCATTGACTTGACCGCCAAAGCGTTCAGCCACGATCCCGGTACGGATGCCTTTGCGCGCTGCGTAGATCGCCGCACTCGCTCCAGCCGGACCACCGCCGACTACCAGCACGTCATACGGCTCTTTATTTTCAAATTCGGAAGCATCCGAAGTTCCCAGCTTGCCCAGGATATCCTCGATGGTCATCCGTCCGTTGCCGAACAATTCCCCATTCAGATGTACCGTAGGCACGGCCAGAATTTCCTTGCTCTCGACTTCTTCCTTAAAAGCCGCCCCATCAATCATCGTATGGGAAATGCCGGGGTTCAGCACACTCATCAGGTTCAGCGCCTGAACCACGTCCGGACAGTTATGACACGACAGACTTACATAGGTCTCAAAGCGGTATTCGCCTTGAATACCCTTGATTTGGTCAATCACACTTTGCTCCACCTTAGGTGGTCTTCCGCTGACTTGCAGCAAGGCCAGCACCAGGGAAGTGAATTCATGTCCTAACGGAACACCGGCAAAGGTAATCCCCGTATCCTCGCCTTTACGGTTCACGCTAAAGCTTGGAGTTCTGGGCAAGGAGGCGGTCTCAACCGTGATCTTCCCCGACATATCGGCCAGTTCTTGAACCAGGTCCAACATATCCTGAGATACCGAATCGCTTCCTGCACTGACTTTCAGCAGAATGTCGCCTTCCAGAAGCTGAAGGTATTGCTCCAGTTGTTGTTTGATATCCGCGTCCAGTTTCATAGTAAACTCTCCTTAAATTTTGCCAACAAGGTCAAGGCTTGGTTTCAGGGTTTCGCCGCCCTCTTTCCACTTCGCCGGGCATACTTCTCCTGGATGATTATGAACATATTGAGCCGCCTTGATCTTGTCGACCAATGTGCTGGCATCGCGACCGATGCCGCCAGCCGTAATTTCAATCGCTTGAATCACACCGTTCGGGTCGATGATGAATGTACCACGGTCAGCCATACCGTCTTCTTCGATCAGTACGTCGAAGTTGCGGGAAATGACATGGGATGGGTCACCAATCATGATGTAAGTTACTTTGCCGATCGCTTCCGAGCTATCATGCCATGCTTTGTGCACGTAGTGGGAATCGGTGGATACAGAATATACTTCAACGCCAAGCTCTTGCAGCGTTGCATATTGGTCTTGGAGATCCTCCAGTTCCGTAGGGCATACAAAGGTGAAGTCGGCAGGGTAGAAGCATACTACGCTCCATTTGCCCTTGAAGTTCTCCTCGGATACCTCGATAAACTTCCCATTGTGATAAGCAGATGCGTTAAACGGCAATACTTCTTTTCCAATCAAAGACATAAAATAAACTCTCCTTTCGGAACATTTGGTTTTTTGTTTATAATCATTATATTATACCAATGATTATCGTTATCAATATATTTCATCAACTCTTCATCTAAGTATTTACAGAAAAGCGTGCTTTCGTACATACAATTTTCATATTTTACTAAATAAAACTGCATGGATGCAGGTGTCAAACACTGATTTTAAAATTAAGCTTGGCTAGTCGGATCAAAATAACAACCAGAGGTTGGCATGAGCCTGCCAGGGAGCAACTCAAAAGACCCCTGCACCTCTATCGCCCTTTAACAGGAAATCCTCCTGCTAATCCGTCTGTATTTCACCAAATATCATAAATAGATGGAAATTCTCATGTTAATTTTAGGCTGTCCCCCGTAAATCGACCATTTCACAATAATTTAGCATGAGGAAATCCCTATAAACCCCCGATTTTGGCGGATATGAGCGATTTAGCGGGAGTTTTCCCTATAATTAAGAAAGGAAAGTCCCCAACAGAACTCGGGAACTAGCGGTATTCAGCTAATTGTTAGATTATTTTTAGAGTAAGCCGGTTATTCTTCAATTTATTTGGAAATGTCCAGAAAGCCTTCGCCGAAGACGTCGCGTACATCGTGGATAGTAAGGAACGCAGCAGTGTCAATCGACTTCACAATCTTCTTCAACGTGGACACCTCTTGCTTGCTAATTACAATATAGAGGACTTCCTTCTGCTTCTTTGTGTAATAACCATGTCCTGATAACACCGTTACGCCACGATCCATCTGCGTGATAACCATCTCTGCAATACTGTCCTGCTTCTCGGAAATGATCATAACTGCTTTCTTGGGATTTAGCCCCTCAATCATAAAGTCCATGACCTTGGTGCCGATGTACAAGCAGACAATCGTCAGCATCAGCTTCTCTGGGCCAATAATGAAGTAAGAGGAGAAGGCAACGATCAGATCGAAGAACAGCAGCCCGTAGCTGATATTCCAGTCCAGGTATTTATTCGTAATTCGCGCCAAAATAACCGTTCCCGCTGTCGTTCCTCCAACACGTACGATCAAGCCAATGCCGACCCCGATGATCACGCCAGCAAATACGGCGTTTATCGTAGGCTCCTGCGAGTCAATGGTCCATCCTTCTGTGACATGCAGAAATAATGAGTTGAACGCGACCGCAATAATGGTGTACACCGTGGTGCGCCGATCAAGAAATCTATATCCAACTATAAGCAGCAGTCCATTAAGCACGATGTTGACAATGGATGGCGACCACTGGAATAAGTAGTACAGAATAATCGTGACCCCGGTCACGCCACCCTCCCCGAATTCATTCGGGATGATGAATAGATTGACGGCCAGCGCGAACAGGAAGGCCCCCAATATAATTGTTGCGATATCCGCTAATTTCTTTTTTACCATGACCATGATCCTCTCTAAGCGTGTCTCCCCGCAAGGATGGACAGCATCTGGCCCCTGTACAAACCGATACAGCCCTGAGCCAGACCACTCCTCACGAATGTTACGAGCATTCCGCAACCAGATCATAGTATCCACTTCGTTCTGTAAAGTCAATACGACTTTGACACTTTACTTCGCTATCCCATTCACATGGAAAAGGGCTTCTCAGCCCTGATTAATCCCGAGCTGCCTCCCACTCCGTATCCAGCACCAGCACATCATCTTCATTGCGAATATAGGCCGTGCCCGGCGGGGAATCCAGGAATGGAATGATCTCCCGGTCATAGTTACAGATCGTATTCACCAAATACACCCCATGGTTCTCCGGGTTGTCCATATACGCGTCGTCCTCGTCCCCCGCCATAAATCTCCACCCGCTATCAGGGTACTGGCTACCCGTGGTGTCCTCTCTGTACATAAAGCCTACCTTGCACCCATCCACTGTAATGCGATCTGTAGCGATGCAGCCTTCAGTCGATTCAATCAAAGGTACGATCTGATTTGCGTCTAGTGCATATTTCTTTGCAGGTTGATTTGCCAAATTGCATTCACTCCTATCGTATGGGATGACTGAATGTCTTCGACAACTTTCGCCAAAAACCTCTTCTTGTTTCCTAATAAATGCGTAAATGCGGTTCAAAAAGTCAGCGGTGCAGCGCCTCTACAATCACCGTCCTGCTACCCAGGACCTTTGATCGTTGTATTTGAGCATCGAATTCTATAGGCTAGGATTAAAGCATCAAATGCCCGGGATATGCTTCCGGACACAGCCAGAGCACGGGAGAGGATCAACATGCATGATCGTAAAATAAAAATATTGGGCACCGGAAAATACTTGCCCAGCCGCGTTGTCACGGATGAGGAATTGGACCAAAGGTTAGGCGTGCAGCCAGGTTGGGTACATAAGATTACCGGCGTTGGATTTCGGCACTATGCCACTGCCGAAGAGACGGCCTCATATATGGGGGCCCGAGCCGCGGAGGCCGCGCTAAAAAATGCCGGGCTGCGCTTCGAGGACATCGATTGCCTGGTCTGCACCAGCGGAACCAAGGAGCAGCCGCTGCCGTCCACAGCGGTATGGATCCAGCGGGCTATGGGCCAGGATATGTCCGGCGTTCCGGCGTTTGATATCGATGCGACCTGTCTGAGCTTCCTTACCGGACTGGACGTGATGTCCTACATGGTCCATGCCGGAAGATATCGGCATGTACTGCTTGTGGCCACGGAAATTGCTTCGGTCGGCTTGAACTGGAAGGACAAAGAAAGTGCTGCCCTGTTCGGGGATGGTGCGGCAGCGGTTATTATCGGCCCCGCCGGAGAGCAGGAAGCTTCACGTATCCGTCAGGCCTCACTCCGAACCTACAGCAAAGGAGCCCACTATTCGGAGATTCCCGGAGGAGGAACCAAATACCACCCGGATCAACCGATTCCAGTAGCGGACCCTTTCAAATTCCATATGGATGGCCAAAGCATCTTCCGTCTGGCCTCCAAGCTGCTGCCCGGGTTCGTTGATGAGTTGCTTGCCGGCTCACATATAAATATGAAGGAATTCAAGATGGTTATTCCCCATCAGGGAAGTGCCATGGCCATGCGGCTACTGCAAAAGAAGTTGGGCATCGCTACCGCTCAATTTATGAATATTACGCCAGGCCACGGCAATACCATTGCCGCCTCCATTCCGATGGGGCTACATGAGGCCATCCAGCAGCAGCGGATACAGCGTGGCGATTCCCTGCTCCTGATCGGCACGGCTGCGGGTCTCACGCTGGGAGGCATGGTTCTTGACTACTAAGCAAGCCACTAGCGAGATAAGTCAGGAGCCAGCGCAGCCGAAGAGTAGTCAGCGAATCCTGATTACCGGCGGAAGAGCACCGGTCGCTCTGGAACTGGTCCGGCTCTTGCATCGTGCCGGGCATACCGTGTACGCGGCGGAAAGTCTGGACCATTATCTATGTCGCAGTTCCAACACGGTGGAGGGTACGGCTGCTTTGCCTGCCCCAAGGCAGCATACGCAAGCTTTTCTGGCAGAATTGGAGCGGTTGGTCATTCAGTGGCGTATTGATTTGCTGATCCCCACCTGCGAGGAGATCTTTTATGTCGCCCAAGGGCTGGGCCAACTACAGCCCCTTTGCCGGGTACTCTGCCCAGAGCTTGCGGTGCTGCACCGCCTGCATCACAAGGCTGAATTTATAAGCTGGGTAGCGGAGCTAGGTTTTCAAGTGCCCGCTACGGCACTGATTGAGGACAAATCTGCTTGGAGCGAGGTAGAGAAATACGGGATTGGGGCTAAGGCCCGGGATTGGGTAGGAAGCGTCGATCCTCCCTCCTCTTCGGTTCTTGGTCACCCGGTCATGGACCTGAGCGAGGCTCCTTCACTCATGCCACTGTCGCTAGTGTTCAAGCCTGCTTATTCGCGATTCGCCTCCCGGGTGATTTTGCCGGAGAGAAGAAGACTTGAACAACGTAGTGAGAGAATTCTATCTACGGGTAAACAACAAGATATGCGATTGAGGCAGATTCGGAGCTTAAGTGGAAAGGCAGCCCTCTACCGGGACGAAGCCATGCATGAGGTGTCTCCTTCCAAACCCTGGGTCGCTCAGGAGTTCATCGAAGGCCAGGCCTGGTGCACTTATAGTGTCGTGTATGAGGGCGGGCTGATTGCCCATGCCGCCTATGCTTGTCATTACCGCACGGGACAGGCCGGGGCCTGCGTTCATTTCCAGCAAGCGGAGCAGCCCGCTTTATTGGATTGGGTGAGGCGCTTCACGGCCGAGATCGGGTATACGGGCCAAATCAGCTTCGACTTCATCCAAGCCAAAGACGGCACGCTGTACCCAATTGAATGCAACCCCCGCGTGACCAGCGGGGTGCATTTGTTTGAGCCGGGGGATGGGCTGGCAGAAGCCTTGACCCAGCCGGAGGTAGTGGCCCTCTCGGACCGTGTCATGATGCCGAGGACCGGATCAGCGGCAATGATCCGGCTGGCCATGCTGGGCAGCGGCTTCAAGTATGTCCGTGGCGCGCGGACATGGCGGCGATGGATGAATGCGCTGCGCGGAGCCCGCGATGTGATTCGTCGCCCCGAAGACCCTGGTCCCTTTATGGAGCAGCTTCGCATGATGTACGACGTATGGCAGCGGAGCAGGCGGTTGGGGATGACCGTAACCCAAGCCTTGACCGAAGATATGGAATGGAATGGTGATTCAAAATGA
This sequence comes from Paenibacillus sp. 1SOY10, assembly GCF_056836745.1. Taxonomy (NCBI): domain Bacteria; kingdom Bacillati; phylum Bacillota; class Bacilli; order Caryophanales; family Paenibacillaceae; genus Paenibacillus; species Paenibacillus sp. 1SOY10. The sequence goes on along the minus strand of NZ_JBXENK010000005.1, from coordinate 141,478 downwards.
CAAAGGCACTGATAACTGGAGCAACCGGATTTCTGGGAGGACATGCCGCCCGCAGGCTGGCCCACATGGGCTGGGAGGTGAGCGCCATGGGCCGTTCCCTGGATGCCGGGGGGGAACTGGAGCGGGATGGCATCCGCTTTGTTGAAGCGGATTTGCGGGATGCGGCTGCGGTGGAACGAGCCTGTGCAGGGCAGGATGTTGTCCTGCATTGCGGCGCTTTATCCGCGCCGTGGGGGCCTTACCGCAGCTTCTACGAATGTAATGTAGAAGCTACGCGTCACGTGCTGGCGGGCTGCCACAAGCACGGAGTTCAGCGGCTCGTCCACATCTCCACGCCAAGCGTGCTGTTCGATTATCGTCCGCGCCGCGCCGTCCGCGAGGATGCTCCGCGGCCACAGCGGCCCGCGAACGCCTACGCCGCTACCAAGCTGCTGGCGGAGCAAGAGGTGCTGGCCGCCTGCCAAGACGGTCTGCCAGCGTTGATCCTGCGGCCGCGGGCTATCTTCGGCCCGCAGGACCAATCGCTCTTCCCCCGGCTGCTGGAAACCAACGCCCAGGGAGGCGTTCCGATGATTGGTGACGGTCAAGCCATCATCGACCTGACCTATGTCGACAATGTCGTGGACGCCATGATCCTCGGCTGTCAGGCCGGGCCGGAAGCACTCGGGCGAGCCTATCATATCTCGAACGGGGAAGCGTACACCTTCCGCGAGCTGATGGAGAAGCTATTTGCCATGCTGGACCTCCCTCTGCATACACGGAAGCTTCCTTACAAAATGGCCTATGGTCTGGCTGCGGTGCTGGAGCTAGTCTACACCGCCTTACCACTGAAAGGTGAACCTCCACTGACGCGCTATACCGTGGGTTCAATAGGGGTGACGCATACGCTAGACATCTCGCTAGCTCGCCAATATCTTGGCTATTCACCCCAGGTTTCTGTTGAAGACGGCTTGCGCCGCTTTGCCGATTGGTGGGTGAAGTCATGCTGACCTCCCTGCCCATCAAGCTGATAATTCGCTCAGCCGGCTATTGCGTGCATCCGGAATGGCTGACGCTGAAGGGGGGCAGCTTCCGGCCCGTGAAGTTCCCGGCTGGCTTTGCTTGCCTGCTGCATCCGGTACACGGGCCGATCCTGTTCGATACCGGATACAGTACCCGCTTCTTCCGGGAGACGGCCACGTTGCCAAACGCGTTGTACCGCTACATTACCCCGGTACATTTCCGGGAAGAGGACAGCGCAGCGGCTCAGCTTCGGCAAGAAGGCATCGCCCCGGAGGATGTACGCTACATTATCCTCTCCCACTTCCATGCCGACCACATCGGCGGCGCACGGGACTACCCGAACGCCCACTTCATTTATCTGGACAAGGCCTATGCCGCGGTTCGCGGGCTCGGCAAGTTCGCTCGGGTGAAAGCGGGCTTTCTGCCGGGGCTGCTACCCGAGGACTTCGCTGACCGTTCGCTGCCGGTGGGCGAAGCACCTGGGAGAAGGGGGCTGGAGCTGGACAGCACTGCCGCCAAACCATCGGCTACCTGGGCTACTTCGTTTGGCCCAGGAGCCCCGTTCGCACCCGAGGAGGTCTATGACTTGCTCGGTGACGGAAGCGTGCTGGCCGTGGAGCTATCTGGCCATGCCGAGGGAATGATCGGCGTGTTCGTCTCCACCACCGCCCACGATTATTTGCTATGCGCGGACACCGTCTGGTCGAGTCGAGCATTTCTCGAACAGCGGCCACCCCATCCAGCCGCCGGACTGATTATGTCGGACAGGCTGGACTACAAGCATAGCTTCAAGCGTCTGCAAGCGCTAAGAGCATGGCATCCGGGTTTGCGCGTCGTTCCCAGCCATTGCCCAATCGCTTTGGACAACTGGGGAAAAGGAGTGCTTGCATGAAGCTGCATCAAGTGGTCTATCATTATCTCAGAACTAAATATATGGAGCGGCGGTTCACCCAAGCGAGCCCTCCGCCTTCTGCCGGACGAGCAAAGCGTGGCAATCACCGTTCTCCCAGCCCTGCGAGCCTCACTGCTGAGCCCCCTTTCAATCATCAGGCAATCTTGCAGGACCGGCTGGCACGTTGGCAGGAGAAGCAGGTCATTCGCCATGTGCAGTGGGTGCGCCAGTCTTCGCCTTTTTATCGAAGATTGTGGGAGGATCTACCTGACGAGGATTGGCGCAGCTTCCCCATCATCGAGAAATCCAGTATGATGGAGCATTTTGATGAGCTAAATACCGTCGGTATTCGCCGTGAGGAAGCGCTGAATCTAGCCGCGCGCGCGGAGCAGACCCGGGATTTCAAGCCACTGCTGGGCGGTGTCACCATCGGCCTGTCCTCCGGCACCTCGGGCAACCGAGGGTTATTTGTAGTAAGCGCGCGTGAACAAGCTGCGTGGAGTGGAACCGTACTAGCGAAAATGCTGCCGGGTGGGCTACTTCAACGAGAGAAGATTGCTTTTTTCCTGCGTGCTAACAGTAATCTGTACGAGTCTGTCCAGCGTGGACGCTTGCAGTTTCAGTATTTTGATATGCTGGAGCCTATAGAGCGTTTGGTTAAGCGACTCCAGGATTACCGTCCGGGTATCTGGATCGCTCCCCCCTCCATGCTGCGCCTGCTGGCTGAGGCCGTTGTCTCCGGTAGACTTACCGCACGACCACACAAGCTGATCTCGGTAGCGGAAGTGCTGGACCCGCTCGACCGCAAATATATCGAGTTGGCCTTCGGTCTGCCTGTGCATCAGGCCTACCAGTGTACGGAGGGCTTCCTGGGCTACACCTGCGAGCACGGCACATTGCACTTGAATGAGGACCTGGTCATGATCGAAAAGGAATATCTGGATACGGAGTCCCGTCGCTTCGTGCCGATCATTACGGACTTCTCCAGAACCTCGCAGCCGATTGTCCGCTACCGACTGAACGATATTTTGACCGAAGCGGCGGAGCCTTGTCCCTGTGGGCTGGCGTATACCGCTATTGAACGAATTGAGGGCCGTTGCGATGATATTCTCTATCTGCCACATCCCGTGAGCAGCGAACCCGTAGCGGTGTTCCCTGACTTCATTACCCGCGCGGTCATTGGGGCTTCACCTGACATTGAGCATTACCGCGTGGTCCAGACCGGGGCAAAGCAATTCGACATCGCCCTGATGCTGCGGGCCGGGCGAGAGCAGGATGGGGAGCTTGAGGCCGCTATTTTAAGGGAGCTTGCTAACCTATGTAATCGGCTGGGCTGCAAACCGCCGAAGCTGACTTTTTCCCCATATGATGTTGTTCCTGGAATAACGAAGCTACGGCGGGTGGAGAGGAGATGGCAGATGTGAGTGACGAGGCAGTGATCCGCTTTTACGATGAAACAAATATCTCCGATCTAGCATGGCCGGATACGGAATACGGACAATACGCCAAGCATTATCTGCTGCCGCTCCTGCTTGCCCCCTCCGTGGAACAGTACATAGATAATGTGTGCACCCGGCTGCTGGTGGTGACTGTGGATGGGGTGCCACTCCCGGTGACCGTTAATGAAGAAGAGTATGGCAATTCCTATGTCTGCTCCCCTTACACCCATTTTGTGACGTATGCCCGTGAAGAATTGGCTTTACTCGGGAACCGTCCCGCCGAAGCCGTGCTTGGCGGCCTGCTCAGCGGGATCGGCTGGATGCTGCGGCGCGTCCGCTTCAACCGGGTGGTCCAGGTGAACAATTGGCTGGTCTCTACCAATCTCTTCCCGCCGGTGTCGCCGGAACGGTTCAAGCAGCTTATGCAGGTATTGCAGCAGCGTTACCCCAGGCATGTGGTGATCTGCCGCTCACTGAATGAAACGACGACCCGGCCTTATCTGACCGCCATGCGAGAACAGGGCTGCAAGCTTATTCCTAGCCGACAGATTTATTTGCTGCATGGCTCGGGCCACCAAGCCGCTGCCGTTGGGGAGGCTAGTGAAGCTGCTAGTGTGGATGCTGATGAGGGAGCTAACGGAAGGACGAGCCAGCCAATTTATCCTACTTCCCTTCCACCCGTTCCGGCCAAAGCTCGCTGGCTGGTGAAGCGGGACCGGGCATTGATTATGAAGCAAGACTACACCGTGTGTGGTCCCAAGGAGATAGGCCCAGAGGATGCCGCCCGTATCAAGGAACTGTACGATATGTTGTACATTGACAAGTACTCACCCTGCAATCCACAATTAAATGAAAGCTTCATCCGTACAGCTATCGCTACAAGAACGTTGGAACTGCATGGACTACGCAAAAACGGCCGACTGGACGCAGTCCTTGGCTTCTTCGCCCGGGATGGGATTATGACAGCTCCCCTCTTCGGCTATGACACTTCCCAGCCCCAAAAGCTGGGACTATACCGTATGCTGTCTGCCGTGCTAATTGGCATTGCCGCAGAGCGCAGCCTGCTGCTTCATGAGAGCTCCGGGGTTGGACAGTTCAAGCGTAATCGTGGAGCGGTGGCGGAGTTGGAGGTGATGGCGGTGTATGACAAGCACCTACACATAAGTGTCCGTGTATGCTGGACACTGTTGGAGAAGCTTCTGTACGGTATCGGGGTACCGATTATTCAACGGCTGAAGCTATGAGCCAGGCGGCTGATGCCATACCATTTGGTCCCTGATTTTCAAATTCTCAAAAAGGAGAGATTTTGATGATGGTTGCAGGCTCAATCTCTACGGAACAGCCCCTCGTTGCACTCATCACCGGAGCCTCCAGCGGCTTCGGGTTACTGACGGCCGTAGCGCTGGCCAAGCAAGGGTATCAGGTAGCCGCCACCATGCGTGATCCCGGCAAAGCCGGAGATCTCCTGGAACTGGCACGGAAGGAACAAGTGGCTGATGCAGTGCTGCCGCTGCCGCTGGACGTCACCGACCACGAGTCCATCCGCCAGGCGGTGGAAGAGGTCATGGCCCGGTTTGGCCGGATTGACTTGCTGGTGAACAATGCGGGCTTTGCCGTAGGTGGATACATCGAGGAATTATCGCTGGAGGATTGGCGGCAACAGATGGAGACGAACTTCTTCGGTGTCGTGGCCATGACCAAGGCCGTCCTCCCGCAGATGCGGGAGCGCGGGTCTGGCTGCATTATTAATGTGGGTAGTGTTAGCGGACGGGTCGGCTTCCCGGGATATGGGCCTTATGCTGCGTCAAAATTCGCCGTCGAGGGTTACAGTGAAAGCCTGCGTCATGAGATGTCTCCCTACGGCGTACGAGTCGTGCTGGTGGAGCCGGGGGCTTTCCGCACGGCGATCTGGCATAAGGGCCTTGCTCGAATCGTCAGCCACGAGAACTCGCCTTACCGCGAGCGGCTGGAGGCCGTGCTGCGTTACTCCAGGATGGCCGGGCAAAAGGCCCCCGATCCCGGGCAAGTGGCCAACTTGATTGCCCGTATCGCCGCCAAACGTTCCCCCCGCCTACGCTACCCGGTGGGCCAGGGAGCAAGAGCTATGCTTTGGGGGAAGGAGCGTTTGCCTTGGAAGTGGTTGGAGTGGATTGTGGGACGGGCACTGAAATGAATTACCCCTTGAGTCCATAACCACCTATCGATGCCTTGTCACGCATCAACGTATCATTTCCAGCACAGTCTCCACGATCAACTCTGGCTCCGTGTTCATAATCATATGCCCTGAGTTTGGAGCTTCTACATGCCGGGCATTTGGCAGAAGGGACACACTCTTGCGGTGGGCAGCAATGAGGGCTGGGCGCGTTCTTCGCTCCATCCTCGTTATCTTGGTGCCTGACAGGATAACCACCTCCAAATGACCAAGTTCGGCTGGCCGCTGGCGTAGTTCCTTCAAGTCCTTTAAAGATACCGTCAACTCAGCAGCCGAGGCTTGGGCCGCCTGTAAGGTAAAGTCCTCCCGCAGATGCTCCTCCCTTATATCCTCGGGTAGGCCCGCAGGAGGCGCCATGTATAAGCGTCGATACAGCCCAAGCCTGGCGAGAGCTGGCAGCAGTTTGCCTAGCAGAGCAAAATTGAGGGCAGCGGCTTTAGAGAAATAAAGATCTGCGTGCTCGTCGGAAGGATCAACCAGCACCAGCCCACGGAGATTCAGCGAAGAAGAAGCAAGCAGCTTCTCCGCGGCACGACGCACGATTGGCCCTCCCCAGCTATGACCGACCAGAATAAACGGGCCTGGCCCAAGCTCATTTAGTAAGGCTAGTAAATCACTGGTAATCCTCTCAAGTGTGCGTGGCTCCCTGTCCCTATCACTTCTCCCCATCCCGGCTCGATCATAGACTACTGTCCGAACAACTTGAGCAATTGCAGGCTGCACCAGCCCCCACACCGATCTCGAAGTACCCATGCCCGACTCGAAAACGACCGTAGACGCCCCATCACCCTTCACCATGTAATGCAACTTACGGCCTGCGCCAACATCCAGATAATGACTGGTTCCAAAAGTGTGAGAATTGGGCAAGTCTATAAATACCTCCTTTGTCTTTAGCAAAATAATGATACAGTAAGCCTCGGCTCATTACGGCCACCACAGCCTGTTTTCCCAGCTTGATACTCGCACAACCGTTCCATTTCGACAGGCCCGCCCTACTCCAACGAGTCTAGCGAATATACCTTAATACACGCTTCTAACTCTGCCACTTCATCTGCACTGATATAAATCTCAGCACAATGCAGCAGGTTATTGTTTAAAATGTGTTGCTCCTTAAAGCATTCCAGCACCTTTAAATAATCACGCTCTGCATTCATGCAGCTCAGCCAGATTGCTAAGCTGTGGCTAGGATCATTCAAATAATCATACCCCTGATCCATAATGCTCTTATTCGTATAAGTCTCCACCGTATCCGGCAAAACATAACGTATATCCAAATCAGGATTCCTCATCAACGCAGGATTCAATTTAACGATAATTGTCTGCATGGCTTCTCCCCTCATCTTCAGAAGTTCTGGTCCAAGCGGATGATGTTACTGACATTTTAGCATAGCCGGATTCCTAGGGGGGGTGGGCGTGTAATATATAAGATCAGAAAAACCGACCTCTGCATCACGCAGAGGTCGTCGATCCTTACTACTTTACAGCTATTTTAATGCGGAGAGAAGGAACTTCTCTAGCATCCGGTAAGTGATGTTCACCCTGGGCCGCAAGATGGGTGATGCTATGGTTGCAAGCCGTTTCACTTAAAGCTACGTACTGGCCGGCAATCGATTGGCCGCCATGTCAGTTCACCTCACTTCCCCCATCCCTACTCCGTAATCAACTCATACGTGCTGATGTGCCGGATTCTTGAGGAGACCAGAAGCGAGACGGCATAGGCCAGGGCGGTGATGCCCAGACCCAGGATAACGACCCCCGTCAATGGCACATTGAAGTCAACATTGAAGATGCCTGCACTAGACAACAGGAAGGCTAGCAAGGGATTGGTGAAAATGTAGCCGACTACGCTGCCGACGACAATACCGGTCACGACGACAGGGACGAAGCTTAGTGCAATCTGGTTCGTCAGTTGCAGCGTCGTATAGCCGATGGCTTTATAGATGCCAAGCTCTCTGCGGCGCTTAAGGATCATCGTCTTAATGACGAGATACAAGATCAATATAACGACAATCGAGGTAATGGTCAGAATCAGCACCATGACAGAGAACAAAGCCGTGATATAGATGCTGCTCTGGCTGTTGAATACCTCCTCCAGGTCCGTCACCGAATCCAAATGCTCTCCCAATTGGGCATGAAGCTGCTTGATAAAGGCCACTGTTGATGTCTGGTCCAGATAAATATTGAACACGCTGCTCTCATAATCCGGAGCCATCTGCTCAATGCCTTCCTTGGTGATGGATGCGACTAAGCCCAAGAAATTAATCGATTGGCTTAACCCCGTCACCAGATAGGTCTCTGTCTTTCCTTGTACAGTCACGCTCACCGTGTCACCAATACCTTTGCCAATTTGCTTGGAAATGGCACCGGATATGACAATCTCATTATTGTATTTTGGATAACGCCCTTCATAAACGGTATTGTTCTCCAGACGACTGAAGTCCTCAGTTACTTGCGTGTAGTAGCGGTTACCTTCAATCTCCATCATCGTCACATCCAAGATCGTAGCCTTGACGACGCCTTCCATCGCCTCAACCTCTTTGATGAATTCAGCACTATCGGTGCCCGGCTTCGTGATGGCAACTACTTCGGCCGTCTCTGAACCTACCAATTGAATAAAGGTTGTTCTGTCTGCCCCCACATTGTAATACAGGACCACCGCAAAGACGGAGGCAAAAGTAATCGCGGCAATGATGCAGGCAATCAGCAGGTTTTGCTTCAAGCTACCCAAGGCTGCCTTACAGGCCAGCATCCATGTGAGCCCCCCACTCGACTTATCCAGTGGAACGAAGTTCTTGCGGAAGCTATGAGCAGCCAGGCCACCACGCAACGCTTCAACCGGCTGAAGAAAACGAATACGCCGGGAGCTCCACAGGGTTACCGCCAGGACCGTCACCAGAATTAACAGGATACTAAAAGCATGTAGTCCCACGTCCACCCGCATCGTCCAGAGCAGTCCCGCCAAAGAGGAAATGATGCCGCCAAATACCGGCATGATCCAATAGGACAACACAATCCCTAGCAAGCTCGACAGCAAGGCAATACCAGCAAACTGGGCAAGCATCGATCCACGAATTTCCCGGCTGGTATACCCGAGTGATTTTAATATGCCGATGTTCACAATCCCATCCTCAATGCTGTTAGCAATGCGGAAATGGATGACGATTAAGGAGACCAGCACAACGATGGCGGCAAAAGCAACCAGGATCATAGCCACGATATTGATGGTCATCGTATTGGCTGACATCACCATTACCACATCGCCACTCCAATACAGTTCCCCACCCCGGCTGGCTCCTGTCTCAAACTGCTTGGAATACGCGTCGATCAACTTCGGCGAATCGGCACTGTGCTCCAGACGAACCGATAACAACGAGGCCTGCGCCCCTGCGCCCAGCTTCTGCTCCAAGGAGCCATAAGCTGCATCCGGAAGCATGAACTTGATCATGCCCATATCGATATTGCCCAGCAGGGCCGATTCAAAGAATCCGGCAATTCGGTAGTTATAGGTCTGGTCGGCATAGCTGAACTCGAAGGTGTCTCCCAGCTTGTAGCCCGCACCCAACTTGAAGCGATATGGCAAATAAATATCCTGGTCAGAAATTGAATCCAACCGTTCCGTGAATTTTAATCTTGGGAAATCCCGATCCGTCTCGGCGTTTAATAATGCAACGTCTGAGGTCAACTCACTATTGCTGTACTGGAACTGGGCCGAAGTCAGCAGCAAAACGTCCTCCTGCAAGGCTCCCTCTACGCCCGGATAGCTCTTCAAGAAATTCAATGGCCCTGCTACACGGCTATCTTGCTTCATCATGATGGCCGCGTGTGCTTCCTGCAATTCCTCGACCTTCTCATCATAGAAGGTCTGGATGCTGAACATGATGGTGAGCCCTACGTTCAGGAGCACTGCTGAGATCAGAATCAGCAAGGCCAGCGAAGAGGCGGCACTCTTACCCTTACGAATATTGGCGATAACCAGCTTGAGTACATGCACTCGTTACCACCCCATCTCGGTAAGAAAAGCTTTCAGCTTCTCATTTCTGGCCGTCAGTTCATCAGTGGCATACGGCTCCAGACGTAAATCCCCGCAAATAATACCATCGCGCAGGTAAATTACCCGGTTCCCCCGAAGCGCAGACTTGATATCATGGGTGACCATGATCAGGCTTTGCCCACTCTGATGCACCTCTGTCAGTACGTCCAGAACCAGCGTGCTTGTCGCTGAATTCAACGCCCCTGTGGGTTCATCGGCAAATACGATCTGAGGCCGATTTATTAACGCCCGTGCAATCGCTGCCCGCTGCGCCTCTCCCCCGGAGATTTGCGAGGGGAATTTGCCCCATGCGGTTGCCGGCAACCCTACTTGAGTTAACAGCTTCCGTGCCTTAGCAGCAACGCTACGCTTATCCTTGCTCACCAGCAATCCTCCGGCCAGTACATTATCCAGCACACTCATATTGTCCAGAAGATGAATTTGCTGAAAGACAAACCCGCAGTGCTGTCTTCTGAATATGGCCAGTTGATCGTTGCTTAAGCCAGACAAAGAACGGTCTCCGAAATAAATGTCGCCCATGGTTGGCTTATCCATACCGGATAACGTGTAGAGCAGTGTTGACTTTCCCGAGCCTGAGCTACCCATAATGACCGTGAAGTCCCCGGCTTGTATTTCCAAATCCAGATTCTTCAGCACATGCTGCTGTACTCCGCTGCTGGAGAAGCTTTTGCACAATTTATCTGTTCTTAGTATTGAATGTCCCATCATATGCCCTCCGTTCGGGATGTTGTGTTACCATACCCTGATTATAATGGGGCAATTCTTAGCCGATCTTTGCGTATTCCTTAACCATTTCTTAATTCGATTCAGGAAGCCAACGGAATGCGCAAAATGACTGAAAACCCATCCTCCCGGTTCTTACATTCCAGGGCTCCACCCATCTGCTCCATGAAATAGCGGGATATGTATAAGCCAAGTCCGGCACCACTGCGCCCGGCAGCTTGCTGTCCACGATAGTATTTATTCGTTAGCAGCGGCAGCTCTTCCGCAGGAACACCAGGACCGTAGTCGTCGATTTGTAGCCTGAGATGATCTGGCATCAGCTCACTGTGAACGTGAATGGAGGTTCCGGCATATTTCAAGGAATTACTGATCACATTGTCCAGCACCTGCTGAAGCCGAACCGTATCTACTCGCAGCATACTGCGTGGAATAGGATCGCTACTAATCCGTTCGTCGATGTTGGCATCCGCGATCATGCCTTCCAGCACCGTGCTATAGGCTTCTACAGGCTTAACTCTAAGCTCACTCAGTTCCTCCAGCGTGGCATGGAACATGTCCGTAATCAGGACATTGATCTGTTCCGCCTTGGCGTGAATCGTGCTGATCTGCTTCGCCGTCTTCTCCTCCGTCATCCGCAGAAGCAACAATTCACTAATGGCTTTAATAGAAGCAATTGGCGTCTTAATATCATGACTGAGCGTAGCCACCAATTCCTTCTTGCTGCGATTAGCCTCGTATTCGCCTTGCTTGGCGGTAGCGAGTTCCTCCCGTAGCAGATCGAAGCTCTCTGTAAAAGCCCCGAACCAATTATCCCGCTTCATCCGTAATGGCGTGTCCAACTGACCCCGAGCTATGCTGCGAGCAAAGCTCTGTAGCTGTTGAAACGGCCGTATGACCGTCCTATAGAGAACAAGCAGGTAAAATTCACCGATCAGGGCTATCGCTAACCCGAATATCCCGGTAAAACCAGCTAATCGCTGCTGGATGTCACGAATTCCCACCTGCACATCGTTGTACATAATGACTTCCCCTACCCGCCCATTACCTACGCTAATGTCGGCTATCGGCATTCTCTGGCGAAAAGCAGCTTCCCGGCTTGTAAACAGCCCCTTCTCGGATTCCATCAACAGGCTGCCGGAAGCGTCCAGAATGGCAAACGGATAGGCGATGGCTTCGTAATCTCCCTCATGCACAGCAGGCCAGTTAGCCTGGGCTGTATGAATAAGCTCGTTCAACGCGACGGTATCCACTTCGGTCCGGAGCGGGGTCTGCAACTGCACTCCTACCGCTACCGTACCTAGGATTAGAATAAGCAGTAGCATGACCACTAAGGTTTTCCATTTCATCGACCAAGGTCCTCCAGCTTGTATCCCGTTCCCCAAATCGTTTGAATATACCTAGGTTGGTGCGGCTGGGCCTCAATCTTCTCCCGCAAATGCCGAATATGTACGTTCAAGGTCCCATCGCCGGTGAAAGAGTCCTCCCACACGCTGCGGAATAGCTCCTCCTTAGGGATTACGCGGTTCTTGTTGCGGGCCAGATAACACAGGAGCTTGAATTCCATGGTCTTTAGCTTAATCTCCTGCCCCCTGACAGTCGCGTATCCCCGATGGACGTCGATGAACACATCGCCGAACTCCAGGGTTTCCCTTTCCGTCTCCGTCTGGCTTCCGCCATAACGCTTAAGAACGGCCTTGACCTTGGCCAGCAACACGCTTAGGGTGTACGGCTTCTGAATATAATCGTCTCCGCCGATGTTCAGCGCAATGAGGATGTCGTCATCGCTAGATCTGGCGCTAATGAATAAGATGGGGATATCCGTGGTCTGGCGCAGCTTTTTGCACAATTCAAAGCCCGAGGCGTCCCCCAAATTAATATCCAGCAGGATTAAAGAGGCTTCATGCTCACTCAGAAAAGCCAGGCAAGCCTCTCTACTGGTGACATAGGCGGACCGGACATCAAACATATTCAAATATTCATTCGTGGTCTCGGCGAGCACTTCCTCGTCGTCCACGATCAAGCAATCGTATTTCATCGCGCTTCTCCCTGCCTCTTCGTTTCATGGTCGGGCTATTCTCCCCTCCATCATAACCTAAATTGCTTTCCAACTTGAAGCTTGTCCTGCTCTGCTATATAATTTTACAAAATAGAGGGAGCCCGGCTACGGCTGCTTAAGCCCCCTTACACGAAGGAGAGTTATCATGTGGAAAGAGTTTAAGGCCTTTGCGCTCAAGGGCAACGTTCTCGACCTCGCCATAGGGGTGATCATCGGTGCAGCCTTCGGGAAGATTGTCACCTCGGTGGTTGAGGATTTGATTACCCCGATCATCGGCCTGCTGCTGGGCGGCGTTAATTTGGGCGGACTTCAGTTTACATATGGGGATGCCGTACTGAATTACGGTAACTTCCTGCAAACAGTCCTTGATTTCTTCATCATTGCCATGTCCATCTTCCTGTTCGTCAAGCTGATCAGCCGCTTCAAGCACGCGGAAGAGAAGAAGCCCGCTGCCCCACCCGCTCCAAGCAAGGAAGAGATTTTGCTGACGGAGATCAGGGATTTGTTGAAGGAGAAGGCTAGCTTGGAGAAAGATTTTTAAAAACACCTTTTGAAGGTGTTTTTTTTCTTATTCTCCCCGTGATTGCTACATAATTGCTCTTTCGCGAACCGAATTTACCACTAACGGGAAATCCTCCTGCTAATCATCCATTTTCTCACCTAATATCGAATATAACAGGAAATCCTCCTGCTAATTTAGAGGTTTTCATGCTAAGTTGGCTAATTCAGTATGATTATAGGGATAAATTCCCTATAATGGTCCTTTTTTCAGACATATGAGCTATTTAACGGGACTTTTTCCTGTTAATAGATACGCCCTCCCAGATTAAATCGTACAACCGCTACTATTTGCACAAAAACGGCACAGGGATAATCCCGCGCACCTTTTTTCTAATTCATGTTATGTCTCGGTCCCTCTAGCTCAGTACCGGATGACCAGTCCCCTATTTTAACTCCATATCATGAGCTATGTATACGTAACATAATCACCAGGTTGTTCACCTATTTTCTTTCAATTAATTCAACAATTTTGAATTTTCATAGATTTACAAAGCAACAAACATGGAGACAATAGCCCCCACGTCCGATAGTCTTCTAGTCGCTGGAACTGATATAATAAGTTAACTTATTGCACTCCTGTAGGGAGTCACTGTAAAGGAGAAGATTTGATGACGGTGCAGCAGCAGGCAGCTATGGAGTCCATGGTGGAGTGGTTGGCCCATGAGAATGAGCTAGGACGCAAGCCTCATAAAATCGAGGTGGCAGGACAATTCGAGCGACATGACATGCAATATTACATATTCAAGTACAAGAAGAACATGCTGGGGGGCTGGCTGCTGGCCGTATGTGGCGGTTACGAGACGCCTGAGGATACGGAACATTGCGGTCACATCTTCAGCGAAATGCAGCCCTATGACCCGAATACCGCAGAGGCTGAGGCCATCAAGATGGTGGAGATGGTTCGTGAGTATTGGATGAAGCAAGCTGCTGCTTACGAGGCCGCCCAAGGTACTACGGACGGAGAAGCCGAATCAGAGACAGAGGGGGATAATCGCTCCGGCGGTGTCTTTAATGGCTTTGTCCTCCTGAATTCATCAGCATTTGATGTTGAGCAATTAAAGACCCATTTGCAAAACGACTGGAATATCACCGTATCGGAGACGGAGAAGGAAGAAGCCCAGGCAGAGGCCGACTCCGACGGCCCTCCTCCCTTGGTCTTCGAGGCTGAGGGCTGCATGATGGCGGTCAGCTTCATCAATGCTCCGGTGCCGGATGATGAAGCCGTACTCAACGCAGCGACCAACTATCTCTGGCCGCAAGCCGTCCAAGTCACCGAGACGCATGTTGCGCAGCTCATCGTTGCCGTATTCAAACGGGAAGCCTCGCAACTGGACGCTGCTGCCGTCTATACCAAGCTGGTCTCCAGTTGTCTCAAGCTGCCCAATGCCATCGGCATCTATACCTCCGGCACTGTGTTCCAGCCTGAGTTCTTCCAGGAAGTGACGGAGAACATGAAGCAACATGATCAATTCCCGTTACTGAATGTGATCTATTTCGGCTTGTTGCGCACCGAGAACGGCATCAGCGGGTATACGATCGGACTCCAAAACTTTGGCAAGGACGAAATCGAGGTGCTGGACAGCCCCTATGAGCCAGCGGAACTGCGTGACTTCCTGGCCGATATCGCCTGGTACATTATTAGTGCGGATGTTACCTTGCATGACGGCGAGACCATCGGGTTCTCAGAGGATCAGAAGCTGGCCATTAGCCGGTCAGCCGGGGTTAACCTTTCGCATGATACACTGAAAATTCAGCTTTAGACTTAAATCAACCACTAACAGGCAGTTACCGATGTTTTCAGTCGGCGACTGCCTGTTGTTATTTGTCGGCTAGTTGCGGATTAAAGTAATTCAAAAGTTCTTGCTGAAAGCTTCTGGCCGTATAGCTTAGCTCACGGTTTCTATGAACAATCAGCCCATGTACAAAGCTCATTTCCGCGTCAAACGGCAGCCGCTTGAGCACTCCCGCCCCAAGCTCCTTAGTGATGGCTATTTCAGGCACCAGAGCGTAACCTCTTCCACAAATGACCATCTGCTTAATCATTTCAAGACTAGGCATTTCAAGGGCATCCCTAACCGTAATCCCTGCCTCCTTCAACACATCTATCGCCGTTGTATGGTACAAGCAGGACATCCCGTTGCTGATAAAGAGTTCATCATTCAGAAGCTGAACGCCCTCGCGCTCTATTTTCCCAGCCAAGTCCCCTGAGGTAACAAATACAATCGTCTCCTCCTTCATCGGATAGAAGAGCAGGTCATGCCGCTGCGGATTTGCTGGAACAATCCCGAAATCCAGGGCATAATCCAGAGCGCCGTTTACAATATCCTGATGCGCTCCTTGTTCAATATACAATTTCACATTAGGAAAGTTTCTTGTATATTCTCGGACGAACGGGAGCAATCTGGTTAGGAAAAAGGATTCCTGGACACGAAGACTCACCGTCCCGGAGGGCTGCTCCAGCTTAGCCATACTCTCTCCCAGGGAATGAGCCAAATGAGCATACTGATAGGCATATTTGGCAAATACTTTGCCTGCTTCCGTAGGTTCCACCCCTCGCGGGTACCGGTGAAACAATTTCTGTCCGCTGATTTTCTCCAACTGCTGAATATGGGTGGTGACGGTGGACTGAACATAACCCAAACGCTCCGCCGCGCGGCTGAAGCTCTTCTCTTCCAACAGGGCAATAAAGGCCTGAAAGTAGCGCCCCTCTAACAAATGGATCATATGAATCACATGGATTCCCTTCTCCCTGATGTATTTTATTTTAGAATAGTAAGCATCGTGATCATTCGTTAGTAAAATAGTTGCCTCCAGTATACAATAAGGCTACAGCAAAGCCAACTGGAGCAAGTTCAGCGTATTCACGAAATATCACACTCACTTGGGAAAAGGAGAGATCATGATGAACATTTCATATCAACGTCAGAAGGTTGGGGATGTCGAGGTTTTCTATCGTGAAGCGGGGCCGAAGGAGGGTCAAGTCATGTTATTGTTGCATGGGTTTCCTACCTCAAGTCATATGTTCCGCAATCTTATTCCCCAACTAGCCAAACACTACCGTGTCATCGCTCCTGACCTCGCTGGATTCGGGCACACCACAACACCGTCACGCAGCCAGTTTGAATTCACATTCAACAGCCTGTTTGAGGTGATTGAAGGATTCACGGAAGCTCTATCGCTTCAACAATATATACTTTATGTATTTGATTACGGCGCACCTGTCGGTTATCGCTTGGCCATGGCCCACCCGGAACGGGTTCTGGCCATCATCAGCCAGAATGGTAATGCTTATCTGGATGGATTCAGTGATGCCTGGGGAGATTGGGAGACCTACTGGCATTCCCCAACGCCGGAACACCGTGAAGCCTGCCGCAGTTCCTTAAGTCCCGACACGATTCGCGAATTTCAGTACCTTCACGGCACAGATGCCGGCCTGGTTTCGCCGGATGGATATTCTCTGGATATTGCTTACATGGCACGCCCGGAGGCTGAGGAAATTCAACTGGACTTGATTCTGGATTATAAATCAAATGTAGAGCTTTATCCTGAATTTCAAGCCTACTTCCGCCAACATCAGCCTGCTTTGTTAGCTGTGTGGGGCAAAAACGATCCTGCCTTTCTCCCCGCCGGCGCAGCGGCTTATAAGCGTGATATCCCATCGGCGGAAGTCCATCTGCTGGACACAGGGCATTTTGCTCTTGAAACACATGTTCTAGAGATCAGTGAATTCATCCTCGATTTTCTGAAAAGGAAATTGAAAACCATATAATTAAGGCTTAACACCACTATCAGTGCTTGACATGTGGGCGATGAGGCCCCTCCTCATCTGATGAAGGAGGGGCCTTATGCGTTGTTCACCTCACCGCGTTTTACTTCACTTCGCTCCAGGCTTCTTGGAGCGTCGTCCGAAACAATTCATCAAGCTGATCCGGGGCAATAGGTGCTGTGGTCTTCATGGCAGACGTGTTCTGCTCGTAGTAGGCGATACTCTCCCTCAGAAATTGATCAATCGCTTGAATTTGCGGCTCATAGTCGAGTTCCTCCCCTGCCTTCTTCCGTACTAGCAAGCGCTGAATCTCGTTCATCAGCTCGCTGTCTCGCGGCACCAGCTCATCGACAAGTTGATCGAATTCTACCGGCGGCATCGTCTCATATTTCTCAATCCATTGACAAGCCAGCAGCGGTCTCAGCACGTAAAAGTATTTCTTGATCTTGACTTGCTCCCCTTGCAGATATCCCCGATAATTGCCCGAGGCCATATGCATATAATGATAAACGCATGACTTAGGCGAGAACGTCCAGGGAGAGATGTCCCGCATCCGTTTGGCCCATGCTTGCTCTTCTTTGTAAATGATCGGTGAATGCAGCCATTCCAGCAGGGGTGGATTGGACTTGCGAAACAGGTTCAACGCCTTCTTCACATCCCAGCCATGAATATCCAGCATTTCGCTGATTGGGCGTTCAATGACATCCCGTTGCTCTAGTATGGATAAATACCAGGCCTGCGGCCGGACATAAACAAACCTTACATCATAATCACTGTCCTGGGAGGGGAATCCCCATGCTCGACTGCCCGATTCGCAGGCATACAGGATTTTGACATTTTCGGTTTGTTCGATGCGGTTCAGCTCTGTTCTGATGTGCTCCTTCATGTCTGGCATGAGAAAGCCCCCTTCCTTGGTGGGTGACTTGTTCACCACACTTCTTAATACCGATTATCGCTGATCACCGACCAGGCGAACATGGCACAAGTATGACGAATGGCCTAAAAATGCCCGCATCGGGCGCTCTATTCGCTTCTCCTGTTATAATGGGATTAAGACCGCATATCGATTCGAGGGGACATTATGGCTAAGGAAAGCTTTGACAAAGAAATTCAATTTCTGCGAATGCTTGTCTTAACGAGCGGCGCGTTCAACCGCAAACAATTCGCCGAGCGGCTGGGCATTTCTGTACATACCTTTGATAAAACCACGCGCAAGCTGAAGGAAGCCGCCACTTCCCTTCATGCTTCAGCATCCGAGGAACCAAGCAAGGAATTCGCTGATCTCTTGCACTATAGCTATCATGACTCCACCGATCCTTTATTATTATTCTTGTTCCGCACCAAATCGGTGAAGGAATCCGAAAGTGAACGCATTTCACTACTGCTGAGCGCGATGAACGAACAAGCGCTGACTGCCATGGAACTGCTGGATTTATGCTGTGACAGCTTACCGTCTGATCTTGCTCTGCCTGACGAGAAGACGATTCGCTCTGATCTCAAATATCTGGAGGCGGTAGGCGTCGTCAAAAAGGAGCCAGGGCCACGCCCCTACAAGTATCGCATTCAGGACGACTTGGTGCGCTGCTTGTCAGACGAGGAATTGGTTGACCTGTATGACTTCATCGATGTCATGGCCAATACGCAGGTGCCCTCGGTTCAGGGATACCTGCTGCGCGATGGACTGAAGAAGCATCTGCTACAAAACCCGCAAATCGCAAGTGCGGTGGAAGCCGAGGCCTTCCTGTATAAATATCATTACTACTCAAGAATTCTGGATGAAGCTCATCTGTTTACCTTGCTCCAGGCCATTCGGGACCATCGTAAGGTGCGCTTTGAATATTTCTCGCCCAAGTCGGACCGCAGTTATAATTCGCAAAATACCAACCCTTTATTTGAGCGGAATACGACCTCCAAACGAGAGATTACCCTCCCGCTGAAGCTGGTATATGATCATCAATACGGCAGATGGTATCTGTTGTCCCATGGACGGCAGGGCATTCGCAAATACCGTATGGAGGGCATCACTCAACTGGAGGAAGCCGAGACTGTTGAGGGAGCTTGGCATGAGCAGAAAAAGGCAGAGCTAGCCGATAAGCTAAAGTACAGTTGGCTCATCGATACCGGCAAACCAATCATGGTGCGCGCCCGCTTCTATAACCCTGGGGGCTCTGAGCCTAATTTCATCAAGGAACGGGTGCTGCTGCAAGGGCAATGGGGACAGATCGTTGATGAAGATGATACTTCGTTTATCTACGAGATTATGGTCAACGGCACAATTGAAATCAAGCCCTGGCTACGCAGCTTCGGCTCCAGTTGCGAGATTTTGGAGCCCCGCCGTTTCCGTCAGGACATGATTGCCGAATGGAAGGAGATTCAGAGCTATTATGAATCTATTTGAGAAGCTGTTCAGCCACCAGATTATTTCGCGTCTGGAGCATAGTGGAACGATAATGATAACCAGCCATGAACGGGCCTGGCTGAAGACGATGCTGGAGCATCCTGCGGCCCAGGATGCCTTCACGCCTGAGACCCTCACGAAGCTGCAACAAATTCTGGAGCCTGAACAGGCCATGGACATCTCGCTTCACCTCATTCAGAAGGCAGGAAGCGTGGAGCGCCAGGTGGTTCATCCCCTCCTGCGTCCTTTACGGCGGCTCATCATGAACAAATCGGGTATTCGTCTAAGCTATAAGGTGAAGAACGGGGAGGCCCGAACAGACCACCATGGCATTCCGTACAAGCTGGAGTATTCCATGGTAAAGCGAGAATGGTATTTGCTATGGTACCGTTCCCGCAATCGTGCCCTGATGAGTACCCGACTGGCCAAGATTCAAGAATTAACGGAGGAAGCCGTTCCCCCCGCAGCCGTAGAGGCTATGGTGGAGAGAATGGGGACCCTTCTGGATTCACGAAAAAACCAGGTACTCATCGAAGTAGTTCAGCTCTATAATGAGGAGCTATCCCGCATCTTGTATGCCTTCTCCAGCTTTGAGAAGCAGGTGGAATACGATGCCGAGCAGGATATCTATCGCATCCGTGTTGTCGTGTTCGGCGATGAGGCCGAATATCTGTTGTCCAAAATCCGCTTCCTTGGCAAACGTGTCCGGGTCATTGAAGGGAACTATTTGAAGAAGCGCATGCTGGAGGCCGCAACGAAGGCTCTGGCGCGATATCAGGCCACCGAGACGGAGAGCGAAGAGCTGTCTTCATAACGAAAAGAGCACCCTTCATCGGAGACTTCATCCGACAGGTGCTCTCTTATTTTATATACGTGGAGCTACTCTTTAATTGCCTTCCTTAATGGCATTAGCTGCATTCGCCCCACTCAATCTACCACTCGTCAACGCATATTGCACCGCGCTGCCAGACATATACACCTGGTTATAAATGAAGCGATTTGCTGCTTCTCCACCAGCGTATAGGTTCGGGATAGGCGCTCCATTTTCCGTCAATACGCGGTATTGTTCATCCACCTTCACGCCACCAAAGGTTCCCATGGTTTTGGGATAAAATTTGAAGGCATAGTAGGGAGCCTTGGCCACTGCGACAAGAGTTTCTTTCTGCTTGTTGAAGGCATCCTTGCCGGAAGCAACCCCACTATTGAAGGTGTCCACGGTCTCCGTCAAGGTATCTGCTGGCACCTTCATAGCTTCGGCCAGTTCCTGTAAAGTCCCGCCTGTGGCGATCTCATTATTAGGCAGTAGCTCTTGAATCGAGGCAATGGTCTTGGCATTGGCCTCACTGGAATCGATCACCATCCACACTTGTTCCTGGTTCACCACCTGGTTAGTCACAATAGCGTAATGGCTGTTCTCATTGAAGAAGCGTTGCCCTTGTTCATTTACCAGAATCTTCGTGGTATCCCAGCTTAGTCCGCCCAATTGCTGGATGCGGCTGCCCATGCCAAGGCCAATAATCCAGGGGTCCTCATACAGGGCTGCCCCGATCTTCTCCGCCATTAAAATGCCGTCTCCGGTACTGCCCGCTGCCGCTGCACTGATATCTATATCTTCGACGAACTGAGGCAGGAATCGCTGCATCATTTCCTCATTCTTGGCAAAACCACCCGAGGCAATGATCACCTTCTTGGCATGCACAGTCAGCGTGCCTTCCGCATTTTCCGCCTTGACGCCCACGACCGCCCCCTGCGCATCCGTCAGAAGCTCGGTGGCCGGAGTCTCCAGTAATATGTCGATTCCTTTCTCCCGAACGGTCTTCTCCAGATTGGAGATTAATTCGGCCCCGCCCTTCTCAGGAAAGTGTAGACGTGCAACAGGGTCCACCCCGTATCCCTCGACCCTTGCATATTTATGATTCATATAGTCGACCAACCAGTGAGTTGTATCTACGGCATCATCCATATATTTCGCTACCCGATCATAGTCAGGGTAGAGGCTGCCTGGATTGCTGGTGCTTTGGCGTTCCTTCCATAGCTTCATCCAGTCCTCAGGCGTATCCTTCACGCCAATCTCCTCCTGGAAGCGGGTGCCTGTTGCGGCAATTCCCCCGCCGGACAGTGCAGTAGATCCGCCGACATTACCTTGCTTCTCCAAGACAATCACCTTGGCACCTTGTTCAAAAGCCGAACCTGCTGCGGCAAGCCCAGTACCGCCCGCACCAATAATGACGACATCCGTAGACATTTCCTTCTCTACCTTGTCTCCTTCATTGACTGTAGCAGCTACTTTTAGAGCATCAATATCGCCACCCGCTTGCTTCACACAATCCTCAACTGCTGCCAGAATCGCATTAGAGCTATTGGTCGCGCCTGAAACAACATCAACTGCCAGGGTCTGGCCCGTCACGATGCCTTGCGGTATTTTCTCCATCGCCGGATCACTGATTCCTTGAGTTTCTTGATGATCCTTCACGGTAACGGAGATGATTTGATTGGCATCAAATACAACTTCAACCTTAACGTCACCGTTATTTCCCTTAGCTACTGCTGTATACGTCCCCGCCTTGTAGATGCCGGTGCCGGGTGCTTCATTGGCTGCCTGATTGCCGTTATTTGCTGCATTCCCGCAAGCAGCCAAGCTGAGTACCAGCAGAGCGCCCATCATTACCATGACTATCTTTTTCCTAATTGCCTTCATGATTGTTCCCCCTATGGCTGTGCTTATGTTACAAGCTAAGTGTACATAGTGGGGTGTTCACCAAGTCAATTTGTATTTGTGAAAAAAATAACTTAATAATTGAAGCTTATCCCTTAAAACATGGGGTCAACCCCATGTTTGCCGTAGGGTTAGGAAATTCTGTGCCTGGACGGCTGAACCTCGCGATTTACAGGTCTGGGAAGCACCTCATAGCTACCATGCTTCACGCCGGCGTAGAGCATTAAGTATTGCTCCTGATCCCTGAAGACAAGATAGGGGCTACTGTCGACTACGGGTCCTAACTCCTCTACATCCAACTGCGAAAGATCAAGCTGTTCAATCTCGTCCATGAGCTCCTGCCGGTTCGTATATTCCTGAGTCCCTACCAGCGGGGGCCTACTGTGATACGGACGGACCCCAAGATGCCAAAAGGCCCCGGCGAGCACTCCCTGTGGCTTCAATAACGGTGAGACCAGAGCGGGAAGGAACTGATTATTAGTATGCTCGGATTTAGGCAACATGCCTTGGCTTACAATCCGGTCGATGGAGCCTTCGGCCAGAGGAAGCTGGGTCAGATCGCAGCAGAGAAAGATAAAATGCTTGTCTGCATACTCCCGCTCCAGATTCTGCTTCAAGGAGGTCAATCGCTCCAAATCCGTACTGAGTAAAATATAGGTTGTCCCTTCCTTCAAATGCTCCATATACCGCATCAGAAAGCGACCAACACAGCTATCCAGCTCAAGAATATACTCCATAGGACCGGCGTGCCCTTGAATATGATCTATCAGCGTCGTTGTGCCGTTATACAATAAATTAATGTACTGCGGGGAGGCCGACTCCAGAAATTCTTTCTTGGTAGGCAAAATCCTTGTTCTCACCGCTCTGCGGTCAATGAAGATGCCATCTTCCACAACGGCTTGATAACTACACTCGCAGAAGACCTCCGCCTGAAGCAGCATATGGTGCTCAATGGAGCCACCCCCAATTTGCAGCGACTTCCGGCAAGCAGGGCAGCGCAGCATGGAAAGTGAGGAGAGCGGAAAGCCCATCAGCTTCGCTCTGTCGTGTTCTTCGACATTCAACTCCTCAATTTTACGTCTCAATATCTGTTCAACCTCGACAAACTTCTTAAGCTTCTCATTCACCCGTTCCCTATTCCGTTCCAGTAAGGATAAGAGAAAATTACGAAAATCGTTCGAGCGTTGCCCCTCCAGCCGGTTAAAGCACAAAATGCTCTGAATCTCGTTCAAGCTAAAATCCAGTTCCTTCAGCATCAGGATGTCTTGCAGCTCGCTTTTATTTTTGTCGGTAAAATGGTAGTGCGAGCCTCGCTTATCTACTACTAACAGACCTAGGTCAATATAATGGCGAATGGCATCCTGCGTAATATGGTTCCTCTTGGAGAACTCCCCGATTTTCAAGGCTATCCCTCCTTATGAATTTTGTGAATTTTTTCACTTTATAAGGTAAGCATCATTCGCGTTAATCTTCCTCAACATCATGTCTTCATCGTAGCTGAACCTTTCGAGCGTCGCAATAGATTCTTTGACAAGAACAGAAAAAACCAGCTAATCCCTTGTCATAGAGCATTAAAATGGACAAAGGATGTAGCTGATTTTACTTTTTACAGACGAGGGTCAATCTCCCGTTCCTGGGCCACCTCAAATAACAGGCTGGCGGCAATCTGCTTATAAGCCTCATGCTCAGGTGTGATTGCGCTCTGCGGTACGGCAAGCATCTGCTTCCCCCATTGCGCTTCGTTCAACGAGGTGCGGAGCTTTTTACTTATATTCTTTTGCTTCAGCAGCTTGCGGTATTTATGCTCGAATTTGTAGTCATAACCGTAGACGATCGACAGGTAATTCGGGTTCCGCACCTTCATATAAGGCACGACCTTGCCATTCCATCGTTCCGGCTTAATGACGATCCCTTCCATCTGATTCTCCAGGGTTAACTGCGAGAAATATTGCTCTGCGCTCTCCAGCGCTCCCGGCTCCGACAGGTCAAGCGACCGCGCTGCATCTTCGGACAGGAAGCCGTACATCTGCGCTGTACCCCAATCAGGGAGTTCTTCCCGGCCATCGGCATAGACGAGCTTCAACAGAGCAAATGGCTTATATTCCATATCCGCCTCTTCTCCATAAAGTTCAAGCTGTCTCCGGTAATTCTGGTAAGCCTGAACATGCTCGGACAACGGCACCAAGCTCTTGCGCAGATCATGCAAAGGCTTGTAGTTCTGATACAGGGCGGTTCCATACTTCTCGCTTAATGCCGACTTGTTCATGTGATACTGGTCCTGTTCGAACCCACTGGCATCATACTCCGAGACCAGCTTGTTCAGCGATTCCTCAAACCCGTTCTCCTGCAAGAAGGTAAGTTCCGTCGCTAAGGCCTGCTCAATAGGCTTGAATTGCTTGTCGATCAGTCCGGCCCCAAGCGCTTGCCACGGCAGAAGCTCTCCATCCAGAATCATCATTTCAATCTGGTTAGCTTCCATGTAGCCACCAAACTTGTGCAGCAGAGTCTCATAGATTTCGCTCAAGTCTACTCGCTTGATCTTGTACCCGTTACGGCTGACCGCATAACATTCCTCTACATTGGCATGCAGGTAGATGTTACATCTGGAGCCCATATACTTAGGCTGCAAGACCACCTGCTGAATGCCCCGCTCCCGGAAATAATCCAGTCCGGCCTTGAGCGATTCCAACTCCTGAGTCTGTTCATTCTTGTCAGACGGGGACATCGTACCGGATATAAAATTAATCTTGTTCGCGGAGCAGTAACGAAGTCTTCGCAGATCGTCCTCCTCCAAATCACGAACAGCTACCTTGCGTTCTTGCTGAAATAAGGTAGGCAGAGACTCTTCAAATACACTCTGCCGTGATTTATGCGACTTCAGGAACGGCTTGAACGAGATGCTGACCGAAGTTAACTGATTGCCATGCACGGCTCCCGTATCGATATGAATTTTGTTGCCTACTCTAAAGGCTTGCTTGGCCGCGATATGACCAAATATATGATAAGGATGATTTTTGACCGATTCCTGACTGAGGAAAGCAAGCTGACCTTCGACCTGCTCTTCTCTGTCCAGTCTGAAATTCCGCTGATGCCGCCGGGAATGGGGATCAAGCTTACCGATATACTTGTTCCGGCACGGGGCATGGGTCACATAGAAGGACGATCCACTGCCCCCGACATATCGGTAGAAGGGCTGGGAAAGCTCAACCAGTTGCGTGAACTTCAAGAGTAACTCCGAATCATTCGCCAGTGCCTGCGTAGAATCAAAATACGTATGGGCTAATTCCTGATCAACCCCTTGCAGTTCACCCTTCATGTATTTGGAGACAAAGTTCTCGTGGTTCCCCAGCACAAAGTAGAAATGCTCCTGGTGGTCGTAAAGAAATTCAATGATCTCCTTCGTTCGCTTCCCCTTATCAATCCAGTCCCCAACCAGAACCAGCTTCGTCTGCTCCAGCTTCTCCGGGACTACCAGCTTGCCCTCGGCAAATCGATAGCCGTGATCCATCAGCAGCCCCTTCAAATCATCCACACACTCATGCACGTCACCGATCATGATGTAATGTTGATCTTGTGGAAGATGGGTAGCGAGATAAGCATCCCGATCTTCAATGACGATGTTGTATTCTGGATTCGCCGTGCCCTGCTCGGACAAATAGAAGTCCTTCGCACGTACCTTGTGAACTTGGCCATAGCCCTCCCGGGACAGGGAACCCAGCACTTCCTTTTTCAAACGATTGATATGGTTCGTAATCAGCTTCTTGGAGCGCTCGGAGGCATAATAATCCTCCCGCTTACGGTAATCGAAGACAATGGCTTCCAGATTATAGTTATTCTCGAAGGCGATCTCCTTCACCTTAGCCCGGAAATCCTCGGACAACCCGGTCGTATCGACGATAACAAACTCCGCATTTACCGGGAAAGAGGTAACCATCTTCAGCCTTGTGAATAGCAGGTGAAATGCCTGCTCACTGGCCTCCAGCATCACTTGCTCGTATTTATCGTAATCATACCCCAGCACCTCTTGACGGATCTGATCCGAGGACAGGTATTGAATATTGGCTTTGACCTTTCTGTTCTGGTCCTCAAATCGCAGCCCAGGAATCAGTACCTCTTGGGCAAACGTCGTTTTGCCACATTCCGTCGGT
Organism: Paenibacillus sp. 1SOY10; assembly: GCF_056836745.1. Classification (NCBI taxonomy): domain Bacteria; kingdom Bacillati; phylum Bacillota; class Bacilli; order Caryophanales; family Paenibacillaceae; genus Paenibacillus; species Paenibacillus sp. 1SOY10. Next base: position 115,514 of record NZ_JBXENK010000005.1, on the reverse strand, counting down.
CCAATCAGCATAAATATGGTGTGTACCCTTGTTTGAAGCTTCACAATTCAGCTCCCCTTTTCTGTAAAATAACGCCTTGCGTCGTTTGAGTCCCATTAACCCCATCACCCATCGCTACAAATTCAGCCTCCAGCCCGGAGCCTTCAATGACCTGCTGAACCCACTCCTTAAAGGCATCGCTGCCCATTTCCCACTTGTGGTCGTCGTGACGGAAATCCTCTAGCTCGTAATACCGGTTGAAGTCCGCATTAGGCGTTGTGATGACAAATTGCTCGAAGTCCACCTGACTGCTGATTTGGCGAATGAGCCCCGCTGCTTCCTCTTGGCTCATATGCTCAATAACCTCGGTAAGAATAATGTCGACCCGTTCCCCGTTATAATCCTTCAGGAACAAATCGATGGAAGCGAACGTGACAATGTTGTCGATCTCTCGTGTCTTGGCCTTACTATTGACCTTCTCCAGCGCTTCTTCGTTAATGTCCACGGCGTAATAGCTACCTTCAATCTTCTTCGCATACGGAAGGGCATAGAAGCCCTCGCCACAGCCCACATCCAATATCGACTTGTCAAAAGCAAGCCTGCCCGCAATATAGTTCCTCCGTTGCAGCGCCGTTCCTCCGTAGGCAAACTGAATATCGTAGCGATCCGTCTTCTCCACGAGGGTCTTGTATTTATTGAACCGATCCCGGGAAGAGAGGAAATTGCGGACAAACAGATGACGGATATAAAAAGGTGCGTCCATGACATGCAGGCTCTTGATGTATTTATCCAGCACGCTATCCGAGATATCGATAAATTCATTGCCGAACATCGACAGGAACAGGCACAAGACGCTGACCACATGAAGCAACTGATACAGACTCGTTCTTGTTGTCACCTTGAGCGAATAGCTCTTATGCGCCAGATGGGTCATTTCAAAGGTAAAGTCCGGAAGATGCTTCGCGAAAAATTCAATGTACCGCGGCAGCTCAATATGGATCATATTGACGAAGAAGGTATGTTCAAAGCCCTCCACATCCTGCTCATGCTGCGCCTTCAGCGGCGAAGCGAAAAACTCATTAATGACGTTCAGCGGAAATAACGGTGTATTGTACCGGGATACGTTCAGATATTCAAAGCTCTCCTGCTCATGTTCCTTATATGAAATTTCATTATCGGCATCCTTGAAGTAGACGTTAAAGGTCTGTTCATCCGTGTACCACCCATAGGCCATGCCCTTGCGGATGGAACGCAGCATCATGCCAGAGGCAGGGTTCTTGCGGATCAGTAAGGACAGCTGCGGATGGTTGGATTTCAATTGCACAATAGCCATTTCTCTCGACTCCTTTTCTAAGCTCGCTTGTTTCTATGGATTACTTTAGTGCAATGGCAGGGGTAGGAACAGGGTGAAAGTATTACAAAGAGGCTTCCAACCTCCTGCTTTGTAAAAGTAAGCGCTTTCTAAAAGGGGAGGTAATCGGTCATTAATGTCGAATGTACTAGTCAATCTCAAATGTGCAAAGGAGGCTTCGACAACATCAAGAAAAAATGGTTTTACCGCATGCTGCTGTCCTATTCCCCGATTCTGATGTTCCTTGTGCTCGTCCTTATCTTGTTATTCTACGTGAAATGGACGTCGGAGACGAAGGTCCGCCTCCAGAATACCAATGAGCTCTTTGCCTCGCATGTGTCCAGTGTTCTGGATTCGTCGATGAAGTCGATTGAGGAATTTGTGGTCCAGCAGATGCTGACGGATGAGAAGCTTACCGAATACATGAACAGTACGGCGCCCACACCGCCCTTCACCATGTTCGAGTTGACGGAGCGCCTGACCGATATTCGCACTTTGTTCCCGCTCACTGGAGATATATACATATACAAAATATCAAGCCAAGAAATCATCTCCAACTTTGGCTTGCTCAAGCCAAAGGATACGTTCGCCGATGAGTACTTTCTGACGAGAGCGATAGACAATCCGGAAGAGAAGAAGTGGTCTTCGCCCAGGGCGTACCGTCTCTATCAAGCGAACGCAGTTGCGAATGTCGTCACGTTAGTCAGACCTCTGCCTGTTACGTCAGTGGTTCCCAAAGGCTACGTTGTGGTCAATGTCCAGCTCTCCTCCATTCAGCAAGCACTACAAACGGTCAATTCCAATGCCTCGGGTTATCTGGAGCTTAACGATGGCGATAGCTCCTCCCTATTCCGAGAGAATACGCCGCCGCAATCGACGTGGGGGATCAGCACGATTCGCTCCGATTATACCGGGTGGCATCTCTCCGTGGGTATTCCGGAGTCCGAGCAGAAGCTGATGTCGGTCTTCCTGGACGCCTGGACGCTCCCGGCGCTCATCACATTCCTGCTAAGCATCATCGTGCTGACATACGTGACTCACCGCAACTACAAGCCAATTGAAGAAATCATGATCCGCATTGACCACTATGCGCTGAGAAGAAGCTTGCAGCTCGGCAAAAGCAGCCAGCATAACGAGTTTCAGTTCATCGCCACTGCGCTGGATAACTTAATGGAGAAATCCCATGAATACGAAGCCAAGCATCAGGACGACCTTATTATTCGAAAAAGATATTGGTTCCACGAGCTGCTTACGGGCAGCCTATCCTTGTCGGAGGCAGAGTGGGAGCGCGAGGCCGACGAATTGGGCATCCCGCATTCCTTCGCATCCAGCATCGTGCTGGTGGTCATGCTGGACAATCGCCAGCAATTCAGCAAGGCCTACAATCAGCGCGACCAGGCGTTGTTTAAATTCGTTGTGCAGGGTGTGCTGGAGGAGATTTGTCGTCATCACGAGCTTGCGGTCTGGTCTGAGTGGAAGCAAGCGGACCAGCTTTGCTCCATCATCTACTTTCAGGACGCGGTCAATGAAGCCAAGATACTGAATATTGCCAACAAGCTTAAGGAGTGGGTGGCGGCTAATCTACAGTTCACAGTGTCCCTGTATATCGGCACAACCGTAAGCGAGATGGACGAGATTAGAGGGTCATACCGGGAGGCGATGCAAGCCGGCCAATACCGGGCGTTGCACGGCTATAGCCGCATCTACGCGGCATCCGACTGGAAGCTGAACGTACAAGGCGACCTTTACACCCATCTGCACATGGCCAAAGGGGTTGTGAAGCTGCTGCGAGGTGGAGATTCCGCGTGGATTGATCAGTTCGAACGACTGTTCGAAGGCATTAGAAGGGATGGGCTTTCGCAAGAGCAGACGGCAGAGGTGGTTAACTATCTGTTCTACTCGCTGAAGAGAGAGATGAACGACATGCCGGAGGAGATGATGACGGTATGGGTGGAGCCACTCCGTCGCTATACCCCGTCCGCCATATTGGCGAAGGAGTTAATCGACGAAATTCAGCGCAGTATGGCCGAACTGCTGCACCTGCTTGCAGAATCGCTGCACGAGTGGCGCGACCGTCAGCCGCAATTTCCAATAGTAGAGCAGATCGCCCTTTATCTACAGAGCAATTACGGCAATCCCGACATCTCCCTTGATCATCTGGGCGAGGAGTTCGGACTTGCACCGCGCGTCGTCAGCAAGCTGTTCAAAGCCGGCACCGGCGAGAGGTTCGTTGACTACGTCATGAATCTTCGCATGACGGAGGCCAAGCGGCTGCTGACGGAGACCGATTTGCCCGTTCAGACCATTGGTGAGCAGGTGGGCTACTTGCAGGTTATCTCATTTATACGAACGTTCAAGAAAAGCGAAGGAATACCGCCGGGCGAATATCGCAAGCAATATACGAGGGGGAGTAAAGAGGACGGTTCATCATAACCGTCCTCTTTACTTAGATCAATTGGGTACTAGTTTAATATAATCAAGGCCCAGAAAGTATCCGGAGCTTGCGTTATTTTTGCCTGCAACATTAAACTTGAAGGATTTTTGGCCTGCAGAGCTGAAAGTTATATTGGCTACACTTAGTTCCGCATAGCTCAATAAATTTGCATATAGGTCCTGAACCGAACCGTGATTCACACCGTTGACCGACATCTGGAACTGCCCCCGTCCGGGTCCTTTTTTCACCCCGACCTTCACACTATAGCTGCGTGCCTCGGGCACATTCACCGTGTATGTCACATAATCATGAACGGCATCGGCTTCCAGCATGACTCCATATCCACCGCTCAGATTAGGATCTGGACCGGACCCTTCTCCGAACAGGAGATGCTTGTCGCCTGAGGTTGCACTAACCATGATGTTTTCTGTTTCATATTGACTGCTTTCCACTGAAATATTATCGAATTTTGCAGCCGAATTATACGTTCTGACCCCGATCTTGCCTCCGATATAGCTTGAATCCGTAACGCTAAGCTTAGGTGTAGCCATATCGCCCACATAAACCTTAATGGATGTGTCTTGCGCAACAATTTTTATAGGATATGTTGTATTGGCTGATAGGCTCATAGGAGCCGTGGCAAGCGACGTCCAGTTGTTGTTGGCTTTCCCGATGACCACCCTCTGATTGGGAACATCAAGGCCCGCATAGTAACCTTGGTAAGCATCGGCACCCGTTCCGGGATTCGATACCCTGAATACGAGGCCCGCATTGCCGGTGGAGCCCGGCGTCACATCAGCTTCATACACCATATTGGAGAAATTGGTGTCCAGAAGAGCCTTGGCCCCCGGATTTGACGCTACATGATATTGACCTCCTGATACGGTCCATGTCCCGCCATGTTTGGTCCACCCTACATCATTTCCATCATTAAAGTTATCCCCTACTGCCATTTCGACTGGAATAATGCTATTGTCTGCACTAAACTCAAATTTATCGTAGGCTAATACGCGAGCATCCCAATCCGGATTATTCAGATAACGCTTATGGTAAAAAATGTACCAATCCTCGGAATCAGGCGACTTTATAATTCCGTTATGACCCGGTCCATAGGCGGTTGTAGCATCAGAATGCAGCATAATGCCTTTGGGCACAAACGGTCCTGTCACAGAGTCAGAGGTAGCATACATGACTTTATAAGTTGAATCTACCCACACACCGGCGGAATAAGTCATATAATATATCCCGTTTCTCTTGAACACTTTAGGTCCCTCAAAAAAGTCATTACTACCCGTTTTGGCGGGCGTCACCTTCTTATAGACGGTACCATCAGGCCATGTTCCAAGCGACTTCATGTCAGCGTTCAGCTTGACGACATTAGCCTCGCCCCAGCTCCCATAATACATATAAGCCTGACCGTCATCATCAATAAATACGTCTTGATCCATGGGACCTGCACCATTTCTGACGACATTAATAAGCGGCGCACCAATCGCATCGGTATATGGTCCTTCGGGCTGATCCGCTACTGCAACGCCTATTCCGCCTAATTGGCCATCGCCATTGATCGCGTTTGCAGCAAAATAAATGTAATACTTCCCATCGCGATAGGCCCCGCTCGGCGCCCACAATGCATGCGACAACCAGGATATGTTAGCCGAGCTTATTACATTTGAATACTTTGTCCAGTTGACCAGATCTGTTGAAGAGAAGATGTCCATGGATTTGGCGCCTGTGCTGGGAGGCTCGCCAACCTGGCTTGGACGAGTCGGGTACACCCAATAGGTTCCATTATAATTCTGTACATCAGGGTCTGCGTAATAGCCATCCACAAATTGCGGACCAGAGTGAATGGGAACAGGTGCGGCATAAGTTAATCCCGGCAAAGCTGCAAACAAGCAGATGGCCATTGAAACGCGAAGAACTACCCTGCTAAGCTTCTTGCCTTTTTCCACGTGTTAACCTCCTTATTATGAAATGAGTATTTAACTTCTTCTTAAATGTATGGTAGTTGATTAAAAACTATCAATTTCCAATTTTCCCATGATTAACAATTTGGTAAATACCGAAAGATCCCATGCCCATCGTGACAGAGAAGTTTATAAGCGAAAACTGTTTATGGCCGTCGTTCCTTAATCTCAGTTGCAATGCGCTTGACGTCACACCGTAATGATTATTCGGCGAAAATTGAAAATTGATCAACGTCCTCTGAATGACCTATATTCAGAATGTGCTTGAGGCCATCCTGCAGGAAGCAGCACAGTAAGGCTAGTCCGGTTCTAGTCTGAATTTCAGTAAACGACCAGGAGGTGATTGGCATCAGCCGCATCTGGAGGCGAAACTTGCCGCTCTTCTTGATGTTCATTCCCGTTATCGCATTCTTTGTCATTTTTAAATACGTGCCGATGGGCGGAGTGGTCATTGCATTCAAAAAGTACAATTTGATGGATGGCATTGTACATAGTCCGTGGGTTGGATTCGATAACTTTCGTCTCCTGTTCAGTACACCCACGACTGTTCAGATCATCCGTAATACGTTGATGCTAAGTCTTATGTCGATCATCATTGGCTTTCCATTCCCGATTATTCTCGCCATCCTGTTGAATGAGGTCGGGCACATGTGGTTCAAGCGGCTGGTGCAGACGCTCGTTTATCTGCCCCACTTCTTCTCATGGATTATCGTAAGCGGAATTATCGTAACGATCTTCTCTCAGCAAAACGGCATTGTAAGCGGATGGTGGGAGAGCCTTACCGGCCATACGTATCCTTTTTTGTATCGCGAAGGCTCCTGGCTAACCATTTTCGTTGGCTCCGGTGTCTGGAAGGAAGCGGGCTTCAGTGCCATTATTTATCTGGCGGCTCTAACTAATATTGATCCTACGCTATATGAAGCAGCTAGTATCGACGGGGCCTCCAAATGGAAGCAGATTCGTCATGTGACGCTGCCGGGATTGCAGGTAACCATTGTACTCATGTTGATATTGGCGATGGGCCGGGTCATGGAAGTGGGCTTTGACCAAATTTATATGCTGCAAAATTCTACCGTGTCGGATGTATCGGAAGTGATCAGCACCTACATTTACAAGGTCGGATTGATGGGTTCGCAGTTCAGCCTGACAGCGGCGATCGGATTGTTTGAATCACTGGTTGCTCTGATCCTGGTTCTCATCACCAACGCCATTGCCAGGAGGTTCGGGAATGGATTATGGTAACAAGGAGGTGCCCGCGGGATGAAGCCGTCAATAGGAGAACGTGTCTATTTGGTCAGCGTATATGTGGTACTGTCCGCCGTTGCCCTGTTATGCCTGCTGCCGCTGGTGCATATTGCTTCGCTGTCGGCCAGTTCGCTTCAGGCCGTCTCTGCGGGAAGCGTTACCCTGTTCCCGGTAGACATGTCGTTAGCAGCTTACACGCAACTATTTGAGAGCACCCCTATTCTGGCCTCGCTCACGAATAGCGTGATTATTACGGTCGTCGGCGTAGCACTCAGCATGGTGTTCACCATCCTTGCCGCCTACCCGCTTACACGATCCTATTTTTGGGGACGCCGGGTGTTTATGTTTGGCATTGTGTTTACGATGCTGTTTAGCGGGGGATTGATCCCGACTTATTTGACCATCAGGAATCTTGAGCTGATCAATACCTATTGGTCTTTGTGGCTGCCAGGACTCGTAAGCGTATTCAATTTGATGGTTCTGCGGACGTTTATCGAAAATATCCCCGGTGAGATTGATGAAGCCTCCCGAATAGATGGATGCGGGGAATGGCGTTATCTTCTCCAGATTGTCCTGCCGCTCTCCATGCCGGTTCTCGCCACATTAGCCTTATTTTATGGCGTAGGATATTGGAATTCCTTCTTCAGCGTTCTGATGTACATCAATGATCCTGCAAAATACAACATCGCGGTGCTAGTCCAACAGATGATTCAGAGCCAGATGATGCTTGCGCAGATGAATGGCCTGGAGTCGTCCGAGCAATTGATCCTGTCGCCGGAAATGGTGAATTCGGCAGCCATTATCATCATGGTGGTACCTATGCTGGTCATTTATCCATTTCTGCAAAAGTATTTTGTCAAAGGTGTCATGATTGGCGCCGTGAAAGGGTAACTATCCGAATTAGGGGGATAAGCAAAATGAAAAAGAGGATGACAAAGCTGGCTTTAATACTGGCGGGCCTTATAGCTTGTACAGCCATAGTGGCCGCCTGCTCTAATACGAAGGAAGAGAGCGGTAATTCCGCAACGGGAACATCGGCACCCGTGTCCAAGGAGAAGCCCACTCTCTCCATTTCCATCTATGACCGAGGCAATGTCCCTCAAGAGATGGGAACCATTGATAATAATCGCTGGACCCAATGGCTTAACGAGAACGGACCCGTCAAAGGGAAATACGTGCCCATCCCGCGCGGCGAGGCCGTGCAGAAGCTAAACCTGCTGTTTGCTTCCGGAGATGCGCCTGACGTTGTATTCGAATTCGACACCGGCTTCCGCAACCAGATGTACCAGCAAAAGATGATTATGCCTGTGGATGAATTGATCGAGGAAAGCAGCACCGATTATAAGCAATTGCTGGAGAAGTACCCCGCAATCAAGAAGGCTGCCGTCAAGCCGGACGGGAAAATGTATGAATTCGGACGGGTATCGCCGCTCGTCGGCTTCCAGTCGCTGTTCATTCGCAAGGACTGGCTGGATAAGCTGGAGCTTCCAGTTCCGCAAACCGCAGAAGAACTGTTCGAGGTGGCTAAAGCCTTCACCGAGCAGGACCCTGACGGCAACGGGGTGAAGGATACCTTCGGCATCGCCCTGAGCGGTGAAACGGGCGGAACCATCAGCACGATGTTCCGCAACGTTACATGGGTGGTGGATAACGGCAAGCTGGTGCGGGGCTGGGAGCAGGAGAATGCGGCCAATGCCTTTAAGAAGCGGCTGTACGACGCCGGGCTGGTCGATAAGGATTTTCTTGCCGACAAGAACGGACAAAAGGCCCAGCAGGACTGGAACAATGGCAAAATTGGCATCTTTGTAGGCCGGACAATCGATCTGGTCAACTTCAATCAATATTATGAGCAGTTGAAGATTAACGTTCCGAGCGCCGAGGTGCAGGCGATCAAACTGCCGAGGTCCGAATTCGGTCAGTTCGCCATCGGCGTCAACAACCCGGTACAGATGACCACGATTATCAATGCCCGAACCAAAGACCCGAAAGCGGCAATGGCTTATATCGATTTCATGGCCTCTCGTACCGCCGGTGAGGTGCTTCGCTTCGGCGAAGAAGGAGTCGACTCAACCCTAGGAGCAAATGGATGCTTGCAGCCTATTCATGCCGAGGAATTCAATAAGCAGGTATCATGGAATATCGATTTTCAATTGCTGCTATCCCGGATTGAAGTGGGCGCCTGCACAGATATTCAAAGCCAGCTAGATCCTTCGAAGCCCCTGGAACAGGATTTCCTAAGGCTGATCAAGGAAAATAATGAGGCCAACCTGAGCGCCGATGTAGAATTTGCGCCCATCACCCACGGCGAGCACATGCCAACGCTGCCCGAGGACCTCAACATCATTAATACCAATGTGTCAAAAATCGCCGATATTTATAGCAAGGCCGTAGTCTCCGGTCCTTCTTACACGATCGAGCAAGCTTACAAGGATGCGCAAGCCCTATGGAACAGTTCCGGAGGCGACAAGCTCGAAGCTTTCTACGCGGATTGGTATAGCAATAATTCGGAGAATGCGTTTATGGCCAAGGACATGTGGGAATTCGTCAAAAATTAATGGCTGTTCAAGGGGAGGCAACAACATGACCATGTTATTTGCAGACACAGATCAGGGACGATCTTTTGCCAAAGATCCGGCCGTTGTCAAATTGAATGGCGTCTATTACATGTATTACACGATGGCGCCGCCTGTATCGGACCAACCAGATACGGGTTGGGGAATCGGAAGAGGAATTGGGATAGCGCGGAGCGATAATCTTCTGGATTGGGAGAAGATCGGTGAGTTGATGCCCGAACAGGATTGTGAGCGCAATGGCATATGCGCGCCAGGAGCCATCGTGCTTGAGGATAAGGTCCATCTGTTCTATCAAACCTACGGAAATCAAGCCCACGATGCGATCTGCCACGCCATATCTGACGACGGGTTACATTTTGTGAAGGACAGCTCCAATCCGGTGTTCTCCCCGACAGGCGCATGGAACAATGGCCGGGCAATTGACGCCGACGTGATCCTATGGGACGGCCGACTGTTTATGTACTTTGCTACCCGCGATCCACAAGGGAAAATTCAGATGCAGGGTGTAGCAATAGCAGAGCTGGATTCCGGCTTTGGCCGTGGCGCCTGGAAGCAGGCTTGCGACGAATCCATCCTGAAACCCGAGCTTCCCTGGGAGCAGGAGTGTATTGAGGCAGCGGCGGTGTGCGAGCATGAAGGCAAGCTGTTCATGTTCTATGGGGGAGCCTATAACAACTGTCCGCAGCAGATCGGCTGTGCGGTCAGCAAGGACGGGATACGCTGGACACGGCTGTCGGATGAGCCTTTCCTACCCAACGGGGAGCCGGGCACCTGGAACGAAAGTGAGTCCGGGCATCCGTTCCTGTTCAAGGACGAAGATGGACGCACGTACTTGTTCTACCAAGGCAACAATGACATGGGCCGTTCCTGGTACTTGTCGATGACGGAGATCGGCTGGAAGGACGGATTACCTTACGTGATGCAAGGAGATGCCGGATGAACCAATGAAGTATTAAGGCATGAGGGAGGCCCTAAGCCTATTTAGGGTCTCCCCCTATTCTTATACTCCAACGGAGACAGCCCCACCTTGTTCTTGAACACGCGGCTGAAATAGTATTGGCTCTTGTAGCCTACCTTGGTGGCAAGGCTGTTTATTTTGATGTTGGAAGGGGCATGATCCAGCACCTCTTTGGCCTTGGCTATTCTGAGGCCTGTCACATAATCGAGAAAGGATTGTCCGGTCTCCTGCTTCATGCGCTTGCTGAGATAGGTGGGATTCATATGAATCAAGGTGGCCACTCTGGTAATCGTCAGCTCGGGGTCCTGGTAATGGTCGTTAATATATTCTGTGACCTTGTTGATCAGCAAAGTCCCGTCTCCACCAGACAGATTTTGGCCCAGTGTAGGAGATTTTTGTGTCTCTGTGTGAGACTGGTCAGGAAATATCTGCTGCAAATGCTGGTTCAGACGAGATAAGAGCTGCTCCAGATCACTTTTGGGAACCGGCTTTAGCACGTAGTCAAAGGCATGAAGCTGTACAGCCTGACGCGCATACTCAAAATTGTCATAACCGCTGATAATGACCACGACCAGCTCTGGAAATTGCTTGTGCAGCAAGTTGGTCAGATCGAGTCCGTTCATGTTTGGCATATTAATATCAATAAAGCAGACGTGAGCAGGCTGCTGCTCTAATTGCTGTATCGCTTCCCCTGCATTCTTGGCTTCTGCAGAGACGGAGAACGGATAGTGGCTGCTTTCAATAAATTGCCTCAACCCCCGGCGAATAATGGGTTCATCATCTACGAGCATGATTTTCCACATGTTACTCACTCCCTTTTATAGCATTCAACGGCAGGTGGATTGTCATGGTGGTCTGTTCCTCGCTGCTGCTTATAATCAGCCCATAACCATCCCCATGCAGCATACGAATTCGATGGTTCACGCTATACAGGCCGAACCCGGTTACGGCTCCGTCCTGTCTATCCTCCGCCAGCATCTCATTAATTCTGGCCAGCTTGTCTGGCGGGATCGGAAGTCCGTCATTATCGACACACACGACAAGCTTATCCTCTTCGGTATAAGCCTGAATAGATATGGTGCATCTCTGGTCTTCCAGCGGCTTGATGCCATGATAGATGGCGTTCTCTACCAGAGGCTGGAGCATGAAGCGTATGACCTGATGTTGCGAGATTCCATCCTCGTACTCAAGCCTATAATCAAGAATTTCCTCATACCGGACACATTGAATTTGCAAGTAGCTCTCCACATGATATAATTCCTGCTCCAGCGAGATATACGTCTCTCCATTGCCAAGACTGAGTCTGAAGTAGCTGCTGAGCGCCTCCACTATTTCAACGATATTATCCGCCCCGTATTCTCCAGCCATCCATTGAATGGTATCCAGGGTATTATACAAAAAATGCGGCTTGATCTGCTCATGCACCAGTCTGAGCTCAATCGCCTGTTTCTCTTGCTCGGAACGATACAGTTGTACCAGCATTTCGTTAAAGCTGTGAGCCAGGTCGCCAATTTCATCCTGCCGCGATTCATCCGCACGGATCTCCTGATTGCCCCGCTGCACATTCTTCATCACCTGACGAAGTGCCTGAATAGGGCGAATAATCGAGGTGAGCAGCATCGTTAGCAGTAGCATAAAGATCAAGCCAAGCAGAGTTCCTACAATTAGAGCTGTTCGCTGGGTTTTAACTACAGCCACGGACAGCTCGGAGTCTGGTACCTCAAGTACGATCTTCCATCCCTTTACACTATCAATCGAGGCCTCAAATACACTGACACCCTCGCAGCCTTTACTGTGGTTGCAATTTGCCATTTGCAGCTCCTGCTCGTCGATTCCACCGACAATCAGCTTACCAAGCTGATCATAGAGGGAGATGTCCTCCGCAATCTCCTTCATCTTCTCCAGCGAGACAGCAGCGGCAATGTAGGCAGCCTCTTCAGTCTTCATGGGCTGAATGGGATAGAGAATGACGACAATCTCTACACCGTTTGCCTTGGATACAATAGGATGGCTGACCACATAGTCGGCCTTCGATTCAATGAGATGCTGGTAGTAGGGACGATTCAAAATAGAGAAGGGCTTGTCCTCCATCCCCCAAGAGAAGGCATGAATATCCACGATGCGAATGGATTCATATTCTTCCTGCTTTCGACTTTCGAGTCGATGTGCCTCCTGCAGAAGCTGCTCTCTGGACCATTGATGGCTAGAAGCGAGCGCAGCCAGCGTATCAATTTCACCAATTCTTTGATTGAACCAATAATCTATTTGATCACTGCGAGCATCCAGCACCTGCTGGGTTAAGCTTTTATTTAACGGAACTACGGTATGGTTCATTTCCATATAAATAGTGACCAAAAGAGTAAGAAACAGCAGCACAAAGCAGCCACCTGAATACAATAAGAGCTTTTTCTGTATAGAGTTCATCATGCTGTCCGGCTCCTTATCTATGGAATCGTATAAATGGCTTGGAATAAAGCCCGAAAAGGATAAAAAATATCGCAATCGTGCAAATACTTGAGAGCACACCTATCCTATAATTACTCATGTGCACATTTTCACATGAAAGACGGCTGTTGTCCAGCAGCCTGCTGCAAGAAGTGGATGCTGGTCGTCAGAGATGAACTGAAGGGGAGAATGCAATCATGCAACGAATCTATTCTAAACGAGTAATGGCCTTGCTATTAGCTGTATGCCTAATGCTTATGGTCGCTGCTTGCGGAGGCAAGGAGACACCAAGTGCGAACAATACCGAAGGAACCGGAAGCAAGGTGGTTGAGGGTGTTGGCCAAGGCAAGCACGGAGACATTAAGGTTAAGGTGACCTTTAAGGACAACCAAATTACCGATATTGAAGTCGTAGAGAATAAGGAAAATGAAGTGCTGGCAGAGCCGGTTTACACTCAACTGAAGGAAGTAGTTATTGCCATGAACAGCCCGGAGGTTGACGCTATTAGCGGCTCTACTGTAACGAGCAATGGCTACCTGGATGCCATTAAGGATGCAATTGCCAAGTCTGGCTTGACCTTAGCTGTGGCTAACGCCGCAGCTAATACTACCCAGAGTAAGGAAGCCGCCGAACAGATCTATGATGTAGTTGTCATCGGTGCCGGCGGTGCGGGCTTCAGTGCGGCGATTGAAGCCAATCTGGCTGGAGCTCAGGTCGTCCTGTTGGAGAAAATGCCGACTGTGGGAGGGAATACACTCATATCGGGCGGCGAGATGAACGCGCCTAACAACTGGGTGCAACAAAAGCTAGGAATTACGGATGATTCAGCGGATTTGTTCTATGAAGATACGCTGAAGGGCGGAGATAATTTGGGTTCACCCGAGATGGTGCGGATTCTGGCAGATCATGCTCTGGCTGCTGCCGAGTGGCTGCGCGATGAGGTGAAGGTGGAATTTCTGCCGGATCACTTGTTCCAATTTGGCGGTCACTCCAGAAAACGTGCTCTGATTCCAGTAGGTCATACAGGAGCTGAGCTGATTACAAAGCTGAAGGCCAAGACAGAGGAACAAGGCGTTACGATCAAGACGAATATGAAGGCCGATGCCCTGATTACCGATGATCAAGGCAGAGTAACCGGAGTAGAAGCTACAGATGGTAGCGGCGACAAAATTTTGTTCCATGCCAACAAGGGAGTTGTAGTCGCTACAGGCGGGTTTGGCTCTAATGTAGAGATGCGTAAGAAGTACAACCCGGAAATGGATGAAAAGTACATGTCGACCGATACACCGGGAACTACAGGTGATGGAATTGTCATGGCTGAAGCTTTGGGCGCCAGGCTCACCAATATGCAGTATATCCAGACTTATCCGGTGTGTAATCCGGAGACAGGGGTTATTTCTCTGGTTGCAGACTCCCGGTTCGACGGTGCGATTCTGATTAATCAAGAGGGCGAGCGCTTTGTCGAGGAACTGGAGCGTCGGGATGTGATCTCGAAGGCCATCCTTGCTCAGACAGGCGGCTACACCTATCAGCTCTGGAATCAGAAGATTGCAGATATCGGCAAGACCATCGAAGTCCATCAGGATGAATACGATATGCTGATCAAGCAAGGCTTGTTATACAAGGCTGATACTTTGGAAGAAGCGGCGAAGTTCTTCAATGTGGATATCGATAAACTGAAGGCTACCGTGGAAAAAGTAAATCAATATGCAGACACAGGCGATGATCTTGATTTTCACCATCGCGGCGGGCTGGTCTCGCTGGAGGCAGGACCTTACTATATTCAAAAGGCCGTCCCTTCTGTCCATCATACAATGGGTGGACTTGTCATCGACGAGAAGACACATGTCATTCATGAAGACGGCAGTATCATTCCCGGTCTGTATGCGGCAGGCGAGGTTACAGGTGTGCTTCACGGTACGAACCGCCTCGGAGGTAATGCCATTGCTGATATCTTTACCTTTGGCCGTATTGCAGGACAACAGGTTGTAGCCGAGAATTAATTCAGGAATAACATAGAATCATAAGAATGCTCCCCATACCGTGCAGGCATTTTGTACTTCACCTGTCTACTATATGGGGAGCATATCTATTTTTTACTTTAGCACCACTTGGCTTCGGTCAGCTCTTACAAGCTTGTTCTATTGCAGCTCGATGTAATAAAGATTAATCGAATCTGCCTTGGTGATCGTATGGGTACCGGGGGCAAGCGGCACACTCACCACGCCGTCCGTCAAGGTATAGTTAGTACCATCGATTTTGATCTTTTTGCCGCTCTCTTGGTTAAATACCAGCGTTAGCGTCGAAGCCTCTGTGGTAGTAAATTCAATACGTGTCGCTGTCTCGATCTTCAAGCATTGGGTTAAGGTTAGTCCCTTGTAAACGACCGTCCCCTTGCTGGTAGACAGATTCCCCTGAATGTTGAAGAAGTCACTGCTGGTTCCCGCCGTTGTGAAGTTATGGGCCAGTTCCCCGGTAATCGGGCCTGTGCCTGGATTTGGTTCTGGTTCTGGCTCGGGTTCCGGTGATGTGGAAGAATTGCCACCCACGGAAACAAGCTGCGTGGTATAGCTTCTTATTTTATTCATCAGTGCCGTGTTCATGGCATAGGACGTATCGTCTACAGCGTTATTAAATTGCCAATCAAAGTCCCCGCCATCCAGCCGTCCGGCTTCCGCAGTGACAATTTGCTGGACCGCATTCACACTATCGATATTTGAACTGGATACCCCCAAATCGAGACGGGTATCGAAGTTATTGTAAGCCGTGCCGCCTTTTAAGGCTTTATACGAGCTGGGTACGCTTTCATTTCTTGATGAAGCCAGATACGCATCAAAGGAAGTGGCATGGGCCGATGTCGTACCACTATTGGAATTCGCGTAAATCAAGCTGTCGGCATCCACGATGATATTGTTGTATGCCTTGATGACGCCGCCATCTTCACCGGAGAAGGTGCCATCTCCCAAAGCGTCGGTGCCTTGCAGCGAGCTCATCATTGGATACTTGGCATGTCTGAAATAATTAGCCTCCACAAACGCCGAAGCCCCGGTAGTCACGCCAACACCATATTTTGAGATACCATCATAGAAGTTGTTATAAATATGGACGGAAGCCACGCGAATCCGTGGATGACGAGAGTCAGAGTGGTCAAACCAGTTATGATGGAAGGTCACGAAGAACTCGGCAGTCTCGCTTAATCCCACCAAAGCCACCTTGCCCGATTCCCAATAGTGATTATAGGAGATCGTAATGTAGGTCGATCCCTTCTTCAGGTCGGTGGAGCCATCTCCCTTGGCCTGGTCCGCATCGCTCCCCGCAGATCCATAGAAAATATCGTTATGGTGCACCCAAACATTGACGTTTCCGGTATCCATGGAAATGCCATCATCCGGGAAGAGCATCAGCCCTAAGTTTCTCACTTCTACGTTGCCAACGGCCCGGAGCAGAAATCCCCAACCGTATGCATAAGCATCATTACCGATACCTTCCAGCGTGATGTTCATCTCGGCATAGTTGTTCTTTCCCTTCACCTGAAGGTAACCGTTGCTGTTCAATTGTCCACTCAAATCGTTAGCTGTTATCTTGCCAATAAAACGAATGGCTAGCGGCGTGGTATCATAACCCTTCTGTCTCAGATTCAGAATATCTCCCAGTCCTACCCCTGTCTGGGTGCGGCCGGAACTGTTGGTAATCACATCAAGAGTGACGGTGCGTGCATTCTGGGAGGTGATATATAACACTTGTGCTCCATTCTTGAGTGCCCCATTATCTTGATAGGCCCCTGATCCGCTCCCGAAGGGCGAATTCGAGGAGAAGGCAAACCCCGATCTATCATGTGAAGCTACGGATAGCGGGCCAGATACAACCGCCGTCAACGAGCCATCGGCCCGTCTGGCCTCCACCTTCATAACATAACTCCCGGCGGTTAAGCCTACGGCATCCGCTCTCCAGTAAGCAGGATATTTTCGAATTAACTCATTATCTAGCTGCCGATAGCTGGAGTCTGACGCATTCGCAGGTTTTACATACACGTTGTATCCTACGGCATTGCTCTCCGGCGCCCATTCCACATACGCCGTCTCATTCCAGCCCCCAGCCTTGGTAATAGAGAGCCCCGCCGCATGGGCGGTATGGCTCGGCAACCCTGTTGCCCCTAAGGAAATCGCTAGGGAAAACATTAAAACCAGACTTATCGCACGACGAATCCTTTTGTTCACGCACAATCCTCCCGATTCATTTTACTTGCCAACCTTTTGGTGTAAGCGCTGTCCAAAAGCCGTAAAAACCTCCTGTCCTACCCTCCTTCCTCCCCATATCGCCTCTATGACGCCCGATGGACGCACAACGAAGCAATACAGATTATATGTATAATGATCTAAATTATATTTTATTTACCAAAATATTCATGAATTGATCATGAAATGAACTATAAATAAAGGGGACGCATAACAAGCTCCCGCAGTAAGCGACGTGGCCAAAGATAACAAAAAAGTGGCCTGAAGCGGCCACTTTCCTGGTTGAGATTTATGATTTTGAGGGCGAAATAGCCGCTTAGGACTGCAAATCCTCGATGGAATTAACATCCTCCATATAAGTAGGCACAGCAAGCCCGGATTTCACATTGATCATATTCGCTCCAAGGTCATCTAGACTATCACCGTATTTGTCCCAATAATCCGCATGGGTTACTGGAAGCCAAGCTGCTACAATGGCATCCACATCTCCGTTAGCGACACCAATCCACATCGGCCCGATCTCTACCTGCAAGGCTTGTGCCTCATATCCAAGCTTCTCCTGGAGCACGTAACGAACTACGTTGGTGCTTGCCATCTCGGAGTCCCATGCCACATAACTGAGGGTGAAGGCATCTCCATTCACAGGCTCCAGCCCGTCTGTCCATTCCTGGACCTGAGCTTCATGCTCGTCAACCCATTTCTTGGCTGCCGCTTCCGGCTCTGCACCATTTTGTATATCGATCATAACCTCGCCCATATCCTCGGATGTCCAGAGGAATCGATCCAGGAATTCATAGGCTACGGGATGATCGTCTTGTAATCCCTGACGCGCTATAGTGCGGATCTCCTCCGGCTCTCCATAAGTCAGCTTGGGATCGTCCAGATACTTGAGATCATAGGTATTAAACATCCAATGCGGGGTCCAAGCTACAATGACAATCGGCTCTTGCTTCTTGTAGGCTCTGTCCAGCTCTGCCGTCATGCCCGCTGCCGAGCTCTCCAGCAACGTCCAGTCGGACAACTCATAATCCTCCATTGCCTGCGCTGTCAGCCTCATGAGGCCTGAGCCTGCATCGGTTCCCGTAATTTTATAGTCAACCTGCTTGCCAACAGACTCTATTCCCTCTCCCGTGGCAATATCAGACGAACATGCTCCTAACATGAGCAATCCTATCAAGCTAGTAAAAATCAACCATTTCCTCGTGTTCTTCATGCTGTATTTTCCCCTTTGTCCAGTTGTTCAGATGCCTGTATTACATTCTGCAGAAGTGTAAAACAACATTTGACGAAACGCGACAGTCGCTGTGCCGATTAACAACGTTATGATAACAAACAATGAAATTGATCACAAATTGAAAATAGCGTTTATTGCGTTCATACAGAAAAAACTTTACATAAATAACTCCGAGGTAGGGTCGTATTCGCTTGTATGCTCTCTTTTCCTACAAATTCGCTACTAAGAATAATTTTTGAAAAAAAATTTATTGGAAAGGACCTTTTGAGTACAAAAAAAGCAACCATCAAGGTCGCTTTTTCTTTAAGGCAGGTTCCCGGCCTAGTTGAATTGTATCCTGATAGGCCCTCACACTCTTAGAGCTTACTCAAAATCGTTGCCAGTTCAGCGCGGCTCACGGTCTCCTTCATCGTACTTGGAAACAACGTATCTACCGATACACTTGATCCACTAAGTTCCACATATCTGGATAGGATCAGCTTCATCTGCTCGGTGGTCACCAAGGTATCCGGCATGAAGTTCCCTTGACCATCCCCGGTCATCAAGCCTTGCTCCACAGCCCAGCCAACATAACCACTATACCAACTGTCCTTCGCCACATCCTTGAAGGAATCCACCTGCGCCTGCTCAATTCCCAGATGTCTGCCCAGCGTGGTAATTGCTGTCGCACGGGTTACCGGTAAATCCGGTGAGAACTCACTTGCACTCGTTCCATTCATAGCCCCGGATTCATACAACTGCTTGATTGCCTCATATGAAGCATCGGTTGACTTCACATCGGTAAACGGAAGCCCTCCAATGGTAAACCGCCATTGTGACACGCCGGTGTATGTCTCATTTGAGGATACTACAGCCACCACAAGCTGATACTGACCGTCCTCCTCAGGCATGATTTGCGTAAAGTCATTCTTCAAATCGGATAGAAGATACGTTTCTGAATAGTTTTCCGA
This sequence comes from Paenibacillus sp. 1SOY10, assembly GCF_056836745.1. Lineage (NCBI taxonomy): Bacteria > Bacillati > Bacillota > Bacilli > Caryophanales > Paenibacillaceae > Paenibacillus > Paenibacillus sp. 1SOY10. The sequence goes on along the minus strand of NZ_JBXENK010000005.1, from coordinate 96,140 downwards.
AGGAACGTCGGTTACGGTGAGCTGGATGTCACTGTCTGGAACATCTGCGCTGGCTGTAACTCCACTCAGCACAGGATTTTTGCCAGAGGCTACACTTTGGATGCCCGCTCCATCATTAACGGTGAAGGTTACCTTCGTCTTCCTACTAGTATCGGTCGCTTCAGAAATACCTGAGAAGCTATGAGTCAGCTCGGTAATGACGAAAGCGGTCGAACCTTCCCCGCCTTCAGTGGCTATACCTTGCCCCTCGGAAGCAGGTCCACCGCCCGGTGAGGTTGGCATTCCCTCTGGCATCTGTGGAGGCGTCTCTCCGTCTGGCAGTTCGGGAGGTATACCACCATCCGGTATTTCCGGACGTTCTCCACCCTGTGGCATACCTTCCAGCGGTCCGTTGCCATCATTTGGCGGATTGCCACCAAAGCCACCACCCATCATGCCGAAGGAGTTGCCCGTATATTGCTGCTGTACCCCATTGATATACAGATTATATTCCGTATCCTTCTGCAGATCCGCAGAGGAGAAGGTTACACTTTGGAAATTCTTGTCCGCTGTATGCTCGAAGATTTCATTGCCTTCCGTGTCAGTCAACTGGATGGTACTTCCCGCGGCCTGCGTTGAAGCAAATGACAGCTCGATAAAGGGCTGCTCCGAGGTCGACGAGGTAGCATCATTACGCGTTCCCAGTGCAACTACGGTACCTCCGTTAATCGTGATATCCTTATCAGCATCAAGTCCCCCATCAGGACTACGATCATTCGCCATAGTAACCACAGTGCCGCCGTTAATCGTTAGATATCCGTTGGAATCAATGCCATCTCCTTCGGCTCCAAGACCTGCATTCACGTACAAATACCCATTATTAATACTTGTGATTGAAATGCCATCCTCATTCGTATTAATGCCGTCATCCTGGGCTTCGATATAGACTTTGCCTCCATTAAGCGCCAGATGTAGCTCGGAATCAAGCCCCTCGTTAGCCGCGGTAATATGCAACTCTCCCGTTCCCTGCGCTTCCCCTGAAATATTAATCGACATTTTGGAATAGAAAGCTCCATCATATTTGTGCAGCTTCTTGGTGGTGCCTTCTTTATAAATACGGGCTACATAAGAACCATTTACGGTATTGATAGCATCATCGGCCAGAATAACCTGTGCCCCTGCATTACTTAGATCAACAGTCCCCTTCAGATCCTCCGAATTGGAATACGGCTCATATACATTATAGAAAATCACAGCCGGGGCCACCGTATTCGTAATGTCCACCCCATCCAGAACAAGCGTTACGATTGCATTCGGATCAGAAGCTGCCTCCTCTCCCAGGTCGATCGCAAGCTGCCCCGCCGACAGGGTCCCCGATACGCGGTAAACTCCCGGCTCGGTAATGGTTACTACAGTATGCTTGGCCGCTTCCTCTGCACTATGTGCATCCGCAGCCGTCCCTTCACCATAACTGCTGTCCTGCCCATCCTCATAATATACAATCTCGGCTCCCGTATAGACGGCTGCCGATGAGCTTGTTGATGCGGCTTGTCCATCTACGGTCACTGCTGTATCCGACAGCTTAATGACGGTCTCCTTAGTAGTTGTACTAGCCAGAGCCGGTCCACATGCGCTGGTCATTGTCAGTGCGAATACAAACATCAAACACATTGTACGCTTCAACATCCCCACTCACTTCCTTCCTTAAGTTTTGGTTCTTGTATGCTCTTAGTCTATATGAGCTGACTTAAAGTAAACTTAATCGGAGTTGAATGTTGGCTGAAAGTTGTAGGGTTAGCTTGACGGATTGTGATGTGGAGCTAGAACAGCGAGTGCAAACCCGTGCTGGGCGCAAAGTTCAATCGTTCATCACAGCGCAAAAAAGCCACCAACCGTATCCCGGTGATGGCTCTGAAACTATACTTCTGAAGGTTGAACGTTACTTGCTCCAATATTGCTTGGCGATTCTTTGGCCTTGGTTAATCTTCGCCCATTGCTCATCTTCCGTTAATTCATTGCCGCCATCGCAGGAAGCGAAGCCGCATTGATGGGACAGCAACAACCGATCCTTGTCGATAATGCTCGACGCTTCGTCCAGCAAACGAAGAACACGCTCTTCATCGTCCAGCGTATTGGTCTTGGAAGACAACAAGCCCAGTACGATCTCCGTGTCCGGCTTATCCTTGAAGACAGCCAGCGCTTCCAGCGAACCGGCACGTTCATCATCCCATTCCAGGAAGAAACGGTCATACTTAAGCTGCTTCAAGAACAGATTGGCAATCTTTACGTAGGAGCCCCCGCCCATGTTACGGGAATCATAGTTGCCACGGCAGTTATGCGTCCACATTTTCAAGCCCAAGCTATGTCCAAAGTCAATTACGGTATTATTAATGTCGATGAATTCATCGGCCAGAGCCTGTACTTCCTCTTGGTTAATATTTTCGCCCGTATACGGGGAGTTCGGATTGTCATCGGCAAATAGCTCCCACAGGCAATCGTCGAATTGCAAAATTTGTCCGCCAGCGGCAGCAAAGTCTGCGACAAATTCCTTATAGGCTTTGACAAGACCGGCTTTAAGCTCCTGACGAGTCTGATAAACGGCATCCGTGCCTCCGATATTATCGGACCAGGACAACTCCCCGAAAATATGCGAAGGAGAAGGTACGCACAGCTTGGTTTCCTGTTCACCAGCAAGAGTCTTCAGCTTCTTGAACACTTCAATGAAATGATGGTTCTTCCCGCTCAGCTCACCTGTAATGCGTAAGCCGATGTCTTTCCGCGTCTCGTATTTCGAGCTTCCATCAATATCCCGGAAGAAATAACCGTGATCGGCAATATAGCGGCTAACACCTTCGAAGCCCCAAACAAAATCCAAATGCCACATCGATTTCGAATACTCACCATCGGTAATGACCGACAATTTATTTTCGATTTGCTTATTGACTACATCCTCAATAGCCTTGGCTTCACAATCCTGGTAACCTTGAAACTCTTGATAAAAAGGATAACTAATATCATCCCGATGCTCAATTTGCGTCTTATATGCTAATAGCTCAGACGGTCGCAACAAGCTCCCTACTGTCTGGAATCTCTCACACATTTCAATAACCTCCTCGGATGGCTCTCATGCTCGCTTGTATTGCCTTGATTGTAGCATAGCAGACCATTCGGGGTGTAATACTCAAAAACCATATCTAGTTATAGTTTTTAGCTATATCTAATAGTTAAAAATTGTGGGGGTGTTATAGTTAGGGAGTCGTGCTACCCATGGTTTTTGAAGAGAGTCGGTGTCTATTTTCAAGTTTAAAATGGATTACAAATGGCACATGGTAACAGCACTTGTTTTGGAAATCTGGTCTCTTGGAATTGCTTAGCATCAGATACAAACGCAAATGAAAACCAGCCACCATCAACTTTTTCGACCTCTTTACCCTTTAAATCTGTTCCGTTAGGTTTGCAGTATGAACATTCACTCTTATGTAATCTAGAAACATTGGTGGGTTTATCTACATTAAGCCAGTACACACGGATCACCTCCATATTCTCTAATTTTACAGTAAGGGATTATATTCTCTGCGATGTGATTGTATTCATTATTCTAGGCTAGAATTAAGTTGGTGTACTCCTGCCAGCTTCAAAGCATAAAAAAACCGCCGAACTAAGAAATTTCAGTCAGCGGCTTATCACTCTCTCTATCTCTTGCCAGCAATCCGCTTGGCCAGTGCCGTTGCGGCGGTATAGCCGGAGCTCCAGGCCCATTGCAGGTTGTAGCCCCCACAATCGCCATCGACATCCATGACTTCACCGGCCAAATAAAGCCCAGGCACGAGCTTGGATTCCAGTGTTCCTTCTTGTAGATCTGTCGTATCAATGCCCCCGGCTGTCGTTTGCGCGTTCGGGAATCCGTTGGTATCCGTCACGATGAAATCCCAATGCTTCATCAGGCGGCACAAAGCCTTTCTAGTCTTCCAAGACATATCCTGACACAGTAAATTCTGGTCCTCATCGATGCCCGCCTCTTGCAAGAGGATCGGGATCAGCTTCTTATTCAAGATGCCGATCAGCGAATTCGCAACCGTCCGGTGTCCGAACATGCCCCAATGTGTATCAAGGAAATCAGTAACCTCTTCATCTGTCTTGTCCGGCATCATATCCAGCGATAAAATGACCTTGTGTCCTTTGGCAAGCTGAGCGGCAGCCTTCCGGCTTAACTGGAGAATGGGTGGGCCGGAGGCGCCATAATTTGTAAACAGCACCTCGCCATATTCGCTGCGGATAACTTCACCATTAGCGATGATGTGTCCCCAGCCCTCGAATTTAACTCCGGACAACTCCTTTAAGTAAGGGCTATCCAGCTTCAACTGAACAATCCCGGGTACCGGGTCGATCAGGGTATGCCCCAGTCGCTGGGCCAAGGTGTAGCCAGAGCCATCCGTTCCTGTCTTTGGAGCAGTAAGGCCACCCGTGCAGAGAAAGAGATAATTGCTAGTATAGATAACCTGTTCTTCCGTATCCGTCTGGCACACCACCGTAAATCGCGGATGTCCCTCGGACACCATCACGTCAAGCACCTTGGTCTTGAAGTAGATCGGTGCATTGCGGTCCTCCAGTGCAATCTGAAAAACCCCCAGCACGGAGGCAGCCTGCAAAGACATCGGGTACATTCGGCCATTCTCAATAGCGACCAAGGGAAGGCCAATCGTGGAGAAGAAATCAACGGTTTGCCGAACACCAAATTGCTGCAGTACAGGCAAAGGAAATTCCGCCTGATTGCTATGGTATTTGGTCGATAAATTAACCGCCTCGTCTCCGCCCGTTGCCGTCGATTTATTCGTTATATTGCAGCGGCCATTACCGGTGGTTAATACCTTTTTGCCAACACGGTCGTTGCTCTCAATAATGGCGGTATCTATCCCCAGATCTCGCGCCGTAACAGCGGCCATAAGTCCGGAAGCGCCCGCCCCAATAATGAGCAGCTCGTGATGCTTGGAAGATTGAGATTTATTCATAGGAGGTGAAACCCTTCCTTTTTGTCCATATTTTCATCGGGAAATGTGCTTGCCTAGCGCCATCGCAGCCGTATAACCGGAGCTCCAGGCCCATTGCAGATTGTAGCCGCCAAAATCTCCGTCCACATCCATGACCTCACCGGCCAAGTATAGCCCAGGCACGAGCTTGGATTCCAGCGTATTTGGGTCCAGCTCTTTCGTAGCAATCCCTCCCGCTGTCGCTTGCGCATGCTCAAAGCTATGGGTTTCGGTTACTTTGAACTCCCAAGATTTTAATAGCTTATAGAAGATTTTTTTCGTTTTCCAGGAGAGATCCTGGCAAAGCAGCCCCGACTCTTGATCGATCTTTGCTTCCTTTAGCAAGACGGTGACCAGCTTCTTGTGTAAAAAGCCAATGAAGGATTCCGCGACCGTCCGGTGTGCAAATAATCCCCAGTTCGTCTCCAAAAATTCGATAACCTCATCCTCCGTGCGGTTCGGCATCAAATCGATGGATAGCGTCACGTCATCCCTTTTTGCCAGATGCACCGCTGCCTTCCGTCCAAGTTGTAAAATAGGTGGGCCGGAGAAGCCGTAGTCCGTGAAATGAATTTCACCCGCTTCACTGCGAACGATTTTATCATTAACAAGGAGATGGGCTTGTCCCTGAAGCTTGATACCAGATAGCCCCTTCTGATAGGGATACTTCACCTTCAACTGCACGATGGCCGGCAAAGGCTTGATCAAGGTATGCCCCATTTGCTCTGCCAGTGTATAACCGGAACCATCCGTTCCAGCATTCTGGCCGGTAAGCCCGCCTGTACAAAGAAACAGATACTCGCTGGTATAGACGGCCTGTTCCCCGGTCTCAGTCTGACAGGTGATTGTGAATCGCGGATGATCCGCCGATACGGTCACGTCCATCACCTTGTTGTTAAGGTATACCGGGATGTTCCGTTCCTCCAAAGCAAGCTCGAAAATATCTACCACGGATGCGGCTTGCAGCGACATCGGGTACATCAAGCCCTCTTTCAATCTGGTCAACGGCAGCCCAAGCACATGAAAGAAATCAATGGTTTGTTGAATACCAAATTGTTGCAACACAGGTAGGGGGAACCCAGACTGGCTTCCGTAATACTTGCGTGACAAAGCCACCCCTTCGTCGTCCGTTCCCGCCCTTGTGGATTCATTTGTTATATTGCAGCGACCGTCGCCTGTCATGGCGATCTTCTTACCAATTCGGTCGTTACCCTCCAGAATGGCGGTATCTATACCTAAATCCCGCGCCGTAACAGCAGCCATAAGTCCTGATGCGCCTGCACCGATAATGATCAGCTTATGGTGCACAGCGTCCTGATAATCGTACATGGTTGTTCGTTGCACCCTTTGTCCAAATAATTTATATTTTTTAATTATAGCATAAGTAGATGCGCCTCTTAATGCCGACAAGGAAGCAAATAGCTATGCCGTGACCTCCATCTATCTTAGAACCATCTTTCACGAAAGGTAGAGGAATTATTCCTGCTAGAGATGTGGCACCATTCGTGCAAAAAAACCGCAAGCTCTGGGGGGGAATTCCCATTACGCTTGCGGTTTCTTTTATATAGCAACAACAACTTCACTTATCTTAAGGTAATCGTCACTTTGTCCTCATCTTGTGCGAGTTTTAATACCAAACCATCTTCGGATTGGGCTACGATATCAGGAACTTCAATGACCACAAACCCCGTTTTCGAAGCTAGTGGCTTCACACTTTCATTGCTAAGGTCTTTATTGATCATCGTAATCGTATAATTGTACTCATATTTGTCGTTAAAATAGGCCTTCATCTCGACGCCACCAATCATAGCCGTAAAGCTATCCGCTTCCGTTCCTTGGTTGGTCACCGTATAGTTCAGAATTAGGAGCTTATTCCCTTCATCGGCGCTGGAAGAAAAGTAATCATCACTGACTTGTTGATTGAATTCAAAAGAGTTCAGCACAATCTCCCAATCACTCAAATTGAACTTGTCCCCTACTTTCAGGCTAACCTCTGCTGGTTCTTCAGGCTCCTGAACCGGTTCTTCTGTAACAACCTCTTCCGCTTGCTCACTACCTGCATTACTTGAATTATTCGTAGCACCTTGATCCTGTGCCGTAGTATCCGTCTTCGGCGCTTCTGGTGGTGTGGATGCAGCACCTCCACATGCAGTAACCAGTAACAACAAGGCCATCAATAAAATGCCTAAACTTGCTTTTCTCAACATTTCTCCCCCTCTATTATCTATTAGTACATATTACCATACATGAGAGTTATCTACCCATGATATAAAGGAAACTCACTTCTTGACTGGAAATGAAAAGGGAGCCGTGGTATGCAAATGCATAGCCAAGACCCCCAACTATTTGTCACTTCAACTCTTCTTAAGCAAGCCATACTTTCTCTGAACCGGGCTGATCTTCTGAAAAATCTCCTCCATAAGGCGACTCGGCAGGCACATGGAATTGCGGGGCTTCGACCGCCTCTGGCAACGGTTGTTGCATATAGGACTCATCCACATACATAATTCTGCGCTGAACTTGCATCAGCCCATTCACCACACGAAGCGCGATCCAGAAAAGTACAACACCCAAGCCTACGTATAACAGATATTGCTCATTATAGGACCAGTTAATATGGAAATAATGGAACAGGTTATTTTCCAGGATGTCCAATTGAATCTCATTCATCAGAATGATATGCACTGCAGGAAGGGCGATGAACCCGATTCCCAAGGCTAACGCCGTCACCATTACCACAAAGAAAACGATACCTGTGACAAACCGGAGCAAGACGAGCATGACATTTCTAATAAAGAGTCCACCGTCGAATCCTTTCACCATACGCTTGAACCAATTTTGCCCGGCTTCGGCTTGTGAATGGTTAGGAGTTGAAGCCGGAGGAGTTGGCAAGCCCAGGATATGTCGAATCAGACCTTGCTCAAAATTCACTATCCCCTGAAGCAGCTTCGCCACTCCAAAAAACATCGGTATCCCGATAAATATCGGGGTCAACACCACGGATAGAACTAACCCCGTAATCGCTAATGTCAAATAAATAATCCCCAACGGGAGAGATAGCAATAAGTAGAGAATCGTTGCATAGGTTTTAGGATTGAACAGCACCCAACTGACCTTCCCCATCTTGGCCGTTGCAGGCGCTTCTGTTGCCTTCATCATCAAACACTCCCTTTAAGCTGTCATGAGTCACGCTCTAAGTTTATAAACCCATTATATCTACCTTAGTTACGTGACATAACCGTCTTAAGGGGTGGAGCAACCTAGACTTTGGGCTAGGATTGGGGGGATTTGCTTATTCACAATAAATCTATTTATTGTATATCGTAGACTTAACTTCCTCACCACTTCCCTAACCCTCCACAGATTAATCAATATATGAGATAACACACTAAAATTTACTATAAAAAGGATATTCAATATAAATTATTCAAGGAACAGAAGAGTTAATAGATTTATCATGATAAACAAATAGAGTACCTAATAATCTAAACTCTTGATAAAAAACAATCTTCAATATGGGTGAAAATGTTAGAGCTTTGGATTTTACTAAACATTGGCGGCAACGCATTGCCAATCATCAACGCCAAAGACGTCTTAGGAATATCTAATGGAAATATGTAGTCGGAAGGAAAGGTTTGTAGTAGTGCAGCTTCTCTCGCCGATATACACCTATTTTCCTCGGGATGAAGGAATCTCCCTTTTGAGGGATTCAAACAGCCACCTGTAATAGTCGAGGAAACATCATCCCATCTTAGTCTCCCATACACATCTTTAAATCCAACATTTTCTCTTTTGTGGCATTCCAGAGTATATTCCTCAGGAAGATCTGTCCTACTGCCACCATTCTTGGGTATTTGACTTATCATTTTTTCTATTCTTGCAACATGCTTAGGAAAAATTTTGTGAACTGGATCAGAAGAATTATATGTACCTTCCAATCCACCAATCACGTCTCTTACTGTTCTTCTTTCATTATTTCCTGGGGAAACTTTTATTTCACCAATGCGTGAACCAACCATAACAAATCTTTTCCTTCTTTGAGGAACACCATAATTCGAAACATTCACAATTTTATAATCAATATTATATCCCATAAACTCTAGCTCTTTTACAACATACTTAAAAAGATCGTAGTTGGTTATGGAAGGAACATTTTCCATCATTAACGTAAGCGGCTTAAATTCTTTCACAAATCTAAGGTACTCCAAAATTAGATCATTTCTAGGGTCATCCACCGGTTCTTTTCGATTTAGTCTTCTCATCGAAGAAAAACCTTGACAAGGAGGACAACCAGCTAATAAATATAGCGTCTCTCCTTTTAACAATTCATATATCTTATTCATATCAAGCTTACGTATATCCTCATCAAATAACATAGTTTCTCTATGATTAGCAGTATATGTCTTTGCAGCGTGTTTATTAACTTCAACTGCTGCAATTATATTAAACTCAGCCTGACGAAGTCCTTCAGATAGTCCTCCACATCCTGCAAATAAATCAATCGCAGTAAAGTTTTCTCCCATTTTCATCGACTCACCCATCTTAACTATTCAGCCAATTACTGTAAAATCCTATGTGCTTTTCTTCAAAAGTCCCTACTACAAGACCCCGATCTAAGAAAACATTAAATTCCTCACAACTTGTCTCTGGCAGTAGACCACAAGAATGGCAGGCAGCAAGATTTAGTGCATCCCTTCCTTGACCTTTGCTAGTAATACACACCGGATCATTAGAACATAATTCGCCAAATTCAATTGCTTTTCTAAATATCCTAGGAAGACAATCCCAATAACCCTGCCTAACTAGTCCACCAAGTGTACCTTCAGAATCCCCACTTGCAGTATAAATAAGAATTGCTGACATTTCGATCTCATCGTCCTGTTCGCTATAATAAAGCCTCTCTCTTAAAGATGCAGCAGTATACCCACATTCAAAACTCAATTGTCTAATAAGTAAGTGGGCTATTGTGTGTAATAATATGAATTTCGGGGTGATTTTTCTACTAGTAATTTCTCCTTGATATGAAGACTGATAATGACTGTTAATAATTCGCGCTCGATAACTAATTTTTTCACTATTTCTTTCAATCCAATTTGCAATCTCCGAGTTGTCAAATTCAATAAAGATTCCTTCCCCACGAACTTCGTAACCGGGGTACCACCTTGTTTGCGGTTCTTTGGAGGAGACAAAACCATGAATATTTTCCTCCGGCACATAAGGATCAGGAGGGTCTAGGCGAGTAAACCCAGTCAATGCCCGTACCTCTCTAATTTTATGAATTAACGATATATTTTTAATATAAGGTATGGAGTACATTTCAATACTGGTCCCTTCCCTTATAAAATCATTGCCATTAAGGTCTTTGTTTGATATTTTTCCTGTAAGAGCTTCATATTCTTCCATACGATAATTCATTCCATTTGCATCAGGATTCACGTCTTCATCACTAATAAGTAGACGTCTAGATAGTATATTTTTGACTACTATAGTATCAGCAGAAAGTTCTCTCGCAATATCCACAGCCCACTTTTCTATTCTCTTATTAATTCTATCTTCTTTTTCGTCTTCTTCATAATCACTAATAATCCTCAAGATATCATTATAACCAATAGAATTAACAATACGATCGTTTATTTTTTCCGAATACGGAGGAATCACAAGGGAGCTTACAACTTTTGGATAGTATAAGGATGAGGCCCCGCGCTGCATAGCTCTAGGGGGCTCTACACAATCTACAGAATGATTTTTCCAAGGCATCCGTCCTGAACATGTGTGACCTATCCTATCTAGTGCATCTTTATCAAATGCACCTTTTAAAGTTGCGCGAGAATTACAGTTTTTACACCTAATATTTATTCCTTCTAGCCCCGCAGAAGCAGTCGCTCCGGTTTCAAAAGTCAGGACGGGGTTACTACAAATCCCACTTTCTTTTTTTCCATGTGCCCAAAGCACCCAAGGAAAATCATCAATATGTCCTTTATTACAAGCTACAACTATACGACTTGGAACTAATCCTTGCTTGCACTCCATGCAACGAGGCTTTCTCATGTAAGGATCACTTTCTTTTTGTTTAGAAGTAGCCTTTTTAAGATATTCATTCACCCAAAGATTTAATGGTTTAAATATCCGACACTTCGGACAAAAATACCACTCAGGGAACCGAGAATATGCGATTCCCCAATCATATTTACCTTGACCTCCTGGCATTCCAAAATAATCCACTTTTAAGGCCTTTTCCAGTCTTTCATCGTGAATTTGAATAACCTTCTTTTCCCAATATTCAGGAGCTGCCGTCATTAAAGTTTGGTCCGGGAAATCAACCATAGCACCAACACCATACTGAAGTATTGCTTGTGCACTTCTAATACTATGGGTGACTACATTCAATCTCTGTATATCCTTTTGCTTACCAAGTTTCGACATATAATATCACTCCCATATTATTAAACCTGCTGTAACATTTTTATCAACATTCCGCATTGATGTTAGGGTCTCCTTCGCTGTGTCTGAGCTATTATCCCCATACGATTTAAGCAATCGCTTGGTATCAGAGGGAGGGTCTTGTAATAAATATCTATCACCATAGTAGAAATTAGTCCCAGTTGAACGGCTGATCCGGTCCTCCCAGTCGCTCCAAAACTCCTCCATCTCCTCAATAATAACACTGCTCTCATCCCTCAAATCAATTCCAACTCGGTCTCTGATTTCATTTACACGGGAAATAACAAATTCTTCTATTTCATGAATTGCTTTATCGTTTCGTTCAAAGTAAGCAGCCGAATTGTCAGAAGTGAGATTATATTTATGCCTCATTAAAGTTACCATAACAGCATGAAGAGCTCGATCTCGAGCGGGTTTTGAGAAGGGAGTTGCACCTGTTGGTTCTACAAATTTATAAAATGATTCATGATAACTTCTAAATTGCTCATAGTGCGACCTATCTCTACTTTTAGCACCGTCATACAAAACAAAGGCTACCCCAGGGTAAGTTCTTCCAATACGACTAGAAGCTTGAATGTATTCACTTGTTAGTTTGGGCTGCCCAACAAGTAACATTACATTTAATCTAGCAACGTCAACACCGACCGATATCATATTTGTTGCAAGTAGTACATTTATTGGATATTTCCTGTTATTTTGGTTTTCTTCACTATAAACTAACCGCTCTAGTTTCTCGAGCGTCTCATTTAATTGTGATGTTGAAATTCTGCTTGTCAATTCATCCGCAGAACCAGTAGGTCTAGCTAATTTCCTATTTCCAAAACGTTGTGCAGTCCTTCTAATAAAATCCTTGACGTCATCATCTACTAGTGTCGAACATTTGCTTAAGTCACGTAAACTATTAAAGTAAACTGCTAAAGTCCAATATTTATCCTTAACCTCATAAGGAAGATTAATCATATGAACTCGTTGTAGTATTGCAGCAATTGCCCTAACTTCCATCATTGCTTTAGTCTTTCCAGAAGGCATTATTCCAACATAAGTTCGTCCAGGTATCTTTTTGATGCTCGCCTCTCTGGCAAAAAAAGAATCATCCGAGTTAATTCCTGGAGATGGGAACTGTTTGACATCTCGATTAAACAAATTTGAACATTGATCTTTAGCTCTCCGGATCGTAGCCGTTGATGCTATAATTTTAGGCTTTACACCTTTTGCGCTATTCAAAGCATCTATTGCCGTTTCATACAACCCGACCATCGTTCCTAATGGTCCAGATATTAAATGTAATTCATCCTGAATAACCAATTCTGGGGTTCTATTGTTATCTGCTGAAGCAAAGAAACTTCCAGCATTACTTTTCCAAGGTAACATTGCGAACTTGTCTACAGTACCGAATAGGAGTGTGGGTGGATTCTCGTAAAGCTCCTCATCCACAACTTGAATAGGTAACAATGTTTCAAATTCGCAACCTTCTTGAGGACAAAACATGGCAAACCTTTTCTTATCCTTCATTAAGTAGCCCCAACTACCAATCAAATTCTTTCCATTTTTATCATGATCCTTAACAAGTTTTGTACCACACCAAGGACATTTTAATAACTGGAATTTATTGTATTTATCTTTAATTTCTCGAAGGTTACTACTGTTTGCTTTCGATAGCTCATTAACACATTTTTTAGCATCTTCATTTTTATTTGGAGTATGATTAACTCCAATCCAAAGTCCAATAGTAATTTTTTCATTGCCTAGCTTATACTTAGGATATTTATTTTTTTTATTTGCGCAGTCCTTTCTAATTGCTTCACAAGCACAAATAAGGGCACTTGCCCGTTGAAATTGTTGAGCCGCAAGGAGTCTTAGAGTATATCTCATTATGACAGTAGTCCCTGCAGAACTTAAAAGATGAGTAAGGCGACGATAAAAGATTGTAAATGCAGTTAATCCTAAATAAGCTTCTGTCTTTCCTCCTCCTGTTGGAAACCAAATCAAATCAATCAAGTCTCTTTCAGGACAATTTTCTTCTACAATAGACCTCAAACTCATTAAAAGGAAAGCCAACTGAAACGGACGCCATTTGTGACTCTTATCGTCTTCATCATAATAATTCAATTCGATTAATTTGATGCGCAACTTTTCGTCGTTAGGATAATGATCTTCCTTCTGAAAAATAGAGTGGATTCGTTGGATAAACATTGCCCTATTAGCTAATTGGAAAGCATTATAAACTTCATCGCTCCTTCTCAACAGTTCCAAACCAAAATACATTCGTTCGCAAGATTCTCTACATTCTTGAATATGATGTTCCACTGCTTCTCTATACCTTTTGTCGAGAGATAAGCCCATTGTTTCAATTTCTGTTATCCAAGAAGAGTAGGCATCAACTAAATCTTTCATTAAACTAATTTTCTTTGATTTATCAGTTTTATCTAAATCAGATAAAAACTTCATTGAAAATGTACTGGTATCCACTCGTTTATCTCTGATATTAAAATCCATTTGGGGCACTTCAAATATCGGAATAAATTTGGACCAGATTTTCCCTTCTCCAGTTTCAGTTACCTCCCAATCAGCAGATACTCCATGTCCGGTTGCATAAACCTTTTTATTGCGATACAGAAGTTCTAAACCCTTTTCCTCTAAATCACTGTTGTTTGAATATTCACGGTTGGAGTAACATTCAAATTTAAGGCCCTTGTTCATTTGGGAATCGATAAGAATATTGGGTTGGAAGAAAGAGTTAGTGCCATTATATCCACCTGTATTCGTATTAACTAATAGAATAGTTATTGCTTGTATTCCATTTGGGGTAACCTTTCTAAGAGCCACACATTTTATTTCTTCATTACTCAACTTATTTTCTTCAAAATATCCATTTTCGAGAAATTTAATTGTAACAGGTAAGCTATGTGGAACCCTAACGAACCCCTTGGTAAACTGGTAACTTAATCTGTAAAGACAATCAAATAGATATTCATCATGAATCTCTTCACTTTGCTTTAATTGAGTAACTTCCTTTGAAGTCAATCTATTTTTCAATATGAGTAATTTGTCTTCACGATCATACTCAACTAAATACTTTACTTTATCCGGAAGAATATATTGATCATCATTCTCAGGTAGGAATGGGACCTTACAATCTTCTAACAATGCATTTCTATATGTTCCAAAAGATATACTAACTACAATTTCTTCCACTTCACTGCTTGCAAAAAAAGTAATTCCCATAGAAGAAGGCATATTTTGCATTGATAGACTTATATCCTCATCCAAAGAACTGTCTAAATCGTCAGCAACATTTCCAAAAAATCTTTGTTCTTGTTTTGTATCTTTATCTACAACAGATATTTCTGAACTGTCAGAATCATAATCAATAATAGTCTTACTAGATATGATGGTAACTACCTCATTATTATTTTCTGCATTCATTAGGTTTTTTTGTGGAAAGAGAACCCCTACACTATATCGTGTTTCAGGTAAGTCAGTTATAATTTCATGATCTTCATCAGGTATTGAATATTCAGAACCTGGCCCCAATAACTCTTTACTTAAATCTTTTATTAATTGGGTCCTAATAGTTGATAAATCCTCCATCGTCAACACTCCTTATTTAGAATTGTATTGGTCTGTTGGCTAAATGAGCTGGCACCATTATATTCTCTGCATTAATAATTTTCTCTATTTGAACAATTCGAGACATCATCGATAGATCGATTGGTAATAGGCTTAAGATCTCATCATAAACATCTTCATTTTTATTAAAGTTTTTAATAATATTTTTACCAAGATATTTCAGTACTTTTACCCTCATAGATCTTACTTCCCTACTCGATTGGAGAAATGCTTCAGGACTTTTTAACATCTCAGGATCTTGTAATATCTCTGCTATAATTCTGTAAGATTCTATATCCCTCGGTCCAACAATATGACTCTCTTCGTCTAACCAAGTTCTAAGAGTGACTTCATGTTTGGGAGAACCAAGCTCTTTCATCAAATCTGATAATTGCTTAAAACTCATATGTCTACTATTAATATATTCTCCAAGTAACTTTTTCCATCTTTCGGACTTCTGATAAGACTCTCTAAATTGTTCACTACAATTGTCGCTTTCAACGATAACATCCATTATTTTTTCAACGATGTCCATTGTACCACTATCATAATTAGTAAATATTAGTAGATCCCCCTCACTCAATGAGGAAACATCTGTTTCTTGCACTGATTGTCTATCTATATTATAAATATATGCTGAGTAAAACCTTGTAAAAAACACTCTTTCTCCACTCTCTAGCAAGGCTATCCTTTTTATTTCTGATGGCTGAACAATTGTACTTGATGATGATGCAGATACTTCATTAAAAAAAGATAGAGAAAGACTTTCAGTAAATGCCTCTAATTGATCCTCAATATTTTTTTCCTCAGATATGGCTATATAGCTCAACGATACAGCAAAACTATTAATGTTACTTCCGGAACTCCTTTTAATTAGTGAGTTATTCTTATTTAATTCAGATAGTCTACTTTGGGTATACTTTTCAGTATGTTGATATCTATTGAGTTCGTTTTCATACAAAATGAATGTTACTGATTTACTATTACTTAGTAGGAATGGGTTTAAACTAGACCAATCTGATGCACCAGTAACGTATACATTATGATAAATTTTCGATGATCTATAATTATAGGGGGTAAAAAAGTCAACCTTTTCAATTAGATCTCTTAGATGAACTGGTACAGCTTCAGTAAAGATTTTTTGATAATATATTTTGGCGCAAATAACTGCGATTTTCCTTTGGTCAATCTCTCTTTCAGCAATATTTTCAAGCAAAAAATCAAATTTCGGATTTGAATACTGCATCTTGAATATTTTCCGACCAATTTCTTTCACTATAAAATTTATTTGAGATTCTACACTTGTTCCGAGATAATGGTTTTGACCCATTTCTAATGCAGAGAACTCTGAGTTTGGTGACGGTGCATTAATTTGGTTTTTATAGATCAGCTCTTCCATCATAGAGATAGGAAATATAGATTTTTCGAGTAAATTTATTAGCCAATAAGCCTTTTTAACTAACCTTAATAAAAAATCGCCTTCATCATTTTGTTTTGATAGTTGCAGTAAAATTTTTTTACATTCGCGAAAATCGTCTTCTAAAAAAGGTCCTTTAATTGGGGCCACTTTTACTTCAAGATTTATATGACTGTTAATCATTTGTTGTAATTGCTTGCTTTCCTCATGTATGTACTCATCATGGATGTGCTCTTCATGAATATAATCATTTTCGTAATTAAACATTACGTCTCTAGTCCATATAAATGATTGTAGATTATCTAATTCATAAAAAAGTGGTGAGCCAATCCCTTTACATACCTCCCCAAGCAAGATAATACTTTTTAGCGAACTGCGCTCATAAATGCTAGCAAGTTCAGATGAGCTATTTGAAACATATTTTAAATCAGAAATAATAAGTGTCTCGACTCCTGGACTTTCTAGTATCATCTCCCTTGCTAAAGATATTTTGTTTACAAAGCGAATTACAGGATCAGTTTTTGCAACATTCCCTGGATAATGATAAACTTCATTGGATGTAAAGTATGCAGCCGGAAATAATTCACACATCTTAACTCGTTTACCATTTAAAGAGAGACTCATATTCCCGAATATCTCATCAGCTTTAAACCTATCACAAACTATTACAACGCCTTTGGTTATTACACTTTTAATTTCCTGCTTATTAATTCCAAACAACTCTGATATTGTCCCTACTATATTTTGTTTTCTTCTAATACCACGACCATCTAGAGTTTTACCATCACCATAGTAAGGTTGTACTTTATTGGCTAATGTTATTGGGACATAATTAGTAGTCGGAGTGCCTCCCTTGTCCTTATTTACAATAATGATATTTCCATTTGAGTCCCTTCCCTTATACACCCCCCTTTTATTCTCGTATAATACTAAGTCATCTAAATTGAGGTTATCTAGGAAAGCAGTGTTATCGCTTTCATCAGATAAATAGGCTTTAAACGCAGTAATAGCTATTGCAAAATATAGAGGGATAGATGTGCCGTGATGTAAAACAATCCCTCTCTCTTTGTTTGAGTTTGTGAGTAAATCAATTATTGCCTCTATATAACTTAATACAAACTCACTTTTATTTATAAAGTGTTTTTCCAGCATGAACGAAGTTTTATTGTAAGCAAATCTAAGGATAGAGTTAGCGCCTTCCATCATTTCTCGTCCCCCAATCATTCTGATGAAAACCATCTTCTATGTAGGTTTGAACCAACTATTGATTTTATTCTCTTTTTAAATGAATCTTAAGAATCCTACTTATAGTAAAAATAATATAGTATGTAAAAAAATACCGATTGTAAATTTGTAATCTTATAGTCGTTTATATTTACTCTGCCAATAATATAATTAAGATATTTCACTAATAATTTAGATACAACGACGCTCAAATCTACATTCTATATAATTCTAGTTCTTGCCCCCCCCTCCTTCCAAACTGGCGTTCTGTTTTAGTTTCTTTGTCCATATTTCAAGGCTTTCTCTGCATTTTTTTCGTTAAAAGCAATGAATTCCTTCAAGGAATGGATAGAGACTTCTTCAGGTAACCTTTGTATTGTTTGTGACCCTCATAATTTAGCAACGAAATAATATGTGCTATCATGGTACGAATAGATGCCCAACAAGCAGGAAGGGGTTACGGCTATGGAGGATGCATTTATCCAGGCTCTTCTGATTGGTTCCTTAGCTGAATTGCAACACGTCCCCAAGAGCGATCTGCATAGCCATGCCGGACGCGGTGGAAATATGAATTATATCGGGCATTGGGCCAGAGCCGCCATTTACCCTCCGACTCAGCCATTTGATAACCTAAGCGAAATGCAACAGTGGTTTGAGAAGAATGTTAAAGTTCATTGCCCGGGACTTCAGGGATATCTTAAGCGGATTGAAGCTTCCTTTGCCCAAGCGCAACAAGATCGAGTCACCCTACTGTCCATGAGCTTTGGCATAGGGGAAGTAGAATCCCTTGGTTCCATGGAGCCGTTCATGAGTACGATTAACGACCTCCATCAGCGCTTTGCTCCCAACACTAAATTTTATCCCGAGTTAGCCTTGGACCGGGCAGATCATCCAGAAGCAATTCTGAATCAGGTAGAGGAAATGCTCTCCTACGGCTGGTTCACGTCAATTGATATATGCAACAATGAGCTAGCACAACCTATTACTGCTTTCAAGACTATATACCGCCGTGCCCAATCTTACGGAATAAAGCTTCGTGCCCATGTCGGGGAATTTGGCTCTGCCGATGATGTAATGGAAGCCGTTGAGGAACTTGAATTGCAGGAGGTTCATCATGGCATCGCTGCCGCTAAATCGCCTCAAATCATTAGATGGCTGGCTGATCATCTTATTACCTTGCATGTATGCCCTACCAGCAATGTGATGCTAAAGGTAGCGGATAGTTATGCTGAGCATCCCATCCGCGCTCTTTTCGATCACGGAGTCCCGGTAACGATCAATACAGATGATTTGCTGATTTTTAACCAAAGCGTCTCAGAGGAATATCTAAATTTATTTCGATCTGGCTTGATGACTCCAGAAGAGCTCAACCTTATCCGCCAACACGGGCTAAATAACTACTATTAGTTACGCAAAAGTTTTTGCTGGAGTGAGTCCTTTTAAGTTCCTATCCAAGATGGAATGGAATTATTGTGAAAAAAGCGACCGATTAAGGTCGCTTTTCTGTTGCTGTTATAGGACGAGAGCCTGAATCCCTGTAAATCAGAATTGATTCTGTAAAAGCGCGAAATTATGTTCAAGATAATGAGCTAATGGATAGCGGCCCTGTTCTTGTCTCCAGCTATCTTGAGAAATACGAACGGTACCTATCACAATCATGGCTATGAGGCGAAGTGAAGACTGCTCCTCTGCTGGCCACAATTCACACAAAAGTTCTGCTAAAACGTTCTCCATATCCAGATTAAAGACTTCTTTCCGTTTGCGTAGCGACTCGGACGAGCTTATGACCCTGTCTAAATCAACGGTTTCCTTTGTCACGTATAGGGATGCCATTTTTAGCAGGCAGCTTTTTGCAGCATCAAATGGAGATTGATTTATTGCTTCCTTAAGCATTACTACTCGCAACTCATCCAAGAGTTCGTCGTATTTTGCAAGCAGAACATTTTCTTTAGACTTGAAATAATAGAAAAAAGTCCGGCGTGAAATATTAGCCGCTAAAGCGATCTCATCCAAAGTCGTTTGCTCGAATCCCTTCGAAAAAAACAACTCCAAGCTTTTTTCAACAATCCGTTTACGCGTTTCTCGTTTCTTTCGTTCACGAAGACCGTTAGAGGTGTCTTTGGACATGCCTTTTCTGCTCCTTCCGGTTCTGAGACCAAACTCGCAAAAATTGTAGCAAATATGCGGCAATCCGTCTAGTTAGACTGTATTATCTAAAGAGTTGGCGCTTCAATTGCTGTGAGAACCGCGCTGCTATGCAAGAGTTCCATAGCACGCTCCTCATCATATGACTCGATGGAAGATCGGATTTCTTTTAGACCTTCAAAGTATTTACCACTAATACCATTCATTGCTGGATCGGTGATAAGTCGTACCAATGCTATACCAGATTCCTTGGGTGAATGGATATTTTGTGTAATGAACCTTCGCATCAGTGGTAGGACTCTAGGCATTACTAAATCCCACATAAATCGGATTAAACCCGTATACTCGCGCGCAAGGCCGGTTCCAGGCATCATACCTGGGTCAAATGCATTAACGGTGATTCCCTCGGGCAGTTGCTGAGCAAGTCCATATGTGAGGTATATACTAGCAAGCTTAGATGTAGAGTATCTGCGCCCGCGGTCAGCATTTTCATCGTCATTGGCAGCGGAAGGTCCAAGCTCTCCTTTGGCTAAAGCGAACGTTGAATTCCAGGCCGGTGCTGGAACGGTAGCTCCAGCAGGAAGTCCCTCCATTTGCGCTGGGTCATGCACACCGCTAGCAACAATAGCAATTCGGGCAGGCTTCATAAATGATGGAAGCAGTAGGTCAATAAGCAAATAGTGCCCGAGAATGTTTACTGCGAAGGTTGATTCAAAGCCATCCACCGTAAATACCTTCTTACCCTGAACGCCTGCATTGCAGACAAGGCCATACAAAGGTGGGATTTCTTTAGCTTCCAGCCTTTGCTTAAGCTTTGCTGAGAAAGCACGGACTGATGCGAACGATGCAAGATCCAACACCATCGCCTCCACGCTCGCTTCAGTCATGGCGGACTTGCGTAGTAAATGAACTGCCTCTTCTGCACGCTCAGGGTTACGGCATGCAAGAATGACATGATACGGCTGCGATGACATCAATAGTGTATTTGCGCAAGCGTATCCCAGACCCGAGTTACCTCCCGTAATAATGACCGTTTGCCGCGCTATTTTATTAACCATTCAATGTTAATCCCCTTCCATTAATTAATTGCACACAATATTTTTATACACTGGGTGTAATTATATTATCGCACTTAGTGTAAAATTAGAAGAGGGAAATTTATTTAAAGAAAAAGGGACAGGTCAAAAAGTATGTTCATACCTATAAATGAACAAAAACGGACACCAGATGGTGTCCGTTTTTCAGTACTTAAATGGAGGTGAACTGTGGCTAATCAAAACCGAAATTCAGCGGCATCCGCTATTTGAACTGTACGTAATAGCTTCTCTAGCCCAAGGAGGAATCAATTCTTTACGAAAATTAATCTGTGAATGTTTAATCTCCGCCACAATTTCCGGCTCACTGGTGTTATCGATAATGGTGACTTCATCTGAAATCTCCAAAGCAGGCTTCAAATTACTGAGAGATTGACCATAACGCCACCGAATGTCTTTCTCTGCAATCCAATGCCCTCCTTGTTCCACTCTTGAAGCTACCCGATCAATATGCATTTGTACATCTTGCAAGCCAATATAATATACGACAACCTTATAACCCTGTTCTTTAGCTGTCTTCATATGACGTAAAACAAAACTTCCCGACAGAGTAGTCTCTATAGCAAAATTTTCTTTTCTGTCGATTAACTTTCTTATTTGCTTTACTGCCTCTCGTCCAGCAGACAAATCTGCACTTCTAGGGTCCACCGGGTTAATCCTTTTAGCAATCTGATCAGGATCAATAATCGTTCCAACATAATCCCTCATTTGATAGCTAATAGTGCTTTTCCCAGCTCCATTAGTGCCAGCGAATACCGTCATTATAGGCTCTGATTCAGTCATGAGTGACAAGCTCAGTACGATTACCGGCTACATCGTAAATAATCTCAAATTTTTGACCAGTGGCATCTTCACGAATCCTTTTGCCGTCTTTTATATAATAAATGGAGGCTCCAGCTTTTTTCGCCTCAGTTACTGCATGCTGATTAGCTTTTTTCAATATCCGCTGTAGTTCTTCCCTTTGGGGTAGCATTGGTTTTGCACCTCACTTGGATTCTGTATTTTATTGATAATATTATAGCACAGTCCTTAGTGCTCTTCTAAGTGTCCTAAATAGTCACATGACTACTCTCCATCAGTTCGTTACATCGCTCCGTAAAACTTAATTCGAACTAGCAAAAACGGACACCACTTGGTGTCCGTTTTTTAGTACTTAGATGGAGGCGAGGGGAGTCGAACCCCTGTCCGAAGGCAACGCCACATAGGCATCTACGGGTGTAGTTGTAGTTTTGATGTCACCTGAGGGGACCCCCTACAACGCGGTTCTCTTCAGGTCAGCCTGATTGTCTTCTTCAACACACCCCAGGCGGAGATGTGACAGCGTATCCCACTATAAGTTAGCCCCTACATCCGGCACATGGGCGATGCAGGAGAGGAGCACGCTCACAGGTTATTAAGCTGCGAAAGCGTAGTTGTTTTGTTGTTTGCCATTTAATTGGCTTTAGCGTTGATAAAGCGGACGCGTCCCCACTACCCGCAACCCACGCTCGATCTACCCCCGTCGAATCCAAAAACGCCCCCGAATTTGGAATTGGACGGCTGAGCACGGAATGCTAACCATCGTCTTCATTAGAAACAAACTTAGTATAACACATTTCCCAGCCCAAATACCTTGTGGGTTGCTGGAAAATCCGCTAGACCAAGGAACTTTATTGTACCAAATTCAGCATTCCGAAAGCAAGCTGACGATTCACTCTCCATTCTACCGCCAGCAATTTGTTTTCACTTTTAGTGAAAGCGAGCACAGGTCCCCCCCTGAATCTAAAGCCTTATAATCTCCCCTCCCCCTCAATTCTTGGCAAAAATATTCCGATGATAAAAAAGATAGGAAATTGACAGTGGAGGGAAGTTATGAAGAGAAACAACGTTTATAGTAAGCTCGGCATACTGCTCATGTCGTTCTTGCTGGCCCTTGGCACCCTGGCTATACCAGTCAGCGCAAATGCCGAACAAGCTGATCCGCAATTGGATTGGATCGAGGGTCAAGGTCAGGAAGTATTATTGGGAAATATCGCTAAGCTCACGCTGCCAGAGAACTATTTCTTTCTGGACGATGACAACACCATTGCCATGCTGGAAGGCATCATGGAGCTCCCTACGTATACCGAAATTGGTTACATCGAGCCCGCAGACGAGAGTCAGAATTGGGTCGTGTACTTCGAATACGATGAATCCGGACATATCTCGGACGAGGACAAAACAGATATCGATGCCGATGACCTGTTAAAAAGCTACAAAGCCGGGCAGAAAGAAGCCAACAAACAGCTTCCGGAGGATCATCATTTAAGCATCGAGGGATGGTTTGCACCTCCGCACTATGATGAGAGTCTGCGTAGCCTGACATGGGCTCTGCTCCTCAAGGATTCCCAAGGAGAGCCGTTCATTAATTATAATTCGCGTATTCTCACCCGTTTGGGATACATATCCGTTATTCTCGTGTCCGATCCGGACAATCTTGATGCCGACCGTAAGGTGCTTGAAGCGGAAATTCTGCCCTCATTGACCCCAGTATCAGGCCAAGCCTATACAGACTATGATCCAGCGACCGACAAATCATCCTCTTCGGGATTATCGGGATTGATTCTGGGTGGTGCGGGACTGGTCGCTGCCAAGAAGGCCGGCTTGATTTCCATTCTGGCAGTGGTGGCTAAGAAGTTCTGGTTCTTTATCGTCATTCCATTCGCATGGCTCTTCAGAAAACTTCGGGGCAAGAACAAAAATAGCGATTCAGCCCCTGAGACATACTCCCCATCTCCAGATACGTCCTTCCCAGCGCAAGCTCAAAATGTGAGTCCAACGCCCGAGGAGGATCGGTTCAAGTCCAAGTTTGATATTGAGAAGGAGCGCAAAGATCCCCCAACCTCAATGTAAACTTCAAGCAACATACATTTAACACATACAACAAATAAACCTCAGATCGAACACGAAGAATGGAAGCATCTCGCGGTTCGAACTGAGGTTTTTCTTTTTATGATTAGGTAAAACAAACGTTACCTGGCCACCTTCTGCTTCTCACGCAAGGCACGCTGAATATCACGCTGAGCATCCCTTTTCGCAGCAGTATCACGCTTGTCATATTGCTTTTTCCCTTTACCCAGGCCCAGCAATAGCTTGGCGTACCCGTTACGAATGTAGATCTTCAGTGGGACGATCGAATAGCCATCCTGCTTGGACAAGCCGAGCAGCTTGCTAATCTGTACTTTATGCATCAACAGCTTCCGCGTCCGCGTGGGGTCCGTGGGATTACTGCGGTTCCCCTGCTCAAACGGGCTAATATGCATGTTATGAATATGTATCTCGCCATTACGAATGGTCGCAAACGCATCCCCGATGTTCACCCGGGCATTCCGAATCGACTTAATCTCCGTACCGGTCAGCACCATGCCCGCTTCATAGGTATCCTCGATGAAATAATCATGGGAAGCTTTTTTGTTCTGTGCGAGCACCTTGCCATCATTTTTTTTACCCATGTCCATCCTCCTTCTGAAGCTACATCAGGCAGTTAATCAGACATTTATTGTAACAATTTAAAGCTGCAAAAGCAAGGACAGAACGCTCCGCCAACGGCCCCGCACCAACCAGCAACAGCCCATCTCACGTCTCAGATCAGATCATCTCTACACCCATGTAAGCCACGCTAATACGGATAAATTTGTCGTTTCCAATCAACAATAACAATAATCACGAACCAGAAAGGAGCCCTTCGTTTGGAACTTCTGCCTACGCTTGGCTTAATTGCACTGCGTATCATCACGATCTATCCCTTTTTACTCGCCATCACTTTATTTATGGGCCGCAAATCAATTGGGGAAATGCCCGTATTCGATTTCCTGATCGTGTTGACCCTGGGCTCTGTAGTTGGGGCCGATATTTCCGAGACCGATGTCAAGCATCTCCCGATTATGTTCGCGGTGCTGATGATTGGCCTGCTGCAAAAGCTATTTGCCCACGGCACAATCCGATTTCGTCGATTCGGCAAGCTCATTACCTTTGAGCCGTTGGTCGTCGTCCATCAAGGCAAGATTGTACATACCAATCTGAAAAAAGCTCAATATTCCGTAGACAGCCTGCTGCAGATGCTCAGAGAGAATCAAGTGTTTGACCTAAGTACCGTAGAACTCGCCATGCTGGAGGGCAGCGGCAAGCTGAGCGTGATGGAACAACCAGCCCAGCCGTTGTCTTATCCACTAATTAAGGAAGGCGAGCTCAACACTCCGCTGTTAAACAGGCTCGGCCTGCAAGAGCAATGGGTGCAGGAGCAACTCCAGCAACGCAAGCTGCAAATGTCAGATATCTTTCTCGCTACCATTGATGAGCAGCAGACCCTACACATTACCCTGATGCACGAGCCGGACATAGAGCAATTGCCTCCGATATTCCACTAAATGACTCCGAGGAAGGCGTCCATAGCAGTTCTTCCAACTTAACT
Organism: Paenibacillus sp. 1SOY10; assembly: GCF_056836745.1. NCBI lineage: Bacteria > Bacillati > Bacillota > Bacilli > Caryophanales > Paenibacillaceae > Paenibacillus > Paenibacillus sp. 1SOY10. Next base: position 70,775 of record NZ_JBXENK010000005.1, on the reverse strand, counting down.
GCCACCTTACTGTCCAACTTACTGTTCAGTTTACCGTCCATCATACTGCTCAATCTACAGCAATGAACCATCGTGTACATTTGGGGATCCACGCCCTTATTTTACCGTTTGAGAGAGTCCTTTCTCCCTCTCTTCTGACACTCGAACCCACAGCGAACAAGCGAAGGCCACCAGCAAAATACCGGCGAAGACCAGGAGCGGCAGTGCAGTCTGCCCACTTCCGAGCAGAGATGCCGCTAATATCGGACCCACACTGGCCCCGGCAAACAAGACAAAGGTATAGACTGAGGTCGCCACGCCCCGATTCTCGTTACCAAGCTCCCCGATTAGAGAGATTAGCGCGGGCACCACCACGGCAATTCCTGCAACAAACACCACGCTCATCGCCACATACAACACCAGATGCTGCACCAAAGACATCACGACCAAGGCCCCCAGCGAGCCCGCCAATCCGACGCGAAGCACCCGAAGCTTGCCCCATTTTCGGCACATCCCGCCCGCATAGAAAGACAACACCATCCCAACCATCCCGAGAGAGCGAATACCCAGGATATCCATATCACTAAGCGAATACGGAGCCTGACTCAGAAGTGACCCCAGCACACTATACATCCCCACAAAGCTAAGCAAAATAGTCAAAGTAATGCCGTAGCACAGTAGCAGGTTCCGCCGCAATAGCACAACATACCAGCGTGGAGTTCCTTTCATTTGTCCCTGCCGTGTCAAACCTGGCGGCACCGGGGAGGACGGTAGCCATAACGCCAACAGCAGCAGCACCAATAGATACAATGCAGCTAAGCCTTTGAATACCCAAGGCCAGCCGACCAGCGAAGCCAATGAGCTGGCCCATACCTGCCCGAAGATCCCAGCCATTAGAAATCCCGAGCTGATGAAGCCAATGGCCGTTACTCTCTGCTTCGGAGGGAAGGTCTCCCCTGCATACGTCAGAGCCACCGGCGAGAATGTGGCCGCCGCCGCTCCCTGCAAGGCTCTAAGCAGCACCAGCAGCTCAAAGCTGGTTGCGTAGCCAACACAGGCTGTAGCAACAGTTAATACGGCCAAGCCTATAACCATCGTGCGCTTGCGCCCTACTCTGCTGGATAAGGGTCCATAGACCAGGCACCCTGTAGCGAAGAACAAAGAAAATGCACTTCCCGACAAAGCCGCCTTGCCCGCCTCAATATGGAATTGATCCACAAATACCGGAAGCAAAGGCACCGTTACATATAGAGAAGATAAAATAAACAAGGCCGCTCCAAACAGTAAAAGTCGGATCATTAAATAATTCGTGTGCACCCACGGAAGGTGGCTTAGTCTCGTTTCCATCCTGTCTCCTGTCTTCACAAAGAAGTCTTGCCCTAGCAGCAAGCTCCTTGCAACCTCATATTGTCCTTACTTTTACTCCTATAACATCAGTCATCAGATGTTTCCTTGCCACTTAGAATACGCCCATTTCAAAACTTATGTCAAGTTTATATGTTAGGTTACCTTACATAAAATAAAAAAATTGCTTGATTTTTTGAAAACAGCCCCCTATACTGTGAAACATCACATGAAAACGAGCTGAAAAATTGCCAAGAGTGATAAAACCTGACATAAAAGGAGGCTGACAATGGCATATCCGGAGTTCAAAGCTATTCCACGCCGCAAACTGGTCGATGAAGTGCTGGACCAAATGCAACGACTCATCCAGTCCGGCCAATACAAAAGCGGGGACAAGCTACCCCCTGAACCCGAGCTCATGAAGCTGCTGGCGGTGGGAAGATCCACCATCCGGGAAGCCGTCAAGGTATTGACCCATGCCGGTCTGCTGGAAGTGCGCCAAGGGGATGGAACCTATATCCGGTCGGCATCCTCCGATCTTACAGGCGTAAGTCAGGCGATTACTCCCAAGAACTATACTCAGGTCATGGAGGCTCGGCGGATTCTAGAAATTGAGCTTGCTGGCTTGGCTGCCTTAAGAAGAACTACTTCCGACCTTGCCCTGATGCGATCCGCCCTGGATCTAAGACAAGAAGCGTTGGAGAAAGGCCACTACGCCGAATATGTAGAAGCAGATATCTCTTTTCATATCGCGGTGGCTGAGGCTGGGAAAAACGAAGTTTTACTTGAAATGTACAAGGTCGTAGCGGAAAGCCTGAAGGAAATGCTAAGCCAACTTCTTCTGGATACCCGGCAGTATGAAGATAACACAGTTTATCACGAAGCCATGTACCGCTCCATCGTAAATAAGAGCAGCGAAGAAGCGAAGCAATTCGCCGCACAGAACATTGATGTTGTAAACATCGGATGATCTTGCCTTTTCCCAAACATCTGATGATATGTTGAATATTTATCCATTTAACTTTTAAAGGGGGACTAACCATGAATCACGAACACGAAGACAACCAAACCCTGCAGGTCGGTATCGAGGAGAAGCTTTCCTTTGGCGCCAACGTCACTTACGGATTTCAGCATTTATTAGCCCTAACCGGCATCTTCTTGTTTCCAGTCCTGATCGGTCAGGCACTAGGCCTTGATTTTGAAGTCGTTGGCTATTTGATCCAAGCCTGCTTCCTGACGACGGGACTGGTGACAATCCTGCAATCGGGCAAAATGCTGCGACTCCCGGTGGTCCAAGGTCCTACTGCCGCCTTCTTTGTAGCTATTCTTTCGGCTAGCGCCAGCGTCGGACTGGGTACAGCGTTCGGCTCCATGGCTGTAGCAGGCGTCATCTTTATGCTGCTGGCCATTCCCATTCGCAGATTCGGTCTGATCGGCCACATTAATAAATTTATTGCCCCGCCGATCGTTTACGGCACCCTGCTGGTCATCATCGGCGCTCAGCTTGCCGACATCGGCCTCAAGAACTGGTTCGGCAGCGCCAACATCGGCATGAACTTTACCGCCTCCCTAATTACCGTGGTCTGCGTGCTCGTCTGCATGATCTTCGGGGGTAACACCATTATCCGCCGCGGCGCCCTGCTCTGGGGAATTATTGTAGGCACCCTCTTCTTCTCCATCTTCGGTTCCGTCGACTTCTCAGCCGTTGCTTCCGCAGGATGGTTCCGCCTGCCACAGATTTTCCCGTTTGGATTCGGTATCTCCATTCCCGTGGTCATTCTGATGCTACTAGCCTTCCTGCAAGCTTCCGCCGAAGCGGTCGGCATGTATACACTCCTCACTAAATGGGGCAAGCAAGAGCTGGATAGCTCCCGCGTTAACCGTGGCCTGTTCGGGGAATTCCTCGGCTGTACTCTAGGTGCCGTGTTTGGCGGGCTCGGAACGACCTCTTACCCTGAAAACATCGGTATCATCCGTGTTTCTGGCATTGGTAGCCGTTATGTCACCATGACCGCCGGGGTGATGGCCGTTATTTTAGGACTCATCCCTAAGGTTGGCTTGTTCATCGCCTCGCTCCCCGGAGCCGTCCTGTCCGCCGCCTCTACCATATTGTTCGGGATCATTGCCATTAGCGGAATACAGATGGTGAGCAAAGTCAAATGGGATGAATTGAATCTGGCTGTGGCTGGTTCTTCCTTCATCATCTCCCTCGGTACCATGTATCTCCCGGCTGAACTGACTGCTGGACTCCCGCTTGCCATTCAGAGTATCGTCACCCAACCTATGCTCGTCGGCGTGATTATGCTAATCGTACTGAATACAACGATCAACGTGTGGATTCGCCCTATGCTGGAACGCCGTGAAGCGACACTGAAGCCACAAGACCCTATGCCAACAGAAGCCGCTTAATCAAGCAACCCGCAATCAACCAACCTATTAAGGAGAGTGTTACCGATGAGCATCAAGAATAAAGTCAGATGGGATATTGATCCGAAGCGGACAGCCGTCATTGTCGTGGATATGCAAAATGTGTTCTGCAAGGAGGATGAAGCCCTATACGTGCCACGTACCGCAGGCATTATTGAGAACATTCAGGAGCTTAACGCAGCTGCTCGGGCGGCCGGTATGCCCGTAGTCTATCTACGCCATATCGTCCGGGGTGACGGAAGCGACACGGGGCGATTCCTGGATATGTATCCGAATGCCAATGAAATTCTCAAGCGGGGCATCCCTGGAGTTGAAATTATCGATGAACTGACTCCTGAGCCGCAGGACATTATTGTAGACAAGCTATTTTATAGCGGCTTCCACGATACAGATTTGGACACCATATTGCGGGCCAACGATGTGAACACGATCATTATCTGCGGGACCGTCACCAACGTATGCTGCGAGACTACCGTGCGGGATGGGGCCCACCGGGAATACAAGATCATTTTCCTCAGTGATGCCAATGCCCCGATGGATTACCCGGACATGGGTTGGGGGGCAATCTCTGCGGATGAAATTCAACGCACAACGCTCAGCGTGATTGCCTACGAATTTGGCCAAGTCAGCCCAACTAGCGAAATTATTGAGGAGATCAAAGCCAAATCAGCACTATAACCTTAATCTTCTATAGAAATGAACTATGAACAAACCCATGGAGGCCTACAATAATGTAGGTCTCCATTTGATGTTAAGGCTGAACTTGGCCAAGAAAGAAAATCGGCCCACTTCTTCTACGCCTTCCCTCGCGGTAGTCGATCTGCATATCTGGCCCGAAGTTCGCTTAATACCTCCAGCTTCGATAACACCTGCTCCTTACTTAACAGACCTATACTCAAGATGATCTGCTCCACTAGCAGCAGCGGGGTTACCATCGAATGGAACTCCCCCATCTCGCCCCGGCTGACATAGAAGGCTGCGGCAAGCTCCGGATCATAGCAGAACTCCTCCCGATCCGTAATCATCACGGAAGGACAGCCCACCCGCTTGGCACAATCCAGAATAACCTCACTCTCCGGCAAGAGCCTTGTGAAGCTAAATAGCAGCACCACATCCTCCGGCTGCAAATGAGCCAGCGACTCCAAAAGCTCATGACCACTTGCCGCCATCATTCGCACTGACATACCGAATCTGGATAGCCGATAGAACAGCAACTCGCCAAGCGCCACGGATGGTCCCGGGGCATAGACATAAATCCGTCTTGCTCCAGCCATTAGTGAAGCCACCCTTTTCAGCTCCTCCGGGTCCGTCTGCTCCGCCGTCTCCCGCAAGTGAACTTTCGTCTGCTCTAGCATCTTGACTGGCAGGCTTGCGGGCTCCAGCCGCGAGATCGTCGTTTCCAGCTTATGAGCCGGCGTGGTATCCATCACAGAACGAAGCTTTTGCCTGAAATCCTTGCCATTTTCATACCCAGCCATACGCCAAAACCTTGATACCGTCGCGATGCTCGTACCAATGCGGTCGGCAAGCTCCTGCTCCGTCATGAACAACACCTCATCCGGGTGTCGCTCGACGAATCCGGCGATCTTTAACTGGCTGGATGAAAAATTGCCTTTATCCGAAAATACCGAACGTTGGGTGAAAGTCATGACCTTCGGGTCTCCTTTACGGCCTGTTTCCTGCCTTTTCGATCTACTCCACTCCATTCTAGCTCGCTAATGTTATGCAAATTTTATTACATTGTTTTCACTATGTAAAAAATATTACAATGCGTTGACACAAAGCCCCCTCTCCCTTAATACTCCGCTACTAGACTGAAAGCACTACCTCATAAAAAATATGCCAAGGAGGCTCTTTCCATGAGCAGTAAGACCCTGTATACCCTCACGTCTTCGCAGAAAATGATGATTTTTGTGTTATCGATGTCCCTGTACGGCCTGTCCAACATGTTCACCGAGCTCATCCCCAGCTTCCAACTGGGTCCCATCGAACTATCTGTAGAGTATTTTGCCTTTATTCCATTGACCCTGTGCATCTTGTTCCATCCCTTATATGCCGCCGTTGGCGCGGCGCTGGGTGAAGTCATCTTCGGCGAGCTGATGCTTGGCCAATTCGGCGGTTTGGGCGAACTAGAGAAATTCCTGACCTTCTCCTTCGCCATGTACGTCGCCGGGCGCCTAGTTCGTAATCCGCAGAACCGGATGCAGGTTGGTATCGCAGCCATGACTGGCGTAATTATCCACCAACTGTGCAGCACCTTGGTCGATATCGGTAAAGTATGGATTGGCGTCGAGGAATTCGAAGCCGTTCCCGGCCTGGCTGAAAGTGTCGTCCTCGTCGAAGGCGTCAGCTTCCTGAACGATGTGCTGTTCTCCGGCATTCTGTTCGCCTTGCTCCCGACCCTCTACCTGGTTCCACGGCTCTATGGCAAAATCGAACCTCTGCTCGGCATCAAGCCACGGGTATCCACTACACGGTACGAAGCAGCCGGCATTATTTCGCCCAAGCTGGTGATTACAGGCATCGTGCTTGCACTGGTCGCGTTTGGTGCGGAATCCCTGTCCGAGACCGACTGGAATATCGGGGAGTGGGATAGCGGGTTTGCTGATCGCTTTGGCATCGGAGCCATTTGGCTGAGCCTTGGTATTGCCGCAGTCATCGCAGTAGTTACCTTGCTTATGTTACGTGCCAGAAAGAACCGAAATGCCCAGTCTGGGAATAACATCGAGAATTCGCCATATGCCTGATACAAATAGGAAGGCAACCCCGTCAGAAGCACCTTTATACGCCATTGAAGTTGCCGATGTTACCTTTACTTATCCCGGCTCCAGTCAGCCCGTATTGAACCACGCCTCTCTAACCATCGAGCACGGTACCTTTACGGCGATCATTGGTGGCAACGGCAGCGGCAAATCAACCTTATGTAAATTGTTCAATGGATTGATTCCGCATTACTATTCCGGAGATTTTGAAGGCGAAGTACGGGTTCAGGGCATGTCTACCTTGCAAAAAAACGTCGCCGTCCTCTCCAAGCACGTAGGCTACGTCTATCAGGACTTCGATAATCAACTGGTACGCCCTACGGTGCTGGACGAGGCCTGCTTCGCTCCCCTGAACTACGGGCTGGGCGATTACCGGGAGCGGGCGTTACGCGCTTTGGAGCTATGTGGCCTAATCCATCTGCAACATCGCTATATCTGGGAGCTTAGCGGCGGACAGAAGCATCTGCTTGCGCTGGCTGGCGCATTGTCTCTGGAGCCGGAAATTCTCATCGTCGATGAGCCGGTCTCCCAGCTAGACCCCAGCCATGCCCGCCAGGTCTATGAAGTGCTGAAGCAGCTTCACCAAGCTCACGGGAAGACCATCATTGTCATCGAGCATCATACCGAGTTTATCGCTGATTATTGCCAAGAGGTCTGCCTGCTGGAACAAGGCCGGGTGCTGTGGAAGCGCCCGGTTGCAGCAGCGCTGAATAGCCTGGAAGACCTGGAACGGCTGGGGATTCAGCCACCTGAGGTCACCCAAGCTGCGGCGCTACTAGCTACTCAGCCTCAGAACCGATACCCCATTACAACGGAAGAGGGAATGGGCTACTTTACGGATTTACTGCAATCCTCGCATGCTCAATCGGAGAATTTACTGCAGACAAACCGTTCAATTTCTACCCTGATGGCTACGGAGCAAGTACAAACTGACAACACCCCGAACCCCGTTATTCAATTCGAAGGGGCCAGCTTGAACTATCGGACAATTCGCAAAGCCGAGCAAACCGTGCTACACGATATCCATCTTCAAATTCACGAAGGAGAACGGATCGCACTGGTTGGCAACAACGGCGCGGGGAAATCCTCGCTGATGAAGCTGATCGCGGGAATTGCCAAGCCTTCCAAAGGCACAGTGACCGTGCTAGGGCAAGAGACTAGCAAAGTATCGATTGAACAACTGTCCCACGATGTCGCGTTCGTCTTCCAGAACCCGGAAGATATGTTCATCGAGGACAGCGTGCAGAAGGAAATTTCGTATTGCCTCAAAAGACGGGGGTATCCCGAAGCAGATGAGACGCTTCAACGTATGCTGGGAAGCTTTCGGCTGGAGGAATTGCAGGAACGGGACGCCCGCCTGCTTAGCGGTGGCCAGCAGCGCCGGGTATCCCTCGCGATTGGAGCGGCGATTAGACCTGCCATTATGCTGCTGGATGAACCGACAGCCAACCTGGATCTGGCTACACGCGAGGAACTACTCAGCACACTGGAAGAGCTGGGACAGCACGTCCGCACCGTGATAATCGCCACCCATGACATGCAGCTTGTGCATCGCTGGGCCACGCGTGTTATCGTGATGCATCAAGGCCGCATTCTTGCGGATGGGACAGCAGAAGAGGTCTTCGCTTCGCCGCAGCTCGTTCAGCAGGCTGGGCTCGCCCTGACACAAAGCATGCAACTCTCTCTGGCACTTGGCCTTCACCCGGCTTGCGGCTCTCCAGCAGAGCTGGCCCGGCGGCTAGGTCATACTTTCACAGGAAAGGAGCCCCTCTCGCATGGAGCTTGTCCGCAACTGGTTTAACAAAATATCGCTCGACCGCATCCAACTGGAACTGATGAACACGGCGTACGGCAGCGGCCACGCCTCCCTGTCCCGGCTGGACCCACGCGGTATGCTGATCTGGTATCTGTTCTTCGCCATCGTCCCGTGGTTCATGAACAGCTATCTTGTCCTGGCCGGAATGTGCTTGTTCATGATCGCTACCACCTGGCTTTCCCGGGTCTCTCCGTTCATCATTCTGGTGTTATGCCTGGGCCTGATTGGACAGGTCGGCTGGCTGTTCATTATCTCATTGTTCTTCGGCGGAGATATCTCGTCCGCTTTGCCCCTGGTGAAGTTGACCATGAAGCTATCCGTTGTCTCGCTAGCCAGTATTACCGTGTTCTCAGGCATGGACCCGGAGAAGATCAGCGACGGCCTGCTGGCCCTAGGTGTCCCGGCCGCCTTCTCGTTCAGCTTATCCTACGGCTACCGCATTTTACCGGTGCTATTCGAGGAGTTCCGGAACGTGCTGCTATCCTACCGCTTGCGGGGCAAAGCCCCCGAGCATCACGGTCTGCTGTACTGGCGGCTGGGAGTGTACTACCTTAAGCTGCTCGTTTACGCCTTCTTCCCATTGATGCTGGCTACAGCCAAGCGGTCACGCACCACGGTGGAGGCGCTTGAGACCCGTGGCTTCTCCTACGGCATGCGCAATCCCGCCGCCAAGAAGCTCAAGCTGGCCCATCTCAAGTTGCAACGCCATGATTTTTTGTTTTTGGGCGGAAGCGCCCTGTATGTCGCGTTATTATTTTGGCTTAACCAAGGAGTGTTTTAGATGAAAATTGACTTGCATACCCACGCCAAACTATCCAAGGCCACCGACTTCTCACAGGCCTATTACGAAGAAATGATTGCCGAAGCCATTGCGAACGGGCTGGATGCCCTCGCTTTGACCGAGCATTTTAATACACGCCGTTTCCATGACGTTTATGATCATCTCGACCGCCTCTATCCCTTCAACGGAGAGTATTATCAGGCTGGCACACTGCGCATCTTCCCCGGCATGGAGGTCGACATTCGTGAGAACGGACATATTCTGATCATCGGACGCAAGGAACATGTTCTCAGCGTGCGAGAAGCCTTGGAAGACTACACGAAGAAAGGCAACTTTATTCCCTTCGACGATCTAATGGCCTTGGCCGAACGCTACCCGTTGCTGAAGATTGGAGCCCATCCCTTCCGCAAGTCCACGCCGCTTCATCATCTGAGCCGGGAGCAACTAGGGCGGCTGGATGCCTTTGATTTAAACGCCAAGGATATGTACGAATACGGAAATGAGGTCAACCAAGCTAATGTAGAACGATTTGCTGCCGACCTGGGCAAGCCGGTTACAGCGGGCAGCGATACCCATCAATGTCTGCAATACGGTAGCATCTATAACGAGTTGGCTCAGCCTTGTGAGACTGTAGCCGAACTGAAACAAGCTATCCTTGGCGGACTTTATACCGTTCATGTATCGGGTAGCCTGGCTCTTCGTGTCAAAGCCTCCGTTATGCTGAAGAAGCTGCTCAAGCGGCTGGTTAAGCTGGAAGGCCCTGCGGCTCAGACTACCACCACCTCAGGCTCCATTCCCGGTTCATCTCCGGGGGCCTCTGCTGCTTCGGCCGCATCGCTTTAACAACAAGATTGATGAGCGAAGCCTCTCACAATCAACCCAATGGATAGAGGCGGCATAGAGGGTCAGCTTCTGATCACCATGTGATTCAAAAATCTGCACAAGCACAAGCAGAAAAGCAGCAAGCTTCCGGTTCCCCGGCACTTGCTGCTTTTCTAATTTCTATAGGGGCCTCGCTCGCTTTATGCGGCGTTGGCCTTATTTTTTCTTCTTGCGCACAAAGGCTGCGGTGGCATTTCCACTGCCGCCCTTGCTCTTGCCCTTGCCGCTCCGCTTGCGTCCTGGGGCCAATTCCCCGGCCGCTTCCTCGCGGGCGCCACCGGCCAGGCTGCCGCTTGCGGACGGCTTCTTCCGCCGCGAGCCGCGTTCCTCGCCGCTGCGGTATCCGCCGCCATCGCGGGCCACGGCCACCGTCCCGGAGGCGTAGCCTCCCTTGCCGGAGCCGAAGCCAAAGCTCGCGGCTCCGGCAGGCGCATCGCCAAGAGCTTCACGGGCGCGCGCGATCGCGCCTTCCGGCCCGGTCAGCGCAATGCCGCCGCTACCGCGCTTGCTGCGCTTTCCGCCGCCCGGCGCTGGCACCGCTGGCGCGTGGCCGCCTTCGGCCGCTGGCCCGCCGCCGGCGAAGCTCCGGCTCAGCTCGGCCTCACCGCGGCCAGCCTTGCCTTTGCTGCCGCGCTTCGCGCCGCCCTTGCCGCCACCTACCTTGGCGGCCTTCCCGGCAGCCTTGCCTGCTGCTGCCGGCTTGCCTTTCCCGACGCGCTCCTTGCCGCGCTTACCACTGCCGCCCTTGCCCGGCTTGCCGCCACGGCCACCCCGGTCGCCGCCGAAGCCCTCGCGGGCAGCAAAGCCCTCCCCGCGACGGCGCGGCTTCATATCCACCATCTCGAAGTCGATGGTATGGTCGTCCATGTTCACGCGCGCTACGCGAATCTTCACCTCGTCGCCGATCCGATAGATCTTCGACGTCCGCTCCCCGATCAGCGCCATATGCTGCTCGTGGAAGTGGTAATAATCATCCGTCATCGCACTAAGCCGAATCAGCCCCTCGACCGTATTCTCCAGCTCGATGAACATCCCGAAGCTCGTTACGCTGCTGATCATACCCGGGAATTCTTCCCCGACCTTATCGAGCATGTACTCGGCCTTCTTCAACTGCTCCGTATCCCGTTCCGCTTCCACGGCGATACGCTCCCGCTCCGATGACTGCTGCGCGATATCCTGCATCCGGCTGGCCAAGTACTCCTGCCGCGCTTCGCTTAACGCCCCTCCGCCTTCAATGACCTCCCGAATGACCCGGTGAATCACCAAATCGGGATAGCGGCGAATCGGAGAAGTAAAGTGGGAGTAGAACTCCGCAGCCAGTCCAAAGTGCCCCGTGCTCTCCGCATCATATTTGGCCTGCTTCATGGAACGCAACATCATCGTGCTGATGACCGTTTGCTCCTTGGTCCCCTGAATATTTTCCAACAGGGTTTGCAACGCCCGTGGATGAATGCGGTCCCCCTTGCTTCCCTTAACGGAATGCCCGAAGTTAGCGACAAACGCCATGAAGTTCATCAGCTTCTCCTGATCCGGGTCCTCATGAATCCGGTAAATAAACGGAACCTTCAGCCAATGGAAATGCTCAGCCACCGTCTCATTCGCCGCCAGCATAAACTCTTCAATAATTTGCTCGGCGATGGAACGTTCCCGCTTCACAATATCGATTGCCTTGCCATTCTCATCTACAATAACCTTGGATTCCTCGAAGTCAAAGTCCACTGCCCCACGCCGCATGCGATTGCCCCGCAGCCGCATAGCTAACTCTTGCATCAGCTTGAAGGTATCCACCAGATCAGCATAACGCTCCGTAACCTCGGGATCTTCCTCCTGCAATATTTTCCGAACATTGGTATAGGTCATACGCTCCTTGGTCCGAATCACGCTCGTATAGATGTCATGGCTGACCACCTTCATCTGCTCGTTGAACTCCATCTCGCAGGATAACGTAAACCGGTCTACCTTCGGATTGAGCGAGCAAATCCCGTTGGACAAGCGGTGTGGAAGCATCGGAATAACCCGGTCCACCAGATACACACTGCATCCCCGCTGATAAGCCTCCTGGTCCAGCGCAGAATTCTCCTTCACATAATAGCCGACGTCAGCAATATGTACCCCAAGCCGGATATTGCCGTTAGGCATCCGCTCCACGTGAACCGCATCATCCAGATCCTTGGCATCCTCGCCATCAATGGTAACAATGACCTTGTCCCGCAAATCACGACGACGCTGGCGAGCAATTTCTTCTTCAGCAATGGTCTCTGGCGTGTCCTGCGCCTCGGCCATGACTTCATCAGGAAATGCTTCCGGCAATTGATGCTTGCGAATAATCGATAGAATATCAACGCCCGGATCATCCTTATGCCCCAGAATCTCGATAACTTGTCCAACAGCCGCAGATCGTCCCTCGGGATACTCCACAATCTTGACTACAACCTTCTCACCATCAACCGCACCGCCGAACCCTTCCAGCGGGACGAAAATATCCTTGTTAATCCGTTTATCATCGGCAATAACAAACCCATAAGTCTCGTTATGCTGAAATACGCCCACGACCTGTGTCACCGCACGGTTAACGATCCGAACAACTTCACCTTCCAGCTTGCCGCCGCCTACACTCTTCGAGCTGACGCGCACCAGCACAGTGTCTCCGTTCATGGCACTCTTCAGATCATTAGCGTGGACATACACATCGGGGTGTTCCTTGTCCTCAGGAATAAGAAAAGCAAATCCCTTGGCATGTGCCTGCAACCGGCCACGTACCAGGTCCATCCGTTCCGGCACACCATAGCGGTGCGTCCGGGTTAAAATAATTTCACCCGCCTGCTCCAGACGATTCAACATTTTGAGAAAGCTCTTAAACTCTCCTGCATCGTGAATACCAAAATGCTCTTCCAGCTCCTGATACGTCATCGGCTTGTAGGCGGTCTCCCGCATAAAGGCCAGCAATTCTGTGTCTGTAATTAAATTCAAATGATTTCACCTCAAGCCCGGCCTCTCAACCTTCACCGGGTAATGTATTTAGTCAACTTCGTTTCTATAATATTCCTCTAGTTGTATATACCCTAGTATACACGAATTTAACGCGGTACATCCGTGTATGCCCTGCACCGCCCCTGCACAAATTTACCAAGCTGCTCCAAAGTCTATGAACCACTCTGGTCGTATGCGTAACAAGCATCACTCACTCCAGTGTTTGAATACATGGCTACTTGTTCACTCATCTTATAGCTTGATCAATTAAAAAAAGCCTGCCTTCCCCAAAGGAAAAGCAGGCTTTGCTTGAATTTGATCTAATCCAATACAACGGCAACCACGATTGATAGAACGAAGAAGCCGACGGCCAAGCCGATCGTTACACGCTCCAGCACCAGTTCCATACCACGGGCTTTCGTCTTTCCGAAGAGATGTTCAGCACCCCCGGAGATGGCACCCGCAAGACCCGCGCTCTTCCCCTTCTGCAACAATACAGCAACGGTCAGACCGATCGAGAAAATAACGAGCAATACCTTCAAGAAAATATCCATTCAATCCACCTCCTAAAGTGAGAATCTCTTCATCTATTCCTTTATGCTTCGAGTTTATCATTCATTCAAAAACAGCATTATTATTGTATCATAGCACCCGTAAATTAACAACCGTTTTCATCCATTATACCAACTTCAACCCAGATCAATCCATCTACTTATGTACCTTATAAATTAGTAAGCGTCAACGAAGTTTCTCATTCCATAACCCAACATTTCCCGTCTCAAGTCCCAAAATTCTACATATCGTGCCAATTTGGCCCTTTTATTCGTGGTACTATTTTCTTAACTCATATTTTTATGCACAAGTCAGTCATTGGAGGTTAATAATGTGTTTAGCAAAAACAAGCTTAATCGCAAGTCGATGTCCTTTCAGACCAAGCTACTGTTGATTGTTCTGGCGACGTCTCTGATTCCCCTGCTGGCCGCCAGCATCTTCTTCATTAATTACTTCGGCGGTGTCACGAAGGACGACAGCAACGAGTTGGCCCAGTCAACGCTACGTATGAACATCGATAAGATCGATGAATGGGTATTATCCAAGTCCTCTGCGGTGGAACAGTTAATTGAGCAAAATCCGAAATTTCAATCCGGCAAAACCGAGGATATCTTCCCGCTGCTCACCATTCTGGAGCAAAGCGACAGTCAGTCGGAGGGTTACAGCGTCATTGATAAGAACGGGCAGCTTCTGAATATGCTCGGGATGACGTCGGATATGTCGCAGAGCGACTACTTCCTTGAAGCCAAGGAGAGCCATAAGCCCGCCATCGGCGAGATGAGTTACCTGGAGGCGCTTGATAAATATATTATACCGGCCATCGTGCCCGTTAATGATCAATCGGGCGCATTTGTGGGCGGTATTGCTTTTTCCATCACCCCTGACGTACTAACCGCTCAGAGCAACAAAATCAACATAGCCGAGACGGGTTACGGCTACGTGATCTCTGATACCGGAGTCTACTATAGCTACCCTGATGCCGAGCGGTTTGGCAAGAAGATGGAGGACTACGCTACCACCCCAGGGCTGCAGAAGGCTGTAACAACCATCCTGGGCAACCAAAGCGGGTCCATGACATATCAGGACGAAACGGGCCAGGAAGTGATTACCTACTACGGGACGATTCCTAGTACGCATTGGAAAATGGTCATTACCGTACCGACTAGCGAAATATTCGCTAAAGTTACGGAAGCTCGAAGCTTGTCCATCGCCCTCGCCATAGCCACGGTACTAATTGTCTCGGCTATCGCTGTAGTGCTGGCCAGACTGGTCGTCAAGCCCATCAAAATCATCTCCCAAGTGATGACTAAGGTAGCGGCCGGCCATCTGGGCGAACGGGTTGCGGTAAAATCGCGGGATGAAATCGGTCAAATGAGCGAAAATATCAATCTGATGATTGATTCATTGTCCAATATGGTGCAGCAAATCGATCATACTATTGGTCAAGTAGACGTCGCTTCCAATGAACTGCTGAACGCCGCGCAGAAGTCTTCTCACGCGACTGCAGATATCACTTCGGCAATTCAGGAAGTGGCCAGCGGTACGGAGACCCAGCTTCAAGGTGCCCGGCAATCCGCGCAAGCTACAGAAGAGATGGCTATCGGCGTACAAAGAATTGCTGAAGCCTCCGGCAGTGTATCAGAACGGGCAGAAGCTGTGTTTGAAGAGGTCGAGCACGGCTATTTGGAGATTCAATCGGCGATTGAACAGATGGGACAAATCCAGTCTACCGCCAACCAAACGGCGGCCGACATCGAGAAATTAGCGGCGCACTCTAGCGAAATTGGTGAGATTGTCCATGTAATTTCCGATATCTCAAACCAGACCGCACTGCTGTCACTGAACGCCTCCATTGAGGCCGCACGTGCAGGGGAACAAGGACGTGGATTTGCTGTTGTCGCCGGAGAAGTGAAGAAGCTCGCGGAACAGACGAATCAGTCTATCTCCCATATCGTGGAGTTGATTCAGTTCATTCAAGGCTCCACAGCCCAGGCTTCCACTTCGATAACTAACAGCATTGGTGAAATTGATACCGGGATTGAACGCATGGAGCAGGTGGGTACTTCTTTCAGCCAAATTCGCGGCTCCATTCATCATGTCTCCTCACAAATTCAGGATGTCTCGGCAACTACACAGGAGATATCAGCAGGTACCGAAGAGATCGCGGCTTCGGTTGGAGACATGCTGACGATTGCCACAGATTCTGCACAAAGCGCCCAATCGGTGGCCGCTTCCTCTACAGAGCAATCGACCATTATGACAGGCATTGAAGCTTCAGCGCAATCCTTGAATCATTTGATGAATGAATTGAAAGAACAAATCAAGGTCTTCAAGGCCTAAGCCCTAATTGGAACAGAATTATCATACTATGACTTGTGAAAATATGAACGAAACATAAACAAGGCCCTCTGGGATTTAACTCCAGAGGGCCTTGTTTTATTGCAATTTAAAGCTCGTTAAGGTTTGAATCTTAACGATGTTCTTTCAGGTTGTAGAAAGATTTCAAGCCGTTGTATTGAGCCAGGTCAGCCAATTGGTCTTCAATGCGAAGCAATTGGTTGTACTTAGCGATACGGTCTGTACGGGAAGGAGCACCCGTCTTGATTTGACCCGCATTTGTTGCCACAGCGATGTCGGCAATGGTGCTGTCTTCGGATTCACCGGAACGGTGAGAGATAACAGCCGTATAACCTGCACGTTTAGCCATTTCGATAGCATCGAAGGTTTCAGTCAAAGTACCGATTTGGTTTACTTTGATCAGGATGGAGTTACCGATACCATCTTTGATCCCTTTGTAGAGACGTTCTGTGTTAGTTACGAACAAGTCGTCACCCACGAGTTGGATTTTGTCACCCAATTTCTCAGTGAGCAGCTTCCAACCTTCCCAGTCATCTTCGCCGCAACCATCTTCGATAGTGATGATTGGATATTTTTCTACCCAAGAAGCGAGCAAGTCAACGAATTCTGCGGAAGTGTAAGATTTACCTTCGCCTTCAAGATGGTATTTGCCATCTTTGTAGAATTCAGTAGAAGCTACGTCCATACCCAGGAATACGTCTTTACCTGGTGTGTAGCCTGCTTTCGTGATAGCTTCCATGATTGAGGACAATGCATCTTCGTTGGAAGTAAAGTTAGGAGCAAAGCCGCCTTCGTCGCCAACAGCCGTGTTCAGGCCTTTCGCTTTCAGAACGGATTTCAGGTTGTGGAAGATTTCTGCGCCAGTACGAAGAGCTTCCTTGAAGTTAGGAGCGCCTACAGGCAGAATCATGAATTCTTGTACGTCTACGTTGTTGTCGGCATGCGCGCCACCGTTCACGATGTTCATCATCGGAACTGGAAGTTGCTTGGCGTTGAATCCGCCCAGGTATTCGTAGAGTGGCAGGTCCAGAGCGTCAGCCGCAGCGCGGGCAACAGCCATGGATACAGCCAGGATTGCGTTGGCACCCAATTTACCTTTGTTTGGTGTACCGTCCAAAGCGATCATCAATTTGTCGATGCCGAGTTGGTCCAGAGCGTCCATACCGATCACTTCTGGGGAGATCAGTTCATTTACGTTCTTAACAGCTTGCAGTACGCCTTTGCCCAGGTAACGGGACTTGTCTTCGTCGCGAAGCTCAACCGCTTCATGAGCACCTGTGGAAGCGCCGGAAGGAACGATAGCGCGGCCCATTGCGCCGGACTCAAGATATACTTCAACTTCAACAGTAGGGTTACCGCGAGAGTCCAGGACTTCGCGAGCATAGACATCAGAAATAATTGTCATAAGATACAGTCTCCTTTTAAGTGTTAATTTTTATTTTTTGTTCTTGGTTTGCTTAAGCCTTGCGGCTGGCAATCATGGATGTACCGGTCATTTCAGCCGGTTGCGGCAGGCCCATCAGATCGAGCAGCGTTGGAGCTACATCGGCCAGAATCCCCTTCTCGCGCAATACGACATTCTCGTCAGTAACGATGAATGGAACCGGGTTCGTGGTATGTGCAGTAAATGGACGGCCTTGCTCATCCGTTTCCATATCGGCATTACCATGGTCGGCAATAATGATAACTACGCCGCCTTTAGCGGTAACCGCATCAACAACCTTGGCTACACATTCGTCGGTGACTTCAACCGCCTTAATCGTTGGTTCCATCATCCCCGAGTGGCCTACCATGTCAGGATTAGCAAAGTTCAGGATAATCGCATCATGCTTATCTGCTTCGATCTCAGCTACGCAAGCCGCAGCCACTTCGTAAGCACTCATCTCAGGTTGCAGGTCATAAGTAGCTACCTTCGGTGAGTTGATTAACACGCGCGTTTCGCCAGGAAGTTCAACATCGCGACCACCGCTGAAGAAGAAGGTTACGTGCGGATATTTTTCCGTCTCGGCAATACGCAATTGCTTCTTGCCTTGCTGAACCAGCACTTCGCCAAACGTGTTGTCCAAATTCTTCGGCTTGTACGCCACATAACCGTCCACCGTCTCCGCAAACAACGTCAAGCATACGAAATGCAAGTCGGTTGGGAACTTGGGACCACGATCGAAGCCTTGGAAATCTTTGTTGGTGAATACGTTGGACAATTGAATCGCACGGTCCGGACGGAAGTTCAGGAATATAACTGAATCCCCTGATTCCACGGATGCGATCGGTTGATCATGTCCATCCACAATAACGGTTGGCATTACGAATTCATCAAATACCGATTTCTCGTAGGATTCGGTTACTGCCGTAATCGGGTCGGTATATTTAGGGCCTTCGCCATAAACCATCGCACGGTACGACTTCTCTACGCGATCCCACCGTTTGTCACGGTCCATCGCATAGTAACGGCCTTGCACTGTAGCGATTCGGCCTACGCCAAGCTCATTAATCTTCCCAATCAGACGTTCCAGGAAGCCCTTCGCACTATCTGGAGCCACGTCGCGTCCGTCCAGGAAGGCATGGATGTATACTTCATGCATCTCTTCCTTCTTGGCCAGGTCCAACATAGCAAACAGGTGGTCGATATGGCTATGAACGCCGCCGTCGGACAGAAGACCATATAAATGCAGCTTCTTGCCCTTCGCTTTTGCACTGCGAACCGCTGCTACCAGCGTTTCATTGTTGAAGAATTCGCCTTCGCGAATCGACTTGGAGATCCGGGTCAAGTCCTGGTATACAATCCGGCCAGCACCGATGTTCAAGTGCCCTACTTCCGAGTTGCCCATTTGACCTTCCGGCAAACCAACCGCTTCACCACTGGCAGTCAAAGTCGTGTTTGGATATTGCTTCAGGTAACGATCATAGTTCGGCTTATTCGCTTGGGCTACTGCATTGCCCTCTACTTGCTCGCGAAGTCCAAAGCCGTCCATGATGATCAATGCTACCGGTTTGGGGGCTGTCATTTACTTCGCCCCCTCAACAAGCTCAGCATAAGATGCTGGCTGCAAGCTGGCTCCGCCCACAAGCGCGCCATCGATATCGCTTTGACCCATGTATTCCTTTACGTTCTCCGGCTTCACGCTGCCGCCGTATTGGATACGGATCTTCGCAGCAACATCATTGCCGTACAGTCCATCAACCAGGCTGCGGATGTAGGAAATGACTTCGTTCGCATCTTGAGAAGTAGAAGATTTGCCTGTACCAATTGCCCAGATTGGTTCGTAAGCAATAACGACTTGAGCCGCTTGCTCTGCTGTCAAGCCTTTCAACGCCGCTTCCGTTTGCACTTTAACGACATCTTTGGTTTGACCCGCTTCACGTTCTTCCAATTTCTCGCCAACGCAAGGGATTGGAGTCAAGCCATGCTTGAACGCTGCATGGATTTTCTTGTTAACGATTTCGTCGGTTTCACCAAAGTATGCGCGACGTTCGGAGTGTCCGATAATGACATAATCCACGCCCAGCTCTTTCAGCATTCCTCCGCTGATTTCGCCTGTAAATGCGCCTTCGTCTTCAAAATGCATGTTTTGCGCGCCGATCTTAATTGACGTGCCTTTTGCTGCTTCTACCAAAGCCGGGAGGTTTGTAAACGGAGCGCAGATGACACTTTCCACGCCTGCAAATTCCGCTTTACCTTTAACCGCTTCGAAGAAAGCCTTAGCTTCGGAAACCGTTTTAAACATTTTCCAGTTTCCTGCAATGATAGGTGTTCTCACAGAGCCCACTCCTTTATTTCATAGAGGTAGTTCAAAAAAACGGTCTTTGATCACGATGCAATTTCAGGAAGTATTTCGACATCGAATCTTGAATTCAGCCGGGCCTTCCGTTGCTCACGTAGATCTATCTACGCTCCGCTACTCAGTCCCTAGCTTCATCCAACCTTCTCGGTGCTGAAATCCCGTTTTTTTGAACCTTAATCTTAATGAGATAGTTCAAAAAAACGGCCTTTGATCACGATGCAATTTCAGGAAGTAAATTCGACATCGAATCTTGAATTCAGCCGGGCCTTCCGTTGCTCACGTAGATCTATCTACGCTCCGCTACTCAGTCCCTAGCTTCATCCAGCCTTCTCGGTGCTGAAATCCCGTTTTTTTGAACGTTTGAACCTTATTCTTACTTATCGTTCAGGGCAACAACGCCTGGAAGCGCCTTGCCTTCCATAAATTCAAGAGAAGCGCCGCCGCCAGTGGAAATGTGGTCCATTTCCCCTGCCAGATTAAATTTCTCTGCTGCTGCTGCGGAGTCGCCGCCACCGATGATGGTGTAGCCTTCCGTAGTCGCGCAAGCTTCAGCCACTTCTTTTGTACCGTTAGCAAAAATGTCGATTTCGAATACGCCCATCGGTCCGTTCCAAACAACCAGCTTGGAGTTCTTGATGATGTCTGCATAAATGGCACGTGTCTTCGGTCCGATGTCTACGCCTTCCCAATCAGCAGGAATGCTATCGATATCAACGTCATTGTGATTCGCAGTTGCGCTGAAGTCGTCTGCTACTACGCAGTCAACAGGCAACACAAAGTTCTTGCCGAGCTTCTTGGCTTTCTCGATGAAGCCGAGTGCTGCATCCAGCTTCGAATCATCCAGCAAGGACTTACCGATTTCATGGCCTTGAGCCTTGAAGAAGGTATAAGCCAGACCGCCGCCAATCAACACGTTGTCTGCAATGTTGAGCAGATTGTCGATGACATCGATCTTGTCTTTTACTTTCGATCCACCAATGATAGCTGTAAAAGGACGATCCGGGTTCGACAAGGCTTTACCGAGAACGGACAGTTCCTTCTCCATCAGAAGACCAGATACGGCCGGCAAATGATGAGCGATGCCTTCAGTCGAAGCATGAGCACGGTGAGCCGCACCAAATGCATCATTGACGAACAGGTCAGCCAATTCAGCAAATTGCTTCGCAAGTTCAGGATCGTTTTTCTCTTCACCTGGGTAGAAACGAACGTTCTCAAGCACGAGGACGTCGCCGTTATTCAAGGCACTTACTTTTGTCTTTGCTGCTTCACCAATAGCTTCGTCAGCCTTAGCTACTGGCTTGCCCAGCAACTCGGACAGGCGTGCAGCCGCTTGGGTCAAACGCATATCTTCATTCACTTGGCCTTTTGGACGGCCCAAATGACTCGCGAGAATAACTTTCGCACCATTTTCGATCAAGTATTTGATCGTAGGCAACGTTTCGCGAATCCGGGTATCGTCCGTAATCTTGCCGTCTTGCATCGGTACATTGAAATCTACACGAACAAACACGCGTTTGCCGCTTACTTCCACATCACGTACACTTTTCTTGTTCATATCCACGTTCCTCCTAAGGGTATGCGCGGCGGTTTCCAGAACTAGCGGAAAAATGCGCATATACGGCTTAATTCTTGATTTCTCTCCTAAGCGTCTTGCGAAAAGCTATCTCTATTTATAAAAACGGGGTGTGTGTGAATGCCGTGTTTGGTGCATGAACCAAAGAGGAGTCCTTCTAGGCAGGTCGCTCCTCTTTGGATTGGTTATATTAGAGAAGATTCACAAATGCATCTTCTCATTTGACATTGCTATATTACTTAACTTTTTTTGCGAAGTATTCCAGGGAACGAACCAATTGAGCTGTGTAGGACATTTCGTTGTCGTACCAAGCTACTGTTTTAACGAGTTGTTTGTCGCCAACAGTCATTACTTTCGTTTGAGTCGCATCAAACAGGGAACCGTAAGTGATACCTACGATATCGGAAGATACGATTTCATCTTCAGTGTAACCGAAAGTTTCTGGATCGGAAGCGGCTTTCATTGCTGCGTTTACTTCTTCAACTGTAACTGATTTTTCCAGAACAGTTACAAGCTCAGTCAGGGAACCAGTTGGTACAGGTACACGTTGAGCAGCACCGTCGAGCTTGCCTTTCAGTTCAGGGATAACCAGGCCGATAGCTTTAGCTGCGCCAGTTGTGTTAGGAATGATGTTTGCTGCTGCTGCACGAGCACGACGGAAGTCGCCTTTCGCATGAGGAGCATCCAGCGTGTTTTGGTCGCCAGTGTAAGCGTGGATCGTAGTCATCAAACCTTCAACGATGCCGAAGCTGTCGTTCAGGGTTTTAGCCATAGGTGCCAGGCAGTTCGTTGTGCAAGATGCACCGGAGATAACCGTTTCGGAACCGTCAAGGATTTCATGGTTAACGTTGTAAACAACGGTCTTCATGTCGCCAGTAGCTGGAGCGGAGATAACAACTTTCTTCGCGCCGCCCTTAAGGTGCTTTTCAGCGCCTTCTTTGGTTGTGAAGAAGCCTGTGCATTCCAGAACGATATCTACGCCGAGGTCGCCCCAAGGCAATTCTTCAGGGTTGCGGTTAGCCAGAACCTTAACTTCTTTGCCGTTAACTTTGAAGAAGCCATCATGCACTTCAACTTCACCGTCGAAGCGGCCTTGCGTCGTATCATATTTCAACAAATGAGCCAACATTTTTGCATCTGTCAGGTCATTGATCGCTACTACTTCAATACCTTCCACGTTTTGAATGCGGCGGAAAGCCAAACGTCCAATACGTCCAAACCCGTTAATCCCTACTTTTACGCTCATTAAATAGTTCCTCCCAGTGTTCGTTTTTTTTATTATTCAAGACAGGCCGAAAAGCCCGCCATGAGTAAACAATAGTTAATAAGAGCTTCTCTTGCCCGGAATCCTATTCCAGTCTGCTGACGATTTCTTCTGCTGCTGCTTCATCAGTCACCAGAATATCCTCATGCCCAAAGCGCAGCACCGAATGGATTGCTCTTGCCTTCGTCTTGCCGCCAGCGATACCAATCACCGTCTCCGTCTTCCGAATATCCTCCAGACGAAGGCCGAGGGTCAGCATCTTATGCACGACAATGCCATCTTCATTAAAATAGTAGCCAAACGATTCAGCCAAAGCGCCTTCGCTCTGAATATCCTTAACCACGGTCTGCTCCAGCTTGCGCCGCCGAGCCATCTCCATGGCATCGCCGATACCGTGCACCACAATTCGCGCCTGGCGAATCATGTTGACAATATCCTGAATGTTCGGATCATGCACCAAGGATTCATAGGCTTCTTTGCCCAGCAAATCGGGAACATGCAGCAGACGATAACCTGCCCCTACCCGCTTCGCCATACCGGAAGCAATCGTGTTCGCTTGAATCTCCAGGCTTTCGCCAAGTCCGCCGCGAGCCGGTACGAACCAGCTCTGCTTCATGGTGACACCCTGAGACGGATTTAGTTGATCCGCGACTTCCGCCAGCGTAGTACCGCCAGTGACCGCCACCACATCATTTCCGCACATAGCTCCAAGAAGTGCCTTGGCACCCGCCCGGCCCAACTCCCGCTTGACCATTGGCGAGGTTTCGCAGTCTCCGGGTACGATCACGACTTTGCGTAGACCATAATGCTGACGAATCTTCTCTTCCAAATTGGAAAGGCCAAACAGCTCATTCACAATCGGCTCCAGGCCCTCCAGCAGTTTCCGACCTGCGTCGCTGATTCTCATGCCAATATTCTCGATCTCAATCAGGCCTTGGGCCTTGAGGAGATCCGTTTCGGCACGCAACACACGCTCGGTCATGTCCAGTGAAGTTGCCAGCGTTCTACGGCCAATGACGTCGGATAACATGATCTGGTGAAGTATGGTGTACCTTTTCTTGAGAATGTCCATGAGATCAGGAAGAAGCTGCTTTTGAATATCTAATACATTTCGCATGCTTTCCACTCCTGCAAGCTTCGTCTTCTCTCTCCATCTCCTGGTCTTAAAATGTCCCGGGTTAACTTTTTAAGTCCCACCAATATTCTAACTAATTTTTAGCTCTGTTGCAAGCATGACTGTCCGTATAATTGGCATAATTCGGGGCTCTTATACCTTCATATTTAAAGAAGCAGCGAAACAGCGGCGTTTTAAGGGGATTTTGTCGAATGCTATTTTTATAAAATTCCTGTAGAGATGGAGCAGTGGTTATTTAATACTAGCAATGGCTTGCAATTATCTTCTACATAACATATAATCATTTTTGTTCGCTAATTTGCGCCCGTGGTCCAATGGATATGACGTAGGCCTCCGGAGCCTGAGATCGAGGTTCGATTCCTCGCGGGCGCGCCATTATTTTTTAAACATAGCTCATTGATCATTAACCAAAACAAGCCTCGGGGAACCCGCAGTGCTTTTTTTATTTTTTGAGTTTGACTTTCTTTGACTTTCTCAAGCAAATTAGTTATGATGAGGTTAATCTTTTTCGTTTCCGTCTATTCTGATAGTGCGTGTTCAAAAAGTCGGGTTTTCAGGACCAAGAAGGTTGGATGAAGCTAGGGACTGAGTAGCGGAGCTACACGCTTTCGGAGAAAACGACTTCGGAAGCATGGGTACGTGAGCAACTCAAATGTTTCTGAAGGAAACATACTACGGAAGCATATGCTAGGCCCGGCTGAATTCAAGATTCGATGTCGAATTTACTCCTTGAACTGCTTCGTTCTGGAAAGACAACTTTTTGAACAACCTCTGATATAGATGAGTGGCGAGATTTGAATGATTACATTCCACAAGAGAGGTTACCTGTGGACCGCCGCCGGACCTTCCCAAAGCGGAAGTGTTCCTCCGGATTAAGCCCTAAGTAGCCGCTCCAAATTCAAGGAGGTTTTATTGGTGAGTTATATTCCTATGGTCGTTGAACAAAGCAACCGCGGGGAGCGCGCATATGACATTTATTCCAGACTGCTCAAGGATCGGATCATCTTTCTGGGCTCCCAAGTGAATGATGTCGTCGCCAACTCCATCATCGCGCAGATGTTGTTTCTGGATGCGGAAGATCCCACGAAGGACATCTCTCTTTACATTAATAGCCCGGGCGGTTCCATTACAGCGGGCATGGCGATTTTCGATACAATGCAGTTTATCAAATCCGATGTATCCACAATTTGCGTAGGTATGGCCGCTTCGATGGGTGCCTTCCTGCTCAATGCCGGTGCTCCTGGCAAACGCTACGCGTTACCGAACAGTGAGATCATGATCCATCAACCACTCGGTGGTGCGGAAGGTCAAGCAACGGATATTGAAATCCGTGCCCGCCGCATCCTCAAAATGCGTGACAAGTTGAATCAAATCCTGGCAGAACGGACCGGCCAACCGCTGGAACGAATCGAGAAGGATACCGACCGCGACTACTTCATGAGCGCGGCTGAAGCGAAAGAATATGGCCTAGTTGACAAGGTCATCGAGAAAATCAATCCTGCGGCGAACGCTTAAACTAAGCTGCTGTAATTGAAGACGACTCTTTGAACAACCTCTATAAGGCTGCCCGAACAGAAAAACTGTTCTCGGGGCAGCCTTTTCTTGCTAGAATGAGGGAATAGATAATAAGACAGATGCCAAATGCAAGGGAGCGAACCGAAAGATGAACAGACAAGCGGAGAGAAAGAAACTACACGAGGTTAGCCAGGTGCTGGCAGATGTCGCCAAGGGGCAAGTAAAGGCTGACCTGGTGGTCAAGAACGGGACTCTAGTGAACGTTTATACGGGGGAACTACTGCCCCATACGGATATCGCTATTGCTGCGGGGCGAATTGCTTACGTAGGTGACGCCGCACATACGATTGGCGAGAAGACGAAAATCATTGAGGCCGAGGGTCGTTACATCTCCCCTGGATTGCTGGATGGCCATATGCACGTGGAGAGTACGATGCTGTCGGTCACGGAATTTGCCAAGGCGGCTCTTGCCAAAGGGACCACCGGCATCTTCATGGACCCTCATGAGATTGCTAATGTCTTTGGCCGCGAAGGTGTGCGCTGGATGCATGAGGAAGGACAAGCCTTGCCGCTAAAGGTATACACTACCTTCCCCTCCTGCGTGCCGGCAACGGATCATCTGGAGGATGCCGGGGCCGCCCTTGGCGTCGAGGACATCGCTGACGGCATGACCTGGCCCGGCGTGGAGGGGCTTGGTGAAGTCATGAACTTCCCCGGTGTCGTTGATGGCGATCCGAAGATGCTTGGCGAGATTCGGGCAACGATGGAAGCAGGCAAAACGGTTACCGGGCATTTCCCCAGTGATGACGAAGCCCTGCTTCAAGCTTACATCGCTTCCGGCGTGACCTCCTGCCACGAGACGATTACACGTGAGCAAGGCTTGACCAAGCTTCGGCTTGGCATGCATTTGATGATTCGGGAAGGCTCCGCCTGGCAAGATGTCAAGGAGGTTATCAAGGTCGTGACCGAAGATCACGTGAATCCGACCCAAATCCTTCTTGTTACTGACGATGTCTACCCGCAAACCTTGATTGAACAAGGCCACATCAACCACGTTGTGCGCCGTGCTATTGAAGAAGGAGTTGATCCGGTCACAGCCATTCAGATGGCTACCATCAACACGGCTCGGCACTTCAAGGTAGACGGAGATGTCGGGAGCCTTGCGCCCGGTAAATTCGCCGACCTGCTGCTAATTGACGATCTATCCCGGATGGAGCCTTCCACCGTCGTTACGGATGGAGAGGTCATATTTGATAGCGGAGGTCTTTGCTTCGAATTCCCGGTCTATCAATATCCACCGGAGGCTCGCCAGTCAGTTCATTTGACACGGACGTTAACCGCCGAGGATTTCCTTTATCATAGCCAGGGCAGCGGTAAAAGTGAGACTACCATTCACGTCATCGACGTCATTGAGAACAGTGCTCGTACACAAAAAGGAACGGCTACCGTGCAGGTCGATAGCACTGGCGTGTTGCGTCCTGCCCCGGAGCAGGACATCATAACGCTCGCCTGCATCGACCGCCATCGCGGCTCCGACGATCTGTCATTGGCCTTCGCTCGCGGCTTCGGCTTGAAGCGGGGGGCAGTGGCGTCCACGGTTGCTCATGACAGCCACAATCTGCTGGTCATGGGGGCCAGCCCCGAGGATATGGCCTTCGCTGCGACTGAGCTTGCCAAGCTGGGCGGCGGTATGATCGCTGTCCTGGATGGTCAGGTACTTGCCGCCGTCCCGATGGTCATTGCCGGGCTGATGTCAGACCAACCACTAGAGAAGGTTGTAGCTCAGGTGAAGCAACTGGAGGAAGCCTGGAGAACGCTCGGCTGTGAGCTAAACGCACCGTTCATGACCTTCTCCCTGATTGCCCTGCCCGTTATTCCAGAGCTTCGTATCACAAATCGCGGCTTGGCCGACGTGAACACCTTCGAACTCATACCGGTGGAGGTAGTTTAAACTCAGCATCAAACAACAAACTCCAATGCGCAGGAAGAGCCATCTTCCAGGCGAATTGGAGTTTGTTGTGTTCTACTCATACCAGCAAACGAACCGACTCCCGGCGAATCAATTGGGTATCCATAAGCACCCGCTCACCGGTTCCTGTCCCTTGCTCAATCCATTCAAGCACTTTGCGCGCGCCCATGAGAGATAGCTGCTCGATAGGCCGCTTCACCGTTGTTAAGGGAGGCGTCGTGTAGGAGGCAAAGCCGATATCGTCGAAGCCCACGACTGAGATATCTGCAGGGATACTCACGCCTGCTTCGGCTGCGGCCTTCATCGCACCAATGGCCATATCGTCATTACCGCAAAATACAGCAGAAGGACGTTCCTTCAGGGACAGCAGTTGCCGCATAGCCTCATATCCACTCTCCACGTCATAGCGACCTTCCACGATATACGGCTCACTTGCCACAAGCCCTGCCGCACGCATTGCTTGTTGATAGCCCTCAGTCCGCTCCGCTGTTGATTTATATCCAGAAATTCCTTTAATCAGAGCAATTCGAGTGTGACCACCAGCAATAAGATAACGGGTTAGCTCCTCCGCCCCTTCCCGATCATTAGAAGCCAAATTCACAATCCCCGAATCTTGCCTGCCCAAGTCACGATTAAGCACGACCAAGGGAATTTCCTGCTCGCGCACATGCCCGATGAACGCATCATCACGTTCGCTTTGGCTCATCAATAGAATGCCATCAAAAGCGCGACGATGGATCGGAGCGTAGTCCTCATAATCATCGATACCACGAACAAACAAATTGTACTGGACGCCAATGCCTTGGTTCACACCGCGCAGGGCCTCAGCCAGGAAGCTGGAGGAAGTTCCCTGGGCCATACTCGTAAAGAACAGGCCAATCGTGTGGGAGCGTTGCAGTACCAGACTCTTCGCGTTAACATTCGGAACGTAATTAAGCTGCTCGGCAATTTCCTTAATTTTGCGCCGGGTCTCCTCCTTGATGAGCGGACTGTTATTGAGCGCCCGGGAGACCGTCATATGTGAGACATTCGCCAACCTGGCGATGTCCTTAATCGTTGCGGACATAAGAAGCGTCCTTCCTCTCTTCTATTCAGGAAACGCAAAATAGCGCTCGGCGTTATCATAACATATATCCGTAACGATCTGGCCGAGTAGCTCGTAATCCTCCGGTGCTTCTCCCCGGTCTACCCAATCACCTAATACATCGCACAAAATACGCCGGAAATACTCATGACGCGGATAAGACAGGAAGCTCCGGGAGTCGGTCAGCATTCCGACGAATTGAGACAGCACGCCCAGATTAGCCAAGGTCTTCATCTGCTCGATCATGCCTTCCTTCGTATCGTTGAACCACCAGGCCGTGCCCAGTTGGACTTTACCAGGAACACCACCGCCCTGAAAGCTCCCCATGATACTTGCCAGAACCGCGTAATCGTTAGCATTTAGGGAGTACAATATGGTCTTGGGCAACTCTCCGGCCTTCTGAATGCCGTCCAGAAGCCCGGCCAGCGCATCCGCTACTTGGCCATCGTTAATAGCATCATAGCCGGTATCGGGTCCAAGCTGCTTGAACATTGCCGTATTCACATTCCGCAGAGCATGGATGTGCAATTGCATCGCCCAGCCACGTGCTGCGTACGCCTGTCCCAGGAAGCGCATTGTATATGATTTGTATTTCTTCTCTTCCAGCGGCGTTACCTTGCCTTTGCTCAGCACCTTGGCGAAGATCGCATCCGCTTCCTTCCGGGTTGTCTCCCGATACTCAAGTGTATCCAGTGCATGATCCGACACCCGGCCCCCCACCTCGTGGAAGAAGTCGATTCTTGCTTCAAGTGCCTCCAGCAGGGCCCCATAACTCTTGATCGGCTTACCCGTCACAGCTTCCAGCTTGCCCAGCCACGGCTTGAAGGTCGCCCGGTTAATCTCCAGAAATTTATCGGGACGGAAGCTGGGTAGCACTTTGGCTGTAAAACCCTCCAGTTCCTTAATCTTAAAATGATATTCCAGCGAATCTGCCGGATCATCCGTCGTGCAAACTACCGTTACCTTCGACTTGGTAATCAAATCCCTGGCTCCAAAGCCTTCCCCTTGCAGCTTGGCATTTGCTTTCTCCCAAATTGCAGGAGCCGTCTGCTCATTCAGCAGCTCCCGAATATCGAAGAAACGCTGCAACTCCAAGTGCGTCCAATGATACAGTGGATTGCCTATCAGCTTCGGCATGACAGAAGCCCAGGCCAGAAATTTGTCGTAATCCTCCGCATCCCCGGTAATCAACGACTCATCCACACCACATGCCCGCATCACGCGCCACTTATAGTGGTCTCCACCCAGCCAAGCTTCCGTCAGGTTGCGGAAAGTCTTGTTCTCATAGATCTCCTCCGGACTTAGATGACAGTGGTAATCGATGATGGGCAATTCCTTGGCATATTGATGGTAGAGTACCTCAGCCGCTTCACTATTCAGCAGAAAATTTTTCCCCAGAAACTTCTTCGCCATTTCCCCTGCTCCCTTCGATCTGATCTTCCGATTTTCATGCAAGCTTATTATGTTCACGTTAACATTACGATAGCTGATATTTATTGTAAACGTTTTACTGCAAAAAGCAAGGAGGTTTGTCGCCTTCTCTCCATAAAAAAAGCTGCTTCACATGACAGGATGCCATGCAGAGCAGCTTAGCTAATTTTTTAGCGTGTTTTGAAGTTGAAAGGATCGGCCCCCGGTGGCAGCAGCTTGGAGAACGGGAAATAATATTCTGGAAACCCATAGACGTAAGGCAGATAATCATACAGTTGGAAAAATATTGTCACACCCTGATCTTTAACATAATACGAAGGGTTAGGACCCACTGTCTTGAAATTGCCAAAGTAACCTTCCGTTTGCTGAAGCTGCTTGGCAATGTCCGGATCAACGATACTGCGATAATTGGGATTCGCTCGCAGCAGCTCATCCAGAGTAAGCAGCTTGCCGTCGCTAAGGCGGAAGGTCAGGCCCTCGCGGTAAGTCACGCCATGGGCACCACCCGTGAAGGAGTAGGTGTCCTGATACAAACTAAGCACTCCATTGCCGTTATAGGTCACCTTGTAGGTGCCGACATACTCGTAAGGATTGCCACTTGGTGTGCTAGGCTGGCTTGCTTTGGCTTCCTTGAGCGAATTGGCCGCGAAGGTCTCGGCTTTCCCCTTGAGCAAACGGTTGATTTGCTTCTGCACCGCCCGGTTCTTCAATCCGCTAATCTGCGGATAATCGACTTTAATCGACGCCTCGGGAATTTTCTTCTCAATCGTGTGATTGGTGACACGGACGCTGGCTTGCTGAGGTGCGGCTGTTGGACGAACTACTTCCGTACGAGCTCCTGTATGCAGGTTCGCAGGCATTCCGGGATCTGTTGCCCTTGCCTCGGCAGGCACTAATCCAACACCGGCTAATAACAGCCCCGTCGTGATAAACAATGCTATCCCTTTCCCTTTAACGCTTGGTTTCATCTGTGATCGCCACCCTTTTGTTAGTGAATATTTAAATTATGGCCTTGCTGGTAGCTTTTCATGTACATCCCAGGATACAAAAAACGTCGTAGTCTCCCTAGTCAGGAGACCACGACGCTCTCATATTCCATTTGCTGCTATTAACCGTAATCCACTATTCCCGTCCGCTCTTCAGTTCTGTCCAAAGACGATCATAAAGCTGCAGCTTATCGGACACATCCCCAAGCCACTCTGTACGGGACAGTTCCTCCTCAGACAGGTTAATCATTTTATCGTTCAGATACTCTTCACTATGGAATTCGGCGGCCTTTGTATTCGGATCACTATAGCCGATGGATTCATAATTCTTGGCACTGATCTCCGGAGTCATCATAAAGTTGATAAATTTCTCGGCCAATTCTTTATTCTGCGCATCCTTTGGAATGGCATAGTTATCCGACCAGATCGTTCCGCCTTCCTTCGGTACGACATAAGCCACATCCGGATTATCCTGAGCGATAAAGGAGGCATCTCCCGACCATACGGTAGCAATCCAGCCTTCCTCCTGAATCATCTTCTGCTTGATATTATCCGTATCGAAGGCAAGTACACTAGGCAAGAGACTCTTCAAATCAGCTACAGCTTGATTAATTTGCCCTTCATCTGTCGAACTGTTGGATTGCCCGTTCTTCTTGAGCGCCATCCCGATGACTTCACGGTTATCGTCTAGCAAAATAACCTTGCCCTTATATTCAGGATTCCACAGGTCCTCCCAGCTATCGATCTCATCTTTGACATATTTGGTGTTGTAGGCAATGCCCGTGACTCCCGACATGTAAACGATGGAGTATTTGTTCCCCGGGTCGTAGGACGGGTCCTTATAAGCATCCGATAACCCCTCAAAATTCGGGATGTTGTTCATATCCAGCGGTGCCAGCAAATCCTGCTTGATCATCGTAGCCACCATATAATCGGACGGTTGAATCAAATCATATCCGCCCCCGCCTGCCTTGATCTTGGCCAGCAAATCCTCGTTGTTGGCAAATACGTCATAGTTAATCTTTACGTCAAACTCTTGCTCGAACTGCTCCAGCACTTCCTCGTCAAAGTTATCGGCCCAGCTATAAATATTGAGTGTTTCCTTCGACGATCCACACCCGGATAGTAGTCCGGTTACCATCATTCCCGCCAGCACCAGGCCAGCCCATTTTATTTTTTTCAATTCTCGATCTCCCTTCTTGTCTAACCTTTTACTAACAGAGCTTAAAATGGCAGCATCGACTTCTTCTTCTGGCCCTTGCCACGATTCAACATAAATTGCGCCAGGAAAATTAAGGTCACGGTCACTACGATCAAAATCGTACACAACGCGTTAATTTCCGGGGAAATACCCCGTTTGACCTGTCCGTAAATGTAAATGGGCAATGTTGTTGAATTCGGCCCACTGACAAAAAAGCTGACCATAAAGTCGTCCAGCGACAATGTGAATGCGATCAATGCACCGGATATAATCCCTGGCGAAATTTGCGGTAGAGTCACATGACGGAAGGTTTGCCACGCGCTGGCACCCAAATCCTGAGCCGCTTCCTCCAGTTGTCCCCCCATCCCCGATAATCGAGTCGTTACGACAACATAAACGTAAGACAAGCTAAAGGTAATATGAGCGATAATAATCGTTATCTTGCCCAGCGGCATGTTGATTTGATTGAACAAGACCAACAAGCTTAACCCCATAATAATGTCCGGAATAATAATAGGCAGATACAATAGTCCACCCATTCCGGTCTTGAAACGTCTTCCCAGCTTGCGCATGGCCAGAGCAGCCAACGTACCCAATACCGTCGAGACGATGGTTGAGACGGCAGCCACAATCAAACTATTGGTAAGTGCCTCCATGACATGTCGATTCTGAAATAGGGAAATGTACCAATCAAATGTAAAACCGCTCCAATCCGCGGCCAGCCTGGAACTGTTAAATGAATACGCCACAATAAATCCGATGGGCACATAAATGAAGATCATTAACAGCAAAGAGTGTATGCCCAAGATCGGGTGATTCTTCGTCTTCATGAGCGCACCTCCCGCGATGATTGATATCGTGAGGTCATCGCCCGATTAAAGAGCAGGATCATAATCAGCGACGTGATGACAAAGATGACCGACAACGCCGAGCCAAACGGCCAGTTGCGGGCACCCAGGAACTGGCTTTGAATGATATTGCTGATCATCGCGGATTTTGCGCCTCCAAGAATATCGGTGACGACAAACATTCCGGTAGTCGAGACATACACCAGCACGGAACCGGTCATAATCCCCGATTTGGTCTGCGGCAAAGTGATATGCCAGAACGATTTCCAGCGGGTAGCCCCAAGATCGGAAGCCGCCTCCAGCAGCTTCTTGTCCATCTGCTCCAAAGCGACATAAATCGGCAGCACCATAAACGGGATAAAGGTATACACCATTCCCAGCAGCACGGCTCCCTTGGTATACAGCATTTGCAGCGGCTCATGTATCAAGCCGGTTCCTAGCAGCAGTTCATTCACAACGCCTTGCGTTCGCAATAACAACACCCAGGCGTAGGTCCGAATCAGAAAATTAATCCAGAAAGGTACGGTAATGAGGACAAGGCCCCAGGTTTGCATTCTCGGACCGGCATTCGCAATATAATAGGCTAACGGATAGCTTAGCAGCAGACACAATGCCGTCGTAAGCACAGACAACACGATCGTATCCCAATATATACCCAAATATAGCGGGTCAAAAAACAACTTGTACGACTCCAGATTGAAGCCAGGCACCACATTGCCGAGCTCATCCCGACCCATAAAGGAAATGCCGACCACAATCAACATAGGGACAACCAGAAACAGACAGAGCCACAAGAGGACCGGCAACGTACTCAAGCTTGATCTTCTCATGAGCCGATAACCACCTCATCTTCTGACTTCCAATTCACCCCAACCGCTTCTCCAACTTGCCACGACCCCTCATCTTCTCCGCCGAGCACAACCGATACGCGCATGGGTTCATTATCAAGCTGAACAACCAACTTGTGGACACCACCCAAGTACAGCACATCCAGCACTTCGCCACTGCGCTTGGCTCCGCTAATCGCGTCACCACTAATTGCTTGTAGCTTCTCCGGCCGAACGGCAAATAACTCGCCATCACGCGAAAATACATTATTCTCTCCCACGAAGGTCGCAGAGAATAGGGTTGCCGGCTGGGCGTAGATTTCTTTCGGCGTACCGATTTGCTCTACGCGACCGCTATTCATAACCACGATGCGATCGGACATCATCATCGCTTCCTCCTGGTCATGCGTCACGTAGACAAACGTGATTCCCAAGCTCCGCTGTAACTGCTTCAACTCGGCTTGCAGACTTTTACGAAGCTGCAAATCAAGCGCGCCAAGCGGCTCGTCCAGCAAGAGAACCCGCGGTTTGTTGGCAATAGCCCGCGCGATAGCAACCCGTTGCTGTTGTCCGCCAGATAATTGATGCGGGTAACGTTTGGTTAGTGCGGTTAATTGCGTCATTTCAACCGCTTCCTGCACGCGCTCCCGCTGCTGCTGTGCTGGCATCTTTTTCATTTTCAGCCCGAAGGCGACATTTTCTTCCACCGTCATATGCGGAAACAAAGCATAATGTTGAAAGACAAGGTTCAAATCCCGGCGATTCGGCGGCAGATTCGTTAGGTCTTGTCCGTCCAGCAGGATTTTCCCTCCGGTTGGCTGTTCAAACCCGGCGATCATACGTAGAATCGTCGTTTTGCCGCAGCCGCTTGGGCCCAGCAAGGTAAGGAATTCACCTTCCTTAATTGTGAGCGATAGCGGATGCAAGGCGACCTGTCCGGCAAAGCGTTTCTCTACAGCGGCCAGTTCAATCATCTTGACATCAACTCCTGATATTAATACTTACCTCTATTTAAGAAAAAAAAGCCATATCCATTGGTATGGCTTTAACCTCTCAAACGATTCATTTTTTCGCATATTCACTATACCTTGTTTTCCTGCGGGTTACAACACTTTTTATATCCAATTTATTTAGTTCTCGCCTTTATATTCCCCTTATGCTCACGCCGCTAAACAAGGCATTAACCTATATTCGAGCTTGCTGTAAATTTGTAAAATAAATTAACCTTTGCCGCGTCTAGATACAGACGGGCAAAGGCTAATGGATGTCTCAAAGTCAGGACTTGATGTAAAATTTATTTCAACTCATAAATCACGGTCAGTGTCGTTTGCAAGTCAATTTCTCCAGGCTCAATTGCGGTGCTTTGATCTGCCACCTTCGCGGCACTGTTCAGCATCTCATAGCTCTCTCTGTACATCGGTGTGGCCATGCTGCCTTGACTCACACTTAAGACGATCCCAATTTGACGCCCGGTTGCTTTGGCAATGGCCTGCGCTTTCTTACCCGCATCGTCCACAGCCTTCTGAATCACTTGCTCTTGATATTGATCCGGGTTTTCGGTGCTAAAGCTAATATTATCGATTCGGTTGGCACCCGCAGCGGCAGCGGCATCAAGCAATTGGCCGACCTTCTCCAAGTCCCGATAAGTTACCTTTAGCGTATGCTGGGCCGAATAGCCTTTAATTTGTTGCCCTTCCTTGTCATTGTAGCTGTAATTAGGCTGCACGTAGAATTGTCCGGTTTGAATGTCCTTGTCGGCAATACCCCAAGTGTCCTTCAACAGCTTCGTCAATGCTGCAATCTTGGTTGCATTCGCAGCTTGTGCTTCCTTCGCCGTCTTCGCTTCTGTAGCCGCTCCTATCGATAAATAAGCGATGTCCGGCTTCACCGACAATTTCCCACTTCCTTCAACTGTGACAATATTGCGCGCTGATGCTTCAGCAGCATTCACCGTCTTCGGTGAATTCAATACGCCAGCCAGAAATGTACCTCCAACCACCATTGCTCCTGCAATTGCCAGTGCTGCGGCAGGCTTCATCCATGTCTTCATGATGCATGACCTCCATGTTCATATTTGATATTGCTACATTTACCTACTAGACGTGGCCGGTGGACAAATGTTGCAGCACACGCAAAAAAAGGATGGACCCGTTATTGAAACGGATGCATCCCCTCGTTTTCCTACGTCAGAAAATTACTGGTTCTCCAACTCTTCCTTGCTAACCAAACTGATTAAAGCGCTTGCCGCTTGCTCGGCATCCGCACCTTCTGCACTGATGTAAATCTCGGTACCTGTGCTAATTGCAAGACTCATAATACCCATAATGCTCTTGGCATTGACTTTTTTATCGTCCTTCTCAACGAAAACTTCGGAAGAATATTTATTCGCTTCCTGTACGAAAAGCGCAGCCGGTCTAGCGTGGAGCCCCGTCTTCAAACGAACGGTAACCGGGTGTTTGACCATGAAAACTTACCCCCTATACGAATTCAATCAACATAATCACATTCGTGGACATATAATTTATATCATTATAGCATACAGAACAGGCAACACACTAGCGCAAAAGCGGTTTAGCTACCGCGAATTTTTTCAGCAAGCTCGTCTATCTTGCGCAGACGGTGGTTTACCCCGGATTTGCTGACTGTTCCCTTCAACAGTTCGCCCACTTCCTTCAGGTTGATGTCGGGGTGAGCTAACCGGACCTCCGCAACCTCCCGTAGCTTATCGGGCAGATTTTCCAGGCCTACTTCCCTTTGCAGCAGCTTGATATTATCGATCTGCCTGACCGCGGCCCCAATCGTCTTGTTCAGGTTGGCCGTTTCGCAATTCACGATCCGGTTAACGGAGTTACGCATGTCGCGCATAATTCGCACATCCTCAAACTTGAACAACGCCTGATGCGCCCCGATGATGCTCAGCAGCTCAATAATTTTCTCGCCCTCTTTAATGTAGAAAATAAACCCTTTCTTGCGCTCGATACAACGTGCATTCAAGTGAAACTCGTTAGCGAGGTCCACCAGTGCCTTGCAGTGCTCCTCGTACATCGACGCGATCTCCAGATGATACGAGGCCCCCTCCGGATTATTTACCGAACCTCCAGCCATGAAGGCCCCTCGCAGATATGCCCGTTTACAACAGTTTTTCCGGGTAAGCTCCGGATTAATCCCCGTAGTGAAAATAAACCCTTCGGAAACGATACTCAGCTCCCCAAGAATCTCTTGCACCCGCCCTGGAATCCGCACAATGTATACATTGTTCTTCTTTAGACGCATCTTCTTGCGAACCAGCAGCTCCGTATGAATCTGGAAATGCTTCTTCAACAAGGAATAAATTCGCCTTGCGATCGCGGCGTTTTCCGTAGAGATATCCAAAATCACCTTTTTGTTCGAAACTTGTACCGAGCCGTTCATACGAATCAACGCGGATAATTCAGCCTGCTCGCAGCAAGCCGAGGCTTCGACCATGGTCAGTTCTTTTTTGGTTTGCGCCGCAAATGACAAGGGACTCACCTCTTTCGTAAAATCCAGTTTTCTACCAATTGGTAAATGTGATGACTCAATTTATCCGCATCATGCCTTAAATATCGACGGAACAGTACCAGGGTATCCGCAATCACCTTATAGCCTTGCCCGGTCACGTTGTCCCAATCCACCTGTACCGGCTTGGCGCCCTTCTCAGCATAAAAGTCTTGAACCTGTGCGGGAATTTCTCCGTCGTTCACGATAACATAATCGAATAAGTGCTGTCCCACATGGTCATAGACCGCTTGCAGATGATCGCTGACCGTATAATTGTCCGTTTCGCCGGGCTGGGTCATGACATTGCAGATAAAAATTTTAATTGCGGACGTGTTCTCCAGAACCGCTTCGGCCAGCTTGGGCACCAGCAGGTTCGGAATGATACTTGTGTACAGGCTGCCGGGACCAATCAGAATCGCATCGGCTTCGCGGATGGCCTGCACGGCCTCCGGTAATGGCTCCACAATCTCGGGCTCCAGGAAGACTCGCTTAATTCTGCCCCGCGCTTCGGGAATCTTGGACTCCCCGGTGACGCACGTACCGTCTTCCATCTCGGCATGCAACACAACCGCCTGCCCGGCAGCAGGCAACACGCGCCCGCGAACCGCAAACACGCGGCTTAACTCTCTAACGGCGGTCACGAAATCACCGGAAATATCGGTAATTGCCGCCAGGATCAGGTTGCCCAGACTATGCCCGGCTAATCCCGAACCCGTTGCAAAACGGTAGTTCAACATATCTGAAAGCAAGGGCTCAACATCAGCCAATGCCGTTAACACGTTTCTAATATCGCCGGGAGGCGGCATTTGTAGTTCATTGCGCAAGATCCCGGAGCTGCCTCCATCGTCGGCTACCGTTACAATAGCCGTGATATCGAGCGGTTTCTCTTTCAATCCGCGGAGCATGACAGACAGCCCGGTTCCTCCGCCCATCACGACAATCCGCGGAATTCTTGGTTCCTTAGCCCGATGTGTCACTAGGTTCACCTCTTAACTCGAGTTCACAGGGTCTTGTTACCGATCCCGGCCCTCGTCCCTGTGGCTGACGCGAACCGTTTCCATCTCGCTGGCACTGAGCATCCGGCCCAGATATTCGGCAATAGCGACAGAGCGATGCTTGCCGCCGGTACAGCCGATAGCGATAATGACCTGACTTTTGCCCTCTTTATGATACTGCGGAAGTAGAAAATGCAGCATATCCAGTAGCTTGGTCAGGAAGGTTTGCGTCTCCGGCCACTTCATAACATATTCATATACATCGCTGTCTTGTCCTGTGTGCGGACGAAGCTGCTCAATGTAGTGTGGGTTCGGCAGGAACCGCACATCAAATACCAGATCGGCGTCAATGGGAATGCCATATTTGAACCCAAACGAGGTAATGTTCACCGACAGATTACTGCTCTCCAGATGGGAGAAGCGGGAAATGATCTTTTCCTTAAGCTGTGCTGGCTTCATATTGCTCGTATCAATAAGCTGAGTAGCAGACAATCGAAGCTCATCCAGCATCTTACGCTCCAGACGAATGCCGTCCAGCGGCATGCCTTCAGGAGCAAGTGGATGACGACGGCGGCTTTCCTTATAGCGTTGCACCAGTACGGAGTCCGTCGCATCCAGGAACAGAATTTCGCATTTAATCGTAAAGTGCTCCTTGATATAACCCAAGGATTCCGATAACGCCGTGAAGAACTCGCGGCCACGCAAATCAATAACCAGAGCAACCTTGGCGATCTTGCCCTTGGACTGCTCGATCAATTCGGCAAATTTGGGAATCAATACCGGGGGCAGGTTATCTACACAGAAAAATCCGAGATCCTCCAGGCTTCGTACAGCCAGGGATTTACCCGCCCCTGACATGCCTGTAATAATAATCAGATTGGCGACTGAGCCTACTTCTTTGTCCGGCATCATAGTTCCCTCCTCGTGAGATTCACCTTGTCCCATCGTTGATTCCACACCATCCATTTATCTATTTTATTGTATTAAGAACGCAAGAACAGACCAGCAGCCCCAACCATACCCGCATCATTGCCGAGTGTGGCAGGTACAATTGTCATACCCGTTTGGACAGGTCCTGGCGTCAGCTTGGCGAACACGCTGCGAACCTCGTTGAACAGAATATCGCCGGCTTTGGATACGCCACCACCTACGATGAATAATTCCGGATTAAGCACGACGGCCACAGCAGCCATCGATTTACCCAAGTAGAAGGCCGCACGGTTGACAATACGGATCGATGCTTCGTCGCCAGCTTTCGCTGCATCGAAGACGTCCTTCGCTGTAATAGTCTCCACCTGAGACAGGGAAGTGCGATCGCCACGAGCTACCGCATCTTTCGCCATCCGAATAATTCCGGTTGCGGAAGAGACTGTCTCCAGGCAGCCCATTTGACCACAGCCGCAGCCGATAGCCTCCAGGTCAGGTACAACGGACATATGTCCAAGCTCCCCAGCCATGCCGGAGAACCCTTGATAAATTTTCCCATTGATGATAATCCCGCCGCCTACACCGGTTCCCAGCGTATAGCAGACACAATTGTCGATGCCTTTACCAGCGCCGCCCCAAGCTTCGCCCAGAGCCGCCACATTGGCATCATTATCTATTTTGATCGGCTTGCCGAGTCGCTCTTCCAGAATCTCGCGAATCGGAAAATCCTTCAAACCTACATTCGGCGCCAAAATAATAATACCGTCACGAACATTCGTAAATCCCGCAACACCCGCGCCCACTCCAGCTACCTGCTCCCAGGTAAATGGAGATTGCTCCACTACGGTGCGGACATAGTGTTCGATATTGGCAACGATGACATCTGCACCCTTTGCCACTTCAGTTGGGCCTTCATAGGTATGAAGAAGTTGACCTTCCTCATTGCAAATGCCGACTTTCACTGCGGTGCCGCCCAGGTCAACGCCAATGTAGATGTTTTCAGACATATTTACAAGCCACCTTTTTCTCAAATAATATGCTTCTCCTACGTTACCAACTATAAGCGAACCCTCCTATTCGGTCAAGAGAAGTAGCCGTCCCAAAGCCCTGCCGGAGCAAGGGTTCAACGCCTGTCAGCGTAGGGAGGAATGGGAAAAACCCCGGCGCGCGCGTGGCACACCGGGGCAGACGAAATGCATAGATTTAACAGAATCGGCACAAGCCGGTTCAGGACATGATCCGCTTCTGACCTTCCAGCTCACGGATGGGTGCAATGTTTTGCGTGAATTCCAGGGTGCCCAGATATCGACCGTCTTCGCTGCGAACCGCAAAATAACGAATATACACGAACTTATCCTTGAACGGAATCCAGAAATCCTCGGCATCCTTAACTCCCGTTTTAAAATCAGCCAATAGTTGTTCGACTACGTGGACGCTTTGCGGAGGATGGCAATTCTGCACGGTGCGACCAATGACCGCCTTCGTCCGGGCAAATATCCGCTCCTTGCCATGGGAGAAATAACGAACCACATCATTTTCATCAATAAATGTCAGATCCACAGGCAAGTGGTTCATGACGGCTTCCAGTTGCTCCATCGACAGCAGGCCGGTCTCGAACTTGACGAAGCCCTGCGGCGGCTGACCCACCTGCTGCTCTTGCTGTGTCTCCGCAGTAATGTCAGCGTTCTGATCTCCCCCTGATGTAGCCTGTAAAGGTACACGCTCAGGAATCCATTCCTGATCCGGGGCAGTCAAGCAGAAGCCGATCTCATCGCTCTCCTTGGCGATGCTGACCCACTCATCCTCTGTCAGCTTCTCCAAGGCCATTGGCAACAGGATGTTTTCTTCCTTGAAGATCATTTCATTAACTTCCTTAATAATCCGCTCCAGGTCAAGACACACTGTCTCCTTGTCGGCACTCCCGTCTGCCAGCTTGCCCTTCGTCTCCTTAATCATCATGCGAATGCCGTCATCCACGCCCCACATAACCGTCGTTGGCCCGTAAATGCCATACTTCTCCAGATACGGGAACAACAAATTTTCCTTCCGGCTGTAATGTTTGTCCAGATCCATCAGCAGATTTAAATCCTCCAGCAGCTTGAAGGTCACTTCCTCGCCGCCATCCTTGCGATATTTATCCAGATGCAGTTGCAGTTTGAAGTTCACCAGCCGCTCAATCTCCCGATTCTCCAGCTTGAAGGTATGAACCGGATGCCCGGGCTGCTCCTCAGGCTGGGATGAGCGGTGAATTTCCTCGATAGATCCCTTGAAGATGGCCGTATGCACGGAGCAAAGCCGCTGTACC
The DNA here is from genome assembly GCF_056836745.1 of Paenibacillus sp. 1SOY10. NCBI lineage: Bacteria > Bacillati > Bacillota > Bacilli > Caryophanales > Paenibacillaceae > Paenibacillus > Paenibacillus sp. 1SOY10. The sequence continues at coordinate 29,543 of NZ_JBXENK010000005.1, read as the reverse complement.
TCCTCTACTGGAATACCTTCCTCCTCCATCAAGGCATGCTCCATGGCGGAAATTTCCGTCACCGTCACATCGCCCACCGCTTCTTCAAAGCGCGCCTTCACCTCTTCCACACTTTTGCCTTGATGCAGCTCCTTGATGATCTCCTTCAGCAATTCCTGACGACGACCTTGGCTCTGTACCCCAAACTCTCGGTTATTGATCAGCTCGCTCATGGCGTACTGCTCCCTTCTCTATTGAAATCATGAATTTTTTCGGCTTGCCACAACGACATAGAAGCTTCACGATTGTCTTGATTTCGATCATTGATAACCATTCTCAGATACAACGTAGCATGGGGGAAATTCATACTTTGTGATTGTAGTCACAAAAGAAGTGAGCAAATCTTGCCTACGTCCCGTTTCTTTTTTACCGCGTATTTGCCACAATAGAGAAAGGAGGGAATGTACCTATGCCTATAACAAACTTGCTATATATTGAAGATGATATCGAAATCGGGGAATGGGTGAGCGAGAACCTGCGGGAGCGGGGATATGATGTCACTTGGCTGACCAGCGGCGAGCAGGCGGTGGAGCAAGCTGCTGATCGTCATCTGGTCATCCTGGATGTGATGCTCCCTGGTTTGGACGGATTCACAGTAGGAGGGCGTCTGAAGCAGCAATACCCGGACCTGCCTGTACTGATGTTATCTGCCAGAACGTCGATCGACGATAAGCTGCAAGGACTAAAATTCGCCGACGATTATTTAACGAAGCCTTTCCACCCCGACGAGTTGGCTGCGCGAATCGAAGTGTTACTGCGCCGCAGCGGGGAATCACCTGCCGCAGAGCCCATTCATTTGAAGCATCTGTTGGTCTATGAAAAAGAGAACCGAATCACCGACGAAGCTACCGGGGAAGAAATCGTCCTGACCGGGAAGCAGTTTCATATATTTACTTATCTGCTGCGCCATCTCGGGCAGATATTAACCAAAGAACAGATCTACGAGGCGGTATGGAATGAGCCTTATCTGGATGGTGACAAGACCTTGATGGTTCATATTCGCCATTTACGCGAAAAGCTGGAGCGTGACCCTGCCAATCCGGAGGTCATCGAGACGATCCGAGGGATTGGCTACCGGGTGAGAACATGAAGCCGCTGAAGCTTCGCAAGCCACGCAAATCGCTGGTCACCCGCTACGTTTTGTTGCTGGCCATTGCTGTGCTTTTCATTCCGGTGCTCATTCCCGTCAGCTTCATCGCTTCCTGGGGCGTCAATCTACTGCTTGACCCGAAGGGGGCTGGTCCCGATGTTCGCCCATACGGCAATGGTCTGGACATGGAAGCGGATTGGCACCAAGCTTCCTCGAAGCTACGGGATGCCACTCCTGAAGTGATTGGCGACACGCTGAGGACGATGAAACTCAAATACCCGGATGCTGCCATGTATTGGGTTGACTCCCAGGGAACCACCCAATTACAGCTTCCAGAGCAGACCACCGTTCCCGACCAGTGGACGCTGGAGGATACCATCGCCTTTATGAAGGCGCGGGTGAACGGGGACCCCTTCACGGTTGTTGCTTATATTGGCGGAAATGAAGAAGTCCACCAAGGCTTTATGGTCTTCGAACTCCCCCGCAAGTTCATGGTAATTACTGATGACGAACGGGATGATGGACGCTTTTACGGTGTCTTCCTGGTCATCATGCTTGGGTCCTTCATCTTGTTGTCCGCCTGGTTCTTCAGTGATATTCGCAAGCGGCTGCTAAGGCTGGAGGCCGCTATGAGCCAAACGGGCGCCAACGGACTTCCCTCACCAATTCAGGAAGGACGACCAGATGAGATTGGCCGATTAGAGCAAGCGTTTAACCAGATGCTATACAAGCTGGAACATAGCCGACAGCGTGAGCAGGAGGAAGAGAATCTGCGCAAGGGCTTGATTAGTCATCTCTCTCATGACCTCCGCACGCCGCTTACCGTACTGGGCAGCCATCTCTATTCGCTGCGGCAAGAGCCCTTGACGGATCGGGGCAAGCAGTCGCTCGCCCTGATGGAGACCAAGATTAGCGATCTCTCCGGGCTAATGGATCATCTGCTCTCCTATAGCCTGCTTACCAGTAAGCGGTACGCCTTGTCCATGGAGCGCCTGGATGTGCTGCGGCTGGTACGTGAGAGTGCGGCTGCCTGGTACCCCGTCTGGGAAAAAGCAGGAATCCGTGCAGACATTGAGTTGCCCGAGCAGCCTCTGTATTGGAGCGTCGATGCTCAAGGCTTCCGCCGCGTGCTGGACAATCTGTTCCAGAATCTCGTCCGTCATGCTGGCTCTGGCGAATATGTAGGTATCTCCATGAAGCAGGAGAACGGGGCCGAAGCTCTTGTCATTAGCGACCGTGGCCCTGGTATGGAGGTTGTCTCCACCTCCCACGGCTCCGGTCTGGGCCTGCAAATCGTCGACCTGCTGCTGCGCGAAATGAATCTTGCCCGGAAGACACACACTTCCCCGGCAGGTACAGCCATATCTATCTATCCTTTGAGAGCGCCGAAGTAACGGCGCTCTTTCTTATTCCTGTGCCCCTCTTCACGCTGAATTTAAACTAATCTTAAACTTGCTCCGCCTTTCCTTTTAACCTCCCGGCGATATGATCATCTACGAGGTGATAAATTGTGAGTGAGATGATCATTCAAACGAAAGGCTTAACCAAGACATATCGTGGCCGTATGGCGGTCGATCATTTGAATCTGGAAATTGCCAAGGGGGATATCTATGGTTTCCTCGGACCCAACGGAGCCGGGAAGACTACTACCATTCGCATGCTGCTGGGCCTGATTCAGCCAACGAGTGGCTCAATCCGCATTTTTAACCGTGACATGCCCAAGGACAAGCTGGAAATTCTTCGTCATGTCGGCTCTCTCGTCGAATCTCCTTCCTACTACGGACACTTGAGTGCTATAGACAATCTGGAGGCCATCCGGCGTATCCTTCAAGTGCCGAAGTCAAGGATTCATGAAGTGCTGGAGATTGTGTCGCTGACCAGTGAGGCACGCCGTCCCGTCAAGGGCTTCTCGCTCGGGATGAAGCAGCGGCTAGGCATCGCGGCCGCCCTGCTCGGCAGCCCCGAACTGCTCATTCTGGATGAGCCTACGAACGGGCTGGACCCATCAGGTATTCACGAAATTCGTGAATTGATCAAGCATATGCCGCAGCAGTATGGCATTACCGTACTGGTATCCAGCCACTTGCTGGGCGAGATGGAACTGATGGCCAGCAAGGTAGGCATTATTCGCGAGGGTCAATTAGTGTTTCAGGATACCATTGATAATCTCCGGCTGAGATCTACGCATGACATGCAGCTTATCGTATCGGAGCCGGATTCGGCGCTGTGGATTGCCCGCGACCTTGGAGCGAGCGGAACGGCGGAGAACGGCATTCTTTCCTTTCCGGGAATGGCGGATGCGCAGGTTGCCCATCTCGTCAAGCGGCTGGTGGAGAACGGACACGACATTTACAGAGTGGAACAGAAGAAGAAATCGCTGGAGGATATTTTTATGCAGGTTATTGGGGAGCGTGGGCAGTTATGATGTTACGTTCTCTATCAGCCGACTTTCTAAAGATTCGCCGCAAGGGCATCTGGTTCCTTATCGTATTGGCGCCGGTAGGGCTCGTTGCCATGCAGGCGCTCAATTATGGTCTACGCTTCGATTACTTAAGCGTGCAGTATGCCGACGACCCCTGGGGCGGGCTGCTGATGAACGTCTCCGCCTTTGTGCCGATCGCCTTATACCTGGGATGCACATTGGTTAGCTCGCTGGTGGCGAATGTAGAGCATCAGCTCAGCTCCTGGAAGCAGTTGCTGGCCCTGCCCATCTCCCGGACTGCGGTGTTCAGCGGCAAGTTCCTGCTATGCTTCCTGTTGTTATCGGTATCCTGCATTCTGCTACCGATGGGCACGGTCATTTTGGGCTTATGCTTCGGATTTAATACCGAGTCAATGCCTTATGCCGATCTGGCTCGGATGGGGTTTTATCCTTTGCTTGCCGCCTTACCGATCTTAGCCTTGCAGCTTTGGCTTTCACTTACTTATCGCAATCCATCCCTGCCGGTGTCGCTGGGAGTGACCATCTCGATCATTTCCCCGTTTACGATGAACTTGCCGGCACAGTTCCTGCTTAACTGGCCCCTCTTCGGCTTTACCGGGCCGCACCGGGAGTGGTTTATTCTGGCTGGCCTGCTAACAGGAGGCTTCATCCTGCTCATGGGGATGCTTCACTTTAACCGAAAGGATGTGGACTAACCTATGAAGACATTCCTTCATGTACTAGCCGCAGAACGCTTGAAAATGGCCCGCTCCCGCCTTTGGATCGTGCTGCTGGCCAGTCCCACCCTAGCCGCACTCATCGGCGTTCTTGCCGATTTGTCAAAAACGCCGGACAGTGCAGCCTGGATGACCTTGCTTACAGCCATGGCCATGCTGCACGGATTGCTCTTTCTGCCCATTATGGCTGGCTTGTTCCCTTCATTTATCTGCCGGTATGAGCATACAGGCGGCGGCTGGAAGCAGCTCCTGGTGCTGCCCATCTCGCGGAGTGCGGTCTATTTCGCCAAATTGCTCATCGTATTCTCTCTGCTCGCCTTATCGCAACTGCTATTCCTTGCCGCCTTGCTGATTGTCGGGCTGGTTCAGCAAATCAATGCTCCGATTCCTTGGGGCATGATTGCCACGAGTCTGCTGGGAGGACTGATCGCCTGCCTCCCGCTGGTGACCTTGCAGCTTGGCATCTCACTGATGTGGTCCAGCTTCGCGGCTCCGCTCTCCGTTAACGTATCGCTGACGATACCCAATCTGCTAATCGTCAACTCTGCCCAGATTGGGCCGTTCTACCCGTGGGCCCAGCCCCTGCTGGCGATGATGCCACGCTGGGGAGAGGGCGGTTATGTGGCCGCCAACCTTCCCTATGAAAGTCTTGCCATTACCGTCATCGGCAGCTTTATTGTCTTCTTGTCCGCTGGCTTGCTTTATTTCCGCCGCAAGGCTGTATAACGCAGCCGTCAATAGGGCTATTCATAATGAATAATGACGATCAGCAACAGAGGTCTGCGCACCCACGCAGGCCTCTGTTTTTAATGTCGCTCCTTTTTTCATGACAGTTGTCACCTTCATCTCATGACACTCCATACTAACCCGCTGCCTCCCTCCCCTATATGATTAAGTCAAGCAATTCAACACAGCAAACCGCATTCCTATCCCTTAGACATATGGAGGAACATAGCATGGAACCCATTATTGAAATGAACGGAGTCAGCAAAAGTTTCAAGGATAAAAAAGCCGTCAACCAGCTTAGCTTCCAGATCCCCCAAGGCAGCATCACCGCCATTCTGGGACCTAACGGAGCTGGCAAGACGACAGCAATCTCTATGCTCTTGGGGCTGCTAGAACCCACGGAGGGAAGGGTCAAGTTGTTTGGTCAAGCGCCAAAAGAGCGGGCCGTCCGCGAGAAGACCGGCGCTATGCTTCAGGACATTAGCGTACTGGACCGACTGAAGGTGCGGGAGGTACTGGAACTGGTGCGCAGCTATTACCCAACCCCCTTGGAGCTTACGGAACTGGGCCGACTTGCCGGACTAGCTCCCGTCGATCTGAACCGTTATGCCGACAAGCTCTCCGGGGGACAGAAGCGTAGTCTGGGCTTCGCCCTGGCGCTGGCCGGTAATCCTGAACTGATCTTCCTGGACGAGCCGACGGTAGGCTTGGACATTAAGGCAAGACGGCAATTTTGGCACAATGTAAGGCAATTATCCAAGCAGGGCAAGACCATTTTGTTCACCACACATTATCTGCAAGAAGCGGACGATATCGCGGATCGTATCCTGTTGTTTAGTCGGGGTAGTCTGATTGCAGACGGTACTCCGGAGGAGATCAAGGCTCGAATCGTCAAACGCTCCATCTCCTTCATAGCAGAAGAGGATGGACCCGCGCTGCGGGCAAAGTTTCTGGAACTCGACCCCGTGATTGATTGTTACGACAGGGGTGGCCGGATACACCTCACAACTAACGACACCGACGAAGCCTTGGCAGCCTTGTTTACAAGCGGTTTACCACGCGTCAAGAATGTACAGATTGAACAAGGACGGCTTGAAGAAGCCTTTGAACAACTGACCAACCCTCAAGAAGCGGAGATGATGTAACGATGATGCGATCCCTGATGATGCTGTGCAAGACCGAAATACTGCGCATTTTCCGCAGTCCCTTCTATGTGATTTGGTCCCTGATGATGCCAATTTTGTTCTATGTAATCTTTACCCGTATCGTGAATACTGGAAGCGATAACCCGGGGGAATGGCAGGCGCATTATCTCATGTCTATGACCGCGTTCAGTGTCATGGGATCATCGATTATGACCATGGGCATCTGGCTGGTGCAGGAGCGCACCCAAGGCTGGTCGACGTATATGCGTATGACCCCGCTTCCGGAAATGATTTATTTCGGGGGTAAAGTATTGGGACAAATGATGATGAACGTCTTCTCTGTCATCTGCATCTTCCTTGCCGGGTATCTGATTAACGGGGTATCCCTCGCTCCGCTAACTTGGGTATACAGTGGGCTGTGGATTTTGGTCGGTTCTCTGCCCTTCCTGGCGCTGGGGACACTCGTGGGCAATATGAAGCGTGCTGAGACGGCCAGCGGGGTCAGCAATGCCCTCTATTTATCTCTGGCTGTCATAGGCGGCATGTGGATGCCGATGGATATTCTGCCCCGCCTGATGCAAGCGATCGGCAGATGGCTTCCTTCTTATCCGTTCGGTAGCGGAGCCTGGGCCATCATTCGGGGCCAAGCCCCGGAATGGAGTAATGTACTGATTTTATTGGGCTATCTGATTCTGTTTATGATACTATCCACTTATATTCGAAAAAAACAGGAAGCGGTGTAGTTCATCATGGCGTTAGGCGGCTTTCGATTATTTCCTAAGAAATACGGCTGGTTCCCTTACATCTGGCCCATTTATTTACTGCTGCCTCTCATTAATCTGCGGGGGGAGCATGGGGTCAAGCTATTGCTTGGCATCGGCCTGGTCTTCCTCTTTGCTGTAACCTATCGGCAGCTTTATGTTAGCCGTGGTATTGCCTTTCATAGCTGGCTGGCATTGCAAATGATATTGACCATTCTGCTATGTGCCTTCTATAATCCATACAATTTCTTTATGGGCTTCTTCAGTTCCTACTTCATCGGCTGGTATCTGGAACGGCGCCCATTCATTACAGCGTTGGCCGGATTTGCGATGGCCCAGCTATTATCCATTGCCCTCTCGCTGCATTACCTGCAGAGCAATGATCTGCTGTTCCTGCTGCCCTTCCTGGTCATTATGCTCATCACCCCGAATGGCAGCCGCTCCATGAATCAACGCATGCAACTCGAGAAGGACCTGGGCATCGCTCAGGAACGCATCAAAGAACTGGTCAAGCGGGAAGAGCGCTTGCGGATTGCCCGTGATCTACACGATACGCTTGGTCATACTTTGTCCTTGATTACTTTAAAGAGCCAGTTGGTCGAAAAGCTCATCACCAAAGACCCTGAACGCGCCAAGGGCGAAGCCCGGGAAATTCAACGGACCTCCCGCGCTGCGCTCCGTCAGGTTCGAGAGCTGGTGTCCGATATGCGTGCCGTGACTGTCACTGAAGCAGTGGCCGAGGCGGACGAAATTCTGAGTGCCGCTGATATTCTGTTGCAGGTGCAAGGAAGCACGCAGCTCACGGAGGTCCCGGATTTATCGAAGAACATCATCAGCCTGTGCATCAGGGAAGCCGTAACGAATATAGTCAAGCATAGTAAGGCTAAGCGCTGCACCATTACGATTCAGACGACCCCGGCAGAGGTAAGGCTGACGATTGAAGATGATGGGATTGGTCTAGGCGGTTATGCTAAGGCAGGAGGTTACCCGAAAGACGAGCAAGCCCGATTAGGACAAGCCGACCCTTCCCCCGGCAACGGCTTAAAGGGCATGGCTGAACGCTTGTCACTCATTGATGGAACGTTAAGCGTGACACAGGGTTCAGACTCTGCTCATAGAGAGGGAATCGCTGCAACCGTAGCTGATCCTGGTACGCATTCTATCCGATACGGGACTCGGCTTGTCATTACCATTCCGCTGATTATCAAAGAAACCAACAAAGAAGGTGAGTCTGTATGATTCGCATCCTGATTGCCGAAGATCAACGGTTATTGCGGGGGGCTCTCGCCTCCCTGCTTGATCTCGAAGATGACCTTGAAGTGGTCGGTCAAGCCGGGGATGGGTCAGAAGCTCTTAAGTTAATTAGGGCACTCCAGCCTGATGTCTGCCTGATGGACATTGAAATGCCGCTGCTAACCGGGCTGGATGTCGCCGAGACCTTACAGCAGCAAGGATCGCCCTGCCGTGTAATAATTCTGACTACATTCGCCCGCCCTGGCTATTTCGAGCGGGCCGTCAAGACAGGCGTTCACGGCTACTTGCTCAAGGACGAATCCAGCGACCGGCTGGCCGAAGCCATCCGCCGAGTCATGGACGGCCACCGGGAAGTATCGCCAGAGCTCATCTTCGGTAGCGTTCGCCAGGAGAATCCGCTCACCTCCCGCGAACAGGACATTCTACGGTTGGCAGCCGGGGGAAAGACAGCCGGCGATATCGCGGCTGCCCTGCACCTTTCCCATGGTACGGTTCGCAATTACATCTCGGAGATTCTCAGTAAACTCGCAGTAGGGAGCCGAATTGAGGCGGTACGGTTGGCGGAGGAAAACGGCTGGCTGTAACGTAACAATAACGCCTACAAAAAAGGATGCCTAGCGCACATTCACATGTCGCCAGCATCCTTTTTCATAACTTTCTATGCCTCAGGACCTGCCAGTCCACTCCAATCATGGACCATGCTGCCCTCCAGGAACTTCTCACAATCCATTGCCGCCATACAGCCTGACCCCGCTGCGGTGATGGCCTGCCGATAACGGGTATCCTGCACGTCGCCGCAGGCAAATACCCCCGGTACGTTCGTCTCCGTCGTTCCCGGCTTCACGACGATATAGCCTAACCCGTCCGTCTCGACGGCCCCGTTCAGGAACTTCGTGTTCGGCGTATGCCCGATAGCTACGAATATGCCATCTGCCTCCAGCAATTCCTCCTGGCCGCTCTCGTTATGACGAACCTTCAACCCCTTGACCATCCCCTCGGCCGTAACTACTTCCAGCGGCGCACGGTTCAACGCCCAGGCGATTTTTTCATTGGCCCGTGCCCGTTCCTGCATAATCTTGGATGCCCGCAGTTCTTCGCGTCGATGCACCACCTTCACCTCAGAAGCAAACCGCGTCAAGAAGTTCGCTTCCTCCATCGCAGAATCGCCGCCCCCGATAACCAGCAGCTTCTTGCCACGGAAAAAGAAGCCATCGCAAGTCGCACAGGTACTGACACCCCGGCCTACATTTTCTTGTTCGCCAGGAATTCCTAAATACTTGGCCGAAGCTCCCGTAGAGATGATGACGGATGAGGCCTCCAGCGTCTTGCCCCCTTCCAGCTTCACCTGAAAGGGTTGTCCAGAGAAGTCCACACTCTCCACCCAGCTTGCAACAAATTCAGCGCCAAACCGCTGCGCTTGTTTACGCATATGGTCCATAAGCTCTGGCCCTTGAATGCCCTCCGGGAATCCAGGAAAATTCTCAACCTCCGTTGTTGTGGTGAGTTGTCCTCCCGGCTCCAGCCCCTCAATGACAAGGGGGTTAAGATTCGCTCTCGCCAAATAAATCGCTGCCGTCAGTCCGGCAGGACCGGTACCTATAACCACAGTCTGATGCATCTTCCCTACCTCCTCAGGATAGTCTCTCACAGGTCCTACATGACACTACCTATCAAGTTTTCCCCAAGTTGGAACAGCTTTACCCTCAGCTATCTACTGAACCGATGGAAAAATGGCCTCTATCTTCTCCTTCACCCCGCATACTTCATCGACTCGGCGCACATAACGGCTGGCTGTCGAAGCAGATATATTATATTGCTTAGCTACCTGCTCATAAGTGACATAGCGCCCGTGCATCTTGGCCGTCAAGTATTCCAACGCAGCCGCCCAGCCCTCCGAATGGGTAATAGCAGGCGCCTCGGGATATAACCGGGTAATAAAATCGACCCACAATGTCTCCATATCGTGCTGTTGTTGGAGGTCAAAGCTTCGTTTCATATGCTCTATAGCCAAATCTACCACGGCTTGCCACTCGCTCCGCCACACCGGCAGCTCTGTAGAAGCCCGACTAGGGTCGACCATTCGCGTCGTACTCCCCGAGCGGACAGGTAACGGCTTGCTGACGCCGAGACTGCGCAGCACAAACAAAGCCATCTCTTTCAAATAAGCATCTTCGTCGGGCTCCAGTAAGAAAGCTTGTAACGCTTCCTCAACCTCCTGATCAGCAATCAGGCCCAGTGCCTGAATAACCTGCAACTTGGTGCGAGCATCGCCGTGACGCAACGCCCAGAAGAAGGAAGAGCGAATCAGCGGATTATCCTTCACCTCCGAAGGTAAACCCTCATCTTCCAGCTCCCAACGCTTGAACTGCTCCTCGAAAGGCAACAGGTACTGGTAATTGACCGGCAGCGAATCCACCGGACTTCCCTCTCGCTCGGCAGTAAGGCGATTTAAATAGAAATCAGCCACTCCTGCCTGGGGGTCAAGCCCTCTGGCCTTGCTCCAAAGCTTGCGCGCTTGCCTGGAACGACCTGTATGGTAAGCAGCCACCGCTGCATAATGAAAAAGGCATGCATCCTTGGGAATATTAGGGCTCTTGAGCAAACGGTCGAAGTGGTGAAACGCCTCCTCATGACGGCCCAAAATCCCCATTGTCGTCGCCAGCTTAAATACATGTTCTTCGTGGAATGGAACAATACTAGAGAGCTGATTCGTAAGCTCTTCCAAAGCCTCGCTCTCTCCGGCATGCTGATAGAATATAGCCAGGTTGCACAAGCCATGCAGGTTGCCTCCGTCCTGGGTCAGCACTTCCTCCACGGTATCCAGTGCCTTGCGGAACAGGCCGAGATAATAGTAACCCAAGGCCAGGTTGTTGCGTGCCGCCAGGAAATCAGGCCGCTGCTGCACCAACTGTTCTAGCAAACTCACCGCTTGTGTGAACTTGCCATCCTCTAGCAAGGAACGCGCTTGATCATGCTCATATACCCCTTGCCGGGATTTGATGCCCCGGATTCTAGCCGGCCGATCCAACTCCACTTGCAGCAGATCGATCATCTCTTCGGCTTCGTCCAGGAATTGACCGCTCTCATCCTGCTCCAAATAAGTGACTAGTGCTTCCTCCGCCGCTTCAAACAAATCCAGATTCGCATAGTTATTAGCCATATAGAAATAGCACTCCGTCATCCCCGGGTCTATCTCCTCCAGAACCGTCTTCAGCACAGCATTGGAGCCCTCGTAATCTCCCATTTCGGACAAGATGCCTGCCATATTGCAGTGATTCACCGGATTACCCGGCTCATATTCTACAGCTTTACGAAAATACTTCAATGCCTTGTCATAGCGATAGCGATCCAATGAGAAAACGGCTCTCTCGAAGAAAAATCCCGCATCCATCGAGATCGGCAGCACTTTCCCCCGTTTTTTTCCGGCCGGTCGCTTGTTTCCCTTCAAGCAAGGCACCTCCCCTTTATAGCGTACTTAATCTTCCATCACCCCAAAGTATACCATAGTATAAGCTGTCCTCCCACGAGGAATCCTGTCGGAAAATAGCGGACTTTACGGAAGAGGAAGGAAAATAAATCAGCCCAAGCGAATATAAACAGGACTGTATGGGGGTTTATAGAACTTATACGAGAGGAGAAACTTATTTCCGTTATGACTATTTTATGGGAAAATGTTGTAATTACCGGCATCGTACTCGGATTAGTCACTGCTTTGGTTATATCTTTGTTTAGTCATAATAAGAGGGGAAAATAAGGGGAAGGAGGTACGCCTATGAAAGAAAATACGCCGTCATTGTCCACCATAGAAGATTACATGGCCCTATGGCCGCCACATATTCAGGAGAAATTGCAGGAAATTCGCCTTGCTATTCGCGCGGCTGCTCCCGAAGCTACTGAAAAAATTAGCTATCAAATGCCTACCTTCGCCCTTGCTGGCACCAACCTGGTGCACTTCGCTGCCGATAAGAAGCATATCGGCTTCTACCCCGCCCCTAGTGGTATCGAGAAATTCCAGGACGAATTAACTGGCTACAAGCATGCCAAAGGATCGATACAGTTTCCGATCGAAGAGCCTCTCCCCTTGGACTTAATCCGCCGAATCGTGCGTTTTCGCGCCGAGGAGAATATGGAGAAGGCTCAGGTCAAGCGGAAGGGACAACCGCCAAAGAAGAGTTAATTAAAAAAGGCCAGCCAGACATCTGGCTAGCCTGATCAGTTGAAGGACGCCCTCCAACTGATTTTGAAATATAAGCGCACAGGAGAGTTAAATTCCCCGGTCCTTAAACAAAGCTGCGATTGACCCGCCCTCCATAATGAATTGGGTCGCTCGGGCCAGCATCGGGGCGACAGAGAGCACCTGAATATGAGCGGAATGCAGTTCTGGCTGGGCAATTGAGTCTGTGACCACGACCTGCCGGATGTTCGGATGCTGTAGCTTCTCCAGCGCCTCCCCGGAGAACAGCCCGTGAGTAGCACACACATAAGCATCCGTAGCCCCGCGCTCCTTCAAGCCTTCCACCACATTTACGATGGTCGTTCCGGTATCGATCAAGTCCTCAATAATGATTGGGGTATGCCCGGTAACATCACCAATAACGTGTGTAATGACCGATTCATTGTGAGAGGGCCGCTTCTTAATCATAATCGCAAACGGCGAATCCAGCCCGTTAGCCAGCTTCTCCGCCATAGAGGCTCGTCCGGCATCGGGTGAGACAATGACAGGGTTCGGGATATTTTGCGCCTTCAGGTAATCGGTCATCAAATCCAGCGCTGTTAAATGATCCACTGGAATATTGAAGAAGCCTTGGATTGCCGGGGCATGCAAATCGATCGTCACCACTCGGCTGGCTCCCGCCGTAGTCAGCACATCAGCCAGCATCTTTGCCGAGATCGGCTCCCGAGGTGCGGACTTGCGCTCCTGCCGGGCGTAACCGTAATAAGGCATAATGATGTTCACTGTCCGAGCGGAAGCCCGCTTCGCCGCATCAATCATGACCAACAGCTCGACAAATAATTCATTAATCGGATGTGCTAACGACTGCACCAGAAACACGTCGGAATTACGGATGCTCTCCTCATAGTGGACATAAATCTCGCCGCTCTTGAAGCGCGATAGCTTAACCTTTCCGGGCTCCACGCCTAGGCGTTCACAAATATCAGATACCAGCCTTGGGTTGGACGAACCGGAAAAAATACGCATCTTGGACCCCACCTGTTTCACTCCTCGAATAGATCGAATTATAGTGCGAGCTCAACCTCGTGTAACACATTCTCGTCTTTATCGTACATCCATTTTCAAGCAGCGTCCAGCGCAGTAAGCCCAGAGTTCACTCCGCCCTCAGTCGCAGTCCAGGGCAATCATGGTTCTCCGTCTTCCCTCGAAGGTGGCAACCTCCCTTACGCCTAAGCGGTACAGCAGTGTCCTTGCCGTATCCAGATGCTCTCCCAGCTTCTGAGGATCATGAGCATCTGACCCTAACGTCAGTGGAATCCCCAGTTCAATGGCCCCTTGCAAGATCCGCTGGCTAGGGAACATTTCCGCACAAGGCTTGGACAATCCCGAGGCGTTCAATTCCATAGCAACACCTGCTTTAGCCACCGCGTTCAACGCCGTACGCTCCAGTTCTATCACAGCTTGCTCCGACTCAGCGCCAGGCTTATGCTTGAATCTTTTTATCGCGTCCAAATGACCCATGATATCGTAGAAGCCCGTGGCCGCTGCCTTGGCTACCGCCTCATAGTAGCGACGATAGATCGCGAGTGCGTCCTGCCCCTCCCAATGGTGTACTTGCCGATAATCCGTCACATCCCATTCTCCGAGAAAATGAACGGAACCAATCACATAGTCCCATGGATACATTTGGATCAGCTTGCTAATGTCCTCTTCCCAGCCCTCAACATAGTCACCTTCCAGGCCCACTCTGACATCAATCTGCCCCCGGTATTTCTCCTTCAATGCGAAGGCTTCCTCCACGTAACGTGGCAATTCCTCCATGGGCATCGCCACCTCGGAATAATAGGTCGCCGGGTCCACATGCAAGAGCGGCATATGATCGGATACCCCGATGTGGGACAAGCCGATCGCTATACCTTGCTGAATATATTCCTCCAGCTTGCCAACAGCGTGCCCACACCGTTCATGATGTGTATGATAGTCGATCAACATGAGACAGGCGCCCCCTTAATCCCGGCGCGGCCGTTCATGACGCCGCTCCAGCTCTTGCATAACCTCGTCCAGCGGCAGCTTGCGTTCGCGCAGCAGCACCAGCAGATGGTAAATCAGATCGCTAACCTCGTAACGAAGCTCGTCATTATCCCCATTTTTGGCAGCGATGATCGATTCAGCCGTCTCCTCGCCCACCTTCTTGAGAATCTTGTCGATGCCCTTCTCGAACAAATACGTTGTATACGCACCTTCCGGACGCTCAGCGTCACGCTCGGCGATTAGCTGCTCCAGTTCGGCCAGCACCTTGAACCGCGCCATCGTGCTTCCTTCAGCAGCTTGCAATACAGTATCGTCGGCAACAGCCGCCGTACGGTAGAAGCAGGTACGCTCACCGGTGTGACAGGCAGGCCCCGCCGACTTAGCCTCTACCAATAGTGTATCTCCATCGCAATCGTAGTGCAGCGCCGTAATTCGCTGTGTGTTGCCAGAGGTCGCCCCTTTGTTCCAAAGCTCACTACGTGAACGGCTCCAGAACCAGGTGAATCCGGTCTCTACGGACTTGCGCAGCGATTCCTGGTTCATATAGGCCATCATCAGCACTTCCTTGCTATCTGCATCCTGTACCACAGCCGGAACTAATCCGTCCGCATCCCACTTAATTGCCCCATTCAATTCCTCTACAGACACCAGCAACTGCAACGGTTGTTCACCCGCTACGCTCATCGTATCTCCACCCCTTTGACCTTCAGGTCTTTTTTCAAGTCCGGTATCGCCATCTCTTTATAATGAAAAATCGTCGCCGCCAGCGCCGCATCGGCCCGGCCTTCCGTAAATACCTCGTAGAAATCCTCCATCTTCCCGGCTCCGCCCGAAGCGATCACCGGAATGCCGACAGCCTGGCTAACAGCGCTCGTAAGCGGCAAGTCAAAACCATCCTTGGTGCCATCCGCATCCATGCTGGTGAGCAGAATCTCGCCTGCTCCCCGTTTCTCTACCTCCCGCACCCAATTTAGCGCGCGAATGCCTGTCGGTTTGCGTCCACCGTGGGTGTACACTTCCCATTCTTCCCACTCCGCATTATACTTGGCATCCACCGCCACCACGATACACTGAGCGCCGAAGCGGCGTGACCCATCCGCAATAAGCTCCGGATTTAGCACCGCCGCCGTATTAATCCCAATCTTGTCCGCACCGGCCCGCAGCAGGCGCTTCATATCCTCAACCTGAGAAATCCCGCCACCTACAGTAAAAGGAATAGCGATCTCCCCGGCCGTTTGCTTGACCACTTCCACCATCGTCGCCCGCCCTTCATGCGAGGCAGAGATATCAAGAAATACAAGCTCGTCCGCACCTTCGCGGTCATATAGGGCTGCTAACTCCACCGGGTCCCCCGCGTCGCGCAGATTGACGAAGTTAACCCCTTTAACGACTCGGCCATCCTTCACATCCAGACAGGGAATGATTCGCTTTGCGAGCATCTGGTTCAACTTCCTTTCTATAATCAGTTCAAAACTTTTCCCTTTACCAAAAAACCTCAGCAAGAACCATATTCCCGCACAATGATCCACAACCTGCATAAGTGAGACTTTAGCTCCGGGCTTGGACGGCCTTGATGGCCTCAGCCAGTTGAATATTGCCCGTATACAGTGCTTTGCCCACAATCGCGCCACCGATACCTTGATCAGCATATTCCGCTAACCGCAGCAAATCATCCTGAACCGTAACACCGCCGGAAGCAATGACCGTTTTCCCCGACGCTTTGGCTAGTGAACGGATTGCCTCGACATTAGGCCCCTGCATCATGCCATCCCTGGAAATATCCGTGAAGATAAATGTCTCGGCTCCCTTCGCCGCCAGCTCCTTGGCCAATACCTCCGCCTGTACCTCGGACGTTTCTAGCCAGCCGCGCGTAGCCACCCGTCCATTTCTCGCGTCGATCCCAATAGCTACCTGGTCCCCGTACTCGCCCAACACCGCCTCGGTGAAGGCCCGATCCTCAATGGCTGCCGTACCGATGATCACCCGGCTAACACCAAGCGACAGCAGATGGCGCACATCCTCCACCGTCCGAAGTCCGCCGCCGACTTGTACCGGAACCTGAACACTGCTGGCAATGCGCCCGATCAATTCGTCATTTACCGGATGGCCGGCCTTAGCCCCATCCAAATCTACCAAGTGAATAAACGAACCGCCCTGGGCTTCCCAGGAACGTGCCACCTCTAGCGGATCGGCATTATATACCGTCTCACGGTCATAATCGCCTTGAACCAATCTGACACACTGGCCTCCGCGAATATCGATAGCCGGGTATATGATAAATGATGACATCGTGATTCCCTCCTGTATCTATGCTCTCATAATAGACGTGTACAGCTTGGTTTGCGCGCATGCGGCATGCAGCCCGGGTTCAACCTCACCCTGGACAAGCACATCCCGCCTGCCGCCAACCAAGCTGTCATGAACGTGGCTGCACCGTGCCGCAACGTACGTTAGACTCAGCCTTCTTGTCGTTCCACCGAGGCCAGGAAGTTGCGCAGCAACGCCATTCCCAGCGCTCCACTCTTCTCGGGGTGGAACTGCATGCCCAGCACGTTGGCACGGCCCACAATGGCCGTAACCGGGTGGCCGTAGTCTGTCACGGCCAGCAAATCCTCCGGCTGCTCTGGCAGCACATGGAAGGAGTGGACGAAGTACACATGTCCTTCCTCCAGGCCCTGGAGCAGCGGGCTCTCCGGCTGGCGAAACTCCAGCCGGTTCCAGCCCATATGCGGCACCTTGTACCCTTCGGTGCCGGCAAACCGGACCGCCTTGCCCGGCAGCAGGCCCAGCCCCTCGTTGCGCCCATACTCTTCGCTCTCCGCGAAGAGTAGCTGCATCCCGAGGCAGATGCCGAGCAGCGGCGTGCCGCTGGCGGCCACCGACCGCACCACGCGGTCCAGCCCGGTGGCTCGCAGATGCTCCATCGCATCGCCAAAGGCCCCAACGCCCGGCAGAATCACGCCGTCCGCCGCAAGAATCTGGGCTTCGTCTCCCGTGACGAAGCCCTCATAGCCAAGGCGCTCCACGGCTTTGCCTACGCTGTGCAGGTTACCCATGCCATAATCGACGATGGCGATTTTCATGGGCTATAGCACTCCCTTCGTCGACGGCACCCCGCTGACGCGCGGATCGATGGTCGTTGCCTCATCCAGCGCCCGTCCGAGGGCCTTGAAGACCGCTTCGATCATGTGATGCGTATTCTGTCCGTAATGCACAATCACATGCAGCGTAATCCGCGCCTCAAGTGCCAGCTTCCATAGGAACTCCTGCACGAGTTGCACATCGAAGCTGCCTACGCGGTCCGATGGATACTCTGCCCGATACTCAAAGTGAGGTCTGTTGCTGATATCGATCACCACTTGGGCCAAGGCCTCATCCATAGGAATAAACACACTGGCATACCGCTTGATTCCCTTCTTGTCACCCAGCGCTTCCCGGATTACTTGTCCCAGACAAATCCCGATATCCTCTACCGTGTGATGGTCATCAATCTCAATATCTCCCCGCGCTTCCACCGCCAGGTTGAATTGTCCGTGCTTGGTGAACAAATCCAGCATATGATTTAGGAAAGGCACGTCCGTCTCCAACTTAGCCTCGCCAGCCCCATCCACAGCAAAGCTAAGTTTGATATCCGTCTCATGGGTAGTCCGGCTAACACTGGATTCCCTTACGATTACCTTTTCATTATTTGTTGTCATTGTAATCCCCCTGCCTTTCCTTCTTGACGCAGCCGTACTTCAATGGCGCGAGCGTGGCCCTCCAGCCCTTCCCGCCGGGCCAGCTCCATAATGGTAGCCCCGTTCTCCAGCAACGCTTCCTTACTATAATAAATCACACTGGACTTTTTGATAAAATCATCAACATCCACCGGCGATGAGAATCTAGCCGTACCATTGGTTGGAATGATGTGATTTGGACCGGCAAAATAGTCGCCCACCGGTTCAGAGCTGTAGGGCCCCAGGAAGATTGCCCCGGCATTCTCGACCAACCCCAGATACTCCATGGGATTGTCCACGATCAGTTCAAAATGCTCTGGCGCCAGCTTATTGATCACATCGATACCCGCCTCAATCGAATCGACCAGCAGGATAGCGCCATACTGTTCTATTGACGCGCCTGCAATCTCCTTGCGCGGCAATTCGGCCAACTGGCGCTCCACCTCGGCCTGACAAGCCTTGGCGAACGTCTCGGACGGGGTCACGAGAATTGCCGAAGCCATCTCGTCATGCTCCGCCTGCGACAGCAAATCCGCCGCCACATAGGCGGCATCGGCTGTATCGTCGGCCAGGACGGCGATCTCACTCGGTCCGGCGATACTGTCGATATCGACGACGCCGTACACCTCGCGCTTGGCTAGCGCGACGTAAATGTTGCCCGGTCCGCAGATTTTATCGACCGGGGCAATCGTGTCGGTGCCGTAAGCGAGTGCCGCCACCGCTTGCGCCCCGCCGACCCGGTAGATCTCATGTACGCCCGCCTCGGCGGCGGCTACGAGAATATACGGGTCGATCCCTTCCTTGCCGCCCGTAGCTGGCGGCGTCACCATCACAATCTCTGGTACGCCCGCTACCTGTGCGGGGATGACATTCATCAGAACGGAGGATGGATAGGCCGCTTTACCGCCGGGAACATAGACACCAACCCGCTTCAGCGGGCGGATGATCTGGCCGAGCAGACTGCCATCAGCTTGCAGGTCCATCCAGGAGTTGCGCTTCTGCCGGGCATGGAATTGCCGGATATGATCGGCCGCCGCCCGAATAGCCGTGACAAAGGAAGCTTCAACCTTGGCGTAAGCCGCTTCCAGTTCGTCCGGCATGACGCGTAGCTGCGAGGCCTCCAGCGCTACCTTGTCAAACTGCTTCGTATAACGAAGGAGTGCCGCATCTCCTTCCTGCTTGACTGCCTTTACAATGGCTTTTACCGTCTCATTTTGCTCCGGCGAGCCGTATTCCACTTCCCGCCGCAAATCAAACTCCTCTGCCGATACCAGCTTCATCCCGCGTTCCCCCTGTCCTGATCCCGCTGAATCACTTTGCTTAGGGCATCACATACCGCCTGGATCTCTGCATTCTTCATCCGGTAGCTTACCCGATTCGCAATTAAGCGGCTGGTAATTTCAAAGAGCTGTTCCCGCTCAACCAGTCCATTCTCTTTTAACGTTTGCCCGGTTTCTACCATATCGACAATCCGATCCGCAAGACCAATCAGGGGTGCCAGCTCGATGGAACCGTTCAGCTTGATCACTTCCACCTGCTGTCCTTGCTCACGGAAGAATCTTGAAGCCACATTTGGATACTTGGTCGCCACCCGCTGCTGAATACCCGGCTTCCAATCCGGCAGTGCAATGACAGACATCCGGCAACGGGCTATTCCGAGATCAAGCAACTCATATACATCCCGTTCCTCTTCCATTAATACATCCTTGCCCACAATCCCGATGTCAGCTACCCCGTATTCAACATAGGTCGGTACGTCCACCGGCTTGGCCAGAATGAACTCCATACCGATTTCTGGCAGTGGAATAACCAGCTTGCGCGAATCATCCACATCCCCTGGAATGAGAATACCCGCTTCGCGAAACAAGACCGATGCTTTTTTATAAATACGCCCTTTGGGCATGGCTACTTTTATGATCTGGCCCAATAGATGGTCCTCCTTTCAGACTGAGAGACTGGACCTCCTGCTCTAGAAGCTCACAAAGGTCAGAATGTCTCCATACAAGGGTCCCAGCGGTCCCGGCCGCCGTTCCCCGCTTTGTCCTGACGACAGCAAATCCGCTGGCCTTGCAGCATGTCGCATCAAGACACTTTTTCCTTCCTGGCGAAGCCGCTCGGCTTCTGCAAAAGCACGTTTCCGATTCACCACATCATATTGCAGCACCACAGGCAGCTCCGCTTCACTGTCCAGGCCGTGCACGCCGTCAAGAATCCGGTTTGTCTTCAGGGAAAATCCCGTGGCCGGAGCAGGTCTTCCGAATTGTTGCAGCAGATTATCGTACCGCCCACCGCTACATACCGGGAAGCCCAGTTCGGATGCATACCCCTCGAAGGTCATGCCCGTATAATAGGAGAAGTCGCCAATCATCGTCAAATCAATCATCACATGCTCAGCTACCCCGAAGTCCTCCAGCGCATCCCATACCTGACTCAAATGCTTAACCGATGCTTGGGCGAGCGGGTCAGCGCTCAACTCCAGAGCTTGACCACACACTTCCTTGCCTCCACGCAGCCGGAGAATTCCTTCTAGCTCCTCATGCTGTTGTTGGGATAAGGACAGCTCAGCCAGCATCTCCCGATACCCGACGTAATCACGATGGAGCAGTCCTTCCTTCAGCGCCTGGCGAATGTCGTCACGTCCGGGTACCGCTTCAGCCAGCAAGCCGTTAAGGAACCCGACATGGCCTACAGCGATCTTGAAGGACTTGACGCCCGCCGCCTGCAACGAAGCGACAGCCAAGGCGATGACCTCAGCATCCGCATCAGCGGAATCATCTCCCACCAGTTCAACCCCGGTTTGAAAAAATTCCGCTTCCTTGCCCGCTTCCTCCTCTATGGCCCGGAACACATTCGCGTGATAGGATAATCGCAGTGGAAGCGGCTCTTCCTTCAATAAGGAGGAAACCACACGGGCAATGGGTGCCGTCATATCCGAGCGTAGCACCATGGTCGTCCCCCGGTTGTTCAGTAGCTTGAATAATTTCTGATCCGAGGTGGAACTCGCCACCCCAACGGTATCGTAATATTCCATCGTTGGCGTCATAATTTGCCGGTAACCCCACCCAGCCATGCAATCCAGCACACGACGCTCAATGGCACGTAGCTTATCGACGGCAAACGGCAAATAGTCGCGAACGCCTGCCGGTTTTTCAAATACTTTTGGTTTCGACAAGTAATTCACCCCTAGGTTATCTCTAAATTAATTTATCGCATTAAAGCGCTAATTGTCTAACAAACTAAAGATTATGACATATCTTATCACACTTGCTTTCAGACCGTCAACGCCCGAGATAGCGTTCCCTCTGTTAACTATGGGTGTCTACGGAAGGGGTGGACTGGCCCTCCTGATTCCCGCCACTTCTGCGCCGTAATGAGGCTGGAATATTCCCCAGGAACCAGGAAGCAAAGGGCAGCCAGCGGAAGCTAAGCTGTACGAAAACCCAAGAACCCAAGAACGCCAGCAAGGAGCCCCCTATAATGTACAATAAATACCCCGCCGATTCACTAGGTAGTCCCTGCTTGTTGAAGAACCACCGGTAGACCAACAGGACGAACGGATGAAACAAATAAATGCCAAAGGACAACTCTCCTAGCCTGGTAAGCCATACAACCAACGTGTCCGAACCTTTTTGATAAATATAAAAAGCCAGTTGCAGCAAAACAAGTGCTGACAGCATGCAATGGATATTCCATAATAATTCAAACCATACCGAGCCTGGCACCCCTATCCCCTTCCGATATATCAGCCAGAGTTGAACATGGGCAAAAGCCACAAATAGCCAAGCGATCCATAATACCGTAGAACCAACTCGCTGCCGCTTTGACATCTCACTCCATTTTGCAGTAAGACAGCTTTTAATCATCGGGAAATAAATAGCCACTACCGCACCCAGCATGTAGTAAGCCATGTACGTTAGAGCAATGCTCGCCTTATTTGGCAGTTGCAGGCTGTATCGATTCCAGAAGAAGAACCCCCACTGCAAAGCAAGCCCTACAGGGAAAATAAAGCTTAACAGCCACCTGTTTTGACGAAAAGACTGGAATAACCATAAGAAGAGGGGAAATAGCACATAAAATTGGATGCTGATAAAGATGAAATAAAGATGAGTATAGGCCGTTCCTGTAAGCAGAGCCGTACCCAGCGATTTTAAATCAGCGAGCGTGGGGTTTTGGAGAAAACCGTGATAGAGGATCGCAATCAGAAAAAAATAACAGCAAGAGACCAGCACATAAGGCAAAATGATATACGTCAAGCGTTTCTTATAGAATCTGCTCACCAGCTTGCGACTTATCGGCCGATCATAATAATTGTAGAACAACACAAAGCTGCTCAAGAATATGAAGCCCGGCGTACCGATCTTGAAGAAAATGTTCATCCAGTTATACGCATAATAAAAAGGCGAGTCGAGCGCCTGTTCCGCAGCAGCGAACGAAGAAGCATGAACCTGAATGACACTGAAAATGGCCAGCGCCCGAAAAATCTCCAGTTGCGGTAACCGCTCCTTGACTACTTTGTTCACATCATCAACTCCTAGGCATAATTAAGAAGAAACGCATAATTATGTATGGGACGTCTACCTTAAATTATATTCACTCCCCGAGGGTTGTCTATGCAAAATAAAGGAGCTTATGCAAAAAGCTGCCCCATGTCGTGTTGACATAAGACAGCTTATCCTATTCGTTCTCCAGATTTCGGCGTTCCAATGACCGCAACGGGTTCCCGCCGACAAAAGCGCCTGCCTCTACATCCTTATGTACCACCGATCCAGCAGCCACTACGGCATGGTCCCCAATCGTCACACCTGGCAAAATGGTGCAATTGGCTCCGATCATAACCTCATTACCAATGTTCACTTCACCCAGCCGATACTCCTTGATCAGATATTCGTGAGCCAAAATCGTTGTGTTGTACCCAATAACCGAATTTCGACCAATCGTGATCAACTCGGGAAAAAAGACATCCAGCATCACCATAAGACCAAAGGCCGTATGCTCCCCAACCTTTACGCCCAGAATACGGCGATAAATCGCATTCTTCACCGAAAGAATAGGACAATATCGGGCGATCTGAATGAATATGAAGTTGCGGACGCCCTTCCACGGGCTAACTGTCCGGTATAATTGCCATAACGCATTAGGGCCTTCTACCGGATAGCGCCTTACCTTCCTCACGGCTTCACCGGCTCTCCTTCGAGAATGGCATACAGCTCGGTCATATCCTGGATAATATAATCGGGATTGTACTTGCGAAGCTCCGCCTCACCCTTTAGAGACCAGGCTACGCCCGCAGCTTGCACCCCTGCTGCTTTGGCGCATAGAAGATCTGCCGCACTGTCCCCAACCATCAACGTTCTGGCAGGATCAGCCTGTAGTGCATTTAAGGCAGTCAAAATCGGCTCCGGATGCGGTTTGGGATGGCTGACATCATCCACCGTAACAATGGTCTTCATATATCCAAGAAAACCAAATCGTTCAAGCGCCAGCATGGTCGTTTCCCTAATTTTTGTGGTGACGATTCCCATCGTGACACCACGCCGATGAAGCTCCGCCAGCACTTCCTTCACATGAGGGAATTCGGCAATCAGTTCATCGTGCCGTTCCCGGTTATATGTTCGGTAGTCGGCGACTAATGAGGCCACGTCCTCCCGTCCGGAGAAGGTCCGCAACTGGTGCTCCAACGTGGTGCCCATATGCGGAATGATTTGCTCCCGCGTGTAAGGTCCGAGTCCATGCTTGTCGATGACTTGCAAGAATGTAGCAATAATCAGCTCATTAGTGTTGATAATAGTACCATCCAAATCAAATAACACCGTGTCGATCATGTCGTCGTTACTCCTTCTTATCTTCCTCTTCCAGGTTGTCTACTGTAACCTTTGCATCTACATCCGTGTCTTGCACTGGTGTAGCTTCTCCAGCTTCTGAAGTAGCAGGCAACACGCTAGCAGGAGTTGCCTTTGTACATACAATCGGGTCGCTATAATACGGCAGATCTGTTACCGTACGGCGACGAATGATAATGAACGCAATCGCAGCAACGATTAAGCCGATAGCTACCAATTGCGATATCCGGACATTGCCGTAAGATGGAGCCAGGTAACCCTGCTTGAAGCCAAACCAGGTCATTGGAGACCACAAGCCATCTACGAAGGAGGCCAGCCAGGAAGCTCCTTGGAAGGCCAAGCTATCTGTCCGCAATGCTTCAATATAGAACCGTCCGATGGAATACCAAATGAAATAGGAAGCAAAGAGCTCGCCAGCACGCAAGAATTTTTGTCTGCGCAGCAAGAATAACAAGGCCAAGCCCGCCAGGTTCCACAACGATTCGTATAAGAACGTCGGATGATGGAAGGTCCCTTGCACATTCATTTGATTCACGATGAATGACGGAAGGTGTAGACTGTCTCGCAGGAAGGATTCGGATATAGGACCCCCATACGCTTCCTG
The DNA here is from genome assembly GCF_056836745.1 of Paenibacillus sp. 1SOY10. Lineage (NCBI taxonomy): Bacteria > Bacillati > Bacillota > Bacilli > Caryophanales > Paenibacillaceae > Paenibacillus > Paenibacillus sp. 1SOY10. The sequence continues at coordinate 5,004 of NZ_JBXENK010000005.1, read as the reverse complement.
ATTCACGAAGTTCCCCCAGCGCCCGACCATTTGACCTGCAATCAGGGATGGTGCACAAATATCGGCAATTCGCCAGAAGTTATAACCCCGGCGCTTAAAGAAAATAACCGCACAAATAATGGCTCCGATGAGAGCACCATAGATCGCGATCCCACCATTCCAAATTTTAAAAACATCCCAGAAATTATTTTTGTATTCGTCCCACATAAAAGCCACGTAGTAAATACGTGCGCCAATAATGGCTGAAGGTACACCCAGCAACAGCAAGTCCATAAACAGCTCCTGGGGAACCTGGAATCGCTTGCCCTCCCAAACAGCCAACAGAAGTCCGAATAAAGCCGCACTTCCCAGAATCAAACCATACCAATGCACGTTTATACTCCCGATAGAAAAAGCAATCGGGTCTAATAGCAAGGTGCTCATTATTCACGCTCCTAATCCAAATCGTCGATATCTTCTGCAATCGTCTCCGTCAGCTTGGTGGTAAATTGCAAGGCTGCGTTATACCCCATGCGTTTCAGACGGAAATTCATGGCCGCCACTTCAATAATAACCGCTAGGTTCCGTCCTGGACGTACCGGAATCGTTGCTAATGGCACGTCAGTATCAATGATCCGTGTCGTCTCTTCATCCAGCCCTAACCGGTCATATTGCTTCTCTTGCTGCCATGCCTCTAACCTCACCACCAACGAAATTCGCTTATTGTTACGAATCGCTCCCGCACCAAATAAGGTCATTACGTTAATAATACCGACCCCGCGGATTTCCAACAGATGCCGAATGAGCTCCGGTGCTGTACCATGTAATTGATTATCGGAGGTCTGACGAATTTCTACCGCATCGTCTGCAACAAGACGGTGTCCACGTTTGACCAGTTCTAATGCGGTTTCACTTTTCCCGATGCCACTGCTGCCGGTAATTAGCATACCTACACCATATACATCCACCAGAACACCATGGATCGTCGCCGTAGGAGCAAGCTTCCGTTCAAGGAAGCTAGTGATTCGGCTTGATAAGATCGTCGTCGCCATGCTGCTGCGTAACACAGGAATCTGCTTCTCTGCACTGATAGTCACCAGTTCATCTGGGACCTCCCAGGAACGTGTCAGAATGATACAAGGCGTTTCCTCACTGCTACACAAGCGCTCCATACGGTCTTTGCGCTCTTGGGGCGGCAACATTTCAAAGAAAGCCATTTCGGTTTTCCCTAAAATCTGAACGCGCTCTGGCGGATGATATTCAAAGTAACCCGCCATCTCCAGACCAGGGCGGTATAAATCATCCACCGTAATCGGCCGTTTCAATCCTTGCTCTCCGGAAATCACTTCAAGCCCGAACTGATTGACCAATTCCGATACCTTTACTTTTTTAGTAGCCATCTGTTCTTCCTTCCCACCGCCACTCTCCGGAACCTAGAACGTCCGATTGTGTCTACGGTTGCAAATATAAGCTGCCCTAAGGCATAAATTCATCCTGTTTCTGGATTGTTCAATGTATTCATCGTAATGGAAAATGCCTCGTAAATCAATCATCGCCGCCTGAATGCCGTGGTTGTCAGCTAATTCAGCTATATTTTAGTTCCATATAAGCAAAAAAACCGCCCTGAAGGGCGGTTTTCGTAAGTTTCAGAAAATTAATTGTAGAATACGTTGCGTTCTGTTTCCTTGTCGAAGATATGAATTTTGTTCATATCGATCGCCAATTTAACATTGTCGCCTTCGCGTGTATTGGAACGTCCATCTACACGTGCGATCAGGCCGTCGCCACCTGCACCGTTCAGGTACAATTGCATTTCGTGACCCAGGTTTTCTGTCAGGTACACGTTAGCTGCAAATGTAGTTTGCGGGGAAGCTTCCAGGAATACAGGCTCTTCATGAATGTCCTCAGGACGAACACCCATAATTACTTCTTTACCAATGTAGCCTTTATCTTTCAGTACTGCTGCCTTACCTTGAGGCACAACAACATCCAGGTTAGTAGCTTTCAGGCGAACAGTGCCTGCTTCTTCTGCCAAAGTACCATGAATGAAGTTCATCGTAGGGGAACCGATAAAGCCTGCTACGAAAATGTTACTTGGTTGATTGTACAGTTCTTCCGGAGAAGCAGCTTGTTGAATGATACCGTCATGCATAACCACGATACGGTCACCCATCGTCATAGCTTCGATTTGGTCATGTGTTACGTAGATGCAAGTAGTTTCCAGACGTTTTACCAATTTCGTGATTTCGGCGCGCATTTGACCACGCAGCTTAGCATCCAAGTTAGAAAGAGGTTCATCCATCAGGAAGACTTGAGGATCACGGACAATAGCACGGCCCAAGGCTACCCGTTGACGTTGACCACCGGAAAGTGCTTTAGGTTTACGATCCAGCAAATGCTCGATGTCCAAAATTCTTGCAGCTTCGCGAACACGTTGGTCGATTTCTTCTTTCTTTACTTTACGAAGTTTCAAACCAAACGCCATGTTTTGATACACATTCATATGTGGATACAAAGCGTAGGATTGGAATACCATCGCGATGTCGCGGTCTTTCGGAGCAACGTCATTCACGACACGGTCGCCAATGTACAATTTACCTTCTGTAATTTCTTCCAGACCAGCGATCATACGGAGCGTTGTTGATTTACCGCAACCGGACGGACCTACCAGTACCAAAAATTCTTTATCAGCAATATCGAGGTTAATGTCAGCAACAGTTGCTTTATCCGCACCCGGATATTTTTTAAAAATGTGTTCTAAGCGTACGCCTGCCATTTGTTATTCCTCCCAAGTCGTTAAATTAGTTGTGTTTATGTTTCATGTAATCGGATACATTCTATATTTATATATTAAACGATAGGGCAAAACCCATCCATACACAAACTGCACAAAAAAATTACGACCTTTTCGTCACTTTGTACAATAATAGCTCCAGCTTGACCAATACGGCATCTGCAAAGGTTCGGACATCCAGTCCCGTCTCCTGCTTGAACTTGTCGAATCGGTATAACAAAGTATTTCGGTGAATATAGAGCCGCTTGGCCGTTTCGCTCACATTGCAATCCAGAGAGAAGAAGGTCTCCAGGGTAGTGAAGGTCTCTTCTTCCTGCAGAAGGCCGCTGTGATCTCCGCTCTCTGCAATAAATTTTTGTCGCTCAGCCTCAGGTATGCTAGCAATTAACCGCTCCAGCTTTAATTCCCATGGCAGATGAATCTGATTAGTTACATTAAACATCCGACCCAAGGCCAAGGTTTGCCGTAATGTCAAGGTAGCAGTTGTTAATTCATTAGCGGTAATCAATACATCTCCCACCGACAAATGCAAACCACCGACCCATTCGTTGGTAATCAGCTCATACAACCCTTCGCAAAGCGCGCTCAGCATGTCCCTTTCCTTCTCGGCAGCCTCTTCGCTTTCTTCTCTTAGACTCGTGAAGAGTTCTTCTCCAAGCAGTATCAGCCAATCCTCTTTGAGTGGAATGAGTATGATCGCACCACCAAAATAACTCTTAAGCAGTTTACTCAGTTGGGTAAACGATATGGCTTGGCCTTGGTGCTCCCAACTCAGCAAAAAAGGTAGCAACCTCCCTCGAAGCTTGGATTTGATTGGCATGTTCTCCGGGATCTGCTGTTCCAGTTCCCCTTGCTCCAATCTCTCTTGCAGCCATTGCCCTAACTGTAAACTTCGCGCTTCTTCATCACGCTTCAAGCCCGATGGAGAGACAGGAGGGTGCACCGAAGACAAGAGCATTTGAATCAGCTTGGCTTCAGCTTCGGTAATCGTCTCTGCTCCCGCTTCAAAGGCAAGCACGGAAGATGATTGATACTTCAATAGCCAGACCCAGCGTTGATTCTGATGGAACGGCCCAAACTCATTTCCCCCGGATCGCCGTACCAGCTCGTTCCATGCCTCAAGCTCCCAGTTCGATTCCGTCAAGGACGTATCCACGATGTTCTCCACTTGCTGCTTCAGCAATTTGATATCCATGAGCTGACTTTCCCTCGATCCTTTGTAGTGTTAAATATTTTTATTTTATCATACCCTTTACCGGAAGCGTAAATCTTGCCATTACTGCCGGAGTCGTCAAAATACAAAAAAAGCCGTTAACCGTAAAGTTAACGACTTCTAGAGATGAGCCATGAAGGACTCGAACCTTCGACACCCTGATTAAAAGTCAGGTGCTCTACCAACTGAGCTAATGGCTCATAAAAAAACTGGTGGAGGCTGATGGATTCGAACCACCGAACTCGTCAGAGAACAGATTTACAGTCTGCTGCGTTTGGCCACTTCGCTAAGCCTCCATAATACCTATGTTGCCCGAGCAAATCATAAATGATCCTGGGATAACATAGAAGTGGCTCGGGACGGAATCGAACCGCCGACACGAGGATTTTCAGTCCTCTGCTCTACCGACTGAGCTACCGAGCCATATGCAATTTGGTCAAAAAAATAAAGTGGTGAAGTTGTCCACTTTCCCACTTTGTGGTGAAAATAAACTTAAATGGCGGAGCCGACGGGATTCGAACCCGCGGTCTCCTGCGTGACAGGCAGGCATGTTAGGCCTCTACACCACGGCTCCGCAAAAAAAATGGTGCCGGCGAGAGGACTTGAACCCCCAACCTACTGATTACAAGTCAGTTGCTCTACCAGTTGAGCTACACCGGCACGGTGTAAATAGAAGAAAGATTTATAGATGGTGGAGGCTGAGGGGCTCGAACCCCCGACCCTCTGCTTGTAAGGCAGATGCTCTCCCAGCTGAGCTAAGCCTCCAGGATAATATGGTAGCGGCGGAGGGGATCGAACCCCCGACCTCACGGGTATGAACCGTACGCTCTAGCCAGCTGAGCTACACCGCCATATTAAGTTACAGCTTGTACAAATGGCGGAGAGAGAGGGATTCGAACCCTCGCACCGCTTACGCAGTCTAACCCCTTAGCAGAGGGTCCCCTTATAGCCACTTGGGTATCTCTCCAAGCCATAAATTCAAGGTGTTAATCCTTGAAAACTAGATACGAAACGAATT
>NZ_JBXENK010000004.1:0-308345 GCF_056836745.1 Paenibacillus sp. 1SOY10 | reverse complement strand
ACCTCCATATAAATCGTTGGTTTTTACCCGATATTGACCAAAAGGCCGAAAATATATGGATAAATTCCAGTTAATTGTTTAAGGTAGCGAAAAAAATAAAAATTAGCTGGAGGATTTCCCGCTAATTGGCGATTTACATTAACTCAATGTGGGCTCTGCTTTTCTCATCCTAGACACTGCTCATTCGCACTTGGGACTTGGCAGATTCACTTCACAACTCACCCGCTCCACGTAACTCCATCGCGCGGGTGTTAAAGCATCCGCTCTACCCATTCCCGCGACTCCACAGCAACAAACAGCCGTTCACCGCAATTTTAATGTGGTGAACGGCTGTTTCCTACCTGCGCCTACCTGCCTTAGCTCAAGGCCGCTGCCTGTCGAGGCACCTCGATTTGGCTCAGAGAGTTAACTGTGTAGCTCGTATCGTAAATTCGGATAGCGGCCGGTGTCTCCGTCTCATTGGTGACGAGGATGTTGTCCGCGGTGACTTGCACCTGCAGCCGTGCGCCACGGAACATCACCTTGAACGAGAAGGACGTCCAGTGGGACGGCACGAAGGGACGCAGCACCAGTTCGTCATGCTGAACGCGAAGGCCTCCGAAGCCGTGGGCGATCGCCATCCACGTTCCGGCCATGCTCGTAATGTGACAGCCGTCCTCGGTATCGTTATTATAGTTGTCGAGATCAAGTCGGGCGGTACGCAGATACATCTCATACGCCTTCTCCTGATAGCCCAACTCGCAAGCCAAAATAGCATGCACGCAAGGGGAGAGGGAGGACTCATGTACCGTCAGCGGTTCGTAGAAATCGAAATTACGCCGTTTCGTCTCCAGATCATACCGATCGCCAAGGAAATACAACCCCTGCAACACGTCGGCCTGCTTAATGAAGCAGGAACGCAAAATACGATCCCACGACCAATTCTGGTTAATTGGCAAATGCTCCGGTGCCAGCTCCTTAACCGGGATTAAGTCCTTGTCAAGGAAGCCGTCTTGTTGCAAGAATACATCCCGTTCCTCATCGTACGGGTAATACATCTCTTTGATGATATGCTGCCACTTACGAGTCTCGTCATCTTCCAGCTTCAGTCCGCCAATTAACTCGTCATACCGCTTCGGCTCCTGCTGCTTAAGGGCAGCGAGTGCTTCTAAGGTATACTCCAGCGTCCAGACGGCAATGCGGTTCGTATACCAGTTGTTGTTGACGTTGTTCTCATACTCATTTGGACCCGTAACGCCAAGCATGACATATTTGTTTTTGGCCGGAGAGTAATTGACGCGTTCCTCCCAGAACCGGGAGATTTCCACCAGCACCTCCAGTCCATATTCACTCAAGTAAGCCATATCCCCTGTATAATTCACATAGTTATAAATGGCGTGAGCAATCGCTCCGTTTCGATGAATTTCCTCAAAAGTAATCTCCCATTCGTTGTGGCACTCCTCGCCGTTCATCGTGACCATCGGATAAAGCGCCCCCTTGGAGAATCCCAGCTTACGTGCGTTCTCTTTCGCCTTCTCAAGGTGCTTATAGCGGTAGATCAGCAGATTGCGAGCAATGTCCGCTTCGGCGGTGCTGAGGTAGAAGGGGAGACAATACGCCTCGGTATCCCAGTAGGTGCTACCCCCGTATTTTTCGCCCGTAAAGCCCTTAGGCCCGATATTAAGCCGGTCGTCATCCCCGCTGTACGTTTGATGAAGCTGAAAAATATTAAAGCGAATCGCCTGCTGCGCCGAGACATCTCCCTCAATAATCATGTCACTCATCTTCCACTTGTCAGCCCAGGCCTCAATATGTTCCTGCAACAAAACATCAAATCCGGCTTCTCTGGCGGCAGCAAGCTTTTCCGTTCCGACTTCCACCAATTGTTCTGGCTTTACATCACGAGAGGTCACGTTGGCCACATACTTATAGAGGGTCACGGCCTCTCCCTGGCTGGCAGCAACCCCAATCTCGGCAGAGACAAACTTCTCCTGTTGGTGAAAAGAAGGAGTGAGCGCGAGACGTTGTTCTTGATTAAAAACCTCAAAGCCCATTACGGAGGTGACGTGGAAATCCAGCTTCTTGGTCTTTACGGTCAAATAAGAGGCTTCCGGATTCGCCGCTTTGTCTACCTCCAGCCAGAACTTCTCTTCATAGTTTGAGTCCTTGTTCTTGATATCGCCATCAAGATAGGGGGCCAGGCGTAGTTCTCCGCTAAAATTGAGCGGTGTGACTGTATAACGAATCGCCCCGATCTCATGCCTTACAATACTGACGAAGCGCAGCGCCTCTACAGCGATCTGCTTGCCGTCCTCCATAACTGCCGTGAAGCGGCGAGACAGGGTACCTTCCTTCATATTCAACTCACGGACAAAGTCCTTCACCTGACATGCAGCCAAATCTAGCGGCGTACCGTCAATAAATACGTGAATGCCAATCCAGTTGGTGCTGTTCAGCACTTTGGCAAAATACTCGGGGTATCCGTTTTTCCACCAGCCTACACGCGTTTTGTCGGGATAGTACACCCCAGCCATATAGCTGCCTTGCAGGGAGGGGCCACTGTATTGTTCTTCGAAGTTGGCGCGTTGCCCCATGTAACCGTTACCAATACTAAAGACGCTTTCCGCGATTTCATGCTTGGTGGGATCGAAGGATTCCTCCAGGATGGACCAGGGGTTAAGGGTAAAGTAAGATTTCAATATCTTCAGCTCCTTTAGAGTTAGTTCAAAAAGTCGTCTTCCCAGGACGAAGTTGTTCGAGGAGTCAATTCGACATCGAATCTTGAATTCAGCCGGGCCTAGTATATGCATACGTAGCATGTTTCCTGCAGAAACATTTGAGTTGCTCACGTACCCATGCTTTCGAAGTCGTTTTCTCCGAAAACGTGTAGCTCCGCTACTCAGTCCCTGGCTTCATCCAACTCAAGCGTTTTGAAAAAACGCACATCGAAAGCATAGGCTTCGGTCCTGTAAACCCAACTTTTTGAACTCGCACTTTTGATGGTTGTTCAAAAAGTCGTCTTCAAGATTATGCATCTTTACAGCTTCTTGATCATAGACAGGGTCATGCTTTCCAGAGAAGGAATGACCAAATCAGCGGCGCCAAGTGTCTCCGGTGTCCCAATACCTACGCAGCGCATACCTGCACGTCTGGCGGCTTCAATTCCGGCCTCTGCGTCTTCAAAGACTACGCAGTTCTCCGGATTAACGCCAAGCTCTCTTGCTCCGAGCAGAAACACCTCAGGGTCAGGCTTGGTCTGGGAGGTATGAGTTCCATCAATGATGGCATCGAAATACGGCGTAAGTCCGGTATTTCGTAAAATCAAGGGAGCATTCTTGCTCGCTGAGCCTAGTGCAGTCTTCAGCCCGTTCTCCCGGCATTGTTGCAGGAATGATAGCGCCCCTGGCAGAATTTCCGAGGCATCCATCTGCGAGATGTATTCCACATACCATTCATTTTTGCGCTTAGCCAGCTCTTGCTTCTTGGTTTCGCCCGGTTCTATTCCGCCGACCTTTAGCAAAATATCCAGCGAAGCCATGCGGCTAACACCTTTCAGCTTCTCATTATCCTGCTCGGTGAACGAAAAGCCCAGTTCTGCGGCCAACCGTTTCCAGGCTAAAAAATGATATTTGGCCGTATCAACAAGCACGCCGTCCAGATCAAATAAGCAAGCTTGAATAGAGTACGTCATCGGATCCTCCTTTTGTGCAAACGTTTGAATTATGAGCGAAAAATAAAGGAAGCCTTCGCTTCCATTACTTTTGCTATAGCTATATAGCAATCAGCTTACTTCCTCGGTACCGAATACATCGATGAATCACGAACCATCAGCCGATGGGGGATAAGTTGCCGCTTGGGCTGCACTTGGGCCAGACCGGTCTGCACCGATTGAATTAACACTTGTGATGCCGTGTAACCCAGGTTATAGATGCCGATATCCATCGTGCTGAGAGGTGGTGTCGACAGTTCAGCGAGCGGAATGTTGTTGAAGCTGACGAGACAAAGGTCTTCAGGAACCTTGTACTTTAACTCATGCAGCCCGCGAAGTACGCCGAAGGCTACGACATCGTCAATCGTGACGAGAGCTGTAGGTCGGTTGGGCAAATTCATGAAAAATGACATGGCCCGATACCCGCTGTCTTGCAGGAATTCCCCTTCAACAATCCACTCGGGACGACATTCCAACTCGGCATCCTTTAATGCGGCCTGATATCCCTTTAATCGATCCTTGGATACGACAAGTTCCGGTGGGCCGCTGACGAAGCCGATGCGTTCATGCCCTAAGGAGATCAGATGCTTCGTAGCGTCGTAAGAGGCCTGAACATTATCGTTGTCGACCGTTAGTATGTCGGGATATTGCTCGCTTCGCCCGATGACGACGAACGGATGACCTCCTTGCTCCAGAAAGTCGATTACCGGATCATTCTGTCGCGAATACAACAGAATCACTCCGTCCACCCGGCGTCCATTCAGTAGCCGGGATACGCTGTCGATCTCTTCCTTCTCGTTGGCGCCGGAACTGATCAGTACATCATAACCCAGACGACTAGCCTGCGTGACGATGCCGCGAATGAGTTCCATGAAGAAGAAGTTAGAGAACAATTCCTCAGCCGATTTGGGCAGCATGATGCAAATGCTATTTGTCGTTTTGGAGACCAGACTTTTAGCCATCATGTTCGGATGGTAGCCAAGCTGATCCATAATAAGTTTGACTTTTTGCGAAGTTTCCGCGCTGATTCTGGGATGATTGGACAGCACCCGGGACACGGTGGAGGGCGATACTCCGGCCTTTTTGGCAACATCCTTAATGGTAACAGCCATAAAAAACCTCCTCTGTGAAACCGTTTGCCCTACAGTGTAATATTAATCCAAGGCTATTGTAAAGTAAATACAGAACTTCGTTTACTTCGCCGTTGTCAGTACCGCATAGCCGTAGGCTGGCAGTTTGACATGGAGGTAACCGCCCCTTGCTTCGTAGGTTTGGCTGCTGAAAGCGTCCGTCCAAGTTCCCTCTGTGGACGGAACCTTGATCGTTTGCCCGGCATCATAGTTATTCAATAGAACCAGCACAGTCTCATCTCCTTCACGACGTGCCAAGGCAATTCGGGTATCTCCCGGCTTAGCCAGCAGGAAGTGCAAGCTGCCGGTTCGCAAAGGCTTGATCTGCTTGCGTACTGCGATTAGCTGTTGATAGAATGCAAAGAGCTTACGGTCCTGACGCTCCGGTTCCCATTCCATACATTTGCGGCAATCGGGATCATGTCCACCGTCAAGTCCAACCTCATCCCCGTAATAAACACAAGGCGTGCCGGGATAAGTAAATTGGATCAAGGCGGCGAGCTTCATTTTCGCCTGATTGCCTTCACACAACGTTAACAATCTTGGTGTATCGTGGCTATCCAGCAAATTGAATGCTACTTCGCTCGCCTGCAACGGGTAGCGTGATAACTGCTTGCCTACGGCATTGGCAAATCCGCCCGCATCCAACGTCCCGCGTACCACAAAATCCAGCACCGCTTCCGTGAACGGATAGTTCATTACCGCATCGAACTGGTCGCCTTGCAGCCAGCCTGATGACTCATGCCAGATTTCACCTAGAATATAGGCATCGGGATTAGCAGCCTTAACCGTAGTCCGGAAAGCCCGCCAAAATGCATGATCCACTTCGTTCGCCACGTCCAGCCGCCAGCCGTCGATTCCGATCTCCTTAATCCAGAACTCGGCAACCTTGAGCAAGTATTCCTTTACTTCGGGATGCTCGGTATTCAGCTTGGGCATAAGGGGCTCAAATGCGAAGGTATCATAGGTCGGAACTCCGTCCTTGATGCACAAAGGATACTCCCGAATATGGAACCAATCTCGATAAGCAGACTCCTCACCTTTCTCCAGCACGTCAATAAAAGGAGCAAAGGTTCGTCCGCAATGGTTAAACACGGCGTCGAACAATACGCGGATTCCCCGCTCATGACAAGCCTCAACCAGCTTTTTGATCGTCTCGATGTCACCGAAATGCGGATCAATTTTCATATAATCGGCCGTATCGTATTTGTGGTTGGTTGTCGCTTCGAATAACGGAGTGAAATAAAGGCCCGTAATCCCAAGCTGGCTTAAGTGATCCAGATGATCGATAACCCCTTGCAGATCCCCGCCAAAGAAGCTATCCCGTTCTGGCTTGCCGCCCCAGGGCAGAACATTCTTCGGATCGTTACTCTTGTCTCCATTGGCGAAACGCTCCGGAAAGATTTGATAGAAGATAGCATCCTTGACCCACTCTGGAGGTGTAAAGACGTCTACCGGGTTGATGAAAGGAAACTCGAATAGCCGCTCCGGTCCGGCAGGACGCTCGTTAGTAAATTCATTCTCTGTCATCCAAATTTGCTCAGCTCCGGACTTTAACAAGAAACCGTATTTCGTCCGGCGCATAGGAGGGCGGTAGGAGCATTCCCAATAGTCAAACAACTCATCGCTGATCATCAGGCTCATCGGAAGCAATTCCTTGCTCTCATCCCACATGTATTTGTCTCCTACAAAAGCGAAGACCTCGGTCAAATCCCCTCGCTTGGCTCGCAAGCGAAGATGGACGGTTTGCTTATCATAGGCATAGGACCAGTTCAATTTGGGACGATGGTAAACGGCTTCAAGTAACATAGCAGAATTCCTCCTCAGTCGTTAGTAAGCAAGGCGTTAGGTAGCTAATTCAGGAGCCCCGAAGTAAGAAAAGGCACATCCAGGCCGGAAAAACCGGTCAGAGGATGTACCTTTGGGGTAGCAGCGCCTTCATGTTTTATTTAACCGCATTATAGCATTGTTCAAACTGTTGCACAAGAAGAGAAAATAGCGATATGACAGGGTTTCCCCTTGTTTTATCTATGCTTATCGACTTAGACAAAAAGTATTGATCTATTGTTCTTGTGCAAAAAATCTCAATGTATACCAAGGAATATTGACAACGTAATGAGGAAATTTAAGTAATTTAAAGAAAACAGAAGATATTTAAGGAAAAATAACTTTAAATGGCTGAATATACGTTGTGCAAACGTTTTAACAAAGAGCTTGGCGTGATGTATGATGTTCCCGTAGATAAAGCGCTTTCGGTAGTTGGTGAGCTAGAACCTAGGCGATGCACCTCAAATATCGGCAGGCTCGCGTATTTGCTGAAAACGCTTACCGTTATTGCAAGTATGCTAGATTACGTCTTTAACAAACTGGGAGGGTTAACTATGATGAAATCCAGAAAGATACTGACAATGGCTATCGCTTTGCTGCTGGTCGTCTCAATCACGGCCTGTGGTCCGAACAGGAGTGGCAGTAATACACCAGCCAATACGCCGTCCAACCAGAACGTGAATGCCGGAGGGAACGATGCGGAAGAAACCGTCTCGCCTGAGGATTTGGTTCCCGAAGAAGGAGCAGAACTACTGATATGGGAGAGCAAGGAAGAGAAGGTATTTACCGAAGAAATTGCCAAGCAATTTACCGATAAATACGGAGTCAAAGTGAAGATTGAAGAGGTAGCTCCACCGGATCAGGTAGGTAAGCTAACCCAGGATGGCCCATCCGGTCTGGCTGCCGACGTGCTGATTGTACCGCATGACCATTTGGGGAATGCAGCGACATCCGGCCTGATTTTGGCTAATGATGTATTTGCTGAAGAAACTGTAAAGAGCAATACGGACGCATCCATTCAAGGTTCTACGTTTGATGGAGTGCTCTATGGTTATCCACGTGCGGCTGAAACGATGGCCTTGTACTACAACAAGGCGATTTTGCCTGAGGCACCAAAGGATTTTCAGGATGTGATTGAATTTGGCAAGACTTTTACGGACAAAGCCAAGAACAGATATGGCATCATGTGGGAGACAGGCAACATGTACTTTAACTATCCCTTTATTGCCAGCACGGGAGGTTACCTGTTCGGTAACAACGGAACCAATCCGCAGGACATTGGTTTGACTACCGAGGGGGCCATCGAGGGTCTGAAAGTGTATCAGAGCTTGAAGGAAATATTGCCAATCAACAGCGGAGATATCAACCCGGATATCAAGCGGAGTTTGTTCAACGCAGGCGATGTGGCTATGGATATCAACGGCCCATGGGAGCTTGCAGGTTATAAGGCCGCATTGGGCGATGATTTGGGGCTTGCTCCATATCCGTCGGTGAATGGCAAGACGGCCATCACGTTTTCCGGGATTAAGGTATGGGTGGTTAACTCCTTCACTCAGTATCCGAACGCAGCCAAACTGTTCGCTAACTTTGCCTCTTCCAAAGAAGCTCAGCTTCTGTTGAATGAAAAAGTAGGTGCGGTTCCTACCAATGTGGAGGCGCTCGAAGCTGACCAAATCAAGAATGATCCCTATGTGTCTGCCTTTGCAGAACAAGCAATGAACTCACAACCAATGCCTTCCATTCCGGAAATGGCTAACGTATGGGCACCGATGAATGCGGCATTGCCGGAGATTTGGAACAATAACGCAGATCCGAAAGCAGCGTTGGAGAAGGCGATGAAACAAATTGAGGATCTGAATAACGGCGCAGCGCAATAAAGTCTGCCTGGGAGTCACTCCTTGATTTTCGCGGGCGGAGAGGAGAAGGAAGATGGATAGACACAAGAAAACCGCAACCATCCTGTCGATATTGTGCATGGGACTTGGACAGCTATACAACCGGCAGTATATTAAAGGCTTGCTTATGCTGCTGGTTGAAGTGTTCGGGATTACCTACTTTATAAGAAATTTGGGCAATGCGATTTGGGGCATCGTCACCTTGGGCGAGGTCCCCAGATTGCTGGTCAAGGGCAAATGGATCGACGGAGATCACTCCATATTCATCATGATACAAAGCTTGATCACCCTGTTGTTTCTGGCTGTGTTCCTGGTCATTTATATCATGAACGTGAGGGATGCTTATAACATCGGGAAGGCAAGAGATACGGGCAAGAAGCCGAATAATTTCGGTCAGTCCGTACGTTATGTGCTGGATTACAAATTTGCCGTTGCCTTCTTAAGTATCCCGGCCACGGGCATTCTGTTCTTCACCGTTATGCCTATCCTGTTCATGGTGCTGCTTGCATTTACGAACTATTCAGCACCGAAGCATATTCCTCCGGCCATGTTGGTTGACTGGGTCGGGTTCGGGACGTTTAAGGATTTGATTGCGCTCAAGACCTGGAGCCATACATTTTACGGAGTGCTCACCTGGACGATTATTTGGGCGGTGCTTTCCACAGTCACAACCTATTTCGGGGGGATGCTCGTTGCCTTGCTGATCAATCAGAAGGGCATTCGCTTCAAGGGCCTTTGGAGAACGATCCTGATTCTTCCTTACGCCATCCCGCAGTTGATTTCATTACTTGTCATGAGAAATATGTTCAATGGGCAGTTCGGGCCTATTAACCAATATCTCGGCTATTTCGGCCTGGGGGGTCTACCGTGGTTGACGGACCCGTTCTGGGCCAAGGTGACGGTCATCATCGTTAATATGTGGGTAGGCATTCCGGTATCCATGCTGCTTATTTTAGGTGTGTTGACTACGATTCCGAAGGATTTGTATGAAGCAGCCGAGGTGGACGGGGCAACGGGATTCCAGAAATTCAAGATTGTAACGATGCCCATGATTATGTTCACGACGGCACCCACCTTGATTGCGCAGTTTGCTGGCAACATCAACAACTTTAATGCCATCTTCCTGCTTACAGGAGGAGACCCGGTCAAGGGGGATTACCAGTATGCTGGTGCCACGGACCTGCTCGTGACCTGGCTCTACAAGCTGACCCTGAATCAGAACAAATACAATATGGCTTCGGCCATCGGCATTATTATTTTCGTGATCATCGCCTCGTTCTCGATTTACAACTATCGCAGAACCAAGTCGTTTAAAGAGGAGGACATGATCCAATGAGTGGACGGAAAATACAAACTGCAATTCGGCTGGCAGCCAGCTACTTGACGCTTATTTTACTGTGTGTGGCAGCGGTATACCCTGCACTCTGGGTCATCTTCGGCTCTTTGCGACCTGGGAAATCGTTGTACAGCAAGACCTTAATTCCAGAGCAGTTTACATTTGACCATTATATAGAACTATTTACTTCGGAAACTTATCTGTTTGGCACATGGTACTTGAATACGCTCAAAATTGCTGTGTTCTCAATGTTGTTGGGTGTGCTGTTAACCCTGTTAACCAGCTATGCAGTATCCCGCTTCCGCTTTCGTGGTCGCAAAACAGCATTATCGGGCTTGCTTGTGCTGGGCATGTTCCCCGGATTTATGAGTATGATTGCAATTTATTTGCTGTTACGGGAATTGCAATTGCTCGACACGCATCTGGCGCTAATCATCGTGTATGCGGCAGGGGCACCGCTTGGGGGGACATTTATCGCCAAGGGGTTCCTGGATACCATTCCTCGCTCCCTGGATGAAGCGGCACGGATCGATGGGGCTAGCAACTTCCTGATCTTCCGCAGAATCATCCTGCCGCTCTCCAAGCCGATGCTGACGTACATGGCATTAACTCAGTTCGTCGGTCCCTGGGTCGACTTTATCTTCGCCAAGCTGGTCCTGCGGACGAAGGAGAATTGGACACTGGCTGTGGGCATGTGGGATATGGTCAGCAGCAACCAGAATACGAACTTTACGTTATTTGCTGCAGGAGCCGTGCTGATAGCACTGCCAATTACTATTCTGTTCATGTTCCTGCAGCGACTGCTGGTGGACGGATTAACATCCGGGGCCAGCAAAGGGTAGTAGGAAGTAAGGAGCTTGCAATCACTTGCAGGCTCCTTGCTCTGTTTTTGACACGCTTGTTAAGTTGAATCTATGAATTCATAATGCTTTGAAGGCACTATTAAATGTCCTATCAAATATTTTCTCTTCCAGGAATAATCCTCAGGCTTGACTCGGGCCTTAAATTAATCCTATCTAAATACTTGTGTTTGTGCTATTATACATTTTGTGGTTTTGAATTCGGCATAAAGTCCGAAGGCAAGCGAATAATAATAGGAAGACGTTGTACAGGAGGAGAGTGCAGTTATGGAGACGTTTCGTATTATCATTAATGTAGCGGTTATGCTGGTGCTTATCGGTGTTCTGATATGGATGCAGAAGAAGCACATTTCTTTTACAAAGCGGGTATTCACCGGACTGGGTCTGGGGCTTGTATTTGGTGTCATTTTGCAATTAGCATATGGAGCAGGCTCCGAGGTCATCTCCAAGTCCACGGATTGGTTTAACCTGGCGGGTCGTGGATATGTTGGCTTGCTGCAAATGGTGGTCATTCCATTGATTATGGTATCTATTATTTCAGCGATTATGAATTTGAAGGGCAAGCAGAATTTAGGTAAAATGAGCGGTCTGATCATCGCTATTTTGTTGATTACAACGGCAATAGCTGCTGCGGTAAGTATTGTAACGACCTTGACCTTTGATCTCAAGGCTATTGAGATCGAAGCGGGGGAACGGGAGCAGAAACGTGGAGTAGCCTTGGAAGAGCGGCTGGGAACCGTGGAAGGCAAGACCATTCCACAGCAGGTGCTTGACTTCATTCCTACGAATCCGTTTGCAGATATGACCGGAGCACGCAGTACATCTACGCTGGCTGTCGTTATTTTCTCCGCTTTCATCGGCGTGGCTGTGCTGGGACTGGATAAGAAGAAGCCCGAGCAAGCCGACATGTTCCGTAAAATGGTAGAAGCTGTGTACGGCGTGGTTATGCGCATTGTTACGTTGGTGTTACGCCTGACACCTTATGGTATCCTGGCGTTAATTACGAATGTAACGGCGACGACGAATGCGGAAGAAATCTTGAAGCTGATTAAGTTTGTAGGGGCCTCTTATGTAGCCTTGATCGTGATGTTTATCATCCATCTGATCCTGCTGGCTATTTTCAACTATAATCCGGTGCAATATTTGCGCAAGGTATTGCCAACCTTGGTGTTTGCTTTTACCTCGCGTTCTAGTGCGGCTGCTATTCCGCTGAACGTAGAGACACAAACCAAGCGTCTTGGTGTATCTGACGGTATTGCCAACTTGTCAGCCTCTTTTGGAGCTACGATTGGGCAAAATGGCTGCGCCGGGGTTTATCCGGCCATGCTTGCAATCATGATTGCGCCTACAGTTGGGATCGACCCATTAAGCTGGAGTTTCATTCTCACCTTGATTCTTGTTGTGGTCATTAGCTCCTTCGGGGTAGCGGGAGTTGGCGGGGGAGCAACCTTTGCTTCGCTGATTGTATTGTCCACGATGAATTTGCCTGTAGCGTTGGCGGGATTGCTCATTTCCGTAGAGCCACTAATTGATATGGGCAGAACGGCATTAAACGTCAATGGCTCTATTACTGCCGGAGTCATTACCGGTAAGGTGCTTGGGGAGAATGACCCTGAAGTATTCAAGCGTAATGCTGATTTAGATGCCGTTTCCGTTTAATCCTTAAAATAAAGCCGTTCCTTTCCAGCTTGGATGCCGCTTATCTAGCGGTTCTGAGCTTGGAGGGAACGGCTTTTTTGTTCTTCTTACATAATAGCGATTCCTTTCTCCTCAAAGCGTATGTCTGAAGGCTTGTCGGGATTGCCAGGAGTACCTCCGGCACCACCATTAATCGTCACCTTCTGATTACCATTGACCGTCAGCGACCCATTGGCATAGATTGAGCCTGTCAGGATGGAGGCCGCGGAACCGTTATTCAGATTAACCGATCCGGCAGCGAATAAGGCGAATTGGTTGCTCCCATTAAGCGAGCTGTTCACGCTGCCGTTGGCATAAATACGGTTGGCTAGCAGTGTTCCATTAGCCTCCAATTCATGGGTATACAGGTCTCCGGTAATCGTCAGGGTAGGTTGACTGTTCATATTGGTTCGTCCATTTACGCGCACCAGACTGGCTTTGAGCTTCGTCTGATTCCCCCCATTAATGAGCAAGCTGCCATTAATGTACAGGACACCACTGACTTCGATGGAAGCGTTGGCTTCCAGCGTGACTTCTCCGTTGATAAGCAGGTCTCCGTCCACCCTTAAGGTAACACCTGACATCAGCTTTAGTGAATTCAAGGCTACCGAGTCAGCGAACTGTTGGTTGTTTCGTACCTCAAAACCAAGGGGTTCAGGCTTGGCTGTAAACAAAGCCGCCTTCGAGGAACGAATCTCCTGATCCATCCTGCTGACGATGGCAGCCACCTCCACTCGGCCGGGAAGAGGAGTATCTGGTGGGAATGGCTGGCCTGGACCTACAATGGTCCCGGATATCGTGGAGTTGTTATTGGTCAGGGACCCGGAGGAATAGACGCTGCCGTTAATCAGGGCGCCGTTCAAATTCATGGAACCTTGACTAACGAGAGCATAATCTCCCATCTCCGATCCTGGCGGGAAATTACCGGGATTGTAGGTTAGAGTAACTTCTACTTTGCGTCGATACACTTGCTTGATTTCATCCGATATCCCTTCCGCTGCGACAACGGCAATATATTTGTGGTTCTCTTCGTCCAGTGTGACACTGCCCGCTTCAACAAAAGGAGCGGCAACTTCTCGTACTGTATCCAGCGTTACTCGTTCCGCGTCCTTCAGTGCCATAATTGCCGCGCGAAGCTGCGAAAGTTTGAGCTGTAATTTGGTATCACCGTCTGCTTGTGCCGTAATAATATCCTCGGAGACGTTGACCATCCCCTGGGAGTTGGTGACCGTCTCCATCGCCAGCATGCCAATTACCATGATAATGACGAGCAGAAGCAAAACGGATATAAGAGCATAACCTTGCTCCTGACGTACCGTAGTTAACCCCTTCATGGTCTTACACCTCACGATAACAATTTAATAGAAACAAAGAGATAAATAGGTTCTACGTTGGGCTCATCAGTCAAAGCGACCTTCAAATGCAACTGCAAGTCACTTGTCCCCTTGGTAAAATAAGTGCCACTAAGACTAAGAGTTTCCTTGCTAAAGGGAACGCCATCCATGCTCAGACGATCGCCGTCCAGGCTAATGCGAATTGGGCGAGTTGTATCCGTAAGCGGGTCTGTGGCCAACTCGGCTTGGAATTGAGTGAAGGTGCCGGAGCTTGTCCCGCTCACCGATACGGTATTCTTTAGTTTGATCTGCAAGGCCGAGCTTAATGTAACGGCCTCATTGCGTAGTTGCGTTTCCCGGGTGATGCGATCCAGGGCAAAGAAGGAGGAACTGAGCACGCTGGAGACAAGAAGGGTTAACAAACCGGCCAAGACGAGAACGGCAAGTAGCTCAACCAGGGTAATTCCCTCTTCCCGTGAAGCGAACTGCCAACGTGTCTTCATTCCTCGTTCCCTCCATTCCCTGATAAGGCATAGTCTTTCTTGACCGCGCCTGTAACGGAGACTTTATGCCTAAATTCTGCACTTTGTCCCGGGCGCGCGGGTAGCCAATAGGCCGTTACGGTTATGTACAAAATATCCGGATTGGCCGTATATTTAGAACTACTGCTGCAAACCTCGGTCTTCAGCAGATAGATGTCCTGGCTCTGATCAGGAAGTGAGCCCTGACTACATGTGGCTCTGGCTTGCAATTCTGAGAAGGGCAAAGACTGGACTTCGTGCAATCTGGCGTTGGCCAAGTGACCGGCAGACAACCGTTGATTCGTCAGTTTGCTTTGCGAGGCGCTATTCGTAAAGAAGGACAGGAGGAACAGACTGACGATGGAGAGAATGACCAAGGCCAGAGCAATTTCGATAAGCGTCAGCCCTTCTTCCCGATGCAGGGCTTGTCGAAGGGAAGGTTTTTTAAGTTTTTGGGCATCCTTCAAAAGAATCCTCTCGCTTTCAAATAGGTTGGGAAATAGCAGATTTGTGTTATTTGATGGCGAGTCTTGTCGAGTTGTGATGACTAGGTATATTTTACTATAAAAAGGAATGGCGCCGTCCGGACGAAAGGTATATAATCGTTTATGTGCTGCGGCGCGTTGGTATTATGTGACACCGTGTTGTACAATGACATGCGCTGTAGAACTTGGTTCTAAAGAACTATATATATAATCAGCCTTCAACGCAAAAAAGTCAAACTGGGAAGTTGCAAAAATGCCAACGGGATGAGAGGTGAACTGTGTACACGATCAAGAAGAGATTAGGTGAACTTCTGCTGGAATCCGGAATAATATCGGAGCAGGAACTGCAAATGGCTCTGGAGGAACAGCAGCGCACCAGAAAAAAACTCGGTGACGTATTGCTGACGCAAGGCGCTCTGACAGAGCATCAGCTCATCGAGGTGTTGGAATTTCAGCTTGGCATTCCGCACGTTACTTTGTCAAGATTTCAGGTCGATGCCAAATTAAGCCAGGTCATCCCGGAGCAAATGGCGAAGCGTTACCAGGTTCTGCCTATTCGTATGGAGGGGCGGAAGCTGATGGTGGCGATGACCGATCCACTCGACTTGTTTATCATCGACGATCTGAGAATGAGCACGGGCTTTACCATCGAGCCGGCTATCATTTCCCGCGGCGAGCTGCAGCGGGGGATTGCCAGATTGTACGGGTTGCAGGGTTCCATGAACGATATGATCAAGGATCTGGCGGAAGGCAGCGTGCAGACAGACGGTGAAGATGTCGTCAATCTGGGCGAGGATTCTCCAGTAGTCCGGCTGGTTCAGCAGATGATTGAGCAAGCTGTACGTTTGGGGGCCAGTGATATTCACGTTGACCCTACGGACAGCGAACTAACGATCCGTTACCGCATCGACGGTCGGCTGCGAAGCGAGCGTTCGATCCCCAAATCGATGCAGGGCGTCATAACGGCCAGGCTGAAGATTTTGGGCAACCTGAACATTGCAGAGAGAAGGCTGCCGCAAGATGGGCGGATCAAGCTGTCGGTTGACGGCAAGCCCATCGATATTCGCTTATCTACCCTGCCTACGGTGCACGGAGAGAAGATCGTAATGAGATTGCTCGATCTTGCCGGAGGCGTCAAGGGGCTGGACAAGCTGGGAATGACTGGACACACGTTAGGCCTCTTCAAGCGAATGATCGAGAAGCGGCATGGCATGGTATTGTTGACAGGGCCTACGGGCAGCGGCAAGACAACAACCCTCTACTCCGCGCTTCAGCACGTGAATCGGGAGGAAATGAACATTATCACCGTGGAAGATCCGGTGGAATATATGCTAGACGGCATTAACCAGATGCAGGTCCATCCTGCGGCGGGGTTGACCTTCGCCAAGGGGCTGCGGTCCATCCTGCGTCAGGACCCTAACATCGTTATGGTCGGCGAAATACGCGACCTGGAGACGGCTGAGATCGCTGTACGAGCTTCGCTCACTGGCCATCTTGTCTTCTCCACGCTGCATACCAATGATGCAGTAAGCACTGTCGTGCGCTTGCGCGATATGGGCATCGAGCCTTATCTGATCGCCTCCTCGGTGGTCGGAATCGTAGCTCAGCGGCTGGTACGCTGCGTTTGTCCCGATTGCAAAACCTCGTATACTCCAGATGTGCAAGAGCAGCTTTATTTGGAGCGGCTGGGGTTGAAGGCGGACAAGCTGTATCACGGCACAGGCTGCGGGACTTGCGGGAAGAGCGGCTACCGGGGCCGAATGGCGGTACACGAAGCACTGCTAATCAGCGATGAGCTGCGTTCGGCTATCGCTCACGGGCAGTCGATTCATGAGCTTCGTGCTTTGGCCAAAGCGGAGGGAATGACCTCTCTATTTGCGGATGGAATTCAAAAGGTGCTGGAAGGGCAAACTACCTTGCAGGAAATCATTCGGGAAGTAGAAGAGGAGGAGCGATGAGTCAGGACAACCTTACAGCTTATAAAATGTTTATCGGACTGCTGGAGAAGGCGTTCGCTTCGGGGGCGTCTGATCTGCACGTCACCGTTAATTCGCCGCCAGTGCTGCGCATCGACGGAGCTCTGCGGCCACTGGACGATGCGGCCTTGCCATCCTCTGTGCTGGGGCAAATCGTCCAGGAGCTGTTGAATGAATCGCAATACGAGAAATTTATGGAAAATGGCGAACTTGATTTTTCTTACGGCGTTCCAGGGATTTCAAGATTTCGCATCAATGTATTCAGACAACGAGGCTCCATTAGCATTGCGGCCCGCGTCATCTCGCCTTCAGTGCCTGATTTTGCCACATTGAATTTGCCCCATGTTCTTCTTAAGCTAGCGCAGAAGCCACAAGGGCTTTTTCTCGTTACCGGTCCTACCGGCAGCGGCAAGTCCACGACCTTGGCTTCACTTATCGATCATATTAACCACACAGAGCGCAAGCATATTGTGACCCTGGAGGACCCGATCGAATACTTGCACCGCCATGACAAATCGATGATCAATCAGCGAGAGGTCGGGCTGGATACCAGGTCGTTCGACAATGGTCTGCGTGCGGCTCTGCGTCAGGACCCGGACATTATTATGGTCGGGGAGATGCGCGACCCGGAGACCATTCGTACGGCCATTACTGCCGCCGAGACGGGACACCTCGTACTCGCGACCCTTCACACGGCCGATGCTCCGCAGACGATTGACCGGATTATCGATGCTTTTCCTCCGTCCCAGCAAGCGCAGATTCGCATTCAATTGGCCTCGGTGTTGCTGGTGATTCTTTCACAGCGTTTACTGCCCACGCGAGGAGGGAAGGGGCGGATATGTGCGACGGAAGTGCTGTTGAACCCGCCCGCGGTTGCCAACTTGATCCGATCCGAGAAGGTGCATCAGATCAAGAGCGTCATGCAGACCAACTATCAGTTGGGCATGCACACCCTGGAGATGAGTCTGCGAGACTTGTTGCAACGGGAAGTCGTAGACGAGGCTGCGGCCCGGTTGTATTTAACCGAATAAGAGATGTGACAAGCGGAAGGACAGATGTTGAATGCCGCAGTACGTATATCAGGGCAGGGAAAGCGGAGGCAAGAAGGCCCGGCGTGGTCAATTGCAAGCTCCTGACAGGGCGACTGCCCTGGCCGAGCTGAAGAGGCAGCAATTAATCGTAACGGAGCTACGCGAGAAGCGCGAGACCGTTTGGAATAAAGATTTCTATATTGGGCGACCGGTCAAAAATGAACAGTTCGCTGTGTTCTGCCGCCAATTCGCCACCATGATCAAGGCGGGCATTTCCATTGTAGAGGCCACGGCGATTTTGGCGGAGCAGTCGGAGAGCAAGGCACTGCAAAAGACGCTATCGGAGATTGCCTCCGAGCTGCGGAAGGGAATTGCATTTTCTGTGGCCGTCTCCGCTTATCCGCGCATCTTCCCCTCCATCTTCGTCCACATGGTTCATGCCGGAGAAGAGTCAGGCGGGATGGAAGAATCGCTTGAACGATTAGCCATTTATTTTGAGAAAGCGCATGTGACCCGGGAGAAAGTAAAATCAGCGATGACCTACCCGTTGATTGTAGCGGTTATGGCGGTGCTGGTCATTGTGTTCTTGCTGAAGTTTATGATCCCCCGGTTCCAATCCATGTTTGCAGAGCTTGGCGGGGATTTACCGGTGATAACTCAGTTTACCCTTACGCTTAGCCAAAGCGTGCAGCAGCACGGGGTGATGTGGTTGATGGGTGTGCTGGCGGTCATTGCCGCTGTCTACCTGCTGCTGCGCTGGGAGCGGGGAGCTTACGCCTGGGACTACATCAAGCTAAAGGCTCCGGTATTCGGGATATTGAATCGGAAGAGCGCCATTGCACAGATGACACGGACCCTGTCTTCCCTGTTCGCCAGTGCGGTACCGGTACTTCAGGCCTTGGCGATCGTCGAGAACGCGGTTGGCAACCGGGTAATCGGGATCACGCTTCGCGAATGCCAGTCCTCGTTACGGCAAGGGCGTCCATTATCCGAGCCGCTGCGGCAATCCTGGGTGTTCCCACCCCTGGTTACGCAAATGATCCGAGTCGGCGAGGAGACAGGTTCTCTCGACACCATGCTGGGCAAGGTGGCTGATTTCTACGAGCGGGATGTCGAGAATACCGTAGATAAGTTAAAACAACTGATTGAGCCGGTCATGATTCTGATTCTGGCCGGGGTCGTCGGCTTCATCATGGCTTCAATTATGATTCCGATGCTGAGCTTATATCGCAACATTAGTTAAAAAATTTTAGGAGGATTATGAATTATGACTTTAGTGATGAAACGTATTCAACGTTTGCGTGAGGAAGAGAAAGGGATTACATTAATCGAGCTATTGGCGGTCATCGTAATTATCGGAGTGATCGCGGCGATTGCCGTGCCGATTATTACCGGGTTGTTAAATGATACGAAGGCAAATGCCCGCACGGCTACCGCCAACCAAATCATGGAAGCGGCGAAGCTTAGATCCATCGCACAGCAAAATGGTGTGATTCAAGGCACGCATACCTTGGCTGATCTGCAAGCTGAGAATTATATGCAAACTGGGACTACCGATCCTAAGACGGATAGCCCGCTGGCCGGTTCGACTTCCGTGAATTTGGATAACTTGAGCGGTACTGGAACGGTTGTAACCCTGGTGGTGCAGGGTGGGGATACAGTCAGCTACACTGCCGCCGAATTGAGAGCGGGCAAGGGCGGGAACGCCGGTAAATAATGGCGGTGAGCGCGCTTCTGACGGCGGCTAACGCCGTCGTCGGCTTATTGCTTGGCCCGGGGTTGGCGCGCTACGGCCGCCACCTTGTAGCGAGGCGTGGGCTGCCGATCAAGGACGGCAGCCCGGCTACACCGACCTCCGGCGAGGGAGACGCCGCAGGTCGGACCCTTGTCCCCGCGCGCTACGGCTTCCGCGCCGGGGACGTTGCCGCCGCCTTAGCTATGGCGGCGGCTTTTGCCCTGATGCACCTGCGGTTCGGTGCATCAGGCGCCTGGGCCGTCGGCCTGCTGCTTAGCGCGCTGGCCGTGCTTGTCGCGGTCACGGACCTGACCGCGAAGATCATCCCGAACGGCGCCTTGCTGGGCTTCGGCGCCGTCCTGGCTGTCGCCGCCCCGCTGGCTGGGGGCGGCCCGCTGTGGAACCACGCGCTGGGCGCTTTGACCGGCGGGGGCGTGCTGCTCCTGCTGGCCATCCTCACCTCCGGGCGGGGGATGGGCATGGGCGACGTCAAGCTACTCGCGGTACTTGGCTGGGTGCTGGGCTTCCCCGGCGTGTTGCTTGCTTTGTTTCTTGCCAGCAGCGCCGGGGCGGCGGTTGGATTACTGCAGCGTGCTCTGGGGCGTCGCAGCAAAGGGCAGACTCTGGCGTTCGGGCCCTGCCTGGCGGCGGGCGCACTGACGGTGTACATGTACGGAAAGGAGATCATCCATTGGTATCTGCAAAACGTTATTTTTCACTGAAACGGCGCTCCTCCAACATTGGAATTACACTCGATGAAGATGGCATTCGTTATGTAAAATACAATTTAAAACGCGGTACCGTGGAGCGAGCGGGTCTGCTGCCGATTGACACCGGTCTGACTGAGGATGGACTGCTTGATGTCTCCGGGCTAGGGGAGACGGTAAAGCGTTGGGCTGGCCGAAGAGGGCTGGCTGGCAAGCAGGTCTGTCTCGCCGCACCGACAGCCCAGTCCTTCATTCGTTTATTGACAGTGCCGAAGGTCAAGAAGAGACAGCAACGGCGCGTCACTGATCTGGAAATCGAGAGTAGCATCCGTCTGCCCTTTGAGGACCCGGTCATTGATTATCACTGGCTGGAGAGCGAAGGCTCGGATGACGAACTCTTGACCTTTGTAGCTGCTGTGCCGCGTCCGGTTATCCAGGCGTGGGTTCAAGCGCTGGAGGAGGCAGGGATGCGCCCGGAAGCTGTGGATTTGTCCACGATTGCGCTGTCGCGCATCCTGCAGCAGCGGCAGTTGCTTGGAGAATCCAATAATGTGATGGCGATCCACTTTAAGCCTAAGGAAGCGGAGGTTTACACGTATCATCATAAGCTTCCAGACTTTGTCCGCACCTTTCCGCTAGAGCCTGCTGTTGGAGAGAAGCTGGGCACATGGAGATACGGGGAGATCGTATCCGCTGTAACGCGAATTATGAATTTTTATGAATTTACACTGCATGAAGGGCATGAGCGAGTACAACGGATTGTGGTGGTGGGAGCGGTACCGGACAAGCCGGAGATTGTTCGGCATTTGAAGGAAGCCTTCTCGCAGGCGGACGTATCCGAAGTGGATCTCACCCCGTTTTTCACTGGAATTGAACTGCCTGATCATGATAGCTATGCCATTGCACTTGGGCTAGCGATGAGAGGGGCTGATATCCGGTGATTGATATTAACCTTCTGCCGCCCAAAGAACGACCTGCCTCGTCCGGACGTGCACTCGGTCTGCTGCTGCTGCTGGGGGGAGTCCTGATTGGCGGATATTTTGTCTACGAATATGTGGTGGCCCGTCAGGCGACGAATTCACTGAACGTGGCACTGGTCGAAATGGAGCAGCAGCAGCTAGCGTATCAGCAGGAATTGCAAACCATAGGCCCTCTTGGGGGAGGACCTATTGATGCCAACCTGCTGGAGGAACTTCGGCAGCGGCGGCCTGACTTGAACAAGCTGTTGAACCTTTTGCAATCCCCTTTGAAGGCAGGCAGCAAGCTGGAGACGGTTAAGCTTGACCAGGACGGACTGATCTGGACCTGCCTCTTTCCCGGATTGAAGGAAGCCAGCGTGTATGTAGCTACGCTGGGTGAACAAGCGGGTGCGGGTGGGGATAGCATTCGTTCCCTCGTAGAAGTACCAGGACGGGGATATGTGGGTACATTCTCTCTGGCAGCTTTGCCGGTGACGATAGAGGAACAGGCAGGTGAGACTCCTTGAATATGGACCAGAAGATGGCTCCGGGGGGACGCTGGGTACTGGCTGCGGCAATCGTTATGCTGGTAGTAGGCTCATTTTACTATTTCGGATATCGACCAGCAGTTGCGGAATTCACTAACCTGGAGCAGCAATTTGCCGAAAACCGGGATTTCCTTCAGAAGACCGAAGCGATTGTGCTGGCCAGACGTGCAGCCGTGGCTGGTGAGCAGGCATCCCCTGATACGGCCAACCGGGACGCGGCTGTGCCCGCCATTCCGGGGCAGGAGGCGATCTTGCTCGAATTACAGCTTACCGCTGCGGCTACAGGCGTGAAGCTGGAGGAAGTCGTATTCGAAGAACCGACCGTACCAGCGTCGCCGGGAACTGAAGTAGAGGGCTTTGCCCTGGAGCGATTTGCTCTGATTAAGCCATTTTCTACTGAAGGGGCTGGCGCTGCTACCGATCTGTCCGCTGCATTGGAAGGAACGAAGCTGCCTGATGATGAAGTGATTAGCTTGGCGGGGATATCTGCGGTTCGGATACAGGTGAACCTCAGAGGGGCGGCGGCATCGGTCAAAGCTTTCTCCAAAGGGTTGCAGCAGACCGAACGCCTCTATATCGTCAGATCCTTTGCGTATGGTACTGACGCTGCCGGGAAGGAGACTTCATCGCTGGGGCTCGTGGCATTTTACAGAGAGCATCCCCAGTAGCAAGTAGGCGAGTATAGGTCCGAATTTTAAAAAATCCGGTTTTCGGCACCGAGAACCTTTAATAAGTTCGTGTACAAAAAGTCGAGTTCACTCCTTGAACAACCTCTATAATAAGGAATTTTCTTGCAAAAAACCGTGTTTTTATCAAGCATTCTTCGGCTTTCTAGGCGGAGGATGCTTTTTTTATCATAAAACCATATCATTCCTTGATACTTTTTGGTATTGTCACCGTATATATAATTATATTGTGGAAAGGTGGTGCAACAGAGGGGATGGAGATATGGGCGATATGGCTTATCATTGCCGGAATCATACTTGTACTGGAAATGATGACGTTAACCTTCTACATGCTATGGTTCTGCATAGGCTCGTTGGTAGCCGCCCTCGTCGCTTGGATTGCCCCAGATGCTTATTTCCTGCAAGTTCTGGCAGGATGCTTGGTGGCTATCGTGTTGACGATATTTACGAAGCCGATTTCAAGAAAATTTCGTACAGCTAAAGGATTTAAGGATATCGGCACAGAACTTATAGGGCAGCAAGGTGTTGTAGTCGAGCCGATTGAGCCGGGTCAGTTCGGCATTGTCAAGGTCGGTGGGGATACCTGGAGTGCTAGGTCAACCGCCTCTTTTGCCAAGGACGAGAAGGTTCGGGTAGTGAAGCGAAGCAGTACAATAATCGATGTTGAACGATGGGAGGAATTTATTTAATGCCGTGGGCTATTGCTGTAGTAGTTGTTTTGGTAGTTGTTGTATTCATATCGTTAACGATCAAGATTGTACCTCAACAAAGAGTGGGTGTCGTCGAACGGTTGGGTAAATTCCATCGGCTCCTGACACCAGGTCTGAACATTCTGATTCCAGTCATTGATCAGGTGCGTCATACTCATGATTTGCGGATTCAACAGGCGAACGTGCCACCGCAAACCGTAATTACCAAGGATAACGTGCAAGTACAAATCGATACCATCATCTTTTATCAAGTAGTAGGTCCTGAACAGGCTACTTACGGAATCTCTGATTATGTATACGGGGTACGTAACATCTCGACAGCAACGATGCGTCAAATCATCGGTAAGATGGAACTCGACGAAACGTTGTCCGGTCGGGAGAAGATCTCCACCGAAATCCGTATTGCGCTGGATGAAGCGACGGAGAAGTGGGGCGTACGGATCGAGCGCGTAGAAGTTATCGATATCAAGCCACCGCTGGATATTCAAGAAGCGATGGATAAGCAAATGAAGGCCGAGCGGAATAAACGGGCCATCGTGCTTGAAGCCGAAGCTGCCAAGCAGGATATGATCCTGCGTGCAGAGGGTGACAAGCAAAGTAAAATCCTGAAAGCCGAAGGTGACAAGGAAGCGCGGATTCGTGAAGCCGAAGGTTTCCGTCAAGCGCAAGAATTGGAAGCCCTGGGTGAAGCGAAGGCTATTCAAGCCGTTGCCGAAGCTGAGAAATCACGGATCGAGTTGTTGCGTGACGCTGCGCTTAACGAATCCGTATTGGCTTACCAATCCTTTGAAGCCCTTAAGGAAGTGGCTAAGGGACCTGCGAACAAAGTCTTCATTCCTTCCAATGCGATTGAGACGCTGGGTAGCCTTGGAGCAATTGGTGAAGTCTTCAAAGCAAACAAGGATGGCAAATAAGAAAGCTTTTGAAGTGCATAACAAAAGGCGATGCGGGATACTCCGCATCGCTTTTGTTATGGCTCCATATATGACGTTATGTCAGCGAACATATACAAACCAAGTGACAGCCATAGACAAAAGGGCCAGTGAAATGAAAGTGGTAAGAACACTGTAGGTTTGCCACACCAGGATCGTTGACCAATCGTATCCGCTGAATACTGGGAAAATCCAACAGAGGATACACATGGCAACAGTAATCGTCAGCCAAGCCATGGTTAGGAGCTGTCTCTTTTTTGTTGTTTGGCGTCGCGTGTTCCTGTTCTTTCTACGTAATCCAAGAAGGAAAAGGGCTACAGCCGATAAGCAAGCAATCATCGTGACCGACGAAAGCACGACGTCCAAAAGTTGTCTGGCACTCATTTTATAAGACTGTTCAAGGTTGCCGTCCAGCATGCTTTTAATACTCTTTACCAGCTCAAGGTTTGTATTAGCGCTATTGGATAGCAGGCAGATGGCAAACCGCTCATCGGGTAGGATCGTCACTTGTGTCGCAAAATTGGGATTGCCTCCCGAGTGCTCCATGATTGTTCTATCGGTGTTTACCGACCATCCGGCTGCATAATACATGCCGTTGATATCCGGAACGGAGATGTCACTCTGATGGGATTTCATGATAACCGTTGTAAACACTTCGGGTATATCCTGTATCAGGCCCATCTGTATATTCATCCAACGGGCCATATCCGTAGCACTTGATATGATATATCCCGCTGGCTTGTTACCAGCATAATCCGGTGCGTCGTATGGAGTTGTTATAGAGAAAGAAGTTCGGTACCCTTGTGCCAGTTGCCCCGTTGGTTGGGCATCGGCTTTATAGACGTATGTATTGTGTAGTCCTAAAGGTTGGAACACCTGCTCGGTCATAAAGTTCTCGTAGCTTTGACCTGACACGACCTCAATAACCAAGCCTAGTACATCATAATTGACAGTTCCGTAGTTGTATTGCTCGCCGGGAGGGAATGCCAGTTCAGCATCCACTAACATGTCTACGGTTTTATATAACATATCCGTTGCGTTACCCTGTGGGATTTCTTGAATATGCTTCCCATTGGTCAAGCCGCTGGTATGATGCAGAAAGTCATTCAGGGTAAGGGTCTGCATGTCAACGGGCATCCCCTGATACTTTAGCGTAAACCAAGGTAAATAGTTCTGGATAGGGTCTGTCATGGACAGCAATCCCTGCTCCTCCAATAATAAAATCCCCGCGCCGGTAAAAGCTTTACTAACCGAAGCCAGTTCATATAGGGTGTTTTCGCTTGCAGGTAACCCCTTCTCACGATCTGCAAAGCCGGATGAGAAGTAGAACGTTTCATCTCCATCAATGATAGAAACGGATATCCCTGGTACACCTGATGTAAGACGAGCGTCATCCAGCAAGGTTTGTATTGCCTCAGACTGCGCGCTCGGTAACGCATACCCTCGTGTTGCCAATCCAACAACAAGGATAAGTGAGGCTATTGTAGTAATAATAAGCTTTTTCGTTAAGCTTCCCATTTAAACTCTCCGTTAGTTCATTTTGAGGTGAAAGGAACAGTGCGCATTTTCGAAGTGAAAATGCGCACTGATTTTCTTATGAATGACGGGAGGACAGTTGCTCCTTCAACCGCTCAAGCTCATCGTTGACCGCTGCGGATTGGGTAGCATCGCTCCCCGCACTGCCCGCTGATCCGTAATGAGAGCCAGCAACCTCCTGACGTGCCTCCCAATCCAGAATTTTCTCCTCCATCCGCTCGAAGCCACGTGCGGCATCTCCGCTTTCAATCCCGTAGCTGAAGTTAGGGCGTTTGGTTTCTGATTTGACTTGAGCTTTGCGCGCCCGGGCCGCCAGTTCGTTGCGTTTTTCCTTCAAGCGGGCATATTCAGCTTTACCTTCGGCTAAGCGAACTTCCAGTTCGGCTACGCGGTCATAAGCTTCCTTGGCTTCGTTGGCATATTGCTGAGCTTGTTCCTCGTAGCGAATCTTCTCGGCTGCGGCATGACGGGCAGTTACTTCGTCCCCGTTCTCCAAGGCGGTTAGCGCCCGGATTTCACTTTGTTTAGCCAAATGGGCGATATCCGCGCTTTTTCTTTCCTGAACGGTAGCGGCGATTTGCTGCTCCTTAATCATTTTCTCGGCAGTATCGATATCTTCTTCCAAATTGCGCAAGTATTGTCCGGTCATCAATACCGGATCTTCCATCTTGTTCAATACCTCATGAAGGGAAGCTTTGGTCAGGTTGGCAATACGATCGAATATGCTACTCATTATAATCTCTCCTTTGTTTGTGTGTTCTTTTTATTTAGGCTATCTACATTTAAAAGCTGGAAAAAGGGTCGTCGTAACCAAAATCAGCCGTTGGCTCCTTTGGAACGAGAAGACTGCCAATCACGTACAGGGCCACGACCGTACCAAAGCTGAAGAAGACAGCAACGACGGCGATCAGTCTGACGACGGTGGTATCGGTCCCGAAGTATTTGGCCAATCCGCCGCATAAGCCACTAATCTGTTTGTCCGTAGCCGAACGATAAAGTTTCTTCATTGAACACCACTCGCTTTCTGTAATTCCGATTTTTGCTTATGGTTTTATTCTAGCTGGAAGGAGAGCAGAGGTTAACGGGCGTGAGAATGGTTTGTGAACTGGACTTTGGTCGGGCTAACCCCTCGCCGGAGGAATGGGTGATCAAGGCGGGAAACAACGCTTTTTCCCGGAAAAGTTGGCATATGAGGGAAGATCATCGTATAACAATAAGGTAGACAATATTTCGGGAAATTTCGCCGGATAACATCGGAAGGGAAGTGCGTGCTATGCGTATCGCAGTATTACAGGGGAGCGCAAGAGACGGCGGCAACACGGAAGAGTTGACGAAGCTGGTCTTGGATGGGATTCCATATACCAATTTTCTGCTCCGGGAGATGGAGATTAAGCCGATTCACGATCAACGTCATGAGCAGGGCGGATTTGATCCGGTAGATGATGATTACGATCATCTGATCCTCGAAGTGCTGAGTCATGATGTGCTGATCTTTGCCACGCCGGTATATTGGTATGGGGCCTCGGGGCTGCTCAAGAATTTCGTGGACCGCTGGTCGCAAAGTCTTCGAGATGTACGGTTTGACTTTAAAGAACTCATGTCGCACAAGAAAGCCTACGTCGTTGTAGTTGGTGGAGACAACCCCAGAGTCAAGGCATTGCCACTAATTCAGCAGTTGCAGTATACGTTTGATTTTGTCGGCCTCCCATTTGCAGGTTATGTTATTGGTAAAGGAAGCAAGCCGGGAGAAGTGCTTAACGACGTCCGGGCAATCCGTGAGGCAGAGACGCTGAATGCTGAGCTGCGAAGAGCAGAGCCGGTAGCGGCCCATCGTCCTTGACTGCACCGGAAGTCTAGGGTGAATTCAAGATTCAAGATTCGATATTCGGATTCACTCTTCGAATAGCTTAGGGTTGCCGCAGGCTTCCTTAGGCTATTATTACTTTCAAAGGTTGCAGAACCATCTAATATAGCATTTACAATGCAGGAGTATACTACAAGGATGGACGATATTTTTGAGATGAATCCTTAGGAGGACGAGCGTGTTGAACCCTATTATCAATTTTGCCCATCGCGGGGCAGCGGGGTACTACCCGGAGAATACAATGCTTTCTTTCACCAAGGCCTTGGAGCTTGGGGCAACCGGGATTGAGACGGATGTACAAGTGACGAAGGACGGACATCTGGTGTTAATACATGATGAGACTTTACAGCGGACCGCAGGGACCCAGGAATGGGTTAAAGACCTTACACTGGCTGAAATCAAGGAGCACGAGGTTGGAGGCTGGCTGAGTTCGGAGTTTGAGGGAGAAGAAATCCCGACATTGGAGGAGCTGCTGGAACTTGTGAAGGGGACGGACATCCTGATTAACCTGGAGCTCAAGACCGGAATCGTGATGTACCCCGGCATTGAGCAAAAGGTGATTGAGGCTGTTCGCCGTTACGACTTAAGTGGACAAACGATCATTTCCAGCTTCAATCACTACTCTCTGGTGGAATGCAAGAGACTGGCTCCAGAAATACGCACCGGCATTTTATATATGGAAGGCCTGTATGAACCCTGGGTTTATGCTAAAGGAATCGGCGCAGATGCGCTACACGCCTATCAATATGCCTTGGTACCAGAGTTAGTTGTTGCGGCCCGGGCGGCTGGAGTGGTCTATCACCCGTTTACAGTTAATGACCCCAAGGTAATGCAGGCCTTGTTGCGTGCCGGGGTAGCGGGCATCATCACCGATTATCCTGACCGCCTTGCAGAACTGCTACAAAAGCAAGGAGGGTGAGCGGATGAAGAGAACATGGCTGCTAGGATTTGGCTTCTTCAGCATCAGCTTGACCTGGGCGCTGTACAATGCGTTTGTTCCGTTATTCCTGGACAATTATTTGAAGAGTGCCGCTATGATCGGGTTTATGATGACCATAGATAATTATTTTGCCATAGTATTGCAGCCATGGATTGGACACCGCAGCGATAAGACCACCACTCGATTTGGACGGCGCATGCCTTATCTGCTCATTGGTATGCCGCTTGGAGCGGTCTTTGCTTCGTTGATACCGTGGCATACGGGCCTGCTCACGCTGGTTCTGTTCATGGTGCTTATGAATCTGTCGATGAGCATCTTTCGGGCGCCTACGGTCGCGCTGATGCCGGATATTACGCCAGAGCAAGAACGAACGAAAGCCAATGGGGTCATCAACTTTATGGGCGGAATTGGCTCGGTGCTGGCCTTTGGCGTCGGATCTAAGTTATACGGGCTAGGCTCGTACGTGCCGTTTCTGTTCGCGGGGGTAGTTATGCTCGGCTGTCTGATTGTACTCAAGATGAACGTAAGGGAGCCTGTTACACTGGCTGCAGGCCAAGTGGGACAAGCTGTGGCTCCCTTGAAACAGCCCATAAAAATCAAGGGGCAGTTGGACAAGACAACACTGTTGATCCTCGGAGCTATTTTCTTCTGGTTTGTATCCTATCAAGGGGTGGAGGCGTTGTTTACTCTTTACGGGACCAAACGGCTGGGGATGAGCGATGGGGCAGCTTCCTTTTCCCTGACGTTCTTCTCTCTGGCATTCCTGGTGTTCGCATTACCTAGCGGATGGCTGGGGGCCAAATTCGGGAAGAAAGCCATCATCTCCATTGGAGTAATAGGCTTATTTCTTACTTTCGGCACATTGGTATTTATTGAATCTGTTCTGTGGCTGCGCGTGCTGCTGATTATCGGTGGTATATTTTGGGCATGCATTAATATTAATTCTTACCCTTGGATTGTAGCTACAGGGCGGGAAGAGAGTATTGGGACGCGTACGGGAATCTACTATTTCGTCTCATCCTTGGCAGCCATCACCTCGCCGCCACTACTCGGCTGGCTTATTGACGCTTTTGGCTACCCGGCATTGTTCGTCAGTGCTTCCGTGGGCATGCTGCTCGCTCTGCTCTGTCTGCTGGCCGTGGATTCAGAACGTAAGGCGGTAAGTTCGACATAATTCTGTTATATTGCTGGCACAACATGTCACACCTTCGTTGTTAGCTATTTAAAAATAGCCAAGGGTAAGCTACAATAGAAAAAACCTGACATTGTTGAGGAGGAAATGGTGTGACAGCAACGATTAAAGTAGGGATTGTAGGGTATGGAAATTTGGGGCGAGGTGTGGAGCTCGCGTTGAGACAGAACCCGGATTTCGAATTGAAGGCGATTTTCTCGCGGAGAAACCCTGACCATGTGGCGGCAGCAAGCGGCGTCGTACACATTTCCGATATTGAGAAATATAAAAGTGAGATTGATGTATTGATCTTATGTGGCGGTTCCGCTACGGACTTGCCAGAGCAGGGACCTGAAATGGCCGCGTTGTTCAACACGGTCGACAGCTTTGATACTCATGCCAAAATTCCTGAATATTTTGAGCGGGTTAATGAAGTGGCCACGAAAGCAGGCACGGTCAGTGTAATCTCGACCGGATGGGACCCTGGCTTGTTCTCGTTGAACCGGCTGTTAGCTCAGTCCGTGCTGCCGGAAGGTAAAGAGTATACGTTCTGGGGCAAAGGCGTCAGCCAAGGTCACTCGGATGCGATTCGGCGAGTAAATGGAGTCAAGAACGGGGTGCAATACACCATTCCTGTTGAATCTGCTGTTGAGCGGGTACGTTCAGGGGAGAATCCGGAATTGTCGACGAAGGACAAGCATCTGCGCGATTGTTATATTGTCGCGGAAGAAGGTGCAGATTTGGCCAAGATTGAGCAAGAAATCAAGACGATGCCCAATTATTTCGCTGACTATGATACCACCGTTCATTTCATTAGCGAAGAAGAACTCAAAGCGAACCACTCCACCATGCCTCATGGCGGAAACGTGTTGAGAAGCGGACGTACCGGCGAGAACAGCACGCAAATTATCGAGTTCAGCCTGAAGCTGGACAGTAATCCGGAATTTACGGCCAGCGTGTTGGTAGCTTACGCCCGTGCGGCCTACAAGTTGTCCCAATCGGGACAATCCGGAGCCAGAACGGTATTCGACATTCCGTTCGGCTTGTTGTCACCCAAGTCCCCCGAGCAACTACGCAAAGAACTGCTGTAGACCGGCTGGGAGCAAATCAAACAATTTAACGCTCTTTAACAGGAGTTTTTCCCGATAAGTAGGAGAGGGAAGCTTGCGCGCCGAATAGAACCTTAAATAAAATGCTTCAAGACCGTGGTCGGGGAGGGTATCCTCGGCCACAAATTTTTGATCCAGCAGAAGTGGCTGGAATCAATCCCCCCTCCGCAACCTCACCTTGCACTTTAACTATTAAGCCCAATTGATCCGCAGTATCTTGAAATGTACAAATATCAATTTATTTCCATATATTTAAATTTTAATTATTCTAAATAAGCATTTAAAAGTGAACAAAATCACAATATAAGCTGTTTATTATGACAAATTTGCGAACTATTGAGGTGGAACGTGACATTGTGAACAAATATCAAAATCGGAGAATTTGCCGAAATTCGCCCGAATATGATCGATTAGCAGCTTTAGTTACCAAGCAAAGCATAAAAAGAGCGAAAATAATTTGAAATAATTTACATAAATTACATTCTATATGAATTGTTATTCGGTGACCCCTTTCCTAACATATAGGGTAGCTAAATGAACAAAGCCGCCCTATTTTACGGGGGTTATAAGTTCGTTAATGAAGAAAGGGGTATCGTTATCCTATGAAAAGGAAAGGGTTGCTTTTGGTTCTGTTCTCAGCCCTGCTTGTCCTCCTGACCGGCTGCAACTCCTTGGCCGTGTTGAACCCGAAAGGTCCGGTGGCC
Source organism: Paenibacillus sp. 1SOY10 (assembly GCF_056836745.1). Classification (NCBI taxonomy): domain Bacteria; kingdom Bacillati; phylum Bacillota; class Bacilli; order Caryophanales; family Paenibacillaceae; genus Paenibacillus; species Paenibacillus sp. 1SOY10. The sequence goes on along the minus strand of NZ_JBXENK010000004.1, from coordinate 276,984 downwards.
AAGACCCAATCTGAGGTCATTATTTTCTCTATGATTACAATGGCGTTTATCTTGTTGGTAGTTTATGTTCTGTACATTTACATGCTGACCAAGTATCGTGCTTCCAAAGCGGCTCCAGACTATGAACCACCGCATGTGGAAGGTAGTAAATGGCTGGAGATTACCTGGATTACAATTCCGGTGATTATCGTAGCTGTACTGTCCGTTGTTACGGTCCGCAGTACCAATGCCGTGGAGAGAGTCCCGGAAGGCTATGAAGATCAGAAGCCACTGGTTATCTATGCTTCCTCTTCCAACTGGAAATGGCATTTCAGTTATCCAGAGGAAGAGATTGAAACCGTTAACTACGTAAATATCCCAACGCATCGTCCAGTAGAGTTTCGCCTGTATGCTTTTGGACCGATATCGAGCTTCTGGGTGCCTCAGCTTGGCGGACAGAAGTACGCGATGAGCGATATGGTGAACAAGCTGAATCTGGTAGCCGAGTATGAAGGCTCTTATATGGGCAAGAACTCCAACTTCTCCGGCGAAGGCTTTGCGCACATGGAATTTGAAGCATTAGCCCTGTCACCTGCGGCTTATGATGAATGGGTGGAGGAAGTAAAGGCTACGGCATCTGAGCTGACGGAACAGGAATTCGACGAATTGCTCGATACCGCTCATGTCGGACGGAAGACGTATTCCTCCACGCATCTCACATTCAGACCGGCACCGGAAGGTGAAAATGGGGGACATAACCATGGCGGCGATCATGATGCAGAGGATGCGGATTCGCTAGATATGGATATGTCCGAGATGGACCATTCCGAGATGGATATGTCCGAAGATCATGAGCACGGAGCGCATAACTAACAAGGGGAAGGGAGTAGCTAACATGAAATGGGACGAATTTTTCGTCACCGGGGAACCGATGATTTACGGCGCGATGGTAAGTATCGTCTTAGCTTCGCTAGGCATTCTCATCGGGCTGACCTATTTTAAAAAATGGGGCTACCTGTGGCGCGAATGGTTGACCACTGTTGACCATAAGCGTATTGGAGTCATGTATATTATTGCCGCGCTATTAATGTTGTTCCGCGGCGGTGTTGATGGCCTGCTCATGCGGGGACAATTAGCCAGACCGGAGAACGGTCTGCTGGATGGACAACACTATAATGAGATCTTTACTACCCACGGGGTGGTCATGATTCTGTTCATGGCTATGCCGTTTATTATCGGAATTATGAACGTCGTCATTCCACTGCAAATCGGAGCGCGCGACGTGGCCTTCCCAAGACTAAATGCAGTGAGCTTCTGGCTGTTCTTTGCCGGAGCCATGCTGTTTAATATTTCCTTCGTCATCGGGGGTTCCCCGGATGCCGGGTGGACGGCTTACTTCCCGCTCGCCAGCATAGAATTTAGCCCGACGGTAGGGAATAACTACTATGCTATCGCACTGCAAATCTCCGGGATCGGTACCTTGCTGACCGGGGTCAACTTCCTGGTAACGATTCTGAAGATGCGCGCACCAGGCATGACACTGATGAAAATGCCAATGTTCACCTGGTCTGTATTGATCACGAACGTGATTATCCTGTTTGCGTTCCCGGTATTGACCGTGGCGCTTGCGCTGATGATGTTCGACCGAATGTTCGGAACACAGTTCTTCACGATGGCCAATGGCGGCATGGATATGCTCTGGGCCAACCTGTTCTGGGTATGGGGCCATCCAGAGGTATACATCGTAATCCTGCCAGCCTTCGGGATCTATAGTGAGATTATATCGACCTTCTCCCGTAAAAATTTGTACGGCTATAGCTCCATGGTATGGAGTATGATCATCATTTCCCTCTTGTCCTTTGTCGTATGGGCGCATCACTTCTACACAATGGGACACGGAGCCATGGTTAACGGGGTCTTCTCCGTCACCACGATGGCGATTGCGGTACCAACCGGGGTGAAGATATTCAACTGGTTGTTCACCTTGCATAAGGGACGTATAGAATTTACCACACCGATGATGTATTCCTTAGCCTTTATTCCGATCTTTACGATCGGTGGTGTTACCGGAGTCATGCTGGCGATGGCCAGTGCGGACTATCAATATCACAATACTATGTTCCTGGTAGCTCACTTTCACTATGTGCTCATTCCAGGTACAGTGTTTGCGGTTATTGCCGGTCTCTACTACTGGTTCCCTAAAATATTCGGGTTCCGGCTTAATGACCGTCAAGGCAAAATTGCCTTCTGGACGATTGCCATTAGCTTTAACGTGACCTTCCTGCCGTTGTTCTTCCTCGGCTTGAAGGGGATGACTCGTCGGATGTACACGTATTCGGAGAGCACCGGCTTTGGTCCGCTTAACCTGATCGCTTCGATCGGCTCGGTGGGACTCGCCATAGGGTTTATTCTCCTGGTCTACAATATTTATTGGAGCTTCCGCTATGCGGAAAGAGACACGACAGGCGACCCGTGGAACGCACGGACCCTGGAGTGGAGCACGCACAGCCCGGTTCCGGAGTACAACTTCGCCGTTGTGCCTGAGGTGGATAGTCTTGATCCATTCTGGCAAGCGAAGAAGAGTGGCAAGTCATTGTACAGTGATGATAAGTTTGAAGAGATTCATATGCCGAATAATAGCGGTCAACCGGTTATTCTTGGGGGTATCTTCTTCTTCTTCGGATTCTTCATGGTATTCAGTTGGTGGGCACCGGCTATTGTGACGGGCATCGGCATTATTATCATGCTTGCGGTGCGTTCCTTCGAACGCGATCATGGTAGACACATCCCGGTGAACGAGATTATCAAGACCGAGAAGGCCTTGGCTAATCGGGCCGGATTGGATGCAGAATTGCGGGGTGAACATGTATGAAGATAGATCATAGTTTGCCGCTCGAATATCAGACGGAAGAGAACAGTAACCGCGTTCTTGGATTCTGGCTCTTCCTGGGCGCAGAAATCGTATTGTTCTCCACTTTGTTTGCGGTCTACTTTACACTGTGGAACCGCACAGGAAGCGGTCCGGATGGACGAGAGATCTTCGAGCTCGCCCCGGTGCTTGCCGAGACCTTCCTGCTGCTGACCAGTAGCTTTACCTGTGGACTGGCGGTGCACAGTATGCGTCTGGGATTGAAGAAGCCCTTTATGGTCTTCTTCCTGATCACGCTGGCCCTGGGCCTTGCCTTCCTAGGAGTGGAAATTTTTGAATTCGTAACCTATGTCGGCGAAGGTGCCACGATGCAGACGAGCGCATTTCTGTCCAGCTTGTTCGTCCTGCTCGGTACCCACGGCGCTCACGTAGCGCTGGGTCTACTATGGGGTGGGGGATTGGCTATTCAGATCGCTCGCGAAGGCTTCAACCACGGTACCGCGAACAAAGCCTTTATTTTCTCGCTGTACTGGCACTTCCTTGACGTTGTCTGGATCTTCATCTTCAGCTTTGTCTATTTGAAAGGACTGATGTGATATGAAACAACTATTCCCGATCAAGCATGTGATGGGATATGTATTCTCGCTCATCCTTTCCGTTGTGGCGTTGGCGGTAGTCTTCTGGGATATGTCCTTTGTCATGGGCATGACCATTCTGCTCGCATGTGCGGCCATTCAGATGTCAGTTCAATTGTTCATGTTCATGCATATTGGCGAGAACGGCACAAAGGGTGCATTGTACACCAATATTGCATATGCCCTGTTCGTAGGCCTGGTTACCGTATTCGGTACCTTGTTCACGATGATATGGGGATATCAGTAATCTCCTGTAATTTTAATGCCCATCTCCCTTGTAAGGGGAGGTGGGCTTTTTCTATCCCCTTTACATACCCCATGGGGGTATATTATAATGGATGTATTGATGAACACCAAGCCGTTTTGAGAAAGGAGAGAGCCTATGGCGGCAAAGATACAGCAACAGCACGAAGCGGCTCAGAAGCATCTGTTGGCGGAGGAATCACCGCAAGCATGCGCGCATGATCACGGACACTGTTCATCCTCACATGACGGGACTCAGGCTGAGATGGGCAAGGATGGCAAGCTGGTAAGGCGTAGCCATCATTCCGAAGCGATGAAGAGCAACCTGACCAGTCGGTTGAACCGCATAGAAGGGCAGATTCGCGGAATCAAAGGCTTGATCGAGAGAGATACTTATTGTGACGATGTGCTTAATCAGGTAGCTGCTGTACAATCTGCGCTCAATAGCGTGGGCAAGCTGCTGCTGGAGGGGCATATGAAGAGTTGTGTCGTGGAGCGCATTCAAGCCGGAGAGACAGAAGTGCTTGATGAGCTTTTGGTCACTGTTAATAAATTAATGAAGTGAACTAAAAGGCTCAATCTAAAAATTAGTGTTTGACAAAAGACATCTAGAGATCGGAGGGTCGTAGGGATTCTGGAGAAACGAAGTGGTCGTCTTTGCGAGTGGATTTCTACCTTATAAGAATTTATTGAATTAGGAAAATCCAGGAGGGGCAGCGATCGGAAGAACCCTACGAACCCGGAGGACCTCATTGCTCACATGTCAAGTACTGATATCAGTGTTGAGCCGAATTGAAAATAATCAAATTATATAAATCAGGAGGTTAATGAAATGCAAAACATTACTTTAAACGTAGAAGGTATGTCCTGCAATCATTGCGTGAAGTCTGTAGAAGGAGCTATTTCTGGTCTCGGGGCTACCGGCAAGGTGGATCTGGCCGCCAAGAAAGTAGACATTGCCTTCGACGAAGCCAAAGTTACAGTAGATCAAATTAAAGAAGCGATTGAGGACCAAGGGTACGACGTGGTCTGAGGCTGACGCAGAGCTGGCATGGAGTTGTTGGTGCGCTGACTGTAAGTCTATCAGAAATGTCGGCTCTGCAAGGTTCACCCGTAATGATTGTGCATTAAACGCTTAATCCGCAGCCGGGAGCATGAGTTGTCATGTCCGGGTATGGGGAAGTGATGTTGCTTGGATTTTGGATTGAAGTAACATCCTATTTTTGCTGTCTCAAACATACCCCTAGGGGGTATGATGTGGACGCAATGATATTGGAGGAAATATCATGGAAAAAGCGCTGGCTAGAGAAAGCGAACCAACTGGGCAAACGATGCTGCAAATTACCGGCATGACCTGTGCCGCTTGTGCGACCCGGATCGAGAAGGGACTTAATCGCCTTTCAGGCGTAGAACAGGCGAATGTGAACCTGGCGCTAGAGACGGCTCAGGTACGATTTGAGCCGGCCGAGGTATCGCTGGAGCAGATCGTAGCCAAGGTCAGTCAATTGGGCTATGGAGCCGTCGTGAAGCCTACAGAACAGGAAGCTGAAGATATCCGGTCTAGGGAGATTCACAAACAGCGCAATAAATTAATTGTATCTGCGCTATTATCGTTCCCGCTATTATGGGCGATGGCGGGACATTTTTCTTTTACCTCGTGGATTTGGACACCGGAATTGTTCATGAATCCCTGGTTCCAATTGGTGCTGGCAACGCCCGTCCAATTCGTAATCGGCTGGGGATTTTATGTGGGAGCATTTAAAGCGCTTCGCAGCCGCAGTGCCAACATGGATGTGTTGGTAGCGCTCGGAACATCGGCTGCTTATTTTTACAGTCTCTATTTGAGCTTGAAGGCCTCACCGATGTCGCATGGGCATACCACCGAGTTGTATTATGAGACGAGCTCCATCCTGATTACATTAATTCTGATGGGCAAGTGGTTTGAGGCGCTGGCGAAGGGGCGTTCTTCCCAGGCGATCAAGACGCTGATGGGTTTGCAGGCCAAGACAGCCCTGGTCATCAGGGACGACGAAGAAGTAATGGTGCCAATTGAAACGGTGGTACCTGGCGATATTGTAATTGTGAAGCCGGGCGAGAAAATTCCGGTGGACGGCTTCGTCATTGGTGGGGCTTCGGCTGTCGATGAATCCATGCTGACCGGGGAGAGCATTCCCGCGGAGAAAAAAGAAGGCGACCCCGTCATCGGGGCCACGGTGAACAAACACGGCGTACTGCGAATTGAGGCTACCAAGGTGGGTAGCGAAACGGCGCTGGCTCAAATCATTCGCGTCGTAGAGGAGGCTCAAGGCTCGAAGGCTCCGATCCAGCGGGTAGCGGATGTAATCTCGGGCATCTTTGTGCCCATCGTGGTCGGGATTGCACTGGTGACATTTCTGGCCTGGTTCTTCCTAGTAGAACCGGGAAGCTTTGCCGGAGCCTTGGAGAAAGCAATCGCGGTGTTGGTCATTGCTTGTCCGTGTGCGCTGGGCCTGGCTACGCCAACGTCAATCATGGCCGGTTCCGGGCGTGCGGCGGAATACGGCATCTTGTTTAAGGGCGGCGAGCATCTGGAAGCCGCCCAGGGGATTCAGGCGATCGTGCTGGATAAGACCGGCACGATCACCCGGGGGCAGCCGGAGCTGCGCGATGTCGTCCCTGCCGCAGGCTGGGACGAGGTGGAGGTGCTCCGGCTCGTTGGCGCCGCGGAGCGCGGCTCGGAGCATCCGCTCGCGGATGCGATCGTAGCCGGGGCGCGGGAGCGCGCCCTGGCTTTGCCCGAGGCATCCGCCTTTGAGGCGGTGCCGGGGCATGGCATTGCGGCGGTCGTAGAGGACCGCCGGGTGCTTGCCGGCACGCGCCGCCTAATGGCGCGTGAGGGCGTAGACGTCACCGCTGCGCTTACGGAGATGACGGCGCTGGAAGCCGCCGGCAATACCGTGCTGCTGGTAGCGGTGGACGGCGTCTACGCCGGCATGGTCGCCATCCGGGACAACGTGAAGGACACCTCCCAGGCCGCGGTGGCGCGGCTGAAGGAACTGGGACTTCACGTGATCATGATCACCGGCGACAACGAGCGTACGGCCAGAGCCATCGCCGCCGAGGTCGGGATCGACGAGGTTCTGGCCGAGGTGCTGCCGGAAGGCAAGGCAGCCGAGGTGAAGAAGCTGCAAAGCCGCGGCATGAAGGTGGCGATGGTGGGCGACGGCATTAATGACGCCCCGGCGCTGGCCGTAGCGGATGTCGGCATTGCCATCGGGACGGGAACCGACGTCGCCATGGAAGCCGCGGATGTCACTCTCATGCGCGGTGACCTCCAAGGCGTGCCTGATGCCATCGCCATGAGCAAGAAGACGATGGGCAATATCAAGCAGAACCTGTTCTGGGCGCTGGCCTATAACACGATTGGCATTCCGGTGGCGGCGGCCGGTTTTCTGGCCCCTTGGCTGGCCGGAGCGGCGATGGCCTTGAGCTCCGTGTCCGTCGTCCTGAACGCGCTCCGGTTGCAGCGGGTAAAGCTGTAAGCGAAATCGGGCGTTACTAACTAGCACGCATTATTGCTATTTACTACAGTTCCTACTGTAGCTGTCACTACGGTCACTACCGTCACGTCACTGGTACTATGCTGTGCCGTGCCGCTATAGATGCAGTTACGTTATTCTGCTCCATGCCAGGGCGGCCTGAAATCTAGGCCGCCCTATTTCTATATGTAGCAATGCGTAGCAACTTACAGAGCAACAGATCTACCGCACCAACTTAACTGGAAATCCTCATGTTAATTTGCCGATAATCGGCCTGTAGCAAGCTTTATATGGAATTTCTCCTTATAAAATCAGCATTTTTCCTCTGTTTTCTGTATTTCGGAAGAATTAACTGGAGGATTTCCATATAATAGCGCCAAAAGTGGATGATGTGAGCATTTTAGCTGGAGGATTTCCCTCTAATGTGGTCAAACATGCTAACTCAGCAAACCTAGCTACCTCACTTACCCCAACTAGCTACAACCACCACCACAACCACACCTAACCCAACAAACGCCCACTAATCTATCCTACCAATCTTGCATGCTGACCTACCTCACCTATCTTAAGTAGCCTAACTTGTCACAAAAAATTGGTGTGGCTTATTACGGCACTACTGAAGGAAGCAGCGGTGAGAGTATATGAGCTAAAACCTGCCTAAGCCAAACAAGCCTTACGGTAAAACGGAAACTCTATCCGTTTGATCCGTAAGGCTTGTGAAGTTGAGGCTATTTAGGTTGAAATCCTGCCCAGCACACAGCCGATCACCCGTATCGACAGTGTGCTACTGCCAGGCATTAAGGGCTAAATAGGATTAGGTCAGATTAAGAGTTCGTTTAATCTAAGCACATCCGCCAGTTCAATCGTTATTTCTGTGAGTGTGAACAGGCTCGCCGACGGCGGTTTGCTCCTCTAGTGCGTGGAGGACGAGCTTCGTCAGCTTTACCACATCCTGCAAAGAGTGGGCATCGGCCTCTTTGACCCTGTTTGCACAGCAGAGGGTAGCAACGCCGTTCTTCACACGAAGCCGTAACTGTACCTCGGGATGCAGTTCCAGCCATTGGCTTACCCCCTCGTGTTTTAGAACTGAGCGCAGGAGGGAGGGATGCGATGCCTTGGCTACGTAGTTTTTGCTCATCGCAGAATTGGGCATCGCTGTTTCCTTAAGATGTTTGGTGAACAGCAGCAACATCGGATTTTTGGCAGGGGCAACCGTGAATTCCAGCTTGCGGCGTAGGCGGTAGCTGTATTTCATAGTGATACCAAACGTAAGCCCCGTTTCATTTGTCGGATCAGCAACGGTAAGTTCGCCTGTGCCGTAGTGTTGCCCGAGCTTAATGCGCACATGATGTCCCTTGTATTTCCAGCCATGTAGCTTGGCAGGGACGAAGGTGCCATCCTTATAGCTTTTCTCATATTCCTTGAGGAGCACTGTTGATTTTAATTGCCACCATGATTTGTTTAACTGGTTAGTTCTGGTCATGTTGTTCCTCCTCCTTGTCAATTCTTTTGGGTGAAGGGAGTCGGCCTTCCCGGCGTAACGCTTCCCGTAGTAGATACTCCATATGACCATTCACGCTTCGGAATTCGTCCGCTGCCCAGCGTTCCAAAGCCTGATAAAGCATCGGGTCAAGGCGAAGAGGGAAGCTCTTTTTGCTGGCCATTGGTTATGGATTGCCTTTCTTAGTATAAGCTACTCGTGTTGATGACCGGCTGGGCGGAACGGTCTGACACAACGGCAACGAGCAAGTTGTTGATCATCGCGGCCTTACGTTCATCATCCAGCTCAACCACTTGACCGGCTTGCAGTCGTTCAACGGCCATCTGTACCATGGTTACGGCCCCGTCCACAATCTTCTCACGGGCAGCGATGATGGCTTCGGCTTGCTGGCGTTGTAGCATGGCACTGGCAATTTCAGTGGAGTAAGCCAGATGCGTGAGACGCGATTCAATAACCTTGACGCCGGCGATAGCAAGTCTTTTCTGTAATTCGCTGGTTAACTCCAGAGCAATCTCCTCTGTATTTCCGCGAAGCGAGAAGCTGATATCGTCCGGTTGATCGTACGGATATTTGCTGGCAACATGCCGCAAGGCCGTTTCGCTCTGAATTTCTACAAACGTTTCGTACTCATCGACTTCAAACAATGCTTTGGCCGAGTCAACAACCGAGAATACTACGACGGTGGAGATCTCAATCGGATTCCCGTTCACATCGTTAACCTTGAGCTTGGCACTGTTAAAATTGCGGACACGCAGTGAAACTTTTTTGCGGTTGGAGAAGGGAATAGCCAGATAAAATCCGCTCTTGCGAATCACGCCCAGATAACGACCGAAGAAGGTCACGACCGCTGACTGGTTTGGCTGGACAATGGATAGTCCTGTAAGCAATACGAACGCAATAAGACAAGCCACAATACCACCAATAAGCGGAAGGATCGCCATTAAGGTGAAGAGATAAACCCCGACTCCCAAAAAGGCGAAAATAAAAAGCAAGGCAACAAAGCCGTTCAGATAGGACACTTCTTTTTCTTTAAACATAAAGAGCACTCCTCTGCATATATTGTTTTGATATTTTTATGATATCACTTTTGCAATTATTTGTAAAACTATTCTTCTCAATTACCTACTGTAAAAAAATGACTGGATAGTGCCAAATCTGACATACCTCGTAAGTTAGGTGACATCAAAAAAAGGCTAGCCCAAGCTCTGAACTATGCCTTCAGCCAGATGGATGTCATAAACAAACCGTCTGCTTGAGGACAAGTTCACTTGGGCTAACCTCATTCAGCTATTCTTTTAACTCATGTTCTATAGTGGTCTATATCATGGTTCGGCATATTTATCTTAACTGATCCAATTGATCTCGGTATCGGATAGCTTCCAAAGTCCATCCACGAACTCCAACGTCACCTTAACCCCGAGAGCCCCTGTACCGGAGCGATATTTAGCACCTTCAATCAAGGCACTGGCTTCACCGATGTCTACCTTGTCCACGCGCAGGAACACGCCACTTAGCAATAAGGGGTCTTCTTCGTTGCCTTCTTCCTGCCTCAATTGCTCCAGCGTGCGGTCGCGAATGACCGTATCAAAGGTTTGCAAATATTCCATGATGTAGTTTTTATCCTCTGTGGTCAACTGGGTCATTTCACTCAGGTCCACGGCGATATATTTCATGTCGCTACCCAGGCCTTCATCCAGCTTCATCATCGCTTCAAAAGCAACGGCATAGAGTTGTCCAGCCGTTCCATCCATTTCTGCGCCGGGTCCCTTCTTGGAGTCATCGTCCACTACGGGCTGCGGGTCCGTATCTTCTATTGTCCCTTTGTCATTATTGGTAGGCTCTTTCTCTATGTCGGTGTTGCCGCTAACTGGAGGTGCGGGTGAACTGATGTTATCACCGTCGTCTGGTGAGCAGGCCACGGATAACGTTAGAGCGGCAATGATGATTAGATATGCTGTGCCTTTAAGCATACGCATGACGATTCCCCTTTCCTTACGTAATATAGACGCGGTGGGGGTGTAAATAGTTTCCGCTTTCAAGAAAGAAGGAACGGAATTATAGCCCATAAAAGCTTCGGGCGTTACGGCACAGAACGGTAGCTGCTACCTCCGGTGACAGGCCCTGAATATGAGCCCAGGCTGTGGCGACCTCCGCTGTCATGGCAGGGTGAGTGATTTGACCCGTAAAAGGACCTTCAAACGGCCAGGGGCCATCGGTCTCAGTCATTACCCGGTCAGAGGGATAACGACGGGCTAAATCTTGAATTTCCGACTCGTACAAAAGATCGGGCGTAAACGAAACGTAATAACCCCGTTCCGCCATCCTCCGGATTGTGGAAGAAGATCCTTTGAACCAGTGGAAATGAGCCCGGGAAATGCCATGCCGCTCCAACATATCGCAGACCAGGTCGGCATCCTCATAGACGGCATGCAAAGCAACCGGTTTATCTAATTCCCGTGCCAGTGCAAACAACTTGTCCAGCAAGGCCACATAGGGTTCAAGTTCAAAGGGGACCCCTTGTTCCTCCGCCTCTTTCCGGGCATAATAGGGAAGCCCGATTTCACCCACAGCAATCATATTGCCGGCATGCCCCCGAATCCAGCCCAAGAGCCTGTTAATTTCCTCATCCGCCGGTATCGGCTGCTCGGGATGGAAGCCAAAGGCCGGAAATACCAAGCCGGGATGCCGCTCAGCTAAAGCGAGGTTCACCTGGGAGGAAGCCAGATGCATTGAGACGGCAATAACGGCTTGTACCCCGAGATTCGGCAATTCCTGTAGCAGTCGCTCACGAGTAACCTCATCATAGAGGTCGAGATGTATATGGGCGTCAATCAACGGAAACGAGGCCTCGCAAGGCAATCCGTGTACGTAGGACATATCGCAAACTCCCCTTTCCTAACAGGCCGTAATCAACTTTTAAACCTGTCTTCATTATACCTGTTTTTTTGGAGAAAGCGGGGTAGAGATAGGAATGCGGTTGCCTCAAATTTCTCAGATAGACGAGTAAGTTGACATGGATGTTATACAGCCGAAAGAAAGATGTCGCATAATAACAATTATGCGACAAAATCTAGTCAACAGGAGGACTTTAATCATGGCTCAAAAAGATTTGTCGGCTGTAGCCCAGCAATATCCATTCCACCTGCCCGTGCAGGATTACCATGATGAACAAATCATCCAGATGTTTCTTGCGGCATGTGCCAAAGCACCTAACACGCGTAAAAATTATTACAGAGCTTTGATGCAGTTCAAGCTTTTTTTATCCGGCAAACCCTTCAAAGATGTGACTTGGCGTGAGATTGAAGCCTTCAAAATCTATCTGATGCAGGGCTTCTACCGTGATTCTCAAAAGCCGCTGGCCCCGGCCAGCGTTGCCGCCTTCATTGCCCCGCTTAAATCCCTCTATAAGTGGGGAAGCGACCGGGGGATTGGCATTTTCGAGCATAATCCTACGCAAAGCATACGAATTCCGCCTACCGTGGTAACTAGTCGGAAGCATTTCTTAACCCGAAGCGAGGTAGGAAGATTACTGGATACCTTGAGAGGGCAGAGCTTGAGAAATTATCTAATCGGCTTGTCGCTGGTGCTGTTGGGATTGCGGGTATCTGAACTTAGCGGGATCAAGTGGGGGGACTTTAATTCAGACTTGATGGATACCTCGGTTTGGCTGACCGTTTCCCACGCCAAAAGGGGTAAAATTCGGGAAGTCAAGGTTCCTCCCCAGCTTTGGGAGCTATATCAAGAGCATATGAACAGGTTGACGGGGTCAGAATCGGCCAAGCCGGAGCAATTGCTCTTCTCGATTACGCCGCGACAAATTGAACGTATTATTAAGCAGGCCGGGAAAGCTAGCGGTTTGCAAAAAGAACCGACACCACATTGGCTAAGACACACGAATGCAACGCTGGCCTTGCTTCAAGGCGCTTCATTGCAGCAAGTGCAGGAAACTCTGGGGCATTCGCATATTAATACGACACAACGATATTTGCATACGGTAGAGCAGATGAAGAAGGCCGCTCCTGACTTTGTTCAGGACTGTTTATTGGAATTTATGTAGATTTGTAAAAAAATAATAGTTCTTTTTATCTACATTTTCTCTATTATTAATGCATTAATCGCCCTTTTGTCCTATAATATAACATGAGTAGATTACAAACCTTGCCAAATTCACACCATAATCTTCCTTATTTTGTCGCATAATTGTTATTGTACGACATGGTTCGTTTTTTCTGGTATTTGCTCTGAAACATATCGGGTAAATGGCAGAGAAATTTAACTGGAAAATAGTGAAATTTTCGTTTCATCTTCAAAATTGATAGGCAAGTGAAGTCAGAGGCTTTTTTAGGGGGCAGAGTTGGTTGATTGGGTTGAATGAGTTCATTGATGGACTATATACGGGCAAGGGCCACGATGCGGTACAATGGTTCGACATGCTCGTGCGAAAGCATCCGGGAACCTATCATCATAGTATCCGGGTAGCGATTCTCGCTGAGAAAATAGCTGAGCCCTTGGGAATCAGCGGAACGGAGAAGGAACTTCTGATCCGGGGTTGCTTCATGCACGATATTGGCAAAACGATGGTGCCGCGACACATCATTGAACAGAGTGAACCGCTGACCGACCAGCAATGGAATATCGTTAAGCTGCACCCTGTAGTGGGCGCAGAGTTGGTTCAGGAGAACCCGGCCTTTGGTGAAGAGATCGTAGCTATCGTTCGTTCCCATCATGAGCGTTGGGATGGGGCAGGATATCCCGATGGTTTGAAGGAAGAGGAGATTCCCTTTGCAGCAAGGATTTGCGCGGTGGTGGATGCGTTTGACTCCATGACCTCCGACAGGAATTATCGGGAGCGACGATTGACGATGATGGAAGCCAAGGAGGAGCTGCTGCGTTGTCAAGGGACGCAATTTGATCCAAAAGTAGTGGATGCACTTATGCAGCTACCTGATGATATGCTGAATATTTATTCGACGAAGTGAAGTCATGTTTAATCAAAGGGACGCAAGCACTTGATCTGTGTTTGCGTCCCTTTGTGATCTATAGTTGAGAAGGAATTCTAAGAGCTATTTACCTGTAGTTATATTTCGACGTTGCTGTTCGGCCATAAGGCCAGAAATTTCCCGCTTGAGCCGGATAAATTCAGGGTCCTCCATGATGGCCTCCCCGCGCGGACGCGGGAAGGGGACCTTAATGGTGTGCAGCACACTGGCTGGGCGATTCGAGAACAGATAGATCGTATCCGAGAGCAGCAGCGCTTCGTCGATACTGTGCGTAATCATCAGCACTGCCCGCTTGTTCTCCTCCCACATTTCCAGCAGCCATCGCTGCATCTCGCTGCGGGTTAACGCATCCAGGGCACTAAATGGCTCGTCCAGACACATGACCTCTTGAGGAGCCATCAAACCGCGCAGGAAAGAAGCGCGCTGCTGCATCCCTCCGGATAGCATGTGAGGGTATGCTTTCTCAAAGCCGCCTAGCCCGGCCTTCTCCAGCCATTGTTGTACTTCGCTACGGGGCAGGCGTTCGCTGCCGTGCGCGGCGATATCTCTGGCCAGGATGACATTGTCTTCTACGGTTCGCCAAGGGAATAGAGCGGGCTGCTGCGGAACATAGCTGATATGGCCCCGTTGTCCGGTGACGGGTAGCCCGCGAAGCAGCACTTCGCCTTGATCAGGGGCTGTCAGACCACCGATGATGTGGAAGAGCGTGCTCTTTCCGCAACCGGAGGGCCCGATAATGGACACGAACTCTCCCGAGGGCACGCTAAGCGAAATATCGTTCAAGACGGGGACAGGCTTTCGCCGGTCTCGAAAGGTTTTGCTGATATGCTGGACTTCCAGTGCCATAGCACTCCGTGTGGGAGTGGGGGACTGACCGCTCATGATGAACCTCCTTTCTATATATCATTTAATTCTATCGTCGGTCGTTCGCTGGCTTATATCGAACCAGCCATTTCTCTAGTAAGGCTACGCAGGCGAACATGGTGAGGCTGATAGCAACGATGATTGCAATGGCAACAAAGATCTTATCCGTACGGAAGGAAGACTTCTGCAGCATCATATAATACCCGATGCCCTTATCCGCCCCAATCCACTCGGCAATCACGGCCCCCATGACGCTGTAGGTAGCCGCAATCTTGACTCCCGATAGAATGGAGGGAATCGCATAAGGCACTTCAAGCTTACGGAAGATATTCCCTTTGGATGCGCCAATCATTCGCATGTAGTCCAGCATGGCCCGGTCCGTGCGCATCAGTCCGTCCATAGCGGCTACTGCCACCGGGAAGAAGCAAACCAGCGTAATTACGATAATTTTGGGCAATATCCCGAAGCCGAACCAGATCATCAACAGAGGGGCGAGGGCGATGGTAGGCACGTTTTGACTCAAAATGATAAGCGGGTACAGTGATTTTTTTAAGAATGGTACATAGTGCAGGGTAAAAGCTACCATAAGACCCACCAGCGTCCCGATGGCAAAGCCCATCAGCATCAGTCGCAGCGTTGCCAGCGTATGTCCCCATAAGCCCGTGGCTCCTGCTGCCGCTTCCCGGCCGATATCTACGGGGCTGGGAAGAATCCATTTTTCAATCCGGAACCAGGTGGTTGCTCCTTGCCAGATCAGTAAAAACAAGATGACCGCCACGAGGGGCGGCCAAATGCTGTTCCACAGGCTGCGGAGATTCATGGCCGATATTTCTCTATCAGCTTGTCCATACTGACACCTTTGGGATTATAAGATATTTTGATTTGTGAAATGACGCCGTTGCTGCCGAATTCGACCAACGCTTCATTCATTTTCTTGACAATTTCCAGCAGTTCGTCAAGCTCTCCCTCCATGGTTGTCTCTAGTGGGTTAACCTGATATTTGACTCCAGAATCCTGAATGACCTCAATAGCGCGGTCTACATAAGGAATAACATCTTCACCGCCGGGTGTCTTTGGAATCACTTGAATACTGAGTAGTGCGTTTGGCATAGTAGGTAACCATCCTTTCAAGATGAGAGTTTATTGTATTATTCAGGCAAGAACTCATTGGTAAAGGCGGCATCAACCTCAAGTGGCTTCTCTAGCAAGCCCCGTTCGTGCATCCAGTTCGCATAGTTCTCCCAGACTTCACGTTTTTGTTCTCCCCAACGCGGGGCATCTTCCTGGTATTTCGGGCTCAGCCATTTCTGGCTGGCTACAACCAGGTCCTTGTCCAATTCCGGTACGGCTTTGAGCAGAATTTCTGCGGCTGCCTCCGGTTGATCGATCGTGTACTCATAACCCTTCGTAACGGCCCGCATAAATGCTTTGACCAGTTCCGGGTCATCCTTGATGGTCTGCTCGTTGGTAACGATGATCGGGGTGTAGTAGTCAAGCTGGTCAGAGAAGTCCTTCACGTACAGCATATCCAGCGGCTCACCACGAAGCTCAGCTTCAATACCGGTCCAGGCATAAAAAATCCAGGCAAAATCGATGTCCCGCTTCACGGCTGTGAAATAGTCGGCATCTCCGATGTTCAGATACTTCACCTTGCTGGAATCGGCACCCTGCAAATCCATAATCGATTTGATAACTGCTTCTTCAACAGGGGAACCCCAGCCGCCATAAGCTTTGCCTTCAAAATCTTTGGGCGATTTGATATTTTTGGCTACCGGTGCGGCAAATCCGGAGGTATTATGCTGAATGACCGCAGCTAGAGAAACGAGCGGAACGTTCTGAATACGTCCTTGTGTGACGTTCTCCTGAATGCTGACGCCAAACGGGACTTCACCCGAGGCAACCATTGCATCGGCACCACCGGCCCCCGGCAGTACGATATCGACGTTCAGGCCTTCCTCTTCAAAAAATCCCTGGTCCTTAGCGACATAAAGTCCGGTATGGTTCGTGTTAGGGCTCCAGTCGAGCACCAGTCTAATATCCCGCAATTCTTCATTTGATGATGCTTCCGGTTCGGTGGCCGCCGAATTGTTGCCGTTACCTCCGGAAGTGTTGTTCGCCGCTCCTGAATTAGCATTGGTCCCGCAGCCGCTCAGTGCGAGTGCCAGCAACATGCCGCAGAGGGTCAGCGTGGTGAATGTGCCGAGCTTTCGTTGTTTTCTCATGGCAGTAGTCTCCTTCTTATCATTTATTTCCGCAGCGTTGTTCTTGTATAACCCTGGATGACTGTCCGTAAACGGCCTGCTGCCTTGGGACAACGGCCTGGACGCAAAAAAAGCGCCCCAGACTGGGACGCGACAGGTAGACGGAAATGAAGCAAAGCTTCTTCCATTAATCATGGCTCCCTACGCTGGCATTATCCAGATCAGGTCAAAGGGTCAGTATTATAAGGAATACAATCTCAGCCGGCCATGTCCCGGCACCCCCGAACTATTCAACTGCAGCTTACCCTGTCATTATAAGGAGATTGCGTCCCATTTGTCCACCCTGGCCCTTTTTTTATTAGAATTGCACAGGAGATTTGCTTTTTATTTGCCAACGGGCTATAATACAAATAACTCTTATTTTTGGAAGAAGATATTCACACATTGAAAAGAGTGTCACTTTTAAAAAAATGGAACTTTTTTCAATATGTGAATTTTTTTTATGTAAGTAGAAAAAATGGATCATGTTAATCTTTAAACAGGAGGTATACCTTCATGGAAACAGGAACAGTTAAATGGTTTAACGCAGAAAAAGGTTTTGGCTTTATCGAAGTGGAAGGCGGAAATGACGTATTCGTACATTTCAGCGCGATCACTGGCGAAGGCTTCAAAACGCTGGACGAAGGCCAACGCGTACAATTCAACGTGGTTCAAGGCAACCGCGGCCCACAAGCTGAAAACGTTGTAAAACTGTAATGCAGGCTGAAACTGCTCTTAATGCGTTTTCGCATTAAGGGCAGTTTTTATTAACTCTTTTTAGTTCATGAGGTTAATTATTTTGAAGTTCGCTTCGGCCTCTGAATAGTATATATTTAGAACTAACCAATACATCCGGGTGGCTGACATGCTCACTTTTGGAGGAGGGGAATTATGAACTACCGTAAAAAAACGTTAGAAGAAATTCCTGAGGAGAATACACCGGTTTGGACTTGTACGAGTGAGGATTGCAACGGATGGATGCGGGACAACTTCACCTTCGATTACAGCCCTGTTTGTCCGCTTTGCTCTTCCGAAATGGTAAAAGGAACGCGCATGCTTCCTCAATTGTCAAATCCCAGCTCGGAACATAAATCGGCGACCAAGAAGGCTTAGATACGCCGCTCTAAGGTCAACAACAATAAAGAAGCTTTGCCCATCGAACTGATTTCAGTGGGGAAAGCTTCTTTTTGTTTTACACAGAAGTTCTGGCTTGTGTCCGGGGATTGCAAGTACATCTAAAATCTAATATGTTGAAGGGAGTCACCGTTCATGCTTCCGAGTTCAAGCCGCGGTTCAATCACCCGTGATCGAGCGATATTGCTTGAACATGAAGAGCCGCCAGCGGGTAATCATGCCGTAGGCAAGCAAGAAGAAGACGGCTCCCGTCTGCATGACGGAGATGTATTGGTACACGACCTCGTGAAGCAACAGCCTTACGATGAGTAGCCCAATCAGAATCAGGACGAAGCTCCGTGAACGTTCGGCATAAATCTCGCCGTTAATGTTCTCGAATTTGGTCGTGCGGATGAGCGGGTATGAGAATAAGAACCAGCCGCAGACAAAGGCAATCAAACCCCAAAGTATCGGAATATGGGTCTCCGGGACAATGAACATGCCAAACCCGGTCGTCATGCCTAGCGGCGGGATGATAATCTTCTTGACGGTAATAGGCCGACGACTGGCCTTTAATCGAATGAATAGAGCGGTCACGGCCATGGCGAGCGCACCAAAAGTAAAGGCAAACGGCATATATGGAGAATTAATCAGGTTCGTGATCAGGTTCATGCAAGAGTCCCTTTCTACAAGTGGTAGTTCAAAAAAAGTCATCTTTTGATCACGATTATATCACAGTAGTTCCACTTTGTTTCAAATCCTTGCTTTAAAGAATATCAGATCAACAATAGGAGGAATTTATCACTTATGAATAAGGAAAAAGCAGAGAGTTTACGGTTTTATGTTGGAACTTACGCGGAGGAGAGCGAGTCGGGTATTTATTTGTGCGAACTTGAGCTTCAGTCCGGCAAAATACGAATAGTACAGGAGCAGGCGGGGATAGCAAATCCCTCCTTCTTAATCACGGATGCTAAGAAATTACGGCTATATACCGTTAGTGAACAGAGCGAGGGACAGGTAGCCGGTTATGCTATTGATCCCAAGGAGGGGAGCCTTACCAAGATGGGGGACAATGTGGGCACCGAGGGGGCGGACCCTTGTCATTTGGCGCTGCTGCCGGGGACCGAGCGGCACTTGCTGGTAGCCAATTATTCCAGTGGTGATGTCAATGTCTTTGCGCTGGATACGAATGGGGCGCCAGGAGAGATGACCGCCCGGGTCCGTCATGAGGGGAGCAGTGTGAATGCGGAGCGGCAGGAGTCTGCTCATGCCCATAGCCTGGTCCCAAGTCCGGATGGGCGATTCGCCTTTGCCTCTGATCTGGGAACCGACAAGGTTATCATCTATCGGCTGGAGGGAGGAGACTTGAAGTGGCATGGCGAGGTTGACTTACCACCAGGTGCGGGGCCGCGGCATTTCGTCATTCATCCTTCTCAACGCTTCGCCTATGGCATTAATGAATTGAACAGTACGCTGACGACCTATGCCTTCAATCCCGTAGAGGGCCGGTTGGAGGCGGTGCAGCATATCTGCTCGCTGCCGGATGGGTACACGGGGGAGAATTATCCAGCAGATATTCATCTATCTTCAGATGGGCGATCTGTCTATGGCTCCAATCGGGGGCATGACAGTGTCGTGGGCTTCCGCATTGATCCCGATACGGGGTATCTTCATGATCCATCCTGGACAGCCGCAGGAGGAAGTTGGCCGCGTAATTTTGCGATGCTGGGAAGTTATGTGCTTGTGGCTAACCAGTACAGCGACAATATCGCCGTGTTACGGCGAGATGAGCTAACAGGGCGGCTTGAGCTAACCGGGCAAAACGTGACTATCAGCAAGCCATCTTGCATTGCCCCCTGGGTTGAGAAGTGATTTTTCAAATTTTTACATAAAAAGGTTTGACAGGAGTAGACGACGCATATAAAATAACACCATAGCATACTAAACAGGTAGGATTAATTGAGTTCCCGCCGTACAAACGGAGGAACGCTCTGCTTGCCTCGGCAGACACGGGTAGTAGCTCGGTTTGACCGTAGGGACAGGGCGTTTTTCTGTTTTTTAAGAGGCGTGGTGACAAGCACTGGAGAGAGGATAGGGAGCGGGATGAGGAGTAGAAGCCCCTGCTGGTGGTAGGCTCCGGTGTGTTCACCTGACTTTTGGAGGAGCGAGTTAGCCTGCCGTGTCTATGTAACGCGAACAATAAAAGGGAGCTAAGGGAGTGATACGATGAGCAGAAGGTTGAAGCGAGGAATTCTGAATGGTCTGGCAATAGCATTGGTTGTGGTGATGGCAGCTTGCTCGGCGGGCGAAGGAGGAAGCGGAACTGCCGGTGCGAAGGCGGATGCGTCCGGGGGAAGCGACAAACCGAAGGCTGTTGAGCTGCTGAACGTATCCTACGACCCGACTCGGGAATTGTATGAGAAATATAACGAAGCCTTCGCTGCGTATTGGAAGCAGGAGAGCGGACAGCAAATCACGATTAAGCAGTCGCATGGGGGGTCAGGCAAGCAAAGCCGGTCGGTCATCGACGGGTTGAAGGCGGATGTAGTTACTCTGGCACTGGGGTACGACATTGATGCCATTCAAGAGAGTGGCTTGATTGACGAAGGGTGGCAACAGAGGTTCGAGCTTAACAGTTCACCTTATACCTCGACCATCGTCTTTCTGGTCCGCAAGGGGAATCCCAAGGGCTTGGAGGACTGGGATGATCTGATCAAGGAAGGCGTGGAAGTCATTACGCCAAATCCGCAGACCTCCGGTGGCGCACGTTGGAATTATCTTGCAGCCTGGGGATATGCTCTGCACAACAACAATAATGATGAAGAGAAGGCCAAGGAATTCGTCCAGGAATTGTTCAGACATGTTCCCGTGTTGGACAGCGGAGCCCGTGGATCGACGACTACCTTCGTAGAACGTGGCCTGGGGGATGTATTGCTAGCTTGGGAGAACGAAGCTTGGTTGTCTGTGAAGGAATTAGGCCCGGATAAATTCGACATTGTGTATCCGTCGGAAAGTATTTTGGCCGAACCGCCCGTGGCGATTGTAGACAAGAATGTGGATAAGAAGGGGACACGGGAGGTAGCCGAAGCCTACTTGAAATACCTCTATACCGAGGAAGGACAGACCATTGCCGCAGAGAATTATTATCGTCCAACCTTGGCGAGCGTTCAAGAGAAGTTCGCCGATCAGTTCCCGGAGATCAAGCTGTTTACCATCGATGAGTTCGGCGGCTGGGGAGAGGCTCAGACCAAGCACTTCAAGGATGATGGCATCTTTAGTCAAATCTATGTACCGCAGTAACCGCCCTGCCTGAAAGGATGGAGTTGTTCTATGCATAGTGGCACTACGAAGCGCGGCGTCTTGCCCGGCTTTGGCCTGACGATGGGATACAGCGTCTTGTACCTCAGTCTGGTCGTATTGATTCCGCTCTCGGCTCTGCTGCTGAATTCGACGGGGCTCACCTGGGAGAAGTTCTGGGACATTGCGACCGATCCTCGGGTGCTGGCGTCGTACAAGGTAAGCTTCCTGACGGCGGCGGCAGCCGGCTTGATCGATGCGGTGCTGGGCCTGCTGCTTGCCTGGGTGCTGGTGCGTTATGATTTCCCTGGCAAGGGCGTATTTGATGCCATGATTGATCTTCCATTTGCCTTGCCTACTGCTGTTGCCGGGGTATCATTAACGGCGATCTACTCTGCTAACGGATGGATCGGCTCGCTGCTGGAGCCGTTGGGATTGCGCATAGCCTTTACGCCTATTGGGATTACACTGGCGCTGATGTTCATTGGCATTCCCTTCGTCGTCCGAACCGTCCAGCCGGTGCTGCAAGATCTTGATGCTGAGGTGGAGGAGGCGGCCGCTACGCTTGGAGCGAGTCGTCTTCGCACTTTCCGTTCGGTGGTGCTGCCCGAGCTACTGCCACCGCTGCTTACCGGCTTTGCGCTTGCTTTCGCCCGTGGTATTGGGGAGTATGGCTCGGTGGTCTTCATTTCCGGTAATATGCCGATGAAGACGGAGATTGCGCCGCTACTGATAATGTCCAAGCTGGAGCAATTTGACTATGCCGGGGCCACGGCAGTGGCTTTAATGCTGCTGTTGATTTCTTTTGTGCTGCTGCTTCTGATCAATTCACTGCAGCGCCGAATCCGTAAAACTGCACGTTAATGAAGCGCGGTAGAAGACAAGCCGGAACATGATTGAGTGGACGGGAGGGAAGAGCATGGCAGGTACTGTGCCCATGGCTGCGGGTCAACCAACAACACCGCGCAGAGCGGCAAAGAAAGATTCCAACGTCATGAAATGGGTGCTGGTGACAGCCGCCGGACTGGTGCTGCTTTGGTTAATTGTTCTGCCGCTGGCGGTGGTGCTGACGGAAGCGCTCAAGCGAGGCTGGGGAGTATATGTAGCGGCGATCAGAGATCCTGATGCCTTATCGGCCTTGAGGCTCACGTTGTTGGTAGCAGCCATCACCGTTCCGCTGAATACGGTATTTGGCGTAGCTGCTGCCTGGGCGATTACGAAGTTCAGGTTCCGCGGCAGGCAGGTACTTGTGACGCTAATCGATTTGCCTTTTGCTGTATCTCCGGTAATCGGTGGCTTGATTTACGTCCTGGTGTATGGCTCCAATGGCTGGTTTGGCCCTTGGCTGGATGAACACAATATATCGATTATTTTTGCTTTTCCCGGTATTTTACTGGCTACGATCTTCGTCACCTTCCCGTTCGTTGCCCGGGAATTGATTCCGTTGATGGAGGATCAAGGGCAGCAGGAGGAAGAGGCGGCGGTCATGCTGGGCGCGAGGGGATTTCGTATTTTCTGGAAGGTCACCTTGCCTAATATCAAATGGGGACTACTGTATGGCATCGTATTATGCAACGCCCGGGCGATGGGGGAATTTGGGGCTGTGTCCGTCGTATCGGGGCATATTCGGGGAGAAACAAACACGTTGCCGCTGCATGTAGAAATTTTGTACAACGAATACCAGTTCTCCGCTTCATTTGCGGTTGCATCTCTGCTATTGTTGCTGGCGCTGGTCACGTTGTTACTGAAGGGCTGGTTTACACGCAAGAGCCGTCATTAACGAAAGAACTGAATATAGTTGGGGAGGGCTGTCGTGATGGCAAAACCATTAAAAGTAGATGAAGTATGGCTGGAGCGGATTGGGGAACTGCTCAGTGGGCTGGAATTCGGTTCCCTGAACATCGTGGTTCATGAAGGACAGATTGTTCAGGTGGAACGGACGGAGCGCAAACGCTATGAACTCGGCACAGGTGCGGCGCGGTCGGCTGTTCCTGCACGCCGTGCTGCCAAGGCTATTCGCGAATCATAATGATATGGCTGATGCTTATGCAAACACCCTCTATTCCGGTGCGATTCTGCCCGGAGTAGAGGGTGTTATTGCATCTGATCATCTTCACTGAGCATCGGTGATGTAGACTCAGCATCCTTCGCCATAGTGCCTGGTGCGGCAGGATCGGCTTGGCCTGCATAAGGGCGGGCTTTGCGGGGCTTGCGACCGTTCAGGCGGAAGCCGCCAAGCAACAGTAGCCCTTGAAGACCCAAAATGTAAGGAGCGAGCCAGAGGCCTGCGAGATGCAACAAGGTTAGTAAGCCGATAAAGAGAGCTAATACACGCATCGAGAATGCGCGAGGATGTCGGTTAGGGCCACCAGAGGTGGCAAGATAAATCAGCAGTAGAGCGAGCCAGACCGAAGCCAGGCGAATCCAGGAGAAGATTATGAATTCGCTATTAACACGGCCGGAGAAGGACGTGTGCAGCAATCCAAGCGACCCTAACAGCAGTCCTCCAAGAGCGAATGTGCATAACGCAGGGAGCAAGGGGCGACATATACGCCAAATCCAGCTTCCCCATCCGGGTCGTTCCCGGCGATTTAGCAGTCTGTTGCGTTCGGCAATAAGCTGCTCGCTTTCCCGTTCAATCGCTCTAAGCAGGATGGGCAACCGAGCTTCATCACCATCGGCTATGAAGGCTAACACATTATCCGTTGCGTAGGGAGCGGTACGGCATGCCAGCAGCTTCTCGTTCAGATCCTTATGCTGCTGCGCGGCCGAGACTTCGTCTTCCTGTAGAACGGTAATCAGCGAGGCCGAGGCAGCGGCATACCGCTCCAGGCTAAGCATTATGTATTCCAGGCGGGTCTGTTCGTTCCGAGATATGCTGTAGCGCGAGGCGCCATATAAGCCTGCAATAATAATTAATCCAATGAAGGCTGCGAATGCGGAATGATCCTGCTGATGCAGCCAGGCGATAAAGTCCGGCAGTGACAAGACGATCACCCTTTCCAGTTTCCTCTTTCCACTATTGCACATGAGCTTGCTGGATTCAAGTTCAGGGGATAAAAATGAGACCAGGCGATGATGAACAGGCTGGACGAGTAGGGTTTGCGTTGACTTTTGCTTAAAATGTTGATAGCATCATTTTAAAGTGTAGTCATTTTGTCGGAATTATGCATAACATATATTCGCCATATACAGGGAGGAAACCTATTCATGAAGATTACAATCATCAACGGCAGTCCTACGCCGGGTTCACGGCTTAGCGCGGTTATAGCACGGACAGAGGAATTACTCATTCAAGAGGGATTTGAAGTGAGCCGACTGAATGTCAGTGAATTGCCTGCGGAAGATTTGATCAACGCCCGCTTTGAGAGCGAGGCCATCGTCAAGGCCAATGCCCGAGTGGCGGAAGCGGATGCTATCATCGTGGCAAGTCCCGTGTATCAAGCTTCGTATACCGGCGTGCTGAAGACGTTCCTGGACTTAATCCCGCAAAAAGGATTAACTGGCAAGGTGGTCTTGCCCCTCTTTATTGGGGGGAGTCTGGCCCATCTGCTCAGTATTGAATATGCCTTGAAGCCTGTGCTGTCCGTACTTGGTGCGCGTTATATTCTGGGTGGCGTCTACACGGTGGACTCGCAGGTCGCGCGCAAGGAGGAGGGGGGCTTCGAACTGGCCGACGAGCTGGTTAGTCGTCTGGAGGATAATGTTCGTGAGCTGGTTCGGGAGACTCGCCTGCGTCAGGGATAGGCTTAGCGTTAATGAGTTACAGAGCCGGCGGTCCGGGAGATTCCGGATGCCGGCTTTTTTTGTGCCGGGGGATGGCTGTGAACCACTGTTAAATAGTACAATAGAATAAGTTGACTTTAGGAGGATATGACATCATGTTGAAGTTGGTCTTTTTTGTAGGGGTTGCCGGGACAGGGAAAACCACGGTGGCCCGCAAGCTGGCAGGACGCATGTCCGCGGCTTTCCTGGATCGGGATACGGTGGGCGGCCGCTTTGCCGAGAAAATTCTGGAGATGAATGGGCTGGATACCAACGACCGGGACTCTGATTTTTACAAAAAACATTTGCGTGATTTGGAGTATGAGGCCACCCGTGATATCTGTATTGAGAATCTGTCGGCGGGTCAGAATGTCTTCATGATCTCCCCCTTTACAGCAGAGCTGAAGAGCCGGGAATGGCTGGGGAGGCTTCTGCAAGATGCAGGTATGTCGAGTCAAGAGGTAGACGTGAAGGTCGTTGTGGTTACGCTTGAGGACATGGATACGCAGAAAGAACGAATTATTGAACGAAGCACGGACCGCGATAGCTGGAAGCTGAGCCATTGGGACGACTTCAAGCAGCGGGTACAATTCGTACCGGAGATTAATTGGGATATTCCCGCTTCATCTATTTATGTATTCGATAATAGCGGCCAACTGACGGAAGAGAAGGTGGACGCGGTCTTTGAATTTGTCCAGAGTGAGGCTGGACGGATGTAGTTATAGCTTATGCCTTTCCTGCGGCCAAGCCGTCAGGAGGGGCTTTATTTGTCTTCGGACTGGGCCGGAAACGGAGGGGTAGGGATGACTGTCATATTTGGATTTCTTAAAAAGTACCGGGTAGCCGCCATTTCGGCGATTGCCATGCTATTCATCGAACTGGCTGTGGAACTCATTCAGCCGCTATTAATTGCCCGTATCATTGATGATGGCATTCGTGAAGGTAATGTGGCCGTCGCCTGGCTCTGGGGCGGAGTCCTTACAGGTAGTGCGTTGCTCGCTTTTCTTGGAGGCATCGGCAGTTCCTTTTTTGCTGCTCACGTCAGCCAAGGGGTAGGTTATGATCTTCGGGACAAGTTGTATGAGAAGGTACAATCGTTCTCCTATGAGGTGTTCAACCGCTTTGCGGCTTCCTCGTTAATCACTCGGCTGACCGGGGATATCACCGTGCTGCAGGATATGATCTTCATGAGTCTGCGCTTTGCCACGCGGGTTCCATTATTAGTGATTGGCAGCGTGGTTATGGCCCTTCTGGTCCATGCGAAGCTGGGGCTTCTGCTCACCGTGATGGTGCCTATACTGCTGTGGTTCGTGTTGTGGATGATTAAGAAGGCGGCGGCTTTGTTCCGAACTGTGCAGCAGCGTACCGACCGTATGAATGGCTTGATTCAGGAAAATCTGACCGGCATGCGGCTGATTCGGGTATTCGTGCGTATGGGCCATGAGATCGGCCGGTTTCAGCGGCGCAATCGCGAGTTAAGAGAAGACTCGGTTACGGCATTGCGGCTGACGGAGACTACGATGCCATTTCTGTTATTCGTCATGAATGCCGGAATTATTGCGGTGCTGTGGTTTGGGAGGCTGGAGATTCAAAGTGGCGGGGCTACCGTGGGTGAGGTTGTCGCCGTTATCAACTATTCCTTGCGCACGATTGGCGCTTTGTCGGCATTGTCATGGATTATGAATTCGTTCTCCCGAGCTTCAGCGTCGGAAGGGCGGATTCGGGAGGTGCTGACCACCGATGATCCGGAAGCAGAACTTGGGGTCATTGCCGGGAATTCTGTGCAGCCGAAAGTTGTGGATAGGAAGGATAGTCCGGATGTCGCCCTCACGCCAATCCAGGGGGCCATTGAATTCTCCGGGGTGTCCTTCCATTATCCGGGCCGGGAGGAGGCTGTATTGGAGCAGGTGTCCTTCACCGTGAAGCCGGGGCAACGAGTAGCAATCATGGGAGCAACGGGCTCCGGTAAGTCCTCGCTGATCCAGCTAGTGCCCCGGCTGTACGAACCAACTGAGGGAACGATTCGCATCGACGGCAGGGACATTCGGGAAGTAGACCGTACCGAACTGCGTCATGCCATCGGCTACGTTCCCCAAGAGGTGATGCTGTTCACCGGAACGATTCGGGAGAACATTGCGTGGGGACTGGAAGAGGCGGATGACCGGCAGATTGAGACGGCGGCCAGGCGTGCGCAGATCCATGAGATGATCACCCGCCTTCCGCTCGGCTACAAGACGCGGCTCGGTCAACGTGGTGTGAACCTGTCGGGTGGACAGAAGCAGCGTTTATCGATTGCCAGAGCGTTGGTGCGGCAGCCTTCGATTCTCATTCTGGACGACAGCACCAGTGCTCTGGACGTACGTACGGAGGCTGCCCTGCTGGAGGAAGTATCGCATCTCTCCTGCACCACCCTGCTGGTCACGCAAAAGATCAGTGCCGTAGCTTCTGCAGATTTAATCCTGCTGCTTGACGATGGGCGTCTGATCGCAAGCGGCAAGCACGAGGAATTGCTTGAAAGCTCGGCGTTATATCGTCGCATCTATGAATCCCAATATGGCAAGGAAGGGGAGGTGCAGCATGTTCAAGACCTTCATTGAGCCCTTTCGTCATCCTTATCCCAAGCTGGACGTGAGTAAGGGGAATCCAGAGCGCGATGTGCAGGCTGAACGGGCGATAGCACAGGAGAAGCAGAGACGGGGCGGACATGGCGGAAGCCGGGGAATGCCAGCTCCTAAGGTCAGGGCCAAGAACTGGTCGGGTACGCTGGGACGAATCTGGCAGTATCTATCCGTGCATCGGGCCCGGCTTGGAGCCGTTCTGTTGATGGTTGTGTTCAGTTCAGGGCTGGCCCTGCTGGGTCCGTACATGGTCGGTATGGCCGTGGACCATTACCTTGAGGGTGGAGGCGGATCGTGGGGGCTGTTCCTGCTTGGCCTGCTGGCAGTATATGCCGGTTCTTCGTTGACCACCTGGCTGCAAAATATATGGATGATCGAGATTGCTCAGGAAACGGTGTACCGCATGCGCTCCGAGTTATTCGCCCAGCTTCACAAGCTACCGATTCCCTTCTATGGGAAGCGGCAGCAGGGCGATATCATGAGTCGGATGACCAATGATATGGATAACGTCAGTTCTACGCTCAACAGCTCGGCCATTCAAATTTTCTCCAGTGTTCTGACCTTGCTGGGGACGCTGGCGGTGATGCTGTATCTCAGTCCGTTGTTAACGTTGTTAACCTTTCTCGTTGTTCCGCTTATGCTGGCTGGCATGCGGTGGATTACGAAGCGGACGGGTCCTTTGTATCGCAAACGCCAGCAGGATTTGGGCAGTCTGAATGGCTATATAGAAGAAACCTTGTCCGGCCAGCGAATCATTAAGGCCTTCTCTCAGGAGCAGCGCGTGCTGCGGAACTTCCGTGAGCGCAATGAGACCATTCTTAGCTCCGGCTTCTGGGCACAGACTATCTCCGGATTTATCCCAAAGCTGATGAATGGGCTGAACAATCTTAGCTTTGCCATGGTTGCCGGGATCGGGGCTATCTTGGCTATTCGCGGTCATGGTGCGGTGACGATAGGGGTTATTATCGTGTTCGTGGAATATGCCCGTCAATTCACCCGGCCGTTAAATGATCTGGCCAATCAGTGGAATACCTTGCTATCAGCGATTGCCGGGGCAGAACGCGTATTTGAAGTGCTTGACGAGCAGGTGGAAGCCAGCGATGAAGTGGAAGCGGTGGAGCTGGACGCTGTGCGCGGAGCAGTTGCTTTCTCCGGGGTAGCCTTTTCCTATGGGGAAGACGATAAGGGGAATACGTTAGAGGACATCAATTTTGAGGCGGAGCCCGGAGAGTTAATTGCCCTGGTTGGGCCAACAGGGGCGGGAAAGACGACATTAATTCAATTGTTGTCACGATTCTATGAGCCATCAGAGGGAACAATATCTATTGATGGACATGATACGAGGACAATCCGCCGCGAGAGCTTGCGTTCGCATATGGCCTTTGTGCTTCAGGACTCCTTCCTGTTCCAGGGCACGGTCCGCGAGAACATTCGTTATGGGCGGCTGGATGCCACCGATGCCGAGGTAGAAGAAGCAGCCAAACTGGCTAACGCACATTCCTTTATTGTCCGGCTGCCTGGGGGTTACGACAAGGTGCTGGATGTGGGGGGCGGAGGAATCAGTCAGGGGCAACGTCAATTGCTTGGGATCGCACGGGCGATTCTGGCTAATCCGTCCATCCTTGTGCTGGATGAGGCTACAAGCAGCATCGACACGGTGACGGAAATCAAAATTCAGGAGGGCTTGCATCGCTTGATGCAGGGGCGCACCAGCTTTGTCATTGCCCACCGTCTGAACACGATTCGCATGGCTGACAAAATTATCGTTCTCAAAGAAGGAAGGCTAATTGAGCAGGGACCACATGAGGAGTTGCTTTCGCAGCGCGGGTTCTATTATAGCCTGTATCACGGCGGACTTATGGAGGAGTAAATGAATGGAGGGAACCATGGCATGAATATGCATGCTTATCTGCGGTCCATGCTGCTGCTGCGAGGAGAGGTTCCCGGCTTTGGGGCCTATCCTTTCAACCTTCCGGCCGTGACTTCACTGGAACGCCTGGAGTTCCATCCCAAGGTCACTTATATTGTTGGAGAAAATGGGATGGGGAAGTCGACCCTGCTGGAGGCCATCGCGATTGCGCTTGGTTTTAATGCAGAGGGAGGAACACTCAATTTAAACTTTGCTACAGCGGAGACGCATTCCGAGTTGTACCGCTATCTTCGGATGGTTCGTGGGGCGGTGAGGCCGAGGGATGGCTTCTTCTTCCGGGCAGAAAGTTACTATAATCTGGCGACGGCCATCGATGAACTGGACCGACAGCCGATGGCTGGGAGAGCCATTAAGGACTCGTACGGAGGGAAATCCTTGCACATGATGTCGCATGGAGAGTCCTTTTTTGCTACCTTTATGAACCGCTTCGGCGGGCGTGGCCTATACATTCTGGATGAGCCTGAAGCCGCCTTGTCTCCC
The DNA here is from genome assembly GCF_056836745.1 of Paenibacillus sp. 1SOY10. Classification (NCBI taxonomy): domain Bacteria; kingdom Bacillati; phylum Bacillota; class Bacilli; order Caryophanales; family Paenibacillaceae; genus Paenibacillus; species Paenibacillus sp. 1SOY10. The sequence goes on along the minus strand of NZ_JBXENK010000004.1, from coordinate 246,932 downwards.
TATCGCCAGATGGCGATGTTATCCCGAATTCATCAATTGGTGGGGCGTCATTCGCAGTTTATCATTTCAACGCACTCACCTATTTTGATGGCTTATCCAGACAGCTTGATGTACCAATTAACCCCTGCCGGGATTGAACAAACGGTGCTGGAGGCGACGGACCATTTTGTCATTATGAAGGAATTCGTCAACCATCGGGCGGGGATGCTGGAAGAGCTGTTCAAGGAGGAATAGAAGCTCAATTTAAAGATTAGCGGTTGACGTTGACCGTTAGTAAGACTTATGAGGGGAATTGCACGTATCCCAAGAATTAGCTGAATACCACTGGTTCCCAAGAAGGCTCTATTCGAGGATTTTTTATTATAGGGAAAAACTCCCGCTAAATGGAGCATATCAGCCGAAATTGGGGGTTTATAGGGATTTTCTCATGCTAATTATTGTGAAATGGTCGATTTTGGGGTAAAACCACAAAATTAACATGAGGATTTCCTGCTATATGTGATATTTGGGGAAATACAGGCGAATTAGCATGAGGATTTCCCGTTAGAGGTATTCGTTTTTGTTCTGATCTGGAGTAGAAGCTATGTAAGTTGAACAAATGATTTAGGCGAGGAAGCAGACGAGATAATGTTCGTACAAGCGCTGCCTCTCCTTTAGTTCAACTATATAGTTTTTGCAGGAGTAGTAATGCTGTTTGACTTATCACCAACCTGAAACTATAATGGTTACAGGTTAAAAAATTCTTGATCAGGAATTTAACGATAAGGGAGGAATTCAGGATGAAAATATTAGTAACGGGCGCAACGGGGCAATTAGGTTCCAAGGTAGTAGATGCGTTGTTAGGCTTGGTTCCGGCAGGGGAAGTCGTGGTTAGTGTACGTCAGCCTGAGAAGGCTTCTGCGCTGAGCGCGCTTGGTGTGGAGGTGAGGTACGGGGACTTTGATGAACCGGCTTCGCTGGATAAGGCCTTTGCAGGCATTGACCGTCTGCTGATCGTATCCACGCAAGGGGATAACGACACTCGGGTGCGTCAGCATGGGGCAGCCGTTGAAGCTGCGAAACGGGCAGGGGTACAGTTCATTGCCTACACCAGCGTGGTGAACGCAGCCGATAGCCAACTAGCCTTGGCACCCGTGCATAAGGCCACTGAGGAAGCCATCCTGAAGACAGGCATTCCTTACGCATTCCTGCGCAACAACTGGTATATTGAAAATGAAACAGGCACGATCCAGGGCGTTCTTGCCGGAGCTCCTGTTATTACCTCAGCCGGTAGTGGCAAGGTAGGCTGGGCTACGCGTGGAGATTATGCCGGGGCTGCTGCTGTGGTGCTTGCTGGCACAGGTCATGAGAACAAAATTTATGAGCTCTCGGGTAAGCTGCTTACCCATGATGATCTGGCCAAGAGCATGGGTGAAGCGCTGGGGCGCGAGGTTCCCATTCAGCATGTGGACGATGCAGGTTATGCTGAGGCTATGCGCGGAGCGGGAGTACCGGAGCCGGTCGTTCCTTTCCTCGTTGCAATCCAAAGCGGTATTCGCGAGGGAGGCTTGGATATAGCCAGCGATGATCTGGAGACGTTGCTTGGTCGTCCTGCAACTCCGCTGGTTGAAGCCATTCGTGAAATTGTGAAGGAAGTACAGGGATAAACCAGGATTGGCTAATGGACATAGTTATACAAGGATGAGCATCCTTCCCTTTTAGTGGGGAGGATGCTTTTTTTATGTAATAGAGGATGTTCTAAAAGTCTGTGTACGAGGTAAAATTAAGAATTTCTTCAGAAAGTTCCTTCATGAATGTTAAGATTTTCCCTTTACTATACAATGATGAGAGCAGATTAATAGGGAAAGTAGGGAGAGCATGAGCAATTACGCTGTGCTGGTTGTCGATGATGATAAGGAAATTCGGGATGGCATCGAAATTTACCTCAAGAATGAAGGACTTACGGTACATAAGGCAACGAATGGCATAGAAGCGCTAGCGGTCCTATCCAGCCAGCAGGTTCATCTTATCATTATGGATATTATGATGCCGGGGCTTGATGGAATTGCTGCAACGTCAAAAATTCGTGAGGAGAAGAATATTCCTATCCTGATGCTAAGCGCTAAAAGTGAGGACAGCGATAAGATATTAGGTCTTCATATAGGAGCCGACGATTATGTGACCAAGCCATTTCATCCGATGGAGCTAGTGGCCCGAGTGAAGTCACAGCTAAGAAGATATGTAAACCTGGGGGCTTATGCGGAAATATCCTCCCTTATTGATCTAAAGGGCCTGATCCTGGATACAGCCTCCAAGGAGGTCAAGGTCTTTGAGCAAGCGGTCAAGCTTACGCCGATCGAGTATAAAATTGTCGAGTTGCTAATGACAAATGCGGGGCGTGTATTTTCGATCCATGAGATTTATGAGCGGGTATGGAGAGAGCCTTGCTTTAACGCAGAAAATACAGTCGCGGTTCATATTCGGAAAATAAGAGAAAAAATCGAAATTGATCCGAAAAATCCAAAGTATTTAAAGGTGGTGTGGGGTATTGGCTACAAAATGGAAAAATAAATACATAGTGGGTTTTTGGGCAATCCTGCTCACCTTTGGTTTGAGCGGAATCGTAATTACTTTTTCCTTAGGCGGTAATTATGCGCAACGAAATTATTTTCATACGCCGGCCTTTCAAGGGCAACTAGATGAATTTGCTAGCTACTTGAACATGTTCGTGCTTAATGATCTGCCCCTTGAGGAAGCCAAGCAGCAATTGACGGTTACGGAAGGTGAGATCGTTGACTACTGGATGAGTCAAGGAGGTATTACGGTTCAATCCGACTCCTTGGCGGGCGATTATCAATTTTATATCAGTGATGCACCGCCGGCTGGTCATGAAGAAGCGAGGGCTTATCCTGATGCTGAAATGGAGGCTTTTGCTCGGGTTGAGCTGCTGCGCGAAAAGGAACGGCAACTGGAGGAATACTTTCAAGAGAGAGAAATCTTCAGAAGCCAATATGCCAAGTTTCATGACCAGTTTCAATATTATTTTACAAGCAGCGTTTCCGATAAATTTTACACAAATATGAGCAGTGTTGATGCGAGAGCAGCCGAAATAGAGATGAATTCCCAGAGCTTGCATTATCGGACACGCTACTATGTTCCCAATGACGTATACCTCATGACTTTTAACACTGCCCATGGGGAGCTGAAAGAGAAGCACATCCCGTTTCAAGGGGAGATCGCTGTATCCTCAGACTTAGCTCCAGGCAGTGACCTGATGGTTGAGTACAACAGGTACAGGCAAGGGCAAATCATTGTCTGGTCTTATGTGTTTGCGGCTATGGCTGCTCTCCTAATTTGTGGTCTCAAGCTCAATAAGAAAGTGCTCCTTCTTTGGTCAGGGAACAAATGGGCGATGTATTATAATAAGCTGCCTGTAGATCTGCGGATCATGTTGTTAATCTTGACCAGTATCGGTGCTGTCAGCCTGCTGTTTTTTATGAAAGGAACCTTTGAGTACTTGTATCACAGCTATTTTGCAGGTTTGTGGACATTCTTTGTTGATATGCTGACAGGCTGGCTGCTGGCCTCGCTGCTGGTGCTGGTTACTTTTATTCAGGGAAAATATATAGTGGACGCTGTGACGAACGGGCAGCTTCTTCGGCAAGAGTGGGAGAGGAGCCTGCTGTACCGTACTGCCCAACGAATGAAGTTAGGGTCTCGTCAAGTCAAAACAGGTTTTACCAACGCCTTTCTTAAAAAGAGTGTGGGCATGCAATCTGTGTCGCTTATGCTTATGGTATTCACTTGGGGAGCGTTGACGGTAATCATCGTATTTTATCCCTTAATGATCTTCTTGTATGCTCTCTGGCTTGCGGCAGCCATTCCAATGGCTTGGCTCTCAATTAAGCAGATCGGCTATTTTAACCAGATTGTGATCAAGACCGAAGAACTGACCAGAGGGGATATCCGTCAAGACCTTCCGGTGAAGGGTAAATCTGTACTGGCTGTCATGGCTGGAAATATGAATCTGTTAACTCAAGCCGCCAAGACCTGGCAGAATGAGCAGGCCAAGAGTGAACGATTAAAGACGGAGCTCATCACGAATGTAAGTCATGACTTGCGGACACCGTTAACCTCTATTATTACCTATACGGAGTTGCTGAAAAAGGAAGACGTAACCCGTGACGAACGGCAAGCTTACGTAAATATCATTGATCAGAAATCCCAGCGGCTCAAGGTGCTGATTAATGATTTATTTGAAATCTCCAAAATGGCTAGTGGAAATGTGGAGGTGGTGAAGGAAAAGGTTGATTTGATTCAGCTACTCCAGCAGGCATTGGCAGAATACAGTGATAGTATTGCTGAATCCAGCCTGCACTTCAGATTCTTGAACGGTTCTGGGCCGGTGTATGCTTCAGTGGATGGTCAAAAGCTGTGGCGTGTATTCGATAATCTCATTGGAAATGTCCTGAAATATTCACTTGAACACTCGCGCGTCTATATCTCTGTACAAGAGCTTGGTAATCAGGCAATGATCTCCTTTAAGAACGTAACTAAATATGAACTTAGCGGAGATATGGATGAGCTTCTGGAAAGGTTCAAACGGGGAGACTCGTCGCGCCATACTGAGGGCTCGGGGCTGGGTCTGGCGATTGCCAAATCCATTGTAGAGCTTCATGGAGGGAAGTTTGATGTTCATGTGGAGGGTGACCTGTTTAAAGTAGATATCACTTTGAGTTAAAATAAAACCCAAAGCTGGTTAGGATGAGCGGGGTGGGGAAGATGAGAGATCACACGAAAGCTGGAAATGTCTATTATGCCGAGCTATTTGTGGCTGATAAGAAGGACTTTGAATTTGTTTATTCTGTAGGCATAGACTTAATCACGAACCAATATATGACCGAACATTCCAGGTATATGGAGCAATCTTTTGTAGCCTATAATGAAAATACGTATCGCCTAATTGATACAACAGAGTTTATGCAATTGTTGGAGCAGGCCTTTTCCCGGCATATCATCTCGGAACAGACCTATACGCAGCTCAAGACATATGAGAAGCTCAACCTCGAGGCCATTCAAAATTTGTCAGCTCAGTATGAGAAAATAGCTCAGAAGATCATCAGGGAGCAGAGAAGGAAAGTTCGTATTCCGACTAAGACAGGCCCGGAACAACAGCATGTGTATAAACATTATCATAACTACCGGGACCAAAATGATTTTGAACTCTTTTATTTAAATCGGTATTCCAAAAATCATGGTTGGTGTATCAGACTGGTGCGTAACGAAATTGGCTATAACCTGGTTGTCATATACAGCAAGGACCCGATTACTGATTTGTATGAGGAATCGGAATACATCGGCTTCTTAAAGCGCTACTACCATGAAGTTGACTGCTACGCCAGCTACGATGTCTACGAGAAACAACTGACAGCATGGGAGATCAACGATATTATACAATGGCTAGAGGAAGAGCAGTTCTATGCTCTACTTGCCCCTAAGATGAAATTGACTAATCAAAAGAGCGTGGGGTATACAGGGGAATGTCAGATTAAAGTGAAGTATGATAAAACAGAAATAAACGGATATACCTCTAATGATTCTAAAGAAGCGTGTGGCATTGACTTCTTTAAGCTGATTGATCGCTGCTGGAATATAGCAGAGCATGGGTCTTTCTTAATAATATGAACGGGGTGATATAACTGCTAATCCTCATTCTGATTCTTCAGATCATCATACTCTTCTTCCTATTCGCCATTAATGAAAAAATTCCTAAACGGGATTTTGTAAAAGAAGCTATGGAACGCGATGCCAAGGCACGTGAGGAGAAAGAGAAGAACCGATAGCATATTGCTCTGGAAGGTTACCTGTCCACACCGGGTAGCCTTCTTTTTTGCTTCTCCCGCCTTAGAGCAATCCGATATTTTTCACCCCTATGCCCGCAAATCGTCACCTTACCTATTGATAACGCTTCCATTAGAATGTAATTAATTTAAAGTAAGGGGGAAACGTTCTTGAAGACAAAATGGATAGCTATGATATGCAGTGCTGCCATGATGGTGTTATTGCTCTCCGGTTGTGGTGGGGGGAATGAGGGCTCCGGCAGTGGAGGAGAAGGAGAGAAGGTTAGCATTTCCATTTGGCATAACTGGACGGGGCAGGATGCCAAGGCGGTGGCGATGCGTAAGATTATTGAGGACTTCCGTGCCGATCATCCGGAGATTGAAGTAATCGATGAAGGTCTGCCAACCGATGGTCTTAGAACGCGCTTGCGGACGGTGGCTGCCGCAGATGAAATGCCAGAGCTGTTCGTCATGTTCCCGGATGCGATGACTAAGGAATTCGTGAAGGGTAATCTGCTGCAACCTATTGATGAGGAATTGAATGCGAATCCTGAATGGCGGGATAACTTTATTCCCAATGCGCTGGACGGCTTCACGGTGGATGGCAAGGTGTACTCCGTACCGATGAATCTGGCGCCTAGCTCCTTTGTATTTTATAACGATGCCCTGTTCAAACAACATGATGTAAAGGTGCCTGAAACGTGGGAGGAATTACAGACAGCGGTGCAAACGTTCAAGGAGAACGGCGTCATTCCGATCGCGCTGGGCAATAAAACGAACTGGGTGGCACAGTCGACGTTCTTCAGTACCGTGGCGGATAGAATCACGGGTACAGATTGGTTCCTGAAGGCCGTCGAGCAGGAAGGAGCGAAGTTCACAGATCCTGAGTTCATCGAAGCGCTGAAGATGTTCCAGGAGCTGGGTGAGCTTGGTGCCTTCCAGGAGGGCTTCAATAGCCTGGATGAGACGCAGATGATGCAGCTTTACTTCCAAGGTAACGCAGCGATGGTTATCAATGGCGGCTGGGCATTGGCGAATCTGGTCAACAACGCACCACCTGAGGTGCTGGATAATACGCATATTACCATTGTGCCCGCCATCCCTGGCGGTAAAGGGGCACCGGATACCACCTCCGGAGTGGTCGGAACGGGTCTTGGCGTAAGCAAGAAGCTAAGCGGCAGTCAGAAGGAAGCAGCGATGAAGCTGTTCTATGCGCTGGCTGGCCCGGATGGACAAAAGGCGACGCTGGAGAGCAGTACCCTGGTTAGCTATAACATCGAGTTGGATAAGAGCAAGGCTCATCCACTGTTTGTCGAGCTGTATGAATTAATTCAGAATGTGAAGATTGTACCGGTATATGATTCCAAGCTCGGCTCAGCCACGGTGGAAGTGGTCAATAATGGCCTGCAAGAGCTGCTGATGGGCGGAAATGCCGAGGATATTGCAGCGAAAATTCAAAGTGCTCAGGCTACGGCAGTAGAGAATTAAGCTCAGGCCCTCTCCCGACAATGGGTTGAACTCGCCCTAATAAGGAGGGGGCTTTCTATATGAAGCCTTGTTGAAGCAGGGACTCTCGGTTAAAAGGATGTGAAAAGAGGATGCATGCACTGCGCAGCAAGCGGTTTATTATCACCGGGCTATTGCCCGCCGTTGTGATCTACTCCTTGTTCGTATTTGTACCCGTCGTCTGGTCGGCTTATTATGGCTTCTTCAGTTGGTCCGGTATGGGCGAGGCCAAATATATCGGACTAGGCAATTATGCAGAAATTTTGAGGGACCCCGTGTTCGGGCGTGCACTTAAGAACAATGTTATCTTCGTGCTGGCCTCGGTATTTGGGCAGATTCCGCTGGCCTTGGCGTTGGCGGTGCTACTGCATAAAAATAATTTCTTGCAACGCTTCCTGCGTTCGGCGATTTTTCTGCCCATGGTGCTCTCGACAGTCGTCATCGGTATGATTTGGCAGTATATTTATCACCCGCAGATCGGCATTCTGAACTTTTTGCTGGATGCGCTCAAGCTGGGGGATTGGAAGCTGCAATGGCTGTCCGACGGTCATATCGCCATTTATTCCTTAATTCCGCCGCTCATTTGGAGTTATGTGGGCCTATACCTGATCATTTTTATGTCTGCCCTGCAAAATATTCCTGGTGAAATTCACGATGCTGCTAAGATCGATGGCGTCTCCGGTGTGCGTAAGCTGCTCTCTATCTCGCTACCGATGATCAAGAATACCGTGCAGGTGGCGGTTATTCTTTGTATTTCGGGGAGCCTCAAATCCTTTGATCTGGTCTATATCATGACCAAGGGCGGGCCGGCTCATGCCACTGAGCTGCTAGCCACATACATGTATAACTCGACGTTTGCGACGTATCGTTATGGCTTCGGGAGCGCTATTTCAACCAGCATTATGCTGATTAGTCTGCTGCTGATCGGCACCAGCCAGTGGCTGACCAACCGCAGGAGAGCACGTGACTAAGGGGAAAGGGGAGGTTATCATGAGTTCGACAACACCGATGTTCATGGGCAAGGCAGGACCCTCCGCTCAAGCGGGAAATCCGATATGGCGGAAAACGAGAAATGCGATATTTTGGACCCTGCTGACGTGCTATGGCATCGTGACTTTATATCCGTTTTTGTGGCTGGTGCTAAGTGCTTTTAAAACCAACGAAGATTTCTATGTACGTCCCTTTGGGCTACCTCAAGTGTGGCAAAGCGAGAACTTTATTCGGGCTTGGGACAGCTCTCGCCTGGGTACGGCGTTTGGGAACTCATTGATCGTAGCCTTGGGGGCGCTGGTATTAACCTTGTTCATCGCCGCGCTGACATCCTTCATTCTGGCCCGGTTTCAATTCCGCTGGAAAGGTGGAGTGCTGGCCTTCTTCGTCGTGGGGATGTTGATTCCGATTCACAGCACGCTGGTTCCCTTATTCATTCTAATGAAGCAGATGTCGCTGCTTAATACGTATTGGGCACTCATTTTGCCTTATACCGCCTTTGCCTTGCCTACTGCGGTCTTCGTATTGACGGCCTATTTGACCAGCGTGCCACGCGATCTGGAGGAAGCGGCGTTTATTGATGGGACAGGGTTATGGGGCTTGTTCTTCCGCATCATGTTGCCTATGTCTATCCCGGCGCTGGCCACCGTGACCATTCTTAGCTTTCTGCATTCCTGGAACGATTTTTCCTTTGCTTTGGTATTTATCAATAAAACAGCGCTTAAGACGCTGCCACTGGCCATCGCCAATTTTGCCGATGGCTATCAGACGGATTACGGCTTGACCTTGGCTGCGATGACGCTATCCGTGATTCCAACGATTGCCCTGTATTTGGTATTTCAGGAGCAGATGATGAAGGGAATGACCGCTGGCGCGGTGAAAGGATAAGGAAGGCTTCTTTGCATAAATCAGAAGCACAACTTACAGAAACCAAAGGGAGGGGCATGGCCATGCGCGGTTGGATGACTTCATCCTTACAGCGGAAGCTGTCGGTTGTTGTGGCAGGCTCGATGATCGTCCCTATGCTGGCTCTCGGGTTATTTGCCTTCCTGATCTCCTCCCGCATATCCGAGGAGAAGACCAAGCTGACGGGGAGCGACATGCTGAAGCAAATGGATGCCAATGTGCGGTTCATGCTGGAGGATATCGAGACGATCTCCATCTTCCTGATTGGTGAACGCGATTTGCAGGCGTATCTTAGCGAAACTGAGGATGAGGAAAGTGAGCGTATCGCGCTCGTAGGACGAATGACCAATTTGGCGGCTTCCAAGCCGTACATTGCCAATATTGCCATTTACCCAGGACAATTCCAGGCTGGACTGTCTACGGCTTTCTGGTATGAAAGTGGGTTGCCTAAGGAGGCGGAACAAGCCTTTGCCGGTGGGGTTAAAGTGTGGTCCGGTGTCTATGAGGTTCACGACTACGCCGGGCCACGGCAAGTAATAACCCTGTTTCGTCCTATCCGCAGTGTTCATGATTTCCGCCATTTGGGGTGGCTGGCCATCAGTCTGGATGAACGAGAGTTGTCCCGCAACTGGAAGGCACCGGAGCTTGGGCAGGCGGCTGGACAGGTAGAACTGATCGGGAAGGACGGGGCAATCCTCTCTGCCAGTGATTCAGATCGGCTGGGTCAGCCGCTGGAGGCCTATAGACCAGGGCTCTTGCAGCTAATTACCAGCCGTGCAGCGGGGCCGGAAGAAGCTGCCTATCGAAGTGGAAGTGTGATCTACGGGGAAGGGGAGGGGAAATCGACGGTGCTATACCGCCGGCAGCCGCTCACCGGCTGGGTGTTGACAGGGAGTGTGCCGTACGATCAGTATCGCGCTGAAAACCGTTATATGCTGACTCTGACTGCGGCTGTCGTAGGCTTGTCCGTGGCACTCAGCGTGCTGCTGATCTGGTTCATCGTGCGGCGAATTACGCTGCCGCTGCGTGTATTGACCCGGCATCTCTCGCGTATCGATCCGGAGCGGCCTCTGCCACGCTTCCCGGCCGAAGCAGATGATGAAATCGGCCGTCTTGGCCGCAGCTATAATATGTTGGGTGCTCACATCGAGCGCTTGAAGCGGGAAGTGATCCAGGGCGAAGTTCGCAAGAAGGAAGCAGATTTGCGCGCCCTCCAGGCACAGATTAACCCGCACTTTTTATACAATACCTTGTCCTCTGTACATTGGATCGCCTTAATGTCGGGGGAACGAAGGATAGCCGAGATGGTCGAGGGGTTAAGTGATTTTTTGCGGATTAGCTTGAATCAAGGGCGGGAATATTGTCCGGTGGAGCAGGAACTGGCGCATATTCATAACTACGTGCGTGTCCAATCGATTCGGTATCCAGACAAATTTATCGTAGATTACATGGTCGATGAGCATTTGCAGAATAAATGGATGCTCAAGCTGCTATTACAGCCCCTGGTGGAAAATGCAATGATTCACGGCATTCAGAAGCGAGAAGGGTTGGGAACGATTACGATTTTGCTGCAACATGAGGGCCACTCCATGAAGGTAATGGTGCTGGATGATGGAATTGGCATGTCTCCCGAGCGCTTGCAAGAGGTTCGCCAAGCCTTGGCAGCTCCGCTCTCCAAGCAAGACCGATCAGCACAAATAGGGGACAGCTATGGACTGGGTAATGTGAACGAACGGCTGCTGCTGCATTATGGCAAGGCGGCTTTGTTGCAAGTGGAGAGCCGGGAAGGTGAAGGCACGCAGGTATCGTTTTCGATTCCGCTTATGGAGGAGGTTCCTCATGAACATACTGATCGTTGATGATGAAGTCATCATCCGTACCGGGTTAGCCAGTGTCATTTCCTGGAGCGAGCTTGGCCTCCATCTGCTACACCCGGCCGCTTCTGCAGAAGAAGCACTAGAGCGTCTGGAAGAGGAACGTCCGGATATTCTCATGACCGATATTCGAATGAATGGTAAGAGTGGACTTGAACTGGCTGAGGAGGCTTCCCGGCTGCTTCCCGGGCTGGAGGTTATCATTCTGTCGGGATATGGGGATTTTGACTATACCCAGCAAGCCATTCGTCAAGGCGTAGGGGATTATTTGCTCAAAACAAGCAAGCCCGAAGAGATCATTAAGACGGTGTTGCAGGCGAAGCAACGGCTAATGGAGCGACGGTTGAAGGAATCCCATGCGCAGCGGCTGGCTCGGGAGGATCGGGTCCGGCAATTACAGCGCTGGGTCATCGGCGGGGAGGCCAAGGTGGCAGCCTCAATTTTGAGTGAAGAGGGATTTGGCCAGGGTGAGGGCTTATGGCAGGTACTCCTGGTTGCAGCCGAGGGCTGGGGAGCGGAAGGGAAAGCGGCTTCGCTGCTCAGCTTTGCCGTACATAATATGCTGGTAGAACTGTTGCCGCATACGGAAATATTTATTCATGAAGGGATTAATGTCTGTGTCAGGAGGGTATCTCTGGAGGGCCGGTACGAAGGAATAATAGAGCGGATTGAAGCCCTGCTGAAATGCCAACTGCATGCGGCCAAGGGGACTTGGGTTAACGACTACCAGCAGGTTCATCAAGCTTATGCTACGGCTCGGACCGCGCTCACCTACCATACTTTGCTGACAGGAGGGCATCTGATCGATTACAGCGAGGTAGCTAGGCGGCAAGGTGGAAGAACGGTATTGTCGCAAGAAGAGGAGAATGGGCTGGGGAGGATCTTGCTGGAGCAAGATGCAGTGGGCTTAAAAAGCTGGACCCGCATCTTGGCAGAAACATTGATTGCTGATCCGGAATGTACGCCATTATCGTTCAAGGCGTGCCTGCAATCGGCAGCCGTTGCAGCCCATCGCTGGCTGGAGCGTACGCTTCGGGCCATCGGCCGGGAGGATGAGGCCCGCTATGAGCCTTGCCTGCTGGAGCCTACGGAGGGCCTGAAGCAACGGGATATCCTGTTCCGTCACCTGCATGGCATCATGAGTCTGTACCATACTAAGCTGGCAGAGGGGCAGACCTCTCATGTGCAGCGCGCCAAGGCCTTTATTGAGTCCTGTCCCCCCCAAGAGCTTAGCTTGCAGCAAACGGCAAACTATGTTCATCTGCATCCGGGACATCTTAGCGAATTGTTCAAGAAGGAGACAGGAAGTACCTTTGGCGATTATGTCACGGGTACACGTATGCGCCGGGCTATGGAACTGCTCTCTGTGTCCCCGGCCAAAGTTAGTGAGGTGGCGGCCATGACGGGGTATGAGGATGTGAAGTATTTTAGCCGCTTATTTAAGAAGCACACGGGCAAGACGCCTAGCGAATATCGGGACCACATGCTGAACACCTATGTATAGAGATGATTATATGATCCATGTTGTTTGAATAAGCCAATAGCGTATACTAACAATAGATACGGAATGGATTATTACGCAAAGGGGATTATTATTGACCATGACAACGAAAAATAACTATGTGATGACCAGTGTTAAGTCCGGCTGGACTCATGCTGAGCAGGCTTGGAAATTGAATTCCCAGTCCAGATTAGTGATTGATCCTGCCTCTTATACAGCAGAAAGCACCTTGCAGCAGATTGTTGATTTGGTTCAAGTTGAAATATCGGATGGCATCTTGCCTTCTGCTGGATTGCCGGTGGTTCAGGGAACCGCGGCTGAAGCGGGGACAGGAGATATCTATATTGAACTAGATAGATCTACCGATTCAGACAAGCAGGAGAGCTACACCCTGGAGATCGGACCCTATATTCATCTTCGTGCTGCTAGTGAACGTGCGGTACTTTATGCACTGCGAGCACTGTTGGTTCAGGCTGCGGAAGACAAGCGCCTTGCCTTTGGAACCGTGACCGACTATCCGGTGATGCAGGAGCGGGCACTCCATCTGGATATGGGACGCAAGTTCTTTTCTGCTGATTGGATCAAGGCACGCATCAGAGAAATGTCCAGACTTCGCTTAAATATGCTGCAGCTTCACTTTTCTGAAAATGAAGGCTTCCGACTGGAGAGTAAACGTCACCCCGAGGTGATGTCTGAGGAGTATATAACGCAGGATGAACTGGCTGAATTGTTGAAGGAAGCGGCTGCGTATCAAGTGACGATTATCCCTTCGTTTGATTCGCCAGGCCATTTAGGCCATGCACTCCGGCTGCATCAGGAGTGGCTGCTGCATAATCGTGAGGGACAGGCGGCCAAAGGCGCCCTGGATATTACCAACCCGCAGGCCAAAGCGTTTGTGTTCGATCTGCTGGAGGAATATGCGGAATTGTTTAAAGACAGTCCCTTCTTCCACATCGGCGGTGATGAATTTATTGATTTTGAGCATTTTGATCAATATCCTCAGTTGGCGGATTATGCGAGAGAGACATTGGGTGTAAAGGGTGGAACGGGAATCGATGCCTACCTTCACTACATTAATGAAGTGGCCGACATTCTGGAGGGCAGAGGGTTTGTTGTGCGGGCCTGGAATGATGGATTGTACCGGGCCAATCAGACGCAACGGGTAGAGCTGAAAACCTCGATTCAGATTACTTACTGGACCAAGTGGCATCAAAATATGGCTTCCGTACAAACGATCATGGACCAGGGGCATGAGCTGATCAACTTCAACGATGCTTATTTTTATTACGTGCTTGGGGAAAATGCAGGCTACAAATATCCAACAGGTGATAAAATTTACGATGCCTGGCATCCTGGCTTATTCCCAAGAGTGAACGAGACGGAGAAGCAGGAGGTTTTGGCTCCGTATCCTCCCCAGCTTAAAGGCTGCTCCTTTGCCATCTGGAGCGATAAGCCGGAGGCCCAGACCCAGGAAGAGGTTAGCACTGGTATTCTGGAGCCACTCATGGCCTTGGCCGAATTGTCCTGGATTGGCGAGAAGCGGATGGGGAGTTTTGCAGAAGTTAAGGCAGCTTTCGCTGCATCGCTCTCCTAGATTGGGGATATGCCCACAAAAAAGCCTGCATCCGATTGGATGCAGGCTTTTGCAACTTAAAATGAAAGGATAGACTCCCATAAAACAACCTGCCCATGACGCAGACTTTGCTGAATATCAATCAATCGCTGATTGGAGCTGCCACAATAGAGTAGAGAAGGGTCACGTTTCGCTTCCTCAAACCGTCCATCCACCAGTACCTCGCAGCGTCGTAGTAGCTCATATTCATCAGAGTCAGGACGCGCTAGCAATTCCTCATACGTATAACCAGTATAAATCCATATAGAAATGGGTCCGGTTGCCGCGACCAGTCGATCGATAAATCCACTCACCTCGGCAGAGGAGAAGAAAGGATCGCCCCCCAGGATCGATAGACCACTCAGCAAGGGATTGTGCTTGATGTCGTCGATAATTTCTGCTTCTCGCTCCGGTGTAAACGGCTCGCCATAATCAAAATTCCATGTCTTGGGGCTAAAACAACCCTTGCAGTAGTGGCGACAGCCGCTGATGAAGATAGCAGCCCTTAAGCCTTCACCTTCATTAATTGATTCCGGGTAATATCCACAAATGTTCATGCGTCGTGCTTCACGCGGTCCCGAACCTCCGCTTGCTTGGCTGCATTGAACCGTGTCTGGAAATCCCCGGTCAAGTAGCCCGTTACCCGGCGTAGACGGCGAATATGGACGTCATTCTCATGAGCTGCGCAGGATGGACAGTTCGCCCCGATAATGCCTTCGTAGCCGCATGCTGAGCAACGATCGATCGGGTGATTGATGCTAAAATAGCTAACCTGCTGCTCGAGCGCATATTGAATAATCTTGAGGAAGGCAGCCGGATTGCTCCGGGCATTGCCGTTCAGTTCAATATAAGAGATCGCACCGGCGTTGCACAGATCATGGAATTTGGCTTCCAGCTCGATCTTCCGGGCCGCGCTCAGGTTGTAGTATACCGGAATGTGGAACGAGTTCGTGTAATACTCGCGATCTACCACACCGGGAACCGTACCGTATACCGCATGATCGCGTTTGGTAAATTTACCGGACAGCCCTTCAGCGGGCGTAGCAAATAACGTAATGTTTAAATTGTGGCGTTCGCCTTGCTCATCGCAATAACGGCGCATATAAGCGATGATATCATAGGCTTTCTGGTAGACTTCTTCATCTTCCCCATGATGCTTGCCATACATAGCCTTCATGCATTCGGCCAAGCCGATGAACCCGATGGACAGGCTGCCATGCTTGAGCAACTCGCCTACCGTATCTTCAGAACCGAGTTGTTCGCCGCCTTCCCATACGCCTTCCCGCATCATAAAGTCAGAAGCCTTGGCCTTCTGGGAGGCTTGAATCTGGAAGCGATGCAGCAGTCCTTCCAAGGCGATGTCCATATAGTGGGTCAGTTCGCGGTAAAAGCCGCGTTCGTCTGCCGTTTTGCGTTTGCCTAAAGCGATACCATGCTCCAGCCCCAGCTTGACCAGATTCAGGGTGTTAAAGGAGAGGTTCCCCTTGCCGGACAAATGGTTCCGTCCAAATCGGTCCGCCAGCACCCGCGTGCGGCAGCCCATCGTGGCAAATTCCGTGTCCGGGTTGGCCGGATCGTAATACATGAGATTGAGCGGAGCATCCAGATTGGCGAAGTTCGGATACAAACGCTTGGCTGAGCATTCTGCGGCTTTAAGGAACAAGGCGTAGTTGGGCTCACCCGGATTTTGATTAACGCCCTGTTTGCATTTGAAGATTTGAATCGGGAAAATTGGCGTCTCTCCGCTACCCAAGCCACGAATCGTAGCGTCCAGCAGGGAACGAATGACGAGCTGACCTTCTGGTGACGTGCAGGTCCCATAGTTAATGCTGGTAAAAGGAATCTGTCCTCCAGCCCGGCTCGACATCGTGTTCAGGTTATGCACCAGACTTTCCGCCGCTTGCAGCGTTTCAATTTCCGTTTCCTTCAGGGCATATTTAAACGTTCTAGGCAACTGTTCTTGCAGGTCCAAGCGGCTCATCGTAATCTCGCCCAAGTCAGCATCTGCGAGGTTTTCCTCGAAATACTCCAGACCTTTACGGAAATATTTGCTGAAGGATTTGGCGACGTAAGGAGCCAGATCATAATCCAGCTTGTTGGCCGACACACCGCCGTACTGTGAATTTTGCTGGGACTGGAAAATAATTGCGACCAGCGCCATCGCCGTCATTATGGAGGTTGGTGGACGAACACTGCCGTTGCCCGTGTTGAAGCCCTCGCGAAGGAGCTTATCAAACGGAATAAAGATACAGTTTGTCGTGCCTATGGCATATTGGTCGAGATCGTGGACATAGACGATATTGTCCTGAATGGCTTGTACCACGCGGCCTGGCATCACAAAATGGTTAGCATACCACTTGGCATATTCACTGCCGAGCTTGCTCATTTTGCCGGAGAAGCTTTCTCCATTCAAATTGGCATTCTCGCGCAGAACCTCCAGGTTCCGGCTTTGAATGATTTCCTCACCTAGTTCAATGACTTCGTCCAGCATGATGTCCTGGCTCGTATAGGTCTGATTCAATAAAGCCATAGCACGCTTCTCCTCCCTGTTAACTGAGTTTTTAGTTCTTGAGATAGCAGAAATTGCTTCGTTCTGGAAAGACGACTCTTTGAACTACCTCTTATGAAAAGGCATCTCAACGGGTTAAGTTGATATGCCTTTGTGTGCTGCGAGAAATATCCATATATGTGCCGTAAGGCTTGTATGTATACTATATTTTGTTGCGATGTTTTTAGAATAGCCCAAGATGTTGTGTTTGTAAACGAGATTTAAGGATGTGAAAATGCACGAAAAAGTCATGAAAATCGCCAATCCCAATACTGATGCGGTCAGTGGGGAGGAGGCGAAAGTTGTGAATTTTCTTTGACCAGGACCTTGGTTCTAAATGTAGGTCTTAAGAATCTGTTGAGTGTGGGATGGGCATAGTAGCAAGGCTGAAGCGCTATCATCATAGAGCCTGGAATTATGGTGGGAGGATTGCTAAAATGGGTATAGTAAAGAAGCCAAAAGGAGAGGGTACGGATGGCGATTGCTGAAGTAACTGTTATTCCCATCGGGACGGGGAGTACGAGTCTTAGTAGTTATGTAGCCGAGTTGCAGCATGTTTTAGAGAAGCAGGCGGGGATTTCGTATACGTTAACCTCAATGAGCACCATTATTGAAGGGCCACTGGATGAGGTGTTCGCCGCCATTCGGGCCATTCATGAAGCACCATTCCATTCCGGGGCAGGCCGGGTATCCACCTCTGTCAAAATTGACGACCGCCGCGACAAGGCAAGCTCATCAGAGCAGAAGCTGCGTTCGGTGCGGGAGAAGCTGTAGCTCTCCTGGGTAAGCCAGACGCTTGTTGCTGTACCAAGCCATACCCATTAAATTAGGCTTGCAATATTCACAAAACGAGTTATAATAATTCCTGTTCGCAAAAATGACTTGCTGGTGTAGCTCAGGGGTAGAGCAACGCACTCGTAATGCGTAGGCCGGGGGTTCAATTCCCTTCACCAGCATCCTTATTAAGTCAAGTGTAGCGCGGCCTCCGGGGTTTCCGGGGGCCGCGTTTGTTTGTATTAGAAGGGCCAATTCTACTAAGGCCTGAAGTTTCATTTTTTTGTTTTCTGTCACTATTCCCAATTGTTCTAGTTATAGTTCCACCAAACGACAGCATTCGACTTTCTGTGTCTATTATACTAGGGCTAAAGTGAGTTCTATTTTAGTTGTTTCTTAATTAGGGAGGGAGTATAAAAAAACTAATAAATTCTGAGGTGAGTGGGCATGATAAAAAAATTTTTTTTATTACTAGGAACATTTTTAATAGCTATTGTTAATTTCTTGGCCTTTGTTGGAGTGTTTGGTTGGAATAGCACAAAAAAGGCTTCAGTGTTCTATTTATTAATCAGTTTGGTTATTTTAATGTTTTATATTATTTTGCTTTTTATATTGAGAAAGAAAATATCTCGTAATTTTTTAGTTGTAAATTTTGTCCTATATATCATTATTTTTGCGAATGGCCCTCAGATTCAAAATTATGGAATTGAAATTACATATTACTTTCAAACTCCTTCAAACCAAGTACAGAAACAATTAATTAAAGAAGTAGCTGATGTAATAGAGAAAACAAATATTCCTTATAAAATCCATACAGAGAAAAGTAAAAATTTGACAAAGGAAAGGAAGGAGATAGTTGTAGCCCTGATTAGAACAACGACAGGGGACTTGCAAAAAGAAGAAATTAATAAAATCATTCTTAAACCATATAGTAGAGACTTGACCTTGTCTTTTTATAATCGTAAAGAGGAGAGAATAGTTAAATTTCAATTCACTAAACTTGGAGAAATTGAATTCTGTTATCCGTTTGATGAATGCGAAAATATTGGTATAAATTACATGAAATAGAGGAGGCAACATGAAGAGAATTGGTGTAAAGAGGATACTAAGTTTGGTGTTCAGTCTAATTTTTTTACAATCAGCCATTTTTACAAATGTCACCTTTGCTGATAATTATAATATTAATAATTCTGAAAATGTAAAATCAGATCAGATAAGTATTCAGAGTACACATGCATATGCTGAAAAAAATGATATCGAATTTGGAAATAACATAATTATCTACTATTATTTTGATGATGGGCCTCATAGTGCTAGTATTGATGTTTATCGGAATGGGAGTTTTTATAAATCATATAGTAGTAGGTATACTCCAAATTCAAGTGACATCTTCGAATTTAAATCAAACCAGTATAGTGAGGATGGAACATATAGGTTTGTGATAACACCAACAGATATTAATAATGGACATTTATATTCGGCTAGTGTTTCAGTTAATGTATACCAACATAGGATAATATTTATTCCTGGAATTATGGGAACTGAGTTATACTCTGGAAACCAAAAAATTTGGACGCCGCCCGAGACTATTCCAGATGCAGCATTAGCTAATCAATATATAAAGAAGCTTGCTATGGATAAAGATGGGGATAGTGTAGAGAATCTGACTTATGGGGAACCAATGCCAGAATACTACAAAAGCTTTGAAACATATTTTAAAGAGAAAAATTTCAAATTTATTAACTATGGATATGATTGGAGATTAGATATTGTAAAGAATACCAAAGGCTTAAAGGATATTATTGATAAGGAAGTAAGAATTAAACATTCCAGTAGTAAAATTTATGTAGTTGCCCATAGTATGGGGGGATTAATTGCTACACAATATTTAAAAGAGGGAAATGGGAAAACCATAGACAAGTTAGTTACAATGGGAACTCCTTACTTAGGAGCTCCGGTTGCGTTATATTTATTCACAACTGGTTATGTAGCTAAAGATCAAAAATTTGGGGTAGTTAAGGCCCCTATAACGAGTGAAGCATTTAAAGATTCTATGAAAAATATATACTCTGCATATCAACTATTACCATCACAAAATTATTTTAATTACAATAATACAACATATGTTAATAGAAAAACTTATACACAGTTTCCAAATGCTTGGTTTGGTAATACGAAAACGGAAGTTTTAAATTATACCGATACAAAAAAAATTCTAAAGAACACTAGCTGGTCAAATGATAATATGATTGATCAATCGGAAAATTTTCATAATAATTTAAATATACTAAATAGTCTTAATTCAGTAGATTCATACTACATAGTCGGAGATGGGATTGATACATTAGGTAAAATAACGCTACATTATAAACTATATACTATTGAAGATTTGTCACATATTAAAGGTGATGGTACAGTCCCTAGAATTAGTGCCACTCTTGGAGGGAAATTAGATTCTAAAAAAACGTATTATGTCAAATCGGAGCACACGGCTTTAGCGAGTAATCGAAGTGTACAAGCTCAAGTATTAAATATTCTTAATGGTTCACCAAACAATCTTGCCAATGGAATTACCAGAAATCCGGTAAAGGTTGCTTCCGTATCTCTTCAAAGTGAGGGTCCAGTTGAGTTACATATAAATGATAGGGGAGGTAACCATACTGGAGTAAGTGAAAACTATATTGAAGAAAAGATTCCTTATAGTAGTTTTTATATGGATGGTGAAAACAACTTTGCTTCATTAGAATCAGATAACTATACAGTAACTTTAAAGGGAACAGATTATGGTTATTTAGTCTATACCTTGACATGGATGAATGAAAATGAGGAAGAAGACAAAACGATCAGATTTGATGCTATTAATGTAACACCTCAAACAATTTTAACTTCGCAAACCATTAGAGATGGACAAATTGTTCTTAATATTGATGATAATGGTGATGGAGTTATAGACCGTAGCTTGTTACCTTCGGTTGAACTAGATAGAAACGACATCCTAGATGAAACAATACCGACTGTGACTTCAAGGATTGACGGAGTAAAGGGTGTAAATGAGTGGTACGGAAAGAATGTGTATTACAATATCTTGGGAGAGGATAATGAGTCTGGAGTATATAAATCCTTTTATAATTTAAATGACTCTGAGTACAAAGAATATACCGACCCTATACCTTTGCCTGATACTGGTATCTATAATTTCGAATCTTTTGTTAGAGATAAAAATCGAAATGACTCTGAGATACTTACAGAAACTGTGAAAGTGGATACGACAGATCCTACCAATCCTACGATGACTATTGTCCCGTTAAAGTGGACAAATCAATTTGTAAGTATTACTTTATCTGATTCAGAGGATGCAGATAGTGGTTTTCAAAAATATCAATATAAAATAGGCCAAGATGGGGAATGGAAGGACTATACCACTCCTATTATCATTGATACCGAGGGCTTGTACAACGTCTATGCAAGGGCAGTAGACAACGTATTTAATTTTAGTGAAGAGGTTGTAGGGGATGCTAAAGTTGACAAAACTAGGCCTTCAACCCCTGATGGTTTTAAAATTCTATCATATAATTATAATCAAATTAAAATATATTGGGAACCTTCTACTGATAATGTAGGAGTCACTAGTTATGATGTTTATCAAGATTCGGTATTTGTTGGCAGCACTACTGATACCAATTTTACATTTAATAATTTGGTTTCGAATAAATCGTATACTTTTACCATAGTGGCGAGAGACGAGGCTACTAACTCGTCACTGGATGGAATCTTTGTTGTTAAGACGCCTGAGAGCATGTTAAGCATTGGAACTGGTCATACGCTACAGGTAAAAGCCGATGGGAAGGTGTTAGCCTGGGGATTAAACGATGGTGGACAGTTGGGGGATGGGACAACAACCTCAAAGACCACAGCAGTAGAAGTTTCTGGGCTGACAGAGGTTCTCTCTGTTGCGACAGGTGTGAAGCATAGTCTGGCGCTGAAGAACGATGGTACGGTGTGGTCATGGGGCTCTAACAGTTTTGGCCAACTGGGCACAGGGGTGAGTGGCACGAATGCCCCGTTGATCTTGGAGCCCGTACAGGTGAGGAATCTGAGCGGGGTCGTCAGGATTGCAGCGAATGGCTTCAGTAGTTATGCGCTGAAGAGCGATGGTACGGTGTGGTCATGGGGCAGTAGCAGTTATGGGCAACTGGGGGACGGTAGTAAGACCACGCGAAGTAGACCGGTGCGTGTTGTTGGAGTGAGTGGGGTTAGTGAGTTGGCTGCCGGTAATCGATATGTCTATGCAATAAGAGCAGATGGTACTGTGTATGGTTGGGGAGAGAGTGGATACTTCCCGGGCTCAGGAACAGAACCTCTAACTCAAGCAAGGCTAATTCCAGGATTAACGGATATCGCAAGTATTGCAGTATCAAACAATTCATACCCTGAGTATGACCTAGGACTGAAGAAGGATGGGAGTGTGGTCTCTTGGAATTCAACTACCATCACTCCTGTTAGTGGCTTAAGTGAGGTCCGAGGCATAGCGGGAGGGAGTAGTTTTTATGCAGTTAAGGAAGATGGGAGTGTATGGAATTTTTGGACGAGAGGGGTACCGGTTGAAGTAGCAGGTCTGAGTGGAATCGGAGGAATTGCGTCTGGTACAGGCCATGTGGTAGCAGGAAAAGCGGATGGAAGTGTGTATGCATGGGGGAGTAAGAACAACTACGGGCAACTGGGGGATGGAACCACGGTAGCTCATGAAACCCCGGAATTGGTACAAATGAACGTGGCCCCCCAAGTCACTTTGACGTATCCCTTGGGAAGTGAGAGCGTACCAGAGGAGAGCAATGTCAGCAATCCATCAATTCGCTGGACACAAGAGGATGCGGCGTTGACGAACTTCTCGGCATTCCAGGTGCAAGTGCTGGATGCGAGCGGAGCGGTCGTGGTGGATTCGGGTGAGGTGAAGCAACCGGTAACTAGTAACGTCAATGCCTGGACCGTTACAGAGCCACTAGCTGCAGGGGAAGCGTTCCAAGTACAAGTTCGGGTGTATGACGAGCATCTATGGTCAGAGTGGTCGAGTGTAGGCTGGATCAAAGTGAAGGGTAGCACAGAAGTAAAACAGCAAACACTATCAACCAGTAGAGAGCATACGCTACAGGTAAAAGCTGATGGGAAGGTGTTAGCTTGGGGATTAAACGATGGTGGACAGTTGGGGGATGGGACAACAACCTCAAAGACCACAGCAGTAGAAGTTTCTGGGCTGACAGAGGTTCTCTCTGTTGCGACAGGTGTGAAGCATAGTCTGGCGCTGAAGAACGATGGTACGGTGTGGTCATGGGGCTCTAACAGTTTTGGCCAACTGGGCACAGGGGTGAGTGGCACGAATGCCCCGTTGATCTTGGAGCCCGTACAGGTGAGGAATCTGAGCGGGGTCGTCAGGATTGCAGCGAATGGCTTCAGTAGTTATGCGCTGAAGAGCGATGGTACGGTGTGGTCATGGGGCAGTAGCAGTTATGGGCAACTGGGGGACGGTAGTAAGACCACGCGAAGTAGACCGGTGCGTGTTGTTGGAGTGAGTGGGGTTAGTGAGTTGGCTGCCGGTAATCGATATGTCTATGCAATAAGAGCAGATGGTACTGTGTATGGTTGGGGAGAGAGTGGATACTTCCCGGGCTCAGGAACAGAACCTCTAACTCAAGCAAGGCTAATTCCAGGATTAACGGATATCGCAAGTATTGCAGTATCAAACAATTCATACCCTGAGTATGACCTAGGACTGAAGAAGGATGGGAGTGTGGTCTCTTGGAATTCAACTACCATCACTCCTGTTAGTGGCTTAAGTGAGGTCCGAGGCATAGCGGGAGGGAGTAGTTTTTATGCAGTTAAGGAAGATGGGAGTGTATGGAATTTTTGGACGAGAGGGGTACCGGTTGAAGTAGCAGGTCTGAGTGGAATCGGAGGAATTGCGTCTGGTACAGGCCATGTGGTAGCAGGAAAAGCGGATGGAAGTGTGTATGCATGGGGGAGTAAGAACAACTACGGGCAACTGGGGGATGGAACCACGGTAGCTCATGAAACCCCGGAATTGGTACAAATGAACGTGGCCCCCCAAGTCACTTTGACGTATCCCTTGGGAAGTGAGAGCGTACCAGAGGAGAGCAATGTCAGCAATCCATCAATTCGCTGGACACAAGAGGATGCGGCGTTGACGAACTTCTCGGCATTCCAGGTGCAAGTGCTGGATGCGAGCGGAGCGGTCGTGGTGGATTCGGGTGAGGTGAAGCAACCGGTAACTAGTAACGTCAATGCCTGGACCGTTACAGAGCCACTAGCTGCAGGGGAAGCGTTCCAAGTACAAGTTCGGGTGTATGACGAGCATCTATGGTCAGAGTGGTCGAGTGTAGGCTGGATCAAAGTGAAGGGTAGCACAGAAGTAAAACAGCAAACACTATCAACCAGTAGAGAGCATACGCTACAGGTAAAAGCTGATGGGAAGGTGTTAGCTTGGGGATTAAACGATGGTGGACAGTTGGGGGATGGGACAACAACCTCAAAGACCACAGCAGTAGAAGTTTCTGGGCTGACAGAGGTTCTCTCTGTTGCGACAGGTGTGAAGCATAGTCTGGCGCTGAAGAACGATGGTACGGTGTGGTCATGGGGCTCTAACAGTTTTGGCCAACTGGGCACAGGGGTGAGTGGCACGAATGCCCCGTTGATCTTGGAGCCCGTACAGGTGAGGAATCTGAGCGGGGTCGTCAGGATTGCAGCGAATGGCTTCAGTAGTTATGCGCTGAAGAGCGATGGTACGGTGTGGTCATGGGGCAGTAGCAGTTATGGGCAACTGGGGGACGGTAGTAAGACCACGCGAAGTAGACCGGTGCGTGTTGTTGGAGTGAGTGGGGTTAGTGAGTTGGCTGCCGGTAATCGATATGTCTATGCAATAAGAGCAGATGGTACTGTGTATGGTTGGGGAGAGAGTGGATACTTCCCGGGCTCAGGAACAGAACCTCTAACTCAAGCAAGGCTAATTCCAGGATTAACGGATATCGCAAGTATTGCAGTATCAAACAATTCATACCCTGAGTATGACCTAGGACTGAAGAAGGATGGGAGTGTGGTCTCTTGGAATTCAACTACCATCACTCCTGTTAGTGGCTTAAGTGAGGTCCGAGGCATAGCGGGAGGGAGTAGTTTTTATGCAGTTAAGGAAGATGGGAGTGTATGGAATTTTTGGACGAGAGGGGTACCGGTTGAAGTAGCAGGTCTGAGTGGAATCGGAGGAATTGCGTCTGGTACAGGCCATGTGGTAGCAGGAAAAGCGGATGGAAGTGTGTATGCATGGGGGAGTAAGAACAACTACGGGCAACTAGGGGATGGAACCACGGTAGCTCATGAAACCCCGGAATTGGTACAAATGAACGTGGCCCCCCAAGTCACTTTGACGTATCCCTTGGGAAGTGAGAGCGTACCAGAGGAGAGCAATGTCGGCAATCCATCAATTCGCTGGACACAAGAGGATGCGGCGTTGACGAACTTCTCGGCATTCCAGGTGCAAGTGCTGGATGCGAGTGGAGCGGTCGTGGTAGATTCGGGTGAGGTGAAGCAACCGGTAACTAGCAACGTCAATGCCTGGACGGTCACAGAGCCACTAGCTGCAGGGGAAGCATTCCAAGTACAAGTTCGGGTGTATGATGAGCACCTGTGGTCGGAGTGGTCGAGTGCAGGCTGGGTAAAATATCCTGAATTATCTTTGAAAAGCATGCCTATCCGAATGAACGCAGAGATAAATAATAAAGTAGTTAGTATTGGTGAAGAGACAACTGTGACCTTAACTGTTTATGGGCCTGATAACTATGTTGACACTCATTTCTCTGGCTTATACAACATTGAGTTATCTGGTTACCAACTCTCACCTGAAGGTAGTTCTGGGAAGATAGAGAGTGTCGACTTTTCCATGACAGGTACTACTCTTGTAGATATCGAGTTCACGAATGGGGTTGCCACTATTCCAATAATACTTTTCTCAAATGGAAATCAAATTCTTGCTTTTCGTTTGAATGAAACTAATCTAATTGGAATAGTGGAAGTTGATATTTACCTTGATCTAAATCAGCCTGCCGAAGATAGCATTTCTGTTTTAGATGAACCACCAATATTAGTTGATGTTCAAGGGGGCAGTTTATTTCAATGATTTAGGTATCACTGGATATGTTACTGAATTGAAATGGAATAAAGCTTAGATAGATAGTAAAACCATTTCAATAATCGAATCAGAGCCAGTTTAAGAAGAACCTTCAGGTGGGGTGCTTGCTTTAAGAAACGTGAATTTTATGAATAAATATTAAAGTTTAAAAAATGCGTAGGCCGGGGGTTCAATTCCCTTCACCAGTATCCTTATTGAGTCAATTGTAGCGCGGCCTCCGGGGTTTCCGGGGGCCGCGCTTGTTTGTACTACAAAGTGTCTTACATGTATTTCGTTATTATGCTATGATAACAATAGAAATGAGGACGGTGGGCAAACCATCCTCTGTACAAACAACTTGAGTGGGATTACTCCTCCAAGAAAGTTTAAAACGTGAAGAAGTGACCCTCACAGGCCCTAACCTTAGAGTGGGTCACTTCTTTTTTCTTTCATACCACGAGTCTGCTAGGGTTGCAGGCTCTTTTGTTTTGCCTGGAATGAGGTGGCGTATATCACCGATATCTATTCCACCTATCAGCAGCTACCGCCAATGCCGGGCAGCGCCTTGATCTGAATACCATGCGGGCGTACACCGACTTTGAGTTTGTATTCGACCTTGTAGCTTGCCATATCAATCACAGCGATTTCATCGGATTCACTCAATGTCACATATACCCTGTTTTCCAGCCGATTGAAAGCCAGATGCTTGGCTCCCGGTAAGTCTTCTATAGTAGCTATCGTTTGTTCTTCCTTCAGATCTATGATGGCTACGGCATTCCCCTCCACACCACTGATGACGGCTACAGCTTCGTCTTCTGTAATGACAACATCAGTCGCTCCTTCCACCGCGGCTATGACCGAGAGCTGTTCTCCTGTAGCCGTATCATAGATTTCCAGATTACCGTCATTCGCGGTCGGAACATAGAGCTTGCTTCCATCGCCAGAGACTTTGACTGCACGCGGCAAGCTTCCGGTTGAAAGAGTTCGCTCCAGGGAATTTGTCGTTGTATCAACGATATAGACCTTGTCATTTTCATGATCGCTCACATAAATCGTTTTGCCGTAAGAGGTAATATAGTTGGTCTTGGCGCCTTCGCCCATGTCGATGGTTTGCGTGACTTCGGCCTTCTGGGTATCGAGAACGTAAAGATATTGATCGGCTATCGTAGCTACATAGAGCGTTTTGTTATCTGCGGATAAGACAAGCCCGTGAGGCATCGGTCCGACTTCTACTTCAGCCGTTTGCTTCAAGCTCATCGTGTCAATAAAAGAGACCGTACTGCTCAGATGGTTCGTCACATAGGCCTGTCGCATGGTGCTGGAGAAGACCGTATTCATCGGCCCTTCGCCAACCTCAATCTCTCCGACGACAGAAGCATCCGCGATATCTACAATAGTAATTTTATTTTCATTCTCCACAGGAACATAGAACTGTACGGATGTCAGCTTTCCTGCCGACCCGGAGTCGTTCAACCTCTTTTCAGCCTCTTCCTTGGTCTCCAATGCGCAAGACGTAAGTAGGGTGGCGAAGAGCCCCCATAAACCCCAATAAATCAACCATCTTCGTCCAGCCTTTGAAGTCTGTCCAGTCTGCATAAATGTACTCTCCTTATGTATAAATCTCATGGTACACAATGAAAAAAACCATTAAAAAATAAACATTGTTATTCAATAGGAATAATGATAGTATATGTTTCAAATCAAGTTAAATCAAGGTCAAAATACAAATTTTCAAGGCATTAAAGCAAAGGGGAGAGAGGGCATATGAACAAAACAAACACGAACCGTCGCTACGCAAGCTTAGCTCTACTTGTATTTTCATTCATTCTGGTATTAACGGCTTGCAACAGCGGTGGGAATTCCACGGCAAGTAACACCAATTCGAACGCCGTGAATGCTTCGCAAACCAATGACAGCCAGGCTGCGGATTACCCGAACGCCCATCTGTTGGCCGAGGTTGCCTGGCTCGCGGAGCATCTGGATGATTCCGACGTGGTGATCATTGATGCCCGGTCTAAAGGCTACGAGGAAGGCCATATCCCGGGAGCTGTGTCGCTGAGCAGCGGCCAATTGAACGACCCTGACAATGAGATTGCCGGCTTTATTTTGCCGGAGGATAAATATACCGAAGTTGTGCAGAACGCTGGAGTCAATCAGGATTCGACGATTGTCGTCTACGATGATGGCAACGCCCTGAGTGCAACTCGCGTCTTCTATACCCTTGAATATTATGGCTTGCAAGACAAGGTTAAGGTGCTGAACGGTGGCTATGCCGCATGGTTGACGGAAGGACAGGATATCGACATCGATCCGGCTACACCAGCGAAGGGTAATTTTGTAGCCAAAGCCAATGAGAAGCTCGTGTCGACAAAAGCGGAGGTAGAGCAGGCGATCGGTACAGGCGATGTAGTCTTTCTCGATACGCGCTCTTCCGAGGAATATGAAGGCACAGATTTGAGAGATAATCAGCGGGGAGGGCATATTCCCGGAGCGGTGCATAAGGAATGGACCACGGCGGTAGCTGAGAATGAAGAAGGCTTAGCAAAATTTTTAACCCATGAGCAATTGAAGCAGCAATTTGAGGCGATTGGTGTCGTTGAAGATAAGACGGTTATTCCCTACTGCCAGACGAATGTGCGGGGTTCCCACTCCTATTTCTCCCTGCGCCTGCTTGGTTATTCGGACATCAGACCCTATGAGGGTTCCTGGGCAGAGTGGGGCAACTCGGCAGATACGGACATTGAAATATAAGAGAGGAGTTGGCAGCAGTAATGCCTGAAACCATTGAGGGAGTCTCCCATGTGAGTGCCACAGAGCTTTCAGAAATATTAAATGATCCTGAGCAGCGCAATATTTATGTCATCGATGTGCGTGAGCCTGAAGAATATCAGGAAGCGCATATTCCGGGTATACCGCTCCTTCCTATGGGGGAAATTCCGGAACTTATTGACCAATTCGACAAACAAGCGGAATATGTCTTGGTTTGCCGCAGTGGAAGAAGGAGCCTTGAGGTCTCTAAATACTTTCAATCGGAAGGTATTCAGAAGGTGCACAACTATGCGGGGGGCATGCTGGCTTGGGAGGCAGACGTTGTTGACGGGCCGGAGCATGTGATCACTACATTTTCTATGAAGAATCTGGAGAGGAAGTTGGTAAAATGAGTTATACCCAAGAAGACTTGAGCAAATTGAAAAAAGATCATGTCATCGACGCGATTGGGGAGGTATGCCCCCATACCCTGGACCTGGCATTGAAGGGATTGAAGAAAGCCGAGTCCGGCGAAATTGTTGTTGAGGTGACTGACCATACGATCGCGACGAAGACGATTCCGGCTGCGGTAAAGATGAACAAGTTAGCCGAATTTCTCGGCATCATAGAAGAGGATGGCAATTATCATATCTATCTGAAGAAGAACTGAGATTCAGTGAGGATAAGCAAATGAAAAGAAACTTAAAAAGCATTGTGGCCGGCTTGGCGCTTGTCATGGTGATTATTTCAGGCTGTTCCGACAGATCCTTGACTCCTGCTGTGGATGTGGTCAAAGAACAGACGGAAACCTTACCAGCCTTTGAATTGGCGGCTATTCGCAGTGATGATGAATTGCTGAACACCTCTGACCTCGATGGCCCTATTCTGTACAGTTTCTGGGCTTCGTGGTGCCAATACTGCCAGAAGGAAATTCCGTATATCGACAGTCTGTATTCGGAATACAGCGATGAAATTGCTTTTATTTCCGTCAATGTCACACCGGATGATTCTGTAGAGGGAGCCAGAAGCTTTGTTGAGGAGCATGATTTGCTGATGCCGACTTACTTTGATCTTGATGGAATGGCCAGCAGTTCATTGGGCGTACTCGCCGTGCCTACGGTCGTTCTGGTGGATCGGGAGGGCCGTATTGTTGAGAAGCTGATCGGACCGAGTGCGATGCAATCCGGAGAGGAGTTCGTCGGTAAGCTGGAGGCATTAATTCAGTTAGGCAAGAACTAAGGAAAGGGGAGAGAGCGAGTGATCGTTCAACTGGCTTTAGCAGGTACCGCCGGGCTACTCTCCTTTTTTTCGCCTTGTATGCTTCCCCTCGTTCCTGTTTATCTCTCCAGAATTACCGGCTTGGAGGTTGGCACGCTTCAGGGGGGACAACACAGTGGCCAGAGAATTAAAGTAGTTGTCCACACTTTGCTGTTTGTATGCGGTATTTCGGTCATTTATCTAGCTCTAGGGTACTCGGCCAGCTTCATAGGACGCCTGTTCATGGAGTACCAGAAGGAACTGCGGATAGGCAGCGGACTACTGATGCTGGTTATGGGACTCATCTTGCTCGGGCTGATTTCTCCCTCGTGGCTTTTGCGTGAGCGCAGACTGAATCTAAGCGGAAGGACCGGAAGCTATGTCGGTTCTTTTATGCTGGGTATTGGCTTTGCTGCAGGCTGGACGCCGTGCATCGGTCCGATGCTGAGCTCTATTGTGGGTCTGTCCGCCTCGGAGCCGGAAAGGGGAATGTTGCTGATGCTGGTGTACATCTCCGGCTTTACAATTCCTTTTCTGGGCTTCGCTTTGTTCTATTCCTTCTTTAAAAAGTGGACAAAATTTACCGGGATATTGTCCAGAGTAGGCGGCGGAATATTTATTGTGTTCGGTGTGTTGCTGCTCTTAGACAAGCTGTCTGTGCTATCCATCTGGCTCAATGAGTGGTTTAACTTTCAGCCTGTAATCTGAACTGAAATTTAGCTTGTCCCGGTAAATCAAACTTCTACACGAAACGGATGATCATAATGACCTTTACCATCGATACGTTTATCATAGCTGGAGTCTTTGGCTTTCTGTATGGCTTTCTGTTGCAAAAGGCTGACTTTTGCTTCACGGCTTCCATTCGCGATTGGATTACGGTACGGGACACCCGGATTTTGCATGGCGTACTCGTGCTGATCGCTGTCTCCCTGGTAGGCTGGGCGATTGTGCTCAGCCTGGGAATTCGCGGAGTCGCCGATATATGGACGGTACCGATTGGGGGAACCAACCTGATTGGCGGACTACTGTTCGGGATTGGCATGACCATGGCCGGGGGATGTGGTTCAGGGACCTTGTACCGCTGTGGAATGGGGTATGTTCAGTTCTGGATTGTACTCCTGTTCGCCATGATCGGCAATTTAATCTTTGCCTTTATCTACGACCCGTGGGCCAGAGACTATTTCATCCAGCCTTTGACAATTTCGGAGTCCGGCTATACCTTCTTCTCTTTGCCGTTTCCACCGGTGGTGATTCCCTTGCTGCTCGTAGGCGGCATGATCCTGATCGCTTTCAGGAAATATGGAGTTAAAGCCTTCTTCCAAGGGTTCAGGGATACCTTCACGGATTGGAAGAAGAATCCGCTAAGACAGTCCCATTGGGATATTCGCCTGGTGGCGGTGCTTATCGGACTCCTAGCAACCATTCAATTCGCCGTATTGTCCAACTTCGGAATTACCGGTCCGCAGACCCGTGTTGCAGCCACGGCATTATCGCTGGTTGCAGGTGAGGATATCGTGCTTAACAACACCTACTTAAACGGTTTGTTTGCCAATTTCCCCAGAATCGGCATCGGGCCGGAGGAGATCCTGATCATATTCCTTGTTGTTGGTGCATTTACAGCCGCGTTGCTTAGCCGCTCTTTCAAATTACGTATACCGAGGCTTTCCCGAATACCACATGCCGTTATTGGCGGCCTGTTAATGGGTGTGGCTTCCCGTATCGCACCGGGGTGCAATATCGCCAACGTGATTACAGGGATTGGCGGCTTATCGGTCAGCAGCCTGCTTGTCATCGTCGGCATGATGCTTGGTATATTCGTTGTGATTGCGTATGTTTACAAGATGCCGATGATGCTGTTTTATCGGGATACAGACCTGGAGGGATGACAGAAGATGGGGAGAAAAGTGGTTGCATCTATTTATGAACTGATAGGGGATACCCCGGCCGTACGGCTGAATCGTCTGGTTGGCGAGCAGGATGCGGAGGTCTATGTCAAGCTGGAATACTTCAATCCTAGCGGGAGCGTCAAGGATCGGGCCGCCTTCAACCTCATTGCGGAAGCCGAACGGCAGGGGAAGCTGAAGCCTGGTTCCGTTATAATTGAACCGACCAGCGGCAATACCGGCATCGGGCTTGCTATGAATGCAGCCGCGAAGGGCTACCCCGCGATTCTGGTCATGCCTGATAATATGACCAAAGAGCGAATCAATTTGTTGAAGGCCTATGGCGCCCAAGTTGTGCTCACTCCGGCCGCCGAGCGTATGCCTGGAGCAATCCGCAAAGCTCTGGAATTGCATGAATCCATTCCAGAGAGCTTCATCCCGCAGCAGTTTGAAAATGAAGCCAATCCGCAAATCCACCGCCTGACCACAGCTCCGGAAATTTTGGAGCAGTTGAACGGGAAACTGGATGCATTCGTGGCTACCGCAGGGACCGGAGGGACGATTACCGGGACGGGAGAGGCTCTGCGCGAGCAGCTTCCTGATATTCGCATTCTGGTAGTGGAGCCGCAGGGCTCCCCGGTGTTGTCCGGGGGCGTGCCGGGTCCTCATAAGCTGGTAGGGACCAGTCCTGGCTTTATTCCTGGCATTTTAAATACGGATATTTATGACGAGATTATTCAGGTCGCTGATGACAACGCGCTACAGACAACCCGAGACTTGGCCCGATATGAGGGCATCCTCGTGGGCCCATCTTCGGGCGCGTCAGTATGGGCGGCGCTCCAGGAAGCAAGGCGGCTTGGCCCCGGCAAGCGGGTGCTGTGCATGGCTCCGGACACCGGCGAACGTTACTTAAGTATGCCAGGATTGTTCGGGGAATAGAGGACATGGATAGAGAATCACCACCACGAGTCTACGATTATAGTAGGCTCTTTTTCTTTTGCCCAAAAGGTTATAAACATCACCTATGAATATATTACCTGTACTGCTATAGTTATAGAAATTGGATTTTTGGGGAAGGAAATCATATGCTTAGGGTATAGGAGTGATAGATCATGAAGAATCATAAAATGCTTTTGGCTTTATGTAGCGTCATCGTGTTACTAGGCTTAATAGCTCCCGTGGTGTCGGCCAATAAGGTTACGGTGAATGTGCAAGTAGATGATAAGAGTCTGAAGTTCCCTGATGCGCAGCCTTACTATGAAAATAACCGAGTATTAGTGCCCATTCGCTTCGTCAGCGAGGCATTGGGGGCCAAAGTGGAGTATAAGAAGGAGTCCGTAGGCAATCAGACAGAGCGAATGGTCTACGTCAAGCTGGATGGAAAGACAGTTCGAATGCCAATTGACTCAGATAACGCATCTGTGGACGGGGCCATCGTGAAATTAGATGTGCCTGCCAGAGATCAGGATTCCCGTGTATTTGTACCGCTGCGCTTTGTCAGTGAAGCACTTGGGGCCGAGGTAGAGTGGAATCAGTCCAAGCTGCTGGTCAGTATTTATACAGAGGCGGAAACGGGAGCGCCCGATCCGATTGCCGGTCATGATAATATGTACAATACCGATTTTAAATGGAAAGATGGACAAAACAATTTGGCTGAGCAGCTCTTCGTCAACAATATGAAAACGGAAAATGGAAAGTTGACCTTCAAAATGCCAAATGGCGCAATGGGATATGCGGGCAATACAGAATTTGTAACAGGTAAAAGCTACTCCTTTGATTTGGGTAAAGGGATGATTACATTTGCCAAAGTTTATCCGGAACAAGGAGAACAAGAGGTGTATACGATATCGTTGGATAGTAGCGCAAACGAAGATCTGAAGGCACTATTTAACGGGGTGAAGGATGCCATTGTCATTGGTGATAAGGGAGCTGCGGCTCCTCTAACAGAGGTGCTCAAGTTGGCACAGCAATTAAAGAAATAAGGTCAGGAAGTGGAGACCACACATGGAGTCAAATTATCATATTAGCATCCCCGTCATTCATGGGGAATTTCAGGTCTATAGAGCCGTGCCGGAAGAGACGAAAGAAGTCATGGCTCTCCTGACGGAAGTGGCCGAATGGCTGCAAAGCCGCGGATCAACACAATGGGAGGGCATACTGGAGGGAGTGGACTCCCACGGTACAGTAGATGCCATACGTCGAGGTGACGTATTTGTATTTAAACATGAAGCTGAAATTGCCGGTATGGTTATGCTTTTCCGTCAGCCAAGCCCATGGGATATGCAATTGTGGGGAGAGAAGGCCTCACCGCAGGATCAGGCTGTTTACTTGCACCGGTTAGCGGTGCGAAGATCGTATGCTGGTCAGGGATTAGGCCAGGGCATCCTGGACTGGTGCAGTACAGGCGTGCAGTTTCCAGGCAAAAGGACGGTGCGTCTGGATTGTGTAGCGAGTGTGGACACGCTGAATTCTTTTTATGCGAACAGTGGGTATACCTGCGTAGGCCATCCAGAGGGCTATACGATATATGAGAAGCCTATAGCTGAATGATATTCTGCTGATCAGAGGAAGAGAAAGGCTTGACCAAGCTGTTTAGCTTTACAGTGCCCGTGAGATGTTTGGATACCCCATCTACGGTATACTTGATTTCAATATAGACGGTATCTTGACTGCCGACTTTGACATCCTCCATCAGATAGCGGGTATCGTAGTGTCTTTTGCCTTCATAAGTATCTGGCAGTGTAAATGGATCGTCGGCTTGATTTACTGACAAAATCATCTGATCTTCAATCGATATGCTGTAGACTATACCTGCGAATTGCCTATCTGCCCCGGTGGCCTCCAGATTATGTCCTGTGAAGTATACGGAATTGGAATTCCGATTAACGACAAATACAAGGCCTTGCAGGCGAAAATCGTCAGTTTCTACAGTGAAGTTATACACCTGCGGAGCTTGCCGAAGTTGAAATTGCTGAACAGATAACACAATGACTACTACAAATAAGATAAGGCTGATCGTGGCTAAAGCGTAACGTTTTACCAACATAATCCCTCTCTTTGATTTGTTATGAGTTTGTACTATAGCATACAATCCCTTTTGTTACTGTAATGAAATTCTCAATCTGTAGGTACCAAAGAAACACAATTATTCAAGGAGGTCCGTTTCAGCTATGGAGTTCTGTCCTTCCGGTCGCATCAAGATACCTCCCGGGTTTTGGGCCGGGTTAGAATTGTTGGGAATAACGGCTTCTGATGTAGCCCGTAGCGCGGGTCTGCCTGTTAGCCTTACTAATGCTTCTGAAGTTACGACCGCTGAATACTTTGCGATTTGGCAAGCCTATGCTGAACTTGCCGGGGATACGGCTGCGGGGATCATCAAGCTGGCTACGGTATTTGAGACGGCAAAGTATCCACCTACCGTGCTGGCTACCTATCATGCCCGAACTTATCGTGATGCACTGAATCGCATGGTTCGATACAAGCGACTCTGTCCGCCTGAAAGCTTGCGTATATCGGAGGAGGGCGATCAATGCCAAATGGAGTTGGAGTGGTTGAATACTGAGTCGCCCGGTCCACCCCTGCTGATTGGCATTACACTTGCGATTCTCCTGGAGCTTGGGCGCAGAGGGACAGGTCAGCCCTTGCAGGCGCGTTATGTTGAATTTCAATCCCCTATGGGCGAGGTACAGGAATTGGAAGCTTATTTTGACTGCCCGGTCCGTATTGGAACGGAATTCAACCGCTTGACGCTGCATCGATCAGATTTGGATCGCCCGTTTAGTTCATATAATGAAGAATTGCTGGAGATTCTAACCCCTGCACTGGAAGAAACGCTGGAGGAAGAGGGCCGTAGCCATTCGATGAGGGAGAGGGTCAAGTGGATGATCAAGCGGAATCTCTCCGCAGGACGCCCAGAGATTGGCCTCGTCTCCAGGGAGCTGGGCTTAAGTAATCGGACCTTGCAGCGTCGGCTCACCGAGGAAGATACGAGCTTCCAGCGTCTGTTGACGCAAGCCAGACAAGAGCAGGCCCGCGAGTATTTGACCGACCCTTCCCTGGATATGAAAGAGGTGGCTTTCCTGATTGGCTATGAAGATCAGAATTCATTCTATCGTGCTTTCCGGCTGTGGGAGGGGGATACGCCGTCTCATTGGCGTGCCAAGCAAATTGGGACCCAGGCATAATCCGGAAGGGAATAGGCCTCTTGCATTTTAATTTTTTGGCACCTTCCGCAAGTTATTTGGCGTCAGAGACTAGTTACGCTTGGCCCTGGATTGAGTAATATAAATCCTATCCGAAAGCTACAGTGCTTTTGAAATTGATGGATAGGGGAGACATGCATCGTGGATATGGGTTTAAAACATACAACGGCTTTAGTCACGGGATCAACGAAAGGCATTGGCAGGGCTATTGCCATGGAGTTGGCTAGCGAAGGGGTGAACGTTCTTGTCAATGGGAGGAGCGCCGAGGAGGTAGCGCGGACGGTTCAAGAAATTCAGGCCGAATATCCGGAGACCAGTCCTCAAGGGGCTACGGCGGATCTGGTGGATCACCAGCAGAGAGAGGCCTTGTATCAGAAATATCCCAACATTGATATTCTGATCAATAACATGGGTATATATGAAATGATGCAATATGAGGATACCGATGATGAAGTGTGGGAGAGTTATTTCCGCACCAATGTTCTGGCGGCCAACGGATTAACTCGATTTTATCTGCCCCGAATGCTGGATAATAAGACGGGACGTATTATTTTCATAGCTAGTGAAGAGGCAGTGATGCCATCGGGGAAAATGCCCCAATATGCGGTCACCAAATCCGCGTTGTTGTCCTTAGCCAAGAGCTTGTCCAAATTAACAGCGGGGACCGATGTAACGGTGAATACGATTATGCCGGGACCCACGTTATCGGAAAATGTGCAGCACATTATTGAAGGTATTTACGGCGATGAGGCTATTAGCTTCGAGGAGAAAGAACAGCGGTTTATGGCGGCCCATCTCCCTCAGTCTGAGCTGCAACGGTTCATACGTCCTTTTGAAATTGGCAGGTTAGCTGCTTTTCTGTGCAGTCCACATGCTTCTGCATTCCGGGGGGCCCCGATACGCATGGACGGAGGTATGGTGCCGACAATTTATTAAACATGCATATATAATGGTGGAGATGAATGTACAAAGGAGGATGCTCTCATCTTGATTACTGATATCGACATCAAGCACTTGAGGCGGTGTGTGGAGCTTGCACGTATGGCTCTTGAAGTCGGAGACGAGCCCTTTGGCTCTGTGTTGGTTTCAAAGCGTGGAGAGGTTCTGTTCGAGGACCATAATCATGTATCCGGCGGGGATCATACTCAGCACCCTGAATTTGCTATCGCCCGCTGGGCAGCGAATCATATGTCGCCAGAGGAACGGGCTCAGGCCATCGTGTACACCTCCGGGGAACACTGTCCAATGTGTGCTGCAGCCCATGGCTGGGTGGGGTTGGGGCGGATCGTGTATGCCAGTTCCTCGGCTCAATTGGTACAGTGGTTGCAGGAACTGAACGTCACGCCATCCCGCGTGCGTCCCTTGGCTATTTCGGAGGTCATCCGCGATATTGTAGTTGAAGGGCCTGTTCCTGAATTGGCCGAGCAGGTTCGTGAGCTTCACCGCCAATTGCATGGAGCATAAAGCTTCAATTAATGAAGGAAATATAAAGGAGCAGCCCCATTGGCTGCTCCTTTATATTGATTAATCAATTAATTTGAGGCCGATAACCGAGGCAAGTATGAGTGCAATAAAGAACAAACGCAGCAGGTTTTTGGATTCTCCATAAAGAATCATCCCGAGCAAGGCACCGCCCACCGTTCCAATACCGGTCCATATGGCGTAAGCCGTTCCCATAGAGATGTCTTTCATTGCGAAGGCCAGAAGCACAAAGCTCAATGCAAATCCACCGGCCAAGGTCAGAAAAGAGCGCACCGACGGCTTGCGATTGACCAGTGTAATACCCATCACCCCAACAACCTCAAAACATCCGGCAAATATCAAAGCCACCCAGCTCATGATACTTCACCCCGCTTCTGTTCCGGTTCCCCTTCCGTCGTTACCAGCTTGAGCCCGATAATGCCTACGAGTAACGAGACAATCAGCCAGACCTTGCCCCAGCTAAACGGTACATCGAACAAGACCATCTCTGTGATGACGGTTCCTGCTGTACCTAACCCGACGAAGATGGCGTATACGGTGCTGGTAGGCAACTTTTTCCCTGCATAAAGCAGTCCGGCGAAGCTGATGATGATGGCTACTGCCGTAAGCGCCCACTCCAGTCCATTATCCGCGTGCTTTAAACCTGCGACCCACATGACTTCAAAGGTGGCGGCAATAATGACCAGTAACCAATGCTTGTTCACGCGTCTATCACTCCTTTGCTCATGCAGTATTCCCCAGGAGACACACAAGTAAAGCCCGGAAAGAACACCTGAATAACAGATGCTCCTCCCGGGCTTTTATCCCTCCGTGTACACGGCTATGCGTGCGTTTTCTCTCGGACCTGACCGATGACGCATCATCGCGGAACCCTAGAAAACCTGTGGTATGAAATTGTACTGCATTTTGATTTCAGTAAAGTATACAACAGATGAGCCGGATAGGGAACCCCTATCTTAAATTATGCAAGAACAGGGAGGCATTCAGGAACCGCTTGGCCAAAGTTTGAAAATAAGTCGTCTGCACGGACAACATAGCGATAACGAGAGTATTGCTAACTGCCTCTTGCTGCTCCGAATTTAATCCGGGCAGACTGGATGCAAACTCATCTGCCTTTTTCTTGATCATGGTTTCCATGAGGTGGTCCTGCTTCTTGTCCTTGCTCAAATGACTGGACTGCAGGTCGAGCACCTGGTCATTATTCTGATCGAGCTCTTCGAAGATACGGGAGTAGCCGGCATATAGATCAATAGGACTAATCAGATCCTTGGCTTGATCGTTAAAGTCATGGAAGATCAAAAGCAGCAGCTTCCGAATGGATTCCAGGTCTAGGGCAGCCCGTAAATCTTCAATAATAAACAGAATGGCAGCTTGTTCAATGGAGTATTTCTTGCCTAGCTTCGGTGCACCGATAATTTCCTTCAAGTCACGCTTCACCCAATTTTGCACCGCCGTTAAGGCAAAATGATTGTATTCAATCTGAGATCCCAAGGAAACAATATCATTAAGCGATAACCCGAGATCAGAAGGATTCATATTCATGAGCTTCTCAAAGATCGGAGGCAGGGCGGTGGAGATAAAGGCTCCTAAGGATTGGCCGCCTTCAATAAGTTCCCTGTGGGACTTGGCCCAGGCTTCCTGCAGGATGTTTTTGGGAGCTTTTTCACTCTGCCCGTTCAAACTTAGCAGGAGTTGCGACATTTCCCAGCGAGTAAGATGGAATGTTTCCATATTTAGATTCCTCCAAATAAGTTCTTATGAACCTATCCTACGACGGTGAAGAAAAAAAGTCAAAGAAGAAGCTAAATTAGGGTGAACGGGGAAAAATACCGTCAAGAAGTTCATTTTTGGTGTAATTTGCCCGAAATCAGAACATAAAGGGGATTGATAAGGTCATTTAAACTCTGTTATTATAAGTTCATAAGAACTTATACATATTGGGTTCTAGAGAATTTAAATTATAAACCTATTGAGGAGTGTTGGCATGTACGCTTTAAATTTGTTTCTTGTGGCCTTGTTAATTGTGGCTACCGCCTTTTTCGTAGCTGCTGAATTCGCTATTGTCAGGCTAAGGTCCAGCCGTGTTGATCAGATGGTGATGGAAGGTAAGAAGAATGCCTTAGCGGTACAACGGGTTACAAGCAATCTGGATGGGTACTTGTCTGCGTGCCAATTGGGTATCACCATTACCGCACTTGGTCTTGGTTGGTTAGGTGAACCTACGGTAGAGAAAATTTTGCACCCTGTATTTGATCGTTATGGATTGCCAGCAGAGGTTAGCAGCATCCTATCGTTCGGTATTGCCTTTGCCTCGATCACGTTCCTACATGTGGTCCTAGGTGAATTGGCACCAAAAACGGTAGCCATTCAAAAAGCAGAAATGGTCTCGATGATTACCGCTAAACCACTCATTTTCTTCTATAAAGTTATGTATCCATTCATCTGGGTACTCAATGGTTCTGCGAACCGCCTCGTACGGATTTTCGGAATTAGGCCCGCGAAAGAGCATGAAGAAGCCCACTCTGAGGAAGAGCTGCGCATTATCCTGACGGAGAGCTATCAGAGCGGAATGATCAATCAAGCTGAATACGGATATGTAAGCAAGATCTTTGCTTTTGATGAGTTGTTGGCTCGCGAGATTATGGTTCCCCGCACGGATATGATGTGCCTTGATGTGGATATGGATCAGAAGACAGCGCTCCAGATCATGAGAACAGAGCAGTATACCCGCTTCCCTGTGATGAAAGGGAATAAGGATCATGTCATCGGCTTTATTAATACCAAGCAATTGTTCATGCAATTAAGTGAAAATCCGGATTTAGAGATTCACAAGCTGGTTCAGCCGATTCTTTCGGTCTCTGAGGTTATGCCGGTCAAGAATTTGCTGTTACGCATGCAGCAGGAATCTGTTCACATGGCAGTTCTGGTTGATGAATACGGCGGAACCTCCGGGTTGATTACCATTGAGGATATTCTGGAGGAAATCGTGGGTGAGATTCGCGATGAGTTCGATACGGAAGAGAAAGCCGACGTGGAGCAATTAGGAGAACAGCATTATCTGGTAGATGGCAAGGTATCGTTGGAATCGGTGTGTACGCTCATGAATATTGAATTGCTAGATGCAGACCTGGACACGATTGGAGGCTGGGTGTATACACAAAACCCGACTTTGAGAAAAGGTAGCGAGTGGGTTTATGGCGATCTCAAGTTTATCATTCGTGAGAAAGACCGCCATCGGATTCGGAAGCTGGAGATCATGAAGCTGGATATGGGGGAGCAAAGGGGGCTGGAGGATGCGGAAGGAGTCTGAACGTTTGATTCGACGTTTGAAGACCAATGACATTCGCGCTTTTAGAACACTAATCGATATGTATTATGGCCGAGTTTTTGACCTTTGTCTGAGGATTTGCCTGAATACCAATCATGTTCAAGACATGGTGGTGCATACCTTTGTCACGGCCAAGCAGCAGATTCATGAATATGACTTTGCCGTTCCCTTTGATGTGTGGCTATACTCGATTGCAGTATCCAATTCTCTGCAGGTCAGGCATGATGAGGAGCGGGCCAACATTGAAGTGGCAGACGAAGTGGAGCAGTGGCTTCAGCAAATTCCGCTGTATCCCAAGCTCACCTTGGTTCTCAAATCGGTCCATCATTTAACGTTGGAAGAGATGGCCTATGTCTTGAACTGTAAAGTTGAAGCAATAAAAGCTTATTTACGGCAAGGCCGGGAACTGTTGCAGGTACAACATTCAAAGCAGATAAAAGCCGAAATGCTGGTTGGCAGTTAACACAAATTCGCCCTTATCTCCAAATGGAGAGAAGGGCGAATTCACTGTTATTCCATGACTCTTATGGCGTGATAGGCTTCATGAACAGCGTCGATAATTTTACGAGAAGCGACGGCATCACCAACGGTGGTCAGCGACTTCACCTGATCTTCAAGCTGCGCTTCGAGCGAATTTTCGGCCTTGTAGCCTGCGGCAATAATAACTGTATCGCAAGGCAGTTCCTTAATCTGTCCGTCCTGCTCATAAATAACGCGATCTGGCAGAATCTGTGTCACCTTGGCCTGAGCAACGATGCCAACCTGGCGATCGCGCAGCATGTCTCGTAGCGACAGGTCATTGTTCTTGCTGTGGGCGACCGTCTTCAGGATATCATCCAACATCTCGATGATGGTCACCTCGGAGGCGGTCTCCTTCATGAAGGCAGCCGTCTCGCAGCCGACAAGCCCGCCGCCGATAACGACAACCCGGTCGCCGCAGGTGCGTTCCCCAGTGAGATAGTCATTGGACGGATGAGCAAATTCTACGCCTGGAATTGGTGGAATGACACTGGTCGATCCTGTAGCCAGCACAACCTTATCATAGTTGCCACGAATAATTTCCTCGGCGGTAGCTTCTTTACCCAGTAGAACCTTAATGCCCAGCGTGTTGACTTGATGCTCCATGTATTCAATCAACTTTAGCACATCATGCTTAAAGGTAGGGTTACCCGCAGCATGTAGCGTGCCTCCAAGCCTTGCGTTCTTCTCCCATAATTCGACGGTAAACCCACGCTTGGCGGCGGTGATTGCCGCTTCCATACCACCGGGGCCACCGCCAACGACGAGTACGGAACGTGCTTCCGTTGCCGGGGTAAGCTGATAATCGCGTTCAGCGTAGCAAAGCGGATTGACGGCACAATAATAATGCTTACCGCTAAAGCCCCCGAACAGACACTCATTGCAACCGATACAAGGGACGATTTCTTTGTAATCTCCGGCTTTGACCTTGTTGGCCCAATGAGGATCGGCTAGCATCTGGTGCCCCAAGGCGACGAAATCCGTTTTCTCTTCCTGCAGCACCTGCTCTGCAAGATCAGGGTCTTGCAGCTTCCCTTGGCTGATGACGGGAATGCTGACGTTCTGCTTGATGATAGCGGCCACATCAACCTGATGAGCTTCTGGCTCATATACGGTAGAGATTGCCTTGTACCATACCTCGTAACAGCCGACGTCTACATGAAGGGCATTAACGTTTGCCTGTTCGAAGATTTTTGCCATTTCGATCCCTTCGGCAATTTCCCGGCCACCTTCGATTCCATGATAGGCTGTGTATTTCATAATGACGGGGAAGTCCTCGCCGCAATATTTGCGGATAGATTCAATGGACTCCAGGGAGAAACGAAGACGGTTCTCCAGACTACCGCCATACTCATCGGTTCGCTGATTCCAAAGTGACGAGTGGAACTGGTCCATCAGGTAGCCGCCATAGCCGTGCAACTCCACGGCATCTGCACCTGCGGCCTTGGCCAGACTGGCCGAATAACCGATGCGGTCCACCAAGTAGTGAATGTCTTCTTTGCTAAGCGCCTTGCATTTCAGCTTCGGGAACCAGAAGGAATAAGCGTGATCGCTGGCTGAATAAGGAGCATTGTAGGGATCGGTATACACCATTCTTCCGAGTCCCGGCGTAATTTGTACGCATACCTTGGCCCCATGATGATGACATCGTTCAATCATCACCGCCAGCTTTTCGACATGGTGAAAGTTGGATAACTCATTTTCAGGACGTTCTTCAAATTGAGTGGTTGCGATATTGGCTCCGGTAATGATCAGGCCGACGCCGCCCTTCGCCCGTTCTTCAAAATAGTGGATGGCATTGTAGCTGTAGCTACCATCCGGTTCAGGTTTGGTGCCCATGGGAGCCATGACAATACGATTTTTCAGTTTCATACGGCCGATGTTCATCTTTGAGAAAATTTTCACAAATAACTCCTCCTTAAACCTTAGTAATTAAAAATATTACCGAGGTAAAGATAACATGAGCTTCCGAGGATGACAGTGACATATGTGACAGTTGACTTTGGTACCTACTATATTTATTGATATAATCAATTCCAGTGTTCAAGTGTTGCGGAAGTCAAGTGAAACCGTGTGAGAAGAGGGATGGAAGATGAACAAAATGCTTGCCAGAGAGCGGATCTTAGAGACGGCCTACCGTCTTTTTCAGGAAAAAGGGTATGACCATGTCACCATCAATGAAATTTGCGAGCATTGCCAGTTAACCAAGACGGCCTTTTATTATCATTTCGACTCCAAGGAAAGTCTGCTGATGCATTATTATGATGATGTCACCGAGAAGATCAACCAGAAGAGTCTGGCCTTTGTGCTAGCTGATAATTATTGGGAGCAGTTGTTGGTGATTTTCGAGGAAATCCTGGATTCCAGCGATAAGCTGGGCTTGGATATACATAGCCAGCTTTTTATTATGAATTTGAAGGAGGATCGGGGGACTTTCAATTTCAATCGGACCTTGATTGATATCTGTGTAGCGGTGATCGGTAAAGCCCAGAAGGCCGGGCAAATTCGTAATCATGCGGCGGCCCCTGAACTGTTCCAAACGGCGGGTTTTCTATTTACTGGCTATGAAGTGATGTGGTGCATCAAGAAGGGCGGCTTCGATCGCAAGCAATGGGTGCGACAGTCTCTGGAGGTATTGTTTGATGTGGCGCCAGAGCTAGCATCTGCTGAAAGACTGGACGCGGGGCAGATCTTTCGTATCTGATACAAGAGACAACCCGAATTTTTATTAAGTGGTCATGCGTTTCGCTCTCAGACGTTTTAGAACAACGTACAACCCAAAGCCTGCAA
This sequence comes from Paenibacillus sp. 1SOY10, assembly GCF_056836745.1. Classification (NCBI taxonomy): domain Bacteria; kingdom Bacillati; phylum Bacillota; class Bacilli; order Caryophanales; family Paenibacillaceae; genus Paenibacillus; species Paenibacillus sp. 1SOY10. The sequence goes on along the minus strand of NZ_JBXENK010000004.1, from coordinate 203,020 downwards.
TAAACAGGATGGCTGCCGGAACGATGTAAGGCTTGATGATTTCGTCCACATGCTCCCACTGCGAGCCCAATTTAAACCCGAGATAAACGTATAAGGAAGTGATGGGAAACATAGCCAAAAAGGTATAAATGCTGAATTTATATACATTCATCTTCGCCATACCGCAAGGGATGGAGATCAGCGTTCTGATGCCGGGGATGAAGCGTCCATAGAATGCTACTCCATTACCGTACTTCTCAAAGAAACGATCCGAAGCCTCCAGGTGCCGGGTGCGAATAAACAGATATTTGCCGTATTTTTCAATCATGGGTCTGCCACCATAGCGTCCAAGAGCGTATAACGTCAATGGTCCAAACGTACCTCCAACCGTTCCGGCGAGAATGGCAAGCCAAAGCTTCATGTCCCCAAGATATACCCAGTACCCCGCAAGCGGCAATACGAGTTCAGCGGGCACAAATTCAAATGATAAGGCAATGACCAAGCCCCCGTACGATAAATCCTTAAAAAATAGTATGAATTCCGTAATCCACTCCGTCATGTTATTCCTCCACGAGTTTATCTCTTCTATTTTAAAATAATATCTGTACAAAACAAAGATTAACAATAGCAGCTAGGGCTTGTCAAAAAAATGTTGCTAAAGCATTAGCTTAGATGAATTTGACGGACCCGTGAATTTCTAAAGTGGGTATTATTTACTAATTAACATAGTGAACCCTTTATTCCCAAACCATACTTCCGATATATATATAAGGCATAAGATTCAGGAATTAGGATCTATGTTTTATGAGGATGGGAGGTATTTGGGAGGATGAACAAGCAAATAGAGAGAACAAAAATCCAAGGCTGGAGAATGGCTGTGCTGCTATGTGGGGCCATTAGTCTCAGTCTGGCAGCAGGAAGTCTGGGAGGTCCTGCGGTAATCTCGGTGCATGCAGCAGAGGATCATGGGACAGCAGCCGCTAATGCGATAAGCCGCTCGAATTCCAGTGTCTTCGTAGGGACAATCGTTTGGCTGAATACGAGCGGGGATGGAGAGCAGCAAATTTATGCGAAAGACGAGTCTTCAGGCACGATTAAGGTGCTTACGAGTCGGAGTTCCGCCAAGGACGTGCCTTCAATCTATGGAACGACGGTGGTTTGGGCAGATAAAGGGAATCAACCCCCAGCTTCCGCCAACTGGGATATTTATAGTTATGACCTGGCCACTGGTGTAGAACGCAAACTCAACAGGAAGGCTGGAGAATACGGTAATCCATCCGTGGATGGAAACGGAGTGGTCTGGGCCGATAACCAGAAATATGGCCGGATGATTTACTACGATGCTGCGACTGGAGCGGAAACCTCGCTCGGTGAGGGACGTTATCCGGTGCTGAATAACGGGCGGGTCGTATACCGCAATGCCCGAGATGGCGGGCTGAGTCTGCTGGAAATAGGTAGTGGTGTGCATCGTCCCTTAGTTACTTTGGGCGGAAGCCACTATGTCGATTGGTTTGTAACGAATGGTGAATATGTGCTGTTCAAACAGAAGAATGGAAGTCTGGAAAGCAAATATGGCCTGATCTCTCTTCAGGCTCCGTTGGCGACTCCACAAGATTTGACGCCTATGCGTGCCAAGAGCGAGGAATATGCATTTATGTCCATGGGCGAATCACAGGCGGTATTTCTAGTGAATGAAGGTGGACAGCCTGTATTGCAGGGAGTCAATTTGGCCACGGCCAAGGTATATGCTGTGGGGCAGTCCGGGGCTGGCAAGCAATACATAGGATTTAACGGTGACCGTCTCCTGTATGCTGGGGCCGACGGCTCGCTGGGTTCGGTGAATTTGGGTGAAGGCTCTACAGGCCCGATCACGGAACCCGGAACAGGTGGAGGTACGACTCCGTCGCCCGGCTCGAGTAGCGGGAATTCAACGGGAAATTACCCTAATGATCATCAAACGACCCTGACGGAGAACAAGTTCTTGGTAGGGCCGGAAGGTGGGAAGATTAGCATCCAGGATGGTCGGCTCCATCTGGACGTGCTCCCGGGGACATTTGACAAGGAAATGGAGATTCGTGTGTCTGAAATGGAGCATGCCGGATATCCGCTGGTTGATGAGTTGGGCCGCAGGCTGGAGGCGGCGGGAGCCATCTGGGAGATTCAGACTGAGGCTACCTGGAATAGAGAAGCCATGCTGTCCTTAGCTACTGACGATGGCGATTGGGCTGAACTGCGAGAAAAGCTCGGCGTGTATCAGTACCAGGCAGAGCTTGGCTACTGGACTTATATAGGTGGAATTACGGGTGGATTGGCGGATTCTCATGTACAGGCACAGGCACGTATCGATGCACCGGGAACTTATGCCGTATTGCTGCGGCAGGTGAGCTTTGAAGATGTGCCTGCGAGCCACTGGGCTGCGAAGCAAGTAGAGGTACTGGCTGCCCGCGGTATCGTGAACGGGAGGGAGAAGGAGCGCTTTGCTCCTAAGGCTACATTAACGCGTGCGGAGTTTAGCAAAATGCTGGCGGGAGCGTTAGGCATTGCACCTGTTACACCAGAGCAGCCAACCTTCCGGGATGTGGATTCTACCAAATGGAGCTATGGCTGGGTGGAAGCTGCGGCGGCGGCAGGGATTGTGGAAGGCAGCGGAGGTTTGTTTGCGCCGGAAGCTGCGCTCACGCGTGAGCAGATGATGGCGATGCTGGTTCGAGCCGCTCAGGAGAAGCTTGGGGAAGAACAAGCCCGGGATGACGTAGTGGACCGATTTGCAGATCGCGATGCCATTAGTGGCTGGGCTTTGCCATTGACCCGGCAGGCGGTGGCCTGGCAACTCGTAGAGGGCAGCGGCGATCTGATTCAGCCACGGGCAACAACGACCAGGGCGGAAGCGGCGGTTGTGATCTATCGCTTGCTGGAACGTATCGGAGAATTGTAATAGAGGTAGTTCGAACACGCACTAATAATAGAAACAGAACGGAGAGGTTTAGGGCCATGAATTCCACAAAGAACTTATTCCATCTATGGCGCTCCATTCGGACGAGGCCACTACTTATCAGCCTATTGGTTGCTATCTTACTGGCGACATCTATTCCCTGGGTTCCGGGGATGGATGTGCCTACGGCGAGTGCTTCGACCAATATGCGCATTTCGCCAAGCGAGATTAATACCGATTTGGGAGAAAAGACTGTGATCAGCTTTAGCTTCAGTGCTGCGGATGATGGACAAGCAGAGCATGAGGTGAACATTCATCTGGTTACGCCGGGCAAAAACGGAGGATCGCCACAACTGGGTCAACTAATTGCCAGCGGCAAGTACCGGACGAAAAATGCTCAAGGGGAATACATCGTACACGAGGTAGAGTGGGATGGCACCATTGGTGGTGTGGCTTTGCCAGAGGGCAAGTACCACATCGCTGTGTCGCCTGGCGATTACAACGGAAGTGGTGTTTATTACGGCCAAATTGGCAGCTTTGAAATTGTGAACAGCACGCAGCCTAAAGCGCCGGCTTCTATTGCGATTGAAGCAGGAGCCTCGGGAAGCGCGGTGGTCAAAGGAACCGCAGAAATCGGTTCGACGGTAACCCTGGAGGTACGGGATGCCGAAGGTAAGCTGGTCGATAGCCGTAGTGGGCTTACGGTTAATGCCCAAGGCCAGTGGAGCGACTTGCTTAACCTGGCTGCAGGTCAGAGGTTCCAGCTTGCTGCTCGCAGTCAGCGGGATGGCAAAACTTCCAGCTATTCCGAGATCAAGGGAGTGCTTCGCTACGTTGTACCAACCTATCCTGTTACGTGGCGTGCCTTGGCTGGTTACTACTACAAAGCTGATTCGACGGCTTCTGTCCATGCCAGAGCACAGGAAATCGCTGCCTGGAACGGTCTGGGCAACGTCAATGCCTCCGATACCGTAACGGGTACTTCAGTTTTGCTGATTAATCCACAGGCTGAAGGTGCGCTTGCGGAAGGGGATTTGGAACAATTTACAGCCGAAGCAGTGAAGAAGCGGCTGCGTATCGTCAATCCTTCCTGGAGTGATATAGTGGAGCCTGCACGGGGGGATTTTGCCTATTCAACCGATACGCTCGCCTTGCCTGCGCTTATGCCGCTCAGCTTCGGTGTGGCTTATCTCAGTCGTGATCCTTATATCGGAGGAAGCGGGCTGGGCTGGCATCATTCCTATGAATGGCGCCTTACTCCGGTAGATGGCAAGCAGGAGCTTATGCAACCGGACGGGGCGCGGTTTGAGTTTGTTCCTCTGGCGGGAGGAAGCTATCTGACTCCGGCAGGGACGGATTGGAGCCTGCGCCAAAGCGGAAATGGTCATGAGCTACAGACTCCCCAGGGGATGACGTATCTTTTTGACACAGACGGGCTATTGACTTCGATTCGTGATTTGAATGGCAATGAGATTACGCTAACCTACCAAGGCGAGCACTTGCAGCAAGTCACGACAGATGGAGCTTCGCTTACGCTGACTTATAACGGCAGCGGGCAACTCGCTGCGGTGAGTGATCATACGGGACGGAAGCTGGAATACGGCTATGACGGAGCCGGAGATATGGTTTCTTTTACCGATGTGGATGGAGCAGTGACGAAGTTTGGTTATGATGGCGCGCATCATGTTATCTCGGTGACGGCTCCGGGGCAGACCGCGGAGATGCGGGTCACTTATGACGAGGAGCAGCGAGTCACGAGCCTGACGGATTTTTATGGGTCTACGGAGAAGGCTGATTACAGCGGTAAAGTAGCTCCGGTTGTGCGTGAGGAAGAGGATGAAGCGGTAGCCATTGACCCGAATCATAGGCGGGACATTGCAGAATCGGACGTGGTCCTTCTGTCGGGAACGATGCATAATTTACGCAACGCTCCGCCGCATCAGATTGTTCCGGGGCTTAAGCCGGTTATCAGCAAATATCTGGATAGTTTGACCGAAGGCATTCGCAAGCAAGCGGATAGTTTTGAAGCTTCTGCTTCCTCCGGGGTGGCAGGAGATATGGAGTCTGTACAGAAGCTAGTGTCAGCTAGTGGTGGCAGTGGTCCTGTAATCGTGCGAGCAGGTCAATTAAATGTGGAAGAGGGGGTTACTTTAGGTAGCCCCAGTAAGCCGGTCATTTTGATTGCCGATGGGATGAACACCAATCAAGAGATGACGATCTCCATTTATGGGACGCTGATCTTGAAGCAGGGCATGAACGCCAACACCAAGCTGAATTTAAATGCTTATCAGGTGGGCGGGAAATACGGGAATATTTGGAGCAACGGAACAATTCACCTGAACAATGATTCCACAGTTCAAGTGGACGATACGCTATATGCAGGCGTTCTAACCTATAATAGCGGACAATTGACGGTGGATGCGCAGTCCGTCATCGTGCGTGGCGATTTGTCAATCAATACCAAGGTCACGATGAACCTGGCCAAAGAGATGGTGCTGGGAGGAATCGTTTCTAACAACCTGATTGCGGATTTGAACATGACTCAGGGGGATTTGTTCGTCCGGGATAACGTTCATGTCAACAACCAGATGTCGGTGAAGGCTGGAGGCGTGTTCGCCATTGGCGGGGATATGGTTCCCAACCAGACTCCAGTTGTTCGTGCTGGCGTGGGGAATGGCAAGACCAGTCTGACTTATCCCGAAACGCAAAGATTAACGGGCCAGGAGCCGAACTATTCCGAACTGGCGGAAGAGGCCAGAGGGAAAATCGTAATGCCTGCCACGATCTCGGCCACATTGCTGTCGGTCAGCGAGACCAAGCGGACGGATGCGCGGGGATATGCCACGGCGTATACGTGGGGCGACCGCTTCCTGTTATCGGAGCTTCGGCTGCCGGACGGCTCGAACTGGCAATACGACTATGATGCCGCGCATCGCTTGGCTGCCGTTACGGATGGAAATGGCTATCGAACGACGGCAAGCTATGATGCGAGAGGTAATAAAATCATGGTGGCGGATGGCAATCGGCAGTCTACCGTTATGCGGTACAATACCCGCAATCTTCCGTTGGAAATCATCAATGCAGTAGGGCAGTCGACGGCGTATAGCTATGATGCGGCAGGCAATCTCATTACCGAAGAGGACGCCCTTAGTCATCGGGTGAGCATTGCCAGAGACAGCCGCGGAGTACCTACCGAGGTGATTGATCCCCGCGGAGGTAAGACGCAATATACGCTGGATGCGGCGGGGTTTGTTAGCTCCATCAAGGACCCGTCCGGATATCGGATAGACCTTGGCCGTGATGAGCTTCATCGCGTGGTCTCCACCCGGGATAACCAAGGGAGCCTGGAAGAAGTAACGTATGATGCCAAGGGAAGAATTACGACTAGTCGGGATGCGTTGCAGCAACTGGAGGAATGGCAGTACGACGGCAGCGGTAACCTGAAGGTGATCAAAGACCCGAGCGGTGCTGAGGTTTCCTTCGGCTATGACGTTTATCGTATGGCTTCGGTGAAGGACCCGCTGGGACATCTTAGCGAAAGCAAGTATGACGTGGCAGGTAATCTCGTTGAAGAACAAGACGGCAATGGTGGGGTGAGTAAGTACAGCTACGACAGCATGGGCCGTATCGCCGAAATTACAGATGCCGACGGTACCAGCACCAGCTATGCCTATGATAACAACGGCCAAATGTCTGCGATGACGGACGGCAACGGTCATACGACACAATACACTTATAATCATGCAGGGCAAGTGCTGACGGTGAAGGACGAGCTTGGCATGGTGGCGCAGTACAAGTATGATGCGGCTGGCCAATTAGTCAAGGAAACCGACGCCTTGGGCAATAGCACATGGTACAAATATGATGATGCCGGCAGATTGATTGAACAGACGGACGCACTTGGTTATGTCACAACCTATGCTTACGATGCTGCAGGCAATCAGATAGAGACTACTCTGCCGGATGGTAGTGTATGGTCGACAACGTATGATGAACGTGGACTTTCCAAGAGTATGATAGATCCATTGTCCCGCGAGACAACCTTGAATCGTGATGCCCGTGGGCAAGTCATCTCTTATACCGATGCGGAAGGACAGGCCACGGAATATCAATATGATGCACTCGGTCGAACCACGCTGATTCGCAATGCCTTGGGCTTTGAGACCAAGTATACCTATAATGCGCTCGGTCAAGTGGCAGAAATGGCCGATGCCAAGGGGCAGCTTACGAGATTCAACTATGATGTGGCCGGTCAATTGACCGGAGTGGTGGATGCAGCAGGCCAAACCTCATCTTACACTTACGATGCCTTGGGCAATGTCCTAACCAAAATGAATCCGTTAGGGGCTGTAACCAGCTATAGCTATAATGGACGCGGGTTGGTAGAGCGGACGACAAATCCATTGCAAGAGATTACGTCCATCTCCTATGACGGCAACGGTAATGTGAAGTCGATGATCGCTCCGGATAACACAACAACCCAATATGGCTATGATCCGCGGAACCGACTTGCCACGATTCAATATGGAGACGGCCAGCAGGTGAAGTACGGATACGATCTGGCGGATCGCCGCCTTACGATGGACGACGCTACGGGACAAACACGTTATAACTATGACGCATTAGGCCGTTTAACGGAAATGATTGATCCACGCGGGCAAAATGTCCGTTATGAGTGGACGCCAACGGGCCAGCGTAGCCGAATGATTTACCCGGATAACAGCTCCGTTGTTTATGAGTATGATTTGGCGGGGCAAATCAGCAATGTCAAGGATGGTCAGCAGCAGACAACTCGTTATACGTACAACGGGAATGGACAAGTTGTTAGCCGGAATTTACCGGGTGGAGAAATGAGCAGCTATGAATACGACCGCCTTGGTCAACTCACTGGAATTACACATCGGAATGCAGGAGGAAGTCTGCTCGAACAGCTAAGTTATGTGTACGACCCGGTGGGCAATGTGATTCACAAGGAACGACAGGAGCAAGGCAAGGATGAGGATCGACCTCAAGACACGCCGAAGTTGGCTGATGTTGAGGATTACACTTATGATGCTCTGAATCGTTTGGTTGAGGTGCAACACCTGAACGGTTCCTCCAGGGTGTCTTATGCCTACGATGCCGCAGGCAACCGTTTGGAGAAGAGTGAGACGCGTCAAGGGATTACCGAAATAGAGCAATATACGTATGATCTCGCGAACAAGCTGGCCCATTGGGAAAAAGGTGCGGACTATAAGAATTACACTTATGATTTGCGTGGTAATTTGCTACAAGTGGATGGCGTCGATAGTGCTGCGGCACGGATGCGTATGGCTTGGAGTGTGCCACAAGATGTATATGGCGTACCGCAGGACGTGTATGGCAGTACAAATAATCATGAAACTATGAATGGCAGTGGCCTACTGCCAAATTTAGGTGGAGCACCGGATGTATTGGGCGAAGTTAACCCACTTGCCGATGTGCTGTCCGATCCGAACCAGCTTGGCGTGCCTGCTCAAGTGTACGGCCCGGGGGGCTGGAATGATTTTGATCCGCTTGACTCACTCGTTGATCCACTTATGGCTGCAGCACTCGCTGGACCTGGAGTCCTCGAAAGCTATGAATGGGATGCGGCTGATCGCTTGGTTCATCATACGAACCCGGCGGGCGATCAAACTGAATATTGGTATGATGGGGATAACAACCGGATTTATGTGGGTAACACGGTAGGTACAGGTAGTGTGCAGGCTCTTTATCCAACCGGACATCCTGCTGGAGGGGTTACGGGTTGGGAAGCTCAGTACAAGAAGCAAAGTAGTGAAATCTACTTCACCTACGATATTACGAGTGCTTTGCCAGAACCTTTGTATGCTACGGACGATAGCGGTACGAAATGGAAGCAGAGCTACGTCTACGGGGCAGCCGGAGAGCGACTGAGCATGAGTTACCTACCGAGTGTGGATGCAAATTACGACTGGGAACCTGCTCCGGGAGCCAGTGGAGCCGCACCCAATACCAAGCCGGAAACGTTATTTTACTTAAGTGATATGCTGGGCAGTCCATTGGCCTTGTTAAATGAGGACAGTGAGGTCGCACTCCGCTATCATTACGATGAATTCGGCAACCCGGAACAACCAGAGAAGTTCGATCTGAATTATCCTGGACCTGACAACCTGTTCGGCTATACAGGGTTGGGCTACGATGCCGCCAGCGGCCTATCCTATGCCCGCGCCAGATACTTCGACTCCGGCATCGGCCGATTCGTCAGCCAGGACACCTACCCAGGGGAACTGACCAATCCGCAGAGCTTGAATTTGTATGGGTATGTGGAGAATAATCCGTTGGTTTATACAGATCCAAGTGGACATTATAGTTTCAATGCACATTGGAATGTCTCATTAGGACTTAAAGACTTCTTTATAGAGAGTCGCATTGATACAGCAACCTATTTATTTAAGTCCGATACTTATAAAGATGCCTATGCTCTTGCAGAAGGTTTATTGACGGGTGCTATAACAGTACAAGAGATAGTCAAGGCTGTGGGGAAAGAGTATATTGCCCCCTTTGAATATGTGTATAAGCATGGCGACCATGTCATTAATGGTAAACCTACTAAGGACGAAGCGTACTCCTTCGGTTATAAATTGGGCGAGGCCATCGATACTATTGGAACCAGTGTAGCCGGAATGAAGCTTCTCAAAAAGAAGGGAATTGGCAAATGTAATTGTTTCACCGCTGGAACTGAGGTACTCACAGATGAGGGTGAAAAGCCGATTGAGGAGATTGAGGTCGGTGATAGGGTTCTTGCAAAGTCTGACGAAACAGGGGAAGTGACGTATAAAGAGGTACTGGGTCTGTTCCAAAAGCAAGCTGATGAGATTTACTATGTCCACATCGGAGACGAAATTATAGAGGTTACAGGTGAGCATCCGTTCTGGTTGAAAGACAAAGGATGGACGTTTGTTAAAAACTTAAAAGTTAACGATTTGCTTGTTTCAAGTGATGGTTCTACAATGGCAATAGATAAGATTGAGAAAGAGTCGCTAGAAGCAAAAGTATATAATTTTGAGGTAGCGGATTTCAATTCTTATTTTGTATCGAACCTTGGGATTTGGGTGCATAATTGTGCTGTTAAGAAAAATCCTTTTGATTTAACAAATGCCAATGTATCTAAATGGAATAAGGGGAGTTTTGATTCTTCAGGGGACTCTGCAATATCCCATTACAAGAAGCATGGTACTGAAGTGGGCGCAGAGGATGTAGCTCAGTACATCAGGAAAGCTGAGGGTTTTTCTCAGAACTTGCGTGGTGCTACTAAAAGTTATGTAGACGGAGCAGTTGAGGGAGCAATTAGGTATAAGAAGAATGGGAAATATATTGATATAGCTCCTGACGGTACAATTATCTCCTTTGGAAAATCATAATACGGTGGTGATTTTTTGGAACAGTGGAAATCTGTAATCATACAGGGAATTGCGAGGATTGAGAAATGCGTTGCAGAATTTCAAGTATGGGAGCTGAATAAAACTCCTTTTGGAAAATTCAAGGTTAAAATTTACGAAAGGCCTGATGGTACATTTGCAGGCTATACTAATATTCAACTTAAAAGTCTTGAGGATAATTCGGCAGAATGTGGCGTTGGGTATGGGAGTACGATAACAGAAGCATTGGAAGATACAGTAAAATATTTCTTGGATTTGCTTAAGGCTAGAGAAACTCTAGATGAAGGTGATTTTGATTGGGCACATCCTGATGATTTTTAATTAACTGACCTCATGAGGGAAATCTTTCCTTCATGAGGTTTCTTTTTACCTCTGTCCAGTGCGCAAAGGTCTTAAGGGAAAAGATATTGGTTCTATCCCGGACATAACAACCACAACACTGGGTGAATTTAGAAAGCAAAATCCTAATTTTAAATTCGTAGATTATGAAGAGATGTTCTACGAGGCGCAACAATATTACTCACTATGGTACAGTGGCTCTAAAGCTTTTCAGCGGTTGGATCCAGCCTCATTAAGCCATAGTTCTTACGTCGTATTTGAACTTTACTCGCTGCGTAAGGAAGGTAAAGATTTGTCTAAACTTACAATAGGTGAGTTAGATGAAATGAGTTTTAAGATGTCTAGTACCTGGTTTAAGATAGACTCAGCGGCTTTGCTTGTGTATGGCGGAGCAACTATATATAAGGCGACGAATAAATTCAAAGAGGTTGAAGTTGTTGGTCCAAACAATAGGTTGACAGAATTGGACGAAATTGATATTAATAGCAAAACTATTTTTGAAGATAAGAGTGCTTCGGGTTTATACATGTCGAATCCGACTGTACCACAAACCGAACTACAGTGGGCAAAAAAACAAATTTATAACAAAACGGTTAACAGAATTGATACCATTCAAAATGCATCCGCAACAAGACCTACAACAAATGGAAGCCAAAATGTTCCGTCAGTCAGCGATATTCAGAGCATTAATAACTATGTATTTAGAGTAAACGCTGACACTCCTGCTTTAAGAACAGCGGTTCAGAGTCAGATCAACCAACTTAAAATTAAATACCCGAGCTATAACTTTTCAGCTCAGTTTGGAGGCTCATAATGTCAGTCAGTGTATTTAGAATGAATCAAGAAGATGATTCATTTGAACTAGGTTTTGAAATACCAATTTCACGCGAAGAATTCTTTGTGAAGTTTTGGCAAACTGCTATAAATGAGTTGGGGATTATCGGTATTCAGAATGGGATAGAGTTAAGAAAAGAGCAGTTGGAATCTACACTTTTGGAGTTAGAGCAGTTAAGAAAATGGGCACAATCTAACTTACAGCATAATGATTTAAAATACATGGTTTCCAGGGTGGATTTGCTCATAAAAGAGTTGCCATTAGCATTTAAAACGGACGACACCGTTTTATGGATTGGTTAACTTTGTGTTAAAGAATAACCTTGAGGGCTTCTTGCTCTTCAAGGTTATTTCTTTGGTGGAGCTACCCAGATGCCCCAATAACATTCGACCTATAACACAACTTGCAAGAGTACAATATTCATCAGCAGAACAATAGTTTCGCTTACACCTTACAAGGAAAACTAGATTTTGATGAAGGGACTTTAGAAATAGGTAGTATAACTTTTAAAATTGATAGTAAGTTCCTGATGGATTATGGTTATCTGCATGAACAATATGTACAAATAGGGGTAGACCGATTAACCGTTGATTTTTTGAATAACTAAATGTATGAACCTTGATTGGCTTAATGCCTTTCATGGTTTCTTTTCTATGAAAGGATATTAAATCCGCAGCTCCGCCCGGTGTAAAAAGAGATGTTCTATGAGGCGTAACAATATTACTCACTATGGTACAATGGCTCCAAAGCTTTTCAGCAGTTTGATTAAGCTTCATTAAGCCATAGCTCTTAAATGAGTTTTAAGATATCTAGTAAAGGATCTAAGATAGACTATGCGGCTTTGCTTATGTATGGCGGAGCAACTATGAAGGGGATGGGTAATGGTGGCACCTCAATAGAGATATTTACAAGCTGATACAAGAAAAGCGGCACAAAGTCTGCTTCAAAATGGAGAGATTAGCTTATCCAATTTAAAGTCGATAATTCCATCGAAAGTCCCAAACACCTTTGTTAAAACAAGTTCCATTACAGATGGAGCAAAGTATGAGTTTTTACTTGCTGATGGTTAAAAGGTAATTATTTGATGGAACATGGACAAAAAATCAGTCTTTAAATGAAGCTCACATTCCTATAAAGGGGAAATGAAAATGAACCTTAAAGAAATTGAGAAATTACCGGATATAATGCCAACAGAGGCGTTAGCATTAATGTTTCATAATTTATTAGTTGAGCGTGCACTAGGGAATATTGATAAACAAGAGTTCTTAAGAATATAAAGTTTATAATTAAACGGTATGTGTAACAATGGCTGTGGAGGCGACAATCCTCGAAGTTATCTTTGCATTCCCCACCCACACCCGTTATAATTAAACCAAACGGTCGGTTTATTCGATTTATTTGGAGGGGATGCCATGAGCACGCCTAAAGGTTCGGAGAAGCGAAGCATGATTCTAGACCAGGCGTTGGAGCTTTTTGTGCAGAAGGGATATGCGGCTACGTCGATGGAGGATATTGTTAAGCACACGGGGGTTAGCAAGGGCAGCATTTATTACCACTTTGCCAGCAAAGATGATTTGTTTGTGAGCATGGTTGAGAAGATCAACCGGGAATGGGTGGATGAGTGGGTTGAGATTCGCGGCCAACTCCCTGATGTCGAGAGCAGATTGCTGGGCGCAAGCTTACACTTTGTGAACAGCTTCCAGAGCCCCCTGACGAAGGTGGCTGAAGAGTTCTCAATGAATGCGCAAGAGGGCTATCAGGGAGTGTATGATCGGTTGATTGAGATATCTATGGTGCAGATTGAGGTATTTACCGAGATCCTCCGGGAAGGCATGGAGCAGCAGTTGTTTGCTGAGGGCCATCCGGAGCGATTGGCGGTGTTGTTCACCAGTATGTTGAGCGGCTTGTCCATTTATCCTCAGGTGTTCCCGGAAAAAGAGATAGAGCGGCACACGAAAGAAGCGGTGGATGTGTTATTGAGTGGAATTAAGCGGCGTTAAATGAAGCGGAGTCTGTTCGCGTTCGTCAACTACATGTCGGGCAGACCCGCTCATATTTTGGATATATTTAAACCGAACGGTCGGTTTTATGAGGAGAGGGAGGCAGTAAAATGAAAGAATTGTTGCGAAATCGGGTGTTTCTACTAGTTATGGCTTCGGATGTATTGCAGCAGGTGGGGATTTGGGTGCGTAATATGGCTTTGCTGTATTATGTGGTGCAGCAGACCCAAGGTGACCCGGTGGCGGTATCTTTGCTTACTGTAGTGGAATACACGCCGATATTTTTATTTTCCATAGTGGGCGGTGTATTAGCCGATCGTTGGCGGCCCAAACGTACCATGCTTTGGGGCGATATATTAAGCTTTCTCTCCATTGTGCCCATTCTATTTGTGGTGGCATGGGGTTACTGGCAAGCTGTGTTCGTTGTGACGATGATTTCCGCTATTGTGTCTCAATTTTCCCAACCTTCCTCAGCCAAGTTGTTTAAAACCCATGTTCCAGAAAAGTCGTTGACGTCGGCAATGGCAATGACTCAAATGGTTAGCTCGTTGTTTATCATATTAGGGCCTATCCTTGGTACCTTTGTTTACTATACTTTCGGAGTTATGGTCTCCTTGGGCAGCCTGCTGGTGATCTTTGCGCTGTCTGCTTGCTGTTTGTTCTTCATGCCGGATTCGCCTCGCTCGATGGAGAGGTTGTCCTGGCAAACCGTGATTAAGGATTTTCGTGGGGGAATAAGCTACATGCGCGAACATGCCAATTTGAAAGTGTTGCTGGCGATGTTTGGTATTCTGGCTTTGGGAGCCGGGTTGACTGCTCCGCTGGACATTTTTCTCGTTACGGAAAGGTTGGGTCTAGCAGAAGCGGACTTGCAGTGGTTTACGGCATTGTCCGGTGTGGGCCTCTTGATTGGAGCAATCATTGCCGCCGGCCTATCCGGTCGTCTGAAGGGCAAGGGAGTGGTGTTTGCCGGACTAATTTTGTTGGGGGTAGGCACGATGGTTGAGGTGTGGTCCGTCTGGCCTGTGCTGACAGGCGGGATGCGACTGATTACTGGACTGTTTCTGGCTTTGACTCAGACCGTGATTGGTACGTATATGCTAACTTTGGTGCAAGCTGAATACATCGGACGGGTTAACGGCCTAATCACTCCTGTATTCACGGGTTGCACGCTGATTGGAACCGGGTTCTCCGGGATGCTGGTCGCCCAAAGCTCGCTTATTTTTGTCTACATGCTTGCGGGTGTAATTCTGATACTATCGGCTTTGGTTGCGTTACGGCTACGCTTCAACTAAGGGAGTATACCAGCGGAGGAGTCAGTCATGATCGCAATTAATATCAAAGCAGAACCGCCTGACTATGTTAATCTATTCATCGAAAGGAGCCTGTGACATGATGCAATTTGAACTTGAAAAGGCGATTCGGTACGTTGAAGCCAATTTGGAGAATGATCTCTCTTTGAATGAGGTAGCTCAGCACTGTAACTACTCACCCTACCACTTCTCCGTATTGTTCCATCAATATTTCGGTGAAACCCTGAAAAGCTATATCAAAAAACGCCGTCTTACCCGTGCAGCAGAGCATCTTAAACATACGGAGATCAGTATTCTCCATATTGCCATAAAATACGGTTATTCATCGCAGGAGGCCTTTTCTCGTGCTTTTACGGATCTGTTTGGGATCACGCCCCACAAATATAGACAGACACAAGTTCCCATTCAAGAAACGAATCAAAAAACCAATTCACCATTTTATGAGAAGGGGAGCGAGACGATGAATGCTACAATTAAAAAGTTGCAAGAGAAAATTGAAGCCAAGGCCGAATATCCCGTAAACATTCTCCATATCCTCAATGGCTCCCAGATGCTTAATAAATTCAAGACCAATAAGCTGATGAATAGTAAAGCAACCTATGTGTCATTTAATGAGGCGATGTGCTGGGGTGAAGCGGACACAGAAATATTCTCGCAATCTTTTATAGATAAGCGGGTTAAATCATTACGAACGACAGAGGAAGGGTACCGAGGAATTGTAATTGAGGCGCTAAAGCCTTTGTTTGAGGAGAAGTTTGACATTATTGTCTTGTGGTTTGGCGATGATATGTTCTGCCAGATGAACTTAATAACGATCGTTGCGTATCTGGAGCAAATGGGGTATAGCGGCGATGTGCTGTTTTGTATGGCCCTGGAAAGAACCGATGAAATGCTGGATGAAGCCTATGAGCTGGATATCAACGGTTACCTGGAGGTTTATAAGGCAGCTATAGTTAACCACCAAAAACCAGCTTCCCAGACGATGCCCGTCACTTATCAAGCCATTAACATGTATTTGACTTATAGAGAAGAGCAAGGCCCGATCGTAAAGTACATCAGGAGCCATACAGGTGATGAAAACCTCATCAACAGCTTGTTGAACCGATTTCCCGAATACGGGCTCGGCGATTTGCAGTACCACTGGCTGATTGAGGAGTATCAACCCTCGTAAATATCAACCACTTTGAAATTTTGACATACCAACAACATATCCGGGGAAAAGGAGAGGCCGTAGAGTCCCAGTTCCCAGGTGAAGAATTTTTCATGTTCTGCATACCAATAGGAATAGCTTAAGTCGCCTTCTCCTTCGGACTTGGCAAACTCTTCGGTCACTTTGTTCATCGGGATAATCTCTATGTTGGTATACTGAATAATAGCTAGCGGACGATTTTGCCCATCCAAGACAATATCATATTGTCCAATTTCGGGGTAACTTTCATTTTCCAATTCATAGACTTGTAGAGATGCGCAGGTCCCTGTCTTGATGCCTTGTACTACCAAGTCGCCTAATTCATTGCCCATTTGCGCTGTCCCATCCCCAAACATCCAGGAATCGGGCGTGTTCGACACTAGTTGATTTTGCTGTACGAATCGTCTCCAATATTGCTCTACTTCACTCATAATGACACCTTCCTTAACCAGGATATGCCGCTTTTGCTCCAAGCCGGAGTCAGGCACAGCATTTTATATAGTTTACCTTCAATCATGGAGTATTAGCTATATCCGATTATAGCCGCTTGTTGTAGACAATTTTAGATATTATACTTATAAAATATTTAAATTGGACGCAATTGGTGGAGGAAGAGAGAAATGGAACTGGGAATAAGCAGCTTTGTAGAAACAACTCCGGATGTGGAGACGGGGGTAACGCTAAGTCATGCCGAGCGAATACGTGAGGTGGTTGAGGAAATGGTGCTAGCCGATGAGGTGGGCCTGGATGTGTATGGGGTAGGGGAGCATCATCGTCCTGATTTTGCCGCTTCCTCGCCTGCGGTAATTATGGCGGCAGCGGCAGCGCGGACACGGACCATTCGCCTGACGAGTGCGGTGACGATTTTGTCCTCCTGTGATCCGGTCAGAGTATTTCAGGATTTTGCCACTTTGGATGGCCTGTCGGATGGGCGGGCTGAAATTATGGTAGGGCGGGGCTCCTTCCTGGAGTCGTTCCCGCTCTTTGGATGCAATCTGGAGGACTATACGGAATTGTTCGAGGAGAAGCTGGAGCTGCTGCTCCAGATACAAGAATCCGAATTTGTAACCTGGTCAGGCAAGCACCGCCCGGCGATTAGCCAGCGGGGAATTTATCCTCGGCCGGTGCAGCAGCCGTTGCCTATCTGGATCGGGAGCGCCGGAAGTCTGGAATCTGCGGCCAAGGCAGGTGAAATGGGGCTACCCTTCGCTCTGGCCATTATTGGCAATGTGAAGCCAGATGATTACAAAGAGCATGTAGCCTTGTATAAAGCAGCAGCCAAACGGGCCGGGCATGATATCGCCAAGCTGCCGGTAGCCTCCCATTCCCACGGGTTTGTGGCGGAGACGACGGAGAAGGCCTTGGCGCAATTTTATCCATCTACCTTTGCCAGAACGAACTTTAGAGCCAAGGAAAAGGGGACGCCGCCTTATCATGAGTCCGATTATGAAGCAGCTTGCCGCTTTGAGGGGGCGCTTTATGTGGGCGATCCGCAAACGGTTGCAGATAAAATTATTTACCTGCATCAGGAGATTGGGATCGATCGGTTCCTGCTCCATGTCCCTCACGGTTCGATGCCCCATCCGGAAGTGATGGAGGCCATTCGTTTATTTGGTACTGAAGTAGCTCCCCGTGTTCGGCAGCAAACGCAGGCTCGTTAGAAGGGATAATTGCCAATGAACAAGAGACATGAAGTTTTGTTTGAACAGCTTCGTACCTATCGAAATGAGCTTTTAAGTATAGTAGAAGGACTCTCAGATGCGGAGGTAGACAAAGTTCCCGAAGGGTTTAACAACAATATTCGTTGGAATTTGGGACATGTACTTCTGGATCAATATTTATGGATTTGGGTGCTGACGAAGGAAGATATGCTTATTCCTCCAGGCTTCAATGAATGGTTTGGGTTCGGAACAGGACCTTCTCATTTTACGGATGCAACGCCTAAGCTATCTGCACTTGTCAAATTATTGAAGGAACAGCCGCACCTGATTCAAGAACGTTACCAGGGCAGGATGGAAGAGGAGTTTGCTCCAACAGAGATGGGAATGAGCACCATTGAGCAAGTGCTGATCCGAACGATCTTTCATGAAGGCCTGCATATAGGGGCTATCCAGGCACTAAAGCGCAAATTATAGACAGCATCGGGCGATCACTAACGTCAGCGAAGTATTCGCTACATTACGACCGCCCTGCTGTAGAACTCGCGTTATTGTTTGATCAGCCACACCTGCAAATAGCCGTTGAAGGGTTGCAGAGACTGGATGCTGAAGCCTGCGGCTTCGGCCAGAGCGTAGATTTCGTCAATGCTGTATAGCTTGATGGAGACGGATTCTTGTGACGATGGAGAGAGAGGTGTGGCATTGGCGGTAGTCTGGCTGTTATAGTCAGGCAAATCGGTAAAATCCTTGGCAGGAGACAGCGGATCGACTTGACGCTTCCATGGTGTCGTCAGGAGCAAGCTCCCTTGTGCTGCCAGCCGGCCATGAATATTACGAAGCACGGGCAGCGGATTGAAGCGCAGATGCTCCAGCACAGAGGTCAGCAGCACAATATCATAGGTGGCTGAACCGGGAATCCCGGCTGCTTCAATATCACGCTGAATCCATTGCAGTCCGTACTCAGTGGCTAACGCCTCTGACCAATATTGCGTTGTGTTGTCCAGGGCGTAGCACTCTGCACCCGAGAGGGCACTGAACAGCAGCAGTGTACCGTACGCGGGTCCAATATCCAGTACACGGGCTTGGCTTTGGCGGCCGTCTACTGCTCGTTCGCTAAGCAGCCGATTAAGGATGGAGACGAGCGGTAGCCAGGTGGAAGCCTCCGCCTGCTGGAAGTACGTCAGTTCATCCGATGAAGTACCTTCAGGAGTAGCATGGTGCTCCCGAATGATCTGTTGGGCTTGCACAATACGGGTCATGGCCTGCTTCAAGCTAACGGGAATCCCCGTGGCATGCTCTTGCCCGCTTGAGGGTACCGGCTCTTCCGGTTGAGTAGGAGCGGTTCGACCGACTGAACATAACAGGTATCCAGGAAGTTCCTGTTGCTCTGCCTCACCAAGCGTGAGATACCACTGGCGGGCAAATTGCTTGAGCGGGCCTGTGCCAGCAATAAAATCCAGAAAAGCCAAGCTATCAAGGAACCCGATGCGAGATTCGTTCTGGAGGGTCAGGCCTGCATCGCGGAATACCTGCTCCATGGTGGAGACGGGAGTCTCTTGGCCGTACATCCACTTTCCGGATTGTTCTGCTGCAAATTTGCCCAGGCGGTAGGGAAGGGAGGCGGCAGAAGGAGTGAGGATGACTAGTAACCCCCCAGGCTTGGTAATCCGTATCATTTCCTGCACGATGCGTACCTGTTCCTCATGAGAAAAATGCTCCAGCACACCGGCATTCCAGGTCAGATCCACGCTGTGGTCGGGCAACGGAATCTCCCTGATATCGGCAAGCAGGTAATCGGCAGACAAGCCTTCCCGTTGGAAGGCTGCCTTGCTGTTAACGAGGGCTTGTTGACTGTAATCAATAAGAGTCACTTGCGCTCCCTCGCGTGCGAGCCGGAGCGATATTTTCCCTGTGCCTGAGCCAGCCTCCGCAATATGCAATCCGTTCAGCCCTCCGCTCAAGGCAGTAAGCTGCTGATATACGGTTTCGCTTACGCTGTCCCACTCGTAGGACACAGGCTGCGACCATAGTCGTTCCCACACATGCTGCTGTAATTCCTCCTGACGAGATGTCATTATATCCAATCACTCCTTTGGCTGATTTAGATAATGATCTAACATTTCTTGGAAGTCCGGGTTGTCATGCAGAAGGGCAAGCTGCTCCAGTCCGTAGCCCCCGTATTGTCGCAGTAACGCCTTGCGGTTCAGATCGAAATCAACCCACTTATCTGGCAGACTCATACGCTGCGCCATGGTCGCATGGTATACCCAGCTTGCGAGCAGGCATTTGGGCCGCCAGCCTGTCCGGGTTCCCATGTAATTGGCGTATCCAATTAACAGACTATCATCCTCGTAGCCTTGCTTTCCTGTAAAATAACGCAAATCATATCCACCGATCGAACGGAGCGCCTCTTTACGATGAATGACAGGATGAACGAAGCCTGAGCGTACACCGTTTTGCCGAAGGCTTGCAAGCAAGGCTAGCAGGTCTTGTTCATTCTCGGGCAGAGTCACCTGTTGCTCCAGGGGAAGCAATTTGCCAGAAGCCGTCAGTATGCCCGGACAGATCATAGGCTCGTCGTGCTCATCAAGGTAACGAATTAGTGGAATATACCAGTTCTCGGGGAAGAGCATATCGACGTGAATTTCGGAAATATAAGGAGTGTCTGAATAATGGGCATAAATATGCTCGAAGCAAGCCTGACGGGCCCGGGCAATTCCGACGTTATGTCCATCGCCAAGCACATCGGCTGTAACTCCGCTGCGGAACAACAGATGCTCCAACTCGCTGCGTTCCAGTTCCCCCTGGTGATAGACAATGACATGATGCTCCGAGGAACGGCTTAAGCTCCGCAGACATTCCAGCGTCATGGACAGATCCTTCTCTCGGGTATGTGGACGAATCAGCAAGGGGAGGGTGTGGATGATAGATTTACCAGTTACAGACTTGGGCTGGGCCCCGGGGAAGGTGATAGAACGACTGTCCTCGCTTACTATATTCTCCTCCTTATCTGTGGCTGAAGGTAATATCGGTGTACCCGGGCTCATGGTAACGCTATTGTCTCCTGTAGCAGCCGTATCCTTAAGAAATTGTTCGCCACTCGGCAAGTCGCTGTCGCGGTAGATGTGGTAGGCCGGATAATGGGTGTCTACATAAAGGGGAAGACCCAGCGCAGCCGCACGGATACAGAAATGTCGGTCCTCTCCCCAGAAAGATAAATTATAGATGGGTTCAAAGCTAACCCCGCGAAGCAGTGCTTCCTTTCTGATTAGGGTACAGGCTCCCAATCCCCCGACTGGATATAAGCCTGGAATGTTAAGCTTTGCTATAAAACGTTCAGACCTCTCCTGTATTTCCTCCTTCTTCAGCTTCTCCCCTGGGGCCTGCTCCCATTGCATGTATTCATCCATCAACCACACTTGGGGGCGGGGGTAAGCATCAGGCTGCCATCGGGTCCAAAATATCTCCGATACGATCGGCTTCCTGCAACGGTACAATTGCTCCAAGGTCTGTGGATGTAGGAGAATATCGGAGTCAATGAGCAGCAATGCGTCCATGTTTTGCTGTATCGCGTAGGCAATCATTTCATTTTTGTAGGTGGCGACCTTCCAGATCAGTTCATGGTTCCAATAATGGGTAGTTTCATTACGGAGATAGGAAGATGGAGCTTTCTTGGTAATCAGGAGCGTGTCTGGATGTCGTGTTGCAAATGCGCGCAGTAATTCCGAGGCATCCGGATCATCATTCTCATCAATGAAATAGTAGCTGATCTTCATAGCGGACGTGATCAGCCGCTCCAGGGATGGTAAGAACGATTTCAAAATGGCAGGCGACTGGCGAATCGGGCTGGCGATGATAATGTGTGGGTTCTCCTTCAATGGAAGCAGCTCCCCCTGTTGGCCTGCATTAGTCATGTGCCACCTCGCCCGGCAACCCATGATCAGAGCCCGGTTGCTGATTAGACGTCGGTTTGGTGGAAATGACTGCATTCAAGGTTTGATCCAGGCGACCCGCGAAGTAACGGCGGTTGGCGAGCATGACCTCGTCCTCCGGTCGATAGGAGAGGGCGAGTTCGTTGTGCTGGCAGGCCAGTTCATATTTGCCCAGCTTGTCATAGCAGACACTTAGCTGTAAATGGGGGAGCCAGGTGGAGCAAGTCGGGTTGTTGAAGCCCAGAAAGTGTTCGGGCAGTGGAATCTTTAGCGCCAGTTGGTACCAGACGACCGCAGCCTCATAATTCCCTTCGTGCAAAAAATGATAACCGATTCGGCAGCAAGTATCCGGGCGAGGAGCATCATATTGCAGGGCCCGCAATGTCGACTCCACCGCTGCCTGCTTATTTTGAAGCTCATGGTAGCAGTCGGCTAGCCTCCCGCAGGCTGCAATGCGGTCTTCGACCCAACCATTGCCATCCTCAAGAAAGGCTTGATAGTAGTGAATGGCCTTATCCAGCTTACCGTGATCCTTTAACTCGTTGGCATAATAGTAAAGGTCTCGCGGGGATAATGTTCTTCCAAGCTCCAGTTGCTTCTCATAGATTCGGAGATTGCGAGTGGCATCCCGTTCAGAGGCCTTACCCATATGCTGAACGGAAATATCGCTGTTGATAAGCTTGCCGCCAACTTGCAAATACTCATGCACCGCACCAAACCAGCGAAATCCAGCTTCTCTCCGGATGAGCCGATTACGTCTCAAGCTAAAGGTGCTGTTGCCATATTTATCACGGGATAATTGGTAGAGCATGGTTACGGAATCTACAGTGGGATCTAGCTGCTCCTTGAGAGCTTTTAGCTTGATACGGTCTTCTTCAAGCAGAAGGTCATCCGCATCAAGCCACATGATATAGTCTCCTGTTGCCTGCTCGAAGGCATAGTTGCGTGCAGCGGCAAAGTCGTCAATCCAGGAGAAGAAGAAGACTCGGGCCTGGAAGCGTTCGGCAATCTCCACAGTACGGTCTGTGGAGCCGGTATCTACGATGATAAGCTCCTCTACCAAATCGGCTAAGGATGTGAGGCAACGCTCCAATGATTGTTCTTCATTCTTGACGATCATGCACAAACTGACGGTGACCAAGGCAAGCCCTCCTCAAATACATAGGTTATTGTTATTCATATTGGGTTATGGGGCCTCATATTCTTGGAGGGAGAAATGTTGCTGTTGATGAAATTTAATCGAGTTAATGAAAGGCAGGATGCTAACATCCATAAGGCATGGCTTGAATTAGTTAAACCAGCAGCCTGAATTTATGAATGTGATCTTCCTGTATCCTTGGACCGTGCTCCTGTCAAGGCTATGGCTAACGAGGAGAGGGCCAAGAAGATAACGGAGCCTATAAGCGAGCATCGTCAATACTGTGAACAACGGGTAATTCATCATGAATTTCCGATCAGGACGATTATAGACGAGGGGAAATTAGAGGCGGGACCCTATAACTATTTCACGGAGAAGAATCCATTGGATTAGTTGCTGCAGGTGTCTGTGAGGTAAGTGTCAACATTCAAATATCCAGTTGCCGCACTACAGCAACTGGATATTTTGATCTGGTCAAATTCTGTAGCAAGGACGATTACAATATCTCATGTTCCTGCTCCAATAGCGGCAGACGCAGGGTGACTTTCGTACCAATCCCCACCTTACTTTCCAGAGTGAGCCCGTACGGTGGTCCAAATCGGAGTCTCAGGCGGCTATCGATATTTTTCATGCCGTACCCTCCGTTGCTTCGATTCAGGGAACCATCCATAATCCGTTGACGGGTGTCTTCCTCTATGCCAACCCCGTCATCCTCGACAGTAAGCCAAATTCCCTGAGCATCTTGGCCACCAGACAGCCGAATACAGCCTGTCTGATTCTCCTTCTCTATGATTCCGTGAAGAATCGCGTTCTCTACCAAGGGTTGCAGAATCAGCTTTGGAGTTACGTAATTCAGAATATCCGGAGCAACATTGAGCTCCATACGAATCAGGTTGCGAAATCGCATGTTCTGAATAGTTACGTAAGCCCTAACGTGGTCAATTTCGGATTTAATAGGAATTATGTCCTTCCCGTTGCTCAGGCTAATCTTGTAGAAGTCGGACAAGGAAGTGATCAAGGTGCTAATATCGTCGGCATTGTATTTCATAGAAAGCCAGTTGGCCATATCCAGCGTATTGTATAAGAAATGGGGGTTTATTTGTGCCTGTAATGCTCGCAGCTCCATATTTTTTACTTCTATGCCAAGCTGATACTTATCATTGGCCAGACTCTCAATACGTGAAAGCATCTGGTTAAAGGTCTTGGTAAGCTCCCCAATTTCATCATCATTTTTCGGATCAAGCACAATCCTTAATTCGTCCACCCCCACTTTACGCATCATCTTGCTCAGCCTGCGTATGCGTAGCGTACCGGATGAAGAAACATAATACGCCATAGGCAGGGTGAGCAGGGCAACCATGAGGAACGTCAGCAACAGCTGATTTCTGGCCTTTTTAGAGATCGCAGCTATATCCTTATGGGGGACAACCAGTACGAACCTCCAGTCGGTATTATCCACGGAGATGGAAGCTAGCAGCGTCTTCTCACCGTTAAGCATAACGGTTTCCATCTGTCTAGAGGCCTCATCATTCAATCGGGTCTTGAGTGCAGTGAAAATATCAACTGGCGAATGAACCTGATTCCTGCCCGAGCCGGCAATAAATTCCTGATGGCTGTTAAATAAAAGGGCCGAGCTTGTCGGGGTGAATAAGGACTGGTCCAGAATGCGCTCCAGCACAGATACGGGCATTTCTGCCTGCAGCAGACCCGAATAGCTACGTGTCTCCAAAGGATTATTGATTTTACGAATGGCCACCACGGTGTCTTCTTGTTCTGGACCCAGAGTAGCGGGTGGCAGCCAAATAAAGGGCGTATCCATTTCATCAATTCGTCTCAGCCAGGGCTGAGTCTTGGCCGATTCCAGCAGCCTGAACTGTTCGGTGGTCTGAATGGCCGCCATGCCGTCCGGCATATAAAGGCTGATGTTCTGGATATCCGGATTGGTCTGAACATTGAAAATCAGTTGGTTGAAGAAGTATTCATCCAGCAGCCAGTTTCCGATATTTTGCTGATATTCAGTGACCGGCTTGTTCACCAGGGTTTGAATGGTATCGTGCAGAACGATCACATCAATGACCTTACGAACGGAATTGGTTTTGTAGTTCAGGAACGAACTGGATTGCTGCAGCATCGCCTCCAGGGACTCCCTGGCTTGCTTCTCTGTATCCTGTGAGGTAATAAAATAACTCACGGAAATGAATAAGGACGAGGAGACGATCAGCAGCAGAAAATAAGAGAAGAACAGCTTCTTCCGGATGCTGTAATTAGCAAAACGTTGTCTCCATACCTTCATACCGTCACATTCTCTCGCGATATTGGGAGGGGGTTAGCCCGGTTGATTTTTTAAAAAGCGATGAGAAGTAGTTTGAATCCGTAATGCCGATAGCCAAGGCAATCTCATAGAGCTTGGAGTGCTTGTTCTGCAGCAGTTCCTTCGCCTTCTCTATTCGCAGTTCGGTGACATATTCATTTATAGTCTTCCCGGTTTCCTTCTTGAATAGGGCACATAAATAGGTCTGGGTCAGGTAGGTGCTGTCGGCAATTTGTCTAATTGTCAAGCCTTTATCAGTATAGTGACCGTGAATATACTCAAGAATGACCGACACCCTTAGCCCTACATCGGATTCCTTCAGTTGGGAGAATACCGCCTCGATATTGCCGATGACATAATCATGTAAGGCATCCAGTGTAGGGAGCGTGCCAATTTCCTGCCATAAGAAGCGCTCCTCCTGCGAGACATCTGTCACGGATAATGCCTTTTCCCTGGCAAATCCATGTAGGTTAATCAGCAGGTGAAAATATAAATTAATGACTCGCTTTGTATCCTCCTCCATGAACTGACGTAGCTCCCCGGTAATACCTGAAAGCACACCTAGCACCTTATCCTTTTGCTCAGTGCGCAGAGCTGCTTGAAATTGACGAATCAGGACTTCTTCGTGAGCTTGTAACAGTCGATCTGACTCCATCTCCTGCGGTTCTATAAATATTTGGCCACAACCCTTGTAAAATTGCTGTCTGGATAGCCTGATCGCTTGGAGACAAGCCGCCCCTATTCCTGCGCCATCGCTGGCGAGAGGCCCGAGACCGAGAGCAAACTCAAAGTCTGCTCCAAAGGCTTCATATAACAGGTCCAGCAGAAGCTGGGCCTGTTGCAGCCGGACTTCAGCTCTCCACTCGGAGGCAGGCAGCAGGGCGAGCAAGGTATAGGCCTCGCCGTACCCTATAACAGATTGCGGTCCATAGCGTTCGCATAACCATTGTACGACCCTATTGGTAGACTCCACTGGGCCTGTCTCCATACCGGTTGTCCTAACCGTAAGCCGAATGGCAAGCGGCAGCGCTTGCCCGGTCAGGAATTGCAATCGGGGTTGGACCCCTTCCTCGACCTGCAGCTCATGATAGGTTTTGTTTTCTTTAATCAAGCGAACCAGCCATTTCTGATCAATGTGGGATCGGGAAAGATTACGCATAGCCTGCTCTTCGTGATATTGAACTATGCTCTCTTCAATAGCTTCCGTCAGTTCGTTCAGCTTGACCGGCTTCTCTACATAGCGTACCGCTTTTAAATGAATGGCGGATTTCAGATACTCGGTATCGGAGTATCCGCTCAAAAATATAAACTTGATGTCCGGGTTGCTTTCACGGACCTTCTGGGCCATTTCAATGCCGTTCATTTTGGGCATTCTCACGTCGCTGATAATGATTTGCGGCTTAAAGGAACGTGAAACAGAAAGCCCTTCCACACCATTGCAAGCGGTTTCTATTTTATCGATGCCAAGCTGTTCCCACTTGACATACTTTTGAAGGCTTTCAATGGTGAGTGGTTCGTCATCGACAAGCATTAACCGCATGGCGTCATCCTCCTTTATTCCTCTCTTTCAATATAAAAGCAATTTAAAGCTTAGTGCAACCCATATCTTTACGAAGATATGAAGAGACCATAATCCTGTCGAGAAAATCGTAATCCTGTGTGATGTCTCCGGTTCCAAGGCTCAATTATAATGGATTTAGCGGGTGGTAAGCGCATTCATAGATAAACAGGAGATGATGGGAAGTATGGAGACAGAAGTCAAGGCTGGTATCGAGGCTGGGCCAAAGACCAAGCCGGTGTCCAAGCTCAGTTCTTTTTTTAAAGAGCTGGCGAGAAATAAAGTTCTATATTTGATGTTTCTGCCAATTGCACTCTATTTTATTATCTTCAACTATATACCGATGGCCGGTATTGTAGTTGCCTTTAAAAGTTTCAACTATCAGCAGGGGATGTTCGGAAGCCCCTGGTCAGGCTTCGCCAATTTTGAATACTTCTTCACCTCAGGCAAGGCCTGGCTGGTGACCAAGAACACCTTCATGTACAACTCGGTATTTCTCATATTGTATTTATTGTTTTCGCTTATTGTTGCCGTACTGGTTGCCGAACTGTCCGGGAAAATCTTCAAGAAGGTATCGCAAACCCTGCTGTTCTTGCCATATTTTCTTTCCTGGGTTGCGGTAGCTGCCATTGTTTACAACCTGTTCAATTACGAGTATGGACTTCTTAATACGATGTTAAAGGGACTGGGACTTGACCCGGTCGATATTTATTCCTCGGTCACACATTGGTATTTTATTCTTCCGTTCTTCTATGTCTGGAAATGGGTAGGCTTTGGCAGTGTATTGTATCTGTCGGCCATTATGGGCTTCGATACATCAGCTTATGAGGCTGCCAAAATAGATGGAGCTAATGTGTTTCAGCGTATTCGCTATTTGACGATGCCATTGCTCAAGCCCACAACGATTGTCTTGTTCCTGCTGGGGGTAGGCCGTATCATGCGGGGCGAATTCGATATGTTCTACCAACTGATCGGCAACAATGGCATCCTGATGGATGCGACCGATATCATTGATACCCTGGTGTTCCGTTCACTCATTGTTAGTCAGGACTTTGGAATGGCCTCTGCCGGTGGCTTGTATCAATCTGTTCTGTGCTTTGTCATTATTATGATTGCTAATGGCCTGGTGAAGCGTCATGACCGGGACCAGGCGTTGTTCTAAGAAGGGGTGACTTGAAAAATGACAACAACCAAACGTACGCCTGATGAAAAAGTCCTGAGTGTGATCTCTTATATCCTTGTAGGCCTGTTTGCTCTAATCGCGGTGGTGCCTTTCCTGATCGTACTGATTAACTCCTTTGCTTCCGAGCATTCCATCATATACAATGGCTACTCTTTTTGGCCAAGCGAATTTTCCCTGGAGGCCTACCAGATGGTGTTTCAAAATCCGGGAAAGATGTTCCGGGCTTATGGGGTCACAATGTTTGTGACCGGAGTCGGGACGGCTCTTTCATTATTCTTATCCATGATGGCTGCTTATGTCATGTATCGGAAGGATGTTCGTTATCGTAATTCCATGTCCTTTTTCCTCTTCTTTACGACCTTGTTTAATGGGGGACTGGTTCCTTCTTACCTGCTGATCGTTCAAGGCCTTCATTTGAAGAATACGATTTGGGTTCTATTGCTAGTCGGTCTATTTAATGTCTTTAACATCTTGATTCTTCGTAACTTTCTGAACGGTTCGTTGCCTGATGCCTTGATCGAATCCGCTAAAATAGACGGTGCCGGAGACTTCCGGATTTTCCTGAAGATTGTGCTCCCGCTCTCCAAAGCGGCTATGGCTTCCATCGGCATGTTTACAGCTCTGAATTACTGGAATGACTGGTGGACACCGATGATGTACATCGAAAGAGAAAATCTCTACCCACTGCAATATACGCTGTATCAAATTTTATCAAGCGCCAACTTCTCCAGTCAGATGGTGAACAGTGTTCCGCGACTTGATATGCCTAAAGAGTCATTGAAGCTGGCACTTACCATTGTAGCGACTGGACCTATTGTCATGCTGTATCCATTCGTACAGAAGTACTTTGTTCAAGGTATCACGATTGGTGCAGTGAAGGGATGAATAGCCAGCTGCGAATAAAGGAGGTGGTGTTCAGTTCTTTAGCAATAGCAGTTATTCGGGGGCTTGAGAGAACAATTAAAGGGAGGATTTTCATGCGAGTGAAGAAATCTTTAATGACCTTAATAGCAATGATGCTGATTATCGGAATGGTAGTGGCCGGATGTGGTGGCGGCAACAATACAGCTGGAACAAATGAGCCAGGAAGCAACAATTCATCTTCCAACGCAGGGCAGGGAAGTGGAGGACCAACCGATACATCCAAGCCTGTCAAACTTGTCGGGTATTTGCTGGGAACTGCGCCAGCGGGAATGAATGATGTTGTTAAAGAGCTGAACAACAAATTAAAGGCAGATATTAATGCTGAAATTGAATTCCGCTACATCGGCTGGGGGGATCTTGCCTCCAAGTATCCGTTAGTGATGGCGGCTGGGGAGGATGTGGACTTTATCTTCTCGGCGAACTGGGCGTATTACAGTCAGGAGGCCGGGAAGGGAGCCTTCCGCGAGATTACATTGGATGAGATCGAGACCTACATGTCCAAGCACTTTGCCGCAACCAGTGAGGTAGCCTGGAAGGAAGCCCAGATTGGCGGCAAGATTTATATGATTCCTACCTCATCGCCTGATGAGAAGGTTCCTGTAACGCTGATCCGTGATGATCTGCGCAAAAAATACGGATTACCAGAGATTAAGAAGTTCCAGGATATTGAGCCTTATCTTGAGGCTGTCAAGCAAAATGAAAAAGGTATGATCCCTATTAACGCAGATAGCCAATTCGATTTTGGTAAATATTTCTTTAACCTGCAATGGGAGCTGGGAGCAGCTACGGTAGACAGCGTATTGATCACCAATGGCTGGTCCGGAACCCATACAGACTGGGATGATCCGGAAGGCACGGTGTATTCCCAATTTGATCCGTATATTTTGGAGCCACAAAAGAAAGCTGCAGAAATTGTAAAATCATGGAACGACAAGGGCTATATTAATAAAAATGCAATTTCAAATAAGGTACGGAGCAAGGATGCTTTTGAGCAAGGAAAATCAGCGGTAGCCTTTGGCAACACCACCGATATCCAGACCACCTTGGCCAAGGCAGCTGAGGTAGGCTGGGAGGTCGCTATTATCCCAAGTCTTTCTGCCAAGGGGACGTATCTGCAGGACCCTTATATCAATAACGGGGTGTCACTAGCTGCAGGCACCAAAAATCCCGAGCGGGCCATGATGGCGCTGGACCTGATTATGGAGGACCCTAGCTACAATAAGCTGGTGTACTTCGGAATTGAAGGCGTGAATTATATTGAGAAGGATGGCAAGATTGATCTGCCTGAAGGAGTAACTGTAGAGTCTAACACTTATCCGCCAGATGCAGCCGGCTTCTGGTTCACGAACAAGAGCCAGTTCCCGCCTATGGCAAACTGGACAGAGCAATATATTGAGCATAAGG
This sequence comes from Paenibacillus sp. 1SOY10, assembly GCF_056836745.1. Lineage (NCBI taxonomy): Bacteria > Bacillati > Bacillota > Bacilli > Caryophanales > Paenibacillaceae > Paenibacillus > Paenibacillus sp. 1SOY10. The sequence continues at coordinate 172,904 of NZ_JBXENK010000004.1, read as the reverse complement.
AGTCTTTAAAGGATATTCTAGTGCCATATGTGTATAACTCACTGGCGATGGATACCTCCAATATCAAAACAGAGCTGGCCAACATGAACACGGTAAAAACCCAATATGCCCTGCCTATTCAAGGCGGGATTATGGATGATCTTGATAAGGCCTTTGCAGAGCTGGAGAAGAGAGCTAAAAATGCTGGCTCGGATAAAATCCTTGAGGAAGCAAAAAAGCAGGCAGCGGAGTTTCTTGCCAATCAGGAATAAGCTTTAGAGATAACCATGGAGTCGAGTCGATAACCCGACTCCTTCTCTATCTCCACTAGTATAAAAAAGGAGTTGCTCCTTATCGCATGGAATTTTTAAATAGAGCGATAAAGGGGGCAGGAGAATGAGACACAGAGGATGGAGAGGGCTTTGTTTTTCCCTGATGATTTGTGTGTTTGTAGTGAGTGGCTGCAGAGAGCCGGCAAGCTTGGACAAAGATCAGGCTGCAGAGCCAACGACATTGACCGGTTATTTGATTGGAAGTCCGCCCTCTGGATTACATGATGTGCTTGAGCAACTGAATAATAGGCTGATCCGGGATTTGAATTGCCAGCTTGAGCTTCATTATATTGATTGGGGAGAACTGGCTTCCAGATATCCTCTCATATTAGCTTCGGATGAGAGCGTGGACTTCATCTTTGCCAGCAATTGGACATATTATTCTCAGGTTGTTGCCCAAGGCAGTTTTCGGGAGATCACGTCCGAGATGATGCGGTCCTATATGCCTCTCCATGATAAGTCGCTACCACCTGAAGCCTGGGAGCAGGCTAAAATTGACGGGCAAGTCTTTATGATTCCTTCTGCTTCCCCGGACTTAAAGGTGCCGGTTACCTTAATACGGGGGGATCTTCGCAAGAAGTATGGGGTACCGGCCATGAATCGTTTCTCTGATTTGCAGCCTTATCTGGCAGCCATAAAGGCGTATGAGCCGAATATGGTGCCGATCCGTGTAGATAAGCAATATGATTTGTCCAAGGCCCACTCCAACCTGCAGTGGGAAATGGGGCCGGCTGTAGTCGATTTGGTAACTACAACGAACAGCTTCTCCGGTGTCTTTGCCAGTTGGGATGACCCCTCGGGCGAGCTGTTGACTTTGTTTGACGAGCCGCTGCGCAGCAGCTATCTTCAGGCGGCTCTGGTCATAAAGGAATGGTATGATCTGGGCTACATCAATCAGGATGCCATTGCTAACAAGGTGAGGAGCAAGGAGTCCTTCGAACAGGGTTTGTCCGCGGTAGCCTTTGGCAATTCCAATGATATTCAGTCTACCTTAATGACCGCCGAGCAGAAGGGCTGGGAGGTTGAAATTATCCCTTCCTTGTCAGATCAGGGAACATATATAGCCGATCCATTTGTGAACAATGGAGTAGCCTTGCCCACGAACTCCAGGCATCCCGAGCTGACGATGAGGGTACTTGATTTGATTATGGAGGATCCCGCATATAGCCGACTGGTCTACTTTGGCATTGAAGGCAAGAATTACACCTTGATTGACGGTGAGATTGCCCCTCCGGAGGGGCTTCCTGTTGAATTTAATGATTATCCGCCAGATGCGGCTGGCTTCTGGTTCACGAATAAGAGCAAATACCCGCCATTTGCTTCATGGAGCCGTACTTATCGGCAGCATCTCGAGCAAATTAATGAAGTGCGAGTTCCTTATCGTTATGCCGCGTTTAATTTTAATCCCGAGCCGGTTAAGGTCGAACTGGAGCAAGTGAATCAGGTAGCTATTCAGTACCTGACCCCCATGCAGGGAGGGATGGTCGATGACGTCATGGCAACCTACAATCAGATGAAGGCAGCTGTTACTGAAGCGGGTTTTCCCAAGGTTATGGATGAGGCACGGCGGCAAGCGCAGGAATTTCGGCAGCAGACCCCGGCCGTACAGGCTACAAACACCCATAAATGAGGAGGTATGAAGATGTATCATCGTGAGGGGCCAGCCCGTAGGGCTGGCTGGATGGTAATGGTATCCTGCATGTTGCTAATTGGCATGGTGTGGCCGCCCGCCCAGTCGATGGCGGAGGAAGGGGATCCATCTTTTACTAAACCGAAAAATGTAAGCGCTATAATTGTTAATCCCAGCTTTGAGGACGCGGCTCCATCCCAAGATGTAAATGGCTGGAGAACAGAAGGAGATGCTGCCTCTGCCTTCAGCGATGTAGAGGGATATCATGGGGAATTCAGTCTGTATCATAAAGGGAACAGACCCTACGAGGTGACAACGCTGCAGGCCTTGTCCAGTCTGGACAATGGCTATTACACGCTGACTGGCTGGACTCGAAGCAGCGGCGGGCAGAAGGCCAGCTATCTGTTCGCCAGAGATCATGGAACCTCGGAATACAGAACCGCTCTGCCAGCGGGTAGTGATTGGACTAAGGTCACTATCCGGGGTATTCCTGTGACTACAGGGCAGTTGACCATTGGCTTGTATTCAGATTCAGGGACTGAGGGATGGGCACAACTGGATCAGGTTGAACTGGTCAAGGATAATCAACCTTATCGCCTGCTTAAAGGTGGCGATACCTCAGAGCTGAGTTACGTAGAATCCAGAGGAGGGAAATTCTACGATCGGAACGGGGTTGAGAAGGATTTGTTCCAGCTTCTCAAGGAGAATGGCCAGGATATCGTTCGGCTTCGGTTGTACAACGATCCCGGCAAGGGCCGAGGCGATGGCACGTATTATGTGCCGGAGGGCTTTATGGACAAAGCCGATACCCTGAAGCTGGCCAGAAGAGCGAAGGCTGCCGGGCTGCAAATCCAATTAAGCTTTCATTACAGCGATTATTGGACGAATGGATCGATCCAGAACATTCCTCATGCCTGGCAGGAGCAAATCAGCGAATTGACCGAGGAAGAAGCGAAGATCAGCAAGCTGGAGGAATTGCTAACCGAATATACCCGCGATATGATGCTGGCCATGAAGGAGCAGGGGACTCTACCGGAGTATGTATCGCTTGGCAACGAGATGCAGTCGGGGATTTTGTATCCCTTTGGCCGAGCAGGCGGCTCAACCTGGGATAATCTGGGGCGTTTTCTGACGGCCGGGTCACAGACGGTCCAGGCCATTTCTCCGGCAACGAAGATTATTCTGCATCTGGATGATGCAGGAAATTATGATAAATATGAAACCTTCTTCAATAAGATGGAGGAAATGAAGGTACCTTACGATATTATTGGCCCTTCCTATTATCCATTCTGGACGAATAAGAGAATCGAAGAGATCGTGGAATTCTGCAATGCGATGAGCGCAAAGTACGATAAGGATATCATGATTATGGAGACCGGCTACAACTGGCATCCTACGATACCCGATGGTTCTCCCGGGCAACTGACGCATAATGGCCCTTATCCCATGGAGACCAGCACGCCCGAAGGGCAGAAGAATTTTATGAACGAGCTATTTAATGCATTGAAGAGTGCAGAGCATGGCAGAATCATTGGGGATATATACTGGGATCCCATTATGATTGAAGTTCCCGGTGTGGGTTGGGCTTACAAAGAGGCTGATGATGAAGTGGATATCAACGCGGTCTCCAACACTACCTTGTTTGATTTCAAGGGCAGGGCGTTGCCGGTGCATGATGCCTATCTGCATCATGCCGACGGCAGTCCCTTTGGCATGATTAGCGGTGTAGTTCGCGGTGGAGGCGGGAACCGGATTGGCGGCGCTAAGGTTCAGCTGGACTTGAACGGAACGCAACTTACGACCTATGCGGATGCCAACGGTAACTACCTGTTCCCTGACGTGACTCCGGGAGCCAATTACAAGGTATCCGTCGCAAAAACAGGGTATCAGGGTAGCAAGTCCACCGTATCTAAAGTGGTCTATGGTGAAATTGCAACTGCAGATGTTCAGCTAACCGGAACCTCGCTCTCAGGCGTGATCCGGGATGCTCAGGGACGTCCCGTTCCTGACGTGGAGATTGCAGTGGACGGGGGAGAAGTAGCTCATTCGACTACAAGCAATCCTCAGGGAGAGTATACCTTCGCTGATCTGCCCGCGGGTCAGGCGCTAACTATTATGGCTCGCAAGCCGGGTCATGCCTCAGACCTAAAGTCCGGGATTGAGCTGCTGCCAGGCCAGCCCAAGACGGGTCTTGATTTTACCGTGGTGCTTAATTCCGGCACAATTCGGGGTATGGTGAGCAATCGGACGGGAGCTCCTGTTGAAGGGGCCGAAGTATACGTTGTGGTCGCAGGAGAGCGTCTGGTGGCCCAGACCGATCAGACCGGCTCTTACAGCATTGCGCACGTACCGGCGGGAGAGAATTACACGGTATATGCTGCCAAGGCCAACTTTCTGACTGCAGAATACAAGAATACCAAAGTAGCTATAGGCAAATATACCGAGCGAATTAACTTCGTGCTGGATGCCAATACAGGCCGAATTTCCGGGCGAGTTACCGACATCTCGGGTGCTCCGGTCTCCGGTGTCGAGATTGTCGCCATCTCGGGAGATCAAGAGTACCGCGCCTTAACCGATACGAAGGGCACTTACATCCTGTCTGATGTACTTGCGGGTAGAGTCTATCAGCTGACGGCGATCAAAGCCGGCTACATGGTCGGTATGCTGGAGGACGTCAAGGTAGTTGCTCTGTCAGAGACGAACCACGCTAATTTACGCCTGGGTACAGAAGTTGAGATTGTAAATGGCGGGTTCGAGAAGCAAGGCGCTTCGCAATATGATATTCCCGGATGGGAGCTGGAAGGAACGGAGCAGTCTACCTATGCTCAGCAGCATAGTGCTGTCAAGCAAGGCCAGTATGTGTTGTCCAACTGGATGGAAGATGACTATACCTCCCAAGCTACACAGACAGTGACGGAGCTTAAGGATGGAGATTACGTTCTGTCTGCATGGTTCTATAATGGTGGTGGGCAGAGAGAGTATTATATGTTCGCTCAACCAGGTGACGCAAAGATGAAACGGCTGGACATTCCTACGACGGGAACGATGACGAAGCTGAACCTGAAGGTAACGGTGACTGGCGGCAAGCTGACCTTTGGGTTTGCAGCGGATGCCAGAGGGGGGAACTGGGCGCTGGTGGATGATGTAAGGCTGGGTTATCTGGGAGCCACAGAGAGTGGGAGCGGACAGCCGGGTGGATCTGGAGCCTCCAACGGGACCACGCCGGGAGCCACTACCCCTTCCCCTGTCTCTCCGGGGAATTCAGGTCAAGCGGGGCAAACTGAGCTATCCTTTACACCAACAACGGGCCCCGACGGCATCGCGAAGGTGACGATCCATGCCAGCGATCTGGAGAAAGGCATTCAGTCGGCAGATTCCGGGAAATTGACCATCACGGTGATACCGGACACGGCGGCTACTTCTGTTCAGGTACATTGGCCTGTAGCGCCGCTGATCCGTGAGAGCGGGATATCAAGGGTCACTATCGATACGAGGCTGGCAGCCATCGCGTTCCAGCCATCCTTGCTGCAAGGGGCGGATATTAGCGCCACAGGTACAGCAAGCTTAACTATAGCCCATGCTGACCAGGATCGTCTGAACCGATCGGCACAACAGCGGATGGATGGAGCAGGGGGGCTAGCCATTACGCTGCACGTGGATGGCAAGCCCGTCGACATTGCAGATAAGAGGGTACAGCTGGCGTTGCCTTATTCGCTTCAGGCAGGACAGAAGCCACACCAGGTAGTTGCCTTCTACCTTGATGAGAACGAAGCTATGAAGCTCGACAAGCGTAGTTGGTATGATACCGGCTTGGAAGCGGTCATCTTGCACCTCCGCCAGTGGGGGAGTTATTACGTTGCTTATGCGGATACCTCTTTCTCAGACCTTGACCCTGTAGCCTGGGCCAAGGCCAGCATTGAGGCGCTTGCAGCCAGAGATATTGTCAAGGGAACTTCGGCAGGGATGTTTTCCCCGGCACGTGAGGTGACACGCGCAGAATTTACCAGTATGTTGCTGACTGCCTTTGATCTAAAGGCAACGGGTACACCCTCTGGTCATGGCTTCCTTGATGTAGCGGAAAATGTCTGGTATGGGGACGCAGTCGCGGAAGCCAGACAGTTGGGCATCGTTCAAGGAAGAGGGGATGGCAGCTTTGCTCCTGAAGAGCCGATTACTCGTCAGGATATGGCCGTTATGATATTTAAGGCAGTACAGGTGGCACAGTCTGGGCTCGCTGCGAATGACGCAGCTCCGGTGGTACAGGTGGAGACGAGCGGAGTCAGTAATTATGCACTGGAAGCGGTAGAGCAGCTTGTGGCTGCAGGGATCATCCAGGGGCTGGACCACGGGCAATTCGCCCCGCAGCAACCTACAACTCGCGCCCAGGCAGCTGTAATGATTGATAGACTGCTGCAAATTTAAATAACCAAGTATAAGGACAGTCTTCTCCGTTTAGGTAGAGGGCTGTACCTTTTTGTAGGCAGCTCTCCTTCCCTTAGTCGGATACGACAAAGCGCCTTGCAAAGTATTTCGTCCAAGCTGAATACCCCCTCGGCGTCTGCATAGTCTGGTGCAGGCTCCGAGAGGGTAGCGGAATTCAGAGAGGTCCTTTAGTTCTTGCGAAGGGATAGTGCTGTACGGTATTGGGCGATGGCCTCAATCCGGTGGAAGACAGCAATTTCTACGCCTTCAAACACTTCAATTTGGGCCTGGTTAATGTACGTATGGACGGTCCCCTTACGCAGTGGAGTGATGGATAAATACAGCTTTTCCTTCTCCAACTGATTATAGGAGGACTTGAGTCCAATACGCCAGGTCTGGCCGAAATGAATGTTATCCGTTAGCAAGGTGCTGCCGAGGAAGGCTTCGGCTACATCGCCGTCATAATCGATCTCCAGCCATACATCATCAACATGGGCAGGCCAGGCATCCGAGACCTCCAGAATTGCCGTTTTGTCAGCCGGCTTGGTTATATTTATTTCCGGTGTGTAGGCCGGCAGCTGCAGCGAATAGGTCGTAAATATCCCCTCCGGTGTATCTGAGCTCAATGCGCCGTAAGAGGCATCTGGTGATGTGGCCGGAGCAGGAAATACGGAAAGCTGGAAGGAATGAACTCCCGTCGAGGTGCATACCAGCTGATCATTGTGAACTACTAGTGAACTGTCGCTGATCACTACTCGTTGCTGACCCCACAGGTCGAAGCGGTAGGACTGCAATGCCTCCTGGCGAGTCAAGGTGACAAAGCGTACGGACTCGCCTGTGCTGGTCTTAAAGAGCACACTATGGTTCTTGCCTGCTGTTGGATGAATCAGGTAGAACGAGCCCTTGTCCTCGACTTCTCCATCCATCACTTGAATAGAATCAATGGAGGATTTCAGCACAACGTATTCCGGAGTGAGTCCTTGATGGGCATAGAAGAATAGCACGTGCTCGTCCTCTGCTGTCACCTCGGTGAGCAACTGGGCGGTGGAGCTGACGAGCGACACGTCATGCAGTTCCAAATTGAAGGGGAGCACGGCTCCTGTGCTACTAGCTAGCAGGGCTTCGCCCTCATAAGGAAAGGCAACCTTCCCCCGGGGGGTGTCCAGTTCAATGCGAAAATGACGGTCTGGCATATCCACGGTATCCTGAAAATTATTCAGGAAAACAAAGCCGCTGCCCCCTTGCTGTCTTACACACCAACGCAGTGTTTCCGTATCCAGCACCTCGAGCTCCGCTTGCCCTTCGGGGAGCACGGTAGGCATGGGAGCAAGCAGGTCTCCGAACGCTTCCATGAACATGGACAGCGAGCGAATGCGGTCATAGGATTCACCGATGCGGCCAAATTCGCCAAGAGGGGCCTGATAATCATAAGTGATCTTGGGCAGGAACTGCTCATTCATATAGGTTTTCTTGCCGATCGGGTTCGATCCGCCATGATACATGTAATAGCCCAGCATATTGCTGCCGCTGGCCAGCTTGATCAGCGTCATAGCCTCAACGCTTTCGGCAGGTACAAACGGACGTGCCTTGTAGCTGACCTGCATGCCGCCGGCCATCTCACAATAGGCTACCGGATATTGACGCGTGTCGAAGTCAACAGGCTCCATGGGGACCGCGTGCAAATCGCGATATAAGAACTCGCGGCTGGCCGGCTGGTCAGGAAGCCAGGAGGTATAGGCATAGCCTGCCAGCATCGGCAGGAAGTCCTCGGTTGGAATCGCTGCCCCGCCCCAGGCAGTAACTGTAAAGAAGAGGGGATGAATCCCGGATTCTTCTGCAAGCCGGCGCAGTTCAGCCAAATGAGCGGTTCCTTCTGTGCCTGAACTCATGAATTTACCATGGGTGTAGCCCCATGCATCGTTAGGAGCGCTGCAGTGCATATATTCGTTCTCCAACTGGACGGCGATAACCGGACCACCCTCTTGGTACATAGTTCCTTTAATCTGCTTGGCAATTTCCCGATACAGCTTTCTTGAAAGCTCTAAGTAAGCCGGGTCATTCGAGCGGATTTCGAGGGGCTTGGAGAACACCCAGTCCGGGATACCGCCGTTTCTTACCTCTCCGTGACAGAAGGGACCGATTCGCAAAATAAGCGGGTAATCCAGCTTGGCGCAGAGGTCCACGAAGTGGCGCAAATTGCGGCTGCCGCTCCAGTCGAACACCCCCTCCTCCTCTTCATGATAGTTCCAGAATACATAGGTGGCTACAATATGAACACCACCAGCTTTCATCTTGAGCAGCTCTTCTTCCCATTGCAGGTGATGGAAACGGGAGAAATGAAATTCTCCTACAACCGGAATAAAGGGTTTTCCATTACGAGTCATATAAAAGTTAGTAAATCCAAAGCGTTCCCCCTTTGGATTAGCACCACCATTGGCGCCTAGCTTTCCCGCTTTAATTTCAAATTCAGGCGTATCCTTCAGATTAAGCTTGGTTACAGATGTCATAATAAGAGGTCCTCCTCAATAAATGGGTAAAATCTGATCTATCTTGTATTTTAGTATGTTCGTTATAAGGCAGCTAGAGAGAATTCGGCTAAAAAACTGATGGATTATGCTATTAATTCTTTCGTTCAACTTGACCGGGCCCAGCTCAATGCAGCGCCCTCAGGCTAGCCTGACCAAAACGCTCCTTAAGGGCATCAGTTGTAATAATATCATCCAGAGAGCAGACTAGTTTCAGCAATTGTTACTGCGCTTGCAAAGATGCCGGGGATGACGAGTTGGTCAGCGGGGGCTTGCCTAATGTAGCCGTGCAGCTTAGGAAATTACAGAGAAAATCATCTGTACCGGAGCTGAATGCCGCCTTTCTCCAGGACTTCCTTGGGATAAAATAGCTCCACCTCATTAAATCGTTCTGGTGGTACAATAAATAATACCTTCTTACTCATGATTAGTCCTCCTTCATTTAAATGGGGGTAAAAATAATAAGCTTTATTATGATAGTATTCTAATTGATGCTGCAGAAGAGAGGGAGATAGAATATGGCTGAAAATACGATGGATTATGCTATTCATGGTGAACGCTCCTACGGTATTCTGATAGCGGGGCATTTCAGTGTGCAGGCAGATTACGCTATTCATCGAGCATCAGGCAGTAGAGACTGGCTGCTGATATATACGATTTCAGGAGAAGGACAAATTCAGCTTGGGCAGGAGCATGTCTCCTGCAGCGCGGGGGATATGGCGCTGCTGCTGCCCGGAATGCCGCATCACTACAGTACACGCGGAGAAGGCTGGGAGATGATATGGGCGCACTTTATTCCTGATCCACAATGGAGCACATGGCTGCGTCTGACTGAACCGGATGAACGGTTTCTCTTCCATATGATATCTTCCCTGGAGACGCGGCATTCTGTAGAGGAGGCCCTGATGCGAATGGTAGCTCATGAGCTTCCAGGGGTCACATCGCAGCTTCATCGCAGATTATCCGAGCTTGCTCTGGAGGAAGCGCTCGTCCATGTCCAATTGGATCGACTGCCGGAGGTGGAGATTACGATGGATCCGCGCATCTCGGAGATTCTGCGAAATTTGCAATTGAATCCTGCGCAGAGGATCAGTTTGCCGGAGCTGGCGCGACAAAGCTGCTTGTCAGTATCACGGTTATCTCATCTCTTCAAGGAGCAGGTGGGTGACACCATTCTGAATACGCTGACCAAGTTCAGACTGGAGAGGGCCGCACAGCTTCTGGCGGGAACTCAGCGGCAGGTGGCGGAAATTGCGTCCGATGTTGGCTTTGACTGTGCGGTGCATTTTGCTCGCAAGTTTCGGGACACGTTTGGTGAAACGCCTTCGAGTTATCGGAAACGCAAGCGAGAAGAATTAAAAAAATTGCAGTAGACAAGAGGATAGTCCATGAATTTAAGAGAATAGTCAATTGGATTCTGAATCCGCTTGCATTATATTTTGATTACCTTCAAGGAAGAACGACATTTGAGTCTGTAAAGGAGTGTTTCATAATGGTGCAAGCGGGGAAATGGACGGGAAAATTGCTGGAGCATTGGGGATTTCAAATAGATTCTGAGGGTTCGGGGCAGCAAATGGGCTGGTTCGAGCAAGGGCTACCTACTCCGAAATCCGTGAGGGTGCCGCATACCTGGAACGTCTGTCCTGACACAGAAAATTATCGTGGAACCGCCTGGTATGAGACCCGGTTCAGTACGGCAGGGCTCCCGCAGGGAAAGCGAGTCTGGCTTGAATTTAAGGCTATTTATAGAGATGCCGTGATCTGGGTTAACGGCGAGCTGGCGGGAAGTCATCTTGATTCCGGCTATACTCCATTTCGAATCGAAATTAGCCGTTTTTTGCGGGAGGGCAGTGATAACCTTCTGATGGTCTCGGTGAATAATGAGAACAGTGAAACGGCGCTGCCTAAAGACAATAGCTTTGACTGGGCAGATGATGGTGGAATCATTCGGCAGGTCCACCTCAAATATACGGGGGAGGCTGCCATAGATTCCGTTCGTCTCGAGGCAGTTCCGTTATTGGACGAAGTTAAGGGCTCCAGCGTGAAAGGGAAAATCGCCGGGAAGGTAATGCTGCATGCAGCAACGGACTTACAGAAGCGTGACCTCAAGGTGGAATGGGAGCTCTGCCATTCAGGTCAACAGGTCTGCGCTGGCAATTGGAGTGTACCGTATCCTTGTACAAGCGTTGTAATTCCAGATATTGAGGTGGAACATGTAGAGCTTTGGCATTTTGACCATCCTCATTTATATGAGTTTAATCTCTCAATTATGGCAGGGGATGAGCTTCAGGATCAGGTGCGCAAAACGTTGGGCTTCCGGGAGCTCAAGGCCGATGGCGGTCGTCTGCTATTCAATGGCGAACCCGTAAGATTAACAGGCGTGGAATGGATGCCGGGCTCACATCCGGATACTGGCATGGCCGAATCCCTTGCGGATATGGAGCGAGTACTGGGCCAATTGAAGCATGTGAACTGTGTGCTAACCAGGTTCCATTGGCAGCAAAGCGAATTGCTTCTGGATTGGTGCGATCGTCACGGCTTGCTGGTGCAGGAGGAGGTTCCGCTGTGGCAGCAGCCGTCAGAGCCTGGCGAGTCCACCATTACAACAGTACGCCAGCAGCTTGACGACATGATCTCCAGCCACCAGCATCATCCCAGTATTATTGCGTGGGGCGTGGGGAATGAACTGGACGGTCAATCCGCACGAACAACACGGTACGTACACGACATCAGAGCTTATGTTCGAACCCTCGATGCGACTCGTCTTGTGAACTATGTGAGCAATACGGTGCATTTCGATCCGGCGCAGGATGCGACGGGGGAAGGGGATGTCATCATGTGGAATGACTATATCGGAACCTGGCATGGCGAGCATGACATGGATACGACCATTCAAAGCATCCTGAAGGCTTACCCGGATAAGCCAGTCGTAGTCTCGGAATTTGGCTTGTGTGAGCCGGTATACCCTGGGGGAGATGCGTTCCGGCAAAAGCAAATTGCAGACAAGATGAGCTTCTATGAGAAATATGAGCAAATCGCCGGGGTAATTTACTTTAATCTCAACGATTATCGCACCCAGATGGGTGAAGAGGGCGACGGGCGTCTACGGCAGAGAGTTCATGGTGTTACCGATCTTTGCGGAATGCCGAAGGATTCGTACGCTGTACTTCGCCAGGCGTTGTCTCCTTTAACGCTGGAGGTAACCCGTAGTTCTGCTAACGAGCTCGATTGCCTGATTACTAACCGCAACCAGTTGCCAAGCTATAGCCTGTCCGGGTACATCCTCCAACTGATCGACGAGCAGGGGGCAGAGCGTAGCTACGATATTCCAGCTATGCTTCCAGGTGAGCAGGTAAAGGTAGCTGTATCTATTATCGACCTTAGCGGGGAGTTAAAGGTCACTATATTGCGGTCAACGGGCTTTGAAGTATTGGAGGAGTGGATCAGGCTTTAAAGGTAGGTGGCCTTTTAAAACAGTATAAAATGTAGAGCAAATCTTGAACATAGCGACGCAGGGAGAAACTCCTTGCGTCGCTTTTACTTTCAGGCTAGCCGTCTAGCCCTTCAGCTTGTTCCGGTAGGCCGTCGGAGAAAGACCGATGATTTTCCGGAATAGTCGGGAGAAGTAGTAGGGGTCCTTGAAGCCAAGCAGATGACAAATTTCCTTAACCGTCAGAGGGGTTAAGTCCAGCAATTGGCTGGCTCGGCGCATCTTCAGACGAAGATAGTAGTCGATAGGCGCGAAGCCTACCGAGGACTTGAACAGATGATTCAAATGCTGCTTCGACACCTGCGTATATTCAGCCAATTCGTCCAGAGTCAAGCTTTCCTCCAGCCTCATGGTCATCAGATGAATGGCGGTTTCAATATATTGCTTGCTGCTTTCCTTCTCTTCATGCTCTGGAATCAGGGCGAGGGAGCTTAAGGCGTAACTTGCTGTTTGCATGGCTAGAATCTGGCGCGTGCTTGAATGGGGCGCCGTAGAGAGCAAATCATAGCAATCATGGAAAAGAGTGATGAACTTCTCCGAATCCTGGGCGGTCAAGGTGAGTGGGCCTTCTCCGCCTCTCAGGAGACTGCAGTAGCTCTCAGCCTGCTCACCCTTGAAGTGAAACCAATATATAGTCCATGGGAATGAGGCTTCTGTCCAGTAGGCGTGTGGGACATTGGCTGGAATCAGGATAAGCTGTCGTTCCTGGATAGGATAATCTATTCCGTTAACCATGACGGTTCCTTTTCCCTCAGCACAATAAATCAAAATGTAAGTATCTACTCCGGATGGCCGCTCTCTAAAGTGGTAAAGCGCTTTCGGAAATAAACCGATATCCGTAATATATAGCATGCGATTTAAAGGATGAGCTACAATCTGATCCAGCTGGTAGCCAGGAAGCACCAGAAGCTTCTCGGATTCAAAGCCTTCTTTCTTTTTTTGCACCCCTCACGCCTCCATTTTCTTATTCAGGCATATTATAGATAATAATCAGAATATTGTCCATCTTATTCAGAATTTCATGAATTGTAGGCCGGACAGTGTTCTTGTATTGTTGAGCTAGAAAGTTAATTATGAGCACAGGGGTGATTATGTTGACAGTGGAAGTTTCCAAAACAAAGATTTGGGAAGAAACCGTTTATATTCCGACATACCATGTTGGGGAGCCCAACAAAAATCCGATGTTCCTTGAGAAGAGAGTCTATCAAGGCAGTTCAGGACGAGTGTATCCTCATCCGGTGATTGAGAAGATTGAGGATGAGAAGAAGCCGGCTCCTTATAAAGTCGTTATCCTTGAGAATGAGTACCTGCATATCGAAATTATGCCTGAGCTGGGTGGTCGCATATCCCGAGCGATTGACCGTACGAACAATTATGACTTTGTATACTATAACCAGGTCATTAAGCCCGCGCTTGTAGGTCTGGCGGGACCGTGGATTTCCGGCGGGATCGAGTTCAACTGGCCGCAGCACCATCGTCCCAACACTTACGGACCGGTTGAATATCGGCTGGAAGAGAACGAAGATGGCAGTGCAACCGTCTGGGTGAGTGAAATTGACCGGATGTATGGCACCAAAGTGACAGCCGGCTTTACCTTGTATCCGGAGAAGGCTTATCTGGAAATTTCGGCACAGATGTTCAACCGGACCTCTCAGCCGCAAACGTTCCTGTGGTGGGCAAATCCTGCGGTGGCTGTAAATGATCATACCCAGTCGGTTTTCCCGCCGGATGTAACCGCTGTCTTCGATCACGGCAAACGAGATGTATCGCGTTTTCCAATTGCTACAGGCACGTACTACAAGATGGATTATTCTTCGGGTGTAGATATATCGCGCTATAAGAATATCCCTGTACCCACCTCATATATGGCCTACAAATCGGACTACAATTTTGTAGGGGGCTACGACCATTCGGTCAAGGCAGGTCTCTTGCATGTCGCTAATCATCATATTTCACCGGGCAAAAAACAGTGGACCTGGGGGAACGGGGAGTTTGGCCAGGCCTGGGATCGCAATCTTACCGACGAGGATGGTCCTTATATTGAACTGATGACAGGGGTCTTTACCGATAATCAGCCTGACTTCACCTGGCTGCAGCCTTATGAGGAGAAGAGCTTTAAGCAATACTTCATGCCCTACAAGGAGGTTGGCGTCGTCAAGAATGCTTCGATTGAAGCGGCGGTGAACCTGGAAGTAGATGAAATGAAGGGAACGGCTGTCATTTATGCTTACACTACGGCCCGTTATGAGAATGCGCTTGTAGAATTGTCTGGACCTAAGGGGACGCTGCTGTCCAAGCAGATTACGCTGAGTCCCGCAGACACTTATTCCGCCGAGGTCAAGCTGGAAGCCGGTGTTCAGGAGCATGAGCTTACCTTGACGATCAAGGATGCTGCAGGTCGCGTACTGGTGTCCTATACTCCAAAGCCAAAGGACATCGAGCAGGTACCGGATGCTGCCAAGCCGCTTCCCGAGCCGCAGGAGCTGGCTACGAATGAAGAGCTGTATCTGGCCGGATTACATCTGGAGCAGTACCGCCATGCTACCTTTGAGCCTGAGGCTTATTATCTGGAGGGGCTCAAGCGGGATGAGGACGACAGCCGTATTAATGTAGCCTATGGCACGTTGCTGCTGCGTAGAGGCCTGTTCGCAGAAAGCGAGCAGCACTTCCGCAGAGCGGTCAAGAGAATGACTTGGCGTAATCCCAATCCTTACGATGGGGAAGCGTACTACCAGTTGGGGTTGAGCCTGAAGCTTCAGGGCCGTATGGAAGAAGCCTTCACCGCCTTCTACAAGGCTGTCTGGAATGCACAATGGCAGGATAGCGGGTATCTCTCCCTGGCCCAAATTGCCGCCGGGCAAGGAAGTTATGTGGAGGCGCTGGAGCTTGCCGATCGTTCCCTGATCCGTAACACGCGGAATTACAAGACCCGCAATCTGCGCACGGCTATGCTGCGGAAGCTGGGAAGACTGGGAGAGTCCAAGGCTTTTGCCGATGAGACCCTGAAGCTCGACGTAGCTGATTTTGCCGCCCATTATGAACGGTTCCTGATTCAGGAAGCCCAGGGTAGTGGCAGCGAGGCGCAAGCAGCGCTCCACGAATTTCGGGTATTGCTGCGGGATGAGCCACGCAACTATCTGGAGCTGGCCTCCGACTATGCGAGTGCCGGGTTATATGAAGAGGCTGCCTCGGTACTGCAGCAGCTGACGGACTCGCAGTATCCGCTAGTACACTATGCACTGGGTTATCTGTATGGCAAGCTGGGACAGGAGAAGCTGGCACAGCAGTCATTAATTGCTGGAGGAAAGGCCAGTCCTGATTATTGCTTCCCAAATACCTTGTTTGATCTGCAAATTCTGGAGTATGCGATTTCGTGCAATGAGAAGGATGCCAAGGCCTGCTACTATTTGGGCAATTTGCTTTACGATAAGAAGCGTCATCAGGAGGCTACCCGCCTCTGGGAGCAATCACGCGCGCTGGATGATAGCTATTCCGTTGTACATCGCAATCTGGCTTTGGCTTATTATAACAAGCAGAATGATCCGGAAGTGGCCAGGGCTTCACTGGAGAAGGCGCATCAATGTGATCCTCAGGACGCTCGGGTGTTGTTTGAACTGGACCAGTTGTATAAGAAAATCGGACTACCGGCAGCAGAGCGTCTGGAGTTCCTGAAGAACCGGATAGGGCTGGTCCACGCTCGCGATGATTTGTATCTCGAATATGTGACGCTGTACAATCTTCTTGGGCAGCACGGAGAGGCTATCTCGTTGCTCACTTCCCGTCATTTCCACCCATGGGAGGGTGGAGAAGGCAAGACGACAGGACAGTATGCACTTGCTCATGTCGAGCTGGCGAAGCAAAGCCTGAGTGAACGTGATTTTACGAAGGCCATTGAATTACTCAAGTCTGCTCTGGTATACCCGCAAAACCTCGGAGAAGGCAAGCTGGCCGGAGCGCAGGAGAACAATATCTATTACTATATGGGCTGCGCCTACGAGGGTCTTGGACAACAGGAAGAGGCGAAGGCGGCGTTCCAGTCGGCCTCGCATGGCCTGGAGGAGCCAAGCAGCGCGATGTACTATAATGATCAACCGCCAGAAATGATTTTCTATCAAGGGTTGGCCTGGCTGAAGCTGAATAACGAGCATGAAGCCAAGCGAAGATTCAATAAATTGATAGATTATGCTGAAAAACACCTGTTTGATGAGGTGAAGATTGATTACTTTGCCGTGTCGCTTCCGGACTTCCTTGTCTTTGAAGAGGATTTGAACAGGAAGAATGTGATTCATTGCCGGTTTATGAGAGGATTAGGCCTCCTCGGTCTTGGCCAAAAAGACGCTGCAACAGCCGAATTTGAAGAGGCACTTCGCTTGGACTGCAACCATATAGGCGCACAGCTCCATCTTCAATTGGCAAAATAACATCAAGGAAGAAGTCCGGGACACGCTGTCCCGGACTTCTTCCTTCAGATAGGAGGATCAGGCATGAGTGACACAAGCTGGAGCGAATATCTGCACCAGGGGTACACCTGCATCAAAGCCGAGAATGAATGCTTGTCGGTGATTGTTGTTCCCCAGAGAGGAAGCAAAATCATTTCTCTATACGACAAGGCGCAGGCAAGGGAGTGGATTTACCAAACGAATCGCCCATGGGAGCCGCTGGAGCATTGTACAGACTGGAGAGAGGGGGACCAGGGAGGCTGGGATGAGATGTTCCCTACCATCACGCCTTGTGCTTGTCCGGACGAGGGCTGGCAGCATGTCCGCTTTCCTGATCATGGCGAGGTGTGGAATCGCGCGTGGCGCTGGTCCTTGCAGCAAGGGAAGCTCTGTATGGAGATTGATGGCTTGAACATTGACTATACGCTACGCAAAACCTTGTCCCTATCAGGAGCAAGTCTCGTTCTCGATTATGTCCTGGAGAACCGGACAGCGACTACCTTCTCATATCTGTGGGCGGCTCATCCCCTGCTGCGCATTCGTTCAGGAATGAGGCTGCTTACGTCTCCGTCAGAAGGAACGATCCAGCTCACCTACTCCCATAATGGTCGTCTTGGCCAGCTTTACCACAAGCTGCCTTATCCAATAGCCCCTACACAGGGGGGAGAGATGACAGACCTGTCCGTACTTGAGGAGGAGGCCTCTCAGCATGCCGAGAAGTATTATTTTGCCGAACCGCTTCAGGAAGGTTATGCAGGTTTGGTGGATCCGTTGAAAGGAGCAGGGCTCCACTTTCGCTTCGCTCCCCAGGAGGTTCCCTATCTGGCCGTCTGGGCGCAATATGGTGCTTTAGGGGCTTATACCCTGGCCATTGAACCGGCTACTGGCTACCTGGATAGTGTGTATGAGGCACACCGCAGGGGCCAGGTAAAGCAGGTATCTGGCGGCTCAACTGCCAGCTGGAGGCTGGAGGTTGGCCTTGAAACATCCAATCCATGGATGGGGAAAGGATGAAGACGCCTGTCCGGTTTGGCCTAATTGGTTTGGGCTGGCGTGGAGAAAACTATTTGCGGGTGGCTCGCCTTCTCCCGGAATACTTCTATCCCGTGGGTATTATTGTGCGTAATCAGAACAAATATGCTGGAGTTGCTGTGAAGTGGGGGGTGCCCTTATACAGCACGCTGGAGGAACTGGCATCAAAGTGTGACTTCCTGGTGTTGGCTGTATCCAAACGAGAGGCAACGTCTATGCTGCTGAAGTTGTCTGCTCTGGGCATTCCCGTGCTTGCTGAAACACCGCCAGCTTGCGATGAGACGGGATGTGCGCAGCTCGCTCAAATGGCTTCCCACCCTCACCGCTCGCTTATTCAGGTAGCCGAGCAATATCCATGGCAGCCTCATCATATGGCGCGAATTCAGCTAATTGAACTCGGCGTGATGGGGGAGGTGAGGCATGTCCAAATGTCCGTGGCCCATGGTTATCATGGTATGGCACTAATCCGGCGATATTTGGGCATTGCTAATGAGCGCTGTGAAATAGTGGCCAGACGCTTCGAGCAACAGGTCCTGAAGAGCCCGTATCGTGGACAGGCAGCGAGGGAAGGGATGGAGACGGAATATCAGGATATTGCATTACTATCCTTTGAAAGTGAAAAGAGCGCTGTACTTGATTTTGCCCGTTCACAGTACTTCTCTCCCCTACGTAGTCACCGTCTACTTATACGCGGCTCACAAGGGGAAATCAGAGATAACGAGATTACAGCCAGTCCGGATGGGAAGACCTATACGAATTATGCTATTCAACGAATCCAGGATGGAATGGAAGGAAGCCTGGAACCAAGCTCGCTACGAGAGCTTAGGGCAGGTTCAAGCATACTTTACCGTAATCCCTTCTATCCCGTATCCTTATCTGATGAGGAGTTGGGCATGGCCGAATGCTTGTTGCGTATGAGCAACTACGTGAGAGGTGGCCAAGAGTTTTATTCCTTGATGGAGGCATTGATTGATGTGAGGCTATCGTTAGCTGTGGAGAAATCGATATCTATGAGAACAGTCGTTACAGTATCATAGCTTTCAGTTCCTGGAAGGAATAGTGCTCGCAAATTCATATAAAGGTATGTGTACAATCATAAACAGAGAATGCTGCAATCACTACCTGTGGTTGCAGCATTTTAATTAATTTAGAAGTCAAAAATTCGTGAGTAAATCTCCTATTCCTTTGATTAATATGATTATTGTTGGTGATGACTATTAACTGGCTCCTCTACCAAATCGGCTATGGATGTGAGGCAACGCTCCAATGACTGTTCTTCATTCTTGACGATCATGCACAAACTGACGGTGACCAAGGCAAGCCCTCCTCAAATACATAGGTTATTGTTATTCATATTGGGTTATGGGGCCTCATATTCTTAGAGTATGTGTGTCTACACCGACTTTTTACGTTCCCTTGGGAGGTCTTGTCAATGAGTATGCCAACAATACCGGAGGAGCCGCATCGGCCGAACCGTGAGCAGGTCGTGAATGATCTCCTCAAGTCAGTGGCCATGGAGGAGAACGCTCTTGCCCACCTGATGAATACTGAGGCTGAAAAGCTTCGTAGCTTGATGGGGGCATCGGCCACGTTGCCAGTCGTGGAGCGTAGCACCCTGTTATGCAAGCATGCCAATCAAACTATACAACTTATGGATATGATCATCATGAAAGAATGGCTGTTATTGCGGAAGATCGACCATACACTGGAGTACAGTTGTGCTACGGACCCGAGCAGCACCGATCCGCAAGCAAGGGTGGCCAGCTCGGTCTTAGCTGCTCCGGCCCAAGTTACAGCATTGGCCAATCCAGCAGAACCTGTATTACCGATAAGCCAAGTGCTTCCGGTAGATCCGGCTACGTTAGCCGCTCCTCGTTCTGATCCAAGCGACTGGAGCAATCCTGCCAATCCAGCAGCCCCTGAGGACTGGGGAGAGGATTGGGGGGAAGACTGGGGAGAGCGAACGGATTGGGGAAGAGATGGAGAAGATTGGGGCAGACCCGGGGCTGGACCTATTATCGGCTTCGGACCTCATATTGGCGGCGAGCATTACTATGATCATGATGAGATTGAGGCAGAAGATGAAGAGGAATGAGGCTGGTCCTGCATTTACCCATTCGCTCCAGAATTACCAAGGTGCGGTGAAGCAACTATTGGGGCAAATTGAAGAATATGGCCAGAGTATGCCCGGGAACACAGTTGAAGAAAGCTTTGAACAGCTGCTGCGCTTGAACAACCGCATTGCAGGGGCATTCTTGCGCGCTCAGAAGTCGGGAGAATCCACCTCCAGGAAGCAAGCCTTGTCGCCTGCTTCCTCTGTCAGCCTTCCAACCGTACATTCCAGCAGTATTCAATTGAACCAAGCCACCTCTCCTCTCACCCAACAAAGGCATTCACCACCACGTTTGCCTAAGACTCCACAAAAAATCAAGAAAGCAAAAACTGCATCACCCAAAGCGACAGTTCGAGGAGCCCGGCCGTTGATTAATACCCGGTTGGGCGTCAAGAAATGATTCTCTTATAGTGCGTGTTCAAAAAGTCGAATTTTCAGGGCCGAGAAGGTTGGATGAAGCCAGGGACTGAGTAGCGGAGCGTACGTAGTGGGTACGTGAGCAACGGAAGGCCCGGGTGAATTCAAGATTCGATGTCGAATCCGCTCCTTGAATAACTTCGTCATGGGAAGACGAATTTTTGAACATTCTCTTACAGAAGGGAGAGATGATGACGTGTTACTGTCACTATGCATGATCGTCAAAGACGAGGCCGAGAACCTCGGACGCTGTCTTGACAGTGTCCGGCAAGAAGTAGATGAGATCGTCGTAGTGGATACCGGATCAACCGATGGCACCATAGATATTGCCAAGGCTTACGGAGCAGAAGTATTCAGTTACCCCTGGGATGGAAGCTTTGCCAATGCGCGCAATTTTAGCTTGGAGAAGGCTCAGGGAGAATGGATTCTGTGGATGGATGCCGATGAAGAAATGGAGCCAGGGGATGCAAATGTCCTGAGACTGGAACTCCATTCCAGAAATGAGAATATACTGTTGTTACAACTCAGAAATTATTACGGAGATGGTGAGCCTGACCCTTATCAAATGTACACCTTAGCCCACCATCGGGTATTCCGTAATCATCTGGGATTTCATTTTACTAATTCCATACATGAACAATTGTATCTGCCAGAGGAGGAAAGGAGAGTGATTGCTTCCGGGGCGGGGTTGACGGTGCTGCCGGTTCGTATCCATCATTACGGATATATGAATCAAGCCGTCCGCGGAAAACAAAAGCACGAGCGCAATTTGAGCATGCTGCTTGAAGAGAAAGCCAGGGACAACAGCAGCTTATGGGTGGATTACCATATTGGCAGTGAATATTACCGTATTGGTGAGTATGAGCAGGCCTTTGATTATGTGAATCAAGCCATTGCTCAATTTCTCCATGCCCGGCAATTACCGCCTTCCATCATTTATGCCCTGAAGTATGCCATTCTGGTTGAAACGAACAGCATCGCCAATGCTTTAGAGGGCATTCGCCTGGCCATTTCAATGTATCCGGATTATGTAGATTTAAAGTTTTACGAGGGAGTCATTTTGTATGGGCAGCGAAGGTATGCCGAAGCTATTGAGGTTTTTACAAAATGTCTTGAAATGGGTGAACGTTGCAGCATCCATTTGAGTAAAGCTGGTGTGGGCAGTTACTATTCCGAGTATTTTAAAGGGATATGCTATGAGGCGCTTGGATCTGAATCCTTGGCTGAAGCGGCCTTTTTGCGGTCGCTTAAGGTGTACCCCGAATTCTTGGATGCGAGATTGAAGCTAGAAAAAAGCGGATATGCAGGAAGAGGTGAACGGTCATGAGTCAACCGGGAATGCCGAATATTACGCCTGTCATATCCGTTGATATGGATCAAACTATCGTGATGCTTCTGTCCTCCATTGCCATGGAGGAGATGGCATTAGCCCATATGGTGAATGCGGGAGCGGAGCAGGTGCAGTATGTATTGGGGACTTTGGAGAATGGATCAGATGTACCTTCTGCACCTACGATGGAACAATTGATGCTAATGCAGCGCTCCATGAGTGCCACGATGCAAGGAGTTATTTTGAAGGAAATGATGTTACTGATGAAGATGGGGCAGGTTGTTGAAATGGATCGCGAGCGGCAAGAACGTCAGAAAGAAGATTAAATGCAAGAGCAGGTTTGGAAAAAAGCCAACTGGGATGTAGGCCGTACAGGATGACGTAATTGCTTGCTCTATTGTCTAAGCGCCTTTTCTGAAGATGTACGGTATGTGTTCAGAGACAATTAAGGAGGAAAATGTATGTCGCAAGCTAATTTTCCCAATATTACTCCGTCCGTTACATTATCACGAGAAGATGCTATTAATTTGCTGTTATCATCCATCGCCATGGAGGAATTGGGATTAAGTCATATCATTAATGCAGAGGGCGAGAAGCTGCAATATGTGTTGGGGACGTTACCTGGTCTATCAGGTCCTGCACCCACAATTAGTGATTTGCTCACCATTAATGAAAGTGTCAGAAACACTTTGCAGGAAACCACGAAAAAGGAGTGGCTGTTGCAAAGCAAACTGGGTAATATTATGTCTCTGCCTATCTCGGTAGGGCCGACTGGGCCAGTAGGCCCAACGGGTCCAACCGGTCCATTAACTCCTGGGGAGTTTCTGTTTAATGTATTTGGTACCACAGGCTCTGCTACAGTAGGGGCTGGGGAGAACCTCAATTTCTTGTCCAATACACTTGATATTATAGTAACCGAGGGTTCTGCTAACGTACAGATTGAAAATACGATGTCTGCCACCGGCCCGACAGGTGCTACAGGCCCGGCAGGACCGACGGGAGCGAACGGAGTTACAGGTGCGACAGGCCCAACGGGAGCGACTGGTCCAGCAGGCCCAGCGGGAGCGGACGGAGCAACAGGCCCAGCCGGCCCAGCAGGGGCAGACGGAGCGACAGGCCCAGCCGGCCCAGCGGGGGCAGACGGAGCGACAGGCCCTGCAGGCCCAGCGGGGGCGGACGGAGCAACAGGCCCTGCAGGCCCAGCGGGGGCGGACGGAGCGACAGGCCCTGCAGGCCCAGCGGGAGCGGACGGAGCAACAGGTCCTGCAGGCCCAGCGGGAGCGGACGGAGCAACAGGCCCGGCAGGCCCAGCGGGAGCGGACGGAGCAACAGGTCCTGCAGGCCCAGCGGGAGCGGACGGAGCGACAGGTCCAGCCGGCCCAGCAGGGGCAGACGGAGCGACAGGCCCAGCCGGCCCAGCGGGGGCAGACGGAGCGACAGGTCCAGCCGGCCCAGCGGGGGCAGACGGAGCGACAGGCCCAGCCGGCCCAGCGGGGGCAGACGGAGCGACAGGCCCTGCAGGCCCAGCGGGGGCAGACGGAGCGACAGGCCCAGCCGGCCCAGCCGGAGCGGACGGAGCAACAGGTCCTGCAGGCCCAGCGGGAGCGGACGGAGCGACAGGTCCAGCCGGCCCAGCAGGGGCAGACGGAGCAACAGGTCCAGTAGGCCCAACGGGGGCAGACGGAGCGACAGGCCCAGTAGGTCCAACTGGCCCAACTGGCGAAGGAGCAATCATTCCGTTTGCATCAGGTACACCTGTAGCACCAACAACCCTGCTAGGCGGTTTGGCTGGACTTCCCGCTGTTGTGGGCTTTGGTAACTCAGGAACATTACCGAACGTTCTTGGAGCAACGATTGATCTTACAGGTGCGGCTGGATTACTCACTAACTTCTCCTGGTCAATGCCTCGTGATGGTACAATCACTTCAATCTCGGCATATTTCAGTGTTACAGCCGGATTAAGCTTAGGTATTGGAACAATACCAATTACAGTACAGCTTTATCAATCAACTGTGCCTAACAATATTTTCTCACCGATAGCAGGGGCTTTAGTAACACTTCCTCCTCTTACGGGATTAATTACATTAGGTACTGTTGTTTCAGGAAACAGCGGGCCTATAAATATACCTGTCACAGAAGACACCCGTTTGTTATTGGTAGTTTCGGCTACCTCAACAGGTTTGGCAATTGCTTCTACCATAGCAGGGTATGTGAGTGCAGGTGTAAATATCGTCTAATTAATACAGCAACTTATCTATACAATAACCACCGGCTTTTCTGCCGGTGGTTATTTGCCGTCTTTTTTGCCAAACGACTTACTATGAGGTTTCAAAGACTTGAGATATGCAAGTTAAGGGAAGGGTCATCCCGCAGGACAACCCTTGTCTTCCAAAGCAAAGCTTAGCGGTGCTCGATCAGATCTATGGCGCCGAGCACGATATGGGCCAAGCCAAATCCAAGCACACCAGTAGCGGCAAGCTTATACTTGCTTCCGAGCATTGATGCGGCAGAAGCTGACACTACGGCTCCAAGAACGGTGGGAATTAATCCTTCACGCATGCTTAACACCCCTTTACATTCGTTTGGAAAGACAAGCTTATTCTAAGCCAAACAGGCCTTGGCTATTCACACCAAGGCCTGCTTTGTATTGTTACGTAGGTCTTCTTGTACACGTAGAAGACACCCCGGTGTTCCTGCTTTGACTACAACTAACGAATAGCGTATTTCTAAAACAACAAAAGCCCTACCTCTCATTTGTCCTTGCGGCTCCGATGACCGCGCCAGTTTGAATCAGAAAAACCATAAAATTCTTACTTTTATTGGGTCATTCAAATAGGAATTTTCATACCGAAACGGTATAAGGAGAGTTATAATCTTTTGAGGAACGATCAAGCGGGTTTTTAACAATTCAATATATAGTATACTTCATTGTGGAGAAAATGCAACCATGCTTGCTTGCACTTCCTGCTAACAAGCGCTAAAATAGCCAGATATCGTACCATAATATACCTCCTTAGGTGATGATTTTGTGAAAAGCAAAGAAAGCATAATACAAAGAGACATAAATCACACTTAAGTACATGAAAGACCATGTATAATAGGTTAATCTAAGATTTACATATTTAAAAAATAAGGGAGTTTGCCATGAAACGCGGAGATATCCTGTTAATCGGATTAATTGTGGCGGTCGCCTTGGTTTTTTTGGTGCCAAGATGGCTCGGCAACAACACAAGTGAAAACAATCACAACAATGAAGAACGAGTGGCCAGAATCACGGTTGACGGGAAGCTGTTCAAGACGGTGGCTTTAACCGGGGAAGAACAGACGATTGATATTAACACGGAATTTGGCTACAACCAGCTCAAGGTACACAGCTATGGTATTGAAATGATTGATGCCGATTGCCCGGATAAGGTGTGTTTAACCTTTGGATTTATCGACCGGAACGGGGGAACGATCGTATGCCTTCCTCATAAATTAATGGTTGAAGTCGTGGCTACCGGGGGAGGAGACGATGTAGATGCGATCGTTAAATGAACAGTCTAACTTGATGTTGAAGAGAACGGTTATTATCGCGATATTCGCGGCCGTTTCTGTGGTATTAAGCCTGATTGAAGCGTCGATTCCTATTAATATGGGTGTACCCGGGGCCAAGCTTGGCTTGGCTAATATTATGGTCTTGACCTGCCTGTATTTCTTGCGAGCGAGAGATTCGCTGATGATGGTGTTGTTAAAAACCTTGTTAACGGCGTTTATATTTGGAACTTTTTCCAGTTTCTTATTTAGTATTATGGGTGCGCTATTCAGCTTTGCGGCCATGTGGTTCCTGCTTGCGGTGGGCCGGAAAAAGTTGAGCGTCATCGGAATCAGCATCGTCGGCGGTATTGCGCATAATGTGGGTCAGCTCACCGCTGCGGCTTTTTATTTCCGTACCTCCAATATCTTTTATTATCTGCCGATGCTCCTCATTATGGGTGTATTGACAGGTATCGCTGTCGGGATTGCCGTCAGATACTTAATTCCGGCTTTATCCAAGCTGGAGTTATTTGAGGGCTTTCTTGCCGAAAAAGACTGAGCAAGTTCACTAGCGTGGGCTTTAGCATACTTGAGGGGAGAGAGAACCATGAGTGAGAATGGACTGGCGTACGAATTGCACCGAGTGTCTTTTGCTTATCATCCGGACCATCCTGTACTTCACGAAATCACACTCGATATCCCTTCGGGAAGCTGGGTGTCACTAGTGGGGCCTAACGGCTGCGGCAAATCGACCCTGGCCAAGTTGCTTGGCGGCTTGCTCGCTGTCAATGCTGGAGAGATTCAAGTGGAGGGCACCAGGCTGGATCGGGATACGGTTGCAAGGTTGCGTCCACGTATTGGAATGGTCTTTCAAAATCCAGACAATCAATTTATCGGAGCCACGGTGGAAGAGGATATTGCCTTTGGCCTGGAAGGCCGCTGCTTGCCGCGAGAGCAGATGGTGGAACGTGTAAAGGAATATGCGGAAAAAATGCAAATCGGCCATCTGTTGTCCAAACATCCTGCGGATCTTTCCGGCGGACAAAAACAGCGGGTGGCCGTCGCTTCGATTTTGGCAATGGAGCCAGGCATCATTATTTTTGATGAGGCCTCTTCCATGCTGGACGAAAAGGCTCGCGGGGAACTGCTGGCTATTCTGCAAGAGATGCAGAATAGCGGACACTATACCATGGTCTCCATCACCCATGATGCCGATGAGATTCTTGCATCGGACCGGGCCATCGTGCTTGGGGGAGGCAGCGTGGTTGCCGACTTGTCCCCCGCGGAGTTGTTCGAGAATGGGGCTTTGCTTGATTCCTGTCGGCTGATTGCCCCCTATCGTATTCGATTACAGCATGCTATAAGAACACGTGGACTGGAGCTCCCGGAAGAGCTTAAGTTAGAGCGGCGATAAGGGGGGACTCGGGAATGTCCATTGATTTTGAACAGGTGAGCTTTGCTTATGATGCGAACAGCCTATGGCGGAATAGTGCGCTTGAACAAATTAGCTTGCATCTGGAGACCGGGGTGTTCGCCGGGATTGCCGGGGCGTCCGGATCGGGCAAGTCGACGCTAATGCAGCATTTTAACGGGATACTAAAGCCAACAGAGGGTAAGCTGCGTGTACTTGATGTTACGATGCAGGCAGGAGATAAAGCCCCTCCACTGCGAGAGCTGCGACGCCGGGTGGGGCTGGTATTTCAGTTCCCTGAACAGCAGTTGTTCGAAGATACGGTGGAGAAGGATATTTGCTTTGGGCCGCTGAATTTTGGCTGTTCCTTGGAGGAAGCCAAGCAGCGTGCTCATAGAGCGTTGTTGCTGGTTGGTCTTGATGATTCATTTCTCCCGCGGAATCCATTTCATTTAAGTGGCGGACAGATGCGTAAGGTAGCGATCGCTTCGGTGCTGGCGATGGAGCCGGATATTATCGCACTGGATGAACCGGCAGCGACACTGGACCCGCAGAGCCGGGCAGAGCTTGCCGGCATGCTGTCGCGATTGCATCGCGAAGAGGGGAAGACGGTGCTGGTCGTTACGCACCGGATGGAAGAAATCTTGCCCTTTGCCGATCAATGGATTGTGATGGAGGATGGGCATAAATCGTTTCAGGGAAGTGTTAAGGAGCTCGTGCAGGAAGCAGGACGATTGGAAGCATCCGGACTGGCCGTTCCTGATTGTATTCGCTATTGGAATGAAGTAGCGGCCCATTACGGGCTGGAAGAGGAAGAACCCTGCTTGACGGCAGAGTCACTGGCCGACCGTCTGGCTGCCTTGTCTGCCCAAGTGGGGAGTGCTGTTACACCGTTACCTAGGGAAGTAGCCACGCTGGGCCTTGAACCTTCCGGAGAGGGGGACGGCTAATATGCGCAACAAGCTGTTGTTTGGACGCAGCATTGATACGGGCTCTTGGGTCCACGGTGTTGATCCGCGGGCCAAGCTGACCGGCATGGTCCTTTATCTTGTGGCCATTGTAGCTGTTCAATCGTGGATTGCGCTAGCGGGGGTTATGGTATTTTCGCTAGCCTATATGTTATCTACACGTATTCCGCTCAAATATTATTTGAAGGCGGCAAAGCCATTATGGACCTTGATGGTGTTCATATTTATCGTGCAATGTCTGGCGGTAAAGGAAGGTCCTCCACTTTGGCAGATTGGCTCATGGACACTTTATCAGGCTGGCCTGAGTAGCGGAGGAATCGCTGCCTTGCGGATGGGCATGCTGGTGTCATTCACCGCAATTCTAACGTTCACCACCACGCCTGGGCTGTTGAATCAGGGGATGAACGGCGTACTTAAGCCGCTGCGCCTTATTGGTATTTCCTCGGACCGTCTTACGCTAATGATGAGCATCGCTTTGCGCTTCATTCCGACCATTCTCGATGAGACGCAGAAGATTGTGAAGGCTCAGGCCGCCCGGGGTGCCGATTTGAAGGAACTTCCCTGGAAGGAGAAGGGGCGAATGCTGGTATCACTGCTGGTACCGGTCACGGTCAGTGCATTCCGCCGTGCGGAGGAATTGGTGCTGTCGATGGAATCGCGCGGCTACATCATTGGTGCGGCGCGTTCAGAGTATCATTATCTGGCATGGAGGCAACGGGATACGTGGTTCGTGGTCTCCTATATTTTATTGGCCGTAGCGAGTTTGGCATATCATTGGTCTTAGAAAGAAGTAGACAGAGAATTTTGGTAAGGAGGAGACAACTGTGGCACGTTATTTTAACGGAAAAGAAGTAGAGCTACTGGCACCTGTGGGGACGTTTGAAATTTTCAAAAAAGTAATTGAAGCGAATTGCGACGCCGTCTATCTGGGTGGCCCCAGCTTGAATATGCGTTTGATGCGCAAAGGCTATAATTTTACGCTGGAGGAAATTACGGAAGCGGTCCGGATCGCTCATGGTTTGGGGAAAAAGGTATACGTCACCGTCAACAACCTGCTTAATGAAGGTGAGCTTGAAGAGGCGCGGACATACTTGCAGTTTCTGGATTCGGCTGGCCCGGATGCCATTATCGTGCAGGATTTCGCCGTCTTGTCCTTGATTCGGGAAATGGGACTTGGGATTAAGGTGCATTCCTCGGTCATGATGAACGTGCATAATGTAGAAATGGTTCGTGCGCTGCAAGAACTGGGCGTTACGCGGGTGGTTACTTCGCGGGAAATGGATCTGATGACTACCCGGCATCTTAGGGAAGCAACCGGTATGGAGCTTGAATATTTCATTCATGGTGATATGTGCTCGGTACATGGGGCTAACTGTTATTTCAGTTCCATGGTATTTGGCATGAGCAGCAACCGGGGGAAATGTCTCAAGCCATGTCGCTGGGATTACCGGGTCAAGAAGGATGGCAACGTGTATCCTGCGGAATATCCACTGGCTGTCAAAGACATGTTTATGTATGAACATATTCCTGAATTGATTCATGGAGGGATCACATCCTTCAAGATCGAAGGGCGGATGCGTGACGTAGATTTTGTACTGATGCTTGTTCAGGCTTATGGTGATGCGATTGATCGTTATATTGATGATCCTGTTGGGTTTGAACGTAGTCAGGATACCAAGTTATTGTATGAGAACCGCAAGCGTGATTTCTCTACCGGCTACGCCTTCGGACGCCCGGGATTATCTAATATTAACCGTCGGTATGAGGGAACCGGCAAATTTTACAGCACCGGCAAGGTATTCAGTACGCCAACCGCAGAGCGCGAACTTGGCGAGAAGCGGGTTGGCGCAATTCGTGAGGCATTGGCATCTGTGGGCAGTGAGAAGAAGCTAGGCGGCTCTAATAGGAGCAATGTAGAACCAGGTGTGTCTGTGCATGTGAATAATTTCTCGCAGGCTCAGGCGGCGCTGGAGGCGGGCGCAGACTATATCTATCTCTCCGGCGATGTGTATGAACCGGACCGCCCGTTTACCAAAGAGGACATCAAGGCTCTGGCTTCTATGAAGGGTGATGCCAAGCTGGTTCTATGTCTCCCGCGTATGATGACTGAGCTGCATTTTGAAATCTATGATGGTCTATTGTCCGGGGAACGATTACCCCTTGATGGCTTGATGGTCACTAACCTGGGGGCCATTCACAAATTTGCGAACAAAGGATACCCGCTGATTGGGGACTATAACCTCAACGTATACAACCAGCTCTCTGCGGGATTCTACCGTGAACTGGGCGTTACCCGCTTAACTGCATCGATGGAATTGCCGCTGAAGGACCTGACGGGCTTGTTAGCCCATACGCCGGGACCTTTGGAAGTCATCGTTCACGGTTCACCAGCTCTGATGTATATGGAGCATGATTTATATGAAAATGCGGACACCTTCCAGTCTATTGGGGAAGAAGATAATCATTATGTAGATAATAGCGTTCTGGTGCTCATGACTGATAAAGGCGAGAATCCGGTGTATCGGGACGTTCACGGCCGGAATCATCTGATGATGGCCAAGGAGCTTTGCCTGATGCCAGCCGTTAAGGAGCTGGTGGACGCCGGCTTGTCCGTCTTCCGTATCGAAGGAGCTACCTATCGTCCAGAGCAGCTTGGCACCATCGTTCGTGCCTACAAAGCGGCATTGGCTGATCCTGCGGCGGCCTCCAAACAATTCGCGGAGCTTGTACCCGTTTATGCAGGCTATACGCTGGGTGCCTTGCAATTTGATGGGGGTAGCGCCAGCGGTATGGCCGGGGCAGGGGCAGAGAGCGCGACGGACGAAGCCGAGAGTGCTCCCGCGCTTCACTAAGAAGCTCAAAGAGCGGTGGATGGCAAGTAAACGAAAAGGGAAGGAAGCGGAGAACATGCAGAGTTATATCGGGCCGGACGGCATTTTGGAGAAACGTCAACAATACTTTTATCCTTGCACCAGTCATTTTTACCGCAATCCGCCGCAACTGGTGATGGGGGCCATGCAATATCTGTATGGTCACGATGGCACGCGGTACACCGATTTCTTTGCCGGTGTGTCTGTGGTTGCCAGCGGTCATTGTAACCCCGAGATTGCGGAACGTACGGCAGAGCAGCTACGAACCTTGCAGCATACGTGTACGATTTATTTGACGCAGCCTAACGTGGATTTGGCTGAGCGGCTGGCTAATGTGCTGCCAGGCGCCCTGAGACGCACGTTCTTCGTCAACAGCGGCTCAGAAGCGAATGAGGGGGCTTTGCTGCTCGCGCGCCTTCATACGGGCCGTAGAGGCTTTCTGGCGCTGGAACAAGGGCTGCATGGCCGGACGTACCTGACGATGAGCGTAACCGGTCTGAAGATGTGGCGTACAGACCCCGAGCTTGCGCAGGACAAGGATGTCACCTTCATCCCGCGTCCCTTTGAGCCAGGGATGAGCGCCGATGAAGCAGGCCGTCGCTCCATCGAGGCGCTGAAGAGCGTTCTGGCGGAGAAGGGCGACACCGTCGCTGCGATGATTGTTGAACCGATTCAGGGCAATGCCGGGATTGTGACACCGCCGGATTGGTATTTCGCTGAAGTGAAGCGGCTGCTAGAGCAGTACGGAGTATTGCTGATTGCCGACGAGATACAGACCGGCTTCGGCCGGACGGGGCGGATGTTCGCCATGGACCGTTATGAGGTAACGCCCGATATCCTGACTATGGCGAAGGCGCTTGGCAGCGGTATTCCGATCGCGGGCTTTGCCACGACCGATGAGATTGCCGCCAGCTTCAACCGTCCATCGGCTTCCACGTTTGGAGGGAATCCCGTATCCTCCATGACTGCGCTAGCGGTGCTGGATTACATTGAGGCGCATCAGTTGCCAGAACGTGCTGAGGAACTGGGCACGCTGCTGCGTGCGGGTCTGGAACGGCTTGCCGTCCGTTTCCCGGCATCTGTATCCGAGGTACGGGGAGAAGGCCTGATGCTGGGAGCAGAGCTGCGGGCTGATGATCCTGATGCCGCGGCAAGGCTTACGGATGATGTGCTTGAAGGGATGCTGGAACGTGGGTTTATCATCGGCAAGAATGGGGTAGATCGCAATGTGCTTGCCTTCCAGCCGCCGCTGGTCATTACGGAAGAGGATGTACGCGGGATGCTGGAGGCGTTGCAAGCCGTGCTGGAAGAATTGGCCTGATCTACGGCCTAAGCAATGAAGGAGTGTGTACTTAATCATGGAAGTTGCCAGAAAAATCGGTAGTAAAATAAGGCTGTACAGCGAACTGGTCATGTTTTCCCATACGTTGTTTTCCTTGCCCTTTGCCATCATTTCGATGGTGTGGGCCGCCGAGGGCATGCCCTCCTGGAGAATTATGTTCTGGGGACTGATCGCCCTGATCGGTGCAAGGAACGGAGCTAACGCGTTCAATCGCGTGGTCGATCGTGTCTTTGATGAGCAGAATCCGCGGACAGCGCACCGCCATTTGCCGCTAAAGCTGTTGGAATCCCGTGAGGTCCTTGCTTTCGTTGTGATCAATTATGCTATCTTTATAGTTGCTGCGGGCATGCTCAATCCGCTCTGCCTGATTTTGTCGCCGGTGGCGATCTTCCTGATCTCCTCCTACTCATACACCAAGCGGTTTACGTATTTGAGCCATCTGTACTTAGGTTTTACAATCGCTTCGGCTCCCATCGGGGCATGGTTCGCGGTGACGGGGCAATTTGCCTTCACACCGTTTATCCTGGGTACGATCGTCATGCTCTGGATTGCTGGCTTCGATATTATTTACGGATCTCAGGATATCGACTTTGACCGCAGTCACGGCCTTTGGTCGATTCCCAGCGCCTTTGGACTTAAGAATGGCTTGCGTATCGCGGCCGGGCTGCACTTGATTATGGTGCTGCTCCTGATCGCTCTGATCCCGATTCGCCAGCTTGGCTGGATGTACATGGTGGGAATCGCTCTTTCCATCATACTCCTGTTAACCGAGCACAAGATCATTAAGCCCTCGAACCGCAAACGGATGAACGTGGCCTCATACAATTTAAATCAGGTGATCAGTATGGTGATTCTGCTGTTTACGCTCGGAGACTTTATTTTAGGCTGAATATTATATCCAAATATGAAAAGGCGATGCCAAGGGAGTTATATCCCGGCATCGCCTTTATTTGTAGCTTATTTCTCGCGTCCACCCAAGTAATCCAGCAGAGCTTGCAAGTCCGCATGTGAAGGATAATCAATTAGCTGATGAATAATCTCCTGGGCCTCGTTCAAATATTGCCGACTTAGCTCTTCGGTGTGCTGGAGCGCGTCGCTAGCCTGGATGGCTGCCACGACTTCATTGACTTGAGTGGCTGGACTGTCCGCTGAGATAGCTCTGATCTGCCCAGCAAGGCTTTCGTTACGCAAGGCGAACAGGACGGGAAGAGTGACTTGGCCACTGCGTAAATCGCCTCCAGCAGGCTTACCCAGCTTCTCCGAGGATTGCGTGAAATCCAGTAGGTCGTCCCGAATTTGAAAGGCAATGCCGAGCTTCTCTCCAAAGGAATATAAGAGATCGGAGGTGGCCGTATCGGTTCCGGTAGCCTGAGCCCCGATTTGCAGGCAGGTGGCCATAAGCTGTGCTGTTTTGTTCTTCGACTTCTCCAAATATTGTTCTATGGTCACATCATAGTCGTATAGGAGGGATAATTGCTGATATTCGCCCAAGCAGAGTCTGGTGGTCGCAAGAGAAGAGAGATGATAGGCAAATCGCTCTCGCTCGGCGGAATAGACGGAGATCAGCTCGATTACCCTTGCCGACATATAGTTGCCGATATGCAAGGCTCCGCTAACGCCAAGCTTGGTATGCATCGCCTTCTGACCACGCCGTAGCGGCGAGTCATCAATGATATCGTCGTGAATCAACGAAGCAGCATGAATGAATTCAGCAGCCGCGGCCAGTCGCCATACCTTTTGCGGATCGGAGACAGGCCCAAAGCGGCTGCCCACGATAACCATCAAAGGGCGAACCCGCTTGCCACCAGATCGAATCAATTCCATGATGCTCTTGGCAAGCTGAGAGGAGCGGGGCACATCCCGGTCAAATTTAACCATATTCTCAATCTCTCGGTCTACGGTCTTCAATGGGATATTTAGCGTTTCCTCAAGTCTCCTCATGGCGTCTCCTCCTTGGAAAATAAAACGGCTCTTACACAACAAAAACGAGCCAAGCTGCGAATGCCTGGCTCGCTTCACAGGCAAGACATTGGCTAAATGGCCTGACTGGCGGTACTGCGGTTATGCTCAAGCCGGAGGAATAACTCCCAGCCCTTAAGCAGCCGCTCGTCCTCGGGGCGGCCTTCCGCCCGTTTGATTTGAATTTGCTTGATGATCGGAGCCAGATGAGAGAGTAAATCGTATTCCTCCCATTTTAGGCAAAGTTCCACGTAAAAGCTGTATAGGTAGTCGCCGTCCAGCACCCTGCGGGTAAGCTCCTCGCCAGAGGCGAGATGCTCACAATCCATGTGGCGCTGCAAAGCGAGCTTGATTGCAATGTAAATGGTAAGCAGGCGGCATTGTCGTACCGCAGTCATATCGTATTGCTCCAGAAGCATTGCCAGCGGTGCCGCTTCCAGGGTAGGTAAATCTACAATAATGCCGGCCTCGGGCGAACATTCGCCCTGCAATAAGCGATAAGCATCTTGGATGAGGTGATGATTCATAAGGACACACTCCTTAAAAAGCAGGTAGGCTTGCAGGGTATCTAACACCGATTTCGGCAGGAATAGAAAAAGGAGAGTAATGTGCGCTATATGCGCACATTACTCCGGGTTTCAAGCTCTCAACAGAAAAAGGTAACTGTCTACTCGGTATATAAGTACCATCTTCGTACAAGTGGGATTCGTTTCCATTGTTTCTTGAGCCAAGGAAGAACGTAGTAGTCCAGGCCGAACATGCTACCGGAACCGCCGATCAAGGCAACACCTGCAGTCATGTACCACAGCATTTCAGAGGAAGCCATGCTGGAAGACCAGATCATAACGCCCAGTGCTACAGTAGCTGCGGAAGCTACGGCAGTGAACAGACCTACGATCAGCATAATGCCAATCGCGATTTCCGCGAATACCATGAAGAATTGGAACACAGTAGCCAAAGCGGTGTAACCGCCGTCTGGCGTGTAGAAGAAAATATCCATAACACCATTAACCATCGATTTGATGAATCCAGGTACTGGTAATGCGGTTACTGCTGTCGATGCACTTTCAACTGCCGAAGCAGCAGCTTGAGCATCAACGGTCTCAGTTACGGCACCAGCAGCTTCACTGGCAGCAGAGACTGCATCTGTATGAGGAGCAGCAGGAATCAAGAAGATGTTCGAAGGGTCCTTAAGGATCTTCGGCAATTTGTCGATACCTTCCTCAAGCCATTTGTAACCTACGAAAACACGAAGCGGCAACAGCCAGAAATTCGGCGAACGCTTGGAGAAATGACCCCCAAGGAAGCTTCTGCGGTTGTTCACATGGAAGAACTCGTGCATCATGTAAGTCCAGACTTTAGCGAAGCCAGCTACGGTGAAGAGATAGTACATGTTGATCATATGCTTGCTGAGCATGGCCATGAAGCCGGTCAGCATGAACATCTTGTTCGGTAAGCCAACATTGGCTACGCCGTAACGGCTACCGATACATACCATTGTGCCATGGAATCCAGGCTTGTATGATTTCTTCGGCTTGCCGTGGATATCGGCATGAATATTATGTGCGATAAGCGGTCCGGCTTGCTCGGCATTTTCCACCATTTGCGGCACGGGACGCGTTTCGCCTTCAGGAATGAAGAAGATGTTGTCGCCAACGATATATACGTCTTCATGATCAACGCTTTGCAGCTTGTCGTTAGTGACGATCCGTTTACGACCTTCTTGCTTGACATCAAGTTTGCCAACCAGTTCAGAGCCTTCAACACCGGCTGTCCAAACGATGGTATCAGCTTCAAGCTCCTGACCTTCGCCCAATTGTACGCTGGATGGAGTAACGCCAGTGATTTTCGCACTTGTTACAATTTCTACATTCATCTTGCGCAGGCGTTTCGCTGCTTTCTCGATCAATTTGTCAGGCAGGATCGGCAGGATTTTCGGAGCCATATCGGCAACGACCAGACGAACCTCACTTTGATCAATGAAGAACTCTTTACACAGCTCGTCCCGGAATTCAGCCAGTTCCCCGACCAGTTCCACACCAGTAAACCCGGCGCCGACCACAACAAAGGAGAGCATTTTGCGGCGTTTGGCAGGATTTTTAACTTTGGCAGCTTCGCTGAACATGCGGCGAACTTGCTCTTTCAAGCGAACAGCGTCTTCATAAGACCACAGGGTCAACGCATGCTCTTCTGCACCTGGAATACCAAAGAAGGTTGGCTTACAGCCAGAACCAATAACCAGGTAGTCATATTTGTAAGTATTTTGCTCGGAACGAAGTTCCTTGGCATTAAAGTCGATATTGTCGATGGAGTCCAGAACAACGTCAACTTTTTGACCAGCAAAAATTTTCTTGAGCTCGATTTTAACTGAATCTTCAGGAGCCCGGTTAGCTGCGACTTCATGCAACTCGGTCAGCAGCGTGTGATACGGGTTGCGGTCGATCAACTGGATCTCCACATCTTTATCTTTTTTCAACAGTTTGGCCAGATGCTTGGAAGTGACGACACCGCCATAACCACCGCCCAAAACTACGATCTTCTTCAAGAGATTCACCTCTTCTTAATTTAGGTTCATTGATGACTAATATTATTTAGCTTGTTCAAGTGCTTTGCTGACAAGCTCGAAATAGGATTGCAGGCTGATGGTTGCTCCAGCGATAGCATCTGTTTTACCTTCTTCATTGAAAGTTACAGCCGTTGGATCTTGACTTTCCACCAGGAAAGCTTCAGCAGTGGCTGCTTCTTCATGCCATTCGGCCAGGGAACCGGCTGCTTTCATGCCGTAGTTGCCATCGATCGAGGTTTGCTTCTTGTCTTCACCTTTTTCATTCACACCACTGAAGTTAACTCTGACGATTTTACCAGCAGCTACGACAACATCCACGGTTTCTTTCCAACCGGAATGAGGATCGAATTCAGCGCCTTCTTCATGATAAGTACCATCTTTGTACGTTACTGAATCAACAGGACCGGCAGCCAAAGCTTGGTCAGCTAATGTGAAGAATTCATTCACATGAACAGATACGCCAGCGATAGCATCTGTTTTACCTTCTTCATTTAGGGTAATATCTTTTGGGTCTTGTTTTTCAATTAAATATTGTTCCGCTTTTTCGGCTTGTTCATGCCATTCGGAAGCAGCGCCGCCATCTTTCATGCCATACTTGCCCTCTTTGGAGTAGGTTACTTTATCAACAGGAACTGTTGCATTAATAGCATTCCAATTTGCTTCTGTAATCTTTCCTCCAGAAACTGTGAGAGTAACGTAATATTGCCAACCTGTTTTTGCATCAGCTTCGCCTTGGGCATAGTAAACGCCGTCTTCATAGCTGCCTGCTTCAGCACTGTTCGTGCTATTGCTTGCATTGGTTTCAGTAGCAGCAGGTGTATTGTTCGCCGGTTCTGCTGTATTTGCACCATTGTTCGAACCACAACCTGCCAACAAACCGAGCAGCAGAGCGCTGCTAAGAATGATTGAAGCTTTTTTCATGATAGAGACCTCCAGTGAATGAATTATATATATTAAAATGTGAAGACATTTTAATAACTTCCTTATTTAACTACATAAACTCAAAACGGGCAAGGGCTAAAAAGTGGCGTGTTACAAAGGGATTGAGCAGTCTGAAAAACCTTTGTCGAGGGAATTTTAGCATATAAAAATATGTGATAATGTGAAATGAATCACATTAATTGTGACATAGCTCAACGTCTTGATTTGAACAAAGCTATACCCCGCAAGGGATATAGCATATGTAAACGGTTGCTTAATATTTAAATTATTTATTTTTTAGAAAGCTTGGATATGTCATACTGGAATCATTGTTGTTAAGAAGCGGGGAATGAGGAACTTGAGATAGGCGGCAGGGTTATGGCAACCCGGTCACAAAATAAAATTTTTGGAGGTGACTTGATGGGACTTGGAAATACATTTTTACTAAATTTGGGCATGCTGGTTACTGTCACTTATCTGGCTAATATCCTATATAAATATGGGCTTCGGAGAACGTCGCCGCGTATGATTTATGTACTGTCCGTGCTGCTGATGATTGTATCGGGCTGGATTTGCATGAAGTTTGGCTTTCGCCTGAAGGATGATGTGATATTTGATTTGCGCTACGTACCGTTGATTATTGCGGCTTTCGTTTATGCGCAACCGGCGACGGTCATTTTGATTGGCGTTGGGATTGGTATGGCCCGTTTGAGCTTTGGCGTGAGTGAGGCGGCGATTGTCGGTTTGGTTAACCTGACGATCCTTGGTTTCGTTGGGGCAGGGTTGAGTATCTGGATGAAGCGAACCAATTACCGATTTTTCATCAAGGGTTTGGTTACAATTCTGGTCATCAATCTGGTTCATCACGTGAACATTGCCTTGTTCGGTGTGGTTCCCTTCAGTAAATACATGCTGGAGATTATGCCGGTAACTTTGCCGCTGGGCAGCTTTCTTAGCATATTGTTTGCTCTGATTTTGCGTGATTTTCAGTTAGGGCATCGACAGAATCTGGAGCTTAAATATGCCAATGAGTTGCTTCGCAAGCAAACAGACGAGCTACACAAGGCCAAGATTGGTCTGGAAGACCGGGCTAAACAATTGGCTCAGGCCTCCAGATACAAATCTGAATTTTTGGCCAATATGTCGCATGAGCTGAGAACACCACTGAACAGCATTATTAACCTGGCGGAAATTATCTCGGAGAGCGACGAAGCGGGGGAGGATATCCCGGAATACGGACGCATCATTCATAAGTCCGGCCATGACTTGCTGCAAATAGTAAATGATGTACTTGATTTATCCAAGGTAGAGGCGGGTCGATTGGAAATTGTCGAAGAGGAAGTCGTACTTGCTGAATTGCCGGACTGGATGCAAATGCATTTTGAACATATTGCCCAGCAGAAGGATATCCAGTTTGTGATTAATCTGGAGCAAGGGTTGCCTAATACGGTTATAAGTGATGCACAACGAATTAATCAAATCTTGCGTAATTTACTGTCTAATGCGTTCAAATTTACCCAGGAGGGCCAAGTGCAACTGGATATCCGTCGGGCTGGGAGCGAGGAGATTCCCCATCCCGGAGAATGGCTTGCATTTGTTGTGACCGATACTGGAATCGGCGTGCCAAAGGAAATGCATGATGCGGTATTCGAGGCGTTCCAGCAGGCGGACGGCTCAATCAGTCGCAAATTCGGTGGAACAGGACTGGGATTGTCCATCAGTAGTAATTTGGCCAGGCTGCTGGGTGGCTTCATTGATATGGACAGCACAGAGGGACAAGGGAGTACGTTCTCCTTCTACCTGCCGTTGAAGCCTGGGAAGATATGTCCTGATCGGGTGGATTAAGTTGCTCTTACCGGGTAATTATCGCTACAATGTAGAAACAAATAATAGAAGGGATGAGGAAAATGGAGAAACAAGTGATATCCACGACAGCAGCACCGGGGGCAATTGGACCTTATTCGCAAGGTATCGGATTTGGTGATTTAGTCTTTACTTCTGGACAGCTTGGTCTGGTGCCGGAGACGGGAGAACTGGCAGAAGGTGTAGAGGCCCAAGCCGCTCAATCGCTACGTAATGTGGCTGCTGTTTTGGCAGCGGCTGGCAGCGGACTGGACAAGGTCATTAAAACGACAGTGTTTCTGAAAGACATGAACGACTTCGCGAAAGTAAATGAGGTGTACGGTACGTTCTTCACAGCTCCTTATCCCGCACGCAGCGCGGTTGAAGTGGCTCGCCTGCCTAAGGACGGGCTGGTGGAGATTGAAGTTATTGCTTCGAAAGCCTAACAAAAGCTGGCGAGAAGGAAAACCTTGCCTGGTGGAGAGCCTCATTTGCTCACCGTGCTCCTAAACAAAATGATTATTGCATAGTATGGAGGGGGTCGGCGTGTATGCGTCCGGAACCCTCTTCTCTTTTCGGTTTTATATGGTTCGCTTTTCGTATAAGATATTAGTAATGAATTAGGATATCGACGGGAGATCATCATGAATCAACGCCTGTATGGAATTTGGCTCGGGGAGGTGCTATTCTGCTTCTCCGGGGAATTATCGGAATCCAAAGTAGACGCCTGGACAGCAGTGCTAAGGCGTGTGGAACTTGAATCTGGGGATCGTCCGTTTCAGCATGCCTTATTGCGGCTGGCTGAAATTCGCTTCCCGTACGCTACGCTGCGGAAATCTTCCAAGACGGGAGAACGCCGCAGTTTAGTTGGCCGTACGCTGGAGGGCTTGACGTTGCCGGTGGAGAAGACCTGGCAGTTGCTGCTCGGCTGGGATGAATCGGCCTGGGAGCAGCGTGGATTCAAGCCTGGAGCGGAGATGGGCTACTGGAGCAATGCGGCGCGGTTCGTGCTTGAACTGTTAATACGAGGACGCATTGCCCCTTCAGTACGTCCGTCACCTGTCTCGGGTACGCGGCGCCGGGGAGCCCAAGGACAGGTGCAAGCGGTCTGGGGACCGTTGCTAACGGAGCCGAAGGATGAAGAACGGTTCCGGCTTCTCGCTGGCTCGATGCCACCCATCTGCCTTGCAGCAGTGCAAAGCCTGCCCTCAGAGGAAGGAAGCACGCTAGAGGAGCGCCAAATGGCAATTCTGCATAATTTCATGACAGCGATGATCGATTATGAAACACGGGGAGCGGTACGGGACTTAGGAAGGAAGCTTAATCCTGCCCGCGCCGATTATCGCCGGGGATCTTCGCCGCTACCCGAATTGTGGTGGAACAGCTTGTTAACGGGAGGGCAACCGCCAGATATTCAAGCAGTTACGGCTGAGCTAGCCAGTCTGACCCAAGCGGTAGATGAGGCTGGAGGGACGCGGCCCAAGGCTGAAGATGCGGAAGCCGAAGATGAGCGTACAGATAGTCTTCGGCTGTGCCTTCGACTGGAGCCGATGCTTGAAGAAAAGGACAGTGGAGATCAGAGAGATGACGGGGAGCAGGAACCGCGACTGTCACGGATGGCAGCTTGGAAATTGAGCATTTGGGGTGAAGGGGTAGAAGAGAGCTCTGTGCTGCTACCCGCGGGATTGATTTGGAGTTACCCAAGCTCGGA
Organism: Paenibacillus sp. 1SOY10; assembly: GCF_056836745.1. Lineage (NCBI taxonomy): Bacteria > Bacillati > Bacillota > Bacilli > Caryophanales > Paenibacillaceae > Paenibacillus > Paenibacillus sp. 1SOY10. Next base: position 132,089 of record NZ_JBXENK010000004.1, on the reverse strand, counting down.
TATGTATATTCAGGGTGTGTTGTACCGAAATGTTCAGGAGACGTTGTTGCTTCGGCTGAGCAAGGCTGCCAGCCTCTCTGGTGAATTGGCAGATGCCATGAAGCTGTGGCGACCGGAGGAATTAATCCTCGGGCCGGAGGTCATATACCATTTCTTAAGCAAATCCGTACCTATGCTACGTAAGCATGGGGTTACTATACAAATGCCCTCAAAGTGGACGCGAGAGGGAAGGCGATCCGTTGGTATTCGTATCAAAGCCGAAGGTTGGGCAGGTTCCGATGGGACTGCGACCGGAGGAACTCCCAAGCTTGGAATCGAGCAACTTGTCACCTTTGAGGCCGAAGCCATGCTCGGGGGCCAAAGCGTAAGCCGTGAGGAACTGGCAGAGCTTGCGGCGGCGAAGCACCCGCTTGTTTTTTTTCGCGGGGAATGGATTGAAGTAGACGTCAAGGAGATTCGTCAGGTATTAAAGTTTATGAAGCGCCGTGAGGAAGGTACGCTCTTGTTCCGCGATCTCATGCATCTGTCTGCCGGGGAAGAAAGCGTGCAATTTGAAGGTGTAGATATCGAAGGTGTGGAGACCTCAGGCATGCTATCCGCATTTGTCTCCGGCTCAGTCGTGCGTCATCCGGACCCAAGGCCTGTGCCACAAGGGTTGAAGGGGACATTACGTCCATATCAGGAGCGTGGATACCAATGGCTCTCGGCTATGCGAGATTTAGGGTTCGGTGCGTTGCTGGCTGATGACATGGGCCTTGGCAAGACTATTCAGGTTATTACGGTGTTGCTGGACCGTGTTAATAGCTCTCCAGGCAAAAGTCTGATCATCTGTCCGACTTCGCTACTTGGCAACTGGCAGCGGGAGATTGTGCGATTTGCGCCAGAGCTGCGCTTGTATGTACACCATGGGAGCAGTCGTCACCGGGGGGAACGTTTCGTACAAGAGTATGCTGATGGCGATGTTTTGCTTACGACCTATCAACTGGCTGGTCGGGATGCGAAGGAATTGCGTTCGGTTGAGTGGAGCACGGTCGTACTGGACGAGGCGCAATATATTAAAAACTACGGTACGAAGCAGGCGCAAAGTGTCATGAAGCTTAATGCACCCCACCGCATCGCGATGACAGGAACTCCGGTGGAGAACCGTTTGGGTGAATTGTGGTCTATCTTTCAATTTCTAAATCCGGGCTATTTGGGGACACAGGCCTCCTTCCGTTCCCGATTCGCCTCAGGCGTTGAGCAACCCAATGATGAGTTGCAGAAGCTGCGTCGGCTAGTAGCGCCCTTTCTGCTGCGTCGTCTGAAGAGCGATCCGGATATTCGCAAGGATTTACCGGAGAAGATCGAATTAAAGTCCTATTGCACGTTGACGACGGAGCAGGTTCGCCTTTATCGCTCGGTGACGGATGAACTCATGGGTCGAATTGGCGAGCATGAGGGCATGGCCCGCAAAGGCCTGGTGCTGTCATCGCTTACCCGCTTGAAGCAAATCTGTAACCATCCTGTGTTGGCCAGGGGCCCATTGCGCCCGTCAGAATCGGCTGCATCGGTACGTTCTGGCAAGATGGAGCGCTTGGAGGAGTTACTGGACCTGATTATGGACAGTAGGGAAGCGGTGCTGATATTCACACAATATGTGCGAATGGGCGAGTTGCTGCAAGAGCGTTTGACAGAGCAATATGGAGTGCGGCCGTTTTTTCTACATGGTGCTGTACCTAAGGGAGAGCGGGATGAGATGGTCCGGGCTTTTCAGGACGGTGAGGGATCACCGATCTTTGTATTGTCCTTGAAGGCGGGCGGGGTGGGTCTTAACCTGACTCGTGCCAATCATGTTGTCCATTATGATCGATGGTGGAATCCCGCGGTAGAGAATCAGGCGACAGACCGGGTATTCCGTATCGGTCAGCGCAAGAACGTAGAGGTCCATAAGCTGATCTGTCAGGGAACATTGGAAGAGCGGATTGACGAACTGATTGAACGTAAAAAATCGCTATCAGAGCAAGTGGTTGGCTCAGGTGAGCAATGGCTGACTGAAATGAACGATGAAGAATTGCAAAGCTTGATTATGCTTCAACAGGGAGGCTTTGGCGAGCCGGGAGGAGGTTACCGATGAGCACGGGTGATGCAGATAAGTCTGGAAATGGACAGAAAGCTAAGAAAATAGAATCCGGGCAGCAGTTAAAGGAATTACAAAGCGCTATTCATCTGGACACAGATGGGTTAAAGGTAGCCGCAGCGGTGGGACATACGGTGCTGATTCCGGTCAGCCCATCGGTAGAACAGGCACGCCAAGCCGTCGTGGAGCGACTTCAGCATGAACCTGACCGGATTGCGGCTTTGCTCGAGCAAGGCACGGCAGCGCTGCTACCTCTGTTGCCAGAGCAGGTGCCTTGGCTGGTGGCACAAGAGGATGCCAGCCAAGGTGCGAGCTATCTTACTGGCGAGGAGGTCCAGGGAGATGACGCGATCAAACGAGCCAAGGCCCTTGGTGGGGAGGCGGCGGGAGATGATGTTCGCGCTATGACCAAGCGCGAGCACGAGCACGAGAGCATTCCCGCGGCGCAGCAACCCGGCTCGCGGGAAGCTACGCGCTGCGCTTGCAGCGACCCGGCCTGCGCCTGGGTCGCTGCGGCCCAAGCGGCCGTAGCCGCCGCTTGGGCAAGCGGTGCTGCCGAGCGCCTGCGGCTGCTCGGCTGGACGCGCGAGGCGCTGCTCGCCGCCGTCTGGGCGGCGTGGGCCGCGGCTGCGCCGCTGGCGGACGCCGATGCGGCGCTGCGCCGGGCTGCGGGCCCGCGCGAGCGCGAGCGGCGCCCCGCAGCAGGGCCGCTCGGCCAAGTACTGGCCGAGCGCCTGGCCGAAGCAGCCGAGCAAGGCCGGCTGCACGAGCCCGCGCCGGAGTTCCACGACGTGGACGTGGAACTCGGCCCTGTGGGCCCTGCGGCTGCGGGCGTGCCGCAGGGCCCGGACCCGGCGCCGTGGGCGGCTATGCTGCCCGGCGTGCGGGGCGCGGCGACCGGCCTGACGCTGGTCGTCAGCCAGGTCATGCAGCGGGCGGAGGAACTCGCCGCCACGCTGCGCACCAAGCCGCAGTGACGCGCGGCTTTGGCCTTGGCTGGGCCCTCCCGTTAACACATTAACGGGAAATTCTCCCGCTAATTTCGGTTTATAGCATACAATTCGCGATTTAGATGGAAAAGCTCCAGCTAATTCAGCCGATAAACCCAAAAACTCAATTATTGTTCAAATTAACTGGAGTATTTCCCGCTAATTCTCTATTCCACTTGAAAAGTGGAAAATTAGATGGAGCTTTTCCAGTTAATTTGGTTTTTATTTTGGCTTTAAGTGTTAACCCATACGTTCTACCTCGACAGTTATCCGAACAGCAGCTACTTTGTTCCCTCCGCAAACCTTGCTATTACGCACTTCTTCGACACTTTCCCTAAAATTGTGACTTAATTCCAGATTCATTTACTGTATAAACCTTCCAATAGAGAATTATTTATGGTAAAAGTATTATGAAGGACAATTTAGAGGTGATTAAGCACAATGCAGGCCATAGAAACAGAGCCGCATCATCTTCAACAAGTCATTACAAGAGAAATGGTAAAGCAAGGCTATACCATAACGAGCCTATCAAGAGAGATGGCTGTCAACCGAGGACTGCTAAGCAGCAGCTTGAATCGTTTGACGAAGCTTATTCCTGTTCCTCTGTTGGACGAGTTGGCTAAAGCTCTGGGCCACCCGGAAGGATGGTTGTACGCGGAGTACGTTGAAGAGTGTTTCAGAGAGAAGCCTCATTGGCGGCGGGTAAAAGTTTTACTAATGCGTTGTCTTGACCTGCAAAGGTGGGACTTGGTTGATGATGTATTAGATCGGCTTATGGAAGAGCCACAATATGTAGCGGCTGTGTTCGAAATGGCGGAGGAGCTGTATAAGGCTGGACGTAAAGTTGACGCTATTCCTTTGTATCGGTGTGTGGTGCAAAATGAAATAAAACAACACTCCGAGCGTTTTGCCATTAGCCACTATAAATGGTTTCGCGCTGAGATTAGTCAGCCACTGGATATTGATAGATATTACCGGGCTGCCATCAGGTTCTCGCCTTATCTCAAACGCCTGTCCATTCACCATCAGCTTGATGCCTTGTTGCAACTGGCAAATGTACATTTCATCCTCAAGAAGTGGGATGATGTTGAGAAGTGTTGCCTAGACATGCTGGATTGTGCCCAAATTTGTCTTCGACAGGAAGAAAAAGCACCGAGGAACTCCCTGGCCAGAGAAGCAGCAGAGAGACCATTGGTGGTCTACTATGGACAAAGTTTTTTACTCAGGGGTAATGCTCTGGAGAAACAAGGAAGGTATGGGGAAGCCTTTCAGTATATAAAGTCTTACGAGGATTTAAGTTGGTTTAGTAGCCTGGATGAAAGAGGCCTGAAGGAAGTAGAACGACTTTCTGTTTTCGCCCAAGGCAATCGTCTGAACTTATATATTTTGTTAGGTGAGTTCAAATATTTAACGGACTATGTGGACTTTCTTGATTGTCATAAGGCTGAGCGTTTGCCAGGGCTAATCACTATTATTGAGGCCGCACTGCGTCATAAGCATGATGTTAATTCAGTTCTTCCACGGTTTGAACAAGAGATACAGGAACTAACTACAAATATTTCGACCGATGGAATTACATATTACGATCCAGCATTTAGTGCAACACGTAGAATGCAGCTTTTTTATGGACTGGCACTCTACAATTTTAACCAAGGATTGATTTCTCTCGGGCTTGACTATCTGCTGCTGTCATTGCAGTGGATGATGTTATCAAATAATAAGCTTTCAATCACTTGTGTAGCTTGGTTTGAGAAATATCGTAATCAAGCCAATCCGGCTCAGACGAGTCGGTATCTAGAAATTATGAAAGGTGTGATCGGGAATGAAGAAGTGGATGGCTACCCTGTTGATTTTGTTGAACATTGCCGTATTGTATAAGGGAGACTTCATAGAAGTCGAAGGTAATGGTAATAGCCTTGTACCACCAATCGTTGTTCAAACCATGTCTCATGGTGAAGGCGGTTAACTCACGATACAACGACAAAGAAACGAATCTCAATCATGAGATCGTTTCTTTTTTAATTTATTTTTTTCTTGTTTTTAGTAACCTATACTAATATAAGGAGGGAGAAAGAGAGGAGAAAGACACAGCATGAAGAAATCGCCCATTGAGAAGAAGCGTCTGGAGATGCATAAACTGGCTCAAAAGTACGGGATTTCCGCTTCTCAGGTACTAAAAAAATCTAAAGAGCTGGACCAATTGCTCAATACTTATTATTCAGAGCAGTCAAAGGAAGGTAAGGATTCGAAGAAAAATTAAAATTTGAAGGAGTCGACTCTGGGAAAAAGCCCCTTATTCAACTACCTATTCATGCCATAAATCATTTATGGAATTGAATACCATTTTCTTTCCAAAGCGTGGAAGCCGCGTCCTGAGTCGGAAGTCGGTTTTCATAGCGGCGTGAAATCTGGTATGATAATGAATATTTCGCGGGGAGGAGTCATCTCATGAATATTTTACAACGACTGAAAGATGGAGCGGGAAAGGTGACCGATCGTGCGCAAAATGTCGTGGAGATCGGAAAGCTAAATACGCAAATTTCAAATATCGAACGAGAGCTTGGGTTATATTTTCAAAAAATGGGTGAGGTCTTTTACGATGCTTACCGACAAAAGGACATGTCCGAAGCGGATAAGGAAATGCTGGACTTGGCCAAGACCTGCGATTTGCTCACTGAGGAGCGAGATGAGATTCGCTTGAAGGTGGCTGAATTGAAGAATGAACGCCTATGCGGTGCTTGCGGACGGAGTGTCGCGGAGGAGGCCATGTTCTGTCAGTATTGTGGGCATAAGCTGTTAAAGGTTAAGCCGGCAGCAGCCAAGGAGGAATACACGGAGGCGAGCGTCAAGGACACATCAATCGATGCAATAGCCGCTCCGGGGGTAAATGCGCTGCTAGAAGAGGACGCTTTTGCCTCCAGCGAATCTCACACAAGCGAGCCCAAGGTGGATGGCAAGCTGGAGAAGCTGCTGGCAGCTACCTTGCAGGAGGATCAGATCGAATATCGTACACCACAGCGGGAGCTTGAACCGGCACAGGCTGAATTCGATCCCGAAGAGGAAGAGCGTTTGCAGCGTGACCTGGAGCGGGAGCGCAAACGTCAGGATGATCTGGATCTTCGCATCCGCAAATGGACGGAAACGGCGGAAGCCGCGGCACAGACGGAGGAAACTGTCCAGGAGCCGCCACAGACTCGGGTCGCTACGGTCAAATGTCAAATTTGCGGTTCAATTCTGGTCAAGGGAACCAAATGGTGTCCGCATTGCGGCTCGGAGCAAATTTAGCCCAATACGGGGCGATTCCAACTCATGAAGTACTTAGCTGGCTTGATCGTAAATGCAAAAGTTCACGTTGTTGTAATAAAATGAACCGCCCAAGCGGCGGGGATGTCCGTAATATATAGTAAGTACGCAGCCGCCGGGGTTCTGCTCCGGCGGCTGTATGCTTATGAAGTCGGCAGGGGAAGCTAAATGCCGCAACTATCATTTCGGGAGCGTGAGGCATATGGAATGCATCGTACACTTCGATGTTGTACATAAAGATGGCACGAAGGAGCTGAGGGGATTAATCTTCATTGACCCAGGGAAGCTACCGGACGAAAGCGATCTTCTGCAAATGTTTGAAGACATGGGCTACCATCTACGGTTAGAAGACCGGGAGAACCTCATCTTCAAGCCGACGCAGGCCAGCGCAGACTATGAAGAAATTCGTGTGCGCCACCTGGATACGGGCGAGACCACTTACAAAGAGGATGGGGAGCTGAAGTCCCTCCTTAACCATTTGCTACCGCGGAATTCCAGACCTTTATAGATGTCGCGTTGGGGCGGACACAAAAACGAAAAACTTTTTAACAACTTTTCCCGGACCCACCAAATCCCTCTTCCATTCCCGCGTACATTTGCGTTATACTTCTAACATTGTGTACCAAGTGAAAATTATTTTCTCGTATAAGTGCAAGAATGGGCTTGCATGTCTCTACCTGATCACCGGAATGATCGGACTACGGGGAACGCTATGAATTTGGCTCGGGGCCGGTGGGCGTGGGTAACGTCTGTTTTTTTCGGTTGTCTCAAGCGACGAATAGGGTTTCTGTCTGCACGTCCATTTCCGATTAGGGAATGGGCTTTTTTGCGTTTTGACGTGGACTGCAACTGCATATGTCTTGAATTATGTTAAAGAAGACCAAGGGGGAAGCTGTAATGAAGCTGCTACAAGACAAAGTCATCAAGGAAGGCATCGTATTGGGGAATCAAGTGTTGAAGGTGGACTCCTTCCTGAATCATCAAATGGACCCGGTGCTGATGAAGGAAGTGGGGGCGGAGTTTGCCCGGCGCTTTGCGGATGCGGGGGTTACGAAGGTGTTGACGATCGAGTCTTCGGGAATTGCCCCGGCGATCATGACAGCGTTGGAACTGAATGTGCCGATGATCTTTGCCCGCAAGCATAAATCATTGACGCTTAAGGACGATATTTTTGTGGAAAAGGTGTACTCGTTCACGAAGCAAGAAACGAACGAGATTACGGTGTCGAAGAAATTCCTGTCGGCGGCGGATCGGGTGTTGATCGTGGATGATTTTCTAGCGAATGGCGAGGCCGCCTTCGGTCTGGCCCGCGTAGCCGAGAAGGCCGGAGCCAGTGTGGCCGGCATCGGCATTGTCATTGAGAAGTCATTCCAGCCGGGAGCACGTCTGCTCGCGGAAGCGGGCTACCGCGTGGATTCGCTGGTGCGTATCGCTTCGCTGGATGAGGGCAAGGTGACCTTTGTAGAGCAAGCGTAACACCATAAGAGGTAGTTCAAAAAGACATCTTCCCAGGACGAAGTTGTTCAAGGAGTAGACTCGGCGTCGAATCTTGAATTCACCCGGGCCTTCCGTTGCTCACGTACCCACTACGTACGCTCCGCTACTCAGTCCCTGGCTTCATCCAACCTTCTTGGTCCTGAGAACCTAACTTTTTGAACAATCATTTAAGAGGTAGTTCAAAAAGTCATCTTCCCAGGACGAGGTTGTTCTTCGATCCTGAAAACCTGACTTTTTGAACACACACTATAAATATAAATTACGGGTACACTGGGGAGGAACTGGATTTACATGGAACAAGAGAGAGTATTTCAAAGACACCGTCATCCGATCAAGACGTTGTCGCTAGGTTTGCAGCATGTTCTGGCTATGTATGCCGGCGCTGTGATCGTGCCGCTGATTGTGGGGGGCGCGCTGGACTTTACGCATCAGCAAATGACGTATCTGATTGCCATTGACTTGCTGGCTTGTGGTGTTGCTACCTTGCTGCAGGTTTGGGGCAACCGCTTCTTCGGCATCGGCCTTCCGGTCATGCTTGGCTGTGCGTTCCAGGCAGTATCGCCAATGATTGCTATCGGATTAGAGGATGGGGCAGGGGTGTCCGCTATCTATGGGGCGATCATTGCTTCGGGTCTGTTTGTGCTTTTATTTGCTAATTTGTTCGGCAAACTAATTGCCTTATTTCCACCGGTCGTTACCGGATCGGTCGTGACAATTATTGGCGTCACGTTAATTCCGGTAGCCATTTCTGATTTGGGCGGAGGCAATCCAGGGGTGAATCCTGAGTTCGGTAGCCCGTTTAACCTGGCATTAGGCTTTGGTGTGCTGCTGTTTATCATACTCATGAACCGCTTTGCCACGGGGTTCCTGCGTTCTATCTCTGTACTGCTCGGATTGCTTGCAGGTACGCTTGTCGCTGCTTTTGCCGGACAAGTAGACCTGACACCGCTGAAGGAAGCAAGCTGGTTCCATACGGTACAGCCGTTCTACTTCGGCAAGCCAACGTTCCATGCTTCCGCAATTCTGACGATGATTCTTGTGGCGATCGTCAGCGTGGCGGAATCCACAGGCGTATTTATGGCACTGGGCAAGATCGTGGGTAAGGACATTACCTCCAAGGACTTGACACGCGGTTATCGTGCGGAAGGCTTGGCTATTATTCTGGGCGGGATTTTCAATTCCTTCCCGTATACGACTTATTCCCAGAACGTGGGTCTGGTGCAGATGAGCCGGGTCAAAACCCGCGACGTTATCTTTGTTGCCGGAGGACTTCTGGTGCTGATCGGCTTTGTGCCGAAGATTGCCGCATTGACGCAGCTCGTACCGACATCCGTGCTGGGGGGAGCCATGATCGCTTTGTTCGGGCTTGTCTTGTCCTCGGGTATTCGGATGCTGGGCGATCAAGTGGATTTGAATCGGCATGAAAACCTGCTGATTATCGCTTGCTCCGTAGGGATGGGGCTGGGCGTCACCGTCTTGCCGGAAATCTTCGACCGTCTGCCGGCGGGGCTGCGCATTCTGGTCGATAACGGCATTGTGGCGGGTAGCTTTACCGCCATTGTCATGAATTTGCTGTTTAACGGGTTGAAGGGCCACAAATCGATAAAGGCGGAACCGGAACAAGCCGGCAATTAGGCTAGAAGCCCCGCACATCTTAGGTTCATTCGCCGGCTCCGGCTACATCCGGTGAAGCTGCTTCTCGGCTAGTTCGCCAATCCAAGGCAGCTTTAGCCACTTGCCTTGCAGGGTTGCCAGCATGAGCACAACCCAGAGGGTGACACCCAGCAGCGAGAGCAGCATGCTGACAGCCACGCCAATCACGGGCAAGAAGCCGGACAGGGCATGGGCCAACATCAGTCCGCCGAACAGCATGACCGATTGCAGAGCATGGAACAGGACGAACCGGCTGCGCTTCTCGAGCACGAGAAAGACGACGCCACCAACAAAGGCGAACAGGTAGCATAAGAAACCTGCGACGTTCTCGTATAGACCAGTAGATGATTTGAATGGGGACATGGGCCAACCTTCTTTCTGAGAAAAGGATGTCTTCATCACCCACTATATGACGAGCCTTCACCTGAAAGAACCGCTTGGCCGTGATCGGCAGCTAGCAGGCATTAATCAGGGTTTGGCATGAACTCCGTAAGCATTGCGCTTACGGAGTTTCTGCATTTTCTGGGAAGAAATAGCGTACAATGAAAAAAACGCTTGCAAAAATGTATGTTTGGAAGAAAGCTGAAACCTGTTTCTGAATATGATACAATAGACAGTAGGAGGTTTTTCCACAACTGAATAGCCGGCACGACTTCAAGAATTTCACCAAACACTTTTCGGCGTCACGAAATCGGAGCATTTACCTTAAACGTTCTGGGAGGGAAAGAGTTATGGCAACGAAAGGTCATGATGAAGTTAAAGAAAGTTTACGGGAAATGACCCGAATCTTTAAACCTAAAGATCCGAAGAAGTTCGTGAAAGAATATGTTCGTAAATATCGTATTATGGGCGGCTATGAGGAGGAATTGACTAACCTAGTAGAGCATGAGATGGGAAAGATGAATTCTTCCGTTTCTTGATGGATTTAAAGGCAAGTATATGATCGTTCCGGCGCGTAAGTGATGCGTCCGGGACGTTTTTTTGTCTAAGCCAAGCTGTCTTGATGAGCTGGAGGCGGAAGTGGAGTATGGAAGGGAGACAATGGAACGTGAAGGTTCGTTTAAAAACAAAAGATGAGATTGCCCGAATTCGCGAGGCGGGTATCATCCTTGCGGAATGCCATCAAGGCATTGCAAATCTGATTGGACCGGGAATAACAACGATGGAGATTGATGCCTTTGTGGAATCATTCCTGGCTAAACGTGGGGCGATTCCAGAGCAGAAGGGGTATCACGGCTTCCCCTACGCGACCTGTGCTTCCGTCAACGATGTGGTGTGCCATGGGTTTCCCGGGACGCGAAAGCTGGAGGCGGGAGATATCGTAACGATTGATATCGTGGTAAACAGGAAGGGCTGGTTGGCGGATTCGGGTTGGTCGTATCGGATCGGTGAGGTTAGCGAGGAGGCTGAGAACTTGCTGACGGTAACAGAGCAAGCCCTGCTGGCAGGCATTGCTCAGGCTGTGCCAGGACATAAGATCGGTGATATCGGTTATGCGGTACAGCGAGTAGCCAAGGCATCCAAGATCGGCATTGTCAAGTCCCTGATTGGGCATGGCATTGGCCGAGTCATGCATGAAGCGCCTGATGTGCCGAATTTTGGCCGTCCGCATACAGGGGTTACCTTGCAGCCAGGTATGGTAATCACCATTGAACCCATATTTACCGGCGGTGAGACCGGGGCTGTCCTATGGGAAAATGATGGCTGGACCATTCGGACGGCCGATGGAAGTCTGGGTGCACATTATGAGCACACACTGGCTATCACGGAGGATGGACCGGTGGTGCTGTCTGGCGGAGAGTAGAGAGGGGGCAACCCCTCTTTTTTTGCGCCTTAATGTCGAAAAGTTTAGAAATATGTCAAAAAATCACGTAATGTGCAACCTGAAAAAATACTCTTTTTCGGTCCATTTGTGAGAGCCCTTTCAAGAGTGCGGTAAAAAATAGAAACCGTTAATAAATCCTTGTGTGGCACAGGTTTTCTTGGTTTCCAATAGACTGGAAACCGATGTTGAATCATTGACAAAAAAGGGGTTCAATCATATATTTAATAGGTGATCATTATAATTGACATAAACATGCTTTTCATGGTATTAATCGCAATTTTTTAAGGGTATGTGCAGAAATGATGAAATGAAACGGAAGAAAACGTAAGAAGTGGGGTAGATCAATGATGAAATCGTGGAAGGCTGTAAGGCGGCTATTGCCTTTGTTTGCCATGCTGTCGCTCATCCTGTCCGCATGTGGCCGTGAAGACCTGTCTGTGCTGAGGCCGCAAGGGCCTGTGGCGCAAGGCCAACTTGGGCTGATTACGTTGTCGATTACCATCATGGTAGCCGTAATGCTCGTGGTGTTCGGCATCGCTGCCTATGTATGGATCAAATTCCGCCGCAAGCCCGGGGAGACGGAAATTCCTAAGCAGGTCGAAGGCAGCCATAAGCTGGAGATCCTCTGGACGGCGATTCCGCTGGTACTGGTTCTGATTTTGGCGGTAGCCACGGTACAGAAGGTATTTGCTTTTGGAGAGGATTATTCCAAGGATGCCAATGCGGTCAAGGTGAAAGTAACCTCGCATTTGTATTGGTGGGAATTTACTTACCCGGAATACGGGATAACAACGGCTCAGGATTTGATTATTCCAACAGGGAAAAAGATTGCCCTTGAACTGAAGACGGCCGATGTCTTGCACTCGTTCTGGGTACCTTCGCTGGGAGGCAAGACGGATACCAACACGGACGGAACGATCAATAAGGCTTGGCTGGAAGCGGATAATGAAGGGGTATTCCTGGGCAAATGCGCCGAATTGTGCGGAACCTCCCATGCCTTCATGGAGTTCAAGGTCAAGGCCGTAAGCCAGGAATCGTTCGACCGTTGGATTGAGTCGATGAAAGCTCCGGTACAGACGATTGAAGACCCGGCGCTGGCCGAAGTGTTCAAGGCGCAATGCTTGAGCTGCCACGCAGTAGGCGATCAGGGAGGCCCGCTTGGACCTAACCTGACGGGTATCGGCAATCGGGAGACGGTGGCGAGTATTTTACATAACGCCGAGGCTTCTGGCAATCCAATCAATGGAAAGCCGGTCAAGGACAACTTAGTCGAGTGGCTGACTGACCCGCAGAAGGTGAAACCGGGCAACAAGATGCCGAGTCCGAAGGAGGACCTGGGGCTGACTGATGCCGAGATTGAGGCTATCGCCGAGTATCTGGCGAACAGCACCTTATCCTACTAGAGGTTGTTCAAAAAATCGTCTTTCCAGAACGAAGCTGTTCGAGAAGTGTGTTCGACATCGAATCTTGAATTCAGCCGGGCCTTCCGTTGCTCACGTAGATCTGTCTACGCTCCGCTACTCAGTCCCTGGCTTCATCCAACCTTCTCGGTCCTGTAAACCCGACTTTTTGAACTTGTACTCTACTAGAGGTTGTTGAAAAAATCGTCTTCCCAGGATGAACCGGATGGATAGGAATTTAAAGGAGGTACAAACCTTGGCTCATGCTCACACTGTCAAGCGGCACAAGGGGTTGATGGATTGGTTGACGACAGTCGACCATAAAAAAATCGCCGTTTTGTATTTGCTGGCTGGCGGCTTCTTCTTTGGCATCGGCGGGATTGAGGCTTTATTAATCCGCATTCAGCTTGCCAAGCCAATGAATGATTTTGTAACCGCGCAGCAATTTAACGAACTGATTACGATGCACGGAACTACAATGATTTTTCTGGGTGTCATGCCCATTATTTTTGCACTGATGAATGCTGTTATTCCGCTCCAAATCGGGGCGCGTGATGTGGCGTTTCCTTTCCTGAATTCCCTGGGATTCTGGACATTTCTGTTCGGCGGGTTGCTGCTGAACCTGAGCTGGATTATGGGCGGAGCGCCGGATGCAGGCTGGACCGCCTATACTCCGCTATCAACCACAGAGTACAGTACGACGCATGGGGTTGATTTCTACACTATTGGTCTGCAAATTGCGGGCTTGGGTACGTTGATTGGCGGAATCAACTTCCTGGCGACGATTATTACGATGCGGGCTCCCGGTATGTCGTTCATGAGAATGCCGATGTTCACCTGGACCACCTTCGTCACGTCTGCCATGATCTTGTTCGCCTTCCCGGCGATTACCGTGGGCTTGGTACTGTTGACTTTTGACCGGATTCTGGACGCCAATTTCTTTAATGTAGCGAATGGCGGGAACCCGGTGCTGTGGCAGCATATCTTCTGGATATTCGGGCACCCCGAGGTTTATATCCTGATCTTGCCGGCCTTTGGTATGATTTCCGAGGTGGTTAGCACCTTCTCCCGTAAGCGGTTGTTCGGGTATAGCTCGATGGTGTTTGCTACGATTCTGATTGCTTTTCTTGGCTTCATGGTCTGGGCGCATCATATGTTCACTACGGGTATGGGACCGGTTGCGAACGCCTTGTTCTCCATTGCTACGATGCTGATTGCTGTACCAACAGGGATCAAAATTTTTAACTGGCTTTTTACAATGTGGGGTGGCCAGATTCGTTTTACCACAGCTAACTTGTTCGCTTCCGGGTTTATTCCGACCTTCGTTATGGGCGGGGTAACGGGGGTAATGCTGGCTTCGGCGCCTGCCGATTATCAATACCATGATACTTATTTTGTAGTGGCGCACTTTCACTACGTAATTGTCGGGGGCTTGGTGCTGGGCTTGTTTGCTGGTCTGCATTACTGGTGGCCGAAAATGTTTGGCCGTGTCCTGGACGAGAGGCTGGGGAAGTGGGAATTCTGGACCTTCATTATCGGGTTCCATATGACGTTCTTCATTCAGCATTTCCTGGGTCTGATCGGGATGCAACGCCGCGTATTTACGTATTTGCCGAATCAGGGGTTTGACCTGATGAACCTGGTCAGTACCATTGGTGCATTCCTGATGGGCGTCGGTGTGATTATATTCCTGGTCAATGTGGCTATCACGGCCAAGCGGCCGCAGGATGCTGCTGCGGATGCCTGGGAAGATGGCCGTACACTGGAATGGGCCATTCCATCTCCGCCGGAAGAATATAACTTCAAGCAGATTCCGCTGGTGCGTGGTATCGATGCTTTCTGGAAAGAGAAGGTGGCCGGTAACCGCGAGATGACACCTGCGGAACCGGTAGGACCGATTCATATGCCTTCACCAACTATTTTACCGTTCATGATGTCCGTAGGGTTATTCATAGCGGGGTTGGGTTTTATGTTTACGAATGATGATTTTGGGAACGGCCTGATTAATTTCCTCTTCAACAAATACATTATTGTTGGCATCGGTCTCGGGATTACGTTCATCTCGATGTTGCTTCGTTCCTTGAACGATGATCCGGGCTGGCATATTGAGCCGGAGGAACTGAACGGGAAGGAGGTCAAAGCATGACGACGCCACATACGCTGAACACAGCGGAGACTCTTCCGCCCGAGCCGGAGAAGGCGACGCTGGAAGGACGCAATAAAATATTGGCCTTCTGGTTGTTCCTCGGCGGTGAGGCCGTACTGTTCGGCACCTTGTTCGCGACCTTCCTGACCCTGCGGAATCAAGTCGCAGATGGTCCGTCCGCCAAGGAACTGTTCCATCTGCCGCTAACAGCGGCCATGACGGTTATTCTCCTGGTTAGCAGCTTGATGAGCGTATTTGCGATTCAGGCCATGCATCGGGGAGACAAGAAGAAGCTGGCTGTTTGGCTGGGAGCAACGGTTGTGCTGGGCTTAAGCTTCCTGGGAATGGAAATTTATGAGTTTGCTGAATATGTAATACACAAGGGATATGGCATGACGACCAGCGCTTTCAGTTCAGCCTTCTATACGCTGGTTGGATTTCACGGAGCGCACGTACTGTTCGGAATCGTCTGGATTGCACTGCTGATTGGACAACTGATGAAGAAGGGACTCACCGTGGTTACCGCGCCAAAGATTTATGTGGCCGCGATGTACTGGCACTTTATCGACGTGGTGTGGGTGTTCATCTTTACGGTCGTTTATCTGCTCGGAAGGGTGGTTTAGCATATGGTCAATCAGGAATCGGAAGGCCGGGCTCCGGTTGTGAAGCGGCGTCAGCGACATGAAGGGCCGGAGAAGCATGTCATCGCCTTTATATTCTCCATCGTCCTGACGCTGATTGCATTTGCGGCGGTGGCCGCCGGAGAGGTGAATGTGGCCTTTACCGTGATTTTGCTGCTGGTGATGGCTGTATTGCAAGTGTTGGTCCAACTTGGTTACTGGATGCACATGAAGGATAAAGGGCATATGATCCCGATTATCTTTATGGCCGGCGGCTTCTTCGTAGCCTTCTTGGCCATAATTGCCGCATTGTATTGGATGTGGTGGTAGATGTGGTAATATAATTTCAGGCGGAAATTCTTTTTGCAGAAACGGTACCATTCCTTATAGGTGGGTTCTTGTTGAACCCTTTTCTTGAGGGATGCTGTCACCGTTTTTGTCTGTTATTAGGGGCTTGTTCACAATTTGGACAGAACTCACATCGGCAGGAAGGGAGGGATTGACGTGCTGGGGTTGGAATATTTTAATTTTGCCGATGTATGGAGTCCGGTATTTCTGGCTGTCATTCTGCTAATGCTCGGAGGGTACATTGTACTGATTGGTCCGGGAGCAGAAAGATGGGGTTCGGGCGAGCCGACACCGGCCTTTCGGAAAGCTTTATTTATTCTTGGCCTGTTTTTGCTCTACCTGGCTCAAGGGGGTCCTATAGAGCTACTAGGGCATATCATGTTCAGCTTTCACATGATTAGTATGGCTTTGTCTTATCTGGTCGCTCCTCCGCTGCTTATGTTCGGGCTTCCGCCCTGGATATGGAGACGGGTTGTGGACCAGTTAAGTGCGACTCCACTAAGAAAGTTACGGTTCATGGTTCATCCGGTAGTTGCTGCGGTGGTGTTCAATGGACTGTTCTCCTTCTATCACCTCCCCGTCGTGCATGACTATGTCATGCTCCATTTTGGGATACATCGTCTGTATTATATTGTCTTGTTTGTGGCGGCGGTGCTGATGTGGTGGACGCTGGCGTCTCCGTTGCCGGAGAAGGCAGGAGTGCAGGGATTGAAGAAGCTGGGATTTATTTTTCTTAATATGGTCCTCTTGACGCCGGCCTGTGGTTTGATTATCTTTGCTAAGGAGCCTTTATACGCTACTTACAGCGATCCTGCCATATGGTCACAAGCGATGGGGTATTGTGTGTCCGGCGATCCTTCTATGCTGCTTAGCCAGTTTGGAGGCCCGGAGTTCTTTGGTTACCTGGCACCCGATATTGACCAGCAGGTGGGGGGCATTTTGATGAAGTTCATTCAGGAGATCATCTTCGCTTCCATGCTGGCCTACGTCTTCGTTCAATGGTACAAGCAGGAGAATCGGGAGTCTGCCGAAGAAGAAATACCGCCTCGTTCCATCATTTGAGGCTTTAAAAATATAAGAAACTCACCGTTTAGGAGGAAGAAACTTGGATCTTTATATGTTGTTCCCGACGATCAGCACTTCTTTTATCGTCATCAGTGCCGTGCTGGTAGCGATCGGATGGTGGCAAATTATTAAGGGCAAGCGGGAAACCCACAAGAAGACCATGATCGCGGCGGCTGTCGCTGCATTGCTGTTCTTCATCATTTATATGTCCCGTACTGTGTTTATTGGCAATACCTCATGGGGAGGACCCGACAGCTTGAAGGGCTATTATCAGACCTTTCTGATTTTCCACATTATCTTGGCAACAGTAGCCGCGGTCTTTGGGATTACCACACTGGTACTGGGCTTCAAGGCGAAGTATGCGAAGCACCGTAAGTGGGGCAAGGTTACCTCAATCATCTGGTTCCTGACGGCAATCACCGGTGTAGCGGTATATGTGCTGTTGTATCTGCTTTATCCGGGCGGTCATACGAAGCCGGTCTGGGAAGTTATTCTCGGCATGTAATGAATTTATGAAGTCATGAAAATAGCGATACGAGGGAGAGTTCCTTCGCATCGCTATTTTTTTATGTGCAATAAAACACCATGACGTGACTTGACTTCATGCTAAAGCACAGTATATAGTGTGTATAAAGATATATACAGTATACACACCTTTGTATATTCACATACTGTTAATACTGTAAAGGAATGAAGGAAGGTGGATGCGTGTTGAATCCATGGAAGGATGCATGGGCTCTCGCGGAGAGAGAGCTGCGCCATGACCGATTTTACGTAATCGCAAGTGTCATTTTCATGTTGTATCTGGGGTTAATACTGGCCACGATCGTTCATTCAGGAGATGAATCACAGTTTATGTGGCTACCTTTGGGCAATTACCTGATGCTGACGGTTGTCCCTCTGACAGGGTTCTTCTTCTCCCGCAGGAACTTTAATTACATCAAGGAAGATTCCTATACGCAGTTGCTCCGTTACTATCGGACATTGGCAATTCCGTTAAACACCATAATGCGAGGGAGACTGACCCAGTTGGCATTGGCAATATTGGTAAACAGCTTGTTTTTTTACGTGGCGTTTTATGTCTTTCTGGTCATGATGGGTAATTCATGGTTAGAGGCAGATACGATTGTGGCTTTTGCGTTCACCTGGCTAGGATATGGTTTGTTACTTAACGGAGTCTTCATTTATTATGAATTTCTCACTAGCGGCCGAGTCTATTTCTGGATAACGTTGCTTTTCATGATTATGTTGGGCTTGGTGGCTATTATCATGAATGTGTGGCGAATTAATCTCATAGAGATCACATTGGACTTCTCCCTGCGGTATGGCCTATTATCTCCGCTCCTGTGGGGGACGTTGCTTGTTGGAGGAATTGGACTTTCTCTTCTAAGCATGATCACGAGGCGGAAAATGGGGATGAGGGATTTGGCATAATGAGGAACATGCCATCGTGCAAAGGCGGGGGTGAGTAAAGGGTGTGGATTCCCATTCAAATCAATGAGAATAGCGCTGAGCCGCTATATCATCAAATCGAATCGCAGCTCAAGTCACTGATTGTTAGTGGGCAGATTGAAGAAGGAACATTGTTGCCGTCGATCCGGGAATTTGCAAGTGCCTTGAAGTGTAGCGTAATCACGGTTCGTCGAGTGTACCAGGATCTGGAGAACGAAGGCCTGCTCCGTACGAAGCAGGGTACAGGCACCTTTGTAGCCAAGGTTAGTTCGCAGGAACGTGATGAATACCGTGAGGCCGTCGTATGGAAGGCGCTTGAGGCCGCAATCGATGCTGCGAAATCACTGAATTATGATGAAGAAGAGCTAACTCGTTTATTTACACAAATGATGGAGCAAAGATATAAAGCAACGTAAGAGCGATAAGGGGGGAGACTTATGGAACAAAGCCTGGCTGTGGAACTGCGGGGAGTCGTGAAGCGCCGCCGTAGAAAAAAGATCGGCCCTATTCACCTGCAAATTCCGCAGGGGTACGTCGTAGCGTTGGTAGGAGCTAATGGATCGGGAAAGAGTACGATGCTGAAAATGATTCAGCGGACCCTCCGGCCGGAAGAAGGAGACATCTGCTGGTTTGGTGAGGCCTATGCTGGAGAACTGCCGCTGGAAGTACATCAGCAACTGGGATACGTAGGGGAAGTACCTGAGAGTGAAGAGAACTTAATGACTGCTGAGCAGGCGGCACGATTTCGTTCACGTTGGTATCCGACCTGGGATGAGGAACGATTGCAAGAGTTACTGCATCGGTTTGAAGTTCCTTATCATGAGCGCTTAAATCGAATGTCCAAGGGAGAACGACGCAAATTCGAAATTGCGGCTACTCTGGCGACCAGGCCCAAGCTACTGTTGCTGGATGAACCGTCATCAGGCCTGGATCCCTTTGCTTGGAAGAAGTTGATTGAGTTACTCCAGGAATGCATGGAAGAAGATGTAACCATCCTGCTGGCCACGCATGTCATAGATGAAGTGAAACGTTTGGCCGATTACATCGTACTTGTTCATCAAGGACAAACAATGGGAATGATAGAGAAGGATCAGCTTTTTGACAGTTGGCGAGAGGTATGGGTTCGTAGCGCCGGAGTGGGGCTGAAAGATCTGCCAGGAGTTGTGGTGATTCGGGAGGAAGGACCTTCTCTTAGCAAGCTGGTGGTGCAGGAGCCTCATCTTGGTGAACTGGAGCAAGTGCTTGAGAATAGCGGGGTACAGGTCCTGCAAACCCGAAGTCTGGAGCTTGAAGAAATATTGGAACTGTGGATGCAAGGTTATCCGCCTGCTGGACTTGCTCCAGAAGCAGCAACTTATTCATGAGATTAATCAATAGGAAACAGGGAAGGGAGAGAGAGTATGACACATCCATTAGTGTTAAATCAGGTCATGAAGCAGTTTGGAGAGAAGACGGCGGTAAGCCCAATTTCACTACAGGTTGAAGAGGGGGAGATTTACGGCCTCCTGGGGGCCAATGGCGCAGGCAAAACAACAACGATGCGTATGGTGCTCGGCTTGATCTATCCGGACGGTGGACATATAACGTATCATGGCAAGCCGTACAGCAAGGAGCTTCAATCCTTGATGGGATATCTGCCCGAGGAGCGGGGGTTGTATCCTAAGGTGAAGGTGAGCGATCAGATTATCTATTTGGCCCGTCTACGGGGGATGAATGGAGCGGAGGCTGATAAGAATCTGAAATACTGGCTGGACCGCTTTGATGTACCCGAATATTACGACCAAAGAATTGAGGAGCTGTCCAAGGGGAATCAGCAGAAAATGGGCTTTATTGCCGCCATCGTTCACAAGCCGAAGCTGGTCATCATGGATGAAGCGTTCAGCGGGCTTGACCCGGTGAATGTGGAGTTACTGAAGGCCACGGTGAAGGAACTGCGGGATCAGGGAACGAGCATCTTGTTCTCCACGCACCGGATGGAGCATGTGGAGGAATTGTGCCGGAACATTACGATACTGCACCGCTCACAAACGGTGCTGCAAGGCAGCCTACAGGACATTAAGAAGCGCTACCCCCGTGAAGAGGTGGTCTTGCATACGGCTGGAGAGGTCATGGGGCTACAAGAAATTCCGGGCGTGCAACGGGTGGATCGTAGCGACCGGGGGTATGTGATTCGCATAACTCAAGAATCGGCCGCACAGCAGATTTTACGCAAGGCGATGGAACTTAGTGTCGTTGAGCATTTCGAAATCAAGGAGCCAACCCTGAATCAAATCTTTATCAAAGAGGTAGGTGAATCCAATGAATAAAATGCAGACGGTAATTGCCTTTACATTCATGAATAAGGTGAAAACGAAGTCTTTCGTAATCACTACGCTGGTGCTGGCTTTGTTGGTATCTGTAGGTCTTCATGTGCCGTACTTTATCGACCGCTTTACTGGAGGAGGGGAAGCGTCGTCGCAGCAGATCGGTATCGTTTATAACGAACAAGCCGAGCTGGCAAAATCGCTGGAAGCCTATATAGAGAAACAGCCTACGGAAGATTACAAGCTGGTTCCTTACGAGGATGCGGAGGAGGCTGTGCTGCGTCAGGCGGTTCAAGCCGAGGAGATCGATGGTTACCTTATGTTTGGCCAAAGTGCAGAGGGAAGCTTCCCGACGGTTACCTATACCTCGGAATCCGGCACGATTAGTCCGGGTCTGCAGATGACGCTGCAAGCCGCCCTGCAAAACGTCAAGGCAGAATATTTGACCAAGGGGATGCTCAGCGAGGAGCAGATCGCGGCTTTAAATGCTCCTGTACAGCTTGGTTTAGCTCAGGTCTCTACCGGTACAGCGCAAGCGGAGGGGGAAAAGGCCGGGGTATTCAATTATGTACTGGTCTACGTGCTGATTATTCTGTTCTTTATGACGATTATGATGACCGGGAATATGATCTCGGCTGAGGTCACTGCGGAGAAGAGTTCGCGAATTATGGAAATTCTCATTACCAGCGTGTCTCCACTGGCCCAGATGTTCGGGAAAATCATCGGGATGTTCTATATCGGACTGCTGCAAATCGGCATCTTTGCCGGCGTTATTGCACTGAACATCTCACTGCCTTACAATCGGTCGGTCTTGGCTGACTTCAACTTGAATGTATCCGATATTCGCGTCGAAGTACTCATTCTGGGGTTAATCTTCTATGTACTTGGTTACTTCTTGTATGCGACGTTGTTTGCGGCAATCGGCTCGCTGGTGAGCCGTACAGAGGAACTGGGGCAGGCGGTTATGCCTATCACCATGCTATCCCTGGCCGCCTTCTATATCGGTATCTTCAGCCTTAGTACACCTAATTCACTATTGATGAAGGTGAGTTCCTATATTCCCTTCGTCTCGCCGGTATCAATGATCGTGCGGGTAGGTATCGGTTCACCGCCAATCTGGGAGATTGTCTTATCGTTAGTAGTGTTAGTTATTGCCATTTTCGTCTTCGGGTGGTTATCCGCGAAGATTTATCGCACAGGCGTCTTGCTATATGGTAAACGTCCGACCTTCAAGGAACTGCGCAAGGCGATGAAGGCTTACAAAATATAAAAAATAAAGAGCAGGGAGAGGATTATTTTGATGAAGCATTGGAAGAGGTTATTACTATCCTTAACATTATCGGCAAGCTTACTGGTTACTGCGGTACCGGCTATGGCGGCTCCACAGGATGCGGCGGTCAAGGTTGACCAGGCTTTGCTGGATTATGATGCCCATACACCGATCATTGAACAAGGCACAGCCCTGGTTCCGTTACAAGCTACACTTGAAGCCTTGGATGGAACCTTAACGGAAGCTGCGGACGATACGATTACTGCGGTAATCGACGGTCAGACCATCACACTCAAGAGCAAGCTCGTTCAGGTTGATGGCGTAACCTATGCACCGATTCGCATAGTGGGCCAGGCAGCAGGCTATGATGTACATTGGGATGCGGCTACCCGTACTGTCTTCCTGCTGTCCAAGACGGCTCCCGATACCGTCCAGTCAGGTGGACGGGGCTTCCTGTGGGAGGTCGAGAGCAATGGTAATACGGTCTACCTGGTAGGCTCCATGCATATTGCCGATGACAGCTTCTATCCGCTCCGTGAGGAGTTTGAGGAAGCTTTTGCTGAAGCGGACTATCTTGGCGTGGAGATTGATGTCAGCAAGGCGGCCGATGAGGCTAATCAGAAGCTGATTACGGATTTGGGGACCTATCAGGATGGAACCACGTTGAAGGATCATATTTCCGGCGAAACCTACGCCAAGCTGGGCGAGATCCTGGAGCAGGCCGGGGCGGAGGCTAATTCGCTGGATGCCTTTAAGCCTTGGGTAGCGGAGACCACAATCAGCAGTCTGAAATGGATGCAGTCGGGATATGAGGCCTCTGCGGGAGTAGATTTGTATTTTGTTCAGAAAGCGATAGAACGGAATATGCCGGTTATTGAACTCGAATCCTATGAATCCCAACTTAGTATGTTCAACGACTTCTCCAAGGAACTGCAAGAGAAGAACCTGAAGGCCGTGTTGGATAATTATGATGAGCTGGACGATAGCGTAGATCAAATGGCCGAGATGTGGAAGACGGGTAGTGATGAGGACCTGCTGGAGATGACCAATAGCATGGCTGAAGACGAGGAATATTATAAGGCTATGCTCGTAGACCGCAATATCGGGATGGCTGATAAGATTGCTGGGTACCTGAAGAACGGCCAAAATGAAGAGTATTTCATTGTGGTAGGTGCAGGCCATTACCTGGGCGATCACGGTGTCGTGAAGCTGCTGGAGGATAAAGGCTATACCGTAGTTCGTAAATAAGAAAAAGCTGATTCAAATGAAACGTCAACCCCTGAAGTGCGTAAAGAAGGTCCCTGGCCTCATTTTTACGTCATTTCTGGAGCGGGTTGACGTTTTTTGTGTATAATGAAGCTTAATTTAAGCGGGAGGGAATGCAGGATGGAGAACGAGGAAAGATTCAAAGCCTGCCTGCTGGGCGGAGCCATCGGAGACGCTTTGGGCTATCCTGTGGAGTTTATGAGCCTGGAGCAGATTAGAACGCAATACGGACCCGAGGGAATTACAAGGTTCACTTTGGACAAATATACAAAAAAAGCCTTGGTGTCGGACGACACGCAGATGACGTTATTTACGGCGGACGGCATTGTGCGGGGATATGAACGTTGCAGTGAACGGGGCATCGGTTCCTTTGTGGGCAGCGGGGTATACCCGGCTTACTTAAGATGGCTGTATACACAGACTGGGCGCCTGGATCATGAACATTGGCTGCGTCCTGAGAGGGGTTTGGGAGACGCGGGAAGACGCTGGATTCTGGATGTGGAAGAACTGCACGCTCGCCGGGCTCCCGGACTTACCTGTCTTTCCGCTCTGGAAAGCGGTAAGGTAGGCACGATGGAGCAGCCGCTTAACGATAGCAAGGGCTGTGGGGGAGTGATGCGGGTAGCGCCCGTAGGGTTGTTTTTGTATAATGATCCGGAATATGCGTTTCGTACAGGTTGTGAAGTAGCGGCGCTGACGCATGGGCATCCTACCGGGTATCTGGCGGCTGGGGCCTTGGCGCTGATGATTGCCGAATTGTTGAACGGTAACACGATGGAGGGGAGCGCAAGCTCCGCCATTCAGGAGCTGACCAGGTGGAAGCAGAGCGCAGAAACGTTGACGGCCATGGAGCAAGCGATGGAACTGGCGAGCAGCCATCTTACTGCGGAGGATGCCATCTCCCGTTTGGGCGAAGGCTGGATTGCCGAGGAGGCGCTGGCGATTGCTTTATATTCCGCTTTACGGGAAGAGGAATTTACGCAGGCTCTGGCCGTGTCCGTGAACCATAACGGAGATAGCGATTCAACCGGGGCCATCTGCGGGAACCTGCTGGGAGCGCGGGACGGGATGGCGGTCATCCCAGCTACCTGGCTGAGTCAACTGGAGATGAAAGACTTTATCGAGGAAATCGCGGATACGTTGCTGCGTACTTGTGAGCGGAAAAATCATAGATAGTAGAGGCAGGGGACTTCTTTGGCGGAGGTGAGAACGGGTTGAGCGAGACCACGATACTGGTTGTAGAAGATGAACGCAAGATTGCCCGTCTTCTGCAAATTGAATTGGAAAGCGAAGGCTATGCCGTTAGCTTGGCCCCGGACGGCGTTGAGGGATGGGCTGCGTACAAGGCAGGTGGAATCGCACTGGTTCTGCTGGACGTCATGCTCCCCGGGATAACCGGTATTGATTTATTACAGCGAATCCGGGCGGTTGATGTAAAGACGCCGGTTATGATGCTGACGGCCAAAGGCTCGGTCACAGACAAGGTCACCGGGCTTGATCTGGGGGCTAATGACTATGTAACGAAGCCTTTTGATATGGAAGAACTGCTAGCCCGCATCCGCGTGCTCCTGCGCCAGACTCCAACTGCTAATGGTGCCCAGGCAACGGGAGAGCCTGATCCTGATGAGTGGCTAAGCGCTGCTGATCTGCGTCTTAATGAGGCTACCCGGCAGGTGGAGCGAGCGGGTCAGGAGATTGCACTAACCCAGCGGGAATTCGATCTGCTGGCGATGCTCCTTCGTCATAAGCGACTTGTTCTGGGCAGGGAACAATTGCTTAACCAGGTGTGGGGGTTTGAATACACGGGGAACACCAATGTGGTAGACGTATATATCCGCTATGTTCGCAAGAAGGTGGATGAAGGCTTTTCTCCGGAATTGATTCATACCGTAAGGGGCGTGGGGTACGTGCTCCGCGATGCCACATGAAGCTGGGGAGCAAGATTCATTTATACTCGTCGGTGTTGTTTGCCGTCTTGCTGCTTGCGGCGAATGTGACGGTGTATACGGTGTTCCACAGACTGATGATGGATCGGGAGATGAGCCAGCTATTGGCCGAAAGTCAGCAGGCGGCGGACGCTCTGCGCACGGCGGAAGGACGCACGGCGCTAAACGGGTTATTGCGGGCCTATGTACCGCTGGACGGAACGCTCCGCTGGGTGGAGCCCTCGGGCGAGGGCAGCGCCTTGGTTGCTTCCGGCAATCAACTGGAGCTGGGACGAGAGGAGCAAACCTTCTATAGCGAACGCAGGCTGGAGCAAGTGACGATTGACGGGGAGCGCTACGGCTTCGTATCGCTTTCGGTGATTGGCCCAAGCGGCTCGGTGGCCAATGTCCAGATGATGTCCAGTCTGGTGGAGCTGACGGAGCTCCTGCGTATTTTGCGTCTGGTGCTGATCAGTGTGTCGGCAGCCGTGCTTGTCCCTGTGGTCATTTCCAGCGGCATTCTGGGCCACCTTGTGATGCGGCCGATTGCAAGCATGACGGGCACCATGCGGCGTATTATCCGTAGCGGGGAATTCGCCCGGCTGAAGCAGACCGGCAAATCCCGGGATGAGCTGGCCGAGATGGGCGATACATTCAACGAAATGATTGGGCTGCTGGAGGAAAGCTTTGTCCGTCAGGAGCAATTCGTATCTAATGCTTCTCATGAATTAAAGACTCCACTGACGATCATTGAGAGCTATGCCAGTCTCTTAAAGCGGCGGGGAGCAGAACGACCGGACTTACTGGAGGAATCTGTAGAGGCGATTCATTCGGAGGCCGTGCGGATGAAGACGATGACGGAGCAACTGCTGCTCTTGGCGACCTCCAAGCGGGAATGGAAGGCAAATATGCAGGCTGTCCAATTGGTTGCTTTCGCCGAACAGGTCTCCACCGTGTTCTCCCAGGTGCACCAGCGCAACGTTACGGTGATTACGGGCTTGGAACCTGTACCCGTAGCTCCTGTGGTCCCGGAAGATAGCATTGCCCAAGCGACAGATCATGATGTAACGGCCTGGGCAGACGAGGATATGTTGAAGCAGGTTCTTTTTATCTTGCTGGATAATGCTCGGAAATATAGCCAGGGCGATATTGAACTTGTGGTAGGGAGACGGCAAGAAGCCGTATTTCTTGCGGTTAAGGATAGAGGAGAGGGAATTCCGCCGGAGGATCTTCCTCATGTATTTGAACGGTTTTACCGGGTAGATAAAGCACGCAGCAGGCAGCAGGAAGGAGCCGGGGGAACGGGACTCGGCCTGTCGCTTGGAAAGGAACTGTGCGAAGCGATGGGAGCTCGGCTTGAACTGGAGAGTGGTCTTGGAGCAGGAACTACAGCCAGAATTTGGTTGACGAGTTCTATGCCGGAGGATTTGGCTTGACTATTAGCCCTGACAGACAGGAGGAGAGAAGCATGCAGAGGTTCACTTGGAAGAGTAGGCGGCTAGCGGCTCTCGCTCTGGCTGGAGGGTTGCTGTTAATCGTCATTGTGGTATGGATGGTGTATAGAGCCGATAGCGGTCCCAAGCTCACGCTTGCCGAAGCCGAGCAGAGAGTGCTGAACACCTACGAAGGGAGTATTGTAGATAGTCGTCTACAAGGGGCTGACGTTGTGGTCTTTCTGAAAACGGGACAGGGCTTATACGAATTGATTGTAAAACGGGACAACGGAGATATCGCGGAGATTCGGCGGTTGGAGGAGTACGTTCAGGAACCGCCAACAGTGAGCGATGACACGGAGGGAACTGCCCCTGGTCAGGATGATTTGTCTGCGGGTCCCTCTGATCCTGAGGGTGAACCTGCCACAGAAGACCCTGGAACGGTACCGCCGCCAACCCAGCCGGACAATAAGCCGTCTGCACCGCATACGGATGGTTCCATCTCGGAGAAGGAGGCAACCGAGCTGGCCTTGAAGAAGGTGTCTGGCCGTGTGAAGGATATTGATATTGAAGATGAAGGCGGGACGTGGTATTACCTGATTGAGATCGAGACTGCGGATGGCCGCGAGGCGGAAGTGCAGTTAAACGTTGCTTCGGGCAAGGTAATCTCCGTAACCTGGGACGATGATGATACCGACGACGATGACGACGATGATTCCGAATAAGCTTTTTTATCATCAAATTCTAATCTTCTTGTAATGCTTCTCTTAGATTGCCCCGGTAAAGTAGTAAGCGTACCGAAGATACCAGAGTCACCAAAGAGAACGAACAAGAAGAACTGAAGGAGATGAATTCGGATGAATAACAAGAAATCATGGATGCTTGGCGTTGGACTGGTGGTGGCGTTGGCAGGCACGAGTGCTGTCGTTGCTGCTGAGGCTGCGACTGCCTACATTGGCAAGGAGAAGGCCAAGCAGATCGCGTTGAAGGAAGCACCAGGCAAGGTGACGGACGTGGACTTGGAGCGCAAGCTCAGCGTGGCCTACTATGAGGTAGAGATTGATCGGCAGGATAGCCAGCGTGAAGTGGATGTTCATATTGAGGCTATCACCGGTAAGGTACTGAAGGTAGAAGAGGATGATGATAATCGCAAGTGGGCAGCTACTCCAGTAATAGGTAATGGCAAGGGTACAGCTTCAAAGCCCGCAACAGCGTCCAAGTCCATTACGAAGGAACAGGCTACCAAGCTGGCACAGCAGGCAGTGAAGGGCGAAGTGATTCGCGTGGAGACGGACTGGGATGATGACGATAAAGAATATGAGGTTACGCTTAGAACCGCTTCCGGTTATGCGGAGGTAGAGATATCGGCTTCTACCGGCAAGGTGCTGGACATTGATTATGACGATGATGACGACGACTACGATGATGATCATGACGATGATCACGATGACGACGATGACGATGACAGAGATTAAGTTTAGGCCTCCAATCACGCATGGCGTGGATTGGAGGTTCTTTTTTTGTATATTCAGGTGGAGCAGAGAGCTTAGGAACGTGGCTCTTTGCTTCGTGTGAATCGTTGTCGATATTTGCGTGGGGACAAGCCTTCCAGCCGGGTGAAGCAAGCCGTGAAGTAGGCAGCCTGACTGAAGCCTACTTGCTCGGCGATCCGTTCTACAGCCAAATCCGTTTGCAGCAAGAGCAGCTTGGCTTGCTGGATGCGCAGGCGCATCAAGTAGACGGCGGGGGAGCAACCGAACACCTTCTGCATACAGCGAGCGATATATACCGGGTGAAAGTTAATACTTTCCCCTAATTTTCGGGCAGAGAACGGCTGCTGATAATGCTCGCGCAGGTAGGATGCTGCTTTCTCCGCACAGGCTAATGTTGGAGATGGATTGGTATCCGCAGCAGAGGCGGATAGCTCCACAATGATGTTCTGGAAGAGAGCTTGTTGCCGCAAGCGCACGCCGTCCATGTGCAGACTTTGATTCATCTCGACCAATTCATCCAGCCAGCCGAATACCTTCTGCGGCTGCGCCAGCTTGGTGAATTGTCGCAGTGGAACCGTATATGGAGTTGCCGTGAATGCAGGTGAAGATAAATGGCTTTGAAGATCTGGCTCACCCCCCAGAGTTCCGCGTTCCGATTCCTCATTTTCTTCGATAACTTTCCATTCCCCCAAGAGCTGAAAATGCAGCCAATGATGCAGTGTATTCTCTGTACAGCCGGTAATGGCATAATGATAGCAATCCGGGCGGAGAATCAAGGAATGTCCTGCTCGAACCTCATATTCACGTCCTTCTTCGCCAATGTAAAGACAGCCGTACACGACAACCAACAGATCGAAGGCGCCGATATGTTGCCGACTGGGGTGCTTGCCGCCAGCAGGAATAATTGATGAACCGCTTACAATGTAGTGGGGCAAGGGAGGAGCTACAAATTCGATAACGGGGGTCATCTTCGGGCATCCCTTCTTAGGTTGGAATAATGAAAGATTGGGTTGATTCATTGATACATTGAGCTTAGTATAACATCTATAATGTGTTTCATGCTAACAAGAAGATAGAGAATTCGTAAGGCTTCTCGTTCTACAGGAGGTTGTAATAGTGAAAAAGAATAAGAGCGCTGAAAAGGATAAATTCTCCTTATGGCTGCTCGCCTGGCCCATATTCATTGAGTTGTTTCTGCAAATTTTATTAGGTACTGTCGACACACTGATGGTTAGCCGAATATCCGATAATGCGGTGGCGGTTGTTGGCTTCTCCAATCAGCTCTTTAATGCCTTGACCACGCTGTTCGCCACAGTGGCGAGCGGAGCGGGAATTGTGATCGCACAAAAAATCGGCTCAGGGCAAGAAGAAGCTGCCCGTACGGTAGCCATTATTGCTTTTAAAGTGACGGCCGGAATTGGTATCTTCCTCAGTGTTCTGTTGGTTGCCATACCAGGGCCTATTGCAACGATATTACAACTTCCTGCGGAACTGCTACCTCTGGCGAGAATATATATATCCATCGTTGGCGGCGGAATGATTCTGACAGCGATGATCTCCATGCTCGGTACGGCCATCCGTAATACGGGGAATACGAAGGGGCCGATGTATACCGCGGTGGCGATGAACGTCATTCATATTATTTTGAACTACGGCTTTATCTTCGGGGCATTTGGCTTCCCACAATGGGGCCTGACAGGGGTCGCTATCTCAACAGTCGTCAGCCGTCTATTGGCTACGATTGTCCTGCTGTTCATCTTTGTCGGTACCTTCCGGCGAAAGATTGGCCTTAAGGATATGGCCATATTCGACCGTGGCTTGTTCAAGGAAGTGCTGGTAATTGGTTGGCCGCTCGGGGTCAATTCGGCAAGCTGGGTATTCTCGCAATTGGCAATTTTCTCGTTCCTTGCCGTATTGGGCTCCACTGAGCTTGCGGCGCGAACCTATATGAATACATTGGAATCATTTTGCTTTATGTTAGGCTTCTCCCTGGCGATGGCTGCCCAGATCCAGATTGCTCATTTGTACGGGGCAGGCAAGACGAAGGAGGCCTATCGGGCTGTGTTCCGCGTGCTCATTCTCGGTTTGCCACTGGTAATTGTTAACGCCTTTATCCTTGTCTTATTTGGACCAAAGCTGCTTGGGGTGTTCACCCAGGATACAGAGATTTTGGCCTTGTGTGCTTCCTTGCTCTGGCTGAATCTATTGTTACAGCCCGGCAAAATGATTAATATGGCGATAGGCAATTCGCTAAATGCTGTTGGCGATACGCGATATACCATGAATATTTCACTAATCTTCATGTCCATCGTAGCCACTGGTGGCTCCTACCTGTTCGGTATTTCGCTGGGCTGGGGCATCATTGCCATTTATGCCAGTATGATTGCCGATGAATATATTCGCGGAATACTGTCCTATTTCCGCTGGAAGGGCCGCAAATATTTATTAATGAAGGAAGATGAACTGCTTCGCGAGCAGGCTGCTGAACAAGAGACGGTATTGCAGCCTGGAGTGAAGGGGCTGGCTAGCCCCTTGTGATCTTCTCATAGCAAAAAGCCGCAGGTTATTTCCCGATCATGGGAAGCAGCCTGCGGCTTTCTTAATATCCTGTTCAGTTATTCCTCGGGTTTCACTCGGTCGGGCAACTGTTGTACATAACTATCTGACAGGCGGAGCAGTTCAAGGGCACGATTGAACTCGTCCTCGGTCGTCAGTGATTGCTGAGCCTTATCTGTAGCCAGCGGATGCTCTGTCCCGTCGCTGTATCCGGCGCCTGGTATGAACAAGGCCTCTTCATTCAGGAAAGAGCCGGAAGGCAGGTAATAACGCTGTGGTAGCAGGTTATATCCGGTTTGGTTCAACAGGTCCTCTCCAAAGTGCAACTGCTGGTCCAGATTAATGCCTAACAAATTAGCCACTGTCGGCAAAATATCGACCTGACCTCCCACATTGTCCTTCACCGACGGAGGTTCTCCAGGAATGTGTAGAATTAGCGGGATATTAATCATATCCTTGTACGTATATTCCCGTCCGTAAATCTCCTGCATCAGCGCCAAGCCTTGCTTATCCAGCGAATACATAGGTAAGCCAAGATGGTCACCATAAATAACAATGACGCTATTGTCCCAAATACCCTTTTGCTGCAAGTCTTCTACAAATTTCCCGAGCGCATAGTCCGCATAGCTTTGAGCCCGCAGGTAGTCACCCACCATATTGTCCTGGTACTGCTCCGGCAATACAATCTTATCCTTCTCCGGCGGCGTCGTGTACGGATGATGCGCAGTCATGGAAATAACATGAGAGTAGAATGGCTGACCACTTTGCTGTGTTTTGTCCATCACTTCCGCTGTTTTCTTATAGAGCACCTCATCGGATGGGCCGAAAAATACAGTATCTTCGGTTCCGAAGAAAGGCTGATCATAATACCGATCGAAGCCAATCGCATCGTAGAGCTCCGCACGATTCCAGAATTCGACCACATTGGTATGGAAGGTTGCCGTATCGTAGCCTTGCTCACGCAGTAATTTCGGCAGGCTCGGCAAGTCCTTGCTAGGATAGTTCTGCGTAGCCGCTTCATTATATGGAATATAGAATGACGTATTGACTACAAATTCAGCGTCAGACGTATTTCCTTGCCCTACCATCTGATAGAAATGCTTGAAGTAGATGTTTTCTTTCGCGAGGCGATTCAGGTTAGGTGTAATTTCCTTACCATCCACCTTCAGATCAATCAGAAAGTTTTGGAACGATTCCAATTGAATAATAATCAGGTTCTTACCTTCGGCAACGCCAAAATAATTCGGTTCATCCGGAGCAGTAATGCCCTTCAATTGATTGACTTTCGCTTGAGTAATCTCCTTGGCATCGACCAAATCTTCCTTCTTGCTGCTGGAGAAGATCGTGTAGGTCTCATAGTTGAGAATACCCATTTGCTCCGCCTTCTTAATCTCGTTCATGCTAGCCCGGTTCGGCCAAATATTAAATAGGCAGACCAGGAGCGAAATACCAAAGATGACGGCAATCACTCCGGTGCTGGCTTTCTTTAAGTTAAATAAATTTTTCAGCTTCTCTGCGCCCTTCTTACGGAACAGCCAGAAGCCAATAACAATGATATCCAGGAAAATGAGCAAATAGTAAGGGGCCAACAATGAGAATACGCTATTTTTCACAGCCGTAACCTGATTGACCTGCTCCAGAGCATGATAGGTTACCATAACTCCATAGTATTTGTGATACATGATAGCCGCAAAGAACACGGCAGTAACGACCAGGTTCACAGTCAGGTAGAGCCCGATCTTCCGTTTGGAGGCGAACCATTCAATCAGGCAGAACAGAACCCAGACGAACGGAATTTCCTTGAGCAGTGGCCCCCATGGAGGGACCCCATCAAAGATAGCCATCCAAACCAGATAAATTTTCAAAATCATAATAGCGGAGAAAAAAACAAACGGCTTGATGTTTGCGAGCCGAATGCGATTTAGTTGTAGCACGGCGTGTTCCTTCCTTTCCGCAAAATGGTTCGCTATGACGTGCAGGGAGCATTGAACTGCTTTGCGCGTTTACATTAGCTTTACATTTTTGACGCTCCTAATATAATACATGAAATGAACGCAAGAAGAAAATAATTCAATTCACTCAATTAGCAGGAATTTCCACGCAAATCCAGATTTATGTGAGGTTTCTGGTCATTATCGAGAGCTTGCGACCTTTTTGGCCTGATTCATGGAGAAGAATGAAGAGGGAGAAGCCCAGGGGGCTGGAATCGGAGTAGAAGCGCAATGAGGTAGCTGCCTAACATAGAAAAGGCAACGGCACAAAAGGCAGGCCGCTGCCAGATCGGAAAACTTTGCTAGCTGTTGGTTATACGGGTGTGGGAAGCTCTGCATTTAATATAGAAACAAAACGTTCCAGGAAGACTTGATCTTCGGCATCAAACCGTCCCTTGAGCGGGCTGTCTATGTCCAGAACACCTAACAAATGATTGTCCTTAACCAGTGGCACGACAATTTCGCTGTTGGAGGCTGCATCGCAGGCGATATGTCCCGGAAATGCGTGGACATCCTCGATGCGAAGTGTTTCCCGGCGCTCTGCACTTGTTCCACAGACACCCTTGCCCAGAGGAATGCGGATGCATGCCGGCAAGCCCTGGAACGGACCAAGAACAAGTTCCTTACCATCATATAAATAGAAGCCAACCCAATTAATATCTGTTAAATAGAAATTAAGTAATGCAGCAGCATTAGCCAAATTGGCTACCATGTTGCTCTCTCCCGCGATTAACGCTTCCAGTTGCGTCAACAGCGCCTGTTGCTGCTCTTCACGGGAGCCTGAATAAGTGTCCGTCTGAAACATGTATACATCCTCCTTGATCGCCCTTTGCTATAACAGCGAGACTAATCTCATCTCATTATAATAAAGTGTGCTAAATTTTATCAAATTTGCAAAATATGTTTTTTGGCATCATGAGGTAAAATAGGGTCAAGATTAAAGAAAAGGTGATCTTATGGTACCTGAATCCTCAAAGGGCGTACGCCTTAATAATAGAAAAGTAAGCAATGATTTGAAAGCGACTATCGAGCATTTGCGGTTGGAACTGATGAATGCGGCCACGCAGGACAATTTTAGCAGCGGAACTGTGCTGGAATTAAGCCAACGTCTGGACCGTTATATTGTGCTGGCCCAAAGCCAAATGTTGGGCAAGCAGGTCTCTTCCTTTGACTCGTAAGCCTCAAGTGTGATTAGCTAGAATCATGCTGGCTTGATGAGACAAGGGAGGATACAGACGTGTACAAATGCGGCGGAGATATTCCCGCGTTGGAAGGAGAACGTATTCGGCTGCGTCGTATGGGGCGCAGGGATGCCGAGATCATGTTCCAATATTGGAGCGACCCGGTGGTTACGAAGTATATGAATGTTCCAGCCTTTGCTTCCGTACAGGAGACATGGGAGATGATCAGCTTGCTCAACGGCTTGGCCGAAAGCGAGGATGCGTTGCGTTTTGGCATCGAATTGAAGGAAGAGCGCAGACTGATCGGCAGTTGCGGCTTTAATGTCTGGGAGCTGTCCGGTGCCTACCGTGGTGAGATTGGCTATGATCTGGGGCTTGAATACTGGGGGCACGGCTATATGTCGGAGGCGCTGCGTATGCTGCTTGCCTACGGTTACGAGACGATGGGGCTGAATCGGATCGAGGCTTTGGTGGACCCCCGCAACAAGGAATCACGCAAACTGCTACAAGCCTTCGGCTTCACAGAAGAAGGTCTGCTGCGAGAGTATCAACAAGTGGGTAACGGCTTTGTTGACCTGCTGATGTGTGCTTTGCTTAAGCAGGAATACTACTTGTCAGAAGCGTAGGAGAGTCGTTATCGTCGAGCGTTTGGACCCATTTGCTTGGGTCTGCTACCTGCTTCCTTCATCTTTCTTTTTTTCACACGTTCCTCTATAATTGAGGCTTATGGAATCATTGACATGTGATGGAAGAGGAAAGGAAGTCAGGTTTGGTTATGGCGAAGGTTACGCTCAGACGCAATTACATACTTATTGGACTGCTCTTGTCCACATTTCTGGCCGCGATTGAAGGTACGGTGATTGGCCCGGCTGGTCCGCGCATCGTCGGCGATTTGGGTGGGGCTCATTTGCTGGGCTGGGTATTTACCGCCTATTTGCTGGCTATGGCTGTCACTACGCCTGTTTTTGGCAAGATTAGCGATTTGTTCGGCAGAAAGCCGGTATTCGTCATCAGCTCCCTGTTGTTCCTGACAGGGTCTATTTTGTCCGGGATTGCTCAGGGCATGGGGGAGCTTATTGCCTTTAGGGCGCTGCAGGGCATCGGAGCCGGGGGCTTGATTCCGGTTACGTTTACAATTATTGGTGATATTTATTCGATAGAAGAACGCTCCAAAATTCAGGGCTGGCTCAGCTCTGTTTGGGGCATTTCGTCGTTGATTGGACCGCTGCTTGGGGGATATGTGGTCGACTCGCTCAATTGGCGCTGGGTCTTCTATTTCAATATTCCGTTTGGACTACTCTCTCTGATCTTTATTATTCGTTATTTGCATGAAGAAATCGAGAAGCGGAAGGCGCGTATTGATTACGCGGGGGCAATCACCTTTACAGTCGGAATATCGGCCTTATTGATTGGGCTGGCTACGGGTGGACAGCAGCTTGCCTGGTCTTCCCCAGCTATGCTGGCACTGCTAGGCGGGGCGGTGGTCTGCCTTGTCCTGTTCTTCCTTGTAGAGAAGCGGGCGGCGGAACCACTCGTTCCGCTTAAGCTGTTCCGCATTCGCGATATCGCCTTCTCCAACCTGGCCAGTCTGCTAGCCAGTGCACTGCTCATTGGCCTAACCTCGTATTTGCCGCTCTGGATTCAAGGTGTTCTTGGGAAGAATGCGACAATCTCCGGTCTGGTTCTGGCACCGATGTCTATCGGCTGGATGCTGGGATCGGTACTCGGCAGCCGTTGGCTGATTTCTCGTGGTTCTCGCTATACGTCACTTATCGGCATGATTATCATTGGGGTGGGTGCTACAGGCCTTTCCTTAATGAGTGAAACTACACCGCTTTGGATTATGCTTGTATGCAATGCTTTGTATGGTATTGGCTTTGGCTTTTCGTTTACCGTCTTTACAATTATTGCGCAGTCTTCGGTGGGTTACAGTCTGCGTGGTGCCTCTACGGCCCTCAATTCGTTCGTCAAGTCTATGGGCCAGACGATCGGGGTGACCGCCTTTGGAACGTTGATTAATCTTCATATTGCTGCGCAAACGGTAGGTAAAACCTTTAACGGAACACCGATCTCTCAGGATGATATCGATCAGTTGCTCTCTCCGGAGAAGGTCCATCTGCTCCCCCCGGAGCTGTGGAGTGAACTGAAGCATGTCCTTGGAGAGAGTCTGCATACCCTGTTCATCGTCATGGCGGTCATTGCCGTTGTAGGCGTAATTAGCGTACTCGGTCTGCGGAACCGGACGCCAGGCGAGGAGCAGAACCGTGCTTCCAGAGATATTGCACAACGCGACTTATAGTGCGTGTTCAGAAGGTTGGTTTTTCAGGACCAAAGCTGATGCTTCCGATGTGCGTTTTTTCAAAACGCTTGAGTTAAATGAAGCTAGGGACGGCAGGAGCGGAGCTATAAGTTTTCGGAGAAAACTACTTCGGAAGCATGGGTACGTGAGCAACTAAAATGTTTCTGAAGGAAACATGCTACGGAAGCATACGCTAGGCCCGGCTGAATTCAAGATTCGATGTCGAATTTACTTTTTATAACCGAAGCTCTAACGAGGTATAAAATAAGCTGCACCTCCACAACTTAAAATGGGACTTTAAAAAGTCGAGTTTCACTTCTCAAGTTACTTCGTGATCAACAGGCGACTTTTAAAATACCTTTTAAGAAAAGGGGAGGTGCAGCATGAGCAGAGAACTGAATATAGATCAATCCACGTTGGTCAACGCCTGGCAAACTCAGCTACCGGAGTATTTGAACCCCGGAGATTCTGCGCAGGTCCAGGCCGATCTTGCCGACCCGGATAGCTTGCGGATTCATATCAATGCCGCAGGACGTCAATTTTATTCCTTTGATTTTCAGTGCTCCTATATGGACCCACGTGAGGTTCGTGTCGAGTTGGTGGATGTGGAGCGGGAGGGCCGCACAGTTGCGGAGAGCAGCACGGAGATTCAAGAACTGACCGGAGACTATGTCCGGCATATTCATGAATGCGCGCAAGCATTGGCATCGTTAACCAATCCGTAGATGAGGCCCATTCAACGAATAGAGGCTGTTCCCCCAATCACGATTAGAGTGAAGGGAGAACAGCCTCCGTTTATTTTCGCAGGAGCGGGGCCAGTTTCTCAGCTTCGCGTCCCATTTTCTTCAGTAGCTCAATCATCGTTTGCTTCTCCTCATCGTTCAGGCCACTGAGGGCATGGTCGATGCGATCGGAAAATTCCGGATAGAGCTGGTCCATCAGTTCCTGTCCTTGCGGGGTCAACTCCGCGTAGATCACGCGGCGGTCACGTGGGCAAGGGGTACGGTGCAGGAGACCGGCAGCCTCCAGCTTATCAATGACATAGGTGACATTGCCGCTTTGTAGCAGTAGCTTGGCCCCAATTTGCTGAATCGGCTGAGAACCTTTGTAATAAAGAACCTCCAGTACCGCAAATGCAGTAGGGTTAAAGCCTTGTATTTTACTTCCCGTAACCGCGTGCTCGTTAACGCTCTTGAACGATTTGGCAAAGACCCTGTACAAATGCAGGGATAAATCCGTTCCGCGTTCTTCGGTTTTTAACATGTGCATCCCGCCTTATATTTTACTTGTGAATATTTGAACTTGGTTGGAATTAGTGTAATCTTAATGCACCGGAGAATTAAAAAAAATATAATTTATCACAATTTTCAGTTTTTTTAATGTAAATATTTTGCTGATTTTTCGAGGGGATCGCAAACTGTCCCGGCTGAATTCAAGATTCGATGTCGAATTCACTCCTCGAACAGCTTCGTTCTGGGAAGACGACTTTTTGAAAATCCTCTATAATAGAAAAAACAAGCAGAGATGGAGAGATGAGACTTGGAGCAGGCGTGGCTGGAAGTACAAATTGATGAAGCAGGCTATGAACCGGGTCATCCTGCCATTGAGCAAGTGTCGTTCAGCGTCCGTCCGGGGGTATTGACGGGGCTGATCGGTCCCAATGGAGCCGGGAAGAGTACAACGCTGAAAGCGATTCTTAATCTGCTTCCCTTTGCAGAGATGTCGGTGGAGTTCCATGGTGGACAGGAGCATCATTATGCTTATATTCCCGAGCAGCCGGTATTTTATGACAGCCTGACGTTGTGGGAGCATCTGGGGCTGGCGGCAGCGGTATACGGGATGGAGGAGCCGGTGTTCGAAAAGGAGGCCGGGGCATTGCTGGACAAGTTCAGGATGACGGAGGCCAGGGATTTGCTGCCGGGAAGCTTCTCCAAGGGAATGCAGCAAAAAATGATGCTGATGATCGGCTTTCTAAGCCGGCCCAATATATATATTGTCGACGAGCCCTTTATCGGGCTTGATCCAAGGGCGACGAAGGATTTTCTAGGCTTGCTGGAGGAGGAGAGGCAGCGTGGAGCCGGAGTGCTTATGTCAACGCATGTCCTTGATACAGCGGAACGAATTTGTGATGATTTTGTACTCATTTCCAGTGGTCAGATTAAGGCGAAGGGGACACTTGAGGACATTAGGGCAATCGCTAATTTGCCGGGCGCTACGTTGTTTGATTGCTTTGACGTATTGACATAAGGTTATGGGGAGGAAGAGCATATGTGGCTGGCCAGCCTTAAGGCTCTTACGATAAATCGTTTGTTTGTGCGACGGTGGAAGGATCGTTTGCGGGAGAAGCGAGATATTTTACGCTTTACCTTTGACGGAATCGTGATGCTCTATATCGGTGTTCCCGCCTTATTGCTGGGGGGACGGGCCTATTACGGATTGTGGCAGGATGAACTGCCGAGTTGGCTTGCCGAGCTACCTTATTCCTATATTCCGGCAGCGCTCATTCTCTTTATGTATGGTACAGGGGGAGTCTCGTTCTATATTGAGAGGGCGGACATCTTATTTCTCCGGCAACGGCCGAAGTGGATCAACGGCGTCATGCTGCGGGGACTCGTTGTTTCTGTAGCTGCGCAGGCTTTATTACTGCTGACTGGCTGCGCTTTGCTCAGCCCGGTGCTTGTCCGTGTCTTCGGGATGAACTTGATAGATATGGGGTTGTTGTATGTTTTGCTCTTGGCCAGTAAGTGTGTGCATATGCTGCTGGCCCAATTGCTGGGGATATTGACGCGAGGCTTGCGACAAGTGCTGCTTCGCGCTTTAGGGTATTCAATGCTGGCTGCCGGTTTGGGCGTATCCATGACGCTTGGAATCCTTGGCAATGACGGTAGCGTATGGCCCGCTATATCGTTGCTGAGCGTGCTGGCAGTCTGTCTCGCCTGGTTTCGGTTCCAATTGCGGGGGAGATTCGCGGAAGAAGTGCGCGAGGAGGAACGCCAGAAGACGAGGCTTGTTTCTTTGTTGCTATCCTCCGTAGTGGAGCGACCCAAAGCACCCCGTACCGGGGCGCAGAAGCCTTGGCTATTCCGCCGTATGCGCAGATTGACCCGTTCTCGTCTGCCAGCGGCCCGCATGGCTGAAGCATTAACAAAAGCCTTTTTTCGCGGAACAGAACGGAAGCAATATATTCAATTTACGCTCATCGGGGTGGGGGCCATTTTGCTCATACCTTCTCCCGTCCATCTTATCGTATATGTAGCGTTGCTCTTACTCATGTTGTTTTGGCTGGGAGGGCACCGGCGGGCCTTCTTCCGCTCGGAGTGGATGAAGCTGGTCCCGCTGACGGATACAGCGGAATATCGAAGTGCCGCTACCGCCATGATGCTCTTGTTGCTTCCCGCTGCTATCCTGTTCACGGCTGCGTTCGCGCTCAAGCTGTTCCCCCTGGTGTGGGGCTTGCTTGGTAGCGTCCCAGCGGGAGTTCTTATCGCCTGGTGGCTTGGCCATCTGTATGGAAGTGTGGGGTTGGCATTCAAGCGTACACGCTAAAATGTCTTACGATCGCTGCCCCTCATATATAGCTACGAGCCTCTTGTCCCGCATGATGTCCTGCTGTATAGCCGGTGGTGAAGGCGGCGGTAATGTTATATCCGCCCGTATAGCCGTGAATATCGAGAACCTCCCCGCAGAAGTAGAGGCCATCCATCAGCTTGGAGCCCATGGTCCGGGGATCGATTTCCTTAAGATGTACACCTCCGCCTGTGACAAAGGCTTCTTCGAAGGACCGGGTACCGGTTACCTGGATACCAAAGGTCTTAAGCTCCGCAACAAAGGCTTGCCACGGTCCCTTGGGCAATTGCTCGAAGGTTGTTTCTGCGGCAAGTCCCGCTCGGGCGAATAGCAAGGGAAGCAGGCGCTCGGGCAGGGTCCCTTTCAACACATTCTTAAGGGCCTTCTTTGGCTCATCCGCTGCCAGATTCCGCAATTGTTGCTCCAATTCCTCCGTGCTTAGATCCGGGAACAGGTCAAGAATCAGGGTGACATCTTGTCCGCCGTTCTTTTGCTTCACGCTCCGAATAAAACCGCTACAGCGCAAGGCAATAGGTCCGGATAAGCCGAAATGAGTGAATAGCATATCGCCAAGGTGGCTCACCACGATCTTGCCCTTAGGATTCAATACAGACAAGCGGACATTGCGGAGCGATAGGCCTTGTAACTCTCGGCTCTGAATGAACGGTTCGCGGGATACGATCGGCACTTCGGTGGGATACAGATCAGTGATGGTGTGGCCAGCCTGCTGGGCCCAAGGATAGCCATCGCCAGTGGAGCCCGTATGTGGAACGGATTTCCCTCCGGTAGCGACGACGATGGCCCGAGCATCTATGGTTTTGCCGCCTTCCAGGGTAACGCCCAAGGTTCTGCCCTCGCCATAGCGGATTTCCTTGACGGGATGATGGACCAGCAGGTGGACACCCAGGGAACGGGCCTTGCCAATCAAGGCATCAACCACAGATTTGGCCTTATCGGAGACGGGGAACATTCTCCCGTTATCCTCCTCCTTCAAAGCGATGCCCAGCCCTTCGAAGAAAGCGATAATATCCCGGTTGCTAAACAAAGAGAAGGCGCTATACAAGAACCGTCCGCCCCCGGGAATGTATGTGATTAACTCATCAATTTCCTTGACATTGGTTACGTTGCAGCGGCCTCCACCGGAAATACCCAGCTTTCGCCCTAGCTTATTCCCCTTGTCCAGGAGTGCAACTTCTGCACCTTGCTCTGCGGCGGCGATGGCAGCCATGAGACCAGAGGGGCCCCCTCCGATGACGATGACGTCGACCTTTTTCATATTTTTCTCTCCTTTATTTGTACTTAAATACTTATTTGAGCAGATGCCTCATTGTAAAACGTCAAGCCCTGTGATTTAATCGAAGCAAGAATGGCATTCTTCCGTCCGGGGAGGGAGAACATGGATGTTGTAAAAGAAATGGTGCTTCAATTGCTGCTCGCCGGCCTGCCTGCATTTTTGTTTCCATTAATATCTGAGAATAGAGGCTCGTTCGCCTGGCGGCGTACCGATGTTGCCGAGGGTGCTTCTTTCGTTACCGGACTAACATTGATTTGCACGCTGAGCATCGTGTTATGCAATATCTTTGCTACCCGCTTGTGGGACGATGTTCCGCTGAACTTTGCCATACTCCCCTTGTTTGCCCTGATGTTGTATGGTCGACTCAGTGCCGGACTTATCATGACTTTCCTGCAGCCATTACTTTATTTATTATTGGGCTGGGGTCACACACCCACCGGATTTATATATGAGACAAGCTTACTGCTGTACCCCTTTGTGCTGCTGTCCTCACGCTTCTTCAGAAGACAGGGAAGGCAGGGGAAGGTCATCATTCTGTCGTTATTCTTCATGGCTGGAGAACTATTGATGAATGTCTCGCCCTTTCTGACAGGTACCCCTCTGATATTACCTCAAACTCATTTCCTTATAGCGTTATCCACTGGAATTTTAGTCTCATTGGTGGCTGGCAGTGTATTTGTGCATATGATTGAGAACGCGCTCGACAAAGCCAAGTTGCGTGGGCAGGTTGCTCGGCTATCGCGGGAATATTTCCGTGAAGCGGAGAAGCTTCAGCAGATGATGGATGCGGCGCCCCTCAGTATGGTATTGCTCGATCAGCAAGCTTCTATTATAGCGATAAATGATACATTTCTACAATTATACCGTACTCAGCGTAAGGAGGACGAGCATGTCAGCCGCGAGGACCTATTGCTTCGCAACCTTAACGATGTTCTTGCAGGGGGGCCCATTGAATCGCTTGCCGCTCGGGTTAATGCCGCACTAACGGGAAATGCCAAGACCACGGAGCTATTGAAGAGTAATGATCATATTTATTTTACCAGCATCTCAACACGCTATAAGAGTCATTCGGACGAAGTGCTTGGTGCTGTGGCCATCATTCAAGATATTACAGAGCTCGAGATGCTGCGTATGGAGCTTAACCATGCCGAGCGGCTTAGCCTGGTGGGGCAGATGGCCGCAGGCATCACCCATGAAATTCGCAACCCGATGGCTGTTGTCCGAGGATTCCTGCAATTAATGCGGGAGAAAAGTCCGCCCACGCTGGATCATTATTACCGTATTGTCATGGAGGAACTGGACCGGGCTAACAGCATCATCAGCGACTTCCTTTCTTTGGCCCAGAATAGACCGATCGTCAGTGAAACATGCCATCTGGAGGAGATTGTTAAGGAACTTACGCCGTTGCTGTGGGCGGATGCCAACCTGCGTGGGCAGACTATCGAGGTGAAGCTGGACGACTCGCTACCTGCATTAATATTGAATCCTAAGGAAATCAAGCAGCTCATTCTGAATTTGGCGCGTAATGCTATGGAGGCCATGGAGGATAAGGGGGAACTGACGCTCGCGGCA
Organism: Paenibacillus sp. 1SOY10; assembly: GCF_056836745.1. Classification (NCBI taxonomy): domain Bacteria; kingdom Bacillati; phylum Bacillota; class Bacilli; order Caryophanales; family Paenibacillaceae; genus Paenibacillus; species Paenibacillus sp. 1SOY10. Next base: position 89,525 of record NZ_JBXENK010000004.1, on the reverse strand, counting down.
ACTACTACGACCACTGGAGTTGTCCTGATGGTCAGAGACACGGGTCCGGGCATTCCCTCTGAGCAGCGGGACAAGCTGTTTGAACCATTCTTTACGACGAAGGCGAAGGGAACGGGGCTGGGCCTCAACCTGTGCTTAAGTATTGCGGAGCGTCACGGAGGAACGCTAAGTGTGGATTCTCAAGAGGGGAAGGGGACAACGGTCACCGTATTTCTCCCGTTCTCCGCTGCTCCCGATTAAGAGCCTACACGCGGGTGAAAGAGTTGCTATCCGGTGCTAGAAATGTATAATTAAATTGATATGGCAAAAGGCATTGTTCATGCGGCCGATACGCCATTTAAGTATGCCTAAGGAGTGATTTGGAAAATGTCGATGTCATTTGACCAATATATGCGTGATATGGTTCAACCGATGAGAGATGAGTTAACGGTATTGGGTATTCAGGAGTTGCGTACGCCAGAAGATGTAGAGGAGAAGGTGCCTGCATCTCAAGGAACGGCACTGATTGTTGTCAACTCGGTCTGCGGATGTGCAGCAGGTCAATGCCGTCCGGGCGTCGCGCAGGCGCTGGCGCATGATTTGACGCCGGACCATCTGTTCACTGTATTTGCCGGACAGGACAAGGAAGCGACAGCCAAGGCCCGTGAATATTTCGCACCTTATCCTCCTTCATCCCCATCCATCGCCTTGATGAAGGATGGAGAATTAGTTCATTTCATCGAGCGCCACCAAATCGAAGACCGCTCGGCCGAGGAGATTGCTGCCGACCTTACCGGGGCATTTGATCGCTTCTGCCGATAAGGCAGCGATTGGAGCGGTAGCGCAGGTATAAGGCTAGCGCCCCGAAGTAACGGTAACTCACCGGTACGTTCGGGGCGCTTTTTAATTTCTATAGAGTTATTCAGGCTCAATCCAAAAATCAGTGTTTGACCAAAGACATCTATAGAACGGAGGGTCGTAGGGATTCTGGAGAAACGAAGTGTTCGCCTTTGCGAGTGGATTTCTACCTTATAGGAATTTAATAAATCAGGAAATCCAGGAACAATAGCGATCGGAAGAATCCTACGAACCCGGAGGGCCTCATTGCTCCCATGTCAAGCACTGATTTCGGTGTTGAGCCATTATTCAAACCTTACTTTTTGAACGCGCATTGATTTGTGACAAAACAGAAATTTGGAGGGGCTGAAGAGAGATGAGTTTGCAGCAGGAGATTATTGAACGCCTGGGCGTGAAGCCTGTCATTATTGTGGAGGAGGAAGTCCGCAAGCGGGTGGATTTTCTGAAGGAGTACGTCAAATCCTCCCGCACCACTGGTTTGCTCATTGCGATTAGCGGCGGTATTGATAGTGCGGTGGCTGCTGCATTATGCAAGCAAGCTACGGATGAGCTGACCTCGGAGTCAGGCCAGTCCTATATGACGCTTGGGGTATTTCAGCCTTATGGTCAACAAGAGGATATCGGGCATAGTTATGAGGTAGCCAAGGCCTTCCATCTGGAGCACACAGTAGAGACCAATATTGAAGAGGCTGTTAATGAGATTGCCCTGGAAGTGGAGCATAATTTCAAAAATATTGGCAAGCCCCGTCACATCAGCCATCAAGGCAAGGGCAATGTCAAGGCACGGACACGGATGGTCATGCAGTATGCGCTGGCTTTCGAGTTTAACCTGATTGTGGTTGGTACGGATCATGCCTCTGAGGCAATTACGGGCTTCTATACGAAATGGGGCGACGGGGCGGTTGATATTACTCCGCTCAGTTCATTGAACAAACGTCAGGTTCGGCAGCTTGCTGCTCATCTGGGCGTACCCCAAAGCATTCTGGACAAGGCTCCATCCGCCGGCTTGTGGGAAGGGCAGACTGATGAGAAGGAACTGGGCATCAGCTATGACGATAACAGCGATTATTTGGAAGGTAAGGAGATTGATCCGGCCGTCAAGGAGCGCCTGGAGGCTTTCTACCTGCGTACTGAACATAAACGTAGCCCCATTCCCGGTATTTAAAGGTGAACATGCCATCATACGCAAAATATGAACGCGAGCAGAAAAGGGACACCAGACTGCCGCGTTTTTTTATTTTAACGAGCTTAATAGCTATTGATTGAATCTTTCGAGCTTCTTATTCGTATAAATACATGACTGACTACATAGCGTTTGATTCTGAATTATGTAACATTAATGGTATGAAGTAGTAAGAAGCGGGTTTTACTTTGTGGGGAGGGAACAGTTTTGAAAAATGTATTTACGGTTTTTGTTTCTCCAGAGGAGACGTTCAAACGGGTAAGGGAGAGCAAGCTTGCCTGGCTTTACGCCTTGATTGCAATAGTGGTTTTGTCGGCTGCTGTTATCTTTATTCAATCATCCATGCTGGATAAGGAAATTATTCGGTCGCTGCAAAGTCAGCAAATTGATACTTCATTGCAGGAAACTGTGATGGCCACAGCCAAGACTACTGCCTATGTCATGGCTATCATTGTGCCAGTTATTCTGGCGTTCATCACGGGGCTGCTGCTGATGTTGCTTAATCTGGTCGTTCGCGGGGAAGGCAAGTATATGCAATTCGTATCCGTGGCGGCTCTTTCGGCAATGCCGGGAGTAGTGGGCAGCATCATTGCCAGCGTTGTGGCTCGCGCGGCGGGTGCACAGTCAATGACAGACGTGTCGCTTAGTCTAGGTGCGTTCATCACGGATAAATCCAGCGCTCTGTATCATTGGCTGTCGATCATTAATCCATTCAGCTTGTGGAGCTTGTTCTTGTATGTTGTCGGTGCTTCGGTCATGATGAAGCGTCCGCGCAAAACCGTAGGGACCTGGATTGTGATAGCCTGGCTGCTTCTGTCGGTCGTTTCGATTCTTATGCTTTGATGCTTGGATACAGTAATTATTGCTTGTGCTCCTTATACATTCTTTAGATACGGGATAGGTGATGGACTTGTTTAAGAAAAAATGGTTCTGGGGCGTTGTGATCGGACTGGTTGTAATCGTCCTTGTGCTGGTAAATCTGCTGAATACAAACGGAACAGCTAAAGTAAGTACCGCTGAAGTGACAAAAGGCTCCATTGTTGAACAGGTATATACCAATGGTAAGCTTGAGGCGGGCGAGGTTACTTCGGTCTATTCACCAGCCAGCGGCGTGGTCCAGACAGTCAAGGTGAAATTGGGAGATACAGTGAAGAAGGGGCAACCGTTGTTGTCCCTTGAGATGGATCAGGTCAAGGAACAGTTGGACAAGGAGCAAATTAATCTCCAGTTGACCCAGGCCGAGCGCCTGGCTGCCAAGAAGCAACATTTTGAGAGCTTCAAGCAGGCAGTGGGTGAGAACCCGGATCAGGAAATGGAAGAGCTTGACCTGACTTCCTTTGATTTGCGCATTCGTAGCAGCGAGCTAACGATCCAGTCCTTAAATAAGCAATTAGCTAACTCCAGCGTACTGGTTCCGGCGGATGGTGTGATTACTTCGCTTGCAGTTGAAGCGGGTCAAATGCTGGCGGAAGGAACTGCGCTTGCCACTATTGCTGATGTGAGCAGCTACAAAGTGACAGCCTATCTTAACGAGCTTGATGCAGGCAAAGTATCCGAAGGGATGCAGGCGGTGGTGACGGGAGAAGCCTTTGAAGGAGAATATGAGGGGAAGATTACTTATCTGTCGCGTACCGCTGGCCTGGCAGATCAGACTTCCAAGGATACTTCGGTAGAGATGACCGTTACATTGGACAAGGTGTCCCCGGAACTGCGAGCAGGTTATAATGTGACGGTTGAAATGGAGATTCCGGATAAAGAGCGACTCCTGGTACCTATCAATGCCGTTCAATACGACGGAGAGAAGGCTTATGTCTATCAGGTGAAAGAAGGCATTGCAACACGGGTTGAGGTGACCACTGGCAAAGAAAGTGAAGATCAGATTGAATTGGTTACCGGAGTTGTGGTTGGCGATGTTATTGTTACCGAGGGGGCCGATACTCTGCACGACGGAGCCAAGGTGGAGACGAAATGATTACGCTACATGGTATTACTAAGGTGTATAAGAACGGGCCACTAGAGGTGCAGGCGTTAATGCCCTTGGATCTACACATCGAGAGTGGAGAATTCGTCGCGATCATGGGTTCGTCCGGCTCCGGCAAATCGACGCTGATGAATATCATCGGTTGTCTGGATGTGCCTAGTGATGGCAGCTATGAGCTGGATGGGGAGCCCGTGCAGACGTTAAGTGAAGAAGAACTCGCCAAGGTACGCAACCGCAAAATTGGCTTTGTCTTTCAAAGCTTCAATCTGTTGGGTCGGCAGACAGTTCTGCAAAATGTGACGCTTCCCATGATGTATGCAGGCCTCTCCCGCGAGAAACGCAACGAGCGAGCCCTTGATTTACTGGCCAAAGTTGGCTTGGCTGAGCGGGTCAAGCATCGTCCAACCGAGTTATCCGGGGGACAAAAGCAACGGGTCGCCATCGCCCGGGCGCTAACGATGAATGCTCCATTACTGCTGGCCGATGAACCGACAGGGAATCTGGATACCAAGTCTTCTTATGAGATCATGGCTTTATTCAAGCAAATTCATGACGAAGGCACAACGATTGTATTGGTTACTCATGAGCCGGATATTGCGGAGCATGCCGATCGCGTTATTACGTTCGGGGATGGCAGAATACTGAGCGACAAACGCAAAGGAAGTGAACGCTCATGAGCATATGGGAAAGTATTCTCGTTGCCCTGGACAATCTGAGAATGAACAAGCTACGCTCCTTCCTGACCATGATTGGTATCGTGTTCGGCGTGGCTGCGGTAGTGACGGTCGTCTCCATTGGACAGGCTGGGCAGTCTTCTATCATTTCCATGGTATCGAATTATAATGATGGCTATTTCGTTGTCTATCAGAATTATTCGGAGGGCGATACGCTTGTGGACTTCCGGATGCGCGACCTTGCTGATATCCGCAAGCTGCCAGGAGTACGTTATGTCTCCTCTTCGACCACGTATGGGATGAGCGGTAAGTATAAGAAGGATACCCTTAACATGACCATAACGGGGACAACTGCAGATTTGCACAAGATGCAGAAGGTTGAGATGCTGACCGGGCGCTTCTTCACCGCCCAGGAGGAGCGGGCTCGTCAGAAAGTGATTATCGTAGATAATAAATATGCTGAGAAGCTGTATGGCTCTTCTGAAGGGGCCATTGGCCGCAAAGCCACTTTATCGGGCGGTGTCTTCCGTATTGTGGGGGTATACAAACCACAGGATAACATTATGAGCGGTATGGGCGGGGAGCAATACAGCGGCTTTGCCCCGGTAACAGCAATGCCTGCCGGAGAGAATGGAGATAACGAGCGGTTCAATATGATTGAGGTATTGGCCGCTTCTCCGGAAAAAATCGATGACACCGTGGTAGACGTCAAGAAATGGCTGGCTGAGAAATACAAGCTGGAGGTCGATTCCTTTGCTTCGCAAACAGGAAAGGAGGCCGAGCAAATGGTGGCCAGTACCTTCTCCATACTGCAGACGATTATCGGCTCCATTGCGGGAATTTCCTTGCTGGTCGGAGGGATTGGCGTCATGAACATTATGCTGGTCTCCGTGACAGAGCGGACCCGGGAGATTGGGATACGGAAAGCCATTGGGGCGACGCCTGGCACCATTATGCTGCAATTTATGATCGAGGCTATTATATTATCATTTATCGGAGGAACGCTGGGTGCACTGTTGGGGCTATTAGCCGCTTTTGTATTTTCGTTAATCTCCGGGTTGCCGTTTGTCGTCTCCGTAGGAGCGATCTTGCTGGCCTTTGGCTTCTCGGCAGCCGTGGGAATATTCTTCGGTCTATACCCGGCGAATAAAGCCTCCAAGCTGCATCCGATTGAATCACTGCGTTACGAATAAAGAGGATAAAAGTGCGAGTTCAAAAAGTGGGGTTTGCAGGACCAAGAAGGTTGGATGAAGCCAGGGACGTAAGTAGCGGAGCGTAGACAGATCTACGTGAGCAACGGAAGGCCCGGCTGAATTCAAGATTCGATGTCGAATTACTCCTCGAACAACTTCGTCCTGGGAAGACGACTTTTTGAACAACCTCTAAAAGCATCTATTGTCCATCACCTATGAACGATCTCCTCTTTACTCTTTACAAAATTGTGGTAAACTTGTTTTGTTACAAGAAAAATAAATCAATGCAAGTTATATTCTCATTTTGTTGTAATAAGTGTGAGTTCAAAAAGGGAAGACGACTTTTTGAATAACTCCTATAAGATGATAAGTAGGTGGACAATAGATGCTGGAACTGTCTATTAATGATCCTGACCGCTTGGTCAAGGTGGCGCATGCGCTGAGTACGCATACACGAATCGGCATAATTAAGTTGTTGTTGGCCAAGCCCAATGTGAATGTCTTGGAAATTGCGGAGAAGCTTGATATTCCAGTCTCTACGGCGGCCAATAATGTCAAGGTGCTTGAGGACGCTGAGTTAATCGTAACTGAACTTCAGCCAGCGACGCGCGGAGCGATGAAAGTGTGCAGCCGCAATTTTGACGATGTGCATATGATATTGAACCCAAGCGCCTATGACCACAATAGGGGCAAGGTGCAGGAAGTTGAAATGCCAATCGGCCATTTCATAGATTTTGACATTGTGCCGACCTGTGGGATGGCTAATGGGGCCGGGATCATCCTTCAAGAGGATGATCCGAACAATTTCTATCATCCGGACAGCCGGAGTGCTGAGCTTATTTGGCTTCGCAAGGGCTGGATTGAGTATCGCTTCCCACGTAAATTCCCTGACGGGGCAAGGCTTCGCTCGTTGGAGTTCTCCGTAGAGTTATGCTCTGAAGCGCCGAACTACAACAATGATTGGCCTTCGGAGATTACCGTATGGGTTAATGATATTGAGATTGGCTCATGGATATCTCCCGGCGATTTCGGTGATCACAGAGGGAAGCTGAACCCTTCATGGTGGTATGATAATAGTACGCAGCATGGGCTGCTCAAGACGTGGTCCATTGATATGAGCCGTAGCACAATCGACAAAGAGAAGTGCTCCGATGTAACGTTGTTTGATTTGCGCCTCGACACCAAGCCGTTCATTACGTTTCGAATTGGCCTCAAGCCCGATGCCAAGCATCAGGGAGGACTTAACTTGTTCGGCAAGGGTTTTGGTGACTATGCGCAAGGAATTATCATGCGTCTGGAGTATGATTGACGGCTGCGGTAACAAGAGTCGTTGTTCAATTTCCAACAAGCTTTAAAAGGAAATACAAGGAAGCCCTCATATCCCCGAATCAGGTGGATAAAGGAGGGCTTCTTTTTTATGTAAAGAAACAATAATAATAAAAGAAAGCGTTGACAATAAAATAGACGGAGGGTAGTATCTTAATTAAATACGAAATAATTGTAATAAATTAATTATTTTGTGAAGGAGAAAAGAGACTACATGACGACAGAAGTGTATATCAAGGACTACCCTAGGCCGCAGTTTGTTAGGAAGGCTTGGGTCGATTTGAATGGGCAATGGGATTTCAAGTTTGATGACGGCAACAAAGGTGAGCTGGAGAAATGGCAGGATGATTTTTCCGGTGATATGAAAATTACTGTTCCTTACACTTATGAAACTCCAGCCAGTGGTATCGGGCAACAAGATCATCATTCGAATGTTTGGTATAATCGTTCCTTCGAGGTTCCAGAGGACCTTCAGGGCAAGCGATTGATCTTGAATTTTCAGGCAGTAGATTATGTCGCTAAGATCTGGGTGAACGGAGTTTACGTGGGCAGCCATCAAGGCGCTTACACGGCTTTCTCATTTGACATTACTCCTTATGTGACGGCAGGCGCGGATAATCGCTTGACGGTGAAGGCTGAGGACAGCATGGATGCCACCCAGCCGAGGGGGAAGCAACGTTGGGTGGAGCAGAATTTCGAATGCTTCTACGTGCAAACGACAGGGATATGGCAATCGGTATGGATGGAGGTCGTCGATCCTGTTCATCTCGGATCAGTGAAGATTACCCCTGACATTGATCATGCCTCGGTGAAGTTTCAATTTCAGGTCAATGGGCCATTAAATGATCAGGAAGTACGCTTGGAGACGATTATTCGGCTCAAGGGGCGTCAGGTGAAGAAGACAAGTCTGGTTATCGACCGTGCCTGGCTGGATCTGGACGTTGATCTAATACATGAAGCCAATGGACCTTGGAAGTTAAGTCTATGGGCACCGGGTAGCCCCAACCTTTATGACGTGGAATTCAATGTCTACCAGGGAGAAGAAAGAATCGATCAGGTGCATTCCTACTTCGGGATGAGAAAAATTTCTATCGAGAAGGGTAGAATTCTGCTTAATAACCGTCCGCTGTACCAACGTCTGGTGCTGGATCAGGGATATTGGCCGGATACTCATTTAACTCCTCCGTCCGAAGAAGCTTTGATTAAGGATATTGATTTAACCATGCAGATGGGGTATAACGGCGTTCGCAAACATATGAAGGTAGAAGACGCGCGCTTCCTTTATTGGTGTGATGTTAAGGGGCTTCTGGTCTGGTCTGAAATGGGAGCTACCTATGAATTTAACGATACAGCTATGCAGAAATTCTCCACCGAGTGGATGGAAGTAGTTCGTCAGCAATACAATCATCCGAGTATTATTACTTGGGTTCCGTTCAACGAGTCCTGGGGTGTCCTGCAAATCTTCAAGAACAAGAACCAGCAAAAGTTTACCGAATTTATTTATCACATGACTAAAGCCTTCGATCCAAACCGTCCAGTTATTACGAATGATGGTTGGGAGCATACGGTGTCGGATATTCTCACTTTGCATGACTATATCGGCACTGGAGATGAATTCACCAAACAATATAAGAACAAAGAGGTCATCGTTAACAATGAGCGGACCTTTAATCATCACAAGTATGCCTTTGCGGACGGTTATTCCTATAAAGGCCAGCCTGTACTGATCAGTGAATTCGGAGGAATTGCCTTTACATCGGATTCCGGCTGGGGTTACGGTAAGCAAGAAGCTTCTGAAGAAGCTTTCCTGGAGCGGTTCCAGGGCCTGCACGAGGCGATCAAGGATCTTGATTATATCGTAGGTTATTGCTACACCCAAATTACCGATGTGCAGCAGGAAACCAATGGTCTACTGACAGAAGATCGTCAGCCGAAGGTCTCACTGGAGGCTATCCGCGAGATTAATCTAAAATAAATGTGAGTTTCAGGAGGATACGATATGAGCACGGCCTTATTTCGCAACCCGCTTCTGAATAATGGTCCAGACCCCTGGATCGTTAAGCAAAGTGACGGATTCTATTACATGATGGTGACGGCGGGGAACCACCTGGCTTTGCGGCGCAGTCGTACGATTACGGGATTGGCAGATGAGGAGCCCACAGTCATATGGGCTCCCTCGTCGCCAGGACCATATTCGCATCATCTATGGGCCCCTGAGTTGCATGAGATTGACGGGGTTCGGTATATCTATTATACGGCGAATGACGGAGGAGGGGACGATACACGCAGAGTCTGTGTACTGCAGCTCTCCGGAACGGACCCGATGAAGGATGAATGGGTGTTCAAGGGGGCTGTAAACACCGAGCATCCCGGATTGGATGGTACGGTGCTGGCCCATAACGGAGAGCTGTATTTCTTCTATTCCGGGTATGGGCATTTCCCGGATTACGGTTCTGCTATCTACGCGGCCCGAATGGTTAATCCCTGGACGTTAACCGGTCCAAATGTACTAATCACAGCGCCAACGGCGGATTGGGAGAAGCAAGGGGGCATGGCAATTAATGAAGGACCTGCCTTCTTACGGCGATCCGGTCGTATTTTTCTCATCTTCTCGGCGAGTGCTACATGGTCTGATGACTACTGTTTGGGACTGACTTCTATTTCGGAGTCAGATGATTTGCTGGATGCCTCTGCTTGGGATAAGCATCCTGGTCCGGTATTTGCTCAATATCCGGATCATAAGGTTTACGCTCCCGGTCATAACAGCTTCACCGTATCCCCTGATGGACAAGAGGACTGGATTGTCTATCATGCCTACGATTACTCTGAGGCTGAGCAGAAGCGTTCTGAGGCAAGACCACGTAGTACAAGGGTTCAACGCTTCGGCTGGACAGATGAGGGAAGCCCTGACTTCGGCAAACCCAATTCGCTTGATACGCCGCTTGATCGCCCTTCCGGTGAGGTATAGGAACGAAATGTGGATATTCAAATAATTTGATACAAAAAAAATGTATCAAATTATTTTTTATCACTATGAAAGCGTTGACATAGAGCGGTGAAGGGCCTATAATTTCGATATAGATACAAAATAATTGTAACAAAACATAATATTAATTTGTATCTGACTTATATCTGAACGAAGGGGGATATCATTTCTTTATGAGATTTGATCATGGGAGGATTACTATGAAAAACACTTCAAAACGCATTCTTCATCTCTTATTGGTTGCGATCCTGGTTATGGTTACGGTGACGGCGTGCAGCGGCGGCGACAACAAGGCTGACAAGGCCTCGGACGAATCGAAGAATACGGAGAACGTCCCGAAAAAAGAAAATAATTTTGCTGATATAAGTCAGGATATTCGTGGAAATACGGCTCCAACGCAGGAGCAAATCGATCAAGTGAACTTATCCTTGAATGATACTTATCTGGGTGATCCGTTTGATGAAGTTATCCCTAGTGATTACTCAGCCTATCCGGTAGAAGGCGATGTGACGCTGGAGGTATGGATGCCAGCCAACTCCGACATCCCCGACATGAACAAACATGCCATTCAGAAGCAAGTAGAGAAGCTTACAGGCATTAAAGTGAATTTCATCACCCCGCCGATCGGACAAGAGGCGGATGCCTTTACCCTGATGATCTCTTCCGGCGACTTGCCAGACATCATCATTGGCCCGGGGCGTTACCCAGGAGGATTTGAAGCCGGTGTGAATGATGGCGCTTATCTCGATTTAACAGATTTGATGGACAAACATGCACCTAATTATACAGCATGGCGCAACTCCGATGAAATGCGTAGAAAGACAACCGTTACGGATAATGGTAAGCTACTGGGCTTCTACGGCATCGCTCCTTATTCGGAGTGGACGTGGTTCGGGATGCTCATTAAGCAAGAGGCGCTGGACAAGACGGGACTGGACGTGCCGAATACGATTGATGAATGGCACACGTTCTTGACGAAGGCGAAGGAAGTAGGGTTTACGGAGCCTTTGAACTATGGCTCGAATTACGGTCAAATCTTTACAGGGATTCTTAATGGCGCCTACGGTGTGTGGGACTGGACCTTCCTTGATGGAGATGGCAAGGTAGCATGGGGACCTGCACAGCCGAAAGCGAAGGAATACTTGGCAACGATGCAGCAATGGAACAAGGAAGGTCTGCTGAATCGCGACTGGGCTACGGCTGACTTTAACCAAAGAATGGCCTCGGCAGTGTCCAGCAAGACTGCAGTCATGATGGACTCTCCGGATACGATGTGGAGCTATTGGAAGCAGCAAAATGACATTGATTTCGTTGGAGCGCTGAACCCGATACTGAACGAAGGAGATAAGTCCGGTACCACTTACCGGAACTTTAAGAGAGCGGGCATTGAAGCCGCCATCACGACTCAGGCTGAGAATGTCGAGGCAGCCATGGCCTGGCTTGACTTCAACTTCTCCAAGAAGGGCTGGGAAATCCTTAACTATGGCGAGTATGGCACGGTACATTTGATTGACGAAGCCGGGATGCCATATTATCCGGCAGACAGCTACATTTACAAAGACCCGGATGGTCAGCCTGTTTCGGTAGCCTTGAATAAATATCGGCGTCATGCTTGGCCGAGCATTCGCGATGAGCACAACTCCAATCCGTTAATTGTGGCCGAAGGAAGCTACTCAGGAGATATTCGAGAGTATTGGACGGAGAATATGGATGCCAGCATGGCGCCGCCGCCGATCTCCTTTACGAAGGAAGAAGCCTCCAGGGAAGCAGAATTAGGTAATCAGTTATCCACACTTCGGGGAGAATATTTCGCCAAGATCATTAAGGGTGAATTACCGGTGGATGCTTATGATAAATTCCTGACAGAAGCCAAGAAGATGGGGCTGGATGAGTTCCTTAGCATTCATCAGGCCGCACTGGATCGTTATAACGAAAGATAAGGTTGTTCAATTATTTAAATAATAGGTAGGGTGACGAGGGGATGCATCGGCCAAAGCCAGTACCCCTCGTTAGCTGTACCGACGTCAAATCTGGGACATAAGAGCAGGTGATAGGTCATGGAAATAACCCCGGGATTAGAGAAAGCAAAACCTCCCATTAAGCCCACGAAAACAGGAAATATCGGAAGCGTCATTAAGAAAGATTTCAAGAAGCATTGGTTCGCCTATATGTTGGCGATACCGGTCATTGCCTGGTATTTAATCTTTTGCTACGGACCGATGTGGGGCGTGATGATTGCCTTTAAGGATTTTAAACCGTTGCTTGGTTTTGCCCAAAGCGATTGGGTAGGCTTTAAGCATTTCGTTGATTTCTTCCAGGGTCCTTATTTCTGGCGGGTTGTGAAGAATACGTTGATGCTGAATGTGTGGGGCCTTGCCTTCGGGTTTACGGCACCCATTGTTTTGGCGCTACTTCTTAATGAGGTGCGTGACGGAAAGTTCAAGAAGTCCATTCAGACGATTACGTACATGCCTCACTTTATTTCGCTGGTCGTTGTTTGTGGTATTATTCATATCTTTACGGCGGACGAAGGGGTCGTTACGCAAATCATTCAGTTTTTTACCGGCAAGGAATATACCTCGCTTCTGGGGTATTCCAATTTCTTTAGACCGATCTATACCTTCTCGGGTATATGGCAAAATATAGGCTGGGATAGCATCATCTACTTGGCTGCCATGAGCTCCATCGACCCTGCGTTGTATGAAGCAGCGGATATCGATGGGGTTGGGCGAATCAAGAAAATGTGGTATATTACGCTGCCGCAAATCGCACCGATCATTGTCATTCTGTTCATCTTTGCCGTGGGTGGCTTGATGGCCTCCGGGCATGAGAAGATCATTTTGCTCTATAACCCATTGACCTATGATACAGCGGATGTCATTGCCTCCTATGTGTATCGACGAGGCTTGAGGGAAGCAAGCTTAAGCTTCTCCACGGCCGTTGGCCTATTTAGTGCAGTGATTAACTTTGGCTTGCTGTGGGCGACGAACAAAATCGCCAAGCGGACATCAGAGGTTAGCTTATGGTAAGAAAGAAGGATGCGATATGACAGGACAGGGAGTTATCAGCAGAAGAAGACGGAAGCCCCGGGGAGACCGGGCGTTCGACTATTTGAATTATACGGTGCTGACCGTAATTACATTGGTCTGTTTCTACCCGCTATTGCATATTTTATTTGCTTCAGTCAGTGATCCAAATGCGCTAATTGCTCATAAAGGGGCGCTGTTCAAACCACTTGGTTTTACGCTGGACGGGTATAGACTCGTATTCAAGGATACCAGCTTGCTAATCGGTTACCGCAATACAATTATTTATGTAGGCCTCGGCACGTTTGTTAATATGGCCATGACCATCATGGGGGCATTCGTATTGTCGCGGAGAGATTTGTATTTTAAAAATTACATCATGATCATGATTACGGTCACCATGTTCTTTGGCGGCGGGTTGATACCGTGGTTCTTGCTGATGAAGGATATCGGTATGTACAACAATCTGTGGTCCATGGTTCTGCCTACGGCCTTGAGTACATGGAATATCATTATTCTAAGAACCGGATTTCAGGCCCTTCCGGTTGAGTTGGAAGAGGCGGCGACGATTGACGGAGCTAGCCAAGCTAAAATTTTGCTGCGCGTTATTTTGCCTTTGTCCAAAGCGACCTTGGCTGTTATTTTCCTCTATTATCTTGTAGGGAACTGGAATTCATGGTTTAACGCTATGGTTCTGTTGAAGGATCGCCATCTATTTCCGTTGCAGCTATTAATGAAGGAAATATTGGTGGCCAATGATTCCACGGCGACGACGATTGGTAGTGCAGGTGGTGTAGTGATTAACAGTGCCGAGAGCTCGACGGCTTTCCGGGAACTGGTTAAGTATTGTGCCATTGTCGTGTCTACCGTACCGATCTTGATGGTATATCCGTTCCTGCAGAAATACTTCGTTAAGGGTGTATACGTTGGTTCGATTAAAGGCTAAACGCTTCATGAACCCAAATAAGCATAGCATTGGAGTCGATAACAGTGACAGTGAAATCTAATGATGTGGCCATCCCGCGTTCGGAATATCCAAGGCCTCAATTTGTCCGTCAGGATTGGTTATGCCTGAATGGAGAATGGGACTTCCTATTTGATGATGCCGATGAAGGCGAGGGGGCAGGCTGGTATTTTAAAGGAGCTTCGGCTCCGTTCACGCAGAAAATATCGGTTCCCTTCACTTTTCAAAGCAAGCTGAGCGGCATAGCTGATCCTGCCTTCCATGACATCGTGTGGTATCGCCGTACTTTCGAGGTACCAGAGAGTTGGAGTGGCAAGCGAACGGTACTGCATTTTGGCGCAGTTGATTATGTAGCCAAGGTATGGGTGAATGGTCAACTGGCGGCAATTCATGAAGGTGGGCATACTCCCTTCCATGCGGATATTACTTCGCTGCTGAAAGCCGGGAGCAATACGATTGTACTGCGGGCGCAGGACTACAGCCGTGATGTAACCTTGCCACGGGGCAAGCAATATTGGCTGGAGGACTCAGCCAGCATCTTCTATACGCGGACAACGGGCATCTGGCAGAGCGTCTGGCTGGAGCCGGTGTCGGCCGTTCATTTGGACAAAGTGATGGTTACCCCGGATATTGACCGCAATGAAATTCGCTTGCGTACTTTTATAGAAGGCTTGCCTATCGGTAGCGGTTCCGGTGTTAAATTACGAGTGCGGATTTCGTTCCAGGGAGAAATGGTAGCCGAAGATGAATATATGGTTAAGGGTGCTGAGCAGACTCGCACCATCGGCTTGAATGACTTTACTGATCATGGTCACGGACGGTTGTGGAGCCCGGAGCATCCGAACCTGTACGATATAGAATACAGTCTGGTGCAAGCAGGGGAATGTGTCGACGAGGTATCCAGTTATTTTGGGATGCGTAAGGTGTCTATTGAGAATGGCAAATGGTCGTTGAACAACCGTCCTTATTATCAGCGGCTTGTATTGGATCAGGGGTACTTCCCGGAAGGTCTGCTGACGGCTCCTACGGATGAGGATATAAAGCGTGATGTGGAACTGACAAAGGAAATGGGCTTCAATGGAGCGAGAAAGCACCAGAAGACGGAAGATCCGAGATTTTTGTACTGGTGCGATAAGCTGGGTTTGCTGGTCTGGAGCGAAGCGGCGAATGCGTATGAGTATTCGGAGCAATATGTTCGCCGTTTTACGAAGGAATGGATCGAGATTATGGAGCGGGATTACAGCCATCCTTGTATCGTAGTTTGGGTGCCGCTCAACGAGAGCTGGGGTGTGCCTAATGTGCAGATTGATCAGCGTCAGCAGCAGCATGGGCTCGCAATGTACCATCTGACCAAATCGCTGGACCTGACCCGTCCTGTCGTATATAACGATGGGTGGGAGCATATGCTTACAGATCTGGTCACGATTCACGATTACGAGAGCCGCCAGGAAGTGCTGGAGGAACGTTATGCAACTGCGGAATCAGCAGTTCAGGCCATGCCAGCGAACCGTCGTATCTTTGTAGGGGGCGCATCCTATCAAGGTCAACCGATCCTCGTGTCTGAGTTTGGCGGCATTGCCTTCAAGAAGAGCGATTGGGAAGGCTGGGGATACTCTGGTGCGGACAATGAAGAAGACTATCTCCGCAAGCTTAAGGCTGTGGTGGATCCGATGTTCTCTTCCCCGATCATTCAGGGGTATTGTTATACCCAATTGACGGATGTGGAGCAGGAAATCAATGGCTTGTTGACGTATGACCGGGTGCCGAAGGCGCCGCTTGAGGATATTCGCAAGATCATGACCGGAGCATAACATTCGCGAAAGGCGGGATTGCGACAATGGCAATAGCCGGGACGGGAGTCGTAAACTTTTATAATGTGCTGCTACAGGATGGAGCTGACCCATGGGTGTATAAGCACACGGACGGGTATTACTATTTCACAAAAACCACCGGCAATAACGTGACGATTTGGAAATCCCGGCACTTGACGGATCTCGATGCGGGTCAGACCCGGGCCATTCCAACAGGAGGACATAACATATGGGCGCCCGAGCTTCACTATATTAACGGAGCCTGGTATGCGTATTATGCCAAGGATGACGGGGACAATGCCAATCACCGCATGTATGTTCTGGAGAATACCAACGCCGATCCACTGCAAGGTACATGGCAGGACAAAGGGAAAATTACCGATGCGACCAATAAGTGGGCTATCGATGGCACGGTATTACAGGTGAATGGACAATTGTATTTTATCTGGTCCGGCTGGGAAGGCGACGTGAACGTCAGTCAGCAATTATATATCGCCCATATGAGCAATCCGTGGACCATCGATTCTGCGCGGGTGGAAATCTCGCGTCCTACCCTGGCGTGGGAGACGAATCATTCCCCCCTCATTAATGAAGGGCCGCAGGTTGTCGTGCGAGGGAGCCAGATTTATCTGGTGTACTCCGCCAGCGGCAGTTGGACGGATGATTATTGTCTGGGCTTGTTGACGGCGGATGTCTCGGCAAATTTGCTTGATCCGGCTTCGTGGCACAAGCGCAACCAGCCGATTTTCAAATCCGGGGGCGGGTTGTACGGGCCGGGACATCATTCCTTTACGAAGTCGCCTGATGGCACCGAGGATTGGATTGTCTACCATGTTGCTAAATACCAAGGGGCAGGCTGGAATCGCGAGGTGCGATTGCAGAAATTCACTTGGCATGCTGATGGTACGCCGAACCTGGGGGTGCCAGCTAATCCGAATGCCCCGATTGCCTTGCCTTCGGGCGAAGGCTCTCGTGTTCGGTACGAGGGAGAACAGGGGACGTTTGCCGGTGTAGCGTATGCCTCGGGAAGTCCAAACGGTTCGGGCGGGCAGAAAGCAGGCCATATTGATACGCCAGAAAGCTATGTACAGTTCGAGATTGAGGTTGCGGTGTCAGGTGAATATGTATTGCTGGCCCGAACGGCCAACGGTACCACTGGTGCTTCATGGTCTCATCTGATGCTCAGTGTAAATTCCGCTCCCGCCAGTCCATTCTATATTACGCATAAGGGCTGGGAGAACTGGGGGCTATCAACCGCGAACATTCATCTTACAGCGGGGACGAATACCATTCGCTTCTCCAAGGGAGATGGATATGGCGAAGTAGACTTCTTCGACATCAAGCCGAAGTAAGCTTAGAGTTTAGAAAGCCAGTGCAGGGAGCTTGTCAAAGCTTCCGGACACTGGCTTTTTTTGATGTAACCGCTCATTGGGGGGAAGTGCAAATGCACAACTAGTGGGAAATTCTCCCTCAAATCTATAGAAAAAGGCTGAATTTTGAGATTTAACTGGAAAACCTCCCTATAAATCCGTACTTTACGGCCATATTTGGCGCTTTAGTCCGAATTATATGGAGGAATTCCCTATAATCATGTTTTATTACTCTCAAAGCGATTTTTATATGGAGATTTTCCCGTTAATTAGAGAGATTCAGAATGTTGAGAATGGCCTCTCTTCTGCAAACAGCTTAGTCTATAGAGATAGAGATGGTAGCTGTATCCATTATGATTTGGCTACGGGTTGAACCGGAATATAGATGTCGATTTGCTTGCCTTCCTTCGGCCAGCAACGTTCGTCGTACCACTCAAAATCAGGGGCAGCTACTTGTTCATAGCCTGATGTAGGGAACCAGTCGGTAAAAATATCGTCCCAGGTTTGCTGAATGGAAGCAACGAATTCGGTCTGGCTAGCTGGGGGCGTTGTGAATATGGCATATGTCGTCGCCGGAATGGTGTATTCGGTCAGTCCCTCGGGAACGGGCGTTGATTCACTGACTTCGAAGCCGATGATATAGAGGAAGGAACCGTCCTCATTTAATGTAGTACATACGCCTAATTCAACATTGGGATTTGTCTTGCCTGGTACGGTTCTTCCCCATTGCTCCTGAATATATTGTTGCCAAAAGGCGGGGATCTGGGCGTTGTTCTGTCCTTCAACGGTGGTTGTGTTCATAGAGTAGCCCATAATGCGCATGGCTGGCAGTGACTCGATACGATATTGCATGTCATAATCTCTCCGATCATAGGTTATTGGGTTGTTCATGTTACGCAGCAAATTGGCTTTGGATACAATGCAGGTCAGATGACCTTGCTTGCGGCATTCCGTCGGTAACATACCGAACATTTTGCGGAATGCCCGGGTGAAGGCCTCGTGGGAACTAAAGCCGCAGCTCAAAGCGATGTCCAGTACCTTCAACTCGGATGTGGTTAGCAGCTCAGCCGCTTTGGAGAGTCGCCGCTTGCGGACGTAGGAAGTCATCGTGTCTCCTACAAAATACAGAAAGGTGCGGTGGAAATGGTATTCAGAATAGCCCGCAGCCTTGGAAACCCCGGCTAGTGTAAGTTCTTCCCCTAGCCGTTCTTCAATATAGTCGACACTTTGTTGAATGATGGTGATTTGGTTCATGAACCTATCCTCCAGACCGGTCAATAAGAGGTAGTGATTAAGTTAACTATAAGCTTAGTATAGTCCAGTATAACGGTAGTTTCTTGATCATGCTTGCTCTTTATAACGCAGATTCGCGTCGTGGGTCGTTCCCTGTTACAATGGGAAATGGCAGTCGCTTACCGACAGGGAAGCTGGCCGGGTAACGAAGGAAGAGGGGATTTGCCTTGATTCTTGGAGTAGGACATGATGTAGTGGACATTGAGCGTATTCAGCGCATGCTGAACGGAGCCGCAGGCGAACGTCTGCGCAGAAGAATTCTAACACCTGCTGAACTGGAGCTACCTGGGCAATCTGCTCGACCTGCTGAATTTCTGGCGGGACGCTTTGCGGCGAAGGAAGCGCTCAGTAAGGCTTTTGGCTGTGGCATTGGAGGTGTCCTCGGCTTTGGCGATATGGAGATATTGCCAGATCAGGCGGGTCGTCCGGCTGTCACGTTATCAGCAGCAGCATGGGATCGCTTGGCGCTGGACAAGCAGGGGAGTGGCCGCTGTGTCATACATCTTAGTATTACGCATGAACGGCAGTTGGCTTCGGCCTTTGCCGTTGTGGAACGCGTGGAATAGAAGGAGAGCAGGATGCAGGAGAGCAAGGTTTTCTTTAGTACGGAGTTGCTGATATGGTACGAAGGGGCGAAGCGGGATCTGCCTTGGCGCAGACATCGTGATCCTTATTATATATGGGTGTCGGAGATTATGCTTCAACAGACGCGGGTCGATACGGTGATTCCTTATTTTCAGCGTTTCATCGAGCGCTTTCCGACGGTAACGGCTTTATCGGAGGCGCCGGAGGAGGATGTCCTCAAGTGCTGGGAGGGGCTCGGCTATTATTCGCGGGCCCGCAATCTGCAAGCAGCGGCCCAGCAGGTTGTACAGCGGCACGACGGAATCGTGCCGGATAATAAGGCGGAGATCTCCGCCTTGAAGGGGGTTGGCCCCTATACGACCGGGGCAATCCTTAGTATTGCTTTTAACCGCCCGGAGCCGGCGGTGGATGGTAACGTCATGCGGGTGCTATCGCGTTACTTCATGATTGAAGAGGATATCATGAAGACGGGGACGCGCACCTTGATGGAAGGATTGGCCGCGGAGCTGATCCCGCAGGGACGGGCCTCGGACTTCAATCAGGCGTTGATGGAACTGGGCGCGCTGATTTGCACACCCAAATCCCCGCAATGCCTGATTTGCCCGGTCATGGCCCGCTGCACCGGCAGGCTTGAGGGCGCGGAGGAGCGCCTGCCGGTCAAGACCAAGGCGAAGCCGCCGCGGCCGGAGTACCGGCTCACCGCCGTCGTGGAAGGCGGCGGTGACCTGGCCGGCCGCGTGCTGGTGCGCCGACGGCCGGACACGGGGCTGCTCGCACGGATGTGGGAGCTGCCGCATATCCCGGCCGCCGCCGTGGCGGGCGAAGGCGCCGGGCTGCCAGACGGCCCGGCGATGGACCGCCTGGCCGCGGAACTGGCCGGGGCGGGAGTTATCGCCCGGCCGCAAGGGGCGATGATGAACGCGGAGCACACGTTCAGCCACATTCATTGGAACCTCCGCGTCTTCCGGTTTGCGGCGGAGGTTTCAGGCACAACGAGCCGCGGCGTGCCGGGCGCGGCCCGGATCAATAGCGCTAGCGCCAGTGGTTTTGCTCAAATGGCTGCCGTTGCCGAGAGCACAGCCGGGTACGAGACGGCTGGTGATGCTGGTGACGTTGACGTTACTGGCAGCGCGGGCAGCACGACTGAATATCGTTGGATTACCCGGCAGGACATGGACAAGCTGGCTTTTCCTAATGTATTCTTGAAAATATTAAACAGTTACTTTCAATAACTAGGTCGATTCTTATGACTTGCGCATTAGCGGGAAATAGTCATGCTAATTGGCTGATATCAGGCCTGAAACTCGAATTAAAGGGAAATTCTCCTTATAATTTGAGCGATTTCTCTCGAATCACTGTGAATCGGAAGAATTAACTGGAGGATTTCCATATAAAAGCAGCAGATATAGGTGTTTGCAGCATTTTAGCTGTAGAATTTCCTTCTAATTATAAGTTGAACGATAATTACATCCAACCCGTACAACAACAGCCTTCTTATCCATGTCAAAAGTAGATAAGGGGCTGTTATTTGTTGGTTTGAGGACGGGTTCTCCCGGCATCGGCTTTTGAGGAACAAAAGGGTAAGGTATGTCGGATGTTAGGATGAACCACTTTAACCAACGAATCGAACCAATTTAACTCAACCAGCACGACCAACTCACCAGCAACCCAACCCCTCACCTCACACACCCTAACTTTTCCACTAACCTTACGATTTTTCTATCCTCTTCTACCCACCATACTGACCCCTCCACCATAAGGAGCCACATCCATGAACCCAAGTATCCGGTAAGTCTCATTAATGGTATATTTATACGTATATTGATAGTAGTTAACCCTACGGATGCAGCTTGGACACTTTGCCTCAAAGGAGAGAAGCGGATCATGAAATTGGCCGAATTGGGGGGAGCTATCCCCAGGGAGAAAGTATTGCTGGACAAGAGATATCCACTTTACATTGCAGAAACGGTCGGTGTGAATACCCACTACCAGAAGCTGCATTGGCATGACGTGCTGGAGATTAACTATATTTCTTCCGGGTGTGGCTACTACATTATTAATGGGAAGTCCTTTGAATTCAAGGAGGGGGATATTCTCCTGATCAATTCCAATGATCTGCATTGTGCCTACGAGATGCGTGATCTGGTTATTCTGGTCATTGAATTTGATATGGCCTGGTTCGCCGGGAGCCTCCGTTATGATCCGGAGATTTTGGCTCCATTTAAAGAAATGGGCATTCATTTCACGAATCTGCTGGATCGCAACTCACCGTACATCAATGAGCTGCGCATTTTATTACAAACCATGCTGAGGGAGCATGAGCAAGAGCAACGTTCTTACATCTCTATGGTGCATGCCTTGCTGCTGCAATTCCTGTCCTGCGTCAATCGCTATTTTCGTTCAAATGTGGCACATCAAAGTCGCTCGGAGATCGGTTCTATGCAGCTAGAGAAGGTGCGGCAAATTATCCATACCATGGAGGAGAAGCTGGCTCATCCCTGGACTCTGGAAGAGTTAGCCGCTTCCGCCTATCTTAGCCCCTCCCGGTTCAGCGATATTTTTCGCCGGGCAGTGGGTCGACCTCCCCTTGAATACCTCATCCAACTACGTCTGGAGCATGCGCTTCGACTGTTGGAGACTACTCCGCACAAGATCAGCGACATTGCGATGGAATGTGGCTTCCGCAGTCTGTCCAATTTTAATCACTTATTCCGCAAGCATTTTGATATGTCTCCTAAGCACGCTCGAACTCATATAACCTCAAAATAAAGAAAAGCGCTTTCAATTTCCATGAAAATAACATAAACATAACATTGGAAGTTTCATATGTACGAATTTAACGTTAATCATCCAATTTTCAGTAAAATATCGTTGCTTTTCAGACATTTAACGGGAGAATGTAGCTAAATAAGCTTATAAAATAGTCTCAAATGGAAGAAAACCTTACGCAAGAGAAGGATGCGTAAGGTCTTTTCTTCAAAAAAAGGGGGGGACGCTGCTGCAACCCGGTATACACAAAGAGAAAAAGGGTTTGAACCGGCCTAGCCGAAGCTTCAAGCCTAAATTGATGGAGAACTTCCTCAGACAGTGGGATGTTCAGTTGATGGTCTTGCCTGCCCTGTTGTTCATCCTGGTGTTCAGCTATATCCCCATGTACGGGGTACTGATGGCGTTTCAGGATTACAACATTTTTACAGGCTTTATGGCAAGTCCGTGGGTGGGCTTCAAGCATTTTGAAATGTTCTTCCATGCCCCAGAGTTCTGGAGTGTTATCCGTAACACGGTAGTCATCAGTTTGCTTAAGCTGTTTATTGGATTTCCAGCTCCGATTCTGCTCGCGTTAATGCTGAACGAAGTGCATAACCGGGTATTCAAACGGACCATCCAGACTATTAGCTATTTGCCACATTTCATCTCGTGGGTTATCGTTTCCGGGTTTGTTACCTCGCTATTGTCAACGGATAACGGAAGCTTCAATATTCTGCTGCAGCAGCTTAACCTGATTGACAAGCCTATCAATTTCTTGTCTATTCCAGAGTATTTCTGGACCATTCTCGTGACGACAGGGGTTTGGAAGGAGATTGGCTTTTCCTCCATCGTGTACCTCGCCGCCATTGCAGGAGTAGATCCCCAACTCTATGAAGCGGGAGCTATGGACGGAGCCAGCCGGCTGCGACAGATGTTCTCCATTACGCTGCCTTCCATTTTACCGGTTATTATCATTTTCCTCATTTTGAACATCGGCAATTTGCTGAACGCAGGGTTTGAGGACATTTTGCTGCTGGGCGCAAATCCGGTGCTACGGGATGTGGCCGATGTCATCGACACTTACGTGTACCGTGTTGGGATTCAGAACAACAGATATTCTTATGCTACGGCTGTCGGATTGTTTAAGGGAGTGCTTAGTGTGGCGCTGTTGGCCGGGGCTAACTATGCAGCGCGCCGATCGGGGAACAGCCTATGGTAGCCACCGTTTATCCTGACAAGCACGCCAATCGGAAGAGAGGGAAGACGCAATGAAGCTGACTCTGGGCGACAAGACGCTGTCCGCGGTCATTTACATCCTGCTGTTCGTGCTGGGGTTTGCCGCTTTTTATCCCTTCTGGAACGCCGCTGTGATTTCTTTCAATAGCGGAAACGACACGATGCGAGGGGGCATCACCTTCTGGCCTCGAGAGTTTACCTTGGAAAATTATGCGGTGGTATTCAAGGACGACCGGCTGCTGGGTGGCTTTGGCGTATCTGTGCTGAGAACGGTAGTAGGCACCTTTTTATCGATTCTGGCCACCGCTATTTTTGCCTATGGGATGACCAAGACCTGGTTGATCGGCCGCAAGTTCTATATGGTTGTTTGCATCGTTACTATGTTCTTTAGCGGTGGACTTATCCCGACTTATCTGTTAATTCGCGAACTACAACTGATTGATACATTTTGGGTCATGGTCGTGCCGGGACTGATCAGTGTGTGGAACATGATAATATTCCGTACATTCTTCAAAGGAATGCCAGCCGGTCTTGACGAGTCGGCCCGCATTGACGGTTGCTCCAACTGGGGGGTGTTGTTCCGAATTATTTTGCCGCTGTCCGGACCTGTGCTGGCAACGTTGGCTTTGTTCACTGCCGTGTATCACTGGAATGACTGGTTTGCCCCTAGTATCTATATCTCCAACGTTGATCTGCTGCCGATACAAACCAAGTTGCAGCAGATATTGAACTCGAACATCATGCTTGAGCAGATGTCGCAGATGGATTCAGCCGCCGCCAGTCATTTGAACCGAATGAAGACGGTAACTACCAAGTCATTGTCCATGGCCACGATGATGGTCGCGACAGTACCCATCTTGTGCGTATATCCGTTTGTGCAGAAGTATTTTGTGAAGGGTGTCATGATCGGGTCTTTGAAGGAATAGTTCCGCAAATGAGGGGGAGTCTTGTATGAAGCATTGGAAACATTGGAAAACAACAAAAAGGCTGGCGTTCATTTCCATGTTGGCGGCTGTGCTGGCGCTGACCGCTTGTTCGGGCGGAGGGGCTGACAACAAGGCTAATGAAGGAGCTCCGCAAGGTGGAGGGCCATCTGCGGGTGAGTCGGGTCCGCTGACCTTCACCTTCTATGGCCACTACGATTGGTATACGATGCCTAACTGGGGAGAGGACCTGTCCACCAAATGGATTCAAGAGAACAAGCAGATTACCGTAGAGCCCATCAGTTCTGGCGGCAACGCCAAGCAGAAGCTGAGTACCATGATTGTATCCGGGCAATTGCCGGATGTGATCTGGATGGAACGGGGAGCGGATGTGGAGAAGCTGCGCTCTGCCGGAATGCTGGTCCCCTTTGACGACTATTTGGAGAAGTACCCTAATTTGAAAAAATGGGCAGGAGACTCAACGCTCGATATGCTCAGGTCACCCGACGGGAAGTTATATCAGTTCCCTAACTGGTATACGACGCAGCCTAACGGCAATGCAGGATATCTGGTCAACAAGAAAATCTATAACGAGCTTGGTGCTCCGGCGCTGGAGACTACCGATGACTTGTATGCTTATTTGAAGCAGGTGAAGGCCAATTATCCGAATGTTGTGCCGTTGGAGGTTGGGCAGGGAGGGGCCGGTATAGAGATATTAACGACGGCATTTGGCGAGAATTATCCCGCTACGTTCACCGCAATGAAGGGTGTCCCTTCCGGAGATCAATTAAATTCACTGTTCACTGACCCGGTGTTCAGGGAAGGCATCGGATTTGCCAATAAGCTATACCGTGAAGGATTAATCTCGCAAGATGCATTCACGCAAAAGCTGGAGCAGGTCGAGCAGAAGGTACGGAATGGACAGGTCGCTATGTATGTGGCCTCAAGCCCAACGGAGTTTGGAGCTATCGGCAATGCCTTGCTATCGGCAGAAGATCCGGAGGCTGGCTACATTATGGTATGGCCTATTCATAAGGCAGGGCTGGATAAGAACAAGATTTATCCCGGTGATTACAAGCAGCAGGGCTGGAATGTGAATGTGATTACCCGCTCAGCCAAGGACCCAGAAGCGATCTTTGCGTTCCTCGATTGGATGACGGGTCCCGAGGGACAACGGATCATTATGTGGGGACCAGAGGGGTTGTATTGGGACGGCGCGGATGAAGAAGAAGCTCCTTTGTTCACGGAGAAGTTCACTTCGGATACGAAAGGCCGCGATGAATTGATGAATGCCACCGTCAACTTCCAGTGGGTGGGCAATACCGTATATGTGGATAATTCGAAGATGAAATTTGAATCCACCCTTCCGCCGGAGAAGCAGAACTGGGAGTCAAGATGGCAGTCGGAGATTACCTGGAAAACACAATACAACACAACAGAATTTACGAACCTTGATCCGGCGGGGGATAGCGAGGAAGGAATCGTGGCACAAAGTGTACTCGATATCTATACCAAGGTCCTGGCGTCGGCCGTCATGAACGCGAAGTCTGAGACAGAGGTGGCTGCGACGCTTGATCAGGCAGAAGCGGATGCGCAGAAGGCGGGATATGACAAATTGCTGAAGTACAAGACAGAAAGATGGCAGGAGAACCTAAGTAAGCTGAAATAGGAGAGGACGGCGTTGAACTACTATTTGGGATTAGACGGTGGTGGAAGCAAAACTTTGGCCGTCGTCACCGATGAGCAAGGCAGAATTATGGGACGGGGGCTGAGTGGCTGCGGCAATCACCAGGTCCAGGTGGAACTGGCAAGGCGTAGCATTCAACAGGCATCCGGAGAAGCGATGAAGCAAGCCGGTATTACTCGTAGTCAGATTAGCTATGCCATGTTTGGCCTGGCCGGCGCCGACCGGGAAGCAGACTTTCAGGTGCTGAGACCGATGATTGCAGATATGGAATTTCCACAGCATGGCATTGTATGCGATACAGAGATTGGTTTGCGGGCAGGCACACGGCAAGCGGACGGAGTTGTCCTGGTTTGCGGCAGTGGCACCAACTGTTACGGAATTAACAAGCAGGGCGAATCGCTGCAGGTCGGGGGCTTCGGATACATGTTCGGCGATTTCGGCGGGGGCGGGGAATTGGCGGTGGAGGTATTCCGCACAGTTATTCGCGCTTGGGAGGGGAGGGAGAACTCAACCCTCCTGACCGAAGCGGTTCTGCAAACCCTGGATTATCCCTCAGTGGAGCGTTTGTTCCATGATTATCTGGATCGCGGAGCACGGGCTCCAAGACATTTAACGAAGCTGCTGTTTCAGGTGGCAGAGCAAGATGAGGCAGCAAGGGGAATCCTCCAGCGACAAGGCCGCGAGTTGGGGAAGGCTGCTGCTGCGGTCATTGGTAAGCTGGGTATGATGCAGGATCGTTTCGACCTTGTGTTGGTTGGCAGCGTGTTAACCCGAGGCGATCGTCGGTTCATTACACCGCAAATCGAGGAGATGATCATGCCGTTAGCTCCCGGGTGCCGCTTGCGGCGGTTAACGATGGAACCCGTGGCGGGGGCTGTCCTGCTAGCTATGGAGAAGTCCGGGCATCCCGTGGAGGATGGGGTGTATGACCGACTTAATGAAGGGTTGTCAGTAAAGGAGGAGCAAGCATGAAGCGGGAACTGAAAATCGCCGTTATTGGTGGAGGATCGTCGTATACACCCGAGCTGATAGAAGGGTTTATTCAAAATTATGAGACTCTGCCAGTCACTGAAATTGTACTTGTCGATATTCCGGAAGGAGCGCACAAGCTGAAGATCGTGGGGCAGCTTGCCGGGCGTATGATCGAGGCATCTGGGCTACCCATCAAGCTTGTCATGACGATGGATCGGCGTTCTGCGCTGGTCGGGGCAACCTTCGTTACCACTCAGATGCGGGTGGGGCTGTTGCAAGCACGGGCCTGGGATGAGACCATCCCGTTGAAATACGGCATGATTGGTCAGGAGACAACAGGACCGGGCGGAATGATGAAGGCCTTGCGGACCATCCCCGTGCTGCTGGATATCTGCAAAGACATTGAAGAGCTCTGCCCGGATGCCTGGATGCTTAATTTCACCAATCCGGCGGGTATGGTGACCGAGGCGATTTACAAGCATTCCCGTGTCCGCTCCATTGGCTTGTGTAATTCTCCTATTGCGGCTTACAAATGGTTGTCTTCCTTGTACGAAGTGCCGATTGAGCGTATTCACTGCGAGTTCGTGGGCTTGAATCACCTGCATTGGATCAGTCAAATTACTATTGACGGCAAGTCCAAGCTTGCGGAACTGTTAGCCAACCAGGAAGGGTACTCCGCGCGCAATGTTCCGCAGTTTGCCTGGAACGGTACTTTGCTGCAATCTTTGAAGGCTATTCCATCTTATTATTTGAAGTATTTCTATTTGCAGCGAGAAATGCTGGAGGAGCAACAGCAAGCGGCCTCCCGTGGAGAGACGCGTGCCGAGACGGTTCAGCGCCTGGAGGATGAACTATTTGAAATCTACAAGGACCCTGAGTTGAAGGAAAAGCCAAAGCAGTTGGAACAACGCGG
This sequence comes from Paenibacillus sp. 1SOY10, assembly GCF_056836745.1. NCBI lineage: Bacteria > Bacillati > Bacillota > Bacilli > Caryophanales > Paenibacillaceae > Paenibacillus > Paenibacillus sp. 1SOY10. Next base: position 61,817 of record NZ_JBXENK010000004.1, on the reverse strand, counting down.
AGGAGCCTACTATTCCGAAGCGGCTGTAAAATTAATGAATTCTCTGTATAATAATTCCAGGGACATCCAGACACTGAATGTTGCCAATGGAGATACCTTGGACTTTCTCCCGAAGGATGCCTGCATTGAGGTGAATTGCCAAGTAACGAATGAGGGGCCCCTGGTTCAGCCGATCACGGTTGTTCCAGAAGCGGCGAAGGGGTTGATTCGATCTGTAAAAACCTATGAGCAACTGGCTATCGAAGCAGCCGTTACCGGTGACCGGGGAATGGCACTACTGGCTTTGACACATCATCCGTTGACCTATTCCGTAAATGATGTTGAGAGAATGTTGGATGAAATGCTGGAGCAGAACCGGCCTTATCTCCCGCAGTTTTTCACCCAAAACCATGAGGAGGGATAATTAAGATGAAGAAGATGATGTTAGGGAAAATCCGCGGTATATTGAGTGCAATGATGCTAGGCGTAAGCTTGCTACTGGTCATCCCGGCGTCAGCGGCAACCGGGTTCACAGAGAATTTGAACGCTGCAAACCCAAGCATGTTCTACATTTCAGATGGCTGGGCGAACGGCTCTGACTTTGGCGTGGCCTGGAAAGCCAGTAATGTTGAATTTAACAACGGAGTGATGGCTCTTCGATTGGATAACGTCGGGTGTCCGGCTAATTGCTTGGGCAAGCCCTATGCATCGGGGGAATATGCCACGAATACCAAATACGGATTTGGACGAGTTGAGGCGCGTATGAAAGTTGCTAAAGGAACAGGTCTTGTGACCTCCTTATTCACGTATTATAACCCAGATCCGAACGTGAAGCTGAACGATGAGATTGATATCGAAATTCTCGGGAAGGATACAACCAAATTGGAAGTCAATTATTTTACGGCAGGGGTTGGTAATCACAGCACGATTATAGACCTTGGCTTTGATGCTGCACTGGACTTCCATAATTATGCCTTTGAATGGTCTCCTACCTTCATTAAATGGTATGTTGACGGTCAACTAGTGCATACGGAGACGGGATCGCGTGGTCCATTGCCTACGAATCCGGGTCATATCATGGTTAACTTCTGGGCCGGAGCCAATGCGGCAGAGCAATATTGGACAGGGAAATTTATTTACCCAGGCTCCCCAGTGCGAGCGTACTATGACTGGATCAAGTTTACGCCAGCCAGCTAAGACTCTCTGACAATATAAATTATAGGCAAAAGAACCCCCCCTTGGGTGACAGGTGAACACACCGTCTACCAAAGGGGAGGGTTCTTTTTTGGCGCAGCCTAACTTAACAGGCTATCCATCCCTTGTGAAGCGGCTACCGGGCATTGGAGGGAAGATCCGGGTTCAGAAAGGTCAGGTTCTCTCAATTCAGAAGCCGGACAATCGCCTGCATTCTCCCGCTGGGTTTCCCATTTGGCCGGGTTGGTGGTGTCTGGGCTGGTCCCTTCCATAATGGCCTGGTATTGGCGGGCCTTCTCTTCCAAATGGGCCACGCGGCGCTTGGCCTCTTCAAGCTGAACCAACGCAGCCTCCCGGTACTCCATCATCATTTCAAAGCGCTGAGGGACGGTTGAATCCCCCTCAAGACAAAGGTCGACATAGGTTTTAATATTCTCAATCGGCAGCCCCGTCTGCTTGAGACATTTGACGCCGTATAGCCAGTTAATAGATTCTTCGTCAAATAACCGAATGTTATTTTTATTACGTTGCACGCTAGGAACAAGACCTTTATCTGTGTAAAAGCGTACCGCGTGTTCGGTCAATCCTGTCATCAAGGCGGCATCTTGGACGGTATACACTTGGTAATTCCTCCCCTTAAAAAATATGATTAAAGACCGCTTGACTTCGTGTAACACGAAGGCGATAGGCTTATTGTAACGCAAATGAGCCGAAAGCGGAAATCCCCGCTGTGGTGCTGGATTTCAGGGTAAGGCGACCATTTGCCAATTTTATATTTAATACTAGGAGGAATAAATATGCACACCGTAACTCTAAATAATGGAGTGAAAATGCCGATTATTGGCTTTGGTCTCTATCAGGTTCCCGATGCCGAAGAAAGTGAGAATACCGTATACGAGGCGTTAAAGGCTGGTTATCGTCTGATTGATACCGCTGCCGGTTACCAGAATGAGGAGGCAGTTGGGCGGGCGATCAAGCGGAGCGGCGTGGCTCGGGAAGAACTGTTCATCACAACCAAGCTATGGGTTCAGGATGCCGGCTACGAAAAGGCCAAGCTGGCGTTTTCCAAGTCTTTGGAGAAGCTGCAGCTTGATTATCTGGATTTGTACCTCATCCACATGCCTTTTGGCGATTACTACGGGGCTTGGCGTGCGATGGAAGAACTGTACGACGAGGGAAAAGTTAAGGCGATTGGTGTTAGTAACTTTTCATCGGACCGTCTGATGGACCTGATTGGTCATAACAAAATCGTACCTGCGGTTAATCAAATTGAGACGCATCCGTTTCAACAACAGCTAGCAGATGCTGCTTTCCTGAAAGGGCAAGGAGTGCAACATCAGTCATGGGCGCCATTCGCCGAGGGACGCAACAACTTGTTTGGCAATGAGATGCTGGTCACTATTGCACAAAATCACAACAAAACCGTCGCTCAAGTTGTGCTGCGCTGGCTAACTCAACGTGAAATCGTAGTTATTCCAAAATCAGTACGTAAAGAGCGACTTATCGAAAATATCAATATATTTGACTTTGAATTAAGTTCGGAGGAGATGGCCTCCATTACTGGTCTTGATACAGGGAATAGTCTTTTCTTTGCACTCAACGACCCGGAAGTTGCCAAGATGATGGCCAACTGGAAGGTCGAGCTATAAACATTTGAATCAAATAAGACAACATAAAAAACAGCCCGCCTGATATTCAGGTAGGCTGTTTTATTAGAAGTACCTATACTTTTCTTCACCATATCATCAGTTTCGGAGATTCTCCACTGATTTCATATGGTTTTGCATATCCGGCTCCCGGTGTTCCTCCTCGGATACCTTTCCGGCATTTTCGGAAGCGTTGGTGCTGCCAAGAGTCTGAACGAATTCCGTAAATTGCTGCTTTTGGGCGTCGTCCGCTTTCTTGGACTTCAACATTTCCTTGGGATCATTGGTTAGCCGTTCGTTTTCTGGTGTCATAAGTAACCTTCCTCTCTTGGAGTTGGTTTTATTATGGCCTAGCAACCGGCTTTTCAATGCCTATTTTTTGGCTTCCTCGTAGAGTCGATTCACTTCGTCCCAGTTCACGACATTCCAGAAGGCTGCAATATAGTCTGGACGTTTATTCTGATATTTCAAATAGTAAGCATGCTCCCAGACATCCAGACCCAGAATTGGAGTTAAGCCCTCCGAAATCGGGTTATCCTGATTGGCCGTGCTGGTAACCGCAAGCTTGCCATCCTTGCCCACAACGAGCCAAGCCCAGCCGCTGCCGAAGCGGGTTGTTGCAGCTTTGGCGAACTCCTCTTTAAATTTATCGAATCCGCCAAGTTCGCTGTCGATTGCCTTAGCGACTTCTCCTGTTGGTGCGCCTCCCCCTTTGGGGCCGATGACCTTCCAGAAGAGGCTATGATTCGCATGTCCTCCACCATTGTTGCGTACAGCGGTGCGAATCGATTCCGGGATGGCGTTCAGGTCGGAAATAAGTTCCTCTACACTCTTGTTTTGCAGCTCTGGTGACTTCTCCAATGCTGCATTCAGGTTCGTGACATAGGTATTGTGGTGCCGATCATGGTGGATATTCATGGTCTGCTCATCGATGTGAGGCTCCAATGCGTTTGCAGGATAGGGTAAAGCCGGTAATTCATGTGCCATGATAATAACCTCCGATTTAATTGGACTAAAGAGTCTCCCACTTTCTATATAAACATGTACAGTGGACTGTAATCATGAAGAAGGTGGCGAAAAACGTAAATTCTCGGTCATAAGATAGTAAAGCTGGTAAGCTCCTTTACATACTCAATACATTCCTATTATTGGTACTAGATAAAAATATATGCATTTCTGTGAACCATCTGAGGACATTTCGAAAAAGTTCACAATTGTAAACGCTTAATATGAAGCGTTTACAGAAGAAAAATGATGTATTTGGGAGATTTATATGTTTTAATGGACAAGCAAGCAGTTTTTTCTCGTTTTTTGTCTGGATTCAAAATATTAGGTTGATGTAAAAAAACAAGGAGCTTGTTTTCCTGCATCAGCCCATCTTGTATGAAGAAAAGGGAGATCATAGCATGCTTATTCGTTCCTTTCAGTTGAGTGATGCAAATCAAGTGATGGAGCTATTGCAGGTGGCCTTATCAGAGGATTGCTACGAAGACACCAAGTACGCGTTTGCCAGACAACTATCTTGGGATTCCGAACTGATTATGGTCGCAGAAGTGGAAGAAGAGATAAAAGGGGTCTTAATCGGAACAATTGATCAGAACACAGGTTGTATCTATCGAATGGCGGTTCACCCGGATTTCCGTCGGCGCGGAGTAGGACGTAGCCTGGTATCTGCGATGGAGCAACGGTTTCAACAACGGAACGTACGCCGCATCATGGTTGCAGGAGACGAACATAATAAAGCAATCATGCCGTTATACGAAGCGATGGGTTACGGGGCAAGCAAATTTCTGGAGGCATTTCAGAAGCTTGGCATTGCCGCAACGCGTTCCTTATCAGGTTCCAATTGAACGATATTCCCTGGAATATATCGGGAAATGTTGAAGCATATTCTTTATCCATTGCAAATGGATGGAGGATATGCTTTTCTATTATAGAGATTGTTTAAAATTTTGTAGAATACATGAAGGTTACGATGGAATTTATCGAGCTTAGACGAGGTGTAGGATGGAACCGGGCGTATACACGGATAATCACGAATTGGCGGAGGAGAGCAGCCCTAGGGCACCTCATCACCCGCCTCAACACCACCCAGAGACTCATTGGGTTGCTGAATTGTGGGATATACTGAAGACGATGGTAGTGGCATTTGTCATTATGCTGCTGCTGAATGTGTATGTGTTTAATTTGTCGATGGTTAAGGGGCAATCGATGGAGCCAACGCTAAAGGAGCAGGAGCGTTTATTTGTAGACAAGCTGGTGTATTGGTTCATGGACCCCCGGCAGGGAGAGGTCGTTATTCTTAAGGACCCAAGTATGGATGCTGCCAAAAAGTCATTTCTTGTGAAAAGGGTGGTTGCCGTGCCAGGCGATACGGTAGAGGTGCGCAACCAGCTTCTTATCGTGAATGATCAGCCGCTGAATGAGGTATATACGGATGCTCTTATCGAGGATGGAGACATGGAAGAGCTGAAGCTTGGCGAGGGGCAGTATTTTGTCATGGGCGACAATCGTCATGCCGGACGCAGTAAGGATAGTCGCTATTTTGGTAGCGTCAGTGAAGAATTGATTATCGGACGTGCCGAGTTTGTATTTTGGCCTGTCGGAAAAATACGTGGATTATAGCCTTTTACTGTGGAGGGAAAACCGTGAAGGAAGTTATGATTTATACGGATGGAGCCTGCTCTGGTAATCCAGGTCCCGGAGGTTGGGGGGCTGTGCTGTTGTTTAACGGGCATCGCAAGGACTTATCCGGTGGGGAAGCGATGACGACCAATAACCGAATGGAGATTCAGGCAGTTATTTCTGCGTTAAGCCAGCTTAAGGAGCCATGCAAAGTGCAGGTATATAGCGATTCTGCTTATGTCGTGAACTGTTTTCAGCAGAATTGGATACGCGGTTGGTTGAAGAACGGATGGAAGAACAGCAAGAATCAGCCCGTGGAGAACCGCGATTTATGGGAAGAATTATGGCGGTTGATGGGGATTCATCAAGTGGAATACGTGAAGGTAAAAGGCCATAGCGATAACGAGTTAAATAATCATTGTGATCTGTTAGCCCGGGAGGCGATCAAGCGCTTGTCTTCATAATAAAGAGGGAATGTGAAGCAGGTAAAACAGGGCATCGCCTTCGTTGTGGCAGGAGTACATGAGCAGTCGGGAGGGACCATCAAATGTCAAAGACAGCACCCGAGCAGGTCAGTCTCCAGCAGGGCGAGAACCGCTGGGCCAAATTGAAGAGGGAAATTAAGGATGTAGCCGTGGAGCTTGGCATTGATGACATCGGCTTTGCCTCCGCAGACCCGTTCTTGTCCTTGAAGGCAGTGCTGCAGGATCGTCGTGACAAGGGTTACGAATCCGGCTTCGAGGAGCGAGACATCAATAAGCGCATATATCCGGAACTATCCTTGGAGCAGCCAGCTTCGCTCATTTCGGTTGCGGTAGCCTACCCGTCAAAGATGGAGAATCCTCCAAAGTCGGAACCGGGCAATCGCCGGGGCATTATGGCACGGTCCGCCTGGGGCCGGGACTATCACTATGTGCTGCGCGAGGCGATGGACCGACTGGAGCGCTTCATTCTGGAACGCGTGCCTGAAGCGAGGATCGAGAACATGGTGGATACCGGCGCATTGGTGGATCGGGCGGTGGCCGAGCGGGCCGGGATCGGTTTTAAGGGGAAGAACTGTGCGATCATTTCCCCTAAATGGGGCTCATGGATTTACCTTGGTGAGCTGATTACGAACTTGCCATTTCCACCAGATACCCCGGTAACGGAAGGGTGCGGGGATTGCACTAAATGTATTGATGCTTGTCCAACCGAAGCACTTGTAGGCCCCGGCGTACTGAATGCCCAACGGTGCATTTCTTTTTTAACGCAAACCAAGGGCTTTGTAGAGGATGACTTCATGGTCAAGATTGGCAATCGGCTCTATGGTTGTGATACATGCCAGATCGTTTGTCCCCAGAACAAGGGGAAATCCTGGAATCATCGGCCAGAGCTGCAACCCAATCCTGAGCAAGCCAAGCCATTGCTGCTACCGCTGCTAGACCTAACCAATCGGGAGTTTAAGGAGCGATTCGGAGATACCGCTGCTGCCTGGCGAGGCAAGATGCCGATTCAGCGGAATGCGGTCATTGCGCTGGGCAATTTCAAAGATGCCGCTGCCGTACCGAAATTAATAGATGTAATGGTTCGTGATCCCAGACCGGTGCTACGGGGGACCGCGGCATGGGCGCTAAGCCGAATTGGTGGAGAGGAAGCCAGGGAAGCCGTTGAGCAGGCACTTCGTACCGAACAGGACGAAGAGGTGCTGACGCGATTGAAGCGTGCTGCCCGGAAGCTGCAAGCCACTGATGATGAGACGGATAAGACATGATCGTAACGTGAGCGTGGAGGGATGACATATGCTATATATCAGTATCGATGATATTGAACCGGGGCAGTATCTGGGCAAGACCGTCTATTCGGCGAATGGAACCGCTCTATTGTCGGCAGGCATTCAGCTTACCGTATTTATGATTAATACCTTAAGACGGATTGGCGTGACCATGCTGTATATTCAAGATGTCAATTACGAGGATGTTGAGCCGGAAGAGGTGCTCAGCGAAGCGACGAAACAAGCTGTATTTCGGGAGATGTCCGAGACGTTGCAGGTCATCAGGTCGGGCAAGGACTGGAGTGCACGCAAAATCAGCGCTAGTGTGGACAGCCTGCTGAATGATGTGCTCGGCAACAAGGAGGCACTGCTCCAACTTACAGATATTCGCACGGCGGATAATGCTGCCTATTTGCATGCTGTGAATGTATGCCTTATTTCCTCGATGATCGGACTAAATATGGGCTTGAATTTCTCTCAGCTTAAGGACCTGTCCATTGGAGCCATGTTACATGATATCGGTAAAGCCACGTTAACTTCAGACGATGCCATTTCGGGTGACCCCAAAGATCACCATACCTGGCGAGGATATGAGCTGTTGCGTCACAAGCGGGAATTCAATTTGCTGATTGCCCATGCGGCGTTGCAGCATCATGAGCGCCCGGATGGCGCCGGCTTCCCTCGTGGCATCTCGGGGGATGAAATTCATTTGTTCGCCAGAATTGTCGCGGTAGCTAACATGTATGACAACCTCATTAGTGGGGGTGGCAAGGATGGTCGCAGGATGTTGCCCCATGAGGCTTGCGAACATTTGATGGCTTGCTCGGAGCATGAACTGGATCATGAGGTGCTTGTGGAGTTTACACGAATCATATCCGTTTACCCCAATGGTTCCTCTGTCCGGCTATCCACCAAGGAGACCGGGGTGGTCGTAAGGCAGCATCGGGGCCTGCCAGGCCGTCCGGTGATTCGGATTGTACGGGGAGCGGGCGATGAGATGAACGTATCTGAAATTGATCTGGCCACGGAGACCACCTTATTTATCGAGGCCGTTCTGGCCTAAGCTGTTGAATCACGGAAGGGTCAATGCTATTATATTTGAAGTGCGCCCGCCCGTCGGAACCGCACGATATTAAGGCAGGGGTGGCAAAAAACATGAATATTGTAATTCCAATTATTACTTTGGTCGTCGGATTAGTTGCTGGGTTTGTAATCGGGATATTCTATCTGCGCAGACAGATGACCAAAATGCAGAGTGATCCGGAAGCGCTGCAGAAAATGGCGAAGCAGATGGGCTATAATTTAAATGGCAAACAGATGCAACGTGCGCAACAGATGATGAAGAACCAAAATGGCCCATCTCGTCAACGTCCAAAGAGAAAATAGCAACTTTACGCATGTAAGATGAAATGAAGGGAAGGAGGCGCTAAGAATGGCCGGAGTAAAGGATTATCTAAATAAGCAGGTAGGCGATAACAGGGAGCAGATCGAACATCATGTACGCGAGATATTGAAATTGATCGGGGAAGATGTAGAGCGGGAAGGCTTGCTGGATACTCCTGCAAGGGTAACCCGTATGTACGAGGAGATCTTTGCCGGATATGCGATAGAACCTCGCGACGTGCTTGGGGTTACCTTCGAAGAGAATCACGAAGAGCTTGTTATCGTCAAGGATATTACGTACTACAGTCAATGCGAACACCATATGGCGCCTTTCTTCGGCAAGGTGCATATCGGCTATATTCCAAGTGGACATATTGCCGGTCTTAGCAAGCTGGCCAGACTCGTTGAGGCAGTATCCCGCAGATTGCAGGTACAGGAGAGAATCACATCGCAGATCGCTGATATTATGGATGAAGTATTGCAGCCCCGAGGCGTCATGGTGGTTGTGGAAGGCGAGCATCTTTGCATGTGTGCCCGAGGCGTCAAGAAGCCAGGCAGCAAGACGGTAACCTCAGCCGTGCGGGGAACGTTCCGTAATGATGCAGCTTCACGTGCAGAGTTCCTGTCATTGTTGAAGAATTAGGTTAGGACAGCATATAACCAGAGAGCGCCTTTCAGGGCCTAACGGGGATTATACCCGCAGGCTAAGGAAGGCGCTCTTTGCTGTATACGATGGGGCCGCTTTTTTAGTAGGGCTGCCATTTCAGCTTCCTGGCGGCCTCGAATCGCTGCGCTACGGCTGGCCAATAGACCACATTCCACCAGTCCTTGATATAGTCGGCCCGAACATTTTGATGCTTCAAATAATAGGCATGCTCCCACACGTCGAGGGTGAGCAAAGGGACGACATCCCATTGCGACAAGTTCTGATGCTTCTCGGCCGTAAGTATCTCCAGGCGGTGGCTGCGCGGACTCCATACCAGGATGGCCCAGCCTCCTCCTTCCACCTTGGCCGCGGCTTCGGAGAATTGCTTGTGGAAGGCTTCGTAGCTGCCGAAGTCACGTTTAATTTGCGCCAGCAGTTCACCTTCCGGCTTGCCGCCCCCCGCAGGATTCATAATGTCCCAGAAGATGGTGTGAAGATAATGTCCTGCTCCATTAAAGGCCAGTTCTCGTTCCCAATGCTTCACCAGATCGAAATTTCCGGACTTGCGGGCTTCCTGAAGCTTCTTCTCCGCTTTGTTCAAATCGTCAACATAGGTTTGATGATGCTTGTCATGATGAATACGCATCGTCTTCTCATCGATATAAGGCTCAAGGGCATCGTAAGGATAGGGTAGTGGGGGGAGAGTATGTCCCCCGATGGGAACAGGCCGTTCTTCTGCTTGAGGGGAGCGCCAGCCACCCGTCTCCAGGGGAGCCGGGAGCACCGGAGGCGTCCCGCTAATGACGCTACGGGTTATTTCTCCAGGATGATTCCAGCCTGCAAGCCGATTCAGATAGTATTGGGACTTCGGAATGATATGCCCGCGAACGAAGGGAGCGGCTTCCGCGGTTTGAGCAGCACGGCTGTCTTCCAGCATGGAATGAAGCTGGCTGATAAATTGCTCTGATTGGCGGAAGGCAGCTCCAAGCAGGCGTTCTGTATGCCGTGGGAGCTCTTCTGCATGAAGCGAGACAGCCGAATCAGAAGACGCAACGCGCAAGAGCCGATCCGCAGCAGCTTCCATATCGGAGAACACCTGGCGCCAATCTTCCAGAGTCTCGTTGTACTCCTCTTCGAGTCCACCCGAGATGCTGGAGATCAGCTTCGTATGCTCTGCCTCTTCCTGCTTCCAGGAACGGATATCTTCGAGAATACGTATAGGCAAATAAGGTCCATACATGAACAACATCAGGTTTACCTCCTCAGGTACTCAGCGTACACTCTTGATCAGCTTATGCTGGAGAAGGGTTGACCTATGCTATGCAAATATGGACCTATGGCCGGGCTTGATGCGTCACTTCTAGTTCCCTGAAGGCGTTCTGATGTTGCCAAGGAACAGGGAGACTTTGCGAAGATATTCCTTCGGGTGCTCCCGGAAAATTAGCTCATGGTGCGCGCCTTCAACAATCCAGACATCGGAGACGGGGTTGCTCTGATGAGCGGCGAGCTTCTCGGCAATGGGATAAGGTGCCTTCTCATCCTCGGTCCCATGGATAAACAGAATAGGGAACGGATAATCCTCAGACTTCACTTGAGTATAAGGGATTTGCCGCATGCTGGTTCCGTTCAGCACGGGCAGTAGCATACCGATAATCTCCAGCGACGGATGGCGTGGCAAGCCGATATGCTGGCGGATATTATGGTACATGGTATCCGGCTCGAGCAGGAAGGTGCTGTCCAGAATCATTCCGTCAATATCCTCGTTATTTAGCGTGGCCTGTAATGCAGTTCCGGCCCCCATCGAGAATCCCCATATGATGATCTCTTCTGCGCCACGTTGTTTGGCAACCTGAATGGCTCCGAGTAGCTGCTGGGCTTCCTTCTTGCCACCGGTTGCGACCTCCTTGCTATTCTGGGCAGCAAAACCGAAGTCAAACATGACGACATTAAAATTTTGGCTATGGGCGTAGTTGGCCAAATCATACATCGGTATCCAGGTTTCCTCGCGATTTGCCCCATATCCGTGACTAAACACAATCGTTTTTGCGGAATCCTCCGCAGGGATATACCACCCTTGCATCATTCGGCTGCCATCCGCCGCCGGGAACACGATATCCTCGTACTCCAGATTTTTGGATAGCTTAGGGTTGGAGTACAGAGGCGCTACCGTAGGATTGGACAGCACCCAGGCGATATAGCCATGAAGAGAAACAAAGCAGAACAGCAGGAAGAACAGCACGGAGAGTAAAAATGCCACTATGACATGCTTAATGCTGATTCGCCGTGTTGCCGTTGCGGAAGTGTCGCCGGTGATGTAAGCCGAAGAGGACAAGGGAAGATCATCCTGGCCGGTGTGGCTCATGTTCTTCCCTCCTTGTAGTACATATAGTTTGCAGCTTGAAAATGTATGCAAATGACAAAATAAAGGAAAAAATGTCGAAATAACACGATTATCTTAAATTAATCGTAAGGCGATTGCCCCTCAAAGTCAATGGAAAACAGGGATGGATTGACGGAAAAGAGCATCTTTCATATAATTTATGTAACCGAGTTTCATATAGTGAAACATAAGGAGAGCTGATACGGGGTGGAAGATCGAAAGCTAACGGTTCGTGCAGTAGAGCGGGCTTTGGATATATTGATTTGTTTTACCAGATCCAGCAATTTGGGATTAACGGAAATCGCCAGTGAAATTGGCTTGCATAAAAGCACGGTACATCGCTTATTAACCACTTTGGAGGAGCGGGGTTTTGTCGTTCGTGACCCCCAGACAGAGAAATATCGTTTGGGTCTGAAAATATGGGAGCTATCCGCGCATTTGGCGAATAGCGATGATCCGGCTATCCTGCTGCTACCGCTAATGGAGCAGCAGCGGGATCGGCTGGGCGAGACAGTTAGCTTATACTTGCGGGACGGCTACGAGCGACTGCGAATTCAGGCTGTACAGAGCAATCAGGCAGTTCGAAGAGTGGCCCCGGTTGGAGCAAGGCTCCCGCTCTATGTAGGCGCATCGAGCAAGGTGCTGGTCGCTTATTCGGGCGAAGAAGTGCTGCAAGCAGTGCTGAACAGCCCGGATTGGCCTGAATCCATTGATCGGGACACTTACGTGATGCAATTGGAAGATATTCGCAAGCAAGGTTACGCTACCAGCTATGAGGAGAGGGAGCAGGGAGCTAGCTCGGTGGCCGCCCCTATCTTTGATCGAACGGGTAAGCTGGCGGCTGCCCTGTCCGTGTCAGGACCTACCAGCCGCCTGACGCGGGAACGCCTGGCGGAATACGGGCCGATTCTCATTGAAGCAGCACGAGAGATGGGCGTGATGATGCCTTCTTAAGAGGCACCATGCATATAAACTCAGTCAGTTATGACATTAATAAATTACCTTGGCAAATGAGAGGTTTAGTCATGAATTCAAAACTTATAACAGCATTATTCACATTTGCATTATTCCTGTCGTTTGGTTATGTGGCTCATGCGGAGAGTCTCCAAAACACTTATGAAGATATAACCGAAACCGACTTGAACAACAGTATTATCCTCTCTCCCGAAAGCGCCGTAGGCTTTGTTAACGGGCAGGAAGTTCCCGCTGTTCAGCCCATCATTAAGGATGGAAGAACACTGGTGCCCCTTCGCTTTATTTCCGAGGGGTTCGGGGCAAAGGTAGATTATAATACAACGACTCAATCCATTATCATTGAGCATAATGACAAAGCCATTTCCTTGAAGCTAGGAAATAAAAAAATCTTAATTGACGGTCAGACAAAAAGTATGGATGTGGTACCAAGAATTCAGAATAAGGTTACATACATTCCACTGAGAGAGATTGGCGAGGCGCTAAACAAGAAAGTGGTCTATTTGCCGAAGAAATTCTCTCAAGCTTATAGTTTAATTATTTTAAGAGATAAGGATGGCACAGCGATTGAAGACCAAAGCTTGACCCGTGTCCTGGATTTACTTTACCAAGGAAAAGCTGTGATTTATAGCGACCGTTATATGGTTGTCATTAAAGAAAATGATAAATTACTGGTGAGTCAGCTTTCACCTAGTTTTGACACTCAATTCATCCCTTTTGCTTACGAGAAATATATGGAGGCTCCCGATAAAATCAAACTTGGAGATCTATGGTTTAAAACGGAAACGAGTTCATTTTATTTAAATTATGCATGGGACACAACGCAGGAATTTAGTTTGTATCGCGTGGATGGCGAGGATATCTCCAGGGTAGGGATTGAACAAGCACCGATTAAGGATGTGAAGACCTACCAAGATGAGGTTTATTACTTGATGAGATATGAGCGCGGTCTACTCGATGCCCATGAAACAAGCAATCTAAAGAAGGCAACGTTGATTAATGGGAAATGGTCTGTGGCCCATTTGGGCAAGCCGGGGTTCTATTATGGTTATGACATCACGGGCAAGGCCTTTGATTGGTCCATTGAGGAGAATGGTATAACAACTCTTGGCTGGCACCGTTATGGAAATCTGAGTAAAGAAGAGCGATTAGAGACGTTGGGATACTATCAAATTGATTTAAAGGACCATCACCATAAGCTTATAGCTCCCTAAATAAAGGTTTATCTGCTAACCTAATAATAGAACTCCCCCTTCCTCAGCCTAAGCTGAATGATAGAAGGGGGAGTTTCTATTTATTTATTCCAGTGTATCCAGAATGTCTTGCAGAGGAATATCGGCCATGGCCATCACTTCATCGGCTGCACCGTAATACATGCGGACTGTATCGCCTTCCAGTAAAGCGCCGCAAGAGAAGACAACCTTACCAAAAAATCCGTTGACTTCATAATCAGCCTCTGGCTCCAGGAAGGGGCGAGAGGAGCGGGCCAGCACCCGGCCAGGATCATGCAAGTCAAGAAGAACAGCCCCCATGCAGTAGCGGTGCTTACTGTCTGCCCCATGGTACAGGGCCAGCCAACCCTGCTCGGTCTTGAGGGGCACAGCGCCTCCGCCCATGCGAGCGGAATCCCAGCCCTGCTCGCTGAGTCCCATCAGGAAGCGGTGGTTCCCCCAATGCAGCAAATCTGGCGACTCGGCGATCCACATTTCTGGCTCACCAAAAGATTTGGGAACAGGCCGATGCAGGGCAACATATTTGCCCAAGATGGGTTCAGGGAACAGCATGACGTCTTTATTCTCAGGGGCCAGCATCATCCCGTGCTTCTTAAAGCTGCGGAAGTCCTTCGTTTCAGCCAGAGCGGCACCCACACCCCGGCTGGAGGCCGAGCTATACGTAATATAGTAGGTATCGCCGATCTGGGTCACTCGGGGGTCTTCGATACCCCAGGCCTCTAATTCATGCTCAGGAAATAGGGCCGGTTGCCGTTCGATTTCAAAGTTTATTCCGTCCTTGCTTCGCGCCACCCGCAGATGGGAAATCGAAGTTAGCATAATCATTCTACCGTCCACTGACACATAACGGGCATCGGAGAAATCATAACGGGCATCTGATTTGTTATAACGTTGAATTTCGATGCGGCCGTCTTGCCCCAGCAGGGGAACGAGCACCTCATTCTCTTGCGTGGCAATGGGGGCTTCAGCTACACGAAGTAGAAGAATGGTCTCGTCGCCATATTTGGCTACACCGGCATTGAAGGCTCCCAACACCTTGAAATCCGGCCGGGAAGGAGTAATATCTGCTACTTGGATAATCGGGTTCTTCTCACAGCGAATAACATGCATGGTTTGATCTCTCCATTCCTATATTTATCCGTTACTTTCCAGCCGTAACCGCATCGACTTGTGCTTGAATCTCCTCAATTACCTTTTGCCCGCCAACACTATTAATTTTGTCTTCCAGCTGTGCTTTGCCTTTATCGGCTGCCAGGACGCCTTGGGCCAGCGGCAGGAACAGTGAATCATGGAACGGGGTAAGCTTGGCATATTCTGTCTTGACCTTCTCTGCATCAAATGTAAAGCCCGCGGTAGGACTAAGCGTAAAGTTGGCAGGGTCTGCTGAGAAATCGAACCACTTCTTGTCGTCCTCCATCATCGTATCCGGTGTGCGGTTGAGCGTTGGACGCCAAGTGAGCGTATACCCCGGGAACGAATAGTTAGAGAGAACCTTATAGCTTGAGTCTCCAACCGCTTCCCAATCCTTGCCCGGAATTCCGTATTCCATTAGATCATGGTTCTCCTTGATGGACAGCCAGTTAGCCACATCCATGGCCAAATCGGCATGCTTGGAGGAAGCCGGAATGCAGAGGAAGTTCCATTGCTGGAAGGCGGTGTAAGGCTTAGCCGTGTCTCCGTTAGGGACAAATACCTCCAGCTTATCACTGCCATCAGCCAACATCTCGCTGTATTTCAAGCCTTCAACCCCGTCTGCCGCATAATAAGTCACAGCATACTTGCCTTGCTTGAACAAGGTTTCCGCATTTTGCTCCTGAGCAATATTTTTGGATAGAATGCCGTCGCTGTAATATTGGGTTACTCGTTCAAAGGCATCGGCAATCATGGGGCTCTCCCACTGACCAACGATCTTCTTATCCTTAACCGAATAAGCAAACATATTGACTCCGATCTCCAGCACTTCGTCCAGAGCTAGATTAGCCGAATCACTCAAAATGAACGGGAGCTTATCTGCTTTGATTCCATTAATGACAAAGGGTCTCACATCGGTTTCTTTTTCCTTGATCGTATAGAGGAAGGTCTCCAGATCCTCCAATGTCTTAATCTCGGGGAGACCATGCTTCTCACGCAGGTCCTTGCGAATTAACAGGCCATATACGGGACCTTGGGTGGTTCCTAGCGGAATGCCCATAATTTTTCCGTTAAATTTATTGTACTCCCACATCTCATCAGGGATGGAAGCTTTCAACTCCTGGCGCTCAGCCACCATGGCATCCAGCTCTTGCAATGAATTACTGGCTATCATTTGGTTCATGGATAACCAGGGAGCATCGAGATACATATCGAATTCCTCGCCTGCCGACATTTTAACCGCTACCGAATTGCCGTAATCCGACCAAGGTAAGAAGTTAATATTCAACTGTGCTCCAACGTTATCGGTCTGCAATTTGTCATTGACGGCTTGCAGCACCTCATCAAAGCCTACCGGCTTGTCACCGGGGAAATAGGCTTTTAATGTAATCGCTTCCTTTGTTTTTGACACGTCGGCCTGTGCATTGTTCTCTGATCCGCCAGAATTACTCTGGCCGTTATTGGTATTTCCATTGCTGCAAGCTGCGAGCAGTAGGGATGAGACCAATAATAGTGATAAGGCCAATCCTGCAAATTTGCTTAATTTCATTGCTTTAACCTCCCTGAGTTTGGTTGTCTGCATCTATGCTTAACCGGAGGATTCCGGTTAGAGCCGGAATCCGTGGCTATCCTTTGACAGCGCCTACAGTAAGACCTTTGACGAAATACTTTTGCAGCATTGGGTAGAGCAGTATGATCGGTCCGATCGTCAGTACAGTGGTGGCCATTCGTACCCCATAGGTTGGTGGTGTAACCGAAATTGCCGCGCCCGAGGGAATAAGATTCTTGGCCGCTTCCATATTGGATACCATTCTGCGTAAGATCAACTGTAAAGGAAACAGCTTCTCATTGTCCACAAACATAAGACCCATAAACCAGTCATTCCAGTAATTCAGAGCGTAGAACAGACCTACGGAAGCCAAGATCGGTTTTGAGATAGGGACCATGATCTGAAAGAATATCCTCATCTCGTTGGCGCCATCCATCCGCGCGGCCTCCTCCAGTTCCTCCGGGATGGTCCGAAAGAAGCTAACCAGCAGAAAGACGAGGAAAGGCTGGCATAACAGGGTCAAGATCAGAACCCATACGGTGTTCTGCAAATTCAGCCATTGGCTGACCACAATATAGAACGGGATAATACCTCCCGAGAACAGCATCGGCAAATAGCAAAATAGCAGAAACGGAGTTTGTAGCACGTTGCGTTTATTAGCCAAAGAATAAGCCAGCATAGCGGAAATGCACAATGCGCTCAGCGTACCGACTAAGGTGACAAAAATAGTAATGGCATAGCCGTTATATAGTACATCGGATTGCAGGACGGCCTCATAGGCGGCCAGCGATAGCTTGCTAGGGAACAGCGTATAGCCGTGCGCAATCAATTCGCCCTCATCGGTGAAGGAGCCAATGACCATCAGCAGAAACGGAAACAGGCAAAACAAGGTGAATAAGGCCAGAAAGGTGTAGGCGGTCCCCGTAAAGATATGGTCCGACATACTTTGCTTCTGTTTCATAATTACCTCCTAGAATAGAGCTGATTCTTTCGATAATCGGCGGGTTACAGCATTCGCAGCCAGGACGAACAGCAGTCCCATGACGGACTGGAACAGGCCGACCGCCGAGGACATCCCGAAATCATGCAGTTGCCGCATCGAACGGAACACAAAGGTATCAATGACATCGGTTGTAGGATACAGCAGCGAATTGTCTCCGATAATCGCGTAGATCATCGCAAAGTCACCGTTAAAAATTTTACCAACCGAGAGCAAGGTCATAATCATAATGGTTGGGACGAGTAGTGGTAAGGTAATGCGCAACATAATTTGCAGCTTGGAGGCTCCGTCTATTCTTGCAGCTTCATATAGATCCTCGGGTATGCCCGTAATAGCGGCAAGGAAAATGATAGAGAGATAACCGGCACCCTGCCACACTCGAATTACTGTTAAAATAGCTGGCCATAGCTTGGCCTCAAACATCCAGTTCACCGGCTCCATACCAAGTCCTGCCAGCCAGTTATTGATCATAGGCTCCTCGCCCCCGAATAAGGACTGAACAATCATGCCAACTACAATCCATGACATGAAATAGGGGAGGAAGATTAGCGATTGAGAGATACGCTTGAAGTATTTATTGCGTATCTCATTGAACATCAAGGCAATCAGTACCGCAGTAATCGTCGTAAACAGGATGAACAGAAGATTCAATCCCAGCGTGTTGCGCAGTACGATCCAGAAGTCGTCGGAGGTAAAGAAGTAGTCGAAATTTTTAAAGCCTACCCATTCACTTCCCGTGATTCCCTTGGAGAAGTTGTAATCCTTGAAGGCAATCGTAATGCCGTAAATCGGCAGATAGCTGAATATCAAGAAGAACAGCAGCCCCGGCGCAGCCATTACATATAGAAATGGATTGTTAGCAATTTGCTTCAGCTTGGCCGTAATTCCTGCCTTTCGCTGCACTTGCATAGTGGTTCATACCCCCTTGTGTCTTTAAGTAAGAGTTCAAAAAGTCGGGTTTGCAGGACCGAGAAGGTTGGATAAAGCCAGGGACTGAGTAGCGGACCGTAGACAGATCTACGTGAGCAACGGAAGGCCCGGCTGAATTCAAGATTCGATGTGGAATTTACTCCTCGAACTGCTTCGTTCTGGGAAGACGACTTTTTGAACTACCTCTTTAAGCCTTAACCGGGAATTTCAGTGCCTTGTGGGCAGCCACGCTGTTCCCGATGAGGCAACCATAGCAAGCTGTGAGCAGCCAGACAATTCCGACATCCTCCGCTTCCTCCTGAATACAAAGAAATCAGCAATTCCCAAAAGCAACGGTCATTCAGAAATGAACGATTTGCAGGTGGAGACCTTCCGGTATGCTACAATAATGAAGCGCTTTATATAAATACAGGGGGGCCTGTAGATGAAATTTCGTTGGCCTTGGTTAAATTCATTTCGGAAGCATCCGACCTATATGCGCATTATCTTTTATTTCGTTAGTGTCAATGTGTTGGTACTCGCTATTTCCTTCTTAGTGCTCTACTGGCAGTCCTCTCGTACGCTTGTTGAAGAAATCGGCGAGCACTCGGAATCCCTGCTGATCAATGGGGCCCAAAACACAGCCCGGCTGCTGGAGTGGTCGCTGGACTTCGCCTTCTCCTCCAGTAACGATAACGATCTGAAAGTGTATGCTCTCTCCGACGAGTACAGCGATTATGAAACCTATAAAGTATGGAGCCGATTAATGAGCATAAAAATGTCGAATCCCTCCATAGATTCGGTGTACTTAATTAATGATTACACAGACACGGTGATCGATTCCAAGCTGGGGTTTAATGAAGCTAGCGGCTTCTATGATCAGGATATCTTGGAGCGGCTACGCCATCCCAAGCAAGCGGATCAAACCGTGCTTATACCTAGGAAACTACCTGTTCCGCTTCGCACGGATACATACAAAGATGTCATTACGATTATCCGGCTTTATGAGAAGGGCAATTCCATTTCCGCCTTTGTGCTGAACGTGGATACCTTGGAGGTAATGACATTGCTCCAGAGCAATTCCCAGTATCAGAACCGGAACATAGCTGTGCTGAACGATCATGATGAACTGGTGTTCAGTAGCGTTTCACTGGATCAACAGCAGATTCAGGAATATCGCAGCCGAATACGTGGAGCCAGCGGATGGGAGATGTTCAAGCCTGCCCAGCAGGAGACGCAATTAATGGTGTTCTCCAACACTGCGGTTAAAGGCATTCAGAACTGGAGCTTTATCGAGACAATACCCAGGGATGTGATTTTGAGGAAAATTGAGGTTCTTCGCAATCTGAGCCTTATTTTGTTCAGTGGCCTATTCTTTGCTTCATTAACGATAACCGTACTCATTTCCAAGCGAGTGTACTCCCCGATTCAGGACTTGGTTCGGAGTGTGATGAAGCAACATCAGGCAGAAAGCTTTGGGCAAGAGAAGTCTGCGGACGAACTGGATTACCTGTCCAGTGTGTTCACTGCTCAGCAGGAGCAAATTGTGGAGCTAACAGCCCATTGGAGAAATAGCAAGGTGCTGGGACGAGAACGCTTCCTGCGAGAACTATTGGAACGTGGTCTGTTGTCCCGCGGGGATATGCCAGGGCAATTTGCCGAGTGGGGAATTGAACTGCCGGAGAAATACTTGTCCATTGGCCTGTTCCGTATTGATCGATTTCAGGAATTTACAGAACGTTATTCCGAGAAGGATCGTCGCTTGCTCCGATTCGCCATGGGCAATATTGTTCATGAATCTCTTAAGTTGTCAGGGCAACTCGTACAAACGGTAGATATGGGGACTGACCATGTTGCCGTTATTGTTAATGTCAGCAAGGAGGCAGCTCATTTCATCGCCGACCTCAGAAATGCCCAGCAGTTAATCAAACAATATTTATCGTTAGGGACTACTGTGGCGTGGGGAGGGGAGGTTGAGCGGCTCAGTGATCTTCACGAGGCTTATATGGAGACCTATGAGCTGTCTCAGGAGCGCTTCCGCCTGGGTTATGAAGCTCTTATCATCAAGGCACCTTCCTCAGAGCCAGTCTCTGGCGAGGTCTATCATTTGCCGATTGATAAAGAACGCCAACTGGCACAAGCCATTCACAAGACGGATGGGGAGCAAGCCATGGCTATTATCCGGCAAGCGGTGGGGGCACTTCGTTCATTGCCTTATTTTGAAAGTAAGATGTCGCTGATTACCCTGTTTATGGATGTTCGCAGATTGTTGCAGGATCAGGCCGCCGGGCCGCTGCCCAGCTCATTTGGATTGACTTCGGTGGAGAATCAAATTATTCAGTTGGAAACCCTGGATCGTGTGGTCTCCTGGATGGAGCAGCTTCTAATCAAGGCCCTGGAGGACTTGGCTGTCGCCCGTAGTCAGTCTAAAAATGCAGGTTTTGTCCAAGAGGTAGAACGCATTATTACCGAGCAACTCAATAACCCGAATTTATCATCTAAAATGCTGGCCGATGAGCTTGGCTTGTCCGTTAATTATTTACGAAGTCTGTACAAAGCGGAAACCAGCCAGTCCATCACCGATACAATCTCTGCAAAGCGGCTCGAATGCATCTGTCGTGAGCTGTTGACGTCGGATTCACCCATTGAACCGATCATTTCCTCTTACGGCTTTTCCTCTTTGAATACGTTCTATTCTGTTTTTAAAAAAGTGTACGGCATCACTCCGGCCCAATATCGCAAAATGCATAAAGGTGAGTAGCAGACAATGAAATAAAAAAATCTCCCCTCTTACAAAGAGGGGAGAGAGCATACTTATGTGATGAGGCTAATTAGACATGTGCCTGAATCATTTGTCGCAATACCGTCTGCAGGATGCCTCCGTTATGGTAGTAGTCTACATCAACCATGCTGTCGAGGCGGGCAATGACCGGGAAGGTAAATGTTGTGCCATCCTGGCGTGTAGCAGTGACGGTCAGTTCCTCACCAGGCTTCACTTCATTGCTAAGCCCGGTAATGTGGAATGTTTCCGTACCATCAATTGCCAGCGTGTTCCAGCCGGAGCCTTCCTGGAATTGCAATGGCAATACGCCCATGCCGACCAGGTTACTACGGTGAATCCGTTCGAAGCTTTCTGCAATGACTGCTTTGACACCAAGCAAATACGTGCCTTTGGCGGCCCAGTCGCGGGAGCTACCTGTGCCGTATTCCTTACCGGCAATGACGATAAGCTCCTGTCCTTCCGCCTGATATTTCATCGAAGCGTCATAGATAGACATCACTTCGTCCGTTGGCAGATACTTTGTCACTCCGCCCTCGGTGCCCGGAGCCACCTGGTTACGAATACGGATGTTAGCGAAGGTACCCCGCATCATGACCTCATGATTCCCCCGGCGTGAGCCGTAGGAGTTGAAGTCCTTGCGTTCTACATTGTGGTCGCTCAGGTAACTGCCGGCAGGACTGCTTGGCGAGATATTCCCGGCTGGTGAGATATGGTCCGTCGTGACGGAATCACCGAGCAGAGCCAGCACGCGAGCGTTGCGGATATCCGCAATATCGTGCATTCCATCCCCAAGCTGCTCGAAGAACGGTGGATTCTGGATATACGTCGATTTGGCATCCCATTCGTACAACTCACCTTGCGGCACGGGAATAGAATTCCAACGTTCATTTTGCGTAAATACATGCTCGTATTTGGCTCGGAACATATCCGGACTTACCGAGAGGCCTATGGCCTCCTTAATCTCAGCGGAGGATGGCCAAATGTCTTGCAGATATACCGGTTGATTATCACGATCATATCCGATAGGGTCATGCTGCAGATCGATATTGACCGTTCCGGCAAGGGCATAAGCAACAACGAGCGGAGGCGAGGCCAGATAGTTAGCTTTCACCTGAGCATGGATGCGGCCCTCAAAGTTCCGGTTACCGGATAATACGGCAGCAACCGTCAAGTCATTGTCCGCAATCGCTGTGCTTACCTCATCCGGCAATGGGCCGGAGTTGCCGATGCAAGTGGCGCAGCCGTAACCAGCGACGTGGAAGCCAAGTGCTTCCAACGGCTCGATCAGCCCGGCCTTTTGCAAATACTCGGTTACCACCAGAGAGCCTGGCGTCAAGCTGCTCTTCACGTAACCCGGCTTGGTCAGCCCGCGTTCTACAGCCTTCTTGGCCAAGAGGCCTGCCCCGACCATCACGCTTGGGTTCGAGGTGTTGGTGCAGCTCGTAATCGCTGCAATCACGACGGCACCGGTACTGAGCTTGCTCGTGGAGCCGTCAGGATGCTTGACCGGTACTGTTTGTTCGATCTTCTCATCGCTTAGCCCATAACCACCCTTATCGAGAGGTGTACGGATGATATCATTGAAGCTTTCCTTCATGGCAGTCAATTCAATCCGGTCCTGTGGACGTTTGGGTCCGGCCAGGCTCGGTACGACCGAACCGAGGTCAAGCTCAATGAGGTCGGTGAATTCAGGGTCCGGTGTATCACTGGTGCGGAACATACCTTGTGCTCTATAGTAAGCTTCGACGAGGGCGATTTGCTCCTCGGAACGACCGGTACCACGCAGGTAAGCGAGGGTCTCGCTATCTACTGGGAAGTAACCGATGGTAGCCCCGTATTCCGGTGCCATATTGGCTACGGTAGCGCGATCCGCCAATCCGATGTTAGCCAGTCCAGGGCCATAGAATTCTACGAACTTACCGACGACGCCTTTTTTACGAAGCATTTGCGTAACCGTGAGAGCAAGGTCAGTTGCCGTTGCGCCTTCAGCCAGGCTACCGGTTAGCTTAAAGCCGATGACTTCCGGTGCCACGAAGTACAATGGTTGCCCCAGCATACCCGCTTCTGCTTCAATACCGCCTACGCCCCAGCCAACGACACCAAGGCCGTTAATCATTGTCGTATGCGAATCGGTTCCTACAAGGGAGTCCGGGAATACCACGGTTTCTCCGTCTACCGTCTTGGTTGCGGCAACCGATGCCAGATATTCCAGATTCACCTGGTGAACGATCCCGGTAGCGGGAGGTACGGCACGGAAATTATCAAAGGCCGTTTGCGCCCAGCGCAAGAAGCGGTACCGTTCTTCATTGCGTTCAAATTCCACGTTCATATTGTACTCAAGCGCATCTTGGGAGCCAAAGGCATCCACCATAACCGAGTGGTCGATGACGAGATCGACAGGCACCAGCGGGTTGATTTGCTTGGGGTCACCGCCAGCTTTCTTCACGGTGTCGCGCATGGCCGCAAGGTCAACAACGACCGGAACGCCAGTAAAGTCTTGTAATACGATACGAGCGGGGATAAACGGAATCTCTTTGTTATCATCGCGGCCCTCGCTCCAACCAGCGATTTGCTTCACATGTTCTTGGGTGATGGCTCTGCCGTCATATTGGCGAACAGCAGCTTCAAGCAATACCTTAATCGAGAATGGCAGCTTGGCGATATTGCCAAGCCCTTGTTGTTCGAGGGCCCGCAGATCGAAGTAACGGTAACTCTTACCGCCAACTTCCAGCGTGCGGGCTGCGGAGAAAAAATCACGAACTGACATGGATGAACCTCCTTGTTTCATTAGGTGAAACCATATTTCATAAATGATCTATCTCAAGTATACCTTTCCTTACGCTGCGAGTAAAGAACTTTTTGCCCTAGAAAAAGCTGGTTTATGCCCACTCCATAAGGATGTAGAGGCTTTCAGACCCGTGCGGAAGCGGAACATACTTGCCTATGAAGCCACATACACATATAGATGAAAGTCATTCGGTTATAGGGGGCGAAGGTGTGGCGGACGATTGGAAAAAGACGTTGTCGGTGTACGTGAATGAGCAGAATCAGGATGAGGTGGATTATCGCGCATCTGGCGGAGGGAGCGTCGTGACCGATGTCGAGCATTTGCTGCACCGAGGAGAGCGAAAGCGGAAGCTGCAAGCTTGGTATCATGGCCGCCGGGCGGTGCCGCTACGCTGTGAGACCCGGGCCAAGCTGATTCGTGAGATCGAGAAGCGCGCAGGAGAGATTGAGGTGGATCTGCAACTGATGCGAAAGATTCACTACGAGAAGGGAGGTGCCCGTCATCAGGAGGAACGAATCGATCGGCAGCGGCTGACCTTGCAGCAGGATGGCCTGGGCTGGACGATTTCCCGGGTTGAGCAGCGGGTCCCTGAACGGCACCCGGATTTGGTGCTGCCGCCCTCTGTAGAGGCTGCCCATTCCGGACGAGGTGAGGTCTTACCCCGCCCGTTCCTGAATCGCAACGTTTTGGGGGATGGGGGAGGCGCTTCCCGAAGCACGCCTTATCGCCGGGAAGAGGCCGTTCTATATGCTGATCGCTGGTGGGATGGATTCAACCCGGAATTTGCCGCTTTCGAGGTGGATTGCACCAATTATATCTCCCAATGCCTCTTTGCAGGCGGCGCCCCAATAAACTATACTGGAAAAAGAGAATCAGGCTGGTGGTACAAAGGGTACATCGGCGGACGGGAAGCCTGGAGCTATAGCTGGTCCGTCTCCAATGCGCTGGAGCGCTACCTGGGACAGAGTCAGACCGGACTTCACGCGGAAGCGCTGGAGCGTCCGGAGCAGTTGCAACTCGGAGACGTCATTCTGTATGACTGGGACGGCAATGGTGCGTATCAGCACAGCACAATCGTGACGGCGTTTGACGCTGGCGGTATGCCGCTGGTGAACGCTCATACGACGCCAAGCAAGCACCGCTATTGGGACTATCAGGATTCCTATGCCTGGACGGACCAGACCGTGTACCGTTTCTTTCATATCGCTGACCGTCTATAGAGGTTGTTCAATAAATGAAAAGAGGTTACTCATGGGACAGGACAAATTGACCGTAGGACTTATCTATGGAGGTAAATCAGGAGAGCATGAAGTATCGCTACAGACCGCACTGGCTGTATCACAAGCTTTTGATTATGCGAAATACGACTTGCTTCCTTTCTATATCGACAAGTTGGGGAAATGGAAAGTGGGCAGCAAGCTGGCAGGCCCTTTCACTGAGCTTGCGCAACTCAAGCTGGCGGATGATGCGGGGGATACTACGGCGGCTATGAGCTTGTTATTCTCCAAACTGGCCACGGGAGAATCCAGGATTGATGTGGCTTTCCCGTTGCTGCACGGTACGAACGGCGAGGATGGCACCATTCAGGGGTTATTTGAAATGGCCGACCTGCCTTACGTTGGGGCTGGTGTGTTGGCATCCGCGGCAGGGATGGACAAAGTGATTATGAAGAAGCTGTTTGCCGATGCGGGCCTGGCCCAATGCAAATACAACTATTTTACCGCTACGGAATGGGAACGCTCGAGTCATGCACTGATTCAGGAGATCGAGGAGAATTTGGGTTATCCTTGCTTCGTCAAGCCGGCTAATTTGGGGTCCAGCGTTGGTATCTCCAAGGCCAGAACCCGCGATGAGCTGGTAGCTTCGGTGGCCCTTGCCTTCCGTTATGACATCAAGGTCATCGTTGAGGAATTTGTCGATGCCCGTGAGGTGGAGGTTGGTGTGCTCGGCAATGACGAGCCGATGGCTTCCGTGCCGGGAGAAATTGTGTCTTCTGGTGAATACTACGATTATCAGGCCAAATATCTGGACGGTAAATCCCAAATGCTGATTCCTGCGCAGATGGACACAGAGCTTGCCGACCGGATTGGCGAATTGGCAGTCAAAGCGTTCAAGGCCGTTGCGTGCAGCGGCTTGTGCCGGGCTGACTTCTTCGTCCTGAAGTCTGACCAGACAGTGTGGATTAACGAAGTGAACACCATGCCGGGCTTTACTCCATTTAGCATGTATCCTTTATTATGGAGAGAGACCGGGGTAGCCTATGAAGTATTATTGGATCGTCTGATTGAGCTGGCTCTGGAACGTCATGCCACTCGGCAAAATCTCGAATTCGAAAGCGGCGTGAACTAGGCGGAACAATCGCCGGACCAGACCGCTTGGAAAGGAAGGTACGACGAATGGGTTTTCAAACAGAATTCAACTCGGTGTGTAAGTTCAAGAAGGAGCAGGAGCTTTACGAATTACTGGAATATGGACGTGGCAAGATGCTTAAGGAGGGACTGCGTGTTTTTCCAACGGGACAAAAGGTGATCGCGTACACTCCTGACAATAAGGCAGTTGCTATCGTAAAAATCACGGCTTGTGTCGCTGAAATCAACTTCAATGGAGAGGAAGTTACAGCGGTTGAACTAGAGCTCATTCGTCAATTGACGGAGGAGGAGTCTGCAGTGCAGACGGCTCTGGCCTACGAAATGTTCTTTGGAGATCCTGCCAGAGCATGATCGTTAGATTTGGTTATGTAGCTATGTCGACCGTAATTGGGGAAGCATCGCCATCCAAGACGATGACGTTCAAGACATTTAGCGGACTTGCTGACCGTGAGGCAGCCGTGCGCAGACTTGAACGGATTGCGGAACATAATCTACATAACACCCTGCGTTTGTTACGTCATAACGTGGGTAGTGATATTCGTGTATTTCGCTTCTCTTCGAAGCTAATCCCGCTGGCGACGCATGAGGCGTTAGCTGATTGGAACCCTTATGAGGCGCTCGCGGAGCCATTTGCCCTTGTGGGCGAATACGTCAGGAAGCACAGGCTGCGGGTTTCTTTTCACCCGGATCATTTTACGGTACTGAGTACGCCCCGGCCTGAGGTGCTTCGCTCTTCGCTTAGGGATCTGAACCATCATGTGGCCATGCTGGATGCTATGGGGCTCAGCGGTCAGGCGAAGAACAATATTCATGTTGGCGGAGCATATGGGGACAAGCCTTCTGCGGCTGGGCGCTTCTGTGAGAACGTAATGGCTTTGCCGGAGCATATGAAGCAGCGCTTGACGTTCGAGAACGACGACAAGACCTTCAATGTTCCGGAGACGCTGGAGTTGTGCGAGACTCTGGGCATTCCGATGGTACTGGATATCCACCACCAGGCCGTGAACAATGTTGGTGAGGATTTGCTGGAGCTTTGGCCGCGTATTCAGGCAACCTGGACTTCGCCCTACGCACAAGCTGACTCACCGTTCGATCAACCGCTTGCTCCAAAGATTCACGCATCCAGTCCCAAGAGTGCCAGCGACCCAAGAGCGCACGCCGATTATGTTCTCGTGGGGCCTTTGCTGGAGTTCTTGCGTGGCATTGCGTCTCATACCGCTCAAGTGGATGTGATGCTGGAAGCCAAGCTGAAGGACAGCGCTTTGTTCATGTTGATGGAGGACTTGCAGAAGTTCGGTGGAGACGGTGTAGATATTCTGGATGGGGCCAGCATACGTGTTCACCCTTGAAAATTGCAGGCAAATAAGGTAAGTTGGACAAAATGGAACAATTACAATGTATATGTGTTACACCATAAAGGAGGATTATCATGGGGGATTTGTTAGCTGGAAAAAATATTGTCGTCATGGGCGTGGCCAATGACCGCAGTATCGCTTGGGCTATTGCTCAGAGCTTGTCTGCTCAGGGGGCACGCCTTGCATTTACATATGAGAGTGAACGCGTGGAAGGACGGGTGCGTAAGCTGGCTGAGACATTGCCAAATTCACTGGTACTGCCGTGTAACGTAACGGTAGACAGTGAAATTGATCAACTGGCGGACTCGCTGCGTACGGAGTTTGGCGTATTGCATGGTCTGGTCCACAGCATCGCCTTCGCCAAGGCTGAGGATTTGGCCGGGGATTTCGTAGATACATCTCGTGAGGGCTTCGGCTTGGCTAACGATATTAGCGTTTATTCACTGGTGGCTGTTTCGCAACGGTTGTCACCGCTGATGACTGAAGGCGGAAGCATTATGACCATGACCTACATGGGTTCCGAGCGCGTCATGCGCAACTACAACATGATGGGCGTGGCAAAGGCTGCTTTGGAGGCTTCCGTTCGTTATCTGGCTAATGATCTGGGTCCGAAAAATATCCGTGTCAATGCGGTGTCAGCCGGACCAATCCGTACGCTCGCAGCCAAGGGAATCAGCGATTTCAACTCGATTCTCAAGCAAGTTGAGGAGAAGGCGCCACTGCGCAGAACAACGGAAACGGCAGAAGTGGGCGACACCGCTATGTTCCTGCTGAGTCCTCTGTCCCGTGGTATTACGGGTGAAGTTATTTTCGTGGATGGCGGTTACAACATCGTTGGTGCGTAAATCAGGATAAATGGCTCAAACATGAAGAAGAAGTTCGTTTCCGGCGGGAGTGTCCTGCTTTCGGACACGAACTTTTTGTTCGTCGTGACTATTGTAGCGGGTTAGCGCCCGAATGCGGCCTGGACGGGACGAAGGCTCGCAACTTTGCAGTAGCGGCGGCGTATAGTTTTTAAGGGGTTGTTCAAAAGGTTTAAGGGATAGATTAACAGTTTAAGAGGAAAGTAGAGTGAATCGATTGGAATCGAATCCGAAAGTTCCATATGTAGTAGGCAGCAAAAGCCCCACAGCCGTCGCGATCAATAGTGCCTCAAAGGCGGGGGAATGGATCAAGAGTCGGCTGGGCGCGATTCATGAGCTGAATACGAAGCAATCTCCCCATGATCTGGTGACAGATGTGGATAAAGGTGCTGAGGCGATGATCCGCAAGTTGATTTTGACACATTTTCCGGATCACGCGATTCTTGGGGAGGAAGGAGTGGCGCCGGGAGCAGCGGCTTCAGCGGCAGCACTGAGCCAGGCGGGCACATCGGATTATTTATGGATTGTTGACCCGGTAGATGGAACAACCAATTTTGTTCATGGATTTCCGTTCTTCTGTGTCTCGATTGCGCTCGCCTATAAGGGCGAAGTCATTATAGGTGTTATCTATGATCCGATGCGCGATGAGTTGTTCGTAGCGGAGAAGGGGAAAGGCGCTTATTTGCATGGACAACGGGCCAAAGTATCAGGCGATGGAGTGCTGGCGGAGAGTGTGGTGGCTGTAGGCTTCAACCCGGATCGTAATTTTGCACTGCCGACCAATCTGCGAGGGCTTAATGCGCTATCGGGAGAGGTGCGCAGCTTGCGCGCTGCGGGCTCGGCTGCGTTGCATCTGGCTTATGTAGCGGCTGGCCGGCTCAGCGGTTACTATGAGGTTGGCCTTAACGCTTGGGACGTGGCAGCGGGTGCGCTGATCGTCGCCGAGTCAGGTGGCCGCGTAACCGATACAGCCGGGGCTCCGTACAACCTGGGAGTGCGCCATTTGGTCGCCAGTAACGGCCATGTACATCAAGAGCTGCTGGACGTCATTCAGAAGGCAGATGCTACAGGACTGTAGCTCTTGCGAAGGCGACTGGGATAGGCATCTTTAAGCGGGGATTCGTCCACAGCGGGACGGGTGCCCGCTTTTGCGTTGTGCTAGTTCTAGTTCTTATTTCCTCACACTTCCCATTTCACTCATTCACTCTGCTCTGACTCACTACTACACTCCGTTTTATTAACATCCACAGTTGCACATCCACTCCCATACTCGCAAATCCGAATTAGCGGGAAATCCTCCAGCTATTTTGGCGAAAATTGCAGCTACGGACTGATTATATGGAAATCCTCCAGTTAATTCGGCGCTTTACTGAGTAAATCCAGGTTTTCCTAAAAATTAGATGGAGCTTTTCCATCTAAATAGGGTAAAAATGGCCTTTTGCCCAATATTAGCAGGAGTTTTTCCATATAAGTAATTTAGCTAGTAGGTTGCCACCTGCCAGATCTCCATTCACCAGTTATCATCCAGTTACCAACAGCACAACAGCACCAACTAGTTATCTATTACGCACTTCACTTATCCTTACGCAACTTCACTCATCCTACGCAGATTGTACTCCATTTCATCACGTTGTCTTTTTAAACTAAAGCTAGTTTCTTCCCCTTCAACATAGCCTCCCAACTGGAATTACACTCACGCTTGTTCACTACTACTTCTATGAGCTTATCTTGTTTGCTGCAACTCCGTATGATTACACATAAGCTGCTTAGTCCTGGACATTTGGCGAGGTGAGGGGTTTCGGTAAGCTGAAGGGGAGTGGCCTTGCTTATTAGGCATCATATGCCGGTGAGATAGCTGGAGGGATTCACAGTGGCACCAAGCGAAGTGCGCAGCCCGATGGTGTACCATGACGCAGCATGACGCATCAAGCCAGGCCAAATATGAGGGTATGAGGTAGGAGGAGAGGGTGGAGCATGCCGAAAATTGCGGATAAATATTTGCAGGTCGATCCTTGGAAGGTTGTGGAAGAAGGCTTTGATGCTGAACGCAACCGGGTGAGTGAGTCGATTTTTTCCTTAGGCAATGAATATATGGGCGTTAGAGGTTACCCGGAGGAAGGGTATAGCGGGGATATGCTGCTGGGCAGCTACTTCAACGGACTATTTGAGGAGAGCCCGGTTACGGCCCATTATAAAGGAATAATTAAGTCATTGCGCTTTATGGTCAATGCGGTAGATTGGCTGCATACACGGATTACGCTGGATGGCAAAACCTTGGATCTGGCAAAGAGCAAATTTAGCGGCTTCCGCAGGGAAGTGGATTTTCGCACGGGGGTTTACACTCGGGAGTTTGTCTGGCATTCGGCTGGGGGGAAGGACCTGAAGCTGACGTTTGAGCGCCTGGTCAGTATGAAAGTATCGCATCTGGGAGCGCAACGGATCACCCTGGAGCCATTGAATTTTTCAGGCACGGTGAGCGTGCGTACAGGGCTGGATTTGGCCGTGCTTCATGAGGACCAAGGTCGGCATTATTGGCAAGTACAGAAGCAAGGAGAAGGAGCTGGCAAGATTGCCGGGCTGCTTGGCGTAACGGCGAACACAGGCAATCGGCTGTTCTCGGCATTCCATGTAGAAGCTACCGAAATGGTAGATAGCAAACTTGTAAAGACCGAAAGCTACATTGGGCGAGAACTGGTGTTGGCCCTGGAGCAAGGCAAGCCAACCCAAATTGACAAGCTTGTGGTCAATGTGGCGGAGAAGGACCACTCCAAGAGTACGGATGATCTCTGGCAACGGGGAATGGAGCTAGCGGCGACATATGTACATGTGGGATACGATACGGTTGCTGCTGACCAGCGCAGCTACTGGGACCAAGTATGGGCTGACTCGGACATCGCTATTGAGGGTGACCCGGAGAATCAGCAGGGGATTCGCTTTTGCATTTTCCAATTGTATCAGACCTATCACGGGGACAACCCCGGATTTAACATTGGAGCGAAGGGGCTGACCGGGGAGGCTTATCGTGGTCTGGCCTTCTGGGATACGGAGTCCTACTGCTTGCCATTCTATATCTTCAACAATCCGAAGGCGGCGAGAAGTTTGCTGGAGTTCCGTTACAAATCGTTGCCCGAAGCTTTGAAGCGGGCCAAGGAACTCGATTGTGAGGGGGCTTTTTATCCGATTGCAACCATTGATGGAACGGAGAGCTGTGACCTGTGGCAGCATTCCAACTTGCAATTGCATGTCGGTACGGCGGTGGCTTACGGATTGCGTCATTATGCGAGAATTACGGGGGATACGGCATTCCTGTATGAAAAAGGGGCGGAGATGCTGATCCAGATTAGCCGGTTCTACGCAACCCGTGGGCAGTGGGGCTCGCAAACGGGGCTTTATGGCTACTACGGCGTTATGGGTCCCGATGAATTCCAACTGATGGTCAACAATAACTGTTACATCAATCTTATGGCGAGGAAGCTGTTCGAGTACACCCTGGAGGTGCTCAGCGCCATGCAGACGGAAGCGGTCGAGGCTTACCGGGAGTTGGAGGCACGTCTGGAACTGACCACGGAAGAACAGGAGGACTGGCGCAATAAGGCCCAGCATATGAAAATACCGCAGGATAAGCAGACGAGGGTCTACGAGGAACATGACGGTTTCTTCGACTTGCCGCATCTGGATATCCACTCTATTCCGGTCACGCAGTTCCCGCTGTATTCGCATTGGTCCTATGATCGCTTGTACCGCTATGACATGATCAAGCAGCCCGATGTGCTGATGTTCATGTTCCTGTATAGCAGCGAATTTACTGCTCAGGAGAAGCAGGCCAATTATGATTATTATGAGCCGCGCTGCATTCATGAGTCGTCCCTCTCTCCATCGATCCACTCGATTCTGGCGGCCGAAATTGGACGATCGGATGAGGCTTATCGCTTCTTCGAATTTGCCACACGTCTGGACCTGGATAATTACAATCGCAATACGCGGGAAGGGCTACACACGACTTCCATTGCCGCAGCGTGGATGAACATCGTGTATGGCTTCGGCGGCATGCGCTCGGACGGGGATCAGCTCATGCTGAATCCGAGCATTCCGGAACGTTGGAATAGCTATCGCTTCCCGGTTACTTACCGCGGTACTAAGCTGCTTGTGGAAGTTGATCAAGAGCGAGTGTCCATTCAGGCATCCGGTGGAACGGTGGAGGTTATGCTGTATGGGGAATCCTGCGTAATTGGTGAGGCGGGTGTGCAGGTGCCTGTACGAAAGGCGGTTGTCTCATGAACTGGATTGTAAAGGAAAACGGGTTTGACCCGGAGCGGATTGCGATGAACGGCAACAAGTTCATGACCGGGAACGGGGCATTGGGAATTCGGGGAACCCTGGAGGAATTCGGAAAAGAAGAGCTGACGGCAACGATCATTGCCGGGCTGTATGATCAGGTTGGTGACCAGTGGCGGGAGCCGATTAATGCGCCGAATGGCCTGATGACGAAGCTGCATTGGAACGGTACTCCGCTGAGTGTGCTTGAAGCGAAGGAGGGCAAGGTAGAGCTGCCCCAGCATGAGCAGTCTCTGGATATTCGCCACGCAGTACATCATCGTAAGTCGGTATTCAGCATGAAGGATGGAGCCCAAGTGACGGTGACCTCCGAGCGTTGGTGCAGTGCGGCCCGGCCGCAGTTGATCGTTCAACGATTTACGCTACAAAGCAGCCGGGACGGAGAACTCGTCATCAATACGGGGATCGATGGCGAAGTCTGGGACATTAACGGACCGCACTTGGAGCGGCTGGTTAGCGATGTGAACCCGGAGACGGATTCAAATAGAACCACCAACTTATTAACGTTGACCGGTTGGACGCATGAACTGAATGTTCCGGTAACTACGGCAGATGTGCTGGAAGGTAGCGGGCTGCCGGAAGGGTACGAGGAGCAAGTGGAGCTGCAGAGAGAAGGCTGCTCCATCTCACGAGTTATTCGCCAGAATGTTTCGGCTGAAACGCCCTATACATGGATCAAATACATTTCCGTAACCGCCGGATCAGTCGGGGCCGGGGAAGCACAGCCAAGCTCCGCCCAGGCAGCGCTATCCTCCATCCGCGAAGCGCAGCAGCTTGGATATGACAGGCTCTATCAAGAGCATGCCGAGCAGTGGGAGCGGAAGTGGTCTGCTTCGGATATTGTAATCGAGGGTGATGAGGACGCTCAGTTGGCACTTCGTTATAGCATGTATCAACTGCATATTATTGCTCCGGACCGCTCCGAGAAGGTGTCGATCCCGGCGCGTGGATTATCCGGCCAGGTCTATAAAGGTGCAGTGTTCTGGGATACGGAAATGTTCATGCTTCCGTTCTTCCTGTATACACGGCCGGAGGTGGCAAGAAACCTGATGATGTACCGGGTGCATACGCTGGATGGAGCCCGGCGCAAGGCGGCGGAATATGGCTACGAAGGCGCGTTCTATGCTTGGGAAAGTCAGGAGACAGGGGATGATGCCTGTACACTGTTTAACGTGAACGACGTATTTACCGGGCGTCCGATGCGGACCTTTTTCAGGGATAAACAGGTCCATATCAGTGCCGATGTCGCTTGCGGCATATGGCAGTATTACGTCTTTACTGGAGACGAAAGTATCTTGCTGGACGGAGGGGTAGAGGTCGTATGGGAGTGTGCGAAATTCTTCTACTCTTACGCCTATTACAATCCATCCAAGCAAAGGTATGAAATTCTCGACGTGACCGGTCCTGACGAATACCATGAGCGTGTGGGCAATAATGCCTTTACGAACCGAATGGTTAAAGAGGCCTTGCGAATTGCTTTAGATGTGATGGAACTGCTGCACAAGCAAGATTCCAGTAAGTATGATCGGCTGCTAACGGGAAGCTCAATTCAGCCAGAGCACATTCGCGAAATGCACGACGGCTTGTATGTGCCACAGCCCGATTCGGCTAACGGAATTATCGAGCAATTTGATAGATATCATACGTTGGAGGACGTAGCTCTACCCGAGCTAAAGGCAAGGATGCTCAATCCTCATGAATATTTGGGGGGAGGCAACGGGTTAGCTACGACAACGCAAATTCTCAAGCAGGCGGATGTAGTGCTGATGCTGCATCTGTATAAGGATGAGTACGCTCCGGCGATCAAGCAGGCCAATTGGGAGTTCTATGAACCACGAACAGAGCATGGTTCAAGTTTGAGTTCCTGCATTTATGCCCTGGTAGCTGCCGATATCGGTTCTCCGGATTGGGCGTATCCGTACTTTCTGAAGACGGCGACCATTGATCTGACCGGGGAATCAAAGCAATACGTCGGAGATTTGTATATCGGCGGGACGCATCCGGCTGCTAATGGCGGAGCTTGGATGGCAGCGGTGTTGGGCTTTGCCGGCTTGCGCTACGACGGAGTCAAGGCTACCTTGAAGCCTGCGTTGCCTTCTGCATGGCATGCCATGGAGTTCCCTGTTCGGCTGCGTGAAGGGGGATACCGGGTACGCGTTGGACGTGAGGATATTTTAATATGTGCCGAGGCGGATAATACCGGAGCCGCGCGATTTGTTATTGGGGAACAGGAACTGGTCGTAGCGCCAGGACGACAAGTGAGCCTATCAATTTAATGAGTCTATAAAGGAGAGAATAACATGCTGCAAACGATGAAGGGAGCCATCTTCGATCTCGACGGTGTGATTGTGGATACGGCCAAATACCATTACCTCGCTTGGCGTTCGCTGGCTCGGCGGCTTGGCTTCGAGTTCACGGAGGCTCATAACGAGCGCCTTAAGGGAGTCAGCCGAATGGAATCCCTGCGCATTTTGCTGGAAGTAGGAGGCGTAACAGCTAAGGAAGAGGAACGCGAGAGCATGGCTGTGACGAAGAATGATGAATATGTTGATTACATCTCCAGGCTGGAGCCCTCAGAGATATTGCCGGGAGCGAAGGAATATTTGCTGGAACTGCGGGAGAGGGGCGTGAAGATTGCGCTGGGTTCGGCCAGCAAGAATGCGGGCTTCATTCTGTCGCGGCTAGGAATCAGCGATCTGTTCGACGCGGTGATTGATGGCACGAAGGTATCCAAGGCGAAGCCGGACCCCGAGGTATTCCTCGCAGCCAGCGCAGCCTTGGGGCTTGCCCCCTCCGAGTGCATCGTATTTGAGGATGCCGAGGCGGGCGTACAGGCCGGGCAAGCGGCTGGCTGTCGCGTCGTTGGCATCGGCAGTCCCGCCATCCTGGGGGCAGCCGAACTCGTTGTAGGTGGCCTGGATGAGCTCACAAGCCAATCCAATACCAAGGCTTCCAGCTAGGGGCATGCAATAACAATAACCGAAGATAATTAGAAGGGCCTTCACCAGTCTGGTGAGGGCCTTTCTTGATGGTTTGCACAATCGTGCATATCTTAACTTTTTAATGCGCTATCCATAATGAATGAGTGGCCCATCAGAAAATCATGCCTGATCCAATATAGTTAAAATTAGGACTGGCAAGAACGAAAAAAAACTCTAAACTAGGAGGATGGAGGACTTTCTTCCGGGGGAGCTATCGGAGGAAACACCACAATTTCCGTAGAAACGCGCATACCTGGCGCGTTTTCAAACTTGATATAGTTAAAGGGCCGGAGGTGGCAGGCGGATGAAGGCAGGTTTTAAGAATC
Organism: Paenibacillus sp. 1SOY10; assembly: GCF_056836745.1. NCBI lineage: Bacteria > Bacillati > Bacillota > Bacilli > Caryophanales > Paenibacillaceae > Paenibacillus > Paenibacillus sp. 1SOY10. The sequence goes on along the minus strand of NZ_JBXENK010000004.1, from coordinate 25,622 downwards.
CATTGAAGCAGATCAACTTGAAGCAGCAGATTGTCTTGGTATTTCTGGTGCTGGTCATCCCTCTGTTCATATTGAATTGGTATGGGAACTATCGAACGGACCAAATTTTGAAGCGTAATGTGTCCAATGCCTACATTGAATTGAATAAACAAAATTTCAAGCTGATTAGTCGGGATATCGAATCGATTAACAAGGTGACATCCACCGTATTTCAGCACCCGACGGTGCAGCAATTAAATCCTGACGTGGATAACAGTATGCTGGAGCGTGTCAAAAATTACGAACGTTTGGAAGGTTTGCTAAACAGCTATTCCCAGGAAGCGGACCAGCAGGCGCCGCTATTTTATTCACTGTTCGTGTACGATCCTTCCAACTCGTATTCTTTTGCCCCTTATTATCCGGAATCCATGAAGGCCGGGGTTTATTTTTTTCTGGAGGAAGAGAAGCCGGAATGGTTCGACGAAGCGGTCGCCAAGAAGGGGAACGGCTACTTGCGGTTAATCGAGCATTTGTCTCCTCCCGCCCAAGGGCAGAAGAATCAGCACACACTGGCCTATATCCGAGCGATTAATAACATTGATCGAGGCGGCACAATTGGCGTTCTGGTCGTATCTAACGTAGATGCACGCATCGGTGAATCCCTGCAAACGGTTTCTATTCCCGATGGCGAGCTTTACTTTACGAATTGGGGCAATCGGGTATTAACCTCTTCGGCCTCAGGGGTAGGCGAGATATTGGAATTGCCGCAGGATGGAGAGGTGCTCAGCTCGGGAATTGGCGCCAAGGATATCATTACGAGTGATTTCATTTACGTTGTTAATTATAATGAGGTGCTACAGCAGAAATTGATTTATAAAGTGCCACTGAAGGCACTGCTCCAACAGCAAAATGAAATCAAGCGAATTATTTTATTGATTTCGGTAGCGTATTTCGTGGTCGGGCTGATCATGATTTTGTATTTCTGGCGGGCCTTGATGACTCCGCTGCAGCGTCTGGTTTATTTTGTGAGAAGATATGAGCCTGGGAAGGTCGTACCGGAAACTCCAAAATGGCGCAGGAATGATGAAGTCAGCGTTCTGATCTCCACGATTTACGAGATGGCGCGCAGGCTGAATAGCCTGGTCCACTACAAGTACCATATGGACATTAAGCAGAAGGAAGCCCAATTGCAGATTTTGTACCAACAGATTAATCCGCATTTGCTGTACAACACGCTTGAAAGTATTTATTGGAAGAGCAAGATGGAGGGGAACTCGGATTCCGCGGAAATGATTAAGCAGTTATCTAAATTGATGAAAATTAGCTTAAGTCGGGGACGGGAGCTAATCCGGTTAGGTGAGGAACTTGAACATGCGGAAGCCTATATCAAGTTGCAGGAGCACCGATACGAATACGGCTTCCGGGTAACCTGGGACGTGCCTGCTGAACTGCATGGGTATGCCATACCCAAGATTACGCTCCAGCCGTTGATCGAGAATGCGATTATTCATGGCGTGAAGCAGATGGGCGAAGACGGTGAAATCTCGATTCGTGCTGTTTTACAGGAGGATCGAATCGAAATCGTTATTGAAGATAACGGCTATAAGCCGGTGGATTTTGCCGCAATCCACAAACTGCTGAATCATGAAAGTCCAAGCCCCTCGGTTGGCTATGGCATCCGTAATATTCACCAGCGGATTCAGCTACACTTTGGGCCGGAATATGGACTTGACTATGACGTGAGAGTCGGGGGAGGCACGGCTGTGACCGTCACGCTGCCCAGAAAGGAACTATCGGAGGACTAACGAAAGAGGGGAAGCCAACTATGTACAACATCCTGGTCGTTGATGACGAACCGCTAATTTGCAAAGGCTTGACCGGGCTATTATCGGCCTCGGGACTGGAGATCGGACAGATCATCACCGCTCATAATGCTCACGAGGCACTGGATTATGTTCGGATGGAGGACATTGATCTGATTGTAACGGATATCCAGATGGGCGAGATGAGCGGGATTGAGCTCATGTATCAAGCGAAAATTTTGAAGCCATGGGTACAGACCATTATCATTTCAGCCCATGAGACTTTCCAATATGCGCAAATGGCTATACGCCTGGGCGCGAGGGATTACCTGATCAAGCCGCTGAACAGCGATCAATTTCTCGATTCCGTACGCAATACGCTACTTAAGATGGATAAGCCCGTCCTGAAAGTTGATGAATGGCTATCGGATAGCCGGGAGAACTTCCGTATGGAGGAAGCGCGACCGGAGCGTGTGGAGTGGCTGCGGCGTCTGCTGGATGCATCCGCAGAACTGACAGAGGACATGTGGCAACGGGAGGAGGCACAGTGGCTGCGGGGATTAGGCCCTTATTTTTCTGTGATCAAAATGAAGCTGGCGCTCCCTCCAGGCAAAGAGACAGTAGGGTACAACGAGCGGGACGTTCAGTTATTCCAATACGCTGCGCTGAATATTATCAAGGAATTGCTACATGAAGAGTGGAATGCGTTGTCCTTCTACACCCGCGATATGGAAATTTCCATTATTATGCAATGGGGTGAAGGGGAATACGCCGAATCCAGCGTTAATAAGATCAATCAGCTTGAGATGATTGGCAGAAGCTTGCATCACCATGTACATAAATATCTTGGCATTGTATGCACCGTAGGAATTAGCCAAATCCTCAAGGGAATTCGCTTCCTGGGTGAACTGAATCTTCAAGCGGACAAGGCGATTGAATGGAGCGGTGAGCACGGTGAATACCATATTTTCTACTATGGAGACTACAACTGGCATAGCTATGCCAAGGACCCCTCCCAAGAGGAATTGCATACGCAGACGAACCGGATCGTGGACAACGCCAAGGATTATATCGAGCAGAACTATAACCGCAAGGGCTTAACCATTCATGAGGTGGCGAAGGAGAATCATGTCAGTCCCAACTATCTCAGTTACCTGTTCAAGAAGAACACGGGTTACAATCTGTGGGAGTATGTGATCAAGCTGCGGATGGAGGAGAGCAAAGCGCTTATTCTGAACACGGACCTTCGTCGTTATGAAATTGCCGAGCGTGTGGGCTATGAATCTCCCGAGCATTTCAGCAAGATTTTCAAAAAATATTTCGGAATCAGCCCCAGTGAATTGAAGAAGTAAGATCAAGCATACTCTACATAGTTTTAGACATGTTCGCGCCTCCGCCTCTTTTCTACAATTAGGGATAGATACAAAAGATACTACGAAGAAAAGAGGGAGAAGATGGGGGAGACGACCTTTACGCCGCAGCATACGCAGCATGAGCCTGCAGAGAAGCCGCTTAGAAACAAACCGCGAAGAGGGATGCAATTTAAAAAATATATGATGGGGTATTTGTTCCTCGTTCCGGCGATTGCTATATTTATCGTCTTTTTATGGGTTCCTATCATCAAGGGAATGGTGTACAGCTTCTATCATATCGACTTTGTTAATGGGAACACGTTTGTCGGGCTGGACAACTATATCAAGGTGCTGAACAATCCGGATGTGCTTATTTCGATTCGGAACACCTTGTATTACATGCTCTTATGCCTGGTTATCGGGTTTTGGGTGCCTATTGCGGCTTCCATTGCTATTTCAGAGCTGAAATTCTTCCAGGGTTTTGCGCGGATTGCCGCCTACCTGCCCTATGTGGTGCCAGGGGTTGTCCTCTACGGGCTGTGGAGATGGATGTATGATCCGGTGGGACCTATCAATGCGTTGCTGAGCTCGTTTGGCGTTGATCCGATTGCGTTCATTTCCGATCCAAGATGGTCGATGGTCTCCCTGGTCTTCATGGAGACATGGCAACAGTTCGGCTCGGCGATGCTCATTTATTTGGCTGGCGTACTCAGTATTCCTCGGGATTGGTATGAAGCAGCAGAAATCGACGGTGCCGGGGTATGGAGCCGGATTAAGTATATTACTTTGCCATCCATGCGCAATTTGATTGTGCTGATGCTGATTCTCCAGTTAATCGGAACCTCCCAGGCTTATCAATCGCAACTGGCGATGCTGGATGGTGGTCCGAATAAGGCTACGCTCACCTATGCTCTGTTGACGGTGAAATACGCCTTTACTCAATTGGATTACGGTTCAGGAACGGCGCTGGGTGTGTTGATGTTCCTCGTGCTGGCTATTTTGGGTGTCATTCAATTCAAGCTGAACAGGGAGGAGTACTAGCATGAAGGAAAGAGGCATCTTATCGCCCGCTGATCTGCGCAAGCCTTTAAATAAAGTCGTGTACGGATTCATGTTGTTATGTCTTGCCATCATGATCGTGACTATGTTATATCCGATCGCGATGACGATGTTCAACGGACTCAAGAGCAACCCGGAGGTGAACTCCTTCCCACCGCACTTCTTCCCGCAGGAGTGGCACTGGGAGAACTTTATCAGAGGTTGGCAGTTTATAAATTTGCCGGGTTATTTGAAAAATACGATGTTCGTGTTCCTCGGAAGTCTGGTTGTCACCGTGCTGGTGCTGGGGCTAGCTGCATTCAGCATCTCCCGCATCCGGGTTCCCTTTGGGCGGGCCGTTTATTTCTTCATCCTGATGACCTTGTTCATCCCGGCCTCCAGCTATATGATTCCTAACTTTGTTAACCTGAAGGAATTAGGCCTGCTGAATACATTTTGGGCCTTCTGGCTGCCAGCGGGAGCCAGCGCCTATTATTTCTTGCTGATCAAGAACTTCTTCGACGGGATACACCCGGAAATATTTGAAGCGGCTCGCATCGATGGGGCCTCGGATTGGACCAACTTTATCCGGATAGCTATTCCGTTGTCCGTACCGATTTTTGCTACGCTGTCGATCTTTATTTTCTCAACGGCTTGGAATGATTGGTTCTGGCCATCACTTGTCATGCAGACCGAGGATAAATACACTTTGGCGACCGCCATTTATAAATATGTGGTGAATGCCCGAAGTCTGGATACAAACGTGAAGTTCACCATTTTGTTCATGGCCATGATTCCACCAATCTTCGTATTCCTGGTGTTCCAGAAGTTTATTATGCGCAGCGTCAACCTGTCGGCAGTGAAGGGATAACGCTTACAATATCGTAGGGCTGCACACGAAAGGAATATGATTGCACATCGATTGCCGGAATGTTCTCTTCTATGATGAGAAGGTAACAACAAACAATTTACGAAAAGGGGAGTTTCAATGCGCAAGTTTACTGTACTTCTGATGTGCCTCGTGCTGTTCGGCTCTTTGCTGGCAGCTTGCGGCGGAACTGGGAATCAGACACAAGGAAGCAACACGGGGAATGCCGGTACGGGCGGCAATAGCGGTAATGAAGCTGGAGCAGCAGAGGAGCCTGGGGATATCGCAGACCGTAAGGTAACGTTGAAGATCCATTATCCGTTGCCGGATGAAACGACACTGCGCAAGCAGGAGGATGACAAAATTGCCCGCTTCCAGGAGAAGTATCCGAACGTTACGATCGTCAAGGACGATTGGGCTTACAACGTGAATGAAATCGGAGCAAAAATGGCGTCCAATGAAGCTCCAACCTTCTATAATACATGGGCAACGGAAGCCCAATTGCTTGTAGAGCGTGGCTGGGTTGCTGATATTACGGAGCTGTGGAATGGCTGGGAGTACAAGGATGAGATAAATCCTGTATTGCAAAATCAGTTTGTCGTCGATGGCAAGGTGTACGGCGTGACGCAAAACGGTTATGTCACCTCGACGGTAGTGAACAAGAAGCTGCTCGACGATAAGGGCGTAGCGGTACCGGCGTTCGACTGGACGTGGGATGATATGTATAACACAGCCAAGGGCGTAGCCGATCCCAAGAAGGGGATCTCCGGGATTGCACCGATGGGTAAAGGTAACGAAGCCGGATGGAACTGGACCAACTTCCTGTTTGAAGCGGGAGGAGATATTCAGCAGAACGATAACGGCAAGCTGACCGCGGTATTTAACTCGGAAGCAGGTGTTAAGGCACTGGACTTCTACAAGAAGCTGAGATGGGAAGCCAACGCCATTCCGCAGGATTGGGCGCTCGGCTGGGGGGATGCAGTAAGTTCCTTCAAGCAAGGCCGTACGGCTATGGTCATTGCCGGAGCATTTGACGTCATTCAGGCTGCACTGAATGAAGGCGGCATGAAGCCGGAGGATGTGATTGCCTATCCAATGCCGGCAGCCGAGAAGGGCGGCAAGCACTATGGTATTCTGGGCGGTAACTATCTGGTTATCAACCCGAATGCAACCAAGGATGAGCAGGAGATGGCCTTCCGTTACATTACCTTTGATTACTTTACAGATGATGCGTTGAAATCGGTGGAAGACACCATCAAGGCGCGTAAGGAAGAAGGGAAATACTTCATTCCAACTCCGCTTGAATACTTCAGCGAGGATTCGGAATATGCTGCGAAAGTGAAGGCTATTTACGACCAATACGACAATGTGTATAAATATGATCCACAACTGTTCAGCTTGCTGGAAGGCAAGCCGGAGGCGCAATTCGGAACGCAGGACTACTATGCTACTATGTCCAACGTGGTGCAGGAGTCGTTCTCCAAGAAGGATACCGATTCCAAGCAACAATTGGATGTAGCGGCGCAATATGTACAAGAGAATTTCTTCGATAAGGCACCACAACAGTAATAAATCAAGTTGAATTCTTATAAAACAGCAATCCCCGTCAATTCAAAGATTGACGGGGGTTGCTGTCTTTCTAGATGCCTATTTCCACACGTCGTTGGCGATATCGACTACGCTGAGTAGCTTGGCCCATTGTTGTTCCTCGGCCAGCAAATTGCCTTCCTCGGTCGAGGCGAACCCACATTGCGGACTCAGGCAAAGCTGATGAAGACCTACATAACGGGAGGCTTCTTCAATCCGGCGTTTGATGGCTTCCTGATCCTCAAGCTCACCGAATTTGGAGGTAACCAGCCCCAGCACAACCTGTAGGTCAGGGCGATGCACGTAACGAAGTGGCTCAAAGCCGCCAGAGCGTTCGTCGTCGAATTCCAGGAACAATCCGTCCAGGTTCAGGCCAGCAAAAATAGCCTCAGCCGCTGCGTCATAACCGCCGGAGCCCGTCCAGGTGGAACGGAAGTTACCACGGCAAATGTGCATCGTAATATACATGTCTGCCGGACGATCTGCAATCGCTTCGTTGATTATTCGAGTCGATATTTCAAGTAATTGCTCAGGATCTTTTCCTTGGGCAATCAGTTTGTCGCGAGATTCCTGAGTGAAGAAGGCGGCCCAGGAGGTGTCGTCCAGTTGCAGGTACCGACAGCCAGCGTCATAGAAGGCGCGAATCGCTTTCTTATAGGCCTTGGTGAGGTCCTGGAAGAATTGCTCCTTGTCCTCATACAAGGGTGTTTCGATTTTACCGCGATAATAAAGCATATTTGGGCTGGGAATCGTCATCTTGGCGGTATGCGTACCTGCCAAACCATGCAGAAATTTATAGTCTTCGAGCATCGGGTGATTGTTGAAATCAATTTTGCCCGTAACCTTGATACTGTGAGCCTTTGATTGTACTCCGTGGAACTGAATGCCACTTTCTGCTTCGTAGCCTTCCACGCCGTCCAGATTTTCGAGAAAATCAAAATGCCACCATGCCCGGCGGAATTCACCATCCGTCACTGCCTGGAGGCCGATTTCCTTCTGCTTGTCCACCATGCGGCGAATTTCTTCATTCTCGACTTCCCGGAGTTGCTCGGCTGTAATACGCCCAGCAGCACGTCCTTCACGGGCTTGCTTAATGGCTTCCGTCCGCAGCAGGCTGCCTACCTGATCGGCTCGGAAGGGAGGGATATTGCGTTGTAGTTTGACTTCAGCTTGGTTCAAGGGACTCCCATCCTTCTGATGTGTATTTGCAGCCATTGGCTACTGGGGCCAATGGCTGCAGATCTTGTACGTATCTATTCATGATATCGCAATCTATCGACAAAGAACATAGATCTATCTAAGCAGAGCTTTAGATCACCGCGTAGTACGGTGATCCGTCTGCTGCAACATATTGTTCCTTCCTGCTTGGCTGACTGGCTACACACGAAGTAGTCGGCAATGGGAAATCCTCCTGCTAAAATGCGTAAATGGGCTGAATTTCGCTAATTAACTGGAAAAGCTCCCTATAAATCCGTACTGTAGATCCATATTTGGCATTTTGGACGAGATTATATGGAGGTATTCCATCTAATAGCTAATAATGCGGCTCAATGTGAATTTTTAGATGGAGGATTTCCCGTTAGTTGTAGCATAGTGCCTGGCGGAGCTTGGGCTTACGCAGCAGAAGCCGTGTCGGTCTGATGATGCCCGCGATTTTGACGTCCAAGCACCAGGCCGATCAGCGAGGCTGTCAACTGCTGGAATACCATACCCAGCACAACCGGAACAGCCACCGGCGCAGGGAAATAGGTCACGGCCAGCACTGCGCCCGCGCTAATGTTGCGCATACCGCCATTGAAGACCAGAGCGACCTTATCCGACTGGTTAAGCCTGGTCAGCCGGGACAAGCCGAAGCCCAGTAGATAGCCTACCAGCGCCAATGCGATGATGACGGCGGCCAGTCCAAGCAGCTTGGGACTGAAGTCGCTCAGATACGGCGCGACCACCGCACCATTGATGGCCACTACGCAGGCCATCCCTAGCTTGGAGAAGGGATTAAGCCACGGTCCCCAGGATAATATGATCTTTCCTTTGCTCCATTCGTTGAGCAGCATCCCCAGCAGGGAAGGGGCGACAATCATCCAGAACAAGCTGCCGATCATCGACAAGGCATCCAGGCGAACGCTGGCACCGACCAGTAAGGATAGTACCCCGGGCACGATGAAGGGAGCCAGAAGCGTATCAATCAGGATAATTGATAAGGTCAAAGCGATGTTTCCTTTGTAAATACTCACCCAGACAAAAGTGCTGATCCCGGTAGGTATGACGGCTGCAAGCACAAATCCGGTCAGCATATAAGCGTCTCCAGGGAACAACAGGTGGCTTACCGTCATGGCTAGCACGGGCATGGCCAGATGTAAAATGAACAGGCAGAGCATCAAGGGGAGTGGCTTTTTGAGCACGTTCAGAAAGTCCCTGAAGCTCAGGCTAATGCTGCCGGCAAAGGTCATAAAGGCAAATAACCACGGAGATAGATAAGTGTAGGAGGCCAGACTGCTCCCGCAAAGGATGCCCACGAGAATGCCGGTAGGTGTAATTAAGGGCATTAACTTGTTTAATTTGCGGTTGAGTTCAATGAGCACAGGTATGGCCTCCTCTCCAATTTATTGCGAAATTTCTTCAAATGCAGCATCGGCTGCTTCCAGGGTGAAATCGATATCGGTATCCGTATGCGCCGTGGTCAGGAACCAGGCTTCATATTTGGATGGTGCCAGATTCACGCCCCTATTCAGCATCGCCCGGAAGAAGGCGGCAAAAGCTTCACCGTCAGTATCCTGCGCTTCCTCATAGTCCGTGACCGGATGATCGCAGAAATGAGTGGAGAACGAGCCACGAATACGGTTGATTGTCAGGGGTACGTTGTGGCGACGGGCTGACTCAGCCAAGCCGTCCGTCAGCTTGATGGTTAGTCGGTCCATCTCCTCATAAACGCCAGCGCCTTGGAGAACCTCCAGGCAGGCAATCCCTGCAGAGATGGAAGCAGGGTTACCTGCCATCGTACCCGCCTGATAGGCTGGACCGAGTGGAGCTACCTGCTCCATGACTTCCTTGCTGCCGCCGTAGGCACCAATCGGCAGGCCTCCGCCGATGATCTTGCCAAGCGCGGTCAAGTCTGGCCGGATGGCTTCATGATTTTGCAGCCCGTCAAAGGTTTGCGCAGAGCCGTAATGGAAGCGGAAGGCGGTAATCACCTCGTCATAGATGACGAGAGCACCATGCTGCCGTGCCAGACGGCAGAGGTCTTCCAGAAATCCCGGCTTAGGCATGACCATGCCGAAGTTGCCAACGATCGGCTCGACCATAACTGCCGCAACATCGTCGCCCCATTTCTCAAGTGCCTCCTGCAAGGCTTCCGTTTGATTGAACGGCACGGTAATGACTTCGTGAGCAATACTGGTTGGAATCCCCGCACTGTCGGGAATGCCTAGCGTGGATGGGCCAGAGCCTGCCGCCACCAGCACCAGATCGGAGTGACCGTGGTAGCAACCGGCAAATTTGATGATCTTGTTCCGCTTCGTATAAGCACGGGCGACGCGAATGGTTGTCATGACGGCTTCGGTGCCAGAATTGACAAATCGCACCTTATCCATGGACGGAATGGCTTCCTTCAACATACGCGCCATGCGAATTTCCAACTCTGTAGGTGTACCGTACAAGGTGCCGTTTGCCGCAGCCTCCTGAATGGCCTGGGTTACGTGCGGATGGGCATGACCGGTAATGATTGGGCCGTAAGCAGCCAAGTAGTCAACGTAACGGTTGCCGTCCACATCCCAGAAATGGGCTCCTTCGGCTTTCTTCATAAAAACAGGCGCCCCGCCACCAACCGCTTTGAAAGAGCGGGAGGGACTGTTGACGCCTCCTACGATATGTTGAAGTGCTTCTTCATACAGTCGTTCTGATTGCAATCGCTTCATGCTTCATGACTTCCTTTCCAGAAAAATAAAGTTTGAAAGAGAAAATGTTCTTGCGGAGTGGTATTAACGCAAAAAAACTTCCCCCGGTCATGGACCGGAGGACCCTTCACTGCTCACGCTGCCGTTGCCCGAGCCGCCATTATTGCTACTGTTTGTCTCGCTATCTGTACCGTTGCCAGATGCGCCCTCGCTATCCGTCCCGGTTTCTTCGATTTTATTAAATACGTCCTGTACGTATTGCTTCAAGCCTTCCTCACTCCGTACGCCAAGCACGGACGAGCCGCCTACGGTCTTCTCCTCCAGCAATTCCATCGGAGGAATCTGCTCACTCGCCACCATCTGGCTGTCGTAGCCAACGGTTGCCAGCTTCCACATATCCTGAATGGATAGATTGGTGTCGATATAAGGATTAATTTTCTCCAGGATAGAAGGGAGCTTCATGATGGATGTGGTCGACTTCATCTTGTCTGCCACCGCCTTCAGGAAATTCCGTTGCCGCTCGGTTCGCGTATAGTCAGACATGGCATCATGGCGAAACCGTACATATTGCAGGGCGGTGTCCCCATCCAGATGCTGCTGTCCTTTCTTGAGATCAATGTCAAATTCGTGATTGTCCGCCTTACTGGTATAACGCATATCCTTCTCTACGTAAAACTCAACGCCGCCCACGGCATCCACCAGCTCGATAAATCCCTGAAAATCGGTATATACGTAATATTGGACGGAAATGCCGAGCAGATCAGACACGGCCTTCATCGCGGTGTTAGGACCATGCGTAATCGCCGTATTAATGCGGTCCGTGCCATACTCCGGTATCTTGGTGTACGTATCGCGCAGGATGGAGAACAGATAGGCTTTCTTGCTCACGGGGTCAAGAGAAGCAACCAGCATTGTATCAGAGCGGGGAATCTCCCCTTTTCTGAGCCCACGGGCATCCACACCCATCAGCAAAATATTAACGCGTTCCGTGCCTTCCCATTTGGGCGGTTCAGGAACCTTCGTTTCCGTCGGAGGTACGTTATAGAATGGAGATTGCTCCCCTTCTTTTTGAAAATTATCCACCTGATTATAGACCGCAGTAAAGAAATAAGCAGCAAAGCCGGCCACGGCAACCAGGACTCCGATTACGGACCAGAGGATGATTCGTTTTGTGCGTTTCGTCATTAGGTTCGTTCCTTTCGCAGAAGGCGATAAATTCGGTTATCATATAGATATACTACACAACATTACATTATAATTTCTTTTAGGGCTACAATCAATTTTAGCTTCATTTCGTTGAAGGAGGAATAAATTATGTCGGAACAAGCAGAGTTGGCCAGATTGGACGAGCCGGTCCCGGATTTTCGTCTTCCCGCCAGCGGAGGAGTCGAAGTCTCGCTATCTGAATTTCGTGGCCGCAAGGTGGTCATTTATTTCTATCCCAAGGATATGACACCAGGATGTACGCAGGAGGCTTGCGATTTCCGCGATCTTCAGCAAGTATTTGGTGAGCATGGCGCAGCAGTCCTGGGCATTAGCGGGGACACGGTCGCCTCGCATGATAAATTCATTCAGAAAAAGGAGCTTAACTTTCCGTTATTGTCGGATGAAGATCATGAGGTGAGCCGCATGTTTGGGGTTTGGCAGCTTAAGAAGCTATATGGACGCGAATATGAGGGAATCGTGCGCTCCACCTTCCTGATTGATGAGGAGGGCAAGCTCATTCGCGAATGGCGTGGAGTGAAGGTCAAGGGGCATGTGGAGGAAGTACTGGCTGCTATTCAGGAGACGACAAAATAGAGAACAGGCAAGAAAGGGCGATGTCCGGAGGAATCCGGCATCGCTCTTTTTTTTGAGTCTATTTATTTGTCTAGCTTCATACAATCTACCAGAACGCAACTGAATTCATATAATAACCATTAACTTGAATGGCGGAGGTAGAGGGTAAATGAAACAAAAATGGATTTCCAAACGATGGTTCGCAGGCATGATCGCAATAGTGTTAGGCAGCATGATTATGCTTCATATGCCGTTCCCGCCAAGTCTTGGGGAGGTGGTTCTTCCTGAGGCCAAGGCCCATGAGACAGAGAATACCCCACCCGCTAAGCCATCTATAGATACAACAATTAAGGAAGTACACGCTGATTCGATTCAGGCAACCGAGGAGGCCGACTCCGTCCCTGTCCCGGAAGTAAAACCTGCGCCGGTGTCCTTGAGTGCCGCCAAGCCGAAGGCAGTGAAAGAGACCAGGAAGGCCGAACCTGATAAAATCGTATATTTGACCTTTGATGACGGGCCCAGTCCGCTCACGGATCAGGTGCTCGAAATTTTGCAAGAGGAAAAGGTGAAGGCTACCTTCTTCGTGCTTGGGGAGCAGGCTAAGGGTTCCCCGGAAATCATTACACGTATTGTGGATGGGGGACATGCTCTAGGCAATCACACGTATGATCATAAATACGATGTGCTATACGCCAGCTTCGGCCACTTTTGGAAGCAGATTAAGGCGACCGAGGAGGTGCTGCGAGAAATTACTGGCACGCGGACTTCGCTGGTGCGAGCACCCGGGGGCACGTATGGCCATTTCGATCAGACCTATTTCGATCTGCTGGAGCAGGGAGGGTATACCGTCTTTGATTGGAACGTGGACAGTGGCGATTCCAAGCGCAAGGGTGTGCCTGCGACTGAAATCGTGAATAACGTTAAGGGGTCCAGGCTTCAGAATAAGATGATCGTCTTGCTGCACGATGGGAAGGGGCACGCCGAATCGGTCAAGGCGCTTCCGGAAATTATTCATTTCTATAAGAAACAAGGTTACGTCTTTCGTACGTTATCGTCTGAACAACCCGCTGTTCACTTTGCCGTCTCTCCGGCAATGAAGGACAAGGCGCGACTCCAGCCCTCCAAGGACTGGGTAGCGGCTAATGTATCGCCTAACTCTGCTTTGTTTGGTCCGGCCTTACCGCTTAAGGTTGAGGCTGGAGGGGTTCAGACCAAGCTGGCTGCCGGAGAATACGAATTGGTGAAGCAACAATATTGGGTGCCGGTACGCTCCGCCATGGAGCAGCTAGGTGCGGAAGTTCGTTGGAACGGGAAAGAGCAGAGCGCGGTAATTAAATGGGGGGATGCTTCTGTTACGCTGGATGTGAAGGAGGGCGTGCTGACAAATGAGCGGGACGGAGTGACCTTCGTGACGAAAATCGCTGGCGTGGAACGGAAAAATGATACGTTGTGGATTCCTTTGCGACCTTTGCTGCAAGCTCTGGGGCATCCGGTCATTCAGGCGTCTTCCACGATAGACGAACATTGGGTTAAAGCCCTTTAGTAGCCTGGGGGAGCCAGTCACCCTCCCGTTGGTAGATTTCCTGAGATCCTCTATCTTCTATGTCTATTTCCCCTAGTTTGTGGGGACACTGATTCATAGATTACCGGTACGGTAGGTACTTACTGGGATGGAGGGAGTTTACGATGAATCAGGATCACGCACAACATCTGCTAGAGCGGCTGGTTGAACGAGTGGATCGTGTGATTGTCGGAAAGAAGAAGGAAATTGAGCTGGCGGTAGTAGCGATGCTATCGGGTGGTCATATTTTGCTAGAGGATGTGCCCGGAGTAGGGAAGACTTTGCTCGCGCGTACGCTCGCGGCTTGTATTGGTGGGACGCTGGGACGTATTCAGTTCACATCTGATTTGTTGCCTTCGGATGTCACCGGGGTGAACGTCTATCATGCCAAGCATGGAGAATTCGAGTTTCGCCCAGGTCCTGTATTTGCGCATATGCTGCTCGCTGATGAGATTAACCGGGCGGCTCCGCGGACGCAGTCTGCTCTATTGGAGGCGATGGAAGAACGCAAGGTAACGGTGGATGGGGTAACCCGTTCCTTGCCGAAGCCGTTCTTGCTGCTGGCCACGCAGAATCCGCTGGAATATGAAGGGACCTACCGCTTGCCGGAGGCACAGTTGGATCGTTTCCTCATGCGGCTGGCACTCGGTTATCCCGAGCCCGAGCAGGAAATCGATATGTTGGGGCGCATGGATATGTGGACTTCAGAAGCTGCGGAGATGAAGCCAGTATTGATCCCGGAAGAAATGATCGCGATGCAGCGACAGGTTCGCAGTGTATTGGTGGATGATGCAATCAAGCGCTATATGGTTAGCGTAGCGGACGCCTCACGGCGCCATCCGCAGATCGCGCTTGGCATCAGTCCGCGTGGAACGCTGGCCTGGATGGGCGCTGCCAAGGCGATGGCTTATTATAAAGGTCGCATGTTCGTCACGCCCGATGATGTGCAGGCTGTAGCTGGGGCGGTATTGCCGCATCGACTTGTATTGAAGACGGAGGCCAAATTGACTGACCTGCGCGGGGAGCAGGCGCTTGCGGATGTGCTGGCCCGAGTCAACGTGCCTATATTTGCCCGGTTAGGGGCTTCATCATGAGATTTACAGCAGGGGCTTGGCTGATTGTTCTTGGGGCCGCAGGTTTGCTAGGAGCCTGGTATGCCTGGCGAGGCGGAGTGTCGACCTTATTTCTGCTGCTGCTAACTGGCTTCATTATGATACAGGGGACGATGCTGGCCTGGTTCGGGCCACGCCGACTGAAGGTGGAGCGAACCTGGCTTCCCGAGCATCCCCTGGCAGGCGATGAGATCAGAATGAATATAATGATAAGCTGCGAGGGTGGTCTGCCACCGCTCTGGCTTCAGGTCGAAGACGAATTGCTTGCTCATACTGGAGGGGAAAACACGGCTGGTCCTGGTTCGAAAATTTTCCTATCTGGATTCCGCCGGAACTATCAGGCGGAGTATACAATGCCCGGCTTGCCCCGAGGCATATATAAGGAAACAATATTACGGCTTAGCTGGGGTGATCCCTTCGGTTGGTTCAAGCGCAGCCGAAGCATCGGGACAGAGACGCCGTTGGTAGTCTATCCGGCTACCTTGGTAGAAGGCCTGCCCGAGGCATCGGCTCAAGGAGGACTTGAGGAAGGCGGGGCCTTCTCTTCAAACTCTGCATTATTCTCCTCGTCACCCGGAAGGTTGAGAGCTTATATGCCGGGCGATCCACTCCGCTTCATTCATTGGAAATATTCCGCCAAGAAGGGGACATTGCTGTCCCGCATTTCCGAGGAGCAGGAGGCGGAGGCCAGTTATTTACTGCTAAGCACAAGTACAGACGATTATAGTACCAGTTCTTCTTCCGCTAGCATGGGGTCCTTTGAGACAGCCGTTTCTGCTGCTGCGTCTTGGCTTCGCCGGGAGGCGGGTGCAGGTGATATCCGCAAGGCACGGTTATGTCTTGGCTCATGGACGGGAGCTTCTCTGCCTATTCAGGCCTACGGGCTCTATGACCGTCTGAAGCCGTTAGCCGGATTACGGCTCGGGACCGGCGGGTCTGCGGAGCATTTGCTTAAGCGAGAGTGGCCGGGATTGTTAGCTCAAGGTATGGGCCTGACCGTCATTACGGGGTGTATCACCTCGGAACTGGCGGAAGGTGTGCTCCATCTCACCGAGCTTGGGATTGCGGCAGAAATTTGGTGCGCCTGCGGATTGTCCGCATCGGCTCCTTCATCCCTGTTGGCACAGAAGCTTAAGGAACGTGGGGTTGGGGTTGTGGACTTGTCTCTCTTCAAGCTGTCGCTCCAGAAGGAGGGAACTTCCTATGTCAGCGCCTGAGCCTGAACGTATGACGGCCACGGCGGGAGCGGGCGCAAGGTTGACGGTTGCTCCTGAGACTTCCCGGATTCTTCATGAAGGGCAAGCCTCTCATTCCGCCCGGATGCGTCTGGCCATTTCATTGTTATTGTTTGGTTTGTTTAGCGAGTGGCTTTATCCGCTTCAACATTTGGTTGCAGAAGGCAGCAGCCGGGCAACTACTTTATTCTTTGTTCTGACGGGGCTATTGCTGCTTATGGGTTGTTTTCGTTTACCGTCCAGAATATTTGTCGCAGGGCCACCGCTGTTGATTGCTGCTTCCATGCTTTATCTTTATGGCAGCGAGGAGGGATTGGGTTGGTTCTTTAGCTATGCCGATCTATTTCGTACGGACCTGTCCGAGTTCTTAAGCTCGGGAAGACTTTACTCTGTCAGTATGGAAAGCCGAGCGTTATTATTACTCATCGGCTGGACCTTGCTGGTGGTATCGGTACAGATGCTGGCGCTTGCCCGTCAGAGCATTTGGTTGTTCCTCGCTGCGACCTTTGTGTATCTGCTAACACTAGAAGCTGTAGCTGGCCTGGAACTTTATCTGGGAGTCATTCGTGTAGCTGCAATGGGACTGGTGCTTCAAGCCATGGCCTTTCAGCGAAGTGAATCTGCCGCCTCCAGGGGCACGGGTACGGTGACCGCCGCAGGCTTTGTGCTGGTGGGGGTTGCTGGCGCCGCTCTGCTCAGTTCTCTGCTGCCCTTGCAGCCCATAAGGACAATATCCTGGGACCAGATGGTCCGAAGTGTATCCACCTGGAGCGGTGCAGAATGGGGTGAGGGGAAAGGAAGCGTGGCAGCGTTCAGCGTGTCCGGCTATGGCTTGGACGATTCCAGGTTGGGTGCGCCATTGCAATTGCGACATGATCCTTATTTTACAGCCTTATCTCCCTACAGCACTTACTGGCGCGGAGAGAGCAAAAGTGTGTATACCGGTCGCGGCTGGGTTCAATCCTCAGATATTTCGGGAGAGGCCTTGGAATCGGCAGTCCAAGATACCCATATGGACACGATTAAACAAACCATCATGTTTGAGGAGCCCGTATCAGGAAGGGTTCCCTTACTGTCCGGGGGGCTTCCCTTCAAGCTGGAAAGGGTTATTACCGGCAATCGAAGTGCCCCTATACAGGTTCAGCCCCGTTATGATGCCCTGTCTGATTCGTTGTTCATTGAGGATGCGGCTCTGTCGGAGCAAATCTATGGTTACGAGCTAACGTCCAACATACCCCCATCTTCCAGAGCACCACTGCTGGAGGACCAGGGCCAAGATTCGTCCTATATCAGCGAGCGCTTCCTGCAACTTCCCGATTCCTTGCCCGAACGGGTAAGGGAGCTTGGTAGAAGGCTGGTGGCCGGGGCGGACAATCGGTATGAGGCTGCTACGGCTGTACAGAGACATCTGCAAGAGAATTACGAATATCAGCTTAACTCCACAGTTCCGCCAGATGGCGCTGATTTTGTTGACCATTTTTTGTTCGAGGGTGGGATAGGCTACTGTGATCACTTCTCTACGTCAATGGTTGTCTTACTGCGTAGCGGGGGGATTCCGGCTCGTTGGGTCAAGGGATTTGCACCAGGAGAACCAGCGCCAATTACCGACACGAAGGATCTTGCCACGGCAGGTGAAGGCCTGCATCGTTACACGGTCACCTATGCTGACGCGCATTCATGGGTAGAGGTGTATTTTCCAAGCTCCGGCTGGGTTCCCTTTGATCCGACTCCCGGTTTTGACGGCTTCACCGGAACGACGGGAATGGATACTAAGGCTTCATTAGATGGGCAACTCCAGGGAATCGCTAATCAACTTACTGCCCTATGGGAAATTCGAGCAGAGTTACTCAAGTTATTTACGGTTAAGCTTGCTGCTCTGGTTGCGGATTGGCGAATGACCGTAGGAACTTGGAGATTAACTCCATTTGTCACAGCGGCGTTGTTGTTGGGTTTGGGGTTTGTCCTTTTATTATGGCGGGAAGTGCCGCATTATGTTCGGCGTATACAGTCCTGGCTGGACCTGTATCCGGCAAGCCGCCAATTCCCTGGTCGCAAGGAGCTGCTGCGGGCAGCGGACCGGGTATGGACGGAGCTTGCCCGAACGCATGGGCCGAAGCCCTTCAGGATGACGGCGAGGGAGTATATGGAGTTTGTGTTTTCAAATCAAGCGGGTGCATGGGAAGATTCAGAAGGATTTGTGCAGGCCTGGGAGCGGCTTTACTATGGAAGAGAGCAGTTGAATCGCAGAGAAAGCGTGAAATTTTTGCAGCAGTGTCGTGGTTTCGTGGCAAGCTGTGGAGCAAATCTCTCCAAATCGTGATAGAAGGCTGTACGGTGGCGGCCGGACTTCCTTGACGACCTCTTTTAACCTTGCGTATAATAGGTGTCATAATTCTAGGGAGGCCAGGTATGAATAAGCCAAATGAAATGATTGTAGTGCTTGATTTCGGAGGACAATACAATCAATTGATAGCAAGAAGAATTCGCGATTTGGGCGTGTACAGTGAATTGCTGCCTTACAATACGTCAGTGGAGCGTTTGCGTGAAATTTCGCCAAAAGGAATTGTGTTCTCGGGTGGACCCTCCAGCGTTTATGCAGAGGATGCTCCCCGCATCGATCCCGGTGTATATGAGCTTGGCGTGCCGATCTTTGGCATCTGCTACGGGATGCAGCTCATGGCGCATCAGCTTGGCGGGAAGGTAGAACGTGCCGAGAAGCGGGAATATGGTAAAGCGGACGTTGATTTTACTGAAAGTTCTGCCCTGACACGCGGACTTGAAGCCAAACAGACCGTTTGGATGAGTCACGGAGATCATGTGACCTTGCTGCCAGAAGGCTTTGTCGTGGATGCTTCAACCGAGCATGCCCCGATTGCCGGGTTTGCCCATCCTGATCGGAAGATGTACGGCGTACAATTTCACCCGGAGGTTCGTCATTCCATTCACGGCAATGAGATGATTCGTAATTTCCTTTATGAGATTTGTGGCTGTGAAGGCAATTGGAGCATGGAGACATTTATTGAGGACGCGGTGCGTGATATTCGTAACCAGGTCGGCGATAGCAACGTGCTTTGTGCTTTGAGTGGCGGCGTGGATTCCTCCGTCGTGGCGATGCTGATTCACAAGGCGATCGGTGATCAATTAACCTGTATGTTCATTGACCACGGACTGCTGCGCAAGGGTGAAGCGGAGAGCGTTATGGAGACGTTCGTTGGCAAGTTTGACATGAAAGTAATCAAGATTGATGCGCGTGAACGCTTCCTGTCGAAGCTGGCAGGTGTGGATGATCCGGAGAAAAAACGGAAAATCATCGGCAACGAATTTATCTATGTATTCGATGAGGAGTCGGCCAAGTTTGACGACTTCAAATTCCTGGCCCAAGGCACGCTGTATACGGATATCGTAGAGAGCGGCACAGCTACGGCGCAGACGATTAAGTCTCACCATAACGTGGGTGGCTTGCCTGAGGATATGAAGTTTAAGCTGATCGAACCACTTAGCTCGCTGTTCAAGGACGAAGTGCGTAAGGTTGGTGAAGAGCTCGGTCTGCCGAAGGAAATCGTCTGGAGACAACCCTTCCCGGGTCCAGGACTTGCCATTCGCGTATTGGGCGAAGTCACCGAGGACAAGCTCAAGATCGTTCGGGATTCGGATTACATCCTGCGCGATGAGATTGCCAAAGCCGGTCTTGACCGTGAAATTTGGCAATACTTTACGGCCCTGCCGAACATGCGCAGCGTAGGCGTGATGGGCGATGCCCGTACTTACTCCTACACCGTAGGCATTCGCGCCGTAACCTCCATCGACGGCATGACCGCCGACTGGGCGCGTATCCCTTGGGACGTGCTGGAGAAGATTTCGGTACGTATCGTCAACGAAGTAGACAACGTCAACCGCGTGGTGTACGACATCACATCGAAGCCGCCGGCTACGATTGAGTGGGAATAGACTAGATAGTTCTATAAAATAAGGTCCTCTGCCAAAACCACTGAGAGGTGGGCAGAGGACCTTTTTATTATTTAATAGGAATGCAGATTTCACACTTATGCTGATTAATTAACTCTGGTGTATATCTTTCCAAAATAGGTCTGTTATTATCTACCGTCAGGCCTGACTGCGATATGGCATCAAACATAGTGTGCCAGGTATGTTGTATTGCTTCTGCCGTATGCTCAAGCCTGATCACGGCATAGCTACCACCCGCTACCGTTCCTGTCAGAATATTAGGATCGTCTTTAAGGATGTCAGGCACAGGTACAATAGTACCGACATCATAACGGCATTTCTCAGGTTTAACCCAAGAAGGGTTATCTTGTACAATGCCTAAAATGACGGTGTTTTCATTTAGAAGACCGTGAGTATGAGTATCTGACCATGTTTTGAATCTATCCATCAATACTTTATTCTCCGAACCATATGGCCCTACTCTTCGCATATAGGTCATTTGCATATCAGGGGATTGTTCAATTTTCATAAGGGTTACTATTCCTCTCAATGAAGTGTACCGGTACCTGCCATCATCTTATGTTGCATTAAAATGAAATACAATCCCCTATTTAAATAACTCAGTTTTCGCACCTGGAAAATCGACGTATACTCTTAAAATTTAACCCATTGTTGATATTGAGTAATGTTCACCATTTCTAACCCCCGGTATATTTAATATAATATAATGATAGCATAGACAGAATGGAGTGTTATTGAGATCATGCAGGTTACAGTTTATTGCGGGGCAGCTCTTGGACATGATGAGAAGTACCAACGAATAGCCAAGGAATTGGCAGAGTGGATTGCAGGAGAAGGACATGTACTGGTTTACGGTGGGGGAAATGTTGGCTTGATGGGAATGCTTGCAGATCACGTTTTAGCTCATGGAGGACAAGTCATAGGTGTGATGCCGGAGTTCCTGGTAGGGAGAGAATTGGCTCATCCGGGACTCACGCGTCTTGAGATTGTACACACCATGCACGAACGGAAAATGAAAATGATTGAATTTGGCGATGTATATATTGCGCTTCCGGGGGGCCCCGGTACATTGGAGGAAATCACGGAAGTTATCTCCTGGGGAAGAATCGGTCAGCATACTCATCCCTGTATTTTTATGAATCAGACCGGGTTTTACGAGGATTTAAAGCAGCAGTATACAAAGATGGTGCAAGAAGGATTTTTAACTCATGCAGACTTCGAGAAGATTTTGTTCGCAGAGGATATAGGGGAGATTGAGCCATTTATTGAAACTTATACGCCGTGCGCTGTGCGTGAGTATAAATAAAGGAGATAACTATGGAATTCATCCAGAATTGGCTTGCACAGATGGGAGTTGCTGATGAGTTAGTTGGCGGCTTGGCCACTGCTATTGGCATCGTGGGAATTATCATTTTAAGCATGGTTGCGCATTTTGTGGCCAAAGGTATTATTTTGAAAGTGATTACTTATTCCATTCGCAGCAACCGCATCAAGTGGGATAACTATATACTGGAACGCAAGGTGTTTCATAAATTGGTACATGTGGTTCCGGCCATCATTATTTATTATGCGGCTTCTCTGTTCCCGGCCTACCAGCCACTTATAGTGAAGGGCGTTGTTCTGTATATTATCGTGATATCGTTGATGGTCGTGAATGCGTTCCTGAACGCCGTTCATGATATTTATGCCACCTATGAAATTGCCAAGGCTCGTCCGATTCGCGGTTATATTCAAGTGGCGAAGATTTTTGTGTTCATCGTTGGTGGCATTCTGTTGATCTCGACCATGATTGGACAAAGTCCGGTTATCTTGCTTAGCGGCATCGGGGCTTTGTCAGCTATCATCATGCTGATCTTCAAGGACTCCATTCTGGGGCTTGTTGCCGGAGTCCAGCTCACCTCCAACGACATGGTACGCGTGGGCGACTGGATTGAGATGCCGAAGTATGGGGCAGACGGGGATATCGTCGATATTTCCTTGAACACGGTGAAGGTACAGAACTTTGATAAGACCATTACGACGATTCCGACGTATGCGCTGATCTCGGACTCCTTCAAGAACTGGAGAGGGATGCAAAGCTCTGGCGGACGGAGAATCAAACGGTCAATCTTCGTGGATACTAGCAGTATTGTCTTCGTAGGACCGGAGATGCTGGACAAATTCAAGAAGATTCATTATTTGCGGGATTATATTGCTCAAAAAGAGACCGATATCGAGCAGTACAATTTGGAGCATCAAATGGACCGTTCAGTCAAAGTAAATGGCCGGGCTATGACGAATATTGGCATCTTCCGTGCCTATATCCTGCGCTATCTTCAGCATCACCCAAGCATCCACCAGAACATGACCTGTATCGTTAGGCAGTTGCAGCCGACGGAAACCGGAATTCCGCTGGAGATCTACGCCTTTGTCAACGATATTAACTGGGCTGTTTATGAAGAGGTACAATCGGATATTTTTGACCATATTTTTGCCGTAGCGCCGGAATTTGGTCTAAGAATCTTCCAGAACCCGACGGGATACGATTTGCAGCATCTGCTCAAGAACGAGTAATTCATGACATATTTGTCTAGATGTCGAACGTTAAAGTGTAAAACCTTGTTGAATATTCGTTTTTTCTGTTGACATCTCCAGCGTGTCCGCCTAGAATGAATCATGTGATAAGCCTTCATTGCAGGGCTTTCGAGGATATCGACAAAGAAAATTTAATCCTTTCGTATAATTCCGGGAATAGGCCCGGAAGTCTCTACGAGGTCACCGTAAATGATCTGGCTACGAAAAGAGGAACCGCTGGGTTTGGCCGCTCCGATGACGTGTCGTTACGTGAATTTTTCGGGATGGTGCTGGACTTCCACCAAGGCTTTATGCTTTTGGAGCGATTCTTCTGGATGTACGGAACCCGGGGGAGAACACCTCGGCTTTTTGTCGTTGTCCGACTCATCATAAGGGGGAGTATTTTAATCATGGATCGGTTTTTTAAACTGAAACAGAATGGTACAACGGTGCGTACGGAGATTATGGCCGGCTTGACTACATTTATGGCTATGGCCTACATCCTGACAGTCAACCCGAATACGCTGACCGCTTTTGGTCAAATCGACATGGGCTGGTATTCTGTATTTCTGGCAACGGCTCTTGCCGCCGGGATCTTCACCATCGCCATGGGGCTGTTCATTAACTTTCCTGTAGCGCTCGCACCAGGCATGGGGTTGAACGCCTATTTTGCCTCCGTGGTTCTTTCATCAGCATCAACAGATCATCCTTTTACTTGGGAGATGGGTTTGACCGCTGTCTTTATCTCCGGTCTGATCTTCATTCTCTTGACTGTGACCAAGATTCGTCAAATGCTGCTGGATGCCATTCCGGATTCGCTGAAGCATGCGATTACGGTCGGGATCGGTTTGTTTATTACGATTATTGGCCTGAAGAACAGTGGCCTCATGACAGTTGGCGTAGAAGCGGGCAGCGACATCCCTGCGCATACGTTCACAGATGTGCTTTCCTTTGAAACCGTGATTCACCTGGGAAGTCTGCATAATACAGATGTACAGCTTGCCTTGATCGGTCTGCTCCTGATCGGCATTCTGATGGTTCTGAACGTGCGTGGTGCAATTTTGCTAGGTATTGTCGGAACAACGATTGCAGCTATCCTGATGGGTGCGGTTGATTTTAACTCGGTATCGGCTAGCGAAGCCAAATGGATTCCAGATTTCACTCAAATCAACTTTATGAAGTTTGACTGGGAAGGTATTCTGCATACCGGGATTATCTCAGCCATCGCTACGTTTACATTCGTTGAATTGTTCGATACTTTCGGTACTTTGGTGGGTACAGCTACTCGCGCGGGTATCATGAAGGACCCACAAGAGGGCAAGAAACGCGTAGGTAAAGCGATGCTGGTTGACGCCGTTGCTGTAACGGGCGGCGCTATGTTGGGAACCTCAACTACGACCGCGTATGTAGAGAGCGCAGCGGGGGTTGCCGAAGGTGGACGTACTGGTTTGACCGCAGTAACCACAGGGGTGTGCTTCCTGCTTGCCTTGTTCCTGGCTCCAGTAATTGCTTTGATTCCAGGCTCAGCTACAGCAGCAGCTTTGATTATCGTAGGTGTGCTGATGGTTCAATCCATCAAGGAAATTGACTTCCAGGACATGGTCGTTGCGATTCCTGCCTTCTTGACCGTAACAATGATGCCTTTCACTTACAACATCGCTAACGGGATTTCGTTCGGGGTTGTATTCTATGTAGTTCTGGCGTTCGTCGCCAACCTGTTCGGCAAGAAGAAATACGATATTCACTGGTTGATGTGGGTTCTGTTTGTTCTGATTATTCTGCGCTACGTGTTCCTTGGAAGCGCAGGCTAATATACTGTATAGTGTTATAGCAACTTTATTGGCTTAAGTCCTTAACGCCAAGTAACTCCCCTTTCTCCGCAGACGGGTTCACCTGCTGCTGGAAAGGGGAGTTTTTGTGTTGTGGGTATATTTAAGCGACTGTAACGGTTACGTTGACGTTACCGCTAATCGCTTTTGAGTATGGGCAATAGTCGTGGGCAAGCTTAACATATTTATTTGCTGTTTCATCATCTAAACCATCAATTTTAACTTCTAGTTCAACTTCAAGCTTAACTCCATTATCGGCGGGGTCCGTTTTTAGCATGACTGTGGCAGTAACAGAGCTTTTTTCGATTTTGACATTATTTCTTTTTAATTGAGCTTCAAGTGCTGAATTAAAGCAGGCGCTGTAACCTGCTGCAAATAGCTGTTCAGGGTTGGTGGCTGTCGTCGGTTTACCACCAAGCTCTGGTGGTGTGGCTACCTCAAGCATAAATGTAGAGTCTGGAGACTGCACAACACCTGAGCGCCCACCTGTATTATTAACCGTTGTTTCATATAATGTTTTCATAAGTTATCTCCTTTTTAATAGGTTTTTAAATCTTATAAATTGTTAACAATTAAATTGTATACAATTTATATTGAAATGTAAAGGACTGATTGAAAACAGTCACTCTGTTTAAATAACTTATCCGTTTTTTCAGTATATATACCCTTTGCTTATATGAAGTAAATAAATAAAGCACTTACTCAACCGTTTTTGAAAGTCATCAGTCTGTTCTCTCCTAGCTATATGCCTCGGTAGTCGGATCTACCATTATGGGAGGAGGTCATGGTCAATCAGGGACAAGTTCAGCGGTGTATTCATTTATTCCTGAGAGTGGAAATAGCCGTCCAAGCCCTATTCCTGCAACCGGAATATTGTTGGTAACAGGCCTGTTTGCTTGGTATATATCTTTTTTGAAAAAAACTCTTGCATTTATATTGAGCAGTTGATATTATATAGAAGTTGCCGCTGAAACACGGCGGTCGACACGAAGATAAGTTGATCTTTGAAAACTGAACAACGAGTGAGTAAGAAATACAGAGAATGAAAGTTCTCGTCAGCAAGTTTAA
>NZ_JBXENK010000003.1:0-421238 GCF_056836745.1 Paenibacillus sp. 1SOY10 | reverse complement strand
AATCTCGAAAATCAGCCGATTTGTGCAAATTAGCGGGAGGATTTCCCACTAGTATGCTAAGAATCCTTCAGTTTCTGGGGGTAGTGGCTTCTCCCACCTGATCTCGTTAGTTATTATGAGCTATCGCCACTTGGGAGACACTCTACCGTTGATGCTAGTTAAGCACAAGTGGCGGTGGATTAGTGCGCTAGGTAGTTGGACAGTTGCATAGTTGGGTTGGATGAGTTCAAGTGGCTCAGTTGACTAGTCGGGGGTAGAGCTGGTTAGCTCGGCTCAGCGCGCCACGGCTAGCACCACCATCCCGATGCCATGCACCTCAAGGCGCGGCGGCACAGGGGCTTCGGCCGCCCCGTCGGTGGCGGCCGCACCCGGCAAGGGGAGCGGCTGCGGCTCCCCTGCTGCCGGGACGCTCGCGCCTGCCGTGAGCGCGAGCACATGCTCGCCGCCAAATCGGACCTCCCAGGGTCCGAGGGCGGGCAACTCCAGCAACAACGCAGCAGGGCGGGCGTTGTAGAGCACGTACAGGTGGCGGTCGGGGTCGCCACCTGCATGGTCGCGCAGCGTGAACGCTACTGCGCGAGCCGGCGCCGCCTCGAAGCGCAGCCGAGCGCGGATCTCTTCCGCCGTGCGTAAACGGAACGCAGGATGCGACCGGCGCAAAGCAATCAGGCTGCGCATATAGGACACGTCGTCCTGCCGCTCCGCACATCGCTGCCAATCCAGCCAGTTGATCTCCACCGGGGACTGGTAGCTGTTCTCTACCCCGTCCTTCGTGCGCATAAACTCCTGCCCGGCGTGAAGGAACGGGATGCCCTGACTCGTCAAGACGATAGCCGATGCCAACCGGTGCATGTCCCGCCGCTCTTCTTCCGTAGCTTCGGGCACGGACAAGGCCAGCTTATCCCATAAGGTGTGATTATCGTGACATTCCGCAAAGTTGACGGATTGCACCGGGGACAGCGCAAACTGCTGGATCGTCCCGCCATAGGAGATGCCTCCGACCACACCACGCTTGATGCCTTCCTCGAAACCCTCTGCGCCGCTGACAAAACCTTGGTCCGGCGCGTGGAACACCGGGCCCTTAATGGCATCACGCAACCCGTCATTGAACATGCCGATTCCGGGTAGCTTGGCAGCATTGCTTTGATTAGCCTGGAGTTCCTGCGGCAACACCGTATCCATCTGCCAGCCCTCCCCAATCATCAGCAGCGAAGGGTTAAGCTCATCCAGACGGCGACGAATTTCTCGCATCGTATTGATATCCATCAATCCCATCAGATCAAAGCGAAAGCCGTCAATATGATATTCCTTCGCCCAATAGAGTACCGAGTCGACAATATACTTGCTCATCATGGGCCGCTGCGTAGCACATTCATTCCCGCAGGCTGAACCGTTAGATAAAGTACCATCTGGCCGATAACGCAAATAATATCCCGGCACCAGCTTGCTGAAATGAATAAGGTAACCATCATACACATGATTGTAGACGACATCCATCACGACCCGTAAGTCTCGGGCATGAAGCTCCTGGATACAGCGTTTGAGCTCCGCAATTCTGACTGCCGGAATATAAGGATCTGTCGCATAAGAACCCTCCGGCGCATTATAATGATGCGGATCATACCCCCAATTGTAGCGGGATTCATTATCCGTAGCGGTTTCATCTACACTTTCCTTTGCATAGTCAAAAACAGGCAATAGCTGGACATGCGTCACACCCAGGCTCACGATATGATCCAACGCCGTCACTATCCCTTGCGGGGAACGGGTTCCTTTTTCGCTAAGGCCCAGGAATTTCCCCTTATATCTAACCCCACTCTCCGGATGCACGGATACATCACGAACATGTAGCTCATAGATGACTGCATCCACAGGGGACAGCAGGCTTAGGCACGCATCCAGATCCCTCTCCCATCCTGGCGGGTTTGTCTCCTTGAGATCGATGATGGCCGCCTTCTCCCCGTTCACTGAGACCGCTTTGGCGTAAGGATCTACGGCCTCATTCCATTGCGCTCCTATCCGCACCCGGTAGGTGTAAAGCCAGTTGTGACAATCGCCAGGGATGGTCAGCGTCCATGTCCCCCCAATATCCCGCTGCATCTCCACTTCGCTGGCTGACTCACCTTTTCCGGGAATATAGAGGGCCACTCTTGCCTCAGAGGCGGTAGGCGCCCATAAGCGAAAACGCGTCTGCTCCGGAGTGTATACAGCCCCCAAGTCGTTGCCTTCATAGAAATAATGACTATCAAATGCCGGAGCATCAAATACGGAAATTCCATCAGTAACTACAGGATCACCGTAATCTATTGACCCGGTGCAGTTCTTTTGTACCGCCAGCCTGATTCCCCCTCTCTGCTTACTGCTTTATCATATGGCAGCTTTCCTTCAAGCGGTTACAAATAAAAAAGCGCAACGGCGGGGGCTCGCATAGCCCTTACACGTTTGCGCTTCTCCTATACTGGGGTTCCGATAAAATCAGACGTGGGCACTCTTTAGGTAGCCCTGCTTGCTGTTCTCAGGCTGCTTGCTTGCGGATATAAGCCAAATCGTCCAGCATTAGCTCGGCAAAACCTTCTTCTATTGTAACTCCGCTCTGTACCTCGATCGACAGTTTGAGTGTCTTTAACCGTAGCTCCTGCTCAATCGGCAGCTTGGCTTTCTGCAAGGAAGTAATCTGCTTCTGGAGTACCTTTACAGCATCTCCGGCCCAGATATAACCTGCCTCATCCCCTAAATCAACCACCTCATCCAAATGGTCGATATCGATGGTAATCTCAAAGGTAAATTCCTCAGAAGCTGTATGTCCTGCGACATCGGTTGCCTGAACGGTCAGCTTGTAGCTTCCGGGCGCCAGAGAGAGGGGGACTACCTCCGTAATTGAGGCAATGCTCTGGCCGTTAAGCTGATAAGAGGACGTATGAATTCCGCTGCCTTGATCCTCCAGCAGGGCTGTAATCGGCAAGGCTGATTCAATCTGTAACACCTGGCTGTCTCCAGTAAAGTTGATCTGTGGCGCAGTCCGGTCTACGTTGATATATAATAACTTGGCCACTTCCTCATTGCCTGCTTGATCCCAAGCCCGATACTCAATCTCATACCGTCCATCCTCGTCAATGACAAGCGCCGACTCAAAGCTGATCCATTCTCCGCCATTCAAGCGGTATTCAATACGCTCTACGCCGCTGCCGCCCTCATCCTCGGCATGGAACCGGATGGTGACGATGTCCAAATTGTAACGATCTTCTCCAGTCTGTCCTGCTACATCAGCCACCGTAACCGGAGCGGTCAGGTCGGCTTCGGAAGAGCTTGGCACCACCTGATCCAGCGTCAGCGGTTTTAATTGATAGGTGCCGCGAAATACCGAGGCAATACCGCTAATATCCACTCGGGTGCCCACCGGAAATAATGTGTTAAATTCGTCCATGCTTACGCCCGTTCGTCCGTCAAACCGAATACGGTTAGCCTGTCCATCCTCAGATAGCGCATTGAATTCAAACGACCCAGCCGGAGCAGCCGTAACTACATCCTCTATTTCCACATTTGTTAAAGTAATGAGCTGTCCCTGGTTCGCATCATTCACAGTATCCTGAATCTGAGGCAGCGGAATCGTCCCGGTTCCCAGCTTCTCAATATGCACCGGGTTCTCCAGTTCTACCTCTCCATTGTACAAGGTACGAACCGCGCTGATGCGAATCAAATCGCCCGCCTGATAACCTGCTTCGGATTGAAACACATAAATGCCGGCTGTTTCATCTTGTAGATAAAACCCTTGTCCTCCGAATAGACCGGGCTGTGAAGTAATTATCCCTTCTACCGTGACCACCGTTCCCTCGGCCGCTTCACGAGCAACAAAGATGGTCGATAACTCAGGCACAGGAGGATGGTCGCCTGGCAACGGTTCGGCCGCCACATTGCCCAGAGTCACCGGGTTCGTAATGGCATTGGCACTGCCTTGCTTCAACCGCAGATTGGCCCCGGAGGCCGTTACACCTGACTTAAGCTGAACCGTCAAATCCTTGGAGGCATAACCTTGTGCATTCCCAGTAAGCGAAAACTCTGGACTGTAGTTATAATCGGACCATGTACCCGCATCATTCTTGAATCTGGCAATCTGCTCCCCGCCAGGCAAATAAATACCAGCACGCAAGCCCGAGACAGTCTGGCCTGGTGTTAATCCGTTAGCTGTTAAGCGGATTTGGAATTCCTGCTGGGTGGGGAGAGTCGCTTGATGTACAAAGGCCAGAATGGGTTCCGTCTCCGGAGCCTGTACAGAACCGTAAGACCCTGGCTTGAAGGTAGTCGGGTCATACCACTTGTACCCGGGAGCCGGCTGGGCCCATGGTTCTGGCTTAGGCTCCGTCGTCAGTGCGGGTGCCTCGTCAGCATCCAGGACAGTTGGCGTATCCAGTTCTAATCCCGGCACGTCGCTGAACGAAGTATAGTTCTCATCATGGGCCAGCCACTTGACGGTTTGTACCAGGAACAAGGCATCATCCGCTTCTTTGAAGCCGTCATAAGTTTTCTTGCTTTGCCCATTTTCTTCACGGACATATTTAGGGGTTGCGTCTTCCACCGGTGAAGAATCACCAATAAAGGCAGCCTTGCCAAGCCCTAACTTACCAATGGCTGCATACGGGCCCTCAGCCCGTCCCCCGTTGTTATAGACGCCTTCATCTACCGCATTGCCCCATGCCGGCACACCGGTAGGAACATACACCAGGCCTTTGGCCTTCTCCGGGTCTATAATAGCCAGCGTAGAACCCGCGTGCATCGCCACAGCGTCTACTCCTGCTGTAATGCCGAAGCTCTGGGATGCACTTACAACATCATTGGCATCTACATCTCCTAGCGCATTAAAGCGAAATCTTACGCCGAAATGGTCAGCCAGCCAATCTGAGCTAGCGACTCCTTGCATAGCCGGAGAATTGGCTTCCGCTGAAGACATACCCTTGGCCGGATTTTCATAAGCTCCACGGCGATACCCGTTGAAGGCTTCAGAGGAATCCCAGCGATTCTTGTTGCGATCCGCATTATAATGGTCGGAGATAAAGAAGACAGCCCCGCCATCCTCTACATATTGTACCAGCGCATCTTGCTCCGCCGTTTTAAAGGGAATATTCGCCTCTGGAATAATAAATACATCATAAGGCTGCAAGCCTTCATAAGTAATAGGCACTTCGCCAAACGTATACGGTACCGGGCGTTCCAGCGAATCTACCGTAAACCCAACTTCCCGAAGTCCTTGGGCAAAGTCGGAAAAAGCACCGTCGATGATCCAGTCTGCCGCACCTGCGGTTTGGGCATGAGCATTATCAAACAACACACTTTTTCCCGTTCCGTCCGGTAAAGGTGAGGTTTCACCGGGTTCTTCCTCATCCGGGTCTTCTCCAGGTTCTTCCCCTTCACCAGGATTTCCCGGTTCCGTAGTAGCCGCGGCAATTTGTGTAACGCTCTTCAGCCCCGGAAAATTATTGTAGGCAGCCAGTGTGCCCGAGACGTAAATTTGTTGTCCGATCCAATCTGGATTGCTTTGCAGTCCGAACTCCGAACGCAACGCGGATGGGACTTGCACGTTGACAAGTTTGGCCTTATCCTGCTCCCCTGCCGTATCGGCAATCAGGAGATTGAAGTCATTGCCAAAGGGAGCCGTAAAGTTGGCAGATAACGAACCAGTAGCATGTCCTACCACAATGCCAGCAACCTCTACTACTTCGCCGTTATTGCCCTTGGCAATGGCATCCGCAACGCTGATCCCGGCTGCATCTGCATAGCTCCCGATCTCTTCGTCACCAGTCTCCTCTGTAGCTTCCAGGCCTGTACCTAGGGTTGACCAAGGATTTACGGATAAAGTTTCTTCCTCTGGTTGGAGAAGGTCTTGCAGCAATTCCTCTGTTCCTTGCTCTGTCAAATCTCGGGATTGTTGCGTGTGGACTACCGCTTGTACCTCTGGTGCAGCTTCAGCCCTTGCAGATGTCCCCCATCCCGGCATACCGGTCATTGCCAAGACCCCTGCCAGCATAAGGCCAAGCCACTTCTTGCGCCAAGCGTTCATCATCAACCATTCCTCCCTATCCTGTATGATTGGACTACTCCTCCATCATATAAGGGGTTAAATTGCTGATGATTACCTGAATGTTAAAATATTGTAATTTCTCACAAAAAAACACACCTTGCCATCTGTAACGATGCAAGGTGTGTTTGATCCGTTCCTATATCATGAATACTCGCCCGTGTTATCCAAACCAGGATTTAATCATAACGGCGTCAGAAGCCAGAAAGACCAGCAAGCTGATGATGCCAAAGCCAATGGCAAACAGGTTCTTCTTCGGGCGTTCCATGAGCAAGCGAACTACACCGATAAAAATAATGATTGTGAATAGAATCATAAAAATATCGAACCCGTTGAACGTTGCTGCCGATGCTCCGGCCGTTGCAAGCAACATCCCGAACCCCCCTCTAAATCCAGAAAATGATGTTCTCCCTCTATGTTATCTTGCCTTTTCGATGGACGCAAGCAAAAAGACAAAAAAACGTCAAATTTATTAACAAAATCATCTGTAAATAACGTTTTCATCGATAAAAAAGTTCTTGACATAATAAAATATCATTTATTCTTTAAGGTTATATAAGGAAGTTTTATACAATTGTACCCGCTTTCTTTATTTACCCTACCAGGCATCTATGATACGATTACGATAATATATCATAGTTATTTAATCGGAATTAAATGTACTACGGTAGTTATGAAGGAGGGGTATGCATATGGCCTATGAGCCAATCTGGACCACCGCACCCGAGAAGCTGAACAAATTTGAATTTGTAAAATTGGAAAAAGACGGACTGGATGTCATACGCACTATTATTGAAGAATATGCCACGTCAGGATATGACTCTATCACACCGGAAGATATGGATCGCTTCAAGTGGGCTGGCGTTTACCAGCAAAAGCCCAAAGATGGCCATTTCATGATGCGGGTCCGTATTAATGGTGGAATTATGGATACAGCGCAAGCCTATGCACTCGCCGAGATTGCCCGGTTATACGGACGAGAGCTTGTTGATGTGACTACCCGCCAGGCGATTCAATTCCATTGGCTGCGTGTAGAGCATCTGCCTGATATCTTCCAGCGGCTTGAACAGGTCGGCCTCTATTCCTTCGAAGCCTGCGGAGATTGCCCACGTACCATCGTCGGCAACCCCCTCGCTGGCATCGATAAGGATGAGTTATTAGATACCACCGAGATCGTCGAAGAGGTTAATCGCTTCTTCTTATTAAATCGGGATTTCTCCAATTTACCCCGTAAATACAAAATGTCGATCTCATCCAATATTTATAACAACGCTCAAGCTGAGATTAACGATCTATCGTTTACACCTGCGGTCAAAGTGATCGACGGCAAGGAAATTATCGGCTTTCATATTATGGTTGGCGGCGGCCTATCGGCAAAGCCACACTTGGCCAAACCGCTGGATGTCTTCGTTAGACCCGAAGACGTGCTCAAGGTAGCGATCGGGGTAACGACGATCTTCCGCGACTATGGATATCGGGAGAAGCGCCATCACGCTCGTTTGAAGTTCCTGATGGCCGACTGGGGGCCCGACAAGTTTAAGGAGAAGCTGCTGGAGCAGGTCGGCAATCTTCCCTCACGAGGAGAAGACAAGACTGCCGGCTGGCAAGCCGCGTATTTTGACGGGGTTCATCCGCAGAAACAACAGGGACTAAATTACATCGGTCTCGGTGTTCCGGTCGGCCGCTTGAATGCAGATGAGCTTATTCAACTCGCTCAGGTAGCCGAGCAATACGGCGACGGCAAAATTCGGACCACGATGTCGCAAAATATTTTGCTCAGTGGAATTCCTGACGAGAAGCTGGATGAAGCTCTGGCGGCTCCTGTCCTGGAGCGGTTAACTCCGTACCCGAAGCATTTTATGAGCCGAACCGTGTCCTGCACAGGAAATGAGTTTTGTAATCTGGCTATCGTTGAGACGAAACGCCGAGCCGTAGAGGTTGCGGAGCATCTCGATCAGCATGTGACTCTGACGGATAAGATCCGCATCCATTTCGTGGGCTGCCCCAATTCCTGCGGACATAAGCATATCGCCGACATCGGTCTGCAAGGCTCGCTGATCAAAACACCTGAAGGGATGGTTGATGCCTTCGACATCGCCGTGGGCGGAACTCTGGGCGGTGGAGATCAGGGTGTGCAAGCCCGCTTCAATCAAGTCTTGAAAGGAAGAGTTAAGGGGGATCAAGTTGCCTCGGTATTGGCACAATTGCTCCAATTCTACAAGGATCAGCGAACGGATGCTGAGTCTTTCCATGAATTTGTACAACGGGTAGGCATCCCGGCATTCCAGGAACAACTCAGCCGCATTCTGGAGAGCAGCATCGCTTCCTAAGGCATTTACGCAAAGCAGCAAAACATCAGCAACATGCATAATAGACCGTGCATTCATCTCCTAGAGATCAAATGCACGGTCTATTATTTATAACTCTATCCTACTTCACGGTCCTGTATATCATCTTCATCCATTTCAGCCGTGCGCCTAGTATCACGTTCAAGCACTGGGGCCAGGTAACGTCCGGTATAGGAAGCTTCCACTTGCACAATGTTCTCCGGCGATCCGGTCGCAATGACCGTACCGCCCCCGCTTCCACCTTCCGGTCCCAAATCAATCAGATAGTCCGCCGTTTTGATGACATCAAGATTATGCTCAATCACCAGTACCGTTTCTCCCGAATCTACAAGGCGGTGCAACACTTTCAGCAAGCGGTCGATATCATCCACATGCAGCCCTGTTGTCGGCTCATCCAGAATGTAGATGGTCTTGCCAGTACTCCGGCGATGCAACTCGGATGCCAGCTTCACCCGCTGAGCCTCACCACCAGACAACGTCGTTGCTGGCTGACCAAGCTTGGCATACCCCAGGCCAACATCCAGCAGGGTTTGCAGCTTACGATGAATCTTCGGAATGTTCTGGAAGAACTCTGTAGCATCCTCAATCGTCATCTCCAGCACATCGGCAATACTCTTGTTCTTATATTTAACCTCCAGCGTCTCCCGGTTGTACCGCTTCCCCTTACATACCTCACAAGGCACGTATACGTCCGGCAGGAAGTGCATTTCAATCTTGATGATGCCGTCTCCCCGGCAAGCCTCACAACGTCCACCCTTGATGTTAAAGCTGAAGCGACCCTTCTTGTAGCCGCGCACCTTGGCCTCGTTAGTCTGCGAGAACAAATCACGAATATCGTCAAATACCCCGGTATACGTTGCCGGATTAGAGCGCGGCGTGCGGCCAATCGGAGATTGGTCAATATCCACGACCTTATCGACATGCTCAAGTCCCTTGATCTCCTTGTATTGTCCAGGACGGACTCTAGCGCGATTCAAATCACGAGCCAGTGTCTTGTATAGAATCTCATTAACCAGTGTGGACTTACCCGAGCCCGAGACTCCGGTCACCGCCGTAAAGACACCTATAGGAAACTTGACGTTCAGGTTCTTCAGGTTATTCTCACTGGCCCCCTTCACTTCCAACCAACGGCCATTAGGCTTGCGACGCGCAAGCGGTACCGGAATAAACTTCTTGCCACTCAGATACTGGCCCGTTAAGGAACGAGCATCATCCATAATCTGCTCTGGGGTGCCTTGAGCTATAACTTCGCCACCATGAATACCTGCTCCCGGCCCAATATCGATAATGTAATCGGCCGCCATCATGGTGTCCTCATCATGTTCAACCACGATCAGCGTGTTGCCCAAATCCCGCATATGCGTCAGTGTAGTGATCAGACGGTCATTATCCCGTTGATGCAGACCAATACTAGGTTCGTCCAGGATGTATAGCACACCCATCAGACTGGAACCAATCTGGGTTGCTAGCCGAATACGCTGCGCCTCCCCCCCGGACAAAGTACCCGCAGCCCGGCTAAGCGTCAAGTATTCCAGCCCTACGTTCACCAAAAAGCCCAAGCGGCTGCTAATTTCCTTGAGAATCAGGTTGGCAATAGCTTTCTCTTTCTCAGAGAGCTCCAGACTACCAAAAAATTTCATAGCTTCGCCAATAGACAATGACGTAGCATACGCCATATTCTGACCATTTACAGTCACCGCAAGAACTTCTTTCTTCAGGCGATGGCCTTTGCAACTTCCACAAGGCTTGCTGCCCATAAATTGTTCGATGAATTCACGAATTCCCTCGGAAGCCGTCTCCCGATAACGCCGTTCCAGATTATGAACGATCCCCTCAAAAGTAACGTAAGCATCCTTCGTCATTCCGAAGTCATTATGATAGCGGAAGCGAATCTTGGTTTCCCCGGTTCCATAGAGTAACTTGTCCATATGCTCTTTGCTTAGCTCGGAGACTGGAACATCTTGCCGGATATCATAATGCTCGCAAACCGATTTCAAAAATTGCGGATAATAGTTGGAGGTGCTACCGGCCCAAGCTTCAAAAGCTCCATCTTCAATCGTTTTGGATTTGTCCGGGACGAGCAATTCGGGATCGATAATCATTTTGACTCCAAGCCCGTCACATTCAGGGCAAGCCCCAAAGGGACTGTTGAAGGAGAACATTCGTGGTGACAGTTCATCGATGCTAAAGCCGCAAATCGGGCAGGCGTAATTGGAACTAAAACGCAGTTCCTCCTGACCGATAATATCGACCAAAATCTGACCACCTGACATTTTCAACGCCGTTTCGATAGAATCAGCCAGCCGAGTGCGTGCATCCTCTTTCACCACGATCCGGTCTACAATAACCTCGATGGAGTGCTTCTTATTCTTCTCCAGCTCAATATTTTCGGATAAGTCCCGTTGCTCTCCATCCACGCGTACCCGAACAAAACCTTGCTTGGCAATTTCGCTAAACAAAGTTTTGTGCTCGCCCTTCTTGCCCGAGATTACCGGGGCTAAGATCTGCAAACGGGTGCGCTCCGGATATTGCATAATCCGGTCCACCATCTGCTCGATGGTCTGGGATGTAATTTCAATCCCATGCTCCGGGCAATGGGGATGGCCCACCCTGGCGAACAATAGCCGAAGATAATCATAGATTTCAGTCACGGTCCCTACCGTGGAACGAGGGTTACGGCTGGTCGTCTTCTGGTCAATGGAAATAGCCGGCGACAGCCCTTCAATGGAATCCACATCAGGCTTCTCCATCTGCCCCAGGAACTGCCGCGCATAGGCTGATAAGGACTCCACATAACGACGTTGTCCTTCAGCATAAATGGTATCAAAGGCCAGCGAAGATTTCCCCGAGCCGCTTAATCCTGTAAGTACAACAAACTTATCCCGCGGAATGGTAAGATTTATATTTTTGAGATTGTGCGCCCGAGCGCCTTTGATTACGATATTTTCACTAGCCACCATTTCCATCTCCCTTGAAGAAATCTACAGTTTACTCCGCCTTAAGCTCCAGAATGGCATCACGCAGTTCGGCAGCGCGTTCGAATTGCAAATTCTTCGCCGCCTCCTTCATCTCGGTCTCCAGCCGCTTGATCAGCGACTCGCGATCGCGCTTGGACATCTTGCTCTTGGCTACATCGGTCAAGTAATCGCTTTGGCTCTCTGCCACCTTGGTCGCCTCGATGACATCCCGGATTCTCTTACGGATCGTCTGCGGCGTAATTCCATGCTTCTCGTTATATGCAATCTGAATGGTACGTCTGCGTTCGGTTTCCTTCATAGCACGGTCCATAGACTCCGTGATGTTGTCTCCATACATAAGTACGCGACCGTCCGAATTCCGGGCTGCCCGGCCAATCGTTTGAATCAGCGAACGTTCGGAACGTAAGAACCCTTCTTTATCGGCATCCAGAATGGCTACGAGAGAAACCTCCGGCAAATCCAGCCCCTCGCGCAGCAAATTAATACCAACGAGGACATGGAAGGTCCCCAGCCGCAAATCGCGCAGGATACTCATCCGCTCCAGTGTCTTGATATCAGAATGGAGATACCTTACTTTAATACCCACTTCTTTAAAGTAATCCGTCAGGTCCTCCGACATTTTCTTGGTCAGCGTCGTTACCAGCACCCGCTCATCCTTGGCAATACGGTCGCGTATCTCACCGATTAAGTCATCAATCTGTCCCTTCGTTGGACGGACCTCAATAATGGGATCAAGCAGCCCCGTTGGACGAATGATCTGCTGCACGGTCGTCGGACAATGCTCTAGCTCATAGGGGCCTGGCGTTGCAGAAACATAAATTAATTGTGTGGCCTTCTCTTCAAATTCCTCAAAGCGAAGCGGACGATTGTCCAGAGCCGATGGAAGGCGGAAGCCATGATCCACCAGCACGTTCTTACGAGCCTGGTCACCATTATACATTGCACGGATCTGGGGAAGCGTGACATGAGACTCGTCGATGACTACAAGCATGTCGTCCGGAAAATAATCCATCAACGTATACGGGGTAGCTCCCCGCTCACGAAAGGTCAGTGGACCGGAGTAGTTCTCGATCCCGGAACAGAACCCGACCTCCTTCATCATTTCGATATCGTAGCGTGTGCGCTGCTCGAGCCGTTGGGCCTCCAGCAGCTTTCCTTGCTCCCGCAACAATTCCAGCCGCTCCTCCAGCTCACGCTCAATGTTGCCTATGGCAACGCGCATCGTTTCCTCCTGGGTGACAAAGTGAGAGGCTGGGAAAATAGCGGCGTGCTCTCGCTCACCGATCAGTTCGCCAGTGAGCACGTCAATTTCGGTAATTCGTTCAATTTCATCGCCAAAAAATTCTACACGAATGGCATGCTCTCCCCGAGAAGCTGGGAAAATCTCTACCACGTCTCCACGAACCCGAAATGTGCCGCGTACAAAGTTAAGATCGTTGCGCTGGTACTGAATATCTACCAGGTGACTCAAAATTTGATTGCGCGGCTTCTCCATCCCTACTCGCAGTGACAATACCAAATCACGATATTCTATAGGCGAACCGAGACCATATATGCACGATACGCTCGCCACAATGATGACATCCCGCCGTTCGAACAAGGACGTCGTGGCGGAGTGGCGCAGCTTATCAATCTCTTCATTAATACTGGAGTCCTTCTCAATGTACGTATCCGAAGAAGGGATATAAGCCTCCGGTTGATAATAGTCATAATAGCTGACAAAATAATCTACCGAGTTATTAGGGAAGAACTCACGAAATTCGCTGGCCAGTTGTGCTGCCAACGTCTTGTTATGCGCGATAATCAGGGTAGGACGTCCAAGCTTCGCGATGGTATGAGCGATCGTAAAGGTCTTCCCTGTTCCAGTTGCGCCAAGCAGTGTCTGATGTCTCTTGCCAGCAAGTGTACCCTCCACCAGTTGGGAGATCGCTGCTGGCTGGTCCCCTTGCGGCATAAAGTCGGAGATTAACTCAAACTTATTGTCGCTAACCACGATTTCACTCATTGTCCAACATCACCCTATCGTCTAAAATGAAATACTAGAGATGTTTGATCTCTTCTATAAAAAAATGAATGAGACTCCTGTCTCAATATTGGCGGCTGATATAAACTAGCATCGTCATGATTCCGATGAATAAACCAAGTCGAAATTAACGTAAGCTTCCTTATTTTACAAAATAGGAATACGTGTTCCCGTGTATTATACCTTTTTCGTCCTGGAGATGCAAACGGTAAGTCACGGCAAGTTCTGAATAGGAGTGGTTCTCAACCCATGGATATTACTACAATTATAGGCCTTATTATCGGACTCGTCGCACTGGTGGGAGGCTTCCTGCTTGAAGGCGGCCAAGTGGGCGGTCTGCTTCAACTTACCGCTGCGCTCATCGTATTCGGTGGCACCTTTGCCGCTGTTCTGATCAGCTTCCCTTTGGCCAAACTGCGTACGCTTCCCAAAGCGCTATCTCTGGCATTTATTACTAAGTCAAACTTAACAAATAACATTGTCGAGGATATCACCGGCATGGCAACCATTTCTCGCCGCGAGGGCGTACTCGCTCTGGAAAGAACCGCCGAAACCCATGAGGACCCTTTTCTCCGTGAAGGAATTCAACTGATTGTTGACGGAACCGATCATGGTACGGTTCGCCAAATGCTGGAGCTCGAAATTGATGCAGTCGCCAAGAAGCATGAGGGATATGCTAAAATCTTTGAATCTGCGGGTGGCTACGCGCCAACGATGGGAATTATCGGCACCGTGATGGGGTTGATTCACGTGCTGGGTAGCCTGACCGAGCCAACTGCGCTGGGGCCAGCTATTGCGCTCGCCTTCACCGCCACCTTGTATGGTGTGGCCAGTGCCAATCTGATCTTTCTGCCAATTGCCTCCAAAATCAAGGCGTGCAGCGAGGATGAACTGGACCAAATGGAAATGATTTTGGAAGGCATCCTCTCAATTCAGAACGGGGATCATCCCTTGCTTGTACGCCGTAAGCTCGAATCCTATAACGTCGATACAGACCG
The DNA here is from genome assembly GCF_056836745.1 of Paenibacillus sp. 1SOY10. Taxonomy (NCBI): domain Bacteria; kingdom Bacillati; phylum Bacillota; class Bacilli; order Caryophanales; family Paenibacillaceae; genus Paenibacillus; species Paenibacillus sp. 1SOY10. Next base: position 406,821 of record NZ_JBXENK010000003.1, on the reverse strand, counting down.
CCCTTTGTCTGGCCGAGATTCCGAATTTGACTTTAGGAGTAACCCGCGTTTTCCTTCAGGCTCCCGGGAGAATGAACTATGAGAATGAGGGACAAGCCCACTCCACCGCCTGCACATAGCGGTCCGCAAAGATCACGGCGCAGAAGAATGGGTCAACGTCAGGATACCAAAGACCGCTGGATGATCACGTACGCCGATCTCATTACCTTGTTGCTCATTTTCTTCGTGGTGATGTATGCCATGAGCCGATTAGACGTGGAAAAGTACGAAGTCGTCACCGCTTCCTTGCAGCAAACGTTCAAGAGTGGGGATTCCATCCTTGAGTTGGGCAGCGGGGTCACAGGAACTGCTGACCGCTATAATCATAAAAATCCGCCAACCCCATCAGAAGATCCAGAGTCTGGCGGTAAGGCCACTAATGGTGGACAAGAAGGGGAATCTCCATCAGCTCAAGAAGAAGCCGGGGCTCCGTTAACTGAACGGGAGCTCGCCTTCCGCCAGCAGGAACAGGAACTGGCTTCCTTGATGGGACGCATTGAATCTTATATTGAGGACAATCAATTAGATGAACAAATTAAGGTTACTGATCTGCCTAAGGGCATATCCATTACCTTAAGTGATCAATTTCTGTTCGATACCGGTAAAGCCGAGCTAAAAGTGGGATCAGAAAAAACATTAAGCCGCTTGGCCAGTTTATTTAAGGAACTGAACACCATCATCAGCATTGAGGGACATACGGATGATCAGCCGATCAGGTATTCCGCTGCATTCAAGGATAATTGGGAACTGTCAGGGGCTCGGGCCCTGTCCGTGCTGCGCTTCTTCCTTGATAAGGAACAGCTTGACCCGCAGGATTTCCAATACGCCGGCTACGCCGACACTCGTCCGGCTGCGGATAATGATACCTCACAAGGGCGCCAAAAGAACCGCCGGGTAGAAATCACCGTATTACGCCAGTTACAACAATAGAGAACAAAAAATACGCCGCTTGGCTACACGCTCCGATAGGAGCCGTAACCAAACGGCGTCTTGTCGTCTTTGGACTGACTAGGCCCCAGCCGCCGGACCATCGCTTGGCGGCACAGTCACGGAAGCGGTAGATGGCTCGGCACCCAAGCTAGTGGGGCCACGCCCCGCCTCTGTTGTGCGAGCGCTCCGCTTCGGACGCAGCAGTTGCCATAACGACAACGGCTGCAACCGCACCGCCGCTGGCGCGAACTCATCCGGCGCCAGAATGGCTCCGAGTTGATGATGGTCGCCTGCGTATATAGCGCGCTGGAGGAATTTACTCTCGCCCGCGAGATTTAGCACCTCCAGCTTGCAGAATGCAGGGTTAATTCGCAGCGCTGCATGTAATTCTTCCTTTGTAGGTACCGGCACGCCATTAACCTTGACAATGGTCTCGCCCGGCTGAATTCCCAGCTCTTCGGCTGGGCTGCCTGGCAGGATCGCAAGGACCTTGAGTCCACCTGGCGGGTGGACAAACAGCGGACTCCGCTGCTGTTCTTCATGACGGCTGTACCAGACCAACCCTTCATGCAACAACCAGGCAATCAATGACGCCGCCAATACAAGTGGGCTCCACCAGACACTGCCAAGAGCCAGGGCCAATACCAGCACACCATAGGCGAGCAGACGGCCTGAGGATACTCTGGCCTTATCTTTAGGCAACAAGCCGGTAGTCATTTCCGAGAAGCCCATCATAATGGGCAGGGCCATTATACCAAAGCCCCCTTGCCAGGCTTCTCCTCCGAACAACGGTGTCCACGGCAGAACCCCGCCGGCCGTCTGTGCAGGAATCAGGAGAAATAACGGTACTGGCCACAAACTCTGCATCTGATAGCCGCCAACCAGCCTTCCCCGCTTACCTTCATAAAATAACGGACCGGCAAAAGAAGCCCCCTGCCACCCCACTAGCAATCCCTCAGCGATATGCAGCAATCCGACCAGACAAAGCAGTGCCGGAATGTCCAGTTCCCGAATAATACGAACTACCTCGTAAATCCCCCCTGTCCCACTTAGGTCAGGGAAGAAATGAATAATAAATTGAATGACTCCAAGCGCTCCAACGGCATAAGCCAGGCATAAGTAACGGACGCGCAGCAACATGAACAGGAGCGTAACCGCCCAGAGACATAGCAGGCCTTCCCAGGTCAAATTCATTCCCAGGAATACAAAGACCAGTGAAACGGCTATACCCGCTAGCAATCCCCCCAGCACTGTTCTCCAGGTTTGCCTTCCCCAGCCATGCAAGCGAACATGGAATAACCGCCGCTCCAGCACAACCTGCCTGCGGTAGATCAACATCGTGATGATAATCGCAATATAGTAAAACGGCTGTAAGAACAATTGAGCCGCAGCCATAGCGAGGCTCCATAATCCTTCCAGAATGAGATCCACCGGTTCTCACGCTCCTCTTCTCAACAAACCCGGTCTAAACAGCAACGACAGGTTCATCATCATCAAATCAAGAAAAAAAGAAGGCCGAAGTGCAGCCTTCCAAGAAGAATTCGACGTTTATGAGCCAATCTCCTTCCGTACTTCCTCCACCGCGCGATTTAACTGCACGTCATTTTTGGGATCACGGATTTGTTCAATGAGACTGCTCTCCAGCGCTTCTGCGGTCTTCGCATCCAAGACACCGGATGGCTCAAGCTTCAGGGCCACCTGGAATTTCTTCAATGCACTTTCCGTATGTCTGTCGAAATAACCATCCTTCCGGCCAGGCTGGTAGCCAAGACCATCCAGCATCGTTTGGGCACTCTTGATATCCTCACCCAACATATCATACTGATAGGTCTTCTCTTTATTAATCGGAGCCACTGTAAAGTAATCTGGCTGCGATACCACGACGTCTGGCTGAATTCCCTTCTGGTGAATCCATTCTCCGTCTGGCGTCAACCATTTGGCTACCGTGATCTTCAGCAAGCTGCCATCGCCCATTTCACGACCGTAGCTGGATTGCACCGTTCCCTTACCATAGGTAGCTTCCCCGACTAACTTGGCTCCCGCCGATTGCTGGAGCGCACCGGCCAGTATCTCCGATGCACTGGCACTCCCCTTGTTCGTTACTACGACGATCGGGTAGTTCTTGCCCTCGCCATTGGAAGCGGTTTGTTGCCGCTGCTTGTTCTTGTTCTCTACCTGCACAATAACCTTGCCTTTGGGCACAAACATTTCTGACATGGCCTCCACGACATCAAGCACGCCACCCGGATTATTCCGTACGTCGATGACCAAGCCCTTCAGCCCTTGCTTCTCCAGCGTGTCCAGCTCTTTCTTGAACCGTTCTACAGTATTCATCGAGAATTCCGTAATCTCAAGGACGCCTACACCGCCGCTTTCCATCTTGGCATATACGGTCTCCAGCGCAATATCATCACGCTTGATGCTAAACTCCAGCGGAGTAGCCGCGCCATTACGTTTGACCCGCACCTTCGCCACAGTACCTTTGGGACCGCGAATTTTGGCCACGGCTTCATTGAGGCCGAGCCCTTCCAGTGACTCTCCGTTAACCGCCAGCAGGATGTCCTTGGGCTGGATGCCTGCCTTCTCCGCTGGGGAGCCCTTAATAGGAGAAACCACAACCACATTGCCATTCTCCAATGACACCTCAGCACCGATGCCCGTGAACGAACCTTCGATCTGTTCCGAGAATTGTTGCGCCGTGTCCGGAGCCATATAAGAGGAGAACGGGTCTTCCAATGCATCCATCATTCCGTCGATGGCACCATTAACCAGCTTTGTCCGGTCTACCTCTTCTACATAATTATTCTGTACAAGCTCCAGTGCCGTCTCGATCTTCCGAATATCTTCCTTTGCCCCGGAACTGGCCGTATCGGCAAAAATCCCGCTGCGCAGCGGACCCGATCCAGCGAAGCTCCATTCTCCCGTAAAAGTCAATGTCAGTATACAACTGACCAGCATAGTCACGACCACAAGCAAGGCCACTGTACGCCCCTTAAACATCGATGAATTCACCGCCTCTGATGATGGAATCTGAACGTCCCATAGTATATGTCCAGCTAATGAGAAATATTTACAACCGGAAAAACGGATAGTCCAACCCCTGACCAGGGTGGGTATCCGTTTTTCGAACACAGCATTATTTTATTACAAATACGGCATAGGGTCTACTGGGTTACCATTAATACGTACTTCAAAGTGAAGATGCGGGCCTGTCGAGTTACCGGTGCTACCTACTTCGGCAATCTTTTCGCCTCTCTTCACCTGCTGGCCCTTCTCGACCTTAATCCCACCATTGCGAATATGGCCGTAAAGCGTCCAGACGTCATCACCATGGTCGATGATGACCGTATTCCCGTAACCGCTCCACCATTCGGCGACGATAACGACACCGCCCTCTGCCGCATGAATATCCGTACCTTGAGGAGCTGCCATATCCACACCGGTGTGCTTCTTCTTCACGCCAGTGATCGGGTGGATACGCGTCCCGTAATTTGAAGAAAGCCGAGCACCACTAACAGGCACACTCATCGATCCGCCGTTGCCTTTGAAGCCTCCAGAACCGTTTGAACTCTTCTTATAGGTATATACCTGAGCAGCCTTAAGCTTGTTCTTTTCTTTCTCCAAGGCCGCACGTTTGGTTGCCAGCTCGATGAGCAGAGCTTCCTGCTCCTCACTGATTTCTTCCGATTGCTCAATTTCTTCACTATACTTAGCAATAAGCTGTTGCTTCTCTACCTCTTTGGTTTCAAGTTCACTCTTGTGAGATTCTGCATCCGCATAGAGCTGCTTTACCTTCGCATAATCCTGCTCCAATTGTTGCTGCTGCTGCACAATCAATTCCTTGTCGTGCTTATGTTCCTCCAGCAATACATGGTCCTGATCGGCAATAGCCTGTAAGGAATCGGCGCGCTCCAGGAAATCAGTAAAGCTCGTGGAGGATAAGAGCACATCCAGATAAGATACCGCTCCATCCGTATACATTAACCGAATGCGGGAATCGAGCAAGTGAGAACGTTCCTCGATTCTCGCCTTCGTCTCGTCCAATTTCTCAGCCGTTACGCGCAGGTCCTGCTCTGTGTTCTCGATATCCAGCGCAATTTGACTCAATTGGTTGCTTACGGCATCAATCTGTACGAGCAATTCGTTCAAATAGTTCGTGTTCTTGTTTACGTAATGCTGGGCTTCTTGCTTCTGGTTAGCTGCATTTTCCTGCTGCTGCTTCGCTTGCTTGGCTTGTTCCTGAAGTTGCTTCAGTTCTTTGTCGATTTGGCTAATGGTTTTCGTTTTTGCCGTACCTTCCGCAGGCTGAAAGATCAGAGCGGCCACGGCAACTGCTGCGATTACGGATACCCATTTTCTCAACTTCGTTTCCCCATCCTTCTCTTAGAGGCCCCTCTTTAGAACCTCGTCATAATCAACAAAACAGACTTCTTCTCCTCCAACTACACCTTCAAGAACTTGCGAATAGACATGGTGCTGCCCCAAACTCCGATCAACAATCCCAACCCCACCAGCAGACCGCCCAATTCCAGGCCTACCTCATTAATGGGAACCAGTTGAATCGCTATAGTAATATCTGCGCTCACCGACTGAACCAACTGATTGTAGCCGACAAACAGGACAGCTACGGTAATTAAAGAGCCGATCAAACCAATCATCGCTCCCTCTATAAAAAACGGCCCACGGATAAATGCATTGGTTGCTCCTACCAGCTTCATAATTCCAATCTCGCGGCGACGGGCCAGAATAGTAACCCGAATTGTATTGGAAATCAGAAACATAGCCATCAAGGCAAGTCCTGCCACAAAGGCAAAACCAATGTTGCGAATTGCCCGAGTAACCTTGAACAGCTTCTCCACCGTACCTTGGCCATAATTAACCTTGTAAATAGGTATGTCTTCGTACTTATCATTTAAAGCCGATATTTTGTCTGCTACCTGGGGTGCCGTTGTCGGCTCTACAACCTTAACCTCAAACGTATCAGGTATCGGATTGGTCTCTTCGTCATACCCTTCAAGCAGGTCCTTACCTTCATCCCCCAGCTTCTCTCTAAAATCCTTCAGGCCTTCGGCCTTGGGAATGAGCCTCACTTGACTCACTTCCTCCATAGCGGCAATATCGCTGTGGAGTTGATCGATCATGGCCTGCGATACGCCAGAGCTCAGATAAGCCTTAAGCTGCACCTGACTATCCGCGTCATCCGCAAAGGAGTTCACATTAAGAACCAGTAAAGAAAATACACCCAAAATGAATAGCGAGACAATAATGGAAGTGACCGAGGCCACTGACATCCAGCCATTGCGAAATACGCTCTTGGCGCCCTCTCGCAAATGCCGCAAGAGGGTACTAATGCTCATAGCCGTAATCCCCTCTCAACTGGTCTCGCACGATATTGCCATGTTCAATTGCGATAACACGCTTGCGCATGGTATTGACGATTTCTTTATTATGAGTAGCCATTACGATGGTTGTTCCCCGGAAATTGATCTCATCCAGTAGTTGCATAATGCCCCATGATGTCTCAGGGTCGAGGTTGCCGGTAGGCTCGTCCGCAATAATGACAGACGGGTTATTGACAATAGCCCGAGCGATGGCCACACGCTGCTGCTCTCCGCCGGAGAGCTGGGATGGATCACGATTTGCTTTATTCTTCAGACCAACTAAATCAAGCACTTCCATGACACGTTTCTTGATGACCTTCTTAGGCGCCTCGATAACTTCTAGAGCAAAGGCCACATTCTCATAAGCCGACAGCTTGGGAAGCAAGCGGAAATCCTGAAATATAACTCCGATATTTCGACGCACATAAGGGATTTTTCGAGGCTTGAGCTTGCCAATATTAAATCCGTTAACGGAAATCTGCCCCTTCGTAGGCACTTCCTCCCGGTATATAAGCTTCATAAATGTCGATTTCCCTGCACCTGAGGGCCCGACCAGATATACGAATTCATTACGATCAATTTTGACTGAAACGCCTTTGAGGGCGTGGGTTCCATTCGTGTATGTCTTCCAGACATCTTGCATTTCTATCAATTCATCACGTCCTAAATCTTTTAAATGACCCTATCATACTTTCGACACGTTCCCGCCAAATCCTTTAAAAGACGAGCAATTTCATGACCGTCCGATTTTTATTGTAACAAATATGTTACTTTTTGAGTACCTGAAAGTTTTCGGAAATGGAACATATATATAATGGTACAGGCTGGCTTCCTTGCGGGAAGCCATATATTCCGCCATTTCAGGGAGGCTGCGATGCGTAAGAAATATTGGATTGCACTCATTGCCAGTGCTGTAATCCTAAGTCTAGCTATGTTCGGAGCATTATATATGTACGCTGCGCGGGATACTCTTCCGCCCGGTGTTGCCATAGCTGGCATAGAGCTTGGACGGCTCTCGCCGGAGGAAGCACTAAAGAAGCTGGAGCAAGAACTGGCCGCTCTTCAGCACAAAAAGGTTATTATCTCGGCAGGGGATCATGCTCAGACCTTATCCTGGGCAGAGGCTGGCATCACGTTCCAGGTCAGAGGCCTTCGCGAGGAACTGGAACGACTTACACAGGGGAGCCTGTGGCAACGCGCACAGGTACGCAAGCATTTTGCTCGTTCATGGCCCATCCAGACTTCCTTCGATCCAGCAGTGTTGAAGCTGATCTTCTCGGCAGAATGGGAAACAGGCCAATTCGGCAACCCCGTAAACGCAGTAAGGACGATTACGACAGACGATCAAATTCGTTATTCACCAGGCACCTCCGCTCAGCGAATCCACTGGGAAGAGCTAAAAACGAGCTTACCAATGCAACTTGCCAAAGAATTGAAGCGTATAGAGCAGGCACAAGCAAATAGTGGTGTAAGAATGCCGTTTTCAAAGGCGATGACCCCACTGACCATCTCGCTGCCTCTGAGAGCGGTCTCTCCTGAGGTCACGATAGAATCCTTAAAGAAAGAAGGCATTCGCCGCAAGATCGTTCAATTCTCTACCCGCCTGCTCTCTAGCGGAACAGGACGCGTACACAATATCGATTCGGCAGCCCGAAGTATTGACGGCATTGTGCTGGAACCAAACGGTATCTTTGATTATGGGGAGGCCGTGGAATATGCCGAGAAGACTTATGGCTTTCGCGAGGCCCCGGTCATTTTCGGAGGCAAGCTCGTTCCAGGGGTCGGAGGTGGCATCTGTCAGGTGTCCAGTACTCTCTACAATGCAGCGGTCCGGGCAGGCCTGGACATTATTGAACGCCGCAATCACTCGCTGCCTGTCAGTTATTTACCGAAGGGGCAGGATGCGACTTTTGCCAAGGGATACATTAACTTTCGCTTCCAGAATACCACCGGCCAACATCTGCTCATTCGAGCGGAAGTGAAGAACCGGATACTGACCGTGAAGTTATTCGGCGATATGCCGGAGAATATAAGCTATACCATGGAATCGAAGACGACCAAAACATTACCCGCGCCCAATAAATATGTTGCTAATCCCTCATTACCCAAGGGAGGCCGTCAGGTGCTTATTCCTGGAAAGCAGGGGTATGTCGTTGAGACGTATCGTGTGAAACGCATTAATGGAAGTCCGGTGGAGCGGACCCGACTTTCACGGGATACCTATCCTGCACAACCCACTGTCATCGCCGTCCATCAATCGGGTGGTTCCGGGAAGAAGTCGTCGCAGCAACCTCGTCGCCAACTATTAGAAGATGGAGTTACTGGGCCAAATTTTCGCTGATATTTCAAAATGATGAGAAAAATTGTAAGGCCCCCTTTCTCAGCAATCTAAATATTTCCCCGGAAATTGTCTGTTTTACTCAGATAAAATCCGCAAAATAAATGAATTCGCCTTCCTTCTCCCACCTTATCGCGGGTGTAGTCGCCATTTGCCGATTCTTACCGCCTTGCTGTATACTTGATCAGCAGTTGGTCCCATGCTCGATGGGCTAGGCAAGTCAGCTTAGCTGAATCGATATTGTTGGCCAACATTCTAAGGAGGCGCTTCTTTTCTCATGCATAAGACTATTGCTTCACCGATCAGTGAATCACGCAACGTCTCGGCTCCATTGCTGGTCACAGCCATCTTGTTAACCGCAGCCGCATTGCGTTCCCCTATTACCGGGGTTGGTTCCATCATTGGCGAAATCGAGGCCACTACCGGCCTATCTCATACCTTATCCGGTCTACTGACTACCTTACCGTTACTGGCCTTTGCCATATTTGCACTAACTGCTCCCAGACTTGCAGCCAAGCTCGGAACGGAGCGGACCTTATTTTATTGCCTGCTTCTGATGACCGGGGGAATTCTTATCCGATCTTTGCCTTTCACAGTGGCCCTCTTTGCCGGGACGGCCTTAATAGGAATGGGCATTGCGGTATGTAACGTCTTGTTACCTGGTCTGATCAAACACAATTTTCCACTTCGTGTCGGACTCATGACAAGTCTGTTTACTTCCTCATTGAATCTGTGGGCTGCTATATCCTCGGGGATCAGCGTTCCCCTTGCACAATCACCATTAGGTTGGAGAGGTATGCTGGCAAGTTGGGCGCTATTAACAGCAATTGCAGCTATTCTTTGGTTGCCTTCGTTGCTGCAACGCCGTACCGGAAGACAAGGGACAAGCTCCGAGACAAGCGGAATGTCTTCGGCTCAAACTAATACCGATACGACCACTCCGGCCCGGACCGGGAGCGTCTGGCGCTCTCCTGTAGCCTGGATGGTCACAATCTTTATGGGTTCTCAATCCATCATGTTCTATATCAGTATTTCATGGCTACCGGATATCCTGCACGAACAAGGCATGAGTGCAGCTCAAGCCGGCTGGATGTTGTCATTGATGCAAATGGTTAGCATGGCTGGCTCCTTCCTGATGCCGCTCGTTGCTGTGCGCACCCACAACCAGAAGTTGCTCACCGCTGCCTCAGCCGCCTTCTTCCTGCTCGGATTCGGCGGAATTTGGCTCGCCCCAACTTCGTTGGCTCCCCTCTTCATCATTCTGATCGGGAGCGGATCGGGCGCAACATTCAGTCTGGTCATTGTCTTCTTCTCGTTACGTTCACGTACCGCGCTGCAGGCCAACCAGCTATCCGGCATGGCTCAATCTGTAGGTTACCTGCTGGCTGCCGTCGGGCCCACATTGCTCGGTTTCATCCATGACCAGAGTGGTAGCTGGAACACACCACTGGCTGTCGTCATCGGCCTCTCGTTGCTCACAATTGTATTTGGCTATGCCGCTGGCCGAAGAGGATATGTAGACGCTAAATAGGAACCTGTTGGATCTTGAAGCTCTCATTCCGTAGTATGGCTGTTCAAATCACTTGCGGCCTACTACGGGGATGCAGGATATGGAATATGGGATATAGGATATGGGATAGACGATGCGGAATGCTGGATATAGGATTCGCGATATGGGATAGGCACGTAGTCCCTTGGATTCCCCGCTCTAGCTAACGGGAAATCCTCCATATAAAACTTGATTCACCCCCTGGTTACCCACCTTTATAGGGAATTCCTCCCTATAATTTTGCCTCTAACGTCTGAATTGGACCTAAACCACAAATTTATAGGGAGCTTTTCCCGCTAAGTTCCGTAAATCAGCTTATTTGCGCTAATTAGCAGGAGGATTTCCTGCTAGTGTTCATTCAGCATCCAGAGAAGGTGCACCGCACCTCTCTGCTGAACTCACAATAGACAGGGCCCCTCCGTAAAATGGAGGGGCCCTGTCTAATCTCTTGTTACAATTTAAAACGCTCAATTTGCGTATGCATATCGGTTGCCATACGGGAAAGTCCCTCCGACGCAGAGGAGATTTCCTCCATGGAAGCAAGTTGCTCTTGGGTAGCTGCCGTAACGCCTTGGAAGCTTTCCTGGCTCTTCGCTGATGTGACTGCAATCTGTTCGACGGATTGAGCAATTTCATCCGCACTGGCTGACATCTGCTCGGTAATGGCTGATACTTCGTGAATTTGCTCGGAAATTCGCTGGGTGGAGAGTTCTATCTCCTGAAAGGCTTGCTGGGCTGCCTCTGTAACCGCAATTCCCCGCTCAACGTTGGCGTTCACTTCCTGATCCATCACCTCATAGGCTCTTCCAGCCATCTCGGTCATTTGTCCGATATGATGCTGAATCATTTCCGCCGTCTCCCCTGACTGCTCCGCTAGCTTCCGTACTTCTCCGGCTACGACGGCAAATCCTCGTCCTTCCTCCCCGGCCCGCGCTGCTTCAATAGCTGCATTCAGTGCCAGCAGGTTCGTCTGGCCGGCAATATTGGAGATCGCACTGCTCATTCCAACGACCTGCAAACTTAGCTCGTTCATCTTCTCCATTAACTCGGCAGACTGCCGCGTGGATTGGCGAATCTGTTCCATTTGGGCGCTGACCTCGGTCACCCGTTCGCTTCCCCGCTTCACATCATCCACCGTCTGCGCAGAAGACTCCACAATCGTCCCGGAAGCTTCGGCGATTTTGCGAATACCTGCCGACATGTCCTCCATCGTTCTGGCACTTTCCGCTGATGCCCCGGCTTGATGTTCCGCATTGTCTGAGGCCTCTTGAACAAGCTCGACGACATATTCTACCGCTTTGGCATTTTGCTCCGTCCCTGCGGTAAGCTCTTCACTGGATACGGCCAGTTGGCTCGCTGTTTCGGCCATCTCCTGCACCATGTTGCGCAAGGAGGCCAACATGTTGTTATAATTAACTGCAAGTTGCCCAATTTCATCCCTGCGCTTGCTCTCCACATCCCCATTCAGTTCCCCTTCGCTTACTCGCTGGGCGGAATAGTTCAGTTGTTCGATAGGCCGGGTAATTCTGCGAACGACAAAGTAGATAATGCTTCCGGCTACCAGCAGAGATACAGCAAGCACCACTATGGAATCCCGGAAGATAGGCCAGGAAGCTTCCTTAAACTCTCCAACATCCAGCACGCCGACGATCTTCAGACCTGTAAGCTCATTAGTCACGAAGAAGCCGCTATGCTCTGCCCCTGTCAGCGGATCGACATAGTCAATCGGTCCGGATTGATCTTGTTGAATCCGAGGGAGATGCTCCCCTTGACTCTCTTCACCAAGTGCAAGGCTTGGATGGGAGACGTACCTGTTGGTTCGGTCGAGAATGTACACATACCCATGTTCGCCCAGCGTAATATGGCTGACCTCTTCATTTAATACAGCCAGGTCAAGAGCTACAGTAAGTGCGCCTTGATGATCCCGAAGCGCCCGGCTAATAAATAAATTGTAGTTCCCGCTAGTGGCTGATTTGAACGGATCAATAATCACTGTTTCCTCTGGGCTCTCTAGAGATGCTATATACCAATCCCGCTCGCGAGGATCATATTCCTGGTTACCAGGATCGGGAGACTTCATCCAGGCTCCATTCTGATTGCCTACGACGGCGATTTCCAGTTCAGGATGCTTCTCGACAAACAAATCGATCAATTCGCGAACCTCCGGCGATTTGCTGTCTACCTGTGCCGCATCTATTTCCATGGCCAATTGCTCCACATTGCGCACGCCAGCCTCTACGATATGCGTAAGCGAATTATTTAGCAAGGCAACACTTGATTGCGTACTGTCATTCATGCGATCCTGTAGTTGCTCTGTAGCTCTCCAATAACTGGAATAAGCAATCAACAGATTAGGAAGGATTAGCAACACGGTAAAAATAAGCATCATGCGGTTACGCAACCCCATTCTCCCTAAACGATGCTTCAACCTGGATACATCCCACTTTTTCATTTTTTCCTCTCCCCTTCTTACAAATGACTTGAAAAGTACAGTGAACAAGTTGACGGAGCACTCATATGGAACTGATCCAACGACTGGATAAGCCCATTTCAACTACAAGCTCCTGTGTCCACCAAACTTCCAAGGCCCTTAGCACTAATCCAAACGATCTAGCAAGTGTTGATATAACATATATTTCGACATTTTACGACGAATCCTTTATCGTTTTCTGAAATTTCTGTGTAATTCAGTGTAAATTTTAAGTAAACTTTTTCTTTTTTTCATAATAGTCGATAAAAAAAGAGATAAATCCTCTGTTCATTGAGGATCTATCTCTTTTCTTCTTATACCTACGTTGTGCTGCAGCAGCGACTCTTGAATTTTGCCAAACCGGATACCCGTTTGCTACTTGCTGCGCTCTGCGTACTCTTCGGTCCAATCCCGGCCGCTCGCCAGCTTGGCCTCAGCGCGCTCAATCGCGGCATTCACCTGTTCGGTTGCTGTACCACCATATACATTCCGGGCGTTAACAACCGATTCCGGTTGCAACACTTGATAAATGCTATCGTCAAACAACGTGGAGAATTGTTTGAATTCATCGAGCGTCAAATCCAGCAAATACTTGTCGTTCTGAATGCAGTACAGGACGGTTTTGCCAATGACCTCATGCGCTTGCCGGAAGGGCAAGCCCTTGTTGGCCAGAAAATCAGCGATATCCGTCGCATTGGAGAAGTCCTTGTTAACGGCTTCGCGCATCCGCTCCTTGTTCACCTTCATCGTAGCGATCATCGGTCCGAACAATTGCAGCGCCCCTTGCAGGGTGGCTACGGTGTCGAACATGCCTTCCTTGTCCTCCTGCATGTCCTTGTTATAGGCCAGCGGCAGCGACTTCAATACAGTCAGCAGACCCATCAAATTACCGTATACCCGGCCTGTTTTGCCACGGACAAGCTCCGGAACATCCGGGTTCTTCTTCTGCGGCATGATGCTGCTTCCGGTACAGAAGGCATCATCGAGTTCAACAAAACGGAACTCCGTACTACTCCACAGCACCAGCTCCTCGCTGAGCCGGGAGAGGTGCATCATCAGAATGGACGCATCGGCCAAAAATTCAAGAATGAAATCACGGTCGCTGACCGCATCCAGGCTGTTCTCGTAGACCGCATCAAAGTGCAATTGTTCCGCCACAAAATGGCGGTCGATCTCGAAGGTGGTTCCTGCAAGCGCCCCAGCACCAAGCGGTAGTACATTGATGCGCTTGTAGCTGTCCTGCAAGCGTTCGATGTCCCGCCCAAACATCGAGACATAAGCTAGCAGATGATGCGCGAACAAAATGGGCTGAGCCCGTTGCAAATGGGTATAGCCGGGAACGATCGTATCGAGATTGGCCTTGGCCTGCGTGAGTAAGGACTCTTGCAGGTTTTGCAGCAGCCCCACAAATTCAACGACCCGCTTGCGTAAGTACAAATGCATGTCCGTCGCGACCTGGTCATTCCGGCTGCGTCCGGTGTGCAGCTTACCTCCAACAGAACCAACCTCGTCGATCAGTTGCTTCTCAATGTTCATATGAATATCTTCGTCGGCTACGGAATATTCCAGCTCGCCGCGTTCAATTTTGTGCAGGACGGCATGCAGACCTTCCTTAATGGTCTCTACATCCTCTTCCGGCAGGATGCCGCATTTGCCCAGCATGGTGACATGGGCCAGACTCCCCTGCACATCCTCTTCCGCCAGCGTCTTGTCAAATCCGATCGAAGCGGTATATTCTTCGACTAAACGGTTGGTCTGCTTCGTAAAGCGTCCACCCCACAGCTTGCTCACATGACCCACTCCTTTTTGATACCGGTTCTTATCTCTTCGATTTATTTCTTGTTTTGGGCAACGCCCGCACTTACCTTCAAACGCAAGGCATTCAGATGGATAAAGCCAGTCGCATCCCCTTGATCATAAGCTTGCGTTGGATCGGCTTCCATCGTGGCAATGTCAGGGTTGTACAAGCTGACCGGGCTCTTCACGCCCGCTGCGATAATATTCCCCTTGTACAGCTTCACTCGTACCGTACCGGTCACATTCTGCTGACTCTCCGTCACTAACGCTTGCAGGGTCAGACGCTCTGGCGCGAACCAGAAGCCATTATATACTAGCGTGCTGTAACGGGTAATCAAGCTATCACGTAGATTCATGACCTCGCGGTCCATGGTCAACGATTCCATCTTCCGGTGGGCCGTGAACAAAATCGTCCCCCCCGGTGTCTCATAAACACCACGGCTCTTCATGCCTACAAAACGGTTCTCGACCATGTCTACCCGCCCGATGCCGTGCTTGCCGCCCAGTTCGTTCAGCTTCTCCATGACAGCCAGCGGACTCAGTGACTCCCCATTAATGGCTACACAGTCACCCTTATCAAATTCCAGTTCCACATATTCCGGCTCATTTGGTGCATCTTCTGGCGAGACGCTAAGCAGATACATGTCTTTGTTCTCCGGAGCGGAGGCATCAAACCATGGATCTTCCAACATGCCGCTTTCATAGCTGATGTGCAGTAGATTGCGGTCCATAGAGTAAGGCTTCGCTGCGGAAGCGGTGACGGGAATGCCGTTCGCTTCTGCGTAGGCAATCATCTCAGCCCGGCCCGGGAACTGCTCGCGGAATTCGTCCAGACGCCAAGGAGCAATAACGGCGATCTCCGGAGCCAGCGCTGCCGCCGCCAGTTCAAAGCGCACCTGGTCGTTTCCTTTACCAGTAGCGCCGTGAGCAATAGCTGTTGCGCCTTCAGCACGAGCGATATCCACCATCCGCTTGGCAATCAGTGGACGCGCGATGCTGGTTCCGAGTAAATATTGACCTTCATAGAGTGCTCCCGATTGGAACATCGGATAGATGAAGTCCTTGGCAAATTCGTCACGCAGGTCATCGATATATACCTTCGATGCACCTGTGGCCAGCGCTTTCTCCTCCAGCCCGTCGAGTTCCTCCTTCTGGCCAATATCAGCGGTAAACGCAATAATTTCTGCATCATAAGTTTCTTTTAGCCATTTCAGAATGACGGACGTATCCAGTCCCCCGGAATAGGCGAGTACAATCTTTTCCTTTGCCATGTTGGTGTTCCTCCTCTAAATTATCCCATTAAAGCGGCCATCAATGCTTTTTGCGCATGTAACCGGTTCTCTGCCTGATCAAAAATAATGGAATGCTTGCCATCAATGACGCCTTCGCTGACTTCCTCGCCGCGATGGGCCGGCAGACAATGCATAAATACATAATCCGGCTTCGCGTGTTGCGCCAAATCTTCGTCAACCTGATAGTCCTTAAAGGCCGCCTCCCGCGCTTTCTGCTCAGCCTCAAAGCCCATACTGGCCCAGACGTCCGTGTAAATCGCATCAGCAGCCTGCACAGCAGCCTTAGGGTCGCGAACGACCTCGATCATCGCTCCCGTCTCTTTGGCGATCTCTCTGGCTTCCGCTACGACCTGTGGGTCCGGCTCATACCCTTCCGGACTGGCTACGGATACATGCACACCCAGCTTCGCTCCACCAAGCATCAGGGAGTGGGCCATATTGTTGCCATCTCCGATGTAGGCCAGCTTCAACCCTTTTAACGTACCCTTGTACTCGTATAAGGTCTGATAGTCGGCCAGCACCTGACACGGATGCGCCTGATCGCTCAGTCCATTAATGACTGGCACCGTAGCGTAGCGGGCCAAATCCACGACTTTATCGTGACCGAAGGTACGAATCATGATACCGTCCAGATACCGGGACATCACCCCTGCTGTATCCGCAATCGTCTCGCCACGTCCAAGCTGAATATCATTTTTGCTAAGGAAGAGGGCATGTCCCCCTAATTGATAGGTCCCCACTTCAAAAGATACCCGTGTCCGCGTGGAGGATTTCTCAAAAATCAAACCTACCGTTTTCCCTTTGAGTGGCTCATAGACCTCCCCTTGCTTCTGCTTCCGCTTGAGTTCGACGGCCAAATCAATCAAGTAATGAATCTCATCGGTTGTATAGTCCGTCAGTTCAACCAAATCGCGTCCCTTTAAATCAATGGTACTCTGCTTTGCTTGCTCCAGCAATCCCATTCTTCAGTTCCCCTTCCCGAAATATACGCGGCAATAATCTCCGCCAAGATGGCCACAGCCTGATCAATCTCTTCCTTCGTCACCTTGAGGTTCGGCAACAGCCGGATAACATTTGGCCCAGCCGTAACAAATAGAAGCCCCCGTTCCTGCCCAAGCAGCACAATTTCTCCAACAGGAGCAACACATTCTATACCGATCAGAAGCCCCAGACCGCGAACCTCCTGCACAAACGGCTCATCCTTAAAGGTCTCCTGCAAGAGGGCCTTCAAATAGTCCCCCTTCTCGGCCACCTGCTCAGGAATGTGCTCCTCCTCCATCGTCTCAAGCGTAGCGATAATCGCCGTCGATACGATAGGATTACCGCCGAAGGTCGATGCATGACTGCCTGGGGAGAAGGCTTCACGCAAATACTCCTTGGCCAGCATGGCGCCTGCCGGTAAGCCACTGGCAATTCCTTTGGCCGATGTAAAAATATCCGGCTCAATGCCATAATGCTGATGGGCGAACCATTTTCCCGTACGGCCCATACCGGTCTGTACCTCGTCCACAATCAGCAGTAGCTCCTGCTGCTCACATATAGCCGCCAGTTCTTCCACGAAGGACGGCTCAACCGGATAAACGCCGCCCTCGGCTTGAACCATCTCCAGCATAATTCCGGCCGTTTGCGGGCCAATGGCGGCCTTCAAAGCTTCGATATCATATAGGGGCACGGTCACGAAGCCTGCTGGCAACGGCAGAAAACCATCCTTCACCTTCTGCTGCCCCGTCGCCGTTAGCGTAGCCAATGTCCGGCCGTGGAACGAGTGCTCGAAGGTAATAATCTCATAACGTCCATTATTCTTGATCTTCTGATGATAACGGCGTGCGAGCTTGATGGCTGCCTCATTCGCTTCAGCCCCACTATTGCAGAAGAATACGGCGTCCGCACAGCTAAGCTCCGTCAGCTTCTGCGCCGCCACCTCCTGCTGCGGGATATGGAACAAATTACTGACATGCCACAGTTCATCCAATTGCGCCTTGACCTTGGCTGCCACCTTCTCCGGCGCATGGCCCAAGTTAGCTACCGCCAGCCCGCTCATAAAATCAAGGTATTGCTTGCCCTGGGCATCCCATAGCAAGCTGCCCTTACCCTTGACCAATTGAATTGGATAACGGGCATAGCTAGGGAAGAGGGCACTTGCACTTGCGCCCCCCGCTTCTGTGGAGGATGCGGCTCCCGTACTGCTCACCGCACCTGTCGTTACTTCTTTCACATCACTTTGTTGTGTCATCGCTTGTTCCACTCCCATCCCTCACCTGAGATTTACCGTTACATCATGCGTACAATCTTCGTCCCGATGGCTTCACCGGCCAGCACCTTGCCCAGCACTCCTGGCTCGCTACCGTCTACAATCACAACTTCGTTCACTTTGCCGCTAATGCAGGCCACCGCTGCCCGCACTTTCGGGATCATGCCCCCGTAAATTTCACCGGTCAAAATCATATCCTCAATCTGCTGTACCGTCACGGACGGAAGCACCTTCTTCTCTTCGCCTACCGTCTTTAAAATTCCTGGCACATCCGTAACGACGATCATCTGTGCGACGCCGAGTGCAGAAGCTACCGCTCCCGCCGCCGTATCTGCGTTGATATTGTAGCGCTGACCGCTGGCCCCGATACCTACCGGGGCGATGATTGGCATATATCCTAGTTCGACTACGCCCCCGATCAGGTCCGCATTGACATCGGTCACCTCACCAACAAGCCCTACTTCTTTATGGTTAGCTACCGGTTTAGCTTGCAGCAGACCTCCGTCCGTCCCCGACAAACCCAAGGCCTTGCCGCCAGCCTGCGCAATACGTCTTACGATAGCTTTATTAATACTGCCGGAGAGCACCATCTCAACGACATCCAGCACTTCCTCTGTCGTATAGCGCAACCCGCCGACAAATTTGCTTTCGATCCCGAGCTTGCCCAGGTTATCGGAAATGGCCGGCCCTCCGCCATGTACAATCACCGGTTGAATACCCGACTGCTGTAGCTTGACAAGATCGCCAAAAAAAGATTCCGGCAGTTCCGCAAGCGTACTGCCCCCACATTTCATCACAAACCGCTGTCCTCCGGAAAGCGGCTTGGCTGGAATTCGTTCGTTATTCAGCGCAGTAGTCATCAGTCATCCACAACTCCTTTATAAAAATGATATGTTCAAGCGTGGTGTTCCATCGTGAAGTGCCACCCCAATCTATTACGTTCGATAAGCCGCATTGATGCGGACATAGTCATACGTGAGGTCGCAGCCCCAGGCCGTTGCTGTGCCGTTGCCGTGATGCAGATCAACGGAAATAACTACCGTATCTCCTTGCAAATAAACCAAAGCTTGCTCTTCGTCAAAAGGAATCGGGCGCGATCCGGTCAGCACCACAATCTCGCCTAACCTGATATCCACCGTCTCCGGATTGACCGGCTCGCCAGCCCGACCAACCGCCGCAATGATCCGGCCCCAGTTAGCATCAGCTCCGAACACGGCCGATTTGACCAAGCTTGAGCCAACGACGGTCTTGGCGATGGCTTGAGCGGAGAGGTCGCTGACCGCCCCATTAACCGTTACCTCCACCAAACGTGTAGCCCCTTCGCCATCTCGGGCGATCATCTGAGCCAGCGTCTGACACACATGACGAAACGCGGCGGAGAAGGCATCCCAATCGGCATGGGCCGGCGACAGCTCCTCATTGCCAGCAAGACCACTCGCCATCGTTAACAGCATATCGTTGGTGCTCGTATCTCCATCCACGGTAATCATGTTGAAGGTGACATTTGTCGTTTGGCCGAGCAGTTCTTGCAGCGACTGTGCTTGGACAGCGGCGTCGGTCGTAACAAATGCCAACATCGTCGCCATATTCGGATGTATCATGCCCGAGCCCTTGGCTGCTCCCGCAATCGTCACCTCGCGCCCGTTCACGTCAAGCTTCACGCAGATCTCCTTCTTCACCAGGTCCGTGGTGAGAATGGCCTGACAGAACTGCTCCGCTCCCTCTGCCCTAGCATCCAGAGCTGCAGGCAATCCGGCAATTCCGTCATACACGCAATTCATCGGCAGTAGCTCTCCGATGACCCCGGTAGAAGCAACCGCCACCTCTTGCTCGTCTAGTCCAAATGCTTTGGCGGCCGCCGCACGCATCGCATATGCATCTTCTTCCCCTTGTGCTCCGGTGCAGGCATTGGCATTGCCGCTATTCACCACAACGGCACGCAGCCGCTGGCCTCCGCTCACGATACTTTCCCGCGTCACCTTAAGTGGTGCCGCCTGAAATACATTGGTTGTATATACTGCCGCCGCTACCGCAGGCACCTCGCATACAATCGCACCAAGGTCATTACGCGAAGTTTTCTTCAACCCGCAATGCAGTCCACCGGCACTAAATCCTTTTGGAGAGGTTACGCCCCCCGCCGACTCTACGCTAAATAACCGAACCACTCCCATTACTGTTCTCCCTTCAGCTTTCATATATAAAAGATATCCCCGTTAAGGATATACAGGTGTTAAATGCAGGCCCGTCGCTTCATCCCAGCCCATCATGAGGTTCAGGTTCTGTATGGCCTGGCCCGCGGCACCCTTGACGATATTATCAATCACCGAAATAATCGTCACACGTCCCGTACGGGAATCGGCGGCAAAGCCGATATCACAATAGTTGGAGCCAAACACTTCCTTGGTGGCTGGCCACTTACCGTTCTCCCGGATGCGTACAAAGGGATGTCCGGCATAATACTGACGGTATAGCCCAATCAGGTCCTCTTCCGTGTAGGCCCCCTGTAGCTCTGCATACATTGTACTCATGATCCCCCGTGTCATTGGGGCTAAATGGGTCGTAAACGTCACGGTCACCGTCTCGCCAGCAACCTGGGTCAGCACCTGCTCAATTTCCGGGATATGCTGATGTTTGTTCACTTTATACACTTTCATATTTTCATTGATTTCCGCATAATGCGTCGTCAAGTTAGCTCCTCGTCCCGCACCGGACACACCGGATTTGGCATCGATAATAATGCTTTGCCCCTTGATCCATCCTGCGCTCAGCGCTGGAATCAATCCTAGCAACGTAGCTGTCGGGTAGCAACCCGGGTTAGAAATCAGGCTCTTGCCCCGAACATCCTCGCCATAAATTTCAGCCAAGCCGTAAACAGCCTCTTCCAGCAGCTCAGGTGCCGGTGCTTCATGCTTATACCAAGCCTCGTAAACGGCTCCATCCTTAATACGAAAGTCCCCGGAAAGGTCGATGACTTTGAGTCCCACTTCCAGCAGCTCAGGTACCAGCTTCCCGCTGACCCCCGATGGGGTGGCCGTAAACACGACATCGGCCTTCTCGGCAATCTCTTGCGGGTTCACGCCGTCCAGAGGCTGGACCACAATGTCCGAGAGATGAGGAAAGCTATCCGTCAAGCGTTCGCCCGCACTGGATGCGGATATCACAGAGGTAATCTCAACATACGGATGCCCCCCTAAAAAACGAATCAGTTCCACGCCTCCATAGCCCGTAGAACCGACGATTGCTACTCTTATCTTGTTTTCGTTCAATCTGGCCAACCTCGCTTTCCCGCAACTTGTTCACTGTGCTTCTATGAAGCTATGAATAACTAAGTTGTATAATCCGTCATAAATATGTATTATTATACGACTACACTTATATAAATACAACCGCTTGAGCAAAAAATTACACGGCTGTGTCAGGCTTTGCCCTCGCCCCACCTTGCTATCTTAAATATAAGAGGTTGTTCAACTTACACTATGAGCCTGTCTTGCAGTATAGTTAATGAAGAATCATCATGAAGGAGGAATTAATTCATGACTTTAACCAACAGGACGGTTGCCTTTATTTATGCTCACCCGGATGATGAGACCTTCGGGTGTTCCTATCTGATTCGTCAAATTGCTGACGAAGGTGGCAACCCCATATTGCTGACAGCCACGCGTGGTGATGCTGGCAAGACGGGACATTTAGACCCTATGAACGAGGATGAGCTGGCCACCCTAAGAGAGTTTGAATTGGAGAAAGCCGTGGGCATCCTGGGAATTTCTACCGCCGAGCAGTTGGGGATGAAAGATGGCAAGCTGGATGAGGTCGATGCTGACTTGTTACGGGAGAAGATTGCCGATTTTTTGCGTGAGCATCAGGCTGATATTGTCGTGACCTTTCCGGAGGACGGCATTTCGGGACACCGGGACCATATCGTCCTTCACCATGTGGTTAAGGACATTGTCACGAGTGGGCAAGCTCCCTCTGTACAAAAATTATACTACAACTTATTTGCTCCCCTGGCTTCAGAGCGCCCCGGCGTGCTGCGTATTGAGGGCCGCCATCGGTGGGAGATCAAACGTCAGGCACTGGAAGCTCACGAATCGCAAGTGTTCAGCGTGGAACGGGTATTTGGCAAGCTGGGACCGGAGGTTCCGCCGGATCATCATCACGAGTTCTTCGAGCTTGCCTGGGAGCGTGGCACTCCGTATCCGCAGAAATCGGAGCGTTCCATCTACGATGATTTGATCGTCTAGAAGTGTGACGAACCAAATTGCAAAAAACTCCTCTATCTCGGCGAGAGACAAGCTCTCGCTGAAATAGAGGAGTTTCTTTTATTCACGTTTGAAGCCCTCACCGAGTACCTCATGAGCATTGGTGATAATGACGAAGGCGGTCGGGTCCAGACTCTGCACCAGTGTCTTCAGCCGCGTTACCTCACTCTGACCAACAACGACCATTAGTACCGTGCGATCATCCCCGGTATAGCCACCCCGCCCATCCAGCTTGGTCAAGCCCCGGTCCAGTTGAGAAAGCACGGCTTGCGAAATCTCCTCGGTCCGCTCTGCAATGATGTAAGCCACCTTGGTATAGTTGAAGCCAAGCTCGATGAAGTCGATCATTTTACCCGTAATGTATAGACCGATCAGAGCGTATAGCGCCTTCTCCGGCGATAGCAGAAAGCCTGCCATCGTAATGACGATTCCATCCATGAGCACAACGCACATCGACAAGCTCAAGCCGCTGTATTTCTGAATAATTTGCGCCAGCGTGGATAAGCCCCCGGTCGAACCCCGCCCCCGAAAGACAATACCCAATCCAAACCCTACCCCGATCCCGCCATACAGCGAAGCCAGCAAAGGATCTGTCGTCGGTAACGGAATATCCTTGGTCAGAAATACAAACAACGGCAAAATGACCGTTCCCAGCAGGGAGCGAATCGAATAATCACGTCCCAGCAGCAAGAAGCCTGCCACGAATAACGGGATATTTAAGGCCCATTGGGTATAGGCCGGTTCAATCCCGAAGATGTACTGCACGATAATGGAAAGCCCGGACACCCCTCCGGAGGCAATGTCATTGGGCACCAGGAACAGGTTGAAGGCCAGGGCCGTAATCAGAGATCCTGCAATGATCATGATTGTATCTAATGTATGCCTGACCGGGCCTGTCACCGGAAAATATTGTTGAAGTCTACGTCTGTGAACCTTGGGCGGCACTAGGGCTCCTCCTTTAATAAAATCATGACAAAACCCACCCGGGACAACAGCCTCAGCCAAGGTGGGTTTTGCTCCTAATCGACGAGATGTCCGTCTGTTTAGCTTTCTGTCCGAATCTGACTACGCAGATATCCGTCAATGAAGGCATCCAGATCTCCATCCATCACAGCACCTACATTACTGGTCTCCACGGAAGTTCGGTGATCCTTCACCATGCTGTAGGGATGGAACACATAGGAGCGAATTTGGCTACCCCAGGCAATATCGGACTGCTCGCCGCGAATTTCGTCCAGTTCCTTCTGTTGCTCTTCAATCTTGCGCTCATACAGCTTGGAGCGAAGCATCGTCATCGCCCGTTCCCGGTTCTTGATCTGGGAGCGCTCGTTCTGACACGTCACCACAATACCGGTAGGGATATGCGTAATCCGTACAGCCGAGTCGGTCGTGTTGATATGCTGACCACCTGCACCACTGGCGCGGTACGTATCAATCTTTAAATCCTCGGTGCGAATATCAACTTCGACATCATCGCTAATCTCGGGTACAACATCGCAGGAAACAAACGAGGTATGACGCCGTCCCGAGGCATCAAAGGGAGAAATCCGCACCAGCCGATGAACCCCCTTCTCCGTTTTCAGGTACCCATAGGCATTGTATCCCTTGATCAATAGCGTAACGCTCTTGATTCCCGCCTCGTCGCCTGGCAGATAATCCAACGTTTCTACCTTGAAGCCACGCTTCTCAGCCCACCTTGTATACATGCGCAGCAGCATTTGCCCCCAATCCTGGGACTCCGTGCCCCCTGCTCCGGGATGCAATTCCAGAATGGCATTCATTTTATCATAAGGCTGATTCAACAGCAGTTGCAGTTCAAAATCCTCAAGCTTCTTCAACAGCCCGACAACCGAACCACCGATCTCCCCGGCCAATGCTTCGTCGCCTTCCTCGTCGGCCAGTTCAATCATCATTTCCAACTCATCGTATTCATTCTGCAGCGCTGTATACTGGTCCACCGACGACTTGACCCCATTCATTTCCGCAATCAGGGCCTGAGCCTTATCGTTATCATCCCAAAAATCAGGAGCCGCCATTTTCTCTTCATAGTTAGCGATCATCTCTTGCTTAAGATCTAAGTCAAAGAGACCCCCTAAGGTTGGATAATTTCTTGGCTATTTCACGCATGTCGTGCTTGGTGTTCGGATCGATCATATACTATATCACCCTTCTTTAGTAAGGTTTGTTCTTTACGGGCAAAAACGGGCGATCCAAGGAAATCCTTGAATCCCCCGCCTCTCCCTAGCCTAGTTGCTCAACGCAATGCTAAGCGTTCTGGCCGTGGCAATGCTTGTATTTCTTCCCGCTGCCACATGGGCACAGATCGTTACGTCCGACTTGGTCGCCACGTTTGACCGGGCGTTTCTCGGCTGGCTCGCCACTGGTAGAGATTTTGTCTTCGTCCACCACTGCTTGGCGCTCCTGGTTCGTTTCGACTTGAGCTTTCATAATATATGTGGCAACTTCCTCTTGGATGCTGGCAACCATGTTGTTAAACATTTCATATCCTTCAAATTGGTATTCACGCAACGGATCGGTTCCGCCGTAAGCCCGCAGGTGAATCCCTTGACGCAGTTGGTCCATAGCATCAATGTGGTCCATCCATTTGCTATCTACAGCGCGCAAAGCGATAACTTTCTCAAACTCGCGCACCATTTCAGGTCCAATGGCTTCTTCGCGCGTATCATATTTGGTCATGACACGATTAAAGATGAATTCCACCATCTCGGCAGGCTCTTTGCCCCACAGGTCGTCCTTCGTGATCGCACCTTCGTCCAGCAGCTTGGTGTTGATGTATTCAGCAACGTCTTGTAGTTCCCAGTTCTCCGGCAATTCATCCGCCGTGTGAGCTTCAACTACCCGCTCAATAACCGGCTTAATCATATCAATAATAATTTGCTTAATATTTTCAGATTCCAGTAATTCGCGACGTTGTTTGTAAATAATCTCCCGCTGTTGGTTCATCACATCGTCATATTGCAAGACGACTTTCCGAAGATCGAAGTTATTGCCTTCCACCCGTTTCTGGGCAGATTCGATAGCACGGGTAATCATCTTGCTCTCGATCGGCTGATCTTCATCAAAGCCAAGACGCTCCATCATGCCCATGACGTTATCTGCACCAAAACGCTTCATCAATTCATCGCCCAGCGACAGATAGAACTGGGTAGAACCCGGGTCCCCTTGACGACCAGCACGACCGCGCAACTGGTTATCAATCCGCCGCGATTCATGGCGTTCTGTACCAATGATATGCAAACCACCCAGAGCAGATACACCGTCGCCAAGCAAAATGTCAGTACCACGGCCCGCCATATTGGTGGCAATGGTCACAGCCCCTGGCTCACCCGCACGAGAAATGATCTCAGCTTCTTCCGCATGGTATTTCGCGTTGAGCACTTTATGCGGTACGCCTTTACGCTTCAGCATTTCCGCCACTAACTCGGAGTTCTCAATGGAAATTGTCCCAACCAGGACCGGTTGATTATTCTTATGCCGCTTGACGATTTCTTCAACAACTGCTCTGAACTTGCCCTCAACACTCTTGTAAACAACATCTGCCATATCAGCACGTTGATTAGGACGATTGGTTGGAACCTGCAATACTTCCAAACCATAAATTTTCTTAAACTCTTCTTCCTCTGTCTTCGCCGTACCGGTCATCCCGGCCAGCTTGCGGTACATCCGGAAGTAGTTCTGGAACGTAATCGTCGCCAGTGTCATGCTCTCATTTTGAACCTCAATACCTTCCTTGGCTTCGATCGCCTGATGCAATCCATCGCTATATCTGCGGCCCGCCATCAGACGGCCCGTAAATTCATCAACGATCATAACCTCTTCATCGGTTACGACATAATCAACGTCCCGGCGCATAATGACGTTTGCCTTGAGCGCTTGGACTACATGGTGATTAAGTGTGACGTGTTTATGGTCATATAAGTTATCGATGCCGAAAGCACGTTCCGCTTTGGCGACCCCTTTTTCGGTCAGCGATACGGCTTTGACTTTAATATCTACGGTGAAGTCCTCTTCCGCTGTCAATTGCTTAACAAAACGATCCGCTGCATAATACAACTGGGTTGACTTCTGTGCTTGTCCGGAAATAATCAGTGGCGTCCGCGCCTCATCAATGAGAATGGAGTCCACTTCGTCAATGATACAGAAATAAAGTGGCCGCTGTACCATCTGTTCCTTATAAAGCACCATATTATCGCGCAGGTAATCAAACCCGAATTCGTTATTCGTACCATACGTAATATCGCAAGCATAAGCCTCTTGCTTGTCTTCATGCTCCATGCCGTTCAGGTTAACTCCAACCGTCATGCCGAGAAAGTTATAAATCTGGCCCATCTGCTCGCTGTCGCGTTGTGCCAAATAATCATTGACCGTAACGACGTGAACGCCTTTACCCAAGAGCGCATTCAAATAAACCGGGAGGGTTCCGACCAATGTTTTCCCTTCACCGGTTTTCATCTCGGCAATACGTCCTTCATGCAAAGCCATACCCCCGACTAATTGCACGTCAAAATGACGCATGCTCAGCGTTCTCTTAGAGGCTTCTCTTACCGTAGCAAACGCCTCGGGTAGCAGTTCTTCTAATGTTTCTCCCTTTTCGACTCTCTCCCGAAATTCCACGGTTTTAGCCTTCAGTTGTTCGTCCGAAAGCGCCTCGAATTGTGGCTCTAGTGAGTTAATATAATCTACCGTCTTCATCAGACGTTTGACATCACGCTCGTTCGTGTCGCCAAAGATTTTCTTTACTAATCCCAGCATGGTTTACCCCTTTCACGCATAAACAGATGATTTGCCTAAATTGTAACAGTTTGCAGGACATGCCGCAACACGCTCTATCACGTCTCTACCACGTTAAAGCGACTTTGTATACGAATAAAGAGCCCTATCCGCGGGCGGATAAGGCTCGTTTCATTTACGTTGTAGCTCACAGGAATTACCACCTGGACTAACAAACGTTGAATTTGAAACGAAAATGCCGTTTAGTCTTGCTCAATCAAACCATATTTGCCGTCATTTCGTTTGTATACTACGCTGACTTCCTTAGTATCAATGTTGGAGAAGACATAAAAGTTATGTCCTACCATGTTCATCTGCAGAATGGCTTCTTCCACATCCATCGGTTTCATAATAAAGCGCTTGGTACGAACCACTTCAAGTTCATCATCGCTCTCTTCTACAGCGACAGCGCCGTTAGCCTGACCTTCTGCGAACAGAATGTCCTTCGCGCCTCGTTGGCGAAGCTTACGGTTAATCTTCGTCTTGTGCTTGCGTATCTGACGTTCCAGCTTGTCCACAACCGCATCAATGGAAGCATACATATCATCGCTACGGTCCTCCGCACGAAGCAATACGCCCGTCAGAGGAATGGTTACCTCGACCGCATGCAGGCCTCGTACTACACTTAACGTTACTGTACCGTCAGAGTTGGGGGGTGCATCAAAGTACTTGTCAAGCCGGCTGAGCTTCTTGTCTACGTAGTCACGCAAGGCCTCAGTCACTTCAATCTGCTGTCCACGAATACTAAAATTCATTGGGCACTCCTCCTTTGCTTTGCACCTTCATTATAACACGGTGTAAAGCCAAAGTAAAAAGTGTTAGCGGTTCGTAAATTCTCCCTTGCCGTTTATTAATTCAGTGCTTGTACGGTAGGCGGAGACTCGATCCCCGCAGCGTAATAGTAATTCAACACACTGTAGAAGTCGATGGCCTTCTGAGTATTGAGGTCATAGACCAGAAGGTGTGGGCCAAAGCTGTTGATGTCTTCGGCATCCAGAGATCTTGGTGTTCTCTTGCCTAACGTATCGTAAAAGCTGCTTTCATAAATATGATTAGGTCCGGATTGATAGTAAGCTTCATGATGCATAAATGAAGAGTCCACGTCCAAATAAATTAAAATAGCATTATTAGAGCTGGCATAAGCTGAGGAATAGCTCACCGGTGCAGATATCGAGCCAATTTTTACAAACGATACCTTATGGGTTCTAGAATTATACCCGCTTCCCCAAGAAAAGTAGAACTCTCGAGTCCAGTCCATATGAGTATTGTGATTCACCGTATTACCGATAAAAGTGCCGCTAGCGTACAAATCTCCGTTGGCATAAGAAGCAACCACGTATTTCAGGGAATCTGAAACGGAGGTGAAGTTCTGGAAATTAGCCGGATTGGTGGCATTCATTCGCAGGTTGTAGGCATTCCCCACGCTGCCCTCTGAATACACCCGGAACAAATAATCTCCTGCCGGCAGATTCTTTAGAGTAATCTGTGTTTGCGCATAGGCTCCCACACTTGTTGGATAGGCATCCCCAGTGCTCCAGTCAACGATATAGAGCTGGGCCAGGTAATCAGCATTGCCCGACAGCAGCTTCAAGATCATGCTTCGGTCACTATCCACACTAAAGAAGAACATATCTTCCGGATCTTCCGGTTGGAGGGTTTCAGTAAAGTTCATCAGTGCCCCATCCAGTTCGTAAACAGCGTTAGTCACGATAGGAGCCTCCACCGCTATAGCCGCTTCCTTATCCACATCCAGGCTATCAAACACCTTCATATCTAATTCTTCCTCATCCACTCCCGAAGAACCCGGGAATTTCAAAGCCAATTCGTTAAACGGCTCCAAGTCAGGTTGCTTCTCCGGCTCATCTGCCGATGCCACTGAACCTACCAACCCAAACATCATGACGACAACCAGTAACATCGCTAGAATCTTACCACTATTGCTCTTCCTTCTCCGCATCTTATCTTCTCCTCTTTTCCTTGGGATTTGACAAGCCTTGAACGTTGGAGCTTATAGCGAGACACGCATCCATCTCACTACCTTTATAGTAATAAAATTCCTTTTATATTACAACAACTAGGCTACCATTCATTTCCTATTAAATTTGGAAGTGTCATGCAAATTTCACTTCCTTTTGGATGAAATAATTCTTTCACGAATATGCCACCAGCCACGCCCGCCCCAGGCTATTGCTGTACCAAAAGCCGCGCCTATTCCATCCAGGATGACATCTTGCACCATAGCGGTTCGCCCTGGCGTGAAGCTCTGATGCAGTTCATCGCTGCAAGCATATAGAAGCGCTATTCCCCATGCGTACACATAACGCCTGCGCCCCATTTCGCGCTGTCTTCCACCTAATGCGTACACCAACAGCATAGCTAAGAGAGCGTAGCTGCCAAAATGCGCAAACTTGCGAATAAGAAACTCAATAAAGCTGGCGCCCCCTACACTCTCTACGCTGATTTCCCGGCCACCATAACTGAAGCGAATTCCGCCAAAGAAATCAGAGATAGACTGATCTGACGTAGTCTTCTCAATATCAGGCACCAGGGTCTGTTCCTGGTAAGACTGTGAAGAGAACAGAAACAGGACAAGCATAAGAAGCAGCGCTGGCAGGAAGCGGAGTAAAGTCTTAATTTTATGCAAAACGTTCCCCTCATTTCAGTGAACATCCGCTAACGATATAAGAGCAAAAAACATAAGAAAACCCTGGGTTACCCCAGGGTGTGTGCTAGCGAAATCTTCAATTGTTAACCATCGTACCGTTCATATGTAGGTCGGCTATGCCGGGATGATTACAGTTTGATTACGTTAGCTGCTTGCGGTCCGCGAGCGCCTTCCACGATTTCAAACTCAACGGATTGACCTTCCTCCAAAGTCTTGAAGCCTTCGGATTGAATTGCGGAGAAGTGAACGAATACGTCGCCGCCTTCTTCAGTTTCGATGAAGCCATAACCCTTCTCTGCGTTAAACCATTTTACTTTACCTTGCATGCACTAACATTCCCTTCATTATCAAATAAGAGTGTGATCCTGTAACCAAGCTCACATTTCTGAATATACCACCCAAGCTTGGCTCATGTCAATTACCAAAGAAAAGGTTTTCCTGTAAATAAATTGTAGAAAAAAGGTGTCATAATATGTCTGTTTATTATTAACCAAAACATTCAGGTATAAAACAAATTTCTCCATTAATTATTTAAAGGGAAGCCACCGCTTCCTTCAGAGCGAGATAACTCTCTTTATCAAGTTGTCTTAGCTTTTCCTCAAAAACCTCAGCTTCTTCATGATGACTGAAAAAATTCAAGAAATATGCTAAATTAAAGACTGCTTCCTTATTATAAAGATCTGTATTATGAGCCCTCTCAAGATAAGGAATAACATTATCATAATATCCTGCTTCAAAATAAATGACACCAAGCATATTAAGTAATTCTACCTGCTCCTCATCTTCAAACATCATGGAGACAAGTTTTATAATTTTTTCAGTTGTATATTCATCAAGTTCCTTTATTATCATTTGGCGGTCATCTTGATTAGGTTCTTTAATAGTTTGTATAGCATGCAAAGTATCATACAATTTGCTTTTTGATGCTTGTAGAATATATTGATATATACCAAATTGCTCTTTAACTTTCTGATTGCCCTCTACTAAAGCAAGCCTTTCAATAAACAATTTATCGGCAGGTTCACCTGAAAGAACAGTTCCCGCAAAATCGTCCAACTGATATCCTGTACTTAACAACATCTTATATATTTCTGAAAGTGTAAAAAAACGCATGTGCGTTCTATCTAAAATTCCAGCATCCTCATAAGTCCAAAACCCATTAACAAGCGGCCTTAGTACACTATAATGCATAATATTAGGGAGACTAATAAGAATTTTGCCTGTAGATTTCAGATGCTTTTTCATATTCTGAAGTGCCTGCCATGGATTATACATATGTTCCAGCACATCTGCAAAAATGATAAAATCAAAAAAAGATTCAGGATACGTTAATTCATCAGTTTCTATATTTATATCCTGCACATCAGCTATTATCGATGCTACTTTACCACTGCTTTCATTTAACTCAATACCATATAAGTGGCTATTCTTGTACCTGTTTTTTATTCCTAATAGTGTTCCACCACAGGCACATCCCACTTCTAACACATTTAGGTCCGCTGTAGGTGATTCTTGAATTAAATCTATAATTTCTATTCTGACATTTTGAGAATAAGCCGGGTCAAATCCCCACTTCTTAGTAAATTTTTTTTGATTCTTCCTAAGCAATTGTGCATATTTGGGATCCTTCTTGAAAGATGCACCACCAAAATGATGAATAAACGTATCTGTACATACAAGCAATTTATAACCAGCTAAGCGAATTCTTAACGATAAGTCATCATCCTCAAAATTCCCAGGGCTAAATCTATCATCTAAATTACCTACTTCACGTATTACCTGCCTTTTAATTAACATACAAAATCCAACGAGCTTTAGTCTCTCCTCCCATTTATTAGGGTCTGGAAAGTTATAGTCCTTGGCAAAATTCTGCATTTCTTGCATATTATTATAGTTTATTGATATTTGCTGTCCATTTGAACAATTGTTCGTTACACAACTTACTGCTCCAACGGACTCTGCACTATACAAGGCTTTAACCAATTGGACTAACCAATTAGATGTAACAACTACATCGTTGTTTAATAACAGGATATTTTCTCCTGAAGCAACCTCTATTCCTTGATTACAACCCTTAGGGAATCCTACATTGCATTCATTATAGAGGGTCTTAATATCTTTTTGCTGTCTTAACCATTCTTGTGTGCCATCATTTGAGGCATTATCTACAACAATCAGTTCATAAGTTTTAGGATCCGTAAATGTTCGTATACTTTCGATACAAAGTTTGGTATAAGATAACTGGTTATATGTGAGAATGACTATGCTGGTTTTCACTTTAAACCCTCCAAATAAATAACTATTATTGTTGACTATACAAGATATATTAGTATGAATTTATCAAATATATATCGGCATAATTGATAGAAAATTCAATACTAGCTAATACACATTTTTAGAGGCCCACCGGCTCCTATAGAGGAAAAAAGCTATTTTTACAGAATATTAGATGTAGGGCTCAAGAATTGCGTACTCAACAAGGAGGACATATGGAGAATTTAATTTCACTATGTATGATTGTCAAAAATGAAGAACAGGTAATTGCTCGTTGTTTAAGCAGTGTACAACATCTAGTTGATGAGATAATTATCGTTGATACCGGTTCAACCGATAATACCAAGCAAATTGCAAGTCAGTTTACCAACCATGTATATGACTTTGAATGGAATTCTAACTTTGCGGAGGCTCGCAATAAATCCATTCGTCATGCTACTGGGCGCTGGATTCTTGTTTTGGATGCAGATGAATATCTAGAAACAAATAGTACTGATTCCAAGCAGCTTAGAGACTACCTTTCAACCCATAATACTCCTCAGCCTAAAGCTTACAATGTACGTATCTTGAACTTTACTGATAGCGGCTATGATGAGACAAAATTTATGGAGTCAAGTAATCCTCGAATCTTCAATAATTTTCGTCAGATAAGCTATACCCAACCTATTCATGAACAGCTAACATCAAGCTTGGGTAAAATTAGATTCGAAAAAATACCCTTTACTGTATATCATTCTGGTTATACTCATAGCATAGTCCAACAGAAAAATAAATCCCAACGAAATATGAGTATCCTCCAAACAATGCAACAAGGTAAAGAAGAGGACCCGTACTTCCAATTTATATTAGGTAATGAATACATGAATATGGAGCAACCAGAGAAAGCCTTAGCTGCCTATACCCTTTCGTTAGATAAGAGCACTTCAAACGATGCCTGGTACCACCACTTGCTTGACCGTCTTATCACCGTAGAACTTCAGCAAGAATATTACTTAGCAGCGTATCGCCATATAGAAATCGGTATTAACTGTAAACCAAGGCAAACAGATTATTACTGTCTAAAAGGAATCCTTCTGGATTCTTTAGGATTTTTCAAAAAAGCCACTAGTGAATTTGAAAGATGTATTCAACTTGCTGATTTAGCTGATAAAAACAAAGAGCCATACTGGATTGTTCAGCCCTTATCAGGAATAATCACCCCCCTTCAAATGTTAGGAGAGATTTATCGTAAGAAAGGGGATATTGCAAATGCTATCCAGTATTGGATTCGTGTATTAGCAAATCAGCCAAAAAACTATCGTGTTCTCCAGCAGTTAGTGGATCATTTGACAGAAGTTGAATCTAAGGAGCAAATAATTGATATACTAAGTGCACTTTATCCTAAAGAGAATGCTATTAATTCTATCTTGTTATTAAAAATATTATTGAATAATGGCCATGCTGAATTAATTGGTTATTATAAAAAACTTTCAGATTTCTCAGGTATCCAATTAAATGCTAACGATCTACTTCAACTAAAACTATATAGTGGTTCTCTTCTTGAAATCGAATCTGATGAGGTTGTAGATCCTCATTTATCTATTATGGCTGCTTGGGTTGATCGAGAAGCAGCCTGGGCAGAACGGGCGTCCAGTCAGAAAGATTTATGTCACACTTTAATACAAATAGGCTTAGAGGTTATAACTGAGAAAGAGGTCTCCACGCTTCCCCCAGACCATGAGCAGTTGCTAGCGCGTACTCTCTTTTTGATGTGGAAATACAATTATAAAGATATTTATTTTGCACTTATACAGCAAATAGCTAACGCTAAGACCTTAAATATTCTTGTTGGAATGTTTTACGATTCAGGACGCTTAAATGATACATTGGAATTACTTGATCTCTTATTGAAAAATCAGTTACTTGACTCAGCAGGCTTAACACTCTTGAGTCAATGGTATATAAATATGGGCGAATTTGATGAAGCATACACCTTTATAATGGCTTCATGCAATGACAACCCTACTATTAATACATTTGGAATCATTAGTGAGAATTTTAAAGATCATCAAAAAAGAGAACTATTACCAATCTTTTTTAAAAAACACTCTGAAATACAATCATTTTCATTATGAAAATATGGCAGGCAACTTCCGAAAATAATAGGAAGTTGCCTGCCATATTTTAGTTTCTATTCATAGGTGTATGTTAAGGTATTACTAGCTTGTCCGTCTGGGTTTACTATTTTTATTTCCACAGGTCCAGAATTTCCATGTGGTACCGTAACTTTCAATCTACTCGCAGCAACATAAGTTACACTTGTCGACTCGATATCTCCAAAGAATACTTGGGGCTTGTTGACAAAATTTGTACCGGTTATATAGATGATACTCCCTCCAACTCCACTAGTGGCTGTAAGGGTCTTAATTGTTGGAGAAGGTAAAACAGGACCATTATCATAGGTGAATACTGCTGAGGCTGATTCTCCGTTAGCCAATGTAATAACAAGAGGAACCTCTCCAATTGTTGGACTAGCTGGTATAGTTACCTTCAGCCGTTTAGCACTTACGAAATTGGAATCCGCTATCACACCATTAATAGTAACCACCGCCGTGCTCTCAAAATTGTTACCATCTATATACGTAACACTACCACCTGTTCTATTACCATTGCTTGGATTGAGAGCAGTGATTACCGGGATTAACTTGGTGTATTCATATCCTTCAACAAGTGTACCAGTCCCACCATCAGGATTAGTGACGGTAATATCCACCTTGCCATCTCCTACTACAGAAGGAGGAACGGTAACTTTAAGCCTGGAGTTGCTGACATAGCTACTTCCTATGCTAACCGTCCCAAATAAAACAGTGGCTCCAGATTTAAAATTACTTCCGTCAATATAAACAACATTACCGCCTGAGGCTAACCCAGAATTGGGTGTCAGAGAAGTAACGGTTACAGGAACAATTACGGGAAGTGTATACTCGTAACCATCCAATAACTCAGCTTCATGAGTATCGTTAACTACTCTTACATCCACCATTCCTTCCTGTTCCCCAGGTGGAACGGTTACCTTTAAGCGGCTAGCACTCACATAAGTACTAACAGCCAGCTTACCACCGATATATACTTCTGATATATCCTTGACAAAATTGCTACCATTGACGTAAATAGTCTGCCCACCATCAATCAGTCCACTATTTGGAGACACAGATGTAATTGTAGGAACCGGATACACAATAGCCTCATAAGTATAAGCATTAGCTAGAGTATAGGTTGCTCCCTCCAAATCAACAACACCTACATCAACTACCCCAGGCTTATCTCCTTCTGGAATAGTAACTTTGAGACGAGTTACCGATACATAAGTACTTACTGCATTTTTATCACCAATTTTAACTGACAGATCTCTTGTGAAATTCTTACCATCTATATAAGAAATTCCCCCTCCTGTTATTAGACCACTGTTTGGAGAAATTGTAATAATCTCAGGATCCGTAGATGGTGGGGTATCATAAGTAAATGCTCCTGGAAGAACAAGACTTGTCCCATCAGGATTGATAAAGGTCACGTCTACCGCTCCTGGCTCTTTTCCCGGCGGAGACAAAACTCTAATATAAGTAGAATTATTATATTGGGATATTGTTCCTATATTTTCTCCAAACTTTACAGTTAAGCCTTTCATAAAATAATTACCAAATATCGCTATAGTTGTTCCCCCTGTTAAAGGACCATTTGCAGGTGTAAAACTTGTAACTGTTGGGTCAGCTTTATATTGATATTGACCAGAAGCCGCTTGCCCATCCGGATTTTTCACCGTAACATTTACAGTTCCCTGGGTCCCCTTAGGAGCAGTTACTGTAATTTGATTACTGCTAATTACAGTAATATTAGTTGCATTAGCAGATCCAAATTGAACCTTTGCTCCCTCCACAAAATTTTCTCCGTTAATAGTCACAATTTCCCCACCATCAGGATGGCCGGTCTCTTCTACGATAGAAGTGATTTCAGGAGCAGGCAACTTTACTTTTAAATTTACTGAAGGAATTAGTTTATATCGACTTGCACCTGCATAATCTTTATAATCAATTCTTGACGAGCTAGCCGTTATCGGGAGATTCCCTGTTTTTTCGCCTACTGGTCGAATTTTATATGTAAAACTTAGAGTGCTATTTTTTAATTCGTTAAAAGTCCAAGTAAGGGTGTTTCCCGTTACAATTGGCTTTGGAATATTATCATCGTAAGAGTTAGGCACAATTTCAAAATCTGCACCTACTATATCCGCAACTGTTACATCATAGGCACTAGCCAACCCAATCTCGCGTACTATAGCAGCATATATCTCTGCCAGGCCTGTAGAACCAAGAACGAAGTGATGGTGATTGGCTGTTGTTGCCATTTCTTTCAACAATACATTGGGGCCACTTGTATTAGGATCATCTGTAGATTTCAGAAGAGCAATGGTATAAAAAATAATACCTGCATTTTTCGCTTCATCTGCTTTATATTTTGCATAATCATAAGGAGATAATGGAGGGAGTGAGGAAACCGTTGCGTCCCCATCGGTCATGATTACAATGACTGGCTGAGCCTCAGGTCGGTGATCAGCTAATAGTTCTGTTGCAATTTGTATTGCATCACCTGTAGCTGTTGAGCCATTAGCATTAATTCCATCAATATAACTTTTGGCCTCCGATTTATCCGTTGTAAATGCAAAAGATTTGGTAGCAGATACAGATGAATAATCTACAACTGCCACTCTGTGTTTTGTCAAATCCATTAGATCTACAAAACCTTTTGCCGCCTCCTTAGCATTTTTCATTTTATCCTCACCATTATTATTGGACGGAAGCATACTCCCTGATTTGTCTATAACTAAAACTACGTCATTCGGAACAATAACGTTTACAGGGGGAGTTCCTGTAATATCCAGAGTAACCAATGCTTCCTCTTTAGTTGTGATTGTTCCTGGCTCAACCCTCTTAATTACTGACACATAATCATTTGGAGCAGAGTTTGCTTGGGGAACTCCAGTAAAGAGCCCCGTTAATAATAGACAAAAAGATAAAAACAATTTCAATTCCCTCTTTAAAATTACCATTTTTTACCTCCTGTTTTTTTTATAAAAAAATCAAACAATATTTTAGTTATTGTTTGATTAATTCCACATTACTCAAAATGGAATAATTATGCATTGTATTATCTATGGCTGTCAATAAAATATCCCGTTTGACCATTTTCCATATTGTAATGTTCCCTGACTCTCCTGCCAGACGTAAGTTTACTAAGTTCTTGTTCAATCAATTGTTTAGAGGTCATTAAACATAATGCGATTTCTTTTTCCTTAACCAAACACAACTCTAATTTCTTTTTTTCATCTTTACCAAGAGAGCCTTGGACTTTTAAGGCACTTTCGATAAATCCTCTTATTTCCTCTTGCCTATTTTGTAGTCTTGGAAGCTCATCCACTAATGTCTCATTTTGAAAATTCAATGCCAATATCTGATTCGCCAAATCTTCCAGCTCTATCAAGTAATCCATAACCGCTTTTCCCGTCATAAACCCGCATCACTTTTACGAGCTAATTTTACAGCCTGAGCCCAAGTCTCTCTTAACTCACTTACTAAGTTAATAGACTCATTAAGTGCCTCTTTGCTTTGTTTTGTATTGGCTTCATTCAATTTGAACTGAATATACTCGTAAAGACTGTACAAATTTTTCGAAATATCATAGCTCATGTTTAGAGTCGATTGTAGCTCTTCAATGATATTTTGTGCTTTTACTAAATTTTGATGTTTACCCTCAATATCATTCAATTCCATACACTTTGCAGATGCCTTCAAGAATTTCACACAGCCATTATAAAGTAGCAGTGTCAAATCTCCTGGAGAAGCAGTTTTAATCTGCGCATTAACATACCGATCTTGCGCGCTAATCAACAAGCTTACTCACCTCTTTTCGTCTACAAACATACCGGCAGACAGTTCTTTAAGCTTTTCGACCAAATCAATTAATTTTTCAGAAGGAATTTCCTGTAGCACTTCATGAGTATCACTGGAGAGAATTTGAACTATAATATCTCCCGTGGCCTCGTGTAGCTTAAAATTAAATTGATGTTGTGAGCCTTCGACTGCTTTGTTAGCTCTTTCTATAGCACTAATTAAAGCTTTTTCACTAACCGAGAGTATCTCACTCTTACTTTTCTCTTTCAACACATTGTATTCCCCAACGACCCTATTAACAGGCAATGCTTCCAATACTTTTGCTTCCGGCTTAATCAGTTGATTCTGAGGTTGAATTTCCATGCCAGTTCACCTCCTAATCTTATCCTAATTGTTGAGAGAGCCATGCCAGTTGTGCATTTCCCTTCTCAATAGCTTGTTCCATTACCGAAAAACGTTTAAAGTAATTATCTTCCTTTTTGGAAAGAAGTGTGGTCATAATTTGAATTTTGTCCTCGAGATCATAGATTTGCTTTCCTAATGTAGTATTTCTATCGTTTCTTGCACCCTCTACCCGTCCTGCCTGCTGCATGAGTGAGCTCATTAAATCATTTACTCTGTTGTACATCGTCACTGCTATTCCTTCTTGACTTTCAAACCCAGGGTTATTAGTGAATAACATACTTACCGCTTCCGGATTACCTTCCACAGCCGCTCTCAATTTGGTCTCATCAATAACAATCTTACCAGCATCTTTACTTACCCCTCTAACATAAGGCGCCGTAGTAATACCAATTTCTGAAAGGGTATTAAATTCATCGACAATTCCGTCAACCTGTTTGCTAAGCAACTCACGCAATGAATTCTTTATATTTTTTAGTATCGGAGAGTTTGTAAGCAGTCCCTCTTTAACTTTATTCTCCCAATTCGTAACGTCTGTGTCCTTCATTGCACTTTTTTCTTCATCTGTCAGTGGATTATAACTGCGGTCTCGAGTCTCTGAAAGACGTGTATTGACAAGATCCATTAACTCGTTATAGGTATCTACAAATTTTTTAACTTTATCAATTACCGCATCTGCATCACCGGCAACAGTTACAGTAGTCTCTTCCGTCGAAGCTTTATTTAGTTGAATGCTTAATCCATCATAACTAATTGAGTTGGATGCAAATGTCTTTTCTTCTCCATCTATTGTTACCCTTGCATCTGATCCACTACTTGTACCGACAGGTATCTTCAACATAGTTAATAAATTACCAGATGTATTCTCAATAGATATTTCAGATGAAGCACCGGAGGAACGACTCTTTAGCATGAATTTATTATTTACTGCATCATAACTCATAGTAACTCCGGCTGATGATGTGTTGACTTTAGTCATAATACTTTGCAGCGTATCATTCTCATCATACTTGATGGATGCTCCATTTACAGTAAACTCACCAGAACCCTGCAGTACCTCGGTACTGCCAAATTTCCCGCTCAATGCTAAATCATCGAGTTTTGCATTTAAATTTATACGATAAGACTGACCATCTGCAAAACCAAGAGTATCTAAAGCCGTACCGCCATTCATTTCATTAAGAATAACTTGTGGCTTATTATTTGAAGTAGTCACCGACTCAATCGCAAAACGACTTCCATCCTTCACCGTAACCGACAATTTATTCTTACCGAATTGAGTATCGAATTGTTCCTGCAGTTCTGTTTTCATTTCATCAATTGTATAGTTACCTGGCTTCAAGGTGATAGCTTTAGCTTGATTGTCAATAGTAACAATAAATTGATCATTAACTCCTTGGACAATAGAGGTCTCAGAATAATTCTCCCCACTCAAACCATAATTTGAGACTCCCCCCTCCCCTGAAGTTGTTGCTGGAGTAGCCAATTCATTTACCTTAATTGAATAGCTAGCTTTAGAAGATGGACCAGTAGAAGAAACAGTAACGTTAGTATTAGATGCCGTCGCCTTCATTCCAGATAACCCTGATCCAAATCTCAAAGCATTTAATGCTTCTCGCAGGGAAGCTATTTTTGTATTGACTTCACGGTATAAACTTGTTTGGAAATTTAGAAGTTCCTTTTTTTGCTTGAGTGAATCTTGGGGTATCTTTTCAGCTTTCATCAAATCGGAAACTATTTTGTCGATATCCATTCCCGATGACAAGCCAACTATTCTCATAGGCATTTTTTATTCCCTCCCGATCTATACTAGCTAGATATAATATATATCGAATTTAATGTGGGATTTATTTAGTGTTTTTCAAATTTTCTAAACGCGAATGCGCATCTTTAAAACCTAATGAAGCAGATATCTCATAATAATGTTTCGCCTCGTCTATTTGATTCGTTACTTCATAATAAACAGCCAGATGATAAGCAGCCAAATAACTACCACTACCTGTTAAAGTTGAATAATGCTTTGTCTCCCCTATATTTAATGCCAACCTTAGATATTCTTCAATTTCAGAAATATTGCCACTCTCAATCGACAACATACCTATCGTATAGGGTAAATCCGGATATTTGGGATATACCGATAGAAAAACTTTTAATAAATCAATAGCTTGCCCGCTAACCCCTAGCTCTTTGAGTGTATATCCCAATTGTACAAGCATGGGAGCAAAGTAAAGACGGTCATATTGCTCAAGATTTAAACAACGCTCGAACGAATCATACGCCATTTTATACTGTTTATTGGAAAAATATAACTTACCCAATTGATATAACATATAACCATCAGCAGGATTTTGCTCAAGCATTTGTTGGTAGAGTTTAATATAGCGCTCAAATTTTTGTTTTTTTTCATATTGCTCTGGTTGATATCCATAGTGAACAATTTCCACTTCACAATCTATAGGTTCCATCTCTTGATCTTTTTTCAAGATCCTTTCATGCACTATTCCATGAAAACGAAATTCTGGACTATTTGGAAAAAAACGAATCATTCTATGAACGTGAGTTTGCTCATTTGTAACATTCTTGATTCTTACAGCTCCGGCTTCTAAAGGAAATTTCTTTACAAACTGATCTAAGCGTTCGATAACATCAGTCGGTAAACGTTCATCCGCATCTAGACAGAGAATATAGTCTCCTGTCGCTTTGTCAATTGCTGCATTTCGTGCATCAGCAAAATTATCGTTCCATGCAAAATGGAATACTCGCGCTCCCATTGCTTGAGATATTTCAACCGTCCTGTCTGTGGATCCCGTATCCAGGACTATAGTCTCATATATCGAAGGTACCGTTGATAAGGCCTCTCTAATTTGGTCTTCTTCGTTCTTTGCAATTATACACACGCTTACCTTCATAAAATCTCACTCCTTAATGAAAAAAGGCCCACATGATTGTGGGCCCCTTTCTTGAAAAAAATTAACGAAGCAATTGCAGTACGCCTTGAGGCGCTTGATTTGCTTGGGCCAGCATGGCCGTCGATGCTTGTTGCAAGATGTTGAATTTAGTGTATTTCATCATTTCTGCAGCCATATCCGTATCACGAATTCGTGATTCAGCTGCTTGCAAGTTCTCAGCATTAACGCTTACGTTATTGTACACATGCTCCAGTTGATTTTGGTAAGCCCCCAAAGCTGAACGTGCTGAGTTAACCGTTTCAATTGCCGCATCAATTAACTGTCCTTGAGCAATAGCACTAGCATAATCAGTCAAACCACCAAATGTCAGACCCGAAAGGTCTGCTTCCGAAAGGTCAACTACAACTCGATCATTTTCACTGCCACCAGTTTGGATCGTAATTGCACCAGCAGTACCATCCAACAAAGTAATTCCGTTAAAGTTTTGGTTATCTGCAATGTCACCGATGGCAAGAGCCAATTTTTGGTACTCAGCATCCATAGCTGTAAGGTCAGTAGAATTGTACGTACCATTGGAAGCTTGAACAGTAAGTTCTTTCATACGAGTAAGCATGTCAGAAACTTCATTCATTGCACCTTCTGCTGATTGTACCATGGAAATACCGTCTTGAGCATTACGGATACCTTGGTTCATACTTTTAATTTGGGAACGCATTTTTTCGGAGATGGACAGTCCAGCAGCATCATCGGCAGCACGGTTAATCCGATAACCTGAGGACAATTTCTCACTCGATTTTCCTTGTTGCGTGTTGTTGAACACCAAATTACGATGAGAATTCATTGCGTTAAGATTGTGGTTAATAATCATTTGATTCTTCCTCCCTGAATTTTAATTTTCACATCCTTGTGAGTAGGCTTATCGCCCTATATTATTTATCGGACATAATTTTTAAAACTTTATACCTTAACTCATTATTTTTTTATTTTTTTCAAAAGCTTACTGCCCTCATCTATTGAATTCAATACTGCTTCCCTATTGCTAGCTTGTACTTCCTCCAATAGCTCTTTCCTCATAATAAGCACATCACTGGGAGCACGAATTCCAATCTTTACACTGTCCCCCTCAATGGCAGAAACAAAAATTTCAATATCCCCAGAAATTTTAATAGCTTGCCCCTTTTTTCTAGTGAGTATAAGCACTTATCTCCCCCCTTGCTTATTATGACCTATGTTTAAAAGTGGGGCTGTCGTTAGGTACTCTGTTTTTTCGTGAAAAACATGCTGAATACCCTTTTGAGTTTGAACATTTATGACAATAGGAGCTAATAAATTAATTGTTGATTCCTCTAAGTTCTCTCTAACTGTAACAATGCTGAGGACTAAAATATCTTCTTCTCTTTTTACTTCAAGCTTATTTTTTAAAGAATTATCCAAGTGCAAACTATATTCCTCATACCAGTAAAAAGGGGAGGTTATAATAAACGAAATAGTGGAGTCTTCCCTACTCTTCAAATATGCAAAGGGAGTATCTTCCATAACTTCAAATACAAAGAGATCTAGATTCTCAAAACCAAAGATACTGCCATTAAAAGAAATTTGCATTTGGTCAAATCTTTTCATTTCCGTATTATCCTCCTAAAAAAAACTACAGCTTTTATAGCCATAGTTTTTTGTTTAACTATATATATCATAGTTACTAACCCACATTTGAATACTGTTTTTTTGCTTCATGTATATGTTTACCAAACCTTGCTGAAAGTTAATTTCAGGCTTTTGAGGAGTATATTGAATGTTAGCTTCATGTATTTTCCAGTCTATTTCCATGTGGTCAGGAGTATACCCCATCTGAACATTATTAAATGAGGGCTCTCCTAAATACTCAATAATTGGTTTTTCCTGAACCCGATTTACTACCATGTCTGCAATAGTATTATGTTTAAACTTAATTAAACGGTTCCCTTCTTCCACAATTCTTGTTAAATTAAGTAAAAATTGTTGTTCCATCTGATTAGAGACCATTTTATACCACTGCAAATGATCTCCT
Source organism: Paenibacillus sp. 1SOY10 (assembly GCF_056836745.1). Classification (NCBI taxonomy): domain Bacteria; kingdom Bacillati; phylum Bacillota; class Bacilli; order Caryophanales; family Paenibacillaceae; genus Paenibacillus; species Paenibacillus sp. 1SOY10. The sequence continues at coordinate 363,509 of NZ_JBXENK010000003.1, read as the reverse complement.
TTTCCTAATGCCATCCATGCGCTAGAACTATCAATCTGCAGACCCTTTTTTTCTTTATCAACACTCATCTCAGCTTGAGGACTTTGAATCTGCAAGTCTCCTGGAGGGGACTCTATTTTCAGCTCTCCCCTCTGTGTTTCCATGCCAATATACGCATTAACCTGCCGAATGGATAGTCTCTGTAAATTCATCTTAAGTAATCCAATAGGCTAGTTTGTACAATTTTAGCACTAGTGGCTAATGAGGCTTGATATACACCCTCATCCTGCTTCAATTTCATAATTACTTCTGCAAAATCAGCATCTTCCACCTTGGATTGCATACTTGTGAGATTAATATCCAAGTCGCTTAATCTAGTGCTAATCAAATCGACACGATTTCTTTTAGCCCCAACTTCAGACCTGGACTCATTAATTTTAGAAATTCTACTTGTCATATTGACGAGCTCGTTTCGAGCCGCATCCTTGTCCCCTGAGGCAAGCGCATCTTGAATTCTTTGCATAGTGGCAAATAAATTATCGGCATCAGTAGGCGCTCCAAACACATCTTCTCCTGTTACATTAATAGATAGAGAGGCTCCTTCTGTAAATTTATACTCTATACCAAAATTATCAGTTCCTTGTGTAGGAGCTAATACAGCATCGTATGGTGCTTGGTCTGTGTATTGTCCATTAAAAATATACTTATTATTAAATTGACTATTCCCAAGAGTTATCAACTGCTCATAAATTTGCTTAAGTTCAATGTTCACAGCATCTACACCCTCTTGAGGATTTGTGCCATTTACCGATTGAACTAACAACTCATTTGCCCTTTGAGCGATATCATTAACTTGCCCTATTACGGTATCCGTATAATCAAGCCACGAGGTAGCAGCATCTGCATTCTTCTGATATTGCTCATTAATCGAGAGCTCACTTCGATATCTTAAGGAATAAGTAATTCCAACCGGATCATCAGAGGGTTTATTCAACTTCATACCGGTTGACAATACATTTTGGTTTTTATCCATTCTTAACAAGTTGGAGTTTATATTTCTCATCATTTGCATGTTCATCATTCCTGGTGTCACACGTAGAGCCATTGTTTAACGCCTCCTTTATCTACCTACAATACCCATACTATTTATAACTTTATCTAGATTTTGATCCATTGTTGTCATAAACCGAGAAGCAGCACCATAAGCATGTTGAAGTTTGATGAGATTGGACATTTCTTCATCTAGAGATACACCGCTTACCGACAATCTTCTAGAGTCAACCTGATCCACCAATAACTGATTATTCTCTTGTTGTCTTAATGCTTCACGGCTTTGTACCCCTAGTTGCCCCATCATCGCACGGTAATAATCATCAACTGTACCTTGGGTAATCCCATTATTGCTTGAAATAGGATTGAACGTAAATGCAGAGTCCTTAAGTTGAGACATTAGAAGGGCAAGGGTATTATTCCCTTTCACAACTTTATCGCCACCAGCACCAATCTCAACTCTTAAGGAAGATGCTATTCTGTTAGGATCTTGTTCAATAAGAGCATTTACACTAAAAGAAGCTGCGGTAATAGGACCGCCATCTTTCGAACCAAAGAAATCCCCGGCTGGCTGAGCAGGATCAGTAAATAAATAACCCAATTTGTGGAGTCCATTAATTCCGTTAACAGTCACTGTTAGATCTGAAGTTAACGTTCTGTTGGCTCCTGTATAAGTAATGCCATTGAAGATCGTATTTTCTGGCAATACTGAACCTGCCGGAATAGTAATTGTTACGGCACCATCTGCAATCGTTCTTGCCATCTCATTTAACTGCTCTAAATAATCACTAACTAGGCTATCCCTAGAGTGGATAATGCCTGCCATCGTACCACTATTCAATGTGTTAGCACCATAGGCTGTTTCAATGGCCGCAGCAGTTACAGGAACTGAATTATCCCCTGCTACAAGCTCAAGTCCGCCAAAGGTAACTACATATCCCGTATCCTCTTCTAAAACTGTAACGTTCCCTAGCTTGGATAACTCATCGATAATGAGATCTCTTTGATCGCGAAGATCATTGGCATTATCTTTGAAACCTTCAATGCGGTTTATTTCATAATTGAGCTGAGCAACCTGACTGGTTAATGTGTTAATATGCTCAGCGTTTACGTTAATGCTTCGAGTCAAGTCGTCCTGCATATCTGTTAGCTTCTTACTTATCTCGTTAAAAGCATCCGAGAGAGCCAAAGCATTTTCCCTAACAATTTTCCTGGAGGTTACATTCTCAGGATCCTTACTAAATTCGGACCATGATTTCCAAAAGTTATCAACAACTGTCGTCAAACCAGAATCCGATGGTTCGTTAAAAATTGTCTCCAGTTTAGCTAAGGTTTCGGCTTGAATCTCCCAGTCCCCTAACGACCGATGGGCATTCCAGTATTGCTCATCCAAAAACTGATCCCTTACACGTTTAATATAGCTGACTTCCACACCCGTTCCCAACTGACCAGGAGCAATGGATTTGAACATTCCTGGCATTTCCAAAGGGCGTGAAGCAACCATTCCCACCATCTGGCGTGAGTATCCCGGAGTACCCGCATTAGCAATGTTATGTCCTGTTGTGTTCATTCCCGCCATTTGTGTAAATAAACTACGTTTCGCTGTCTCAATTCCATGAAAAGTAGACGGCATAATTTCCCCCCTCAACAAAAAAACTAAGCTTTGGCATCAAAATAATTATTCTTCTTCAATTTGGTAGGTGTATCTGTCGGTTTTTGATAAACCATTTCATCATCAATACCTACCAGAACATTCAGTGAAAAATCGATAAAGGTCAGTGACTGTTCCAATAATTGCTGAGTGGCTTCATTTTGTTTTTTTAATTCGGATGCGTTAGTAATTAACTCGTCCCGAATGGTTAACAGTTCCCGTTTTTCATCTGGATCAAAAACCAAACGAGTCAATTCAGTAACTGTTAAGTTCAATTGAGACCGTATACCCTTATCTATTAAAAAATGGTTAACAGCTTCTGCTCGCTCTTCTTCGGCTTCATTCATATTTTTCAGCATACGAGCTTCCATTGTCATATATTTAGTTAATGCTTCCGTATTATTTGCTATGATTGCACGTTGCTTCTCTTGTCCAGTTTGGAGCATATCCAAGTGAATTTTATTCAATTGTTTCATTGCCAAGATGATCTTTTGAACGCTCACCGTTATTCTCCTGACTTCAAATAAGATTTGAAATATGGCACTAACTTTTCGGCAATCTTCTTATTATCAACGCTATAGGTGCCCGTGGATACCTCATGTTTCAATTGTTCCAAACGTTCTACACGTGCAGGATCAACAACGCGTTTTTGTGCATCCAGCATTTCTTGCGCTTCAGTCGAAATCGAAACCTGATCTAACATTTTACCTTTTTTATCTGAAAGGTGATCACGTGGCTCCAAATTTCGTTGATAAGGATTTATTCCTCCTACCCGCCCCGTTTCATTTACTTTCATCCCACTCACCATCCTTTTTAATAAAACCCAATAAAAAAAGCCGATAATCTTTAATAAGTTTATCGGCCACCTTCGAATCATTTTTAATAGCGAAGCATTGGATGTTTCACATTATTATGCCAGAAGCTCACAGATTTAGTCGTTAAGGACTACGAAACTTGTCGATAGCATTATATGCCCCACTACTACTTTGTTTATTATTCAACTCACTCGATTTTTTCGTCTCCTCCTTGGCCGCAGCAGCCAAGTCGCGAGTCAAGCGGGAACGGCAGGAGTCGCACATGTTCCCCTCGCGAATCATCGTACCGCATACCTCGCAAGGATACATCATGTTTGGATTGTTGGCCACGGAAATGCGACCTTCTTTAATAAACTTGGTAATTTGCTTAATGGAGACATCCGTCGCCTCGTGAACTTCCTGGATCGTGGCTGTCTTCTCCTCACGCAAATATTTTAAACACCGCTCGTATTCTTCCTCTATTTCCTTTATACAGGCAGGACAAATGTCTCTGAAATTATTGGCAAACAATTTTCCGCAACGCGGACAATTTCCAAGATTCAACCCCATGCTCTTCGTCCCCTTTACCAAAATGAAAACTTCACCTGATGTTAGATTAACTCATTCAGGAGGAGTTCGTCCATCATTTTGTAAACGCCACGCAAAATATTGCAATATTTAGGCTCTTGCCCAAGTTAAACTATATATCTCCGCATCTCGTCCCAACTGGTTGCATAGCTCATGAAGCGCCTGCGAACCGGCTTCAATGGTGCTGCCTGTGGTATAAACATCGTCAATCAGCAGGATACGAACAGGAGTGGGGTGATCCGCTAGAATACGAGTGAAAGGATCGTTTGGGCTGGTTGGAGTAAACGGGGGACGTGTAAATAAAGCGAAGCCTTGACGCTTCTTATCCGCTTCCGCCAATGTATTCGTTAACCGTTCCAGCGCCTGAGCCGACGGGCAAAACGCCTGATGCATATCACGCAGCCGTTTCCACCTGCTCTTGAAGCTTTGCTTCTCCGCATGCTGTGGACGCTCCAGAAGCGATATAATCGGGAGTTTCCCGATCGAGGCTACCCCATAAGCGAGACGGGCCGTTTGATTAAATCCACGCTCCTGCATCCGATCCTTACTAACGGGTACATAAGTAACTGCGTCAAAACGGATTCTTCTGCCCTGCGCCGCTTCTTCCAGTTCCTTAACCATGATTCGGTAAGCACAACCAATCATCCTTGCCATTACCGTACCATACATTTCATTTCCTTTGAATTTGTACTCACTAAGCCATCCACGCATAACCGAATTGTAAGCTACGGCACTCCTGTTCATGACAAAGCTACGAGCATTTTGAGTTTCGCGAGTGCAATCCGGGCAACCCACATGACGACCGCAGGTCAGACAACGAGGTTTTTGGATCCAGGGAATGGCCCCATAGCAAGAAAGGCAAATCTCCGGATAACCCCGAACCCGATCAGAAATCATCTTTCCGCACGTCAGGCAAGGAATGCCGGGAGGAGCAAGCAAATTATGCAAAGGAGAAATCACATTAGACCATAATGAGCTCTCCATATTATTGTTATCGTAGTATGAAGGAATGGCCACCGTTGATGCTACTGTTCGAGGTAGGGTACTGACTCGGGGAATCCAGGCGGCCTTCGCCCGTTCCCAATTTCTATTTCGGTCTCGAACTCCTTCGATCTTCAAGCCAAGAGATGCATTAATCATTATTTATATAGCCTCCTTTTCCTTCAAAAATCCATTTTGTTTCGCATAAGCATTCATCATTTTAATTTGCCGGATAGCCCCCCGCTGAGACCTCGTCCACTCTTTGGAGGTCAAAATCACGATCCCCTGCGGGTCCTCTATAGAACGCCCGGCTCTCCCTGCCATTTGAACTAGTGAGGCCTCGTCAAATAAATCACTGTCCGCATCAACTATGTATACATCGCTTTTAGGTACCGTAACCCCACGCTCTAGAATCGTCGTTGTGACCAGCATTCTGATTTCCCCATTTCGAAAAGCTATCACCTTCTCCGCCCTATGTTCGTCCTGAGATGAAGTTCCTTCAATCGGAATTCCGGGAAAATAACGTTTTAATAACGTTGTAAAAGGAGCAATTTGGCGGATACGTGTAACAAATATAAAAATTTGGGCTCCACGCTGAGCAGAGTGACGCAAAGGATTTAGCAAGCAAGACGGCAAGTACTGACGGTGCAAGCTTTGTACCAGAGGAACCATACCCACTCGCTTGGGCACGGGGAGAGGGTACCCATGAAATCGTGCTGGTACCTTGGCATGAGGGAGACGGCCTGTCCGGGTTTCTCTCTGCATTGCTAAAGGCGGCGTGGCCGACAACAGAATAAATCGTCCTTCCGGTTTACATGCTGCTTCGGCAGCAAAGGCGAGCATGGGATCGTTATGATACGGGAAAGCATCCAGTTCATCGATAATGACTAAATCAAAAGCATGATAGAATCTTAGGCATTGGTGAGTAGTGGATACGACCAGACGTGCAGTCGCCCAGCGGTCAGGACTGCCACCATAGAGCACTGCTGACCTATCCTCAGGGAAGGCCTTGGCGAGACGCGGAGCCAGTTCCAGGACGACATCTCGGCGTGGCGTCGCCACAAGCACCCTGCCGCCAGTGTCTAGCACATGGCGAATTAGTGGGAAAATCATCTCGGTCTTGCCCGCTCCGGTCACTGCCCACAGTAGAAAGCGGGGCGGACGGATAGACCCGCGGCCTTCATCGCCTCCAGTCCGGAGGCGATGAAGCAGGTAGCTGCCAGCCGTGCTCAGGCGGCTGGCGAAGCTGCGCAGGCTCCCTTGTGCCTGCGCCTTATGACGGGCGGGCTTCTCCCCCGGGAAGCCCGCCGCTGGCCGCGCCGCCGCATCCTGCGGCGCGGGAGACGCTTCCTGCGCCCCCGCCAGGAAGCGCAGGGCCTGCCCCGCCGCGCTACGCTGGGCGGGGCTGAGCCCCCACCGGTCCAGCACGGACCCGGTGGGGCCAGGGGTGGTGCCGCCGCCAATGGCAGGCGGCACAGTGCCCGCGCTGCTGCCGCGCAGCAGCAGCGCGCAAGAGCGGCTGCGCCCAAGCGCGAGGCAGGCCTCGCAGTAGGCGCAGCCGCTAGAGCCGCACGACCCGCAGGGCGTGCGGCGGTGCACTTCGCTGCCGCAACGCCGGCAGCGGAAGCGGCCTTGGGCCTGGCGCATGCGCAGGCCCGAGCCGGGGCGGCGGGCCAGACGCTCCACGCCCGCCGTCAGTTCCACGCGCCCTTGCAGATGCGCGTGCTGCACTACCGATCGCCAAGCCCCCGCTACGCTGGGCAAGCGTTCCGCGAGTAGCTGCTGCAGCTCCGCCTCCAGCAGCGAGCGTCCTTCAAGTAAGGCCGTGAGACGCCGCACCGTCTCTTCATCATGAGTAAGCGGGTGGGTCATCATCCTCTGCACCAGTACCTCTCCCCTCGGCAATCCCCCCATTTGCCCCCATATCCACCCCGACGACCCTTTGAGCCCTTCCCAGGCTTCTCCTGCTTGTCCCTCTCTCAAAGTCACCTCATCAGCCCATTCTTCCCTCAGCATCTCTTGCAAGTAGCGATCCCAATTTCGCCCGTCCCAGCGCTCCATTTCCTCGCTCGGGACAAAACGGTCCCTGACGGCTATTGCCCATCCCAAGGGCAGTTCAGCGGCCAATAAATACATGGCAGAAGGGCAGAGTCTCTCCCCGCTGTTCCACCATATGCAGTCCATTCGTATATCCAAGCTCACGCGTATTTCCCAGCCGTGTATCATCCTAATGGCATATAAGCCTAGTTTCACTTGCAAATCCCCCTAAAATATAGCAAGTTTAAGCATATTTCAACAGTTCTGAGATAATTCCTCTTTTTGAAAAAAATCCTTTTGTAATGCGGTTTCCCATGACTTTACATAATTAACTCTTCCTCCCTGCAGGCATGGTTTTATTCATCTTTCTTTCACCTTTCATGAATCATGTTTCCCGTATAAATCACCTCCTTTCGAAACGGTCCAAATCTGCTGTTCCACACTTTTAAATGTCCCTGAACGCAAAAAAGCACACTCTCCGGCTTATCGCCATTCATGAGAGTGTGCTTCACACTTTGTACTGCGCATGCCTATGCGCCAGTCTATTCCTATGCTGTTGGTCGTTACCCCATTTATACATGGACATAGGGGATCTTGCCTGCCTCCTGCGGAATACGAAGGTCAATATAAATGGGCGAGCCATCCACTGCATCCGTGGCCCGATCCTCCATATCCTCGCTTTGTACCACAGGCAACCCAATCACGGTCAATTCCATTTCACCTTGCGCGTGGAATCTCCATGCGATTGCTACCGTATCATCCTCGGACCCGGCATCCAATACCGTTACCTTGAGTGGCATCCCCCGCAAACGGGCATACCACGAAAGAGCCCTCAAATACCATTCCATCTGCTGTCCATGATTGCTTGTCACCAAGATATAATGAAGAACCGGATTTTCCCTGGGCCCTTTCCGCAAATGCAAGCCATGAAATACATGCACGAGTGCTGCAGCCAGCCCGTAACCCAGCAGTACCCAACCCATGTAAGGAACCACAGGACTCACCTCCCTATAGCGACAATATATGCCGCCACTTAGAGGTCGGTTACTGGGCTCCCACCGTTAGCTTTTCAGGAAATCCACCAGATTAAAATTATTTATCTACTAGCCAGTCGATATGTACCTAATGATCCTCTTTACCTCTATAAAGTAACCCAGCCAAATTTGATGGCATTGATAACAGCCTGCGTCCGGTCGTCTACGTCCATTTTTTGCAAAATGCTGCTGACATGGTTCTTAACCGTCTTCTCACTGATGAACAGATGCTCACCAATCATCTTATTACTGCGCCCTTCAGCCATCAGGCGAAGCACTTCAGCCTCCCGGCGCGTCAGCGGATTGTCATCCCCCGCCACAAACTTGACGCCTGCTTCACGTATCGCGTTATCCTCAGCAATAGCTCCGGTCTCGCTCAAATACTCCATACGACGTAACTGCTGAATCAGCTTTCCGGTAACCTTCGGGTGAATAAAGGCATTGCCCTCAGCTACGGTACGAATAGCGTTGATCAGGGATTCGGCTTCCATATCTTTTAACAAGTAGCCGGTTGCCCCTTTGCGCAGCGTCTCAAACACATAGCTTTCATCGTCATGAATCGACAAAATGATGACCTTCACTTCTGGCAAAGCCTCACGAAGCTCGGCAGTTGCATCAACGCCATTCAGTTGCGGCATATTGATATCCATTAAAACAATTTCAGGCTGATATTGACGGCAGCCCTCCAGCACTTGCGCACCATCCGCGCATTCGCCGACAACCTCAATATCTTCCTCCATATTCAAAATCCGCTTAAGACCCTCACGAAACAATTGGTGATCGTCAGCCAAGAGAACTCGTATTGCTCTTCTGCTGTCACTTATAACATTATCCATCCTGGTACTCCTTTCGCTTCTCTGTGTTGGTCGGGATGTGGATGACGATTTGGGTTCCCAAATTCGCTGTGGATTCAATTTCCATCCTGCCCTCAAGCAGTTCCACTCTCTCCCTCATGCCGATCAAACCAAAATGAGTGTGTCCATTTGTTTTTTGTTCCAACTGCTCCACCTTGAAACCTAACCCGTTATCCTTTACCATAATACGCAGCATCTGCACCTGATAGGTTATTTCAACACTCACATAGGTGGGATAAGCATGCTTAGCCGCATTGGTGAGAGCCTCCTGTACCAGACGAAAAATTGCCGCCTCCATAGAAGAGGATAGCCGATGTTCCTTGCCCCGAGTTTCAAAGGTAGCTCGAATCTTTGTTTTCTCTTCATAGTCATGCACATATTTGCGCAAGGTCGGAATGAGACCTAGGTCATCCAAAGCCATCGGACGCAAATTGAAAATAACCTTACGCATCTCTTCCAGACTCGAACGTACCTGTGCCTTCAAATCTACTATTTCGTCCTGTACCATCTTAAATTCCTGCTTAGCGAGCATTCTTTCTACAATTTCCGTCCTAAGCACTAGATTGGCAAGTAGTTGTGCAGGCCCATCATGAATTTCGCGAGATATCCGCTTACGCTCCTCTTCTTGAGCCAAAATAATCTTTAGCCCGATGATTTGCCGGTTCTTCGCCGATTCCAGAATGCGGGTCACCTGACCCAGTTCCCCTGAGAAGTACTCCAGCACGACCCCCATCTGTGTACTAATCGTCTCTGCACGTTCAGCCGATTTTTCCACATCCCGGGACCGCTTCTGGAGCTCGTCACGGCGAGCTTTCAGATACATCTCCTTCTCTCGATAAATCAGCAGATCAAGTTGAAGCTGCGTGGCCTTTTCGTAAGCTTGCTTGATATCCTCCTCATTGTACCGCACAAAATCCCGGCTGACTTCCGTCAGCCGGATGCGGGAAAGACGATAATTCACTTCAAGTTGATCTACCTTCTCTACCGTTTCTGCCGTTTCCTTCATGACATTTTGCAGTTCATTGTTGAGGGTCTTCAGCTCATTACGCGCCGAGTCCAGTATTTCAAGGATTTGCAGCTTGCTATTTTCCATTACGTTTACAGCATTGTTAATGACGCGATCAATGGCATCGGCTTGGAAATCCACTTATCCTTCTCCGTTCTTTAGTCCATATAGTTCAAGACTAATCATATCATGATTCGAGAGTAATGGATTTGGTTTTCTGTTCCCAATTTACGCCAATCCCAAGTTGTTCAGATACCATTCGAAGCGGGACTAAAGTCCTACTATTTACAATTATTGGTGAAACCTCTGCTTTATTTGCGGCCCCATTCAGCAGAAATTCCTTCTTGCCCACCGTTAATTCTAACGTAGTTGCCCCCCGGGTGACCGTAATTTTCTTAGCTGCGCTATTCCAGGCTGCATTGCCGCCAAAAGCGTCCAACACATATTTGATCGGAACATAAGTAGTATTGTTTTGCAACAACGGTGCTGCTTCCAGACTTTGCTGCTTCCCATTAACAGTCATCGTTTTTTGACCCAGCACCATCACAGCCTTGGCACTTGGGAAGCCTGTGTCTCCCTCTAGGGCCGGTGCTGTGAAGCGTACATTGTCAAAAGATACGCTTCCTGTCAACGCTCGCTCATCCTGACCTTCTTCTACGTTCACGACATACAGCCGTTTGAGTTTGGCCGGGTATTTAATTGTATTTGCTGTCAAGTCAGCGGTCACGGTCTTCCAACCGGTGAAATCCATCGGACGTGCCAGATCCACGTATACCGGCTTCCCATCAGCATCGGACAACTCTGCCCGCACCCAGTTCAGACTGGCATCGCCAAACACATCCACTGTTAATGCCGTAGCATTGTCCGGAATGGCTCGACCGCTTCCCCCGTTAAATTCTGCATAAGCAAACTTGCCGCCACTTCCTCCGGTCAGATCATAATCAAGCTGAAGTACCTGAGAGTTGGCACGCTCGCCGCTGCCTGGCACGATCGTCGCCGAGCCGGTCACTCCCGCCGGAAGCCCGGTAAAGGAAATCGGGTAGGTGATATTCTCGAAGCTTTCCCAAATTGTCTCTAAGGAAGCCGCAAGTACGACCGGTGTACCAGTAAATCCGTCATAAGAAGGCGTTGCATAGGCAAACTTCGCCCCCTCATTAATCGACTGCACGGTCAAGACACCATTTTGCACGCTGGCCTTCATACCACTAAAGGTCCATTTTACAGATTCAGAAGGTACTTCTACCGCAGCTCCATTTTTGATTTGCGCCGTGATGGCAACCGTTACGCTAGCTCCCGCCTCCAATGGAGCAAAGGTAGTGCCTGGCGTTAAGCTCTCCAGATCTGAGCCTCCCAGCACCTTCACATCCATACTAGTGTTAGCTTCTCCGCTGGATGCCGTAATTTTGGTGGTTCCTGCCTTTACGCCTTTAAAACCTCCATCCGTCCAGACTACATTGCCATTGCTAGCTTTCCATGAAGCCTGAATGCTTCCCGTATCGATCGGATTATAGTAAGTATCATAGCCCTTCAAAGAGTAAGGGACGGTTTGTCCAATGAGCAGCGTTGAGGCACCACTCACCTTCAGGCCCTTCAGCGCTCCTTGCGGCGCCGTACTAAATACACCCAAGCCATTAGCAACCGCACGTTGGCCTGCTGAGCCATTGGAGGTAGTAAATGTTAACTGGGCATTCGTTTCAGCGAGCGGCCGCGTCACCATCGTCGTAGAGCCGCCACCGTCCAGGTTTACGCCCTTCCAGACGCCAATTCCTGTCATAAAGCTTTGCAATTCTTTCAATGTCATCCCACTGCTGCTGCCATTCTTCTCAGCGGTAATAATATAAGCTTTCTTTCCGTCCTTGGAATAGCCAACTGCCGTTCGAGCTACGGCACTTCCGCCGCTAATCGATGTAGTAGAACGAGTAAATGCCGAAGCCTTGCCTTGATCAACCAACAAGGTATGTCCACCAATCATCATTTTCAGGTCAGCCGGATTGACGATTTGCCCATCCGTTTGCGAACGCAGCTCATAACTAGTATCCACCCGCGCGCCTACCGTAAGATGTGAAGCCACATATTCCGCAGCAGCCCCATGGGCACGCAAAATATAGCCGTCCGGCGGCACCGCTCCTGGGATGGCCGACTGCAAGGATACTTGCGTGACCACTCCCCCTTGCACCATTACCTCCGTAGGCGTTGTTGAGCTATCTGCCGGCCGTGCTTCTGCCTTCCACGCACTGGTGTAGATGTACATTTTGCCGGCATGGCTATAGGCCTTCTCCGGTTCTGTCATGTAGGCTTCCTGATTGATTCCACTAAGAGCAAAGGTAGACCCATCCTCGGCAAATACGGTACCGTTAAAGCTGAACCGATCAATCATCGGAGTTCCATCATTACGCACGACAAAGGCATACATCCCCTGTAACTGCGTTGGACTAGTCACCATGGTGCCTTGAGAAACGGCCCCTCCCATGGGAACTCCCTGTCCTTTAGTGGCAAAGAAATCCCCATTAACACCAGCCACGGCTCCATTTTCTTTCGCCATGTTTTCGACCGTTTGTCTGGTTGTAACTTGCCCCCCCTTGCCAGTCATCACATCAAGCTGTACATAGGGGTTGGTTAAATCTACTTCTATCACATCAGCCAATACCTTCACGGGCTTTCCTGAGCGAGTGACCGTATATTCATATTTAATAATTCTGGCTCCAGAGGTAATGATTTCTTCCCCTCGCTTCACCGTTTGACTGGCTGCTGCTTCGGCAGTTAATGCAGGACCTCCAAGGGGGCCAAGTCCAATGACAGGTTGAATCCATATTAATCCCGCCAGTGTAACCAATGCCAACTTCTTGCCATGGCTAACGACCAGCCGGGTAAATTTCGAGTTAGGACGTGCAGCTTCCAATTTGACGACAACTTCTTCAGTTTCCTCTTGTTTGACTACCATTTTAGATAACGACTCTCCCATCTATTTAAACAAAATCAGTTCCGGATTAGGGATATCCCCTATCTCCAAACTATTACTCTATTTATAGACTGTATTTAGCCAGAAAAGTTACGAAAAAAAGCGAGATTGTTAAAGAAAACTAGCAGAACTATCCACAATTTATAGAATTTCTTTATAAAATTATGATTTTAACTCCTAACCATTGTGAATAATGTGGGTTTTGTTGATAAGTTTTGTGGATATTGTGGGTAACTATCTATAATCTTTCTTTTCCCAAGTGAATTACTTGTGGATTTTGTGATTTTGGTGGATAACTTGTGTATAAAAAGCCATATAACAAAAAAATCCCGATGCAGGTTATCCCCGCACCGGGATGATTCACAATCTTATAGAGGTTGTTCAATAAGTCGTCTTCCCTTGACGAGGTTGTTCGAGGAGTGGATTCGACATCGAATCTTGAATTCACGCGGGCCTTCCGTTGCTCACGTACCCATGCTTCCGAAGTCGTTTTCTCCGAAAACGTGTAGCTCCGCTACTCAGTCCCTCGCTTCATCCAACCTTCTCGGTCCTGTAAACCCGACTTTTGAACATAATCTTATAGATAGTTCAGCTTATCCAAAACTCGTTTGAGCATGACTGCTGCCTGCGCCCTTGTTGCATTGCCTTGCGGCTGGAAGGTATTCACCGATACGCCTTGGATAATCCCTTCCTTCACCGCTTTGGCCACCGTGTCCTTGGATTGAATCTTGGAGACGTCCTTGAAACGAGTTAATGTAGCAGCACTCGCTCCATTCATCGACATATCATACCCGGCATAATCCATCGCCCGAACCATCATCAGCGCCATCTGCTCGCGCGTAATATAACTATTCGGTTTGAACGTTCCGTCCGAGTTGCCGTTGATGATCCCTGCCTTGGCAGCAGCGCCAATGTAAGCAGCCATGGATCCCGCAGATACATCCGGGAAGCGACGTACGCCTTCCTCATCCCCAACAAGTCCAAGTCCCTTGACAATAAACTCGGCAAACTCCGCGCGGGTTATGTTTTCATTAGGCTGAAATTTGCTACTATCTAAAGAACGTGCCGAAATAATCAAGCGATTCGACAGCTCTGCAATATCATTTTTGGCCCAATGCTTGGAGACGTCCGAGAAATAGCTGTAGCCCTCGGCCGGGCCTACGATAAAGTTGCCATTCAGCACTCCTGTCAGCACTGCTTCGCTCCCACTGCCCGATTTACTTGAAGGAATGTAGGTAATAGCTCCCGTTACTCTATCATAGGAACTTAAGAAGACCGTCCCATAGCCTGACTGAAGCATTGGCGTTTTGAAATAAAGCTTCCCTGTCATCTCCAAATCCAGCGCGTTGCTGGCCATCAAGCCGTTGTAAGCGGAGACCTGCACCTCCACAGGATCTACGAGTGGAGTAATATTAGTGGTAGGAGCATAAGGAGTAGACAACTCCATTCTGGAGACAGGCTCCAATTGAATTCTCACAAAAGCGCTAATCAGATTAGTATTATCAAAATGACGTGAAATGCTGTTGTATGGAATTTTTTCCAGCGGTAGCTCATACATTACGTCTTTATATTTCAAAGCGATAGTACCTGTTCTTCCCAGACTATAATAATCAATAAGCGCACCAATCGGCACAACTAGCTCAGCGGCCTTCTCTGTAGCAGGCACTTCAAATATCAGCTTTTGGGAGGTTGCCTTGCTGCTATCCAGGAATTGCAAGGCATCCCGTAGCTTAGTGTTATCCAGCACATAGCGTTTGATTGCTTGTCCACGTCTGGACTGGCTCGAAGAAGTTGTAGCAGCTTTCATATTGAGCAAATACCCGCCGCTGCCTAATTCACCTGCAGCCACGGTATTCAAATAATCCAGTTGCGTTGCTCCGGAACCACCACCGGTCAAATTTTGTACAGCCATATTGCTGAAGCTTCTTAGCATATTTCCTTGATTATCATACAATGGATTGGTTCCCGTGTAATAAGTTAATACAACCGTCTGTCCTGCCGTAACCGGAGAGGTCAGCTTAAGCAGCACGGTATCTCCACTGACTTCGCCAGCTTGGACTCCCCGGCTAACCTGATTGACAAGTACCGAGAACTGACCAGTTGGTAAATTGGACACGGTTCGTAAAGATTTATTGTACACAATGGATAAAATATCACCGTTTACCGCAGCCGACTGAACTCCATCCGCTACAGCTCCATACCCAACAGACTTCAAGTTGATATATCCGGCCAGGTTACCGTTTAGATCGGCAATGCCATCCACCCCAGATACATAAGACAAAGTCACATTCTGATCCTTGTTAAAAGATGAAGCCAGAGTAAGTGTAACTTGATCGGACTCCACCTCTACCTTGGTAACATAGACAGGAGAGTTGTTGACCAGCACCGAAAAATAACTCTTCGGCGGTGTAATCGAGGTTCTTAACGCCTCATTATACTTCATCGTGATTTTATTTTCCGAGCCCTCAACTCCCACTAACTCTGGGGGCTTAGTATCGTTATAGTTTCGCACCAGAAAATCACTAAAAGCTGAAATCTCCAGATCCCGGCTATTTTTTAGCGGGTAAGAGTCTGGAGTATACGATACTTTGACGACCTGTCCATTCGTTACGGCACTGGATAAATAAAGGGTAACCGTTGAACCACTTTGGCTCAGACGGTCTATCGATTTCACTGAACCGTCAGCGGTAACCGTAAATTGCTGGTAAGCGTAGGTCGATACCGACTTTAAACTTTCATTAAAATACAACGTCAACGTACTCCCGGAGATATGACCATCTCTCGGCTTCGGCATGACTGAATCTACGCCGTTCGTTACGTCTTTGGCAGAGAAGGCAGCAGCCATATTTCCAGCGTTGTCTCGTATAGCTCTATAGCCACTACCGTTATAGCTGATCTTCACATTTTGTCCAATCGCTACCCCGGCTTCTAATACCACGTAGACACTATCACCAGATGCGTACGCATTGCTAATTCGCCGAGCATCTCCATTTACAGTGACTGTAAAGTAACTAGTCGTCAGACTATAGTCTGAATTCAATGGCTCGTCATATTGCAGACGAATCGTCATGGTATTGTACATTGTGGTCGCCTTCAGCACAGGAGGGGTGGTATCATTATAAGTCCTGGCAGTTTGGAAGTTCCAAGCATTGCTCCCGCTGATTCCGTCAAAGACAAACACCCTAGGATCTAGGAAATCCCCTATGGCTCCCTTGTCAATTTCAACGTAGTAATTTGTGGCGGATTCCAAGGCACTTCTAGGTGTAATAATAACTTGTGTTCCACTGACGCGAACATCAGTAGAAATAGATGTATTATTACTGCTTTTTTTCAAGGTGATTCCACTACTATAATTTACAGCAACTCTACGATCAAAGGTGATCACTAAATCTGTATTCACGTTAATTCCCGTACTGTTGTCCGCAGGACTTAGACTCGTTTGTCGTGGATAAGTTGCTTGCGTCGCAGATACAGCCGCCAACGGCTTCCCAACGACTTGACTATTACTCTCCAAACTATGGAACAACAACTGGTTCGCTTCTTCACCAGTATACTGTCCTGTTACAGTTTCTTGAACTACCATGCTTGAAGCCGTAGCCAACGATGCAGGCTGGACCAACATACAAAAGGTCAACAACATAGCAAGTACGGTGGATACTTTCCTTTTCATTTTCCTTGTTCCCCTCTCTAGCTAAATAATCTATGTAGACAGTCTCTAAACCGGCACACACCTATATTTATTAACGGCAAAATGGGTCTATAAGTTTAGGCAGCATTCAAACGTTCTGGACCGATATCAAACTGGGTAAGGAAGAATTTTGCCAAAAAAACAGACCTTCTTCCGTTTAGGAAAAAGGTCCGTTAGTTCTTTAAACTAGCGTTGATTGATTAGAGACCAGCCTGTTGCTTCAAAGCATCTGCCTTGTCCACTCTTTCCCAAGGCAAGTCGAGGTCTGTACGTCCGAAGTGTCCATAAGCCGCCGTCTGGCGGTAGATGGGACGACGAAGATCCAGCATGCGAATAATACCCGCCGGACGAAGATCGAAGTTGTCACGAACAAGTTCGACTAGCTTCGCCTCTGGCACCTTGCCCGTCCCATAAGTATCCACATTAATGGACACGGGATTAGCAACTCCGATGGCATAAGCAAGCTGAATTTCCACTTTATCTGCCAAGCCCGCAGCTACCAGGTTCTTGGCTACATAACGAGCTGCATATGCCGCAGAACGGTCCACCTTAGTCGGATCCTTCCCGGAGAAGGCTCCCCCGCCATGACGAGCATAACCGCCATAAGTATCTACAATAATTTTCCGGCCAGTAAGTCCGGCATCCCCTTGAGGACCCCCAATTACAAACCGACCTGTAGGGTTAATAAAGTATTTGGTTTCCTCATCGAGCAGTTCAGCAGGAACCACTGGAAGAATGACCTGTTCTTTAATATCCCGTTGGATTTGCTCCAACGTAATATCTTCCGCATGTTGGGTAGATACTACAATCGTATCCACACGTTTTGGCTTACCATCCAAGTATTCAATCGTTACTTGTGTTTTTCCATCGGGGCGCAGGTAACTCAGTAAACCATCCTTGCGAACCTCAGCAAGGCGACGAGCAATACGATGCGACAAAGCAATCGGCAAAGGCATATACTCAGGGGTTTCATTGGTCGCAAAACCAAACATCAGGCCTTGGTCACCGGCACCAATATTCGCTGTTTCCTTATCCATTTGATCCGGGTCACGATTTTCCAGAGCTGCATTAACGCCTTGAGCTATATCTGCAGATTGCTCGTTCAACGAGGTAAGCACTGCACAGGTATCGGAATCAAAGCCGTATTTGGCCCGAGTATATCCAATTTCCTTGACCGTCTTCCGTACAATAGCCGGAATATCTACATATTCCGATTTGGTGCTGATCTCACCAATGACTAGCACAAGACCTGTAGCAACCGATACTTCGCACGCTACTCTGGCATAAGGATCATTTTCCAGAAAGGCATCAAGTACTGCATCTGAAATCTGATCACAAATTTTATCAGGATGTCCTTCGGTAACAGACTCTGAAGTAAATAAGTGTCTTCCTTGTATAGACATAAATGGAACCTCCTCCCCAGCGTATGGAGATAATATTTTATGTAAGGATCGCAGTAATGCGGTTGATAATCAAAAAATGAACCTTTTCCACACTGGAAAAGGTTTGATCGACAATCCTCAAATGAAATATTATCGCATTTGACAGGTCGTGTCAAAATAAATTCATGTTTTTTTGTCGGAATTATGTTATAAAGAAAAATCCCGCTCCGCATGGGCAACCAACCGTTTAGTGATCTCTCCACCTATCGATCCATTTTCACGAGATGTCAAATGTCCCCAACCCCCGCGGTTTATATGCCCGCCACTACTCGTAGCGCCTAATTCACCGGCGAATTCTGTATCTGCTACGCCTGCCGCTCCATAACCCACGGGTAACCCAAATTCGGCGGCAATTTCATATTTCCATTGCTGTAGCACATGACGGCTTTCAGGTACAATTTTACGATTACTTCTTGCCATAATTGCAGACACCTCCTGAGAAAGTAATATCTTCAGAAGTAGTATGTGTTAACGGTTCTAATTTACACGAATCAATGGTTGTTACTTATGCAAGATCATGGAATTTATATGGCCTATTACTGAACCTTATAACCGCCACGCACCATTACAATCAGATTATGGGTATCTCCATCCACCACTTGAATACCCCGTCCTTCCCGAGGGAAAGATAACAAATGATTATTCACTACCGTACCACCATTGGCAATATCCTTACCGTCCGTAAGATCAGCAACACCATTTGAATCTGTGCTATAAATTATGGCTTTGCCGGAACGGACGATGAATTCTGCTCCCGCGGAAGCAATAAGGATCTTCCCAGGCTTCACCTCAACAATGCTAATCGTTTCTTCGCTAGAGCTACCGCCTGAGTTGCCTGAACTACCAGGGCTTGTCACCGGAGTCTCCTTGGATGGTTCAGATGAGCCCCCGCCCCCCAACGCCTGACGAATAGCCTGGTCCACATAACTCTTCGTCACCACAGGGTCGTTAGTGGTTCCTGGTGTGGCCTCTGCTCCCTCTGCTTGCATATTTAACAAAGATCCTGCCCATACACTACCGCCAATCAGAACTACCGCAGCCGTAACTTTCCAAACTGACTTCATTATGTTCCTCCTCTATGAATCTGCTACTGTCTATGATAGAGGTTTTGATAGAGTGAAACAAGCCCAAATCCGGGATGGATTTGGGCTTGTAATTAGACGATCGATGTTCATCCTAATCAGTCAAATAAAGAATTATTACTGTAGTATGCTGCCTGAGTTGCAATCTTAGTTTTTTCTCCTTGATACAAATCATAAATGGAGAATTGGAAACCGCCAGACCGCGAAGTGGCAAAGATAGGATCATTGATTACGTACGAATAAGACAAGTTACCACCAACAATGAAGTCTTTTTCCAACTCAATTTCTTTCTCAAAACGAGCACCACTAGAATCTACGACTTCCAAAATAAATTTATGTTGGAATGTCCCCATTTCAAAAGCGAGATCACGTTTGAGGTCATACTTCATCTTAAGTTCAAGGCCACCAGAAGTTGTGTTGCCAATCACATCTCGAACAGACAAGGTGTAAGGGAACAACTCAACATCCTTCAGTGTATTCTTAATATCTCGGCTATCCATATTAAGCTCCATTGCAGAAGCATTTACATAACCTGTAGGCTTGGCTTCTCCTTCAGTAAACTTATTCTCCGTAATGCTCTCACCAACAACTAGCTGCCAGTTGGATACAACTGTCCCTTTAGGAACCTTGGCAGAGAAGGAAACGATGCTTGCCGCATCTGGCCCCACCGAATGGGTTACCTGATTGGCTTCGGCTTTGTAGTATTGGCCTTTATCCGTTAAGAAGTAGCCCGTAAGCTGACTTGGAGTCACTTGCTTAGTCTCCCGGTTCTTCATAATCAATTCAGAATAGATGATATCGTTACTGCTTCCCTTGTACATATAAGTCTTACGCGCTTGCAGATCAGATTTCTTGCCTGCTGTCTCCAAATTGAAGTATGACCCATCTGCAATTTCCTTCAGATCACTTGTTTTCCCATAATTAGAGAACATCGTCCAATTGCTCGTCTTATCAGCACCTACTTTTTGAAGTAGTTGAACCTGCAATTGGGAGAATGTAAGACTACTTGGAACATTTGCTACCACATAAACACTAGTCTTTTCACCAGGACCCAGAATCTGTGTAGTGTTACTACTTACCAATTGCACATCATTGCTAAGTGTGGTCAAATCCAATTTGTATGCTCCAACCAATTCCGGTAATTTCGCCGCTTTAGTACCTTTGTTAGTAATGGTAACTTTAGTAGCCAGCAAGTTTCCATCATTCCAAGGAAGCTTCTGAACAGCATCCAGTGTAACACCAAATGTTCCATCATTGTTTTTCACAATTCTCTCTTGACCTACCGAGCTTTGCATTTCGGTATAATCAGGTAAACTATAGGCTGCTAATGGATAAGTACTAGCCGTCTCAGGAGCTGCCCCTTCTCCAGAGCCTGAGGTGCTCCCTGGTGTTTTAAGTATCAGTTCCAGTTCGTCTGAGTTAACAATGACGGGAATTGTACCATCAACTGAGATCAACTGTTCTTCCCCAGGCCCTAATGTTATCCCTTCCAGGCCACTAGCTGATAAGGTATACGATTTGGCACCCGCTTGAATTTCAAATGCATAATTAGGCAAAGTTACTGTTTGATCACCTTTATTACTCAAAGCAAACTGTACAGACAAGCTGCTTTCCCCAAAGCTTTGATTCCGTGATACGCTATCTATTCTAGTGGCAATTCGATTATTACTCACATTCAGAATACGTTCTTTATCTACAGCAGTTACAGACTGCTGCCCCTTTTTCGTGCCCAAGTCCATGGTGGCCAAAGGCAGATCGGCCTTGGTGGTTTCATCATTCTGAGCCACTAGAAGTTGTAGATTAGCCGTATTTACCGTTTTAGGCAATTTGGCAATCAAATTAAGTGTTTTGATCTCCTGAGGATGAATTTGATAATTTGTACTAGACGCATCTGCAGTTAGAGCAAATGGGGTGCCGCTAGGGGTTTGTAATATATATTTTAAATTGGGATTTTCAATTGTTCTGGAGCCTGAATTATGTAATTGCAAGGCAACCCCTACATAATTATAGCTTCCTAGCCCAATCACATTTACTGAAGTTACTTTAGCATTGGCTGAATTCTCACCAAAAACAAGCTTTCCTGTTGTGTTTACAGGAGTAGCCACCACGTAAGAGGCTGGCACGCTAATGCTTCCCAGCAATTGTTCATACCCGGCAACACTGAAATTCCATTTTATTACTTGGAAGTTCAAGTCACTATACTTTAAGCCCTTAGCAATCTTGGCCGTATAAGTGACATTAACAGAAGCTCCTGGAACAACTGTCTTTTTGTCTTTGTCCGTACTGATCGCAGACACACTATAGACCGTTCCCGATTTCGTCTTAACTTTTGACCAATAATCAAGCAGGGATAAAGCAGAACTCCCCCCATTGTGATAAGTCAAAGTATACGTCAATATATTTTCGTCATCTTGAGACAAAATATTAACGTTGGTTAACTTAACCGTACTCTTCGCACCAATACTCACGGCCTTCAACTGACTAAGTGTCTTCACTGCAGGTTGCTTCTGAGAAGTCGTTGTTTTCTTTGTAGCGGCAGCAGCAACATTAACAGGCCCCGCAAAAGCTTGGCCAAGTAAAGCAGTTACCGCCATTGAAGCTACAAATATCCTGGTTCTATTCAATTTCAGTCCTCCTACTTTTTAGTCCTATATAGTATATACGCATCAAACTAAAAAAAGTTTAACAGAAGAATCTGAAATATCGCTGAAAATAAGCAATAACATAATATTGAAGTTCCCTTAGAATCATGATCCCTCTTTGAACCGGGGATGTCTGTACTCCCGGGTGTAAGTTTCTCCTGAAAAACTGTGTCTAAAGAAACCAGACTCGCTGAAAACAAAATCTGTTGCGAGGTCACCCCACCCACCACGCAAATGGTTTTTGTTTCCCATGCTTCACGTACTTAACTTGTTAAGCCTTAGAAACAAATAAAAGACGTACCCTTTGAAGGATACGTCTTTCATTTTGATCACAGTAAATTATCTTACATTCTTACTGAAATCTTTCAAATCATTACCTTGAAGGTCAGTAATTGCACCAGCATTTTTCTCTAATGCTACATGTACATAGTCGTTATCTCCAACTGTACGAGCTGTAGTGAATGAAACTGTAATAGTTGTTCCACTTGCCGTTACAGTTATATTAGAAACATCATTTTTAACACCAAACTCGTCAGTTACTTCAACCTTAAACAGCGAGTTCAAGAAAGCTCCATTAACGTTATCTCTAATCTCTTCAGTAGTAGTAAAGGTAGCTACATTAGAAGCAAAAGAGAATACATCAGTTACTTCTGGAGCAATTTTGTCAGAAACTGCTTCATCAACAGCTACAGGATTACCAAACGTATCACGTGTTACCGAATTGGCACCACCTGCTGCTGTTAAAGTCAATCGGGAAGCGTCGAAGGATGCTGGCAACTTTTGACTATCAGCAAACTTCAGCTCAAGTGTCTTACCATCGTTGCTCAAAGTATAATCATTAGGAGCATAAGTTACACCTGTAACACTGTTATCCTCTACTACAAAGTCACGTGGATTAACAACGTTCAGAGCAGCATCAAATTTTACTTTCAATGTTTTTGTACCTGTAGCTTCGACACTATCAACGGTAACAGATGCATTCTTCGCAGTAACTACCTTGGAAAGAGTGTAGTTATTTCCAGTTGCATCACTACCTGTCAGATACTTACCATCAGTGTTAGCGATGTAGTCTGCATACAAAGTATGTCCGTTAGCAATTGTCTTTTCTGTGTAAATACGCACGGAACTGGAAGTTACTGGTTCAACATCGTCAGCTTTAGTAGTCAAACGAGTCTTAGTCGCATTAGCATTAGCCGAAGTAGCAAAGCTATACTTTGCAGGATCCAAGGCGCTACCATTACCACTCAAAGCGATAGGAGCATTGAACTCAACATATACATATTTACCACCATCAGCAGTAATTGCATCATCAATCCATACACGCGAAATTTCACCTTGTTCTGTACCTTCAGGGTTCAACTTAACAGAGTAAGGAATGATTTCGTTACCAATAAAGGCATTATCTCTTACGCCTGAAATTTCCAAAGTGTATTCTTTGTCAAAAACAGGGCCAAAATTAAGAGTTACCTTCTTGGTTGTTGAGTTATAAACAATAGTGCGAACTGGATTACCATCATTATTCACACCAGCAATTTTAGCAACTTTCCCATCAGCATCTACCAGCTTGTAATTCTCAGCATCTGTGGCAGTTTCAAGTTTCAAGGTTTTGCTAAATTGAAGTTCAGCTACATAATTAACGCCATCTTTTTTGAAATCAACATTAGTTACTTCCGGACGTACAGTATCAAGTTCTGGTGTAACTTTCGCTTCACGATCAGCAGAGTTACCACTGTAGTCAGAAACACCCTTCAGAACTACTGTGTTTTCGCCTTGATTCAAACGTTTGGAGTCGCCATCAAAGCTCAACGTTACTTTGTTGTCGTTGATTTCAATCTTTGTAGCAGTTTTAGATGATGTATTTGCATAAGCGCTGCCTACAGATTTAATAGTTTCATTAAATGTAACAACTACTTTTGTCAAATCATCAGCTTTAACGCTTTCGATTTCAGGAGCTTCTGTATCAACTACAGTTGTGAACGTGTTTTCAACTGGTGCAACACTCAGACCAGAGAAATCAGCCACTCCACTTACACGCAGTGTATGCTCTCCTTCTTCGAGTTGAGTGCTAACAATTACAGTATCAGGATAAGCATACTTAATAGCAGCACCGATTACTTTTCCATCAATACGGTAGTTAGCAGAAGTAATAGCATCTGCTTCTTTTACCGGCTCGCTGAATTTAATTTTGAAAGCTTTGGTACCTAATCCAACTACTTCTTTCACTGTTGGAGCAGTAACATCAATCGGAGTGAATTGTACTTTTTGACTGAATGTTTTAGTACCATCTTCATTCTTAACGTTGTTCAAGCTGATTTCAACTTGTTTTTGGTTAGTAAGAACGGATACTTTATCCAACAACAAGGTAACGCTAGTCTTATCTTCAGAAACTTCAGCGCTATCAAAGCTCTTACCATCGATTGTGTAGTTAGCAATTTCTCCAGCTGTTTTAGCATCCACAGTACCGTCAAAAGTAACGACGATTTGCTTCAGGTCTTCAGCTTTAACGGATTGAACTGTTTGAGCCACAGTAGTAACATAAGTTACTTTTTCAGTGTACTCAACACCGTTGTGAGTGAATTTAACTTCAGTTTCTTTGTTTGGTACCAAAGCAGTTTCCAATTCAACTTTTACAACTTCGTCGTTGGAAAGTTTGAATTCAACAACTTTACCACCTTCGGAAACTGTGTAGGAAGCTACAGAAGGTACTTGAGCGTTTTCGTAGATTGCATATGCTGCAACTACAGCTTGGGAACGAGTAGCTGCTGCTTGGTAGTTGATACCTTCAGCAATGAAGCCAGCTTCAACAGCTGCTGCTACATAACCTTTAGCCCATGGAGATGCAGTGTTTTCAGCATCAGCAGGAACTTCAAGCTCCAAAGCAGTTACCAGAACTTTAGCCAGTTCTTGAACTGTTACGTTACCCGATGGATCGAACAAACCTTTTACAGTGTCTTTACCTTGAAGGATACCAGCTGCAGTAGCTGCTTCAATGTAAGGAGCTGCCCAGTGGGAAGCACTGTAGTTTTTGTCCTTGTAAGTAGCCACGCCTGTTACTGGTTCCAAAGCGATTGCGTTAACAACGATTTTAGCCAGTTCAGCACGAGTCAGAGTTCTTTCCAGGTGGGACAAACCATCTGGGTAGCCAGTAACGATACCAGCTTCTTTCAAAGCGTTAAATTGTTGTTCAGGCGACAAATTAGCTTCGGCGCCGAAAGCTACAGAAGCAAACATAGAGAATGCCATTGCTGTAGACAGAGCTACGGATAAAATTTTCTTCATAACCTTTTTTTCTCCTCCTTGATTAACTAACAAATGAGAATTTTCTTTAAATGAATAGCTCGTGTTACTCATTAGCCATTGCACCCCCTTTCCAGAGCCTGAGCAGGTTTCCTATAAATTAGGTCTGCGACAAAATCGCAGAAACTTGTAAACCAATTCAATTAGTAGAATGTAGAAATAGACTAGTTTCCTAATCCTACCTAAACATTATACAATGAGTCCCAAGTGCCGTAAAGCTAATTTTTCTAATAGATAGACAAGTTTCCCTATGAGGAACGTATTGCCATGTCTAAATTGGTCGTCATTGTCAATGCTCTACAACTTAAACGCAGCAGATTTCAAAAAGTTGCGGGGATTCCAAAAAAAAATTGCGAGATTGTAACTTTTCTAGGAATATCCTCAATTTGATCTTTTTTACTTCGCTACCTACTGACGGAAATTAGTATATCATGCCGAAATATGTCAGTCATTAAGAAACTTTTCCCAATTCGCACTATCCTTAATATATGTACAGACATGACAAATAAGACGTCCTTTTTTAGGACGTCCTATGGACAACACTCGTCGCAACCGTTCGGCAAATCATCTAACTCTCATGGCTAATTGGATGATACGAGCTCGCATCTGCGGATCACTATTCAATTTCTCGTACATGCTATCAACTGCTTCTTTATTGTCCTTGTATGTCTTCTCATGCGTCATCGTGATGCGGGACCACTCAATCAATTCATTCTCAGCCGCACGTAGCGCTGTAAATGCTTCATGAAAACCGGTTTCAACTACAAGCCCTTCCATAACCTCCTGGGTTACCTCTTGCAATTTAGCCGTCTCTTCAATTTTCTTCTCCAAAACTTTGGATGTATCCTCAAATTTACGCTTTGCCTTGGAGTAACCTAGTTGAGGTTTAGATAAAATCGGTTTCATCTGTTCAAGTTCACCCTTTTACATAATGTCTATTACTCTGCCTATTGTATCGCAAAGCTCCCCAAATTACAAAAAGATGTAATTGGAAATACAATAAGGGACCCGCAAGAGGGCAGCTTTTTGCAAAGCATCCTTCTTGCGGGTCACAGTTTAAAGACTGTTCCTTTATCGTTTAGCAGATACCTAGCTCAAGTTCTTAGGGAACAGCTTCGTGCTCTTCTTAAACAGCTCTACCGCGATTTTCCCGGCTTCCGCGCGGGTCATATTGCTGGTTGGGTTGAAGTTATAAGAAGGCTTCTTAGCTCCTTCCAGTGTCACTGGGCTACCTGACATGATTTTAGCTTTCGTCACAGCCTGTACAGCAGGAAGTGCATAACGATCAACACTTCCACCATCCAGGAAGGTCTTGGCTACATTTGCCTTTAACTTGTCATCATTGATAGCCAGCTTCAAATCTGCTGCGCGAGCAATCATAACTGCTGCATCTTGTCTTGTAATAGGAACGTTTGGTGAGAAGAAGCCTTCGGTTCTACCAGTGACAATCCCCGCTCTGGCTGCAGTCTCAATGTACTTATAGTCCCAGGTTGTTGTACCGGAGGTTGATCCCACATCAAAGAATGTTGGTGTACCTTCATAATTAAGCGGCAAATTTAAGCCCTTAACCAGTAACGCCGCAAATTCACCACGGGTCGTCTGATCATCCGCTCCAAACGCATCTACCCGCAGACGGTTCATGATTCCCTTCGAATATAAGGCAGTTAGAATATTTCTTGCCCATGGGTGATTAGTGACATCGCTATAACTCTTGTTTAGCTTCATGACTGTGTAATACCCAAACTCGTCAAACGGAGCCGTGATCGTATTACTCTTGGTGTCTACCTGACCGCCGATATTCTCCCATACTCCTTGACCACCCTTGTCAACATAGCGGAACATGGTTACAGTCGTACCCGCATCATCCACTACATTAGAATTAAATTTAATTGTAATTTCTCCCCGTTGAGAAGGAACAAGCTTACGCAAGGTATCAAAACGCGTAAAGTAACCCTCTGTCGAGTAAGGAGCCAGCCCGTTAGTAGATGGCAGGTACCCGCTATCCCCCCTATTTCCGAACTCGCCTACTCCACCATTTACCCACATGATCTGGGACACACGCGTAAAGTTAATGGTACTCCCGTTATAGTTGAAATTGTAGACCAGGTTATCAGGAATAACTACATTATTAAATTCACTACCACGGTTAATATAGGCACCGTAATCATTTCGTCGTTCAACTACGCCATCTTTAGGATCCGCAATCCCAAATAAAATCTTGTTGTCAGGATAAAACTTCGTGATTCGGTTGGCATCAAGTGATGCGGACTGAAGAATCGTTCCCTTAGGGAAAGATAATTCCAATGTTTTATTGAAGGCACTATACTTCGTGCCTACCTTTTCAGCCATATACTGCGAATCAATAGCGATCTCACTGGTGTAGTATACTTCAATGGATTTTTCCGACGTGGCGCCGCCGCGAACAGCCTTAACCGTTATCTTAGTAGATTTATTAGGTTTAAGACCTACATAATCGTATACAAAGCGGTCCGGTCCCAAGTCAGGACGAGGGGTAGCCTCATCCTTGCCAATAATTACAGAGTCTGCACCCTCCGCTTCAACGTCAAAGCGAATAAAATTTTTGTTAACTACAAATTTTTCGCCTACGGTAGGCACAGGGGCCAATAAGCGCAATGAATCCAGCACACGCGTAATTTCCAAGCGTTGGTTGGTCCGTGCTCCCGTATCATTAATTAGCTCCAAATTGTAGACCTGAGTTCCAGGTGCATCAAATTTAAGGCCACGAATCCGTAAAATAAAGTCATTTTCATTCCCTACAAAATCATAGGTATATTTTCCAAAGGTTGCACCAACCTCTGCATTAATCGTGTTATCTATGCCTTCTTTACTGAATATTTTTTCCGTACCCATATAGACATTGACAAATCTTGCTCCGCCTCCACGGACCAGCAAATCATATTCCTTCTCGGAAGTTTCATAAGCAGGGTCCTTATAAGTAAATTCCGGCGACAGCTTGAAGATATTCCCGATAGCCTCACTTAAGGGGTCCCCACCTATGGTGAACTGATCAGCCGTGGGGAAAACTACACGTGATGATTCAGGATCAGGAATCGATGCTGGTTGAAACTTATTGATATTAGATACATTTTCATCAATAATATAGATCCGCAGATCTTTGCGTACTAACTTCTCATTACCCGCTGCATCCAGAGAAATCCCCGTAAATACCAGTCTATTTTCTCCATAGATCAACGGTCCTGTCGTCTTGATATTTAGTTCAAGCGCAAAATTTGGAGTGTTTGAGTCAACGCCTAAAGTGACATCAGCCCCATCAGCAGCCGTCAAATTAGTTCCACTAATCCCGTTTACAGTATATTGAGCGCTGGCGATATTCTCAAAGCCAACATACCGACCCGAAATTTTCAAGCTATTAGTTGATTTTGAGTTAAAGGTATAGGTTTGGCCATCAATCAGATTATCAATATAGATATAATTTTTTGAAGCAAATGAAATATTCACATTATATGGCGCAGAAGGTGAGTATCTAAACTGAACTTGCTGCTGACCATTAGCAAAGTTCGTTACTTGGTAAATTTGTGTATTAGGCAATGCTGTTGTGCCATCTGTTACATTGCTAGTTACTAATGTAAGTTGTAAACCTGCCGCACCCAATGGCAAGTAGTCAGCCGTCAGCGTTCCTGGTGTGCTATTTGCCTTTACCATAATATAAAAGCTTGAATCACTTACCTCGGCCCCATTAAGCGGAAGCACGTTAAGGTCCTTAATATCAGTGACCCCTGTCGTGTAATCCGGAAGATAATACATATCCGTAATTACGACCTGTCCCGGAAGATAGGAGAAGGTAGCGCGTCCATATTTGGAATCAGTGTAAGAAGCAGTATAATTCCCGTATTCCAAGGATACCTGTGCCGTTTGCGTTGCTTTAATATTGCCGTTCGTTTCCTGCTCAAGTGGAATTCCGCTTACTTTGAAAGTCACTAAACGGTATGTTGGCGTTATTCCGTCTGCACCAGGAATAATAATTTCTTGGGCCCCGTTAGTGCTTAAGTCAAGACCTAACAGAGTAATATCTGCCTCTAAATAATCTACACCATTAATGGTGATCGTTGTTTCGCTACCCTTGAACGGCTGATCTGAGGAAGCATAAGGTACCAGCACCTGCATGATCATATCTACCGTTCCCGGTAAAGTAGTTGTAATTGTCGGTTTGGTGCCAAATGCCTTTTGTGGCGTACCACTAGCATCCACGAAATACATATCCGTAAATGGATTATTAATATCAAAATAATAAACATCACGCAAAATCGTCACCGAGTCGGCCGAATTTGAGATGACGACCTTCAACTTATTCAGACCAGGCGACAGGTTTAATGGTGGAGAATACAATTGGTCGTTATATACATCCGTCGAGAGTGGCGTACCATCATTAACAGATACCGCTACTTTCGTGATGTTGTTAACAATCCCCTCCAGAGAAATCGTTGGGTTAGTTACAACCACTTTAGTTCCTTCATTTAAATTGATTGCCGCAGGCCCACCGCCTACGATCCTCAATTCTGAAACGTAAGGAATCGCATCGTAAAGCACATAGAATGACTCAGAACCTTCTGAATTCCCTACAGTCCCGGTAAAGGTAATTTTGTTCATACCTGCGAATAATGTCAAATCCCTAGCCACAAAACGTTTGTCCGGATCCGTTGTATCCTGCATCACCGTGCCTGGCACCGTACGTAGGCCATCAACGACCCATTCTTTTTTCGTCTCATCCCACACCAATTGATCGATTTGCGCCTTCAGGCTCGTACCCGACACCTTGGAATAGGTACCGTTAATCGTCAATGTAGGGGTAGTTACAACGTATACATTATCTCTACTAATTAAATTAGCAGTTCCACTCGTTTTCAGACCCACTGTCTTACGGATGTCCAAAATATCAGGACTGAAGTAGGTAGTTGAAGACAGAGCAGCCTTCGCCACCGGCGTAAACGAGGCCGGCAACAGGGTAATGACCAGAGAAAGCAAAGTCAGCCAGATAAACGGCTTTTTCAAGCGTTGCATGGTATAAATCTCTCCTTTGATATGTAGTGTGTGATGCTCCCGCCAATGGCTCGCGGACAGCGGCCCAAAAAACGTCACTTAACTTTGTTATCGGTCGAAAAGTGGAAGAAATTTAGGAAAAACATGAAGAAGAATCCATTAAAATTGGATTCAACAAAAAAACCCGCTGTTACCAACGGGTTGAGGTTCAACAGTCATGATATTAGATAAATCCGTCTCAATTCAAACATATTAAGCCCTGCTTCGTCACTTCGTCCCCGTACGCTCTGCTCCCGCCTTCATCCGTAGACGAGCCAGAAAATCAAGCACAGGTCGCTTCGTCTTGCCAATCAGCCCAATAACCTCGGCACCGATCTGCAAGAAGAAGACCATGACACAGATAACGACAAAAGTAACCCAGTTCGCGTTGTACATCGCAGCCGAAGACTGGATAATAGCCAACACACCAAAGAACGCAGCAATACCATAAATGATCAATACCGTCTGACGGTGGCTAAAGCCAAGCTCGCGCAGGCAATGATGAAGATGCCCCTTATCAGGCGAGAAGATCGGCTTCTTCTGCATCCAGCGTCGTACAATAGCAAACATCGTATCCGACAGCGGCACACCAATCAGGATAAGCGGCGTCAGGAATGATACAATAGCCACCTGCTTGAAGCCGAGCAACGATAACAGCGATAAGCTAAAGCCCAGGAACAGAGCCCCGGAGTCGCCCATAAATATTTTCGCTGGATGGAAGTTAAAATATAAAAATCCGATGATGCTACCAAGCAACAGCAGACAGATTAACGCAACCACGATATTGCCCATCAAGAAAGCCATTACGGCAATCGTTCCTATAGCAATCGCCGAAACACCCGCCGCAAGACCGTCCAAGCCATCAATTAAGTTAATGGCATTGGTTACGCCAACGATCCACAAAATTGTGAACGGAATAGCTACCCAAGTTTCGACCGCACCATAGGTATGGAACGGAATGTTAGCGAATTCCAAACGAATATCGAAGACGAATACAACTACACAAGCGGTGGCAATTTGGGCTAAAAATTTAAGTTTTGCTGGTAAATCAAAGCGATCATCCAGCGCCCCCAGCAATATCGTTAATGTGCCCCCTACCAGGAAGGCCTTAATAAAGTTCACTTCGCGTACCGTGAAAATATCCGGAAGAAACGGAAGCAACAAGAAGAGCGTAATGACAAAGGATAAGAAGATTCCTAAACCACCGAGTCTCGGCATGATTCGCGTATGCACTTTGCGCGCATTGGGAACATCTACAGCGCCGACCTTAATAGCAAATTTCTTAACGAGCGGCGTTAGGCCCAAAGCCAAGCCAAGAGAAACAATAAACCCGATGATGTAAATCATCAACATGCATTTCTACCTCCAATTGTTCTGCCGGAATGAATTATACTCTGTTTAGAAAGAAACTCCAACCTCGTTTTCGTGCAAAAAACCGCTCTAATCCATAGAAATCGAGCGTTTTAGCCCATTTTCGTTAGGTTTTCTTTCTCGCGCATTACACGCACAGCGAATTTCGGCAGCGCAAGCATTCTGCGGAAGCGGGTAGGCTCCTTCAGCAAACGATACAACCACTCCAGCCGAAGCTTACGGAATATCATCGGCGCCCGCTTGGCTCGTCCCGAGATAACGTCAAAGCTTCCACCTACCCCCATCATCACCGGCACTTGCAGCTCATCCTTGTATTTGGCAATCCACGGCTCCTGAGTATCGGCACCGCGGGCCACAAACAACAAATCTGGTGCTGCCTCGATGATCCCGGCAATCACTTCCCGG
Organism: Paenibacillus sp. 1SOY10; assembly: GCF_056836745.1. Taxonomy (NCBI): domain Bacteria; kingdom Bacillati; phylum Bacillota; class Bacilli; order Caryophanales; family Paenibacillaceae; genus Paenibacillus; species Paenibacillus sp. 1SOY10. The sequence continues at coordinate 331,591 of NZ_JBXENK010000003.1, read as the reverse complement.
TCTTCCTCAGTCGAGAAATACCCATCCCGGTAACCAACAACTTCCGTTCCAGGATACTGCAAGGCCAAACGGCGAGCGGTCTCCTTAATTACATCCGGAGCTGCGCCGACCAGGTACACCTTCCATCCCAACCGTTCCCCTTGCTTCATTAATTCATGAAGCAGTTCATAACCGGGGACTCGTTCCTTCACGGGGTCGCCACCTTTGCGCGCCGCCCAGACCAGACCGTTACCATCTGGAACAATAAGCTCCGCCGTTTGCATCATCGCTTTATATTCGGGATTTTCAATGGCTGCCATCATCATAATAGGGTTAGCCGTAATAATATGATGCGGCTGCCTTGCAGAGACAGCTTCCGTTAAATAAGCTACCGTCTCCTTCATCCCCCATTTGCTTACAGCAACGCCAAACACCGAAACCGTAGGAATGCCTTTTTTCATCTTGGTCATCCTCTTGCTCCCCCATTACTTTCGTAGAAATTCGGCAATCTGCCGTGCCGGCACCCGCGCCTCTCGCTTCAATTCATGAATCTGCGCCGCGCGAGTCTTACGCCAGGCTTGAGCCTCCTGCAGAAGACGTTCGCCCTCCGCTGCCAGAATTCTTGGGTCCAGGTCCTCCGTTGTTCCCACCGGAACACTGCTGATTCGGCCAAGAAAATGATCAATCTTCGGATCATAGGAAATGCCGAGCAATGGAACCTGCTGCGAGGCAGCGTAAATCAAGCTGTGCAGCCTCATCCCCACCAGCAGGCTGCACCGGCTTACTTCCCGCAGCATCTCCTGCGGGCGCTCTGCTTCTGACGCAACGCTTACCGTGCAGCCGCGTTCTTCCACATTTCCAAGCCGGTCCATCACGAAGCGGGAAGCTTCGTCATCACCGGGGAAATGAAAAGGAAGAAAGCGGATATGCACCGGTCTACGGCGGCAGAGCAGCGCAAGCCCTTCGGCGAGCTGCGTCAAATCCGTTCGTTCTCCATTCCAGAAACGAACGGAGACTCCTACAATCGGCAACGCTTCGGGAGTTGAAGCCTCAGGTCCCGTCCCCTCCAGTGTCAGACCCATCACTGGATCGGGGACGACCTGAACGGCATCCTTCCCGCGGAGTCCCATCTCGCGAAGCAATGAAGCCGATTCCGTATCACGCACGGAGATATAGTCACAGCGGCGGAAGACCGATGCGATGAGCGGGCGGAACATTTTCCGATGGACCGGTCCAATCCCTTGAGCATAAACAAAGGTGGGCTTGCCCATCCATTGTGCTAACTTAATAATACCCAAATAATAAGGGATTGACTTCAATCCAGTCGCATCTTGAAGCAAGCTGCCTCCACCGCTGATCAGACCATCGCTGTTCTTTATAGCCTTCCTTACCTCACCGAGTTTCATCCGATGTACAGATTCCACCCCATAAGTGCGGCTTGTCCATTCCGGATCAATGGACAGGACCACCGGCTTGATGTCCACACCGGACGTCAAGCCCTCTTCCTCCAAGGCTAACAGAATGGACTGAAGCACCGCTTCATCCCCGCTGTTACGAAACCCGTAATACCCCGACAGAACTATGGTTTTAGCAGTCGTGGCGACCATTTGCTCCAGCACCTTTCAATGATTTGCCATACCAGTACGGCAATTAAGCCTACTACCAGTCCCAGGCCAAGCCCCAATACGCCGCGGATCAAGGAAAGGATAGCCGGCGTATGGATATGCGCGAACGTATCCACCATCGATAATTGGCCCATCACAGCCAGAATCATAGCGAACAGCGGCCAACGATAACGACAGGCGGCAAAGATGCCCACGATGAATAACGGATGCGCCAGTAAAAATTCCTTATTACGAGGACGTACACCAAAGGCGTTTTCCAGGAAAGATCGGAAAGCAGCTTCCCCAGGCAACAGCGTTCCCGCATTCCCGGTACGGGAGAGGTAATACAAGGCGGCAACTCCCAGAACCGCAGCAATCGCGACCCACAACACTGTAATCGGCATCCGCAACCAGTTGCGCAGCTCCTCGGCCACAGAATTACCGCGGTACAGGAACACATAAATGGCAATAAGCAATATCGGAGCCAGATGCAGCAGACTAACACCACGGAACTGGTTTAACACCAGACTATAAGTAATGTTATTGAGCAGAGCAATCACAAAAGGAACTGCAGCGAGCGACAATACTGAGGTTTTCAGATACAAAACGATGGTATGAGTCAGCCTACGTGCCCCTGTCATGTCGGGATGCTTCTCACGTAGCTCCTCTACCTTGCGAATAGCCAGCACTACAGCAATCGTCGGCGCACTAATTGCAGCAAACAACGCGAGCGACTGCTCGAGCAGAACGGGGCGCAATACATATAGTCCGCCGGAGCCGACCAAACCCAGAACAAAGGAAGCCAAGGTTAACGAAGGTAGGAAACATGATATTAATAACGCAATAAAAGCTACGCTCCCCAGTACAACCAATGCTTTCAGATAAGTTTGCCAGCTTGCATCGTATACCTTAAAGGCTTCCGCAGGAGCAAACTCAAACCCGTTATTTTCAATACGCTGAACCGCATTCCCGGGCGCTTGCAACGAACGGACCAAATTATCTATCGGGTTCGTAATCGCTGCCTTGGCAGCATCCTTGGAAGCGGAAGCGTTAAGATAAATCATCCGAATGTTCCGGTCCTTGGTCGCAAGCGCAAATCGGTCTGCTAGCGTTTCCGGACTTTGGACCGCTTCGCCATCCGTCAGTGAATGAAGACGAACCACGTTGTAGTCAGTGAGATAGGCGAGGGTATTAAAACCTTTTTGCGGTGCCTTCAGACCCTCAATGACCGCAATGCCAAGCTTATGCTCATTCAGTAAATTAGCAAAAGCCTGCAAGCTGTTCTTGGACTCATCCTCATTGAAGCCCTTCACAGATTCACCGTCAAACAAAATACGCGTAACCCCATGCTCGGCAAAAAAGCCTAATTGTTCATCCAGTGCCTCTTGATCGTACGGCACATTGTCCGACAAGCGGGGTAGAATATGGAAGCCCTTAGCCTGTAGCATCGAAAAGGCGATCGGGTCCAGCGGCAATGGCTTCATGAGCGCTTCCTCCATGCCCATACCGATAACCAGTCCAGCTTGATTCTGATAACTCCAGTTAGCCACCGTTACATCCAGTTGACCAAATGCTTCTCTAATGAATGAACTCAATTGTTCTTCATTTGCCTGACTTGTGAAAGCAATATAGGTGTAATTACCATCAGGCGATATGATACTCTGGTTCAGCTTAGCTGCTTCCAATGAACTGAAGACCATAATACGACGCGTCTTCGATAATTCATCCAGCGTGCTCTCGAACATCGCCATCGTGGTCACACCGGCTTCTTTTAACCGATCCAGTTGCTCATCCATATAGGTTGCTGGAGCCGCTTGATAAGATGCGATGTCCACCAAAGCCCGATAATTAAAGACAAACTCCACTTTATTTGCAGATGATTCCGTCTGCACCCGTTGTACGATTATCGGCAAAGATGCCAAAATTCCCACGATTACTAAAACCCACAACCATTTGCGGGAGACGTTATTCCATCGTTGCCAACTCTGAATCACTTCGGTACCTCCTCAAAATGCAATACAAGTAAATAACTGCAGCAGCACAAAAGTACGATGCTCGTCCGCGTAAAGTCCGTACTTTCATCATAAATGCACTGCTGCAGTTGCTCTTCTGTTTCTCCTAACGGTCTACGCGGGCAAGCACTTCCTGCTGCATCGCTTCCAGTCGGGCCTGGGCATCCTCGTTTGAGGTTCCACGTACACCGAAATAGAATTTAATTTTCGGCTCTGTGCCGGAAGGACGCAAACAGAACCACGAACCATCCGTCAGCAAAAATTTCAAAACATCACCCTTGGGCAGCCCATCAAGACCAAGCGTGTAATCAAGCACATCTGCAACACCTACACCAGCAACCTCCTGCGGCGGAGCAGAACGGAACTCTTCCATCAATGCGTTGATCTGGGCCAAACCATCCTTGCCCTTCAGCGTACGGGAAGCCAAAGTTTCCCGGTAGTAGCCAAACTGGGCATACAGTTCCTCCAAAACATCCAACAGCGTTTTTCCTTGGCGCTTGTAATAAGCTGCCGCTTCACAGAACAGCGTGGAGGCCACAATAGCATCTTTGTCCCGGGCATAATTCCCCGCCAGATAACCATAGCTTTCCTCATAACCGAATAAATAAGTATAATCTCCGCTAGCATCAAATTCGTTCATCTTCTCACCAATGTATTTGAAGCCGGTCAGCGTATTAAATACCTCTGCTCCGTAGTGGCGAGCAATCACAGCACCTAGCTCACTAGTTACGATTGTCTTCACTACAGCCCCGTTCTTCGGTAGCGTTCCCGCTTCCTTCATTTGGCTAAGTACATAGTGAACGAGCAAAGAACCGGATTGGTTACCTGTCAAAATTTCATATTCTCCATCAGCCGTTCTTACCACGGCCCCCATCCGGTCCGCATCAGGGTCTGTACCGATGAGCAGATCAGCTCCTACCTTCTTCCCCAGTTCAATAGCCATCGTAAAGGCTTCGCGTTCTTCCGGGTTCGGGGACTTAACGGTAGGAAAATCGCCGTCAGGTAGTTCTTGCTCCTTCACAATATGAACCTGGGTGAAACCGATCTTCGTAAGTACGCGTCGTACCGGCAAATTCCCGGTTCCATGCAGTGGAGTGAAGACCACAACCACGTCCTTGGCAGCGCCTGCGGCCATAAGCTCACGGTTCACGCTAGTATTTGCCACCACTTCCGCAAATGCTTCGTCTTCAGCTTCTCCGAGCCAAACCAGCAACCCTTGGGCTTCGGCTTCCTCGCGGCTCAGACGTTTCACTTGCGCAAATGATGAGATAGCATGAATCCGGTCGATGACCTCCTCCGCTTCATGCGGAACCAACTGTCCCCCCGTAGCATTGTATACTTTGTAGCCATTGTATTCAGGTGGGTTATGGCTTGCTGTAACAACAATACCACCGGTAGCACCAAGATCACGCACACTGAAGGACAATTGCGGCGTGGGACGTAAAGATGGGAACAGCTTGGCTACAATACCGTTACCGGCCAGCACCAAGGCAGCTTCGAGCGCAAACTCCGGCGAAAAGTGGCGACAATCATGAGCAATCACAACCGAAGGTTGTCCCGCCTTGCCTGCATGCGCCTTCAAAATATACTCCGCAAAGCCCTGGGAAGCCCGGGCGACCGTATAGCGATTCATACGGTTGCTACCTGCACCGATCACACCACGCAATCCACCTGTACCAAATTCCAAATCCCGATAGAACCGATCCTCCAATTCTACGGGGTTAGTCTTCTCTAAATCACGTAATTCCTGTTTGGTGCCTTCATCAATGGACGGGTCTTGCAACCATCCTTTTACTTTTTCCAGAACGGCTTGGCTAATTTCAGTCATGGCTGTTTCTCCTCCTTAACATCTTAAGACAACGCAAACATAATTTCGCCTTCGGCGACGATCTTATCTTCTACCTTAGCTACGGCCCGGCCCTTGCCAATGGAGCCCTTCATACGAATGACGTCAACCTCCAAACGTAACGTATCCCCTGGCACAACTTGTCCACGGAAACGAAATCCGTCTAGTCCAGCTAAGAAACCGATCTTCCCCCGGTTGCTTTCCACATTCAATATAGCTACAGCTCCAACTTGAGCAAGCGCCTCAGTAATCAGAACGCCAGGCATTACGGGGTAACCAGGAAAATGTCCGGTAAAGAAAGGCTCATTAATCGTTACGTTCTTGATTCCGACGGCACGTTTCCCTTCCTCCAACTCAATAATCCGATCGACCAGCAGAAAGGGAGGACGATGAGGCAAGATCTCCTGAATTTCATTTGTATTTAACATATGTATATCTCCTTTCGGTTCATTATATCTGTATCTTGGTTTTCAACTGAACTACCTTTCAAAATGAATAAAAACAGCGGATTCCGGTCACACTGTAGTTATCCTTCGCCTCTGCAGAAGCGAAGGTTAAGATAAGGGGCTTATCCACAAGCGACCGCATGTCGTTTACGGATAAAGCCCTTTTTTCACATACAGTCCCCCATCATTATACATTTTCCGCGCAAAAAAAGAAAACTCCCGTTCGCCGAGAGTTCTTGGATATTTCTGGTTCATTTATTCTGTTTCTTCTATTATATATGCACTTGTATATACGTTGAATTTGCCGTTGGTACTCGACCCTGTTCAAGGTGCGAATACGAGATCAAAGACATGACGCCAAGTCGACCAATTCCAAATCTCGGAAGGGTCCTGCTTGCCAAATACAACATAGCCGACGACCGTACCTCCGGCCAATGCCAGCACAAGAATTAGCAATATAATGACAATGCGCAAGATTGAAACCCATGCCGCACGTCTCACCACTGGTTCATTCTCCTTACTCATGCAAACTACCACCTATCCGCGCAAGTTGTTAGCCAGGCCCATCATCGTCTCACCAGAAGTCAATGCCCGGGCCGCCAGTTGGTACGCGCGCTGCACTTGCACCATCTCAGCCATTTCATCTGTTAAATTCACATTAGATTCTTCCAACATCCCTTGACGTACACGCGCTTGACGATTCTGCGGCAAGGTTAGTGTATCAACCAAAGCAGCCGCTGGATCTACTCCTTCAGCCAGAACAAACAAGTTATCTCCTCTTTGCTGCAACGCTTCCGGCCGTTCAGGAGTGAGCAAGGCAATCCGCCCAAGAGCGGTGGTCTCTTCTCCCTCTGTAGCCAGAATATTTCCCTGCTCATCAATGCTTAGTGCTGCATTCGCAGAAAAAGTGATCGGATCTCCCTCCGCATTGAGCAGGACATAGCCTTGATTATTCACCAGAAAAGCGGCTTCTTCATCATCCGGATCAGGCTGAACATGAAAATCCCCCGCACGAGTGTAGACCACGGTGCCATCAGGAGTCAGAGCACTAAACAAAGCATTCCCCTCAATGGCCAAATCAGTAAAGTTACCTGTTTCCTTGAAGGAGCCTTGTTCAAAGCTCAAACCTATATGAGACATCCTCGAACCAAACCCAAGGTTAAAGCCCGAAGGAGTTGCCCGCCCAGGCAGAGAGAAATCCGAAGCATGCTGCTGTACCCGGGTTAAAGTATCCTCAAAGCTGGCTTCCTTGCGTTTATATCCTACCGTGTTCACATTGGCTATATTGTCAGCAAGCAGATCCAGCCGTTGCTGTATTCCGCTCATGGTTACCATCGCGCCGATGACAGAGTTATTCATGTCGCACCTCCTGTTTTAAACAGCCCCTATTATACGCGGCCAATTTCATTAACCGCCTTATCCAGGCTTCTATCGTAGTATTGGATGACCTTTTGATTTGATTCATAAGCCCGTTGGGCTGTCATGAGATCCACCATCGATTGGGCTGTATCCACATTGGATACTTCCACATATCTTTGCCGTACCTCGGCTGCGTCACCTGCAGCCAAAGCCCGAACTCCCGCTGCTTGCTCATTATCGATGCGGTAGACCCCGTGGCCATCCCGGATCATCTGATGGGGCTGCTCCACAACGGTAATGCCCAAGGTAGCAATGTCCACCTGTTCTCCGGCAGCGTCGATTCCTGTCAAATTTCCTGCGTTGTCACTAATCAAAGTATCAACTGCTACACCCACAGGTAAAATAACAGGGTCACCATCCACATCAAGCACCTGATGACCAGCAGAAGTTCTCAGTTCGCCTTCGGTATTTACCCGAAAGCTGCCGTCCCGCGCATAGCGGACGTTGCCTTCCTGATCTTCCACAGCAAAAAAGGCCTGTGGCTGATAGATCACTTCGCCATCCTCCGTTACAAACTTCCCGGAGACATCAAAAGGGATCGCTTCCCCAGTAGCTGGATCAACCAGACCAAGGCTAGAGATTAATGCGAAATCGGTCAGTTTACCGGTCTCCTTCAGGTCTCCTTGCGCAAACGAGGCCATGCTCTCTTCCGCAAACACTCCGTTCATGAGCTTCCCGATCGCAAGCTTGCCACCCGTCTGCTTATCGCCCACCAAGGAAATCAACATTTCGGGAAAAGAATGAGCTACCGTGTTCACTTGCTTGTAACCCGGGGTGTTCAAATTAGCAATATTCTGCGTCACCGTGTCGTGACGCCGCTGCTCCGCTATCATGCCGGAGGCTGCGGTATAGAGACCTCTTAACATGGCCTTCCCTCCAAACTATCTATATATTCAGCGCCCCTACGAGGCGATTCATTCCTTCTAGAAGTTGTTCAAAAAGTCGTCTTCCCATGACGAAGTTGTTCGAGGAGTACATTCGACATCGAATCTTGAATTCAGCCGGGCCTTCCGTTGCTCACGTAGATCTATCTACGCTCCGCTACTCAGTCCCTAACTTCATCCAACCTTCTCGGTCCTGTAAACCCGACTTTTTGAACACGCACTTCTTTATATATCGGCGGATCAGAACTTTTTCTTAAGCACCTTGTCCAAATTATCAAGCATGATGCCCGTTCCCTTTACAACGCAATGCATTGGGTCTTCGGCAATCAAGACAGGCACCCGCAACTCTTCGGCAAGTAGCTCGTCCAATCCGTTCAGCAGAGCGCCTCCCCCTGTCAGGATGACACCTCGATCAATAATGTCAGCGGAAAGTTCCGGCGGAGTGCGCTCGAGCACCGATTTTGCCGCAGATACAATAGAGGAGATTGGATCAGCTAACGCCTCTTGTATCTCATTAGCCGTAATTGTAATCGTCAGCGGAAGTCCGGATACCATGTCGCGGCCACGAATATCCATCTCGGCCACACGTCCGTTCGGATATACCGTCCCGATTCCAATCTTGATGTCCTCTGCGGTACGTTCCCCAATCAACAGTTTATATTTGGTTTTGATATATTTGATAATGGACGAGTCAAACTTGTCCCCCGCTATTTTAATAGACGAGGCCGTGACGATATCTCCCATAGAGAGCACCGCCACGTCCGTCGTCCCACCGCCGATATCAACCACCATGTTGCCGCTAGGCTCATAGATATCCATGCCAGCGCCGATGGCAGCGGCCTTCGGCTCTTCTTCCAGAAATACTTCCTTGGCGCCGCTATGCTCGGCAGCTTCCCGAATTGACTTCTGCTCCACGGATGTAATATTCGTTGGAGCACAGATCAAAATTCGCGGGTGGCTGTACCAGCTTCGGCCCCCTACCCGATCTATAAAATATTTCAGCATCGTTTCCGTAACTTCAAAATCGGCAATAACCCCATCGCGCAAGGGACGAATCGCAATGATATTTCCAGGCGTGCGGCCTACCATGCGTCTCGCCTCTTCACCTACGGCCAGCACTCGTCTCCCGTCGCTATCAATCGCCACAACAGAAGGCTCGTCAAGAACGACTCCCTTTCCTTTGACATGAATCAGCACATTGGCTGTGCCCAAATCAATACCAATATCCTTGCTCATCATTTGATCCCCCAAAGCGTATTTTTGTAGATCACGGAAAGGAAGTGCTGCCTATTTCCATGCCATATGGTAAAAGTCTCCCTTAGCGCAGAAGTTGTAATTCGACAAAAGTCGATGCAAATCGTTGATTTTCGGGATAATTGGATGAAAATCCACATAATCTTATACCATATTTAAAAATACCATACTTTAGGGGATGGATTCAATGATAATCGTCCGATAGAATGCTGCCGCATACACCACTAATTTAAGGAGCTGATCACCTCTCGTTTAGGTTCCCCTTTTTTTTTGTACTTAATCTTCGTCGCTTCTCCTCCGCGTAGATGGCGAATGGATTTGTGGTATTCGAGAATGTGCTTGACCTGATCGGCTAAATCCGGATTAATCTCCGGTAAGCGTTCCGTTAAATCCTTATGCACCGTGCTTTTTGATACACCAAATTCTTTGGCGATCGTCCGAACCGTATGCCGCGTCTCCACGATGCACCGCCCTATCTTAATTGTCCGTTCCTTGATGTAATCGTGCACGCTCCCGCCTCCCTCAACTCGAGATAGTTTGGTACATTATATGAGGGGCGGGCCTATATATTCTTTGTTTCCAAGCCTGACAAGCCTGGGCGAGGCCATTTATTTTACGGACAACCTCGAAAAGCGTGGTGAATAACTACGCAAAAAAAGGAGAGCTTTCGCTCTCCGTGGGCAGCAGTAACGTATTCTAGCTTGAAGAATACGCGGCCTGCCTTATAGGTTAGATGGGTTTAACTCAGTTCTTCGGAAGCACCGTTTCCGGATTGACCAATTGGTCGTTCTCGTAAATGGCGAAGTGCAAATGGTTATCGAGATCCTTCTCAATTTCATTGCGCCCGCTACTTCCGATGACATCACCTTGCTTGACTTCGATATCCTGCTTCACCGTGACTTCCGACAGACTTTCATACAAAGTCTTCAGATTGCTGGCATGGGTAATCTCCACTACATACCCCAGCAACGGTACTTCTTCCACTCGAGTCACCTTACCGCTCATCGCAGCGGTCACTTCAAATGGCTTACGATCTTCACGCGCCAGGTCAATCCCTGTATTTGGCGTAAACGTATCGTTGTACTGAACCAAAGCAGCTTGATGCTGTTCTGCCGTACCTTCTTTCTCATAGAAAGGCTTGACGACAGATACTTCGGCACTGTTAGCTACCGGCCAGGCCAGGTCTTCCGCGGACGCAATCACTTCCGTCGCTTCTTCCCCGTTCATCCCTTGTTGTGTCCCAGCTTCCTCGCCGGAGAGATCGACGGCATCGGTCACGCTGGCGGGGGTCGAATCCATCGGCTTGTTGCTCGCATCCTGGTAGACCCACACTAAGGTTAGTATAATTGCCGCTGCCGCCACATATGCTGCCGGGTAAACCCATCTCTTGGACAATAATCTCTTCCACGCGGATACCGGGGCTACCGGCTCTCCCAATCCATTTTTAGAAGACTCCTCGTGGGGTTGTTTGTTTTGATTTTCATTCATTTGTTCATCACCTCAGTAACCAGTGTTACCGGGGTCAACTCTTTTATACTTCGTTTATATTAAATTTTTTTCAAAAAGGAAGAGGCCTGCTCAAAATCGATCCCTGTATAGTAGTGTTTGAGAATCTGTGTGGTCGTGAATCCCTGCTTCGCCATGCCGTTGGCGCCCCATTGGCTCATCCCAACGCCATGCCCGTATCCATAGGTTGTAATCTTTACCTTGTCACCACTGAGAGCCAAGGTGAACTGGCTGGATCGAAGCTCCAGCTTCTCTCGTAATTCTCGTCCACTATAGGTCTTCTCTCCGATGCGGATTTCTTTCACTCTTCTGCCAGTCGTCCAGGAGAGTATTTGAAAGAGTTTATCGACCTTCAGCTTCATTTCCTTCTTGCCCTCTTCCTGAGCAAAAACAGCCATGGCCGACTGAACCGTCTTGGGAACGGGCTGACCCAGCTTGCGGTAAAGCTGCGTAAGTGGCAAGTCCACAGTCTCTTTGCTTTCCGGGTGAATTTGAGCATCCCATGGACTAGCCACGCTACGTAAATAGGGTACCTTCAACGACCAATATTCCTCTGAATTTTCAGTATACCCTCCGCTGGATGAGAAGAAGGCCGCAGTAATAGGTTGCCCGCGAAACGTCATCACAATTCCCTCGGTCTGACGTACCGCCTCCTGCAGCTTGGCAAGCTGAGCCGCCTTACCTTGCTCCGGCCAGGCCATCAGAACCGTGCGGGATAGATACGCCTGGTGGGCCGTCGTATCATTGACGTCGGCAGCACGGCCAGCCATATCCCCCGTCTCGTCCATAGCCAAGCGCCGGACGATATAGGTACGCGCGGCAATGGCCTGTGCCTTCAGGGCCGCGAGTTCAAAGTCTGCCGGCATCTCCGCGGCGAGCACGCCGGTGACGTATTGTTCGAGCGGCACGGTCTCGATCTTGCCGGTGCGCGTAAGATGAACGCGCACCGGCACCCCCTCCGTCAGCGCCACACCCGCAGGGGGTGCTGACGGAGGGGCGGCCACGCCCGTGCCTGGCGGGCCCGCCTCCGCCGGAGGCGGCACGGTCGCGCTGGCGGGCGGCTCAGCCGCTTGCGCCGCGGCCGGGTCCGGCGGCGCGGCTGGCGCAGCCGCGCGCCACGCGAGCATCGCTGGCAGCAGCAGCGCCAGCGCAAGCACGGCCAGCGCCGCCAGCCATGGCGCGGCGCGCGGTCCACGACGCCCGCTGCCAGCGCGGCGGGCGCTTCCTCGCGGGCGGACGGGTACCCGCACGCGGTCCGGCCCAGGGAGCAGCGGCGGCACCGCAGCTCCATCCCGCGGGGCGGCTTGCCCCGACAGTCCAGGCCGAACAGCTCGGCCTGGACCCTCCCGTGCCGCCCCCACCATCGGCCCTCCTCTTAGCTGAGGGCCCGTTAACGCTTGGCCAGGCTGCGCCGACTGGCCAGCTCTTAAGGATAGCGGACTCGCCTCAGGCACAGTCCTCTTCCCAATCCCCACAACCGGGCCTTTCTCAGCATCGGCCACGGCCACGAGTCCTCGCCCTACAGGCTTCTTTGTTTCCCTTCCAATCCCGGTACCCTCCGGCGCTTGCGCTCTGTGTCTTACTTGCTCCTTCTTTTCCTTCTCTTCATTGCCTGCTAATTGTGCCACTCTAGGCATTACATTTATTTTCAAAGAATCTGCCGTTCCTTTCTTCTTCTGCTTATCGGCCGGTCTATGCTGCTGCATCATTCCCACTGCACTCCCCTGCGTCTTCTCTCTTATACCTTTTCCCCGCTATACTTATAGATATGAATTTGTTCCAGTTGCTAGAACCCGTATTCATCCGATTCTCTCAATAAACACACCCTCTCAAATACAAGCTTCCCAGGTTGAGCTCAACTTCTTCCGTACAAAAAAACGACCCGGCGTCCCGGGTCGTTCTCATGCGCCAACACTATGGAAATTACACTTCTACCTGATCCTTGCTTCGATGTGGGGCCTCTTTCTTGTACAGCTCTCCCCATTCCTTCATTCTTTCAATAATCGGTACTAGCGTAGTACCAAATTCCGTTAAGGAATATTCTACCTTGGGCGGTACCTGCCGGTACACCTCACGATGCACAATACCATCCTGCTCCAGTTCACGAAGCTGCAAGGTCAGCATCCGTTGAGTGATGGTTGGACAAATTCTCCGGAATTCATTGAATCGAACCGGCCCGTCCATCAAATGATAGAGCAACAATCCCTTCCATTTGCCACCAATAATATGCAACGTAAATTCTACGGGACAACCATCACCCCTAGGATAAGTCTTATCTCCGTTTTCACGGCTTCCCATGTCGCTCGTCCCTTCCCAATAGTATATAAATGTAATCTATATGCTTTTAAGTTTGTACTCTTTATTTTAGGTCATAACCTTCAGAACCACAACCTCCATCAAAAGCAAAAAAAGAAGCTCCCTGCACATGATACCGTGAGAGAACTTCTTCTTCCTAAACTATAGACAAACGCATGAGTAATTTACGCCCATGACGGCTGTATTTTCAATATAGGGGTTTCTTCCTTGACGTTAGCCGTTACCTTATCGGCCTCCGCCACAGCTTCCTCTGCCGAAATGCGCCATATGTCGGCACCTAGACCCGTCAGTTTTTCCGCCAGGTCCACATAGCCACGATCAATATGGTGTGTGCCGCTTACTTCTGTCGTTCCATCAGCTACAAGGCCAGCAATAATAAGGGCTGCTCCCGCACGCAAATCCGTCGCACAGACCTTAGCGCCACTCAGTTTGGCTCTACCAGCCAGAATGGAACTGCGTCCTTCTACCTTGATATCCGCATTCATTAACCGGAATTGATCCACATGCATGAAACGATTCTCAAATACGGTCTCCGTGATGATGCTGCTGCCCTCTGATACTAATAGCAAAGCCATCATCTGTGATTGCATGTCGGTTGGGAACCCCGGATAGGGCAATGTCTTCACATCCACTGATTTCAGCGGCTTATCGGCAATCACGCGGACTCCATTTTCCTTGACTTCCACTCTGACGCCCATTTCCTCCAGCTTGGCAATTACCGGACCTAAATGGTCAGCAATAGCCCCTTCCACAAACACATTCCCACCCGTGATTGCAGCCGCAACCATAAACGTCCCGGCTTCGATTCGGTCAGGAATAACAGTATGCTCGCAACCATGTAGCTTCTCGACACCTTCAATGCGAATCATTCCTGTGCCGGCACCACGTACAACGGCTCCCATGCTGTTCAAATAATTGGCCAGGTCCACAATTTCCGGCTCCTTAGCCGCGTTCTCAATCAATGTCGTTCCTTCAGCAAGCGTCGCTGCCATCATGATATTTTCCGTGGCACCTACACTGGCAACGTCCAAATATATTTTTGCGCCGCGGAGGCGGCCATTCGATTTCGCTTCTATAAACCCGTGACCGAGGTTAATCTCGGCGCCCATCGCCTCAAATCCCTTAAGATGCTGATCAATCGGTCTTGTACCGATGGCGCACCCTCCCGGTAAGGAGATACGAGTAAATCCCGTCCGTGTCAATAACGGGCCCATGACAAGAAAAGACGCCCGCATTTTTCGCACCCACTCATAAGGCGCTTCACATGAAGCGATCTTGCGCGCATCAACCGTAATCACTTCCCGGTCATATGTAACACTCGCCCCAAGTGATTCCAACACTTTATTAATGGTCATCACATCGTCTAATGGAGGGGCATCGCGAATGATGCTAACCCCTTCTTCACCCAATAAAGACGCTGCAATAATCGGCAGCACTGAATTTTTAGCTCCGCTGACTTTTACGTTCCCGGCCAAAACATTGCCACCGCGGACGATAAATTTGCTCATCATGTTTCCCTCCGCGCGTTCATTTTCACTTTTTTCCCGATATGGAAAAAGATTAACCCGTTCATTCCCTAAATTTCATCATATCACCGGTCATTTAAGGCACACAAGGCTCTAATCCTGTCGAAAAAGCGTGTTTTGGCTCAGAATCCGCCGTCAGTCCCGTAGATGGACCTGCTTTCGAGTTGTAGTCCCTATTCACCATTGTTGACACAATGAATTGATGTTATTCGACATTTTCTCTGCCAAGCTGCATTCAGAACATGTATCTCAGCATCTGGGTGTACCCCCAATAATCCAATACAAATAAAGCGACATAACGCCCTAGCACGACGGCCAGCAAAAGCTGCAGTAATTTTCCCTGCGGCCCCTTGGGATTTCGGATAAATAAATCCAGCTTTAAGTTTTGCAGCGCCCACCAAGAAGCGGCGACACAGGCCAGTGATACCAGGATAGCCGTCAGGCCACCCGCGCCGACCGAAGCAGATGCCAGGTCGATCGGATTCATAATCTAATCCCCCATCACGTTCTATATTTATGCTGCAAGCCTCTAATCGGTTAATCCGCCAATTATAACCTTTTGAGTTAAATTTCACAATCTGTTAATATATATCGGTCACAAACATGTAAAAATATAGACCCTTTATATCATACTTGCCACCACGCAAATAATCCAGCTTTTCTTTCCTATGCAAGGGTTTTCATTTTACTCTAGCCTATAAAAATCAGACTAATGAACTATTCCTGGGATAAAAAAACGGGTGCCCATGAGGCACCCGTTAATAAAGCCGGATTCCTACAGCCTTACGGTTTATCGTGGCTGGATACGGTGATCCGGGTCACTGCTCTTTGCAACGCTAATTCAGCCCGACGATGATCGATTCGGTCCTGGTTGCTGCGTGCTGCCAGACGGCGTTCGGCACGTTCGCGTGCCGCGATGGCCCGCTCAATGTCGATCTCTTCTGGAAGCTCGGCGCTTTCGGCCAATACAATGACCTTATCGCCCTGTATCTCAACGAAGCCGCCATGCACCGCAATCGTTGTCGTTTCATTCCCCTTCTTGGCTACCACCGGGGCAACCTGAAGCGGCGTTACCAACGGGATATGCCCTGGCAGAACACCGAGTTCCCCTTCAATACCGCGGACAGTCAGACTGTCCACCTCTTTAGAGAACACCACATGCTCCGGCGTAACAATTTCCAATAATAAGGTGCTCAAGTTTATCCCTCCTGTTCGCGGGACCGTTCATTTCTGAAACATCCGCATTCACGGCGCGGTATTACAGCGTCTTGGCTTTCTCAACAGCTTCTTCGATGGTTCCTACGAACAGGAACGCGGCTTCCGGCAGGTTATCGTGCTTGCCCTCCAGAATTTCCTTGAAGCTCCGAACTGTCTCGGCAATCGGTACGTATTTACCCGAAATACCGGTAAACTGCTCGGCCACGTTGAACGGCTGCGACAAGAAGCGTTCAATCTTCCGTGCGCGAGCTACGAGCGTTTTGTCGTCATCCGACAACTCATCCATACCAAGGATGGCAATGATATCTTGAAGCTCCTTGTAACGAGCCAAAATTTGCTTAACGCCTTGAGCGACAGCGTAATGCTCTTCGCCTACGATTTCCGGCGTCAAAATCCGGGAACTGGATGCCAACGGATCTACCGCTGGGAAAATCCCTTTCTCGGAAATCTTCCGTTCCAGGTTCGTCGTTGCGTCAAGGTGAGCAAACGTCGTTGCCGGTGCAGGGTCAGTATAGTCATCGGCAGGTACGTAGATGGCTTGAATCGAAGTAACGGAGCCCTTCTTGGTAGAGGTAATCCGTTCTTGCAATTGCCCCATTTCCGTTGCCAGCGTTGGCTGGTAACCTACTGCCGAAGGCATACGGCCGAGCAAGGCCGAAACTTCGGAACCTGCTTGTGTAAAGCGGAAGATGTTATCGATGAAGAGCAGCACGTCGCGGCCTTCTTCATCACGGAAATATTCGGCCATTGTCAAACCGGTCAAGGCTACGCGCAAGCGAGCACCTGGAGGTTCGTTCATTTGTCCGAATACCATGGCCGTTTTCTCGATAACGCCAGATTCCGTCATTTCCATGTAAAGGTCATTTCCCTCACGGGTACGTTCCCCTACACCGGCAAATACGGAAATCCCGCCATGTTCATGAGCAATGTTCCGAATAAGCTCCTGAATGGTTACCGTTTTACCTACACCGGCACCTCCGAACAGACCGATCTTACCACCCTTGGCATAAGGCGCCAGAAGGTCGATAACTTTAATCCCGGTTTCCAGCATTTCAGCTTGCGTGGACAAGTCCTCGAATTTTGGCGGTTCACGGTGAATCGGGAATCTAAGCTCCGTATTGGCTGCTCCCTTATTATCAATCGTTTCGCCAAGCACGTTAAATACGCGGCTCAGCGTTGCTTCCCCAACTGGAACCGAGATTGGCGCGCCCAAGTCGAACGCTCCCGTTCCGCGAACCAGACCATCCGTTGAAGCCATAGCAATACAACGAACCAGGTTGTCGCCGAGATGATTGGAAGCTTCCAGCATCAAGGCCGCTTCACCGTCTGGTTTCTCGATTTTTATTGCGTTGAAGATTTCCGGCAGTTGACCACGTTCGAACTCAATGTCGACAACCGGACCCATTACGCTGACAACGCGTCCTTTGTTCATCTTCGTTTCCCTCCTAATAGTGCTACCCGGTACGATCAGCCTTGCGCATTCGCCCCAGCAACAATCTCCGTAATTTCCTGCGTAATCGCCGCTTGACGCGCACGGTTATAAGTCAAGGTCAATTCCCCGATCATTTTGCTTGCGTTCTTTGTTGCACTACCCATTGCCGTCATCTTTGCAGCCAGCTCGCCCGCCTTGCCATCAAGCAACGCGCCAAAAATAAGCGTCTCGGCATATTTCGGAAGCAAGACTCCCAATACACCTTCCGCTGAAGGCTCATACTCATAGCTGCTGGTTGGTCCGTCGTGCTCAACGGAATCGAATGGCAACAAGCGCTCTACCGTCGGTAATTGCGTAATGGCGTTTACGAAACGGTTATAACAGATATAGATCTCGTCAAATTGTCCGGCCTCAAAGCCTTGAACCGCTGCATAAGTCAGAGATTTGATATCCGCAAATTTCGGCGCATCCGAGAGCTCGGTCACTTCATGAATTACCGGATAATTACGGCGGTTCAAGTAATCGCGACCCTTGCGTCCAATGACAAACAAATCGTATTCGGATTTGGATGAATGCCGGCTTTGGATCAAGTCCGTCACTCTCCGCAGGATATTGGCATTATAACCGCCTACAAGTCCACCGTCCGACGTAATTACAATATAAGCCGTTCTCTTCACCGGACGCGATTCAAGCATCGGATGGGTAACCTCTTGGGTCCCTTCCGCAATGCTGGAAACCACTTCCTTCAGCTTATCCGCATAAGGCCGGGAGGCTTGCGCTCTCTCCTGAGCCTTCCGCAGCTTGGCCGAAGCTACCATTTCCATCGCCTTGGTGATTTGCCGGGTATTTTGAACGCTCTTGATTTGACGCTTGATCTCGCGCATCCCTTTTGCCATGATTTCACCACCTCAGAACTTTGGCAAAACATCATCGTGCCAAAGCTATCTTTTTATACAACTGCAGACCGGCGTTTTGCTCTATGGCCCAAGCCGGTTCATGCAGCTCATGTTATGCCAGCGTCGCGAAACCGCGTTTGAATTGCTCAATGACTTCCTTCAACTTCGCTTCGTTGTCTGCCGTCAGATCCTTGGTATCGCGAATCGATTGCAGTACATCATCATGCTGATGTTGAATGAAGGACAAGAATTCCGACTCAAAGCGGCGAACATCCGTCAGCGGAATATCATCCAGATAACCCTTGACCGCGGTATACAAGCTCACGACTTGAAGTTCAACAACCAAAGGCTGATTGACGCCTTGCTTGAGGATTTCCATCATACGTGATCCACGAGTCAAGCGCGCTTGTGTCGATTTATCCAAGTCGGAACCGAATTGCGAGAACGCTTGAAGTTCCCTATACTGGGCCAAATCCAAACGTAAAGTACCCGCAACCTTCTTCATGGCTTTGATCTGCGCCGAACCCCCTACCCGGGATACGGAGATACCTACGTTAACCGCCGGACGTTGACCTGCATGGAACAAGTCGGACTCAAGGAAGATCTGTCCATCCGTAATCGAGATCACGTTGGTTGGGATATAAGCTGATACGTCAGAAGCTTGCGTTTCAATGAACGGAAGCGCCGTAATTGATCCACCGCCAAGCTCATCACTCAGCTTTGCAGCACGTTCCAGCAAGCGAGAGTGCAAGTAGAAGACGTCACCTGGGAATGCTTCACGACCCGGTGGACGACGAAGCAGCAAGGACAATTCGCGGTAAGCCGCAGCTTGCTTCGACAAGTCATCATAAATAATAAGTACATGCTCGCCCTTATACATGAAGTATTCGCCCATCGCAACACCTGCGTATGGAGCAATATACAACAATGGTGATGGGTCAGAAGCTGCAGCGGTAACCACAATCGTGTAGTCCAATGCACCATAACGACGCAATGTTTCCACTACGTTAACAACGGTGGATTGCTTTTGACCGATAGCGACGTAGATACATTTCACGCCATTACCTTTTTGGTTAATAATTGTATCGATGGCAATCGCCGTTTTACCCGTTTGACGGTCACCGATGATCAGTTCCCGTTGACCACGGCCAATCGGAACCATCGAGTCGATCGCTTTAATCCCGGTTTGCATCGGTTCATGAACAGATTTCCGGTCGATAACCCCAGGAGAGTTGTTCTCTACCGGGCGGAATTCCGTCGTTTCCACAGGTCCCTTGCCATCTACCGGCTGACCCAACGGGTTAACGACGCGACCCAGCAATGCGTCCCCTACAGGAACTTGCATGATTTGTCCTGTGCGTTTTACTTCGTCACCTTCACGAATTTCGCTGTAAGGACCAAGAATAACGACACCGACATTACTTTCTTCCAGGTTAAGAGCAAGACCAAAAACGCCGTTCTCAAACTCTAACAGTTCGTTTGCCATGGCGTTCTCTAGTCCGTGGACACGGGCGATACCATCACCAACTTGAATAACGGTGCCGACTTCGGCCACTTCAATTTCTGATTTATATTGTTCGATCTGACTTTTAATCAGTGTACTGATCTCTTCAGGTCTGATACTCAAGTGTTTCACCCCTATCTACAGTGCTTGTCTTCGAAAAGACTTTTCGAGCCGTTCCAACTTGCCTGCCAGACTTCCGTCATAAACCGTATCGCCGATACGAATTTTAATGCCGCCGAGTAGGCTCTTATCAAGCTGTACCTGAACGCGCAATTTCTTCTTCAGCAGTTCACCAAACTCCTTGGCAATCGCCTGCTGTTCTTCCTCACCAAGTGGATATGCGGTATACACGGTAGCGTTGGCCAATCCGAGCGCATCACTCGCAACCTTCACGTAGCTATCCAGAAGATCGGGCAAAATGTCGAGTCTGCCCCGCTCCACTAGCAATTTAGCTAAAGAGGCAACGGACTCTGATAATTTCCCTTCCAATGCACCTTGAAGGGCATTCCATTTATCTACTTCCGAGAACTTGGGACTCAGCAGAAATTTTCGCACATCAGAATCATCATGGAGCGCAGCTACCAGAGCACCGAGCTCTTGTTCCACTTCCAAAGTACGTTCCTCTTTAGCGGCAATTTCATACAGCGCCTTAGCATATCGGCCAGCTACAACCGTATTGCGGCTCATGATTTAGTACCCACTTCGCTCAAATACTGATTGACGAGCTTCTCTTGCTCGGCCGGATTACTCTCTACCTCACGCCCAATCAGCTTGGACGCAATATTTACGGAATAAGAGCCAATCTCGCCGCGCAGGGCATCCAGTGTTTTCTTTCTTTCGCTTTCGATATCGCGAATGGCTTCTTCTTTCAGGCGCGTTGCATCATGCTTGGCTTGCTCCAGCAATTCATGCGCTTGCTTGCTGCTGCTTTGCTTGGACTGCTCGATAATGCCATAAGCCTCCTGGCGAGCTTGTTGAAGTGCTGCTTTCTGCTCTTCCACAAAGACCGTAGCCTGCTCCCGGGTTTGCTTCGCCTCTTCTAACTGGCCAAGCACCAACTCACGGCGTTTCTCCATTACTGCAAAAAGCTTGCCAAAAGCAAATTTATTTAACAGCCAATAAAGGATACCGAATGCAAGCATGGTAATCACAATATTTTCCCACAGTACTGTCAACGTTGTCACTCCTTTCCGTTAAGCACGACTGGCATTTCGCCCGTCGAAAATGTCCTCATAAAGCGAAGGCGCGGATGGCACCGGCCCTCCCCGCCAAACCTGTTACTATTATTTAGGAGAACATGATCAGGAACGCGATAACTGTTGCCGCGAGCGGAACAACTTCGACGATACCGACACCGATAAACATTGTGGTTTGTAGTTTGTTCGCTGCTTCTGGTTGACGAGCAATGGATTCCACCGTACTTTTTACAATCATACCGTTACCAAGACCTGCGCCAAGCGCACCCAAACCTACTGCAATAGCTGCTGCCAAAAATTCCATCTTTATTATCCTCCTCTAGACCTGTTTAATAGTTTTTTAAATAATATAATAGACCTCTGATAGGCTAATCAGCAAAGACTGCCGTCCCAGAGTTTATTAATGCTCTTCCTCGTGAATCGTCGTCTGCGAGATATACACCATCGTCAGGATGGTAAAGATATAGGCCTGCAACGCACCAACGAAGATACTGAAGCCCTGCCAGATACCCATAAACGGAATTCCGAAATATCCCATCTTCAGAATGACCGTGATCAATACCTCACCCGCAAAGATATTGGCGAACAACCGGATCGCCAGCGCGATCGGCTTGGCCAAATTCTCAATAATATTAAGTGGAAGGAAGATCGGGAACGGTTCAATGTAATGCTTGAGATAATGTTTCCGGTTGTTACGCAGTCCAAGATAATTCATCAGAATGAAGACGACGAGGGCAAGTCCTGCCGTAACCGAGATATCAGCCGTCGGTGATTTCCACCATAGAATTTCAGCATGTGCTCCATTCGACAAGGTTCTTGTCGCTTCGATTACATGACCAAAAATCATTTCCGGCTTATGCGCTTCAGTAATGAAGCCCATTGGCAATCCAAGCAAATTAGAAACCAAAATAAAAAGAATCAGTGTGAGTCCCAAGGATACGTAAGGTTTACCCTTCTTTAAATCCATGGTGCCCCCGATAATGCCCTGAACGAATTCGACAACCCATTCCATAAAGTTTTGCATTTTCGTCGGATTCTCGACAGAGACGTTAGCCACAGCCAATCGGCAGACCAAGAACACGATTCCCATCGTAACCAGGAGCATCAGCACTGCGGATAAATCCAAGTTAAATCCTCCAAGATTGATTATTGGCGCATCATGCATAGTATGTACTCCCCCCCTTCTGGCGTTAGGCTGTTCAAGACTTGTTTCTAAGCCCGACCACAATGCTGGTCGGAATCGTCAACAATTGCGGGACAAAAAAACCGATAAGCGTGCCTGCCAATGAGACTTGCTCCAGCTTAACCGCAACCATGACAGTCAGCAAAACCAAACAGATCCTCGTGAGCAATCCGAAGCTGAAGCGACTCTTCTCCGTGCTAACTGCTATTTCAGCCAACTGACGTACCTTGACGGATAGAAACCGCGTATACGAAAGCCCACCTACCAAGCCTAGCAGCAAACCCGCAAACAGAGGTCTTTGCTCCGGGAGTAATACCCATCCAAGCAGCAAAGCGGATAATAACATTAGCGTCGTCCGCGTCACCGTGGCCACTATAGAGTTCAAGTCATCCATCCTTCTCCCCCACAACTTTATAGATGAGGATAAATAAATTGGCGATACCTAACAACAGCCCCGTGATTGTCCCGATTGCAATCCAATACCTAGGACCACCAAGCCATTCCGCCAACCACTTTGAGCCCCAATAGCCGGCAACGATATAAACCGCAAGCATAACACCCGCGCCTCCAATATAGGCGCCCATAAACCAAGGGTTTACATTGTTATCATTTCTTCTCATCTTTGCAATCCCAACTTATTTTACTGAATGTGTCGACTTTTTGTCAACGAAGCAGTAAAGCGAAATAGTGCATCTTCAGGCCCGCAATCTTAAAGAAAGCGCTAAACCATACAGTATAACTGTATGCTATCTTGCTTAAAAACACAATTATTCTTCACTTGAACCTGTGAATTTTCTGTGAAAATCTTCAGGACGCTCGTCCAAAACTCCGAAATGGTGATAAATCGCATTGACGATTCGTTGTGATGCTTTACCGTCACCGTACGGATTAGCTGCCCGACTCATGGATTCGTAGACCTGAGAATCGCTGAGCAGCACCTTTGTCCGTTCATAAACCATCTCCTCATCTGTGCCGACCAACTCTAACGTCCCCGCTTCGATTCCTTCCGGACGTTCCGTGGTGTCCCGCAATACCAAAACAGGCACGCCAAAAGAAGGTGCTTCTTCCTGCAAACCACCCGAATCCGTAAGTATTAAATGCGTGTGTGGATAGAAATTATGCAAATCCACCACATCCAAAGGGTCGATAAGCTTAATCCGAGGATGATCCCCCAAAGTTCTGTAAGCCGGTTCTTTAACCGCAGGACTCAGGTGGACCGGATAAACAATGGCCACATCCTCGAACTCATCGGCGATTCTTCTTACGGCACGGAAGATGTTCATGTGTGGTTCGCCTTGCGATTCGCGGCGGTGAGCCGTCATTAGAATAAGCCGCTTTCCGGCGGCCCAATCCAGCACAGGGTGTTGATAATCAGGCTGTACTGTATATTGAAACACATCGGTAACTGTATTGCCTGTGACATATATAGTTGACTTTTGCTTATTCTCCTTCCTTAAATTCCCTGCTGACCACTCGGTAGGAGAAAAATGGATATCCGACAAAACGCCAGTCAACTGACGATTCATTTCTTCTGGATACGGGGACAATTTGTTCCAGGTACGTAGTCCCGCCTCCACATGGCCAACCTTGATCTGCTGCAAAAATGCCGCATAACTGGCCAGGAACGTTGTCAACGTATCGCCATGCACTAGAACGATATCCGGCTTGGCTTCACGCAGCACTCCTTCCAGTCCTTCCAGCACACGAATCGTAATTTCATTCAGGCTCTGATTCGGCTTCATGACATCCAGATCATAGTCCGGCACGATCTTGAACACGTCCAGCACCTGATCCAGCATTTCACGATGTTGTGCCGTCACGCAAACAATGGATTCAATTTGCTCCGGATGCTTCTGTAATTCAAGAATCAATGGAGCCATCTTGATCGCTTCGGGCCTAACGCCGAAGATGGTCATTACCTTAATCTTCCCCATGCTCATTTCCTTCCTTTTAGAGGTAATTTAAAAGTTAGCTTCCCAGCGCGATGTGGCTTCAGGCCTACTCAACGCTGAAAACCTAACTTTCAAATCTTCATCCGGTCATACAGCTTATTTCGTGCCGTATAGACGGTCGCCGGCATCGCCCAGACCAGGGATGATATAACCATGCTCATTCAGATGGCTGTCCAACGCGGCCACATAGATATCCACGTCAGGGTGCACGTCATGCACGGCCTTCACACCTTCCGGAGCGGCAATCAGATTCATCATCTTGATCTGCGTGCAGCCACGTTTCTTCAAGGCTGTAATTGCCGCAATGGCAGAGCCACCAGTGGCCAGCATCGGATCAATGACAATGAGTTCACGTTCCTGCACATCCGTCGGCAGTTTGATATAATACTCAACCGGTTGTAATGTATCCGGGTCACGGAACAATCCAACATGGCCCACCTTTGCCGCCGGGAGCAGCTTAAGCACGCCATCCAGCATTCCTAGCCCTGCACGCAAAATAGGGATAAGTCCGAGCATTCGGCCAGAAATCACTTTCGATTCCGCCTCAGCAACCGGGGTTTGTACTTTAATCGATTCCAGCGGGACATCCCGCGTAATTTCATAAGCCATTAACGTGGCTACCTCATCGACCAATTCACGAAAATCCTTCGTGTTCGTCCGCATATCGCGGATAAAAGTCAGCTTGTGTTGAATCAAGGGGTGATCGCATACCACCAATTTTGCCATAATCCGTTCGTCCCTCCGCTTTTATTGCCTCAGTATCGACTTGCCAGTTCGTTTCTTTTCCTCGTACGTCCCACAAATCCTATCTATTATATCACTGTCTTTTTTCGATTGCCACGAACCTTGTCGCCTTTCCCCGGACTGTGCACAAACGAACGATCCCTCAGCACCCTATCCCAACCAAGTATACCCGCTATATAAGCCAAAAAAAGAACCGGCGCCGCGCCAGACTATGGCGGACAGTGCCGGCTCTTTCGTATTGCAACTTGTTTAATCTAGATTAACCACTCGGGTAGGAGGTTAGCCTCTGAGTGCCAGTTCAGCCAGAGCCAGGGCTCCTGCGAGCCCAGCATTATCACCAAGACCCGGCGGAACGATATAATCGCCAATATTCTCCTGCAGGCTTGGATGCTGGATGTAACCGTTCAGCAACGTTTGCAACTTGCTGCCGATTAGCGGGAAGAGCTGGCTTTGCTTCATGACCCCACCGCCCATCACAATCTTTTGGGGGGAGAGAATCAATACATAACTCATCAGCGCTTGCGCGAGATAGTAAGCCTCCATTTCCCAAGCCGGATGCTCAGGTGGCAAATCGGCACCATTACTTACGCCCCAGCGCTTCACGAGAGCCGGGCCCGCAGCCAACCCCTCCAGGCAATCGCCATGGTACGGACAGGTTCCCTCATACACATCCTCCGGGTGACGCCGAACCAGAATATGCCCCATCTCGGGATGGGAGAGTCCATGGATCAACCCACCGCCAAGCGCTGCCCCTGCTCCGATACCAGTACCTACCGTAATATACAGACAGTTATCCAGCCCTTGAGCCGCTCCCCAGCGCAATTCCCCAAGCGCCGCACCGTTAACATCCGTATCAAAACCTACTTTACAATCCTTGACCTGCTTGATAGCACCTACAATATCAAAGTTACTCCAATGCGGTTTAGGCGTAGTTGTAATATAACCATAAGTCGGGCTACCGGGAATCGGATCAATCGGGCCAAATGAACCCACTCCGATCGCCTCAACGGACTTATCCTCAAAATATGAAAAGACCCGCTTCATCGTTTCTTCCGGGGTCGTTGTCGGAAAGCTTACACGATCCAATATTGTCCCATCCTCATGACCAACTCCGCAAACGAACTTGGTCCCCCCTGCCTCAATGGCTCCTAATAATTTCAATAGTGCCAACCTCCAGTATTCAGCTCTTCAAGAAATATGACCATCGTTACCATATCCCTGTATATAAGCAATTATACCATGTAACCAATCCCGATAATAGAACAAAACCTCCGGCAAGAGGGAAGCCCTATCAAGGCATCCCTCTTGCCGGAGGTTGGTAAGGAAAAATCTATTAGTGAATGTTCAACTATCTCTATATTTAGTGCGTGTTCAAAAAGTCGGGTTTGCAGAACCGAAGCCTATGCTTTCGATGTGCGTTTTTTCAAAACGCTTGAGTTGGATGAAGTCAGGGACTGAGTAGCGGAGCTACACGTTTTCGAAGAAAACGACTTCGGAAGCATGAGAGCATGAGCAACGGAAGGCCCGGCTGAATTCAAGATTCGATGTCGAATTTACTCCTCGAACTGCTTCGTTCTGGGAAGACGACTTTTTGAACTACCTCTATTAGTATTTTAATTCAGGGTACAGTGGATAGCGGTCCGTCAACGCAGACACCTGCTTACGGGCACTGTCAAGAACCCCTTCATCCTTCGGCGACTTCAATACCACTGCAATGATCTGTCCGATTTCACGCATAGCCTGCTCATCCATGCCGCGAGAAGTAGCCGCAGGAGTACCAATACGGATACCACTGGTCACGAACGGGCTGGTTGGGTCAAACGGAATCGCATTTTTGTTGACCGTGATGCCAACAGCATCCAGCACATGCTCAGCTTCTTTACCAGTAATGTTCAGGTTACGCGTATCCACCAGCATCAAGTGATTATCCGTACCACCCGATACGATGTTAAGCCCTTCACCGATCAGCGTTTCGGCCAGCACCTTAGCATTGTTGACTACGTTTTGCGCATAAGTCTTGAAGGAAGGCTCAAGGGCTTCGCCAAGTGCTACCGCTTTGGAAGCAATGACGTGCATCAGTGGGCCACCTTGTGTGCCTGGGAATACCGCTTTATCAATAGCAGCAGCCCAAGGCTGTCTGCACAGGATCATACCACCACGCGGACCGCGAAGCGTCTTATGAGTTGTAGTTGTTACAAAATGCGCATGAGGCACAGGACTAGGATGCAAGCCTGCAGCAACAAGACCCGCAATATGAGCCATATCAACCATGAACAACGCACCTATGTCGTTGGCGATGGAAGCCAGCTTTTCAAAGTCGATGATACGCGGATAAGCACTCGCCCCAGCCACAATCATCCGGGGACGATGTTTGAACGCCGTCTTGCGCACTTCATCATAATCGATCAGGAAGGTATCCTCCTGTACGCCATAAGCCACGAAATTATAATATAAGCCGGAAGCGTTCACGGGGCTGCCGTGCGTCAAATGCCCGCCATGGGCCAGGTTCATACCAAGTACAGTATCGCCAGGCTTGAGAGCAGCCAGGTATACCGCAAGGTTGGCCTGCGCTCCAGAGTGAGGTTGCACGTTGGCGTGTTCGGCTCCAAACAATTCTTTCGCACGGTCACGAGCGATATCTTCTACAATATCCACCTTCTCGCAGCCGCCATAATAGCGTTTGCCCGGATAACCTTCGGCATACTTGTTGGTCAGGACAGAGCCCATGGCTTCCATAACCGCTTCGCTAACAATATTCTCCGAGGCAATCAGTTCAATATTATTGCGTTGACGCTTGAGTTCCAGGTCCATTGCTTCCAGCACTGCCGGATCTTGCTTTCTCAACTTTTCCATGTTCCATAATCCTCCTCATTCGCACTCCCGCGCTGTTGTTTAATTATTGCCTTTACTACACATTACCTCTGCCATTAATCACAAGTCTGGGAATCCTGCTGCGACGGCAAGGCATAGACTGCCCGTTCTCCGCCTATCAGCTTGGGCCGAGTGATGGCCGCCGTTACCCGCGCATACCCGATCTCACGGATCATCGGTCGAAAAGGTACGGCTACACGCCGCAAATGCATGCCTATCAGTGTTTCGCCGATATCAATACCAGCATGAGCGTGCACCTGTTCCGCCAGGCAAGGAGAGCCTAGCCGGCGATAGGCCGCTGCTGCCATCGAACCACCCGCAGACGGCACAGGCACCGCTGCCACTTCTTCCAGTGATAGGCGCTCAAGCACTTTCCGCTCAAGCACCAACGCCCGATTAAGATGCTCGCAGCACTGAAATGCCAGATCGAAGCCATATTTGCCGCGAATTTCCCAGATGCCCGCGAACAATTCAGCCCCGATCAGTTCCGCACCGGCGGTCCCGATTCGCTTGCCTGCGACCTCACTTGTGCTAGTCCCAACAACCATCAACTTGCCCGGACCCAGCTTGGCAGCAAGCGCCACTTCCTCCACAACCGCCGCCACTTGTGCCCGAATAGTTCCCAGCATATCCTGCTCCATCACCTTGACGCCTCTTTCCGCTTAGAAATCATAAGTTATGACCATTACCGCTAGCCTGTCCTTATTATACCTAAAAGCAGTCCATGACGTACCTTAAAATGATAAGCAAGATTCAACCGGAGCCTCATTCATATCAACAAAAAAAGAGCATAACACACACAGGTGTGTCGTGCTCTTTGCCCAGGCGACCGGCCGTATTCTCCGATGCTCCATCGTGGTTTGATCCACTCTCGTCGCCAGTTACATCGGAACAACTCTTGCTGCTTTAAGAATAAAACAACAACCCGACAAATGCAACCATGTTTTACTCAAATATTGCCGGTCTTCAAAGCCCTCTTTCTCCCCGTTCAAGCTTGTCTATCAGCTTGTCCAAGGCCAGCCGAATTTCCGCTGCCGTTCGGTCATAATCCTGGCGTGACCCGCCGAACGGGTCAGAAATATCATAAGCTGGCATCCGCCGCTGCAATTCACGCACCTGACGCGCTTGTGCTTCCGTCCATTCACGACCAAGCGCCCGAGCTAGCTCCCATTCCGCGGTCAACCGTCGCAACTCTTCCAGATCAGCCAACACTTTGGCGTCGTCCTCGGCATATTCCTTTAAAGTGTAAATCTTCTCAGCCGTCCCAGGGAAAGTCTGTACGACCTGCCGCTTATGTCCCTGAGTCAATGTCAAAATCAAATCCGCCCATTCCGTCAATTGGGCCCCGAGCGGGGTAGATGCAAAAGCTTCGGCAATCCCATGATCGCGAAGCACCGCTTCAGCATGCCGGGATATGGAAGCGCCCGACACCGCCGCTACTCCGGCAGAGCGCACCTCCACATTAACCCCTCGTTCATGAGCCAGCTTGCGCAGCAGTGCCTCTGCCATAGGGCTGCGGCAAGTGTTCCCTGTGCATACAAATAAAATGCGCATGCCCTATCACCTCCATGTTGTATTCTGTAAGTAGTATTGTATCAAAAGATGAAGAGCAGACCAAAAGCCAATAAAATGGCCCCTCCCGCCGCTTCACCATATTCTCCAAATCTTCGGCCCATCCCCCGGCCCATAGCCAAACCTGCGAGCGACATCACTCCGCCAAAGAAGCCGAAGGCAAGTACCGTAAACAACCAATCCCCGCGGAACATACCTAATGAGACACCCACGGAAAATGAGTCCAGGCTGACGCTGAGCGAGAACAAGATGACACCCACCCATGAATGAGGATTAACTCGCTGTACGCCTCCCCCACGAATCGAGCTGATGACCATATGACCACCCAGCAGGCAGAGAAGTCCACCCGCAACGTATTGAGCAAGATTCCCCAGGAGCACGCCAACATACTGTCCGGCCACAATACCAAGGAGTGGCATCAGTACATGGAATAGTGCCACCATCATTCCAATGCGCAGCGCTACTTGCCGCCGAATTCCCTTCATGCCCATGCCGATTCCCAGAGAAAAGGCATCCATCCCCAGGGCGACCGCCATTAACAGAATGGTCAGCAGCTCCCCGAGACGCTCATAAGCCTCCGCCATAACCAATGTCCCCCATGTCCGAGTAGTTTGTACAACCATATGCGGACAAGGACAAGATCATGACATGGGGTACAGCTTACTTTTAAAAGAAAGGGCTTGGACTTGATTAGCCTACTCTGTCTCCCAGCCAGCAAACAAATCCATCTGCCGGGGAGGAAGCTCACGGGGTGGCATGCCAAGAATCTCGCGCATTTCCAGCGCATTACCTGCAGCATCCCCGCCGGAGTTATTGTTGAATACCATACAAATCTCACGTGTTCCCTTGGCAAGCAACTCCTGTAGTTGCCCCTGCCATTCCAACAATTCTTCGCGCGAATAACGGTAAAGATTGCGAAGCTCCCGCCAGCGCGGGGAGCTCCCTTGGCTCCAGCCTGCGGCATTCCTGCCGTGTAGCCGCACCAGGGTCAATATTGAAGAGGTCGGCTGTAGTACGGTAGGGACCGAACCCGAGCCAATTTGAGGCTCATCGCACACAACATGAATCCAGCCTTCCTCACGCATGAATTCCAGGGTACGCTCTTTCGTTCCGGAGGCGAACCAGCTCTGGTGGCGAAATTCCAAGGCCAGGGGCAGGTCGCCCATCCACTTGCGAACAGCACGAAGCTGCCGAATATGTTCCGGTACACAATCGAACCATGGCGGAAACTGAAACAGCACTGCTTTCAAGCGCCCCGCGTCAACCATTGGCTGAACGGAATCAAGATACGCCTGAAACATCTCGCCCGGCGTGGCAAATGGCGACTTCCCACGCATATGTCCAGTCATTCCCTGGTAAGCCTTCATCACAAAGGTAAAATCCTTCGGAGTCTCGGCAAGCCAGCGTTCATACACCGTCCGATTTTGGATGGCATAAAAGGAGCTGTCTACTTCTACCATAGAAAAATAACGTGCGTACATAGACAATTTATCTCTAGCGGGCAACCGGGGAGGGTATAGATCGTCATGATCTCCCCAGCCGCTTAACCCAATCTGGATCATGGCTTACTTGCTCCCCCCGCTTCTATGATGATCCACCGGCATCAATAACCTGGTGACCGGCAGCTTTCAGTAGCCGGTTCATCACGGCTGAGCCGAGTCCCTCCTCAGGACAGGACTCGGCGAGAATGTAAGTGACGCTGCATTCATCGAAGCGGCGGAGCGCTGCATAGAGACGGTGCGCCGCCGTCTCCAGCTCAGACTCGCGGCCGAGCGAGAGCGCGCAGTCCGCGCGGTAGGACGGGAGGCGCTCGTCGAAGGCGAGCACCCCCGTCTTCTCCCCGCGCGCCGCGGCCGCCGCGAGCTCGGCCCGGATGCGGTCCGCCATCCTGTCGGCGGACCCGCGCACCACACGCAGCACCCCCCGCGGGGCGTAGTGGGTGTACTTCATGCCCGGCGAGCGTGGCGCCGGGCTGCCCTCGCCGCTGCCCGCATCCGCGGACGGATGCAGGGCGGCGTCCAGCCGCACGTCCGCGCCTGTCGCGCGGGCGAGTTGCTCTGCCGTGATCCCGCCAGGGCGGAGCACGGTCACGATCCCGTCCCGGCCGGCGTCCACCACCGTCGATTCTAGGCCCACCCCGGTGGGCCCGCCGTCGACGATGCCGTCAATGCGGCCGGCCAGGTCCTCACCCACGTGGCTCGCCAGCGTGGGGCTCGGGCGCCCCGACCGGTTGGCGCTCGGCGCCGCCACCGGGCAACCCGCTGCGGCAATCAGCCGCAGCGCTACCGTGTGGTCCGGCATACGCACGGCCACGGTGGACAAGCCCGCCGTTACGCGGGGCGAAACGGCGCCGGGGGCCACGGGCAGCACCAGTGTCAGCGGCCCCGGCCAGAACACCTCCATCAGCCGCCTGGCCGTTTCGTTCACCTCCGTGACGAGACCCTCTAGCTGGCTAATGTCGGCAATATGCACGATCAGCGGGTTGTCTGACGGGCGGCCCTTGGCGGCAAAGATCGCCTCCACTGCCCCTGTATTTCGCGCATCCGCACCAAGCCCATACACAGTCTCCGTCGGGAAGGCCACCGTCCCGCCAGACGCGAGAAGACCAGCAGCTTCCGCCAAGGCACCCCGCTCGTCACCCTCCAACGTTGTAGCCGAAGCGGAATACCCTTCCTCCACCATGCCGGCAACAGACTCACCTACCCCCAGCGTCCACCAACGAGTATGCTTATGTTCTCCCTCTGTCAAAGGCGGCAAGCCCTTATCATTCTTTCGCTCCTCACTCTTAAGCCAATCTTCGTTGATCTTCATTATTTCTCATCCCAAACATCAAAGTATATGGTCTATTATAACCGAACAAGCCAGGGAAAGCGCCTCAATCACAAATTACACATGGGATACAGGGCGTATATAAAACTAAAGTAACTAACAAACAATGAAATGCCGGATTTAAAGAAGACTTAAGAAGATTGAAACAAGCCCTAAACAAGCTTTAGGCAAGCTGAAACACAAATAACAAAGCCGACAATACTTTTTTGCACGTCCTAAAGCACCTATTAAACCGCAAGTCCCTTCAGGTAAATCTTAGTTACTCAGCAAGCATGACCAATTAGCAGGAAATTATCCTACTAAATTTTAGTTATTTATCAATAATGTTGAATTAGCGGTAATTTCTCCATATAATATTGCCTCTATCCCCAGAAACAGGCTTAAAATACCGATTTATAGGGAGCTTTTCCAGTTAAACATCAAAAATCAGCCTATTTACGCAAATTAGCAGGAGAAATTCCCACTAGCGTGCAAGAACATCGTCAAGTTTCATTTTGCATATCACTTCTCCCATCTCCCCTGTCAATTTTGTTGTTTATGACTTCCAGTTCATCTGGTTAGATGATGTTCAGGTTTGAGGTTTGGTTTCTGGTTTGGTTTGAGATTTGGTTTGAGGTCTGTGGTTAGCCATTGTTTGGTTTGAGTTTATTTCGTAGTAAATAATAGTCCATGCCCCTCCGAACTGTGATCTTCCTTTTTAAAGCCAAGGCGTGCTCACTCGGTCTCTCACAATCCTTTCCCCTTTGCCCCACGCTCAATTCTCCGTGAAGTTTAAATCCTTCTCGCTTCTAACCTGCAAGTATCCTCGAACGAATATCCCGCCATTTCACGTACTACATTTACCTTTTCCCCGTTACCTTTCACCTTTTATCATCCTCAATATCATTTACCAGCTTTGCCACATGTAGTTCAAGCAACCACCATCATGAAATTAACCACCGTCATGCCACAAAGCACCGCGCGCTACTCCCAGCGCACGGTGCTTTGTGATTTGTTGGCTCTGTTACGCGAAGTCTTCCGCTGTCCATCCCCAACAAGCATTTTAAGAGAACAAGCCCGCTACCCAGTCCCACAGCTTCACCAGCATGTCCCATAGAAAGAAGCGTACTTCTGCCTCTTCCGGGTCTGCCTGAATCGTACCGGAGGGTGCGTCTGCCGAAGCTTGAACCACTCCCGCATCCTTCTGAGCCAGCGCATCTCCGCTACCCGCATCAATGAAGCACAGTGGTGGAAACAATACGCACCACCAATTTGCGCCTTTACCTTGTCCAAGCGTGACGCGCAACGCCTCGTAATCCCCGGCTGGGTAAACAGCACCACCATACATTTTCGTCGGAAACGGCACCGTGCCAAGCTCCACTTTATAACTATAGCTTTTCCCATTATCCTCCAGCGTCTTGGCAATTTGCGCCTCGATCGCTGGCATATTCTCACGAATGACCCGGCGAGCCTCTCCCAGGCTTTGGGGATTATCAAGCTGGCCCACCCATTCGTTCATTTGCTCAACAACGGCATCGCGAACGCGACGCTTCACCACTTGATCTCCAGCCCCATCCGAGTTCGCCAGAATGCGCAAGCGAATGGAATTTTGCGGAATAACTCCTGTAGACTCCGCCGCAGCGGCGGTATCGACCATTTGCCCTTCCCAGGACATGACCAGCATAACAAGACTAAAAAAGAAAAGTGCAACTTTCTGATAAACGGATTTGGCGTTCCCCATGACCTGTGCTCTCCTTAACCTGTAAAACGGTATTTCAGCGGCTGATGTCTATCAGTATGCCCGCCTAAGAGAGCCCTAAACCTATGAAACTACAAATCTACTATTTTTTTCGGCGTAACCTTTCTTTTGACTAATCTTGTGAAAAACCTAAGCCTGCCACGTGAAAAATAAGGTATTTGAGGCACCTGCCTGCCTGGTGGTTACAGCCTCAGACCAGCGTTATAGTAACTCCAACGCGTTAGACATGCTTCTAGTCACGCTTCTAATGTTGCCCCTCTGGACGCCCCTGCGATCTCAGGGAATAACGTGGTCTGTGCATGTGCTTCTCCTCTTCCTTCTCATGGCCGTAGATGCGTATACTCATCGCAATACCGATGCTGGCCATATTAATCAAGAGCGAGGTCCCACCATGGCTGATAAAGGGCAAAGTAATCCCTGTCAGCGGCATCAAACCGATAAACATACCGACATTCTCAAAAATTTGATACAGCAGCATAGCTACAATACCCACGATTAAGTAGGGCCCACCAGTATCCCGGCATTCCAGGGAGATCAGAATAAGTCGATGGATTAGCACAAAATAAAGCAGCAACAGCGCCGAACTGCCGATAAAGCCGAATTCCTCGGCAATGACAACAAAGATGGAGTCAGAATACGTCAGCGGCACACGCTCGGACTGTACCATTTCCCCCTTCATATAACCCTCCCCGGTCATCCCACCAGAGGCAATCGCCAGCTTGGCGTTACGGGTATGGTAGGCCGCGTCTTCCGTTGCCTTCTCCGGAATCAGCCATGGATCAATCCGGCTAATCCAGTGTTCCCGGCCAATCTCTACAAAGAAATCATACACTTGGTCGTGATACGTTTTATAAGCGGTAATTCCGCCAATGACGGACCCGGCAAAAATGACAATGGCAATCAGAGCGTGCATGTATTTGATGTTGCCAATCCAGAGCATCCCGGCAAGAATAACGACGTAGCTCAGTGCGTTCCCCAAATCGTTTTGCGCCATAACGGCCACGAACGGAATAAACGTCATGAGACAGACTGGAACGACATCACGCCAGAAGGCAAGACGAGGCTTGCGCTTGCGCAGCAGCATGAAGCCCAGGAAGATAACCAACAGTAGCTTGAAGAACTCAGCCGGTTGGAAGCTTTGCTTAATGATCGGGATGGTTAGCCATCCCTTGGCATTGTAATACGTATTACCAACGAACATGACTACCAGTAGCAGCCCAAAGCCAAACAGATATAAATAAGGAGCATATTTGATGACCAGGCGGTAATCCAGCAAAGAAACGCCGAAAAACACAGCGAGGCCGATCAGATAATACACCAGCATCCGCAAATGATAACCATGATACGCTGTATTCGATGTCGCACTGTACAGCACAGCAATGCTGATCCCCATCAGTAGCACAAGGATAAACACGATGGTGTAATCAATTTTCTTCAGTTTGTTCAGCATGACAAGCCCTCTTTTCTTCAAGTCGATCAGCAGACTTTCCAGCTTGCTCGGCTTAAACTTCCCGCATCTCTACTTTAAGAGATACGGAGCTAAAGCACAAATGGTTGCTCCTCCTGCCAAATAAAAAAAGAACGCCGATATGGATCATCGGCGTCCAATAAGAAACCTCGGGATAGAAAGGGGGCGCGCAAGGAAGGTTGCACTAGGCGATACGCAAACCCGGGGGTTGCGTATCAGGCTTCATGCGGAAGTCCTGTAAAGCACTACAAGGCTGACACCGTAGTAGTTAAAGTCACCACTCCCGTAGCAGCGGTAACCGCAAACACTCCAATGGTCTGAATTTTGTCAAGTCCAACAGAGAACGTGCTGCCAGCAGCTACCGGCTGGATGAAGCTAGGAGCATTATAACGAGTAATACGAAGCTCCACATTCCCCGCCGTTGCCGTGATTGTGACAACCCCGGCGACACCCAGCGGATCAGGGGCTACGAAATACCCTTGCCCCACTCCGGCGCCTTGCGTATAAGGCAGTGTGAAAGTAACAGGCATGTTGAATCTCCTCCTTTCGGGTTATACCACATTCTATGAAACTATTTCATAGTGGTTAGCGACATTTGATTGAGGAGATTCATCCATTTTTTTGAGGTTTTCGGGATAATCAGCTAGATTTCCGGACAATCATCTACTGATCAACTACAGCTACATCTTGTTCCGGGCCACGCCCAGCACATGGCGGTCGATGCCTGCCAAATCGGGCACAGTAATAATTTCGTCCCAGTGCCCGGAGGCGCGGAGCAGGTCAGCCACCGCCCCGGCCTGGCCCATGCCAAGCTCGAAGCCGATCAAGCGAGGCGGCTGAGGCAACAAGGCAAGCTGCGCCATCATGATCCGGTAGGGCGAGAGGCCGTCCGGCCCACCGTCCAGCGCGCCGCGAGGCTCGTAATCACGCACCTCCGGCTGAAGGTGCGTGATTTCCTCCGCCGGAATATACGGCGGATTCGACACCAGGATGTCCAACGGCTGGCCAGCGAACGGTTCAAGCAGATTCCCCTGCTTGAACGTGACGGCAAGGCCAAGCCGCCGGACATTGGCCTGAGCCACCGCCAGGGCGTCCGGCGAGATATCGCTCGCCGCGACGTGCCACGCCGGGCGCAGGGAAGCCAGCGCGGCGGCAATCGCGCCGCTGCCGGTGCCGATATCGGCGGCGCGGGGCGTGCCGCCAGGCCACAACGAATCGCCTTCAAGCGCGATTCGCTCCACGAGCAGCTCCGTCTCGGGCCGGGGGATCAGCACCGCCGAATTGACCTGAAAGGTCAATCCGTAAAACTCCTGTTCCCCGATAATATACTGCGCTGGCTCGCCCGCCGCTTTGCGGCGGATGACCGCCTCCCAGGCGTCTCTGCGCTCCGCCGGGAAAGGATCACGCAGGGCGGCGAGATAAGCCGCCCCCTCAAGTCCCAGCACATGGCGAAGCAGCAATTCGGCGTTGGAATCTGGCTCCGCAATACCGACCGCAGCTAAAAAAGAAGAAGCCTCTTTACGGGCTTCCCAAATGGTGACTGTTCCGGATAACCGGTAGCCTTCACTGTTCAATCGTCTTATTCTCCTTTATCCATCAGATCAGCCTGCTCCGCAATCGTCAACGCCAACACGATATCTTCAATCTCGCCGTTCATGACTTGATCCAGCTTATGCAAGGTTAATCCGATACGGTGATCGGTTACCCGACTTTGCGGGAAATTATAGGTCCGGATCCGCTCACTGCGGTCACCGGTACCCACCTTACTCTTCCGTTCGCCAGCATACTTCGCTTCCTCTTCCTGACGCTTAAGGTCGAAGATCCGGGCGCGAAGCACTTGCAGGGCCTTCTCCTTATTGGAGTTCTGCGACTTGCCATCCTGGCAAGTCGCTACGATACCTGTCGGAATATGTGTCACCCGCACCGCCGACTTGGTAGTGTTAACCGATTGTCCACCTGCACCACTGGAACAGAAGGTGTCCACCCGGATATCCTTATCCATAATCTCGATATCCACATCTTCCACTTCCGGCAGCACCGCAACTGTGGAGGTAGAGGTATGAATCCGTCCACCCGATTCCGTCGTCGGGATACGCTGCACGCGATGCGCGCCGCTCTCATACTTCATCTTGCTGTAGGCTCCGCGTCCGTTGATCATGAAGATCACTTCCTTAAAGCCGCCCAGGTCACTTTCGTTCATATCCATAATATCGACACGCCAGCCTTGGGAATCGGCATAACGCGTATACATCCGGTACAGATCAGAAGCAAACAACGCCGCTTCGTCTCCACCGGCAGCACCACGAATTTCCACAATCACGTTCTTCTCATCATTTGGATCTTTGGGAAGCAGCAGCACACGAATCTTCTCTTCGAGTTCCTGATGGCGTGCACTCAATTCCTCAATCTCCATTTTAACCATTTCACGCATTTCATCATCCAGCTTCTCGGCTTGCATTGCCTTTGCCGCATCCAGCTCTTCAATGACATGCTTATATTCAACAAACGCCTCATAAGCCGGCTGCAAATCCGATTGTTCTTTGGAGTAATCCCGAAGCTTCTTCGAATCATTCGCCACATCCGGATCACAAAGCAGCTCGCTGAGCTTCTCATAACGGTCGGCCAGGGATTGTAGTCGGTCCAACAAGGGAAGTCACCTCTCTTCACATTTCACAATAATTCTTCCACTAATAATTCTTCAATAAACCGGGGTAAACGACTTTTTATTATAGCATAAAATACGGGAAATGAATAGCTCCCCCATGGTCGACTTCTCCAAGATATTTTATATAACACCTGCTGAGCGACGGAGCCTGAGACATGGATAAAGGGAATGAAACTTGCATTTCAGAATAACTATGCGGCACCTAATATGGCACTTGAATAAATCACCTAACATATTATCGCCTATCGTGCCGCCCCTCATTAAATTAGCGGGAAATGTTCCAGCTAAAATCCACATTTTCCCCATCAGCAAACAATTAACTGGAATTCCTCCATATAATTTCGACCATATCGCCAGAAACAGCCTCAAAGTGTGAATTTATAGGGAGTTTTTCCCGCTAAATGCTCAAAATCAGCCTATTCACTGAAATTAGCAGGAGGATTTCCCACTCATGTACAAAGATTTCTATAATACTTCATTACTTCGCTTAAATACTTCAGTAGGGCTAACTCAAGTAACGTATTGAAGAGAATTGAAGAGAAAAGCGAAATTAAGTTAAACCCTGCGTTAGCAGTCCCTCCGTGGCAAATTTGAGCAGAATTCAACTTAACTCGAGGGAAATTTAACCAGTGCCACGCCCGACGTTTTCATGTAAAATAATCTCACACTATTGAACCGGATGTTTAATAGAAGCGAGGAGGCAGCACCCGTGGACATGTTGGATCTGAAAGTATTTATTGCCGTAGCCGAGACAGAGAGCATGAGCAAGGCGGCCCACTATGTTGCTTTGACACAGCCTGCCGTCAGCATTCGCATCGCAGGACTGGAGGCCGAGCTAGGCGCTTCGTTGTTTCACCGGACACGCTCGGGCGCATTCCTGACAGAAGCCGGACGCAAATTTTACTTCTATGCCCAATATGCCCTAAGCGCCCTGGAAGCCGGGCAAGAATCCCTTCGCACGCTATCAGCGCCACCTACGGAGAAGAAGCTGCGTATCGGTATCGTCGAATCACTGACCCATGTGATGCTTCCCTCCATTATACAATCCATGAAGGAGCAAGCCTCTCTGATTGAATGGAAGATCAGCACCGGCCAGTCACTGGACCTGGCGCTGCGCACGGCTTCGGAAGAACTCGATATCTCCTTCATCAACCAAACCTTCTCACCACTCCCTCAGCTTCACAGCGTTAAGCTATTTGAAGAGCCTCTCGCCTTCATCGGACCCAAACAACCCACATTTCCTCGCTACCGCAGTCTTGCTACCTATCTGGGGGAGGTGCCCTTTATTTTGCTCAAAAGGCATATGCCTTTGCGAGAGCTGCTGGAGCATGAACTATTTGCCCCCTTACGCATGTACCCCCAAAAGCTGATTGAGGTAGACGCCTCGCACGTCATTCGCCAAATGGTCGAACAAGGGACAGGCTGCTCCTTTCTGCCCGTATCTTCTCTATGGCCTTCCGGCCGCGATGCCGCCATCGAAAAAATCTCCCTACCTGAAATCCACCTGCAACAAAGCTTCTATTGTGTATATTCACATTCCGCATCAGATCAAATCCTCAATTTACTGCCCAATCTGCAAGCCGGCATTATCGCTCAAGTAGATCAATTCCGCAATAACGGGAATCAATAAAGTACTCCGTTCATCCTCCCTCAATAATTATGTAATATAAATGTTATATTATCTAACATAAAAACCTCTTATCACCCAGGTTGTGTTATATATACTACTATATATTTAACACAAAGGAGGTGGCGATGAAGATGAACCCTTACAAGATGGAGCTTGAGAACATCAGCAAAACCTATCCGTCAGCAGACGGCACTCTGGTTCAAGCACTAGGTCCGATTGATATGCGGATTCCCAACCACCGCTTTGTCAGCATCGTTGGCCCCAGTGGGTGCGGGAAGTCTACCTTGTTTAATATCATCTCCGGACTGCTCGACAATACGGAAGGAGCCATCTATGTCAACGGGAACCGTGTCGATGGACTAACCGGCATCACCGGTTACATGCTGCAGAAGGATCTGCTGCTGCCCTGGCGGACGATTCTGGACAACGTAATACTTGGCTTGGAGATTCAAGGCACTTCCAAACGGGAGGCCAAAGCCAAGGCACTGCCCCTGCTACACAAATATGGCCTTAAGGGGTTTGAGTATCATTTCCCCGCTCAACTCTCCGGAGGCATGAGACAGAGAGCTGCACTACTTCGCACCATCCTTTATGACCGGGATGTCATTTTGCTGGATGAGCCCTTCGGCGCTCTGGATGCCCAGACCCGGGCTATGATGCAGGAATGGCTGCTCGACCTCTGGGACGACTTTCAAAAAACGATTCTCTTCGTCACCCATGACATGGAAGAAGCGATTTACCTCTCTGATGAGGTATACATTATGACCTCCCGTCCAGGCACGATCAAGCGGCATCTGATGATTGACTTGCCTCGGCCACGGAAGCCGCAGATCATTACTTCGCCAGAATTCACTCAATTGAAGGAAGAAGCGCTACGCACGCTATCCGAAGAAACCCTCAAGGCGTATCAGCAGGAAGCTGCCGTTTAATGCCAAAACAGAAAGGAGTGAGCATCGATGCCAAGTGAGGATGTCGTAGAACGCAAGGGAAGCTTGAGCAAGTTAAGGAATTCTTCCGCTCCCCGCACGCGCACCAACGCCTTGAAGTATGAAATGTCTACACCCAAGCCCTGGCTGGTCAACCTTGGCCGTCTCGCATTATTCCTCGCCGTTCTTCTGCTGTGGGAGCTGGGGGCCAGTATGGGATTGGTTAATTCCTTCTTCTGGAGTCAGCCATCGGAGATCGCCCGCACCTGGTTGATCGGCGTACAGACGGGAGCCGTCTGGCAAGACACCTTCTATACCTTCCGCTCCACCGTGTATGGGTTCTTGCTAGGAACCGCAGGTGGCACGCTGCTGGGATTATCCTTCTGGTGGTCCAAATATTACGCCCGTATCTTCGAACCGTTCATTATTATGTTTGAAGCCATGCCCAAGCTGGCCCTTGCTCCCATCATCGTGCTGGTGTTCGGAATCGGCATGGGCTCCAAGGTAGCCATGGGCTTCGCCATTACCGTTGTCATTACTACCCTGACCACTTACAACGGGGTGCGCAGCGTTGACAAAGACCTGGTTCGCATGGTGTATTCTCTGGGCGCTTCCAGGATGCAAGTATTCAGTAAGGTTATCGTTCCAACGGCCATCCCCGCGATGATCTCCGCCCTGCGTATCAATATTGGGTTGGCGCTCACAGGGGCTATCGTAGGCGAATATATCGGCTCCGAGCGAGGCCTGGGCCGAATGATCTTCTATGCCGGACAAACCTACGAGATCAGCCTGATCTGGGCGAATATCTTTAACTTGTCTATCCTGTCCATGCTGCTGTACATCCTGGTTGGCAAGCTGGAAGGGTATTTGCTCAAGGGCTTCACCCATAAATAAATCATAAATAGGTTGTTCACAAACTCGCACATAAAGAGAACACGCGGATATGGAGGGGGAACTATCATGAATCAACGCTCATTATTTGCTCGTCACGTTTGGCTACTTGCCATTGGGCTAATCATCACACTTATTGCAGGATGCGGCAGCAATGCCACACCGAATCCGGCAACTCCCCCAGCAGAGGCTTCGGCTGGAGGCGCAGAAGCCAGCAACGCAGGTGGCTCCACTTCCGTTAAGGAGTTGACGATAGCCGAGCCCGTTCACAGCACCGGTTACTTGCCACTATACATCGCCATTCGCAAAAATCTGTTTGACGGCCTGAGCGTTAAGGCAGTAACCCTCTCCGGCGGAAGCGCGCATACCAATGCCGTCTTGACCGACCAGGCCTTTGGCTTCATCGGCGGCCCTGAGCATAATGCCTTTGCCAAAGCCAAGGGAGCCGAACTTCGGGCCATCGTCAACATCGTAAACCGTGGCAACGTATACCTGGTAGCAAGG
Source organism: Paenibacillus sp. 1SOY10 (assembly GCF_056836745.1). Lineage (NCBI taxonomy): Bacteria > Bacillati > Bacillota > Bacilli > Caryophanales > Paenibacillaceae > Paenibacillus > Paenibacillus sp. 1SOY10. The sequence continues at coordinate 289,580 of NZ_JBXENK010000003.1, read as the reverse complement.
TCTGATCTGGACCCCGGCACAGATATCGCCGCCTTTATGAAGGGCAAGACCGTTGCTGTATCCCAATACGGCGGAACGCCCAACTCGATCATCCGTTACTTGGCTGGCGAATGGGGAATGGAACTGAACAAGGACCTGATGCTCAAGGAAGTCGATAATGGAGCCATCCCTGCCGTATTGCAGCAAAGTCAAGGGGATGTGGCCGTCGTGACCGAACCTCTGTTGACGCAAGGCATCGAGGAAGGCATCTGGGGCGAGCCGTTCTACAATGTTCCGCAGGAGCTTGGGCCGTACGCCTATTCCACGATTAATATCAAGTTGGACAACATTACAAATGACCCCGACACCGTTGAGAAGTTTGTAGAAGGCATCCATAAGGGGTTGGAATTCATACGCGACAACAAGGAAGAAAGCATGGAGATTGCCAAGCTGGAATTTCCGACCATGTCTCAGGAGTTGCTCGAGGCCACGATCGACCGGTCTTACGAGGATGAAATGTGGGAGTATTCCGGCCAAATCACCGAAGAATCTGTCGCTACAGGGCTATCCGTTGTCCGGGCTGCCGGCTTGCTGAAGGATGAGAACATCGGCTATAGCGACATTGTAGACACCCAATTTGTTAAATAACTCAAATTCACCACACTATTAAAGGTTGTTCAAAAAGTCATCTTTCCAGAACGAAGCAGTTCGAGAAGCAGGTTCGACATCGAATCTTGAATTCAGCCGGGACTTCCGTTGCTCACGTACCCAATACGTACGCTCCGCTACTCAGTCCCTAGCTTCATCCAACCTTCTTGGTCCTGAAAACCCGACTTTTTGAACACGCACTATTAAGGAGGCTGTATCAATATGAAAGTATGGGACCGCTTTTTGACGGATCGTGATAAGCAAGTATTCGGTAGTGCCGGTTATGACGCCAAGGCTGGCTTTGGCCAGCGCCCCGCCCTGCTGGTGATTGATGTCAGCTACGGATTTTGTGGACATGAGAAGGAACCGATTCTGGATTCGGTCAAGCACTGGCGTAATAGCTGTGGTGAAGCCGCCTGGGAAGCCATTCCTTACATCCAGAAGCTCCTGCAAGCCGCCCGGCACCAACGCATCCCGATCTTCTACACCACCGGTGTTGATCGCCGTCCCGATGGATTTGATGCTGGTGGCTGGCGCAGGAAGAATACCCGCTCCTCCGAAGTCGAGACCATTGCCGGATACGGAAGCAACGAGATCGTGCGCGAGATTGCGCCTCGGCCAGAAGACATCGTCATCGAGAAGTTGAAGCCCTCACCTTTCCATGGTACGCCACTGATCGGATATCTCACCGACCTTGGCATCGACACCCTGCTCATCTGCGGTACTACGACGGGTGGATGCGTAAGGGCCGGAGTCATCGACGCCTTCTCTTATAACTACTATGTCGGCGTCGTTGAAGAATGTACCTTTGACCGTGGGGAAGCGTCCCATGCCATCAACCTGTTCGACATGAATGCCAAGTATGCCGACATGGTCAGCACCGAGGAAGCTGTGAACTATCTGAAGCAAACGGAGAAAGGACTGCATGACAGCAAGATCGACTTCCCGGCCAGCCAGTCCAATGCCACCGTGTAACCCAAGTCCAAGGAAGGAAGCAAAGCGGAGCCCAGAGCCCCTGGGAACTCCGCTTTTGTTATCCCATAACGTCAATTCGCCAAGGGGGCCGCTTATATGCTGCAACCAACATCACCCGTTCCCGCTAATCACCGTAATTTCATCTGGGTATCCATCTCCTGCGGCCTATACTGGTTCGCGTTCTCGCTAACCAGACCCATCATCACCTTGTATGCCGCCTCGCTGGGCTTGCAGGGATTATCCATTGGCATTGTGCTTGCCGTCTATGCCCTGCTACCTATGCTCGCCGCTATTCCCGGCGGATTCATTGCTGACCGCTTTGGCCGGTCCAATGTTCTGCGCGTCGGTTCGTTTATGATGCTGGGCAGCGGCTTATTGTACTGGATTTCAGGTGGCCCCTGGACACTGGCCCTAGCTCAACTGCTGGCTGGTCTTGGTCAGATGGCGGTCTGGCTGGCCGTACAGGTGCTAATTACGGAGGGGCCTGTCCAAGGCAATGAAAGCCGCTTCGCTACCTTCTCTTTGTACATGGCGATTGGCCAGATGCTCGCACCCATCCTCTCTGGCTATTTGGCTGACCATTTCGGCTATAAAATGGTGTTTGCCGGATATATCCTGACCAGCGTACTGCTCATCTTCACATCCTGGCAATGCCGGGATGAAGCACCTTCGACTCTGTCTTCCAGAGTAGGGCAAAGCGCCTATCTGTTGCCGCTGGAGAACACGTTTGAGAAAATCCGGCGCTGGCTCGGCCAGTGTCTCGGACTGCTCCGCAACCGTAGCTTCGCCGTTATTTTGCTAACAACCTTCATCTCTTTATTCATCGTCGATGTGCGTACAGCCTATCTGCCGCTGCACCTGGAGTCTCTAGGTATCTCCAACACCAAGGTTGGATTGCTCATATCCATCGGCGCAGTGTCCGCCTTATTTGTCCGCCCCCTCTATCCTCGGCTTATGGCCAGACTGAGCTTTGGCTGGATGCTAACCTTGACCTATGCCGTCTCCCTGCTGCTGTTGTTCATCGCCCCATTACTTAGCAATTTCTACGGCATCGCAGCACTTGTGTTCATCACAGGGCTCGCTCTGGGCATCAACCAGCCGTTAACCCTATCGATGATCGCTCATTCCACCGCGCCAGAGGAGCGCGGTTTGGGCATTGGCCTGCGGCTGATGTCTAACCGGGCCGCCCAGTTGATGGACCCTCTGTTATTTGGCTTCTTCACCGCCTTTGTGAGTCTGCAAGCCTCCTTCCTGCTAGTCGGCGCATTGCTGCTCGCCTGCTGTGTATTCACCGTACAGCTTCACCTCTCCGCCGAGCGATCACCACGTTCGCCTGAACCTTACCACGACAAAAAGCCGAGAGCCTCAACATAATGTTGAAGCTCTCGGCATCCCTCTATCCTTATTTACAATCCCGCAGCAAATCGATTAAATCTTGTTGTCTGCCCCCGTACGGTGGGATATGATTTGTGAGACTAACGATTGCTCCAATCGCTCGTTCCAGGTTCGTACCATGCGTGGCAACAGACAAGCATCTACGATGACCCAAACCGTCAAACCCAACCCCATTACGAGAAAGGCAACCATCCAAACCATGAAATACATCGTGTCAGGCGAATTATAACTCTCAATCTCGAAGGTAATCAGGAAGATAAAATAGAAAACAAGGACCAACACAAATAAACAAAGTTGTAGAATTCCCGAGGCAATTCGTTTCATATAGAAACGGTGTACCCCCAAGTGACCGGCCAATAACATCAAGTAAGCCAGAACCAGAGATTTCTCCCGCTTATTCATCTCCGAGTTCAACAGCATCATCTCAGTGGTGGATAAATCGCTTTTGCTATACGTCATTAAATAGGGAACTCCGGAGATCTGCCCCGGTCAGCAAAGATGCGATCAATTACACGGTTCTCCAATTGAGCATTGTGATCCTTCACCCAGGTATGCACCAGGAAGGCATCCACGATCCACCAGATAGAAGTAACAATCATACCAATTACTGTAATCGACAATACGAGTTGAGCTACCGCTGAACCGGTGCGACCCATATAAAAGCGGTGTCCGCCGAACATGCCCAGGAAATACCACAAGATGTAGGCTACTACCATGTTCTTGCCATAGTTCTTAACCTCGGAATCCAGCAGCAATAATTCGCGGGTATCCAATTGAGTCTTGCGGGATAATGCGTAATCCATACTCACTAAAACTCCCCCTAAAAAGTGTACTAAGTTGCTTAAGTATAATCATGATTTTACAGAAAAAACAAGAAATTTATTACCAATCATCGGACGAATGGAAATATCGCGACTTCCGAACTAGACGTTAAAACGGAAGTGCATGACATCGCCGTCCTGCACCACATACTCTTTGCCTTCAAGACGCAGTTGGCCACGCTCACGTGCTGCATTCATGGACCCGGCTGCCGCAAGATCCTCATAAGATACAACTTCAGCCCTAATGAAGCCACGTTCAAAGTCCGTGTGGATAACACCGGCTGCTCCCGGAGCTTTGGTTCCTCTGCGAATGGTCCAGGCGCGAACCTCCTGTACACCCGCCGTGAAATACGTATACAATCCAAGCAGACGGTAAGCAGCCTGGATCAAACGGTCCAGACCCGAAGCGCTAAGTCCCAGTTCTTCCAGAAACATCGCCTTGTCTTCGCCTTCAAGCTCAGCAATTTCCGCTTCCACCTTGGCGCTGATAGGTACAACCTCAGCCCCTTCGGCAGCAGCAAATTCCTTCACCTTCTGTACATACGGATTGTTATCAGCATCCGTCACGCCTTCTTCACTCACATTGGCCGCATACAAAATCGGCTTCAAGGTTAATAGATGCAAATCGCGTACGATTTGCTTCTCATCATCGGTCAGTTCCACGCTTCGCGCTGGCTGATCATTATACAAAGCGTCCTTGATCCGTTCGAGTACCTCAATTTCCTGTGCGTATTGCTTATTGCCGCCCTTCATATTTTTACGCGAGCGCTCAATCCGCTTCTCGACACTTTCCACATCAGCCAAGATCAATTCCAGGTTAATCGTCTGGATGTCGCTGATCGGATCGATATGTCCATCAACATGAGTAATGTTCTCGTCTTCGAAGCAACGAACCACATGGACGATTGCATCCACTTCGCGAATATGAGCCAAAAATTTGTTGCCCAGTCCTTCGCCCTTACTTGCCCCGCGTACCAAACCTGCGATATCAACAAATTCAAAAGCCGTGGGCACTGTACGGTTAGGCGTAACCAGTTCCGTCAGTTTATCAAGCCGTTCATCCGGTACCTCAACCACACCCACGTTAGGGTCAATCGTACAGAACGGGTAATTTGCGGATTCAGCCCCCGCCTGGGTTATCGCGTTAAACAGTGTAGACTTGCCCACGTTGGGAAGCCCAACTATTCCTGCTTTTAAAGCCATATGTTTGACAACTCCTATTCATGTAATTGCTCATTCTTCCTTCAACCATAGTAACGATACATCGAATATATTTCAAGGATACTTAGACATCATCCAGATATTTGCTCATGGTAATGTCTGTGATCACGTATCCCACCTTCTGGTACAAACGAAAAGCCCGTTCATTATGTCCGAACACATGCAAGGAGATCCGATCCAATCCCTGTGCGCGAACCTCGTGTTCTAACGCCTGCATCGTCGCCTGACCATAACCTTGGCCCTGAAAGGGATCATCGATTAGAATATCGTAAATAAATGCGTAGCGGGTGCCTTCCTTCTCCACTACATTGAACCACAGGTGTCCGATGGGCGTATCGCTATCTGCGACCCGTACCGTGAACAGATGCGCCCCTTGCGTATGCTGTTGATTCGGCAAATATTGCTCCATGGCTTCCCGGGCGAGTCTAAGGGCGTCTTCCTCCTTCCAGGTACCCGCTGTTACTTTATCTTCTGCGTAATCTTGTATGGAACGATCAAGAAATAATTGGTATTCCAATTCGTTCATGCGATTCAGCTTAACCATTCTGTCCCCTGCTTCCTGATTTGTCATATCTATTCTGGGCTCGACTGGATATGTCCACGATTGCGCTTGGCATAAGCCCAAACGGCGGGCAGACCTACAATCAGAAACACCCCCACATTAGCAACCCCGGCGCAAATGACCTGCTCTACGAGACTACCCAGCGGTTCCCTCAGCACCAAGGCATCAAATACCCCGGAGAACAGGAGTGACACGAAAATGCCCACTGTACCATAAAGGACAAACCGAATCAGGTGTCGCTTCTCCATCATTCCCTCATGCGCATCGAAGTCATTGTACAGGAAAATAAGCCCCATGAACGCTGCAGTCATCCCTGATCCCAGCGCCCATCCCCACCATACGGTTCCATCCATCATCAAGTCGTTCATTGCATGTCCCACAAACCCTGCAATAAAACCGACTACCGGGCCAAATAACGCCCCCAGTACGGACAGCAACGCAATTCCCGGTCTCAATTCAACGGTCGATGTAATGGGAATACCTATCCAGCTTGTCGCCCAATACAAGAGCGCTCCAAGCCCCGTAATGACCCATGTTCTCGAACTCCAGACCCACCATGAAGGTTTCATACTCATCCCTCCTTATAAACCACCCAAACCCTTTCACTGCGAGTTTGGACCAAATACGAACTTTGTCCACCGCTACTCTCTGCGGATCAGCCTTGACGTGTTCTTCAGCTCGCCAATGCTTCCAGCACCGATACCGAACATGGCTGTGCGTAGCTCCAACTCCACACGCTCCAGCAGCATGTCCAGCCTTTCCTCGGAGTGCACCGCAGGCTCCAGCAAGGCTCTGCCGAAACCGGCCAGATCCGCCCCCAAGGCCAGAGCCTTGGCTGCATCTACGCCTGTATTAAGCCCCCCGCTGCCAATTAATGCAGCATCCGGCAAAACCGCCCGCACTTCGCGAATACATTCAGCCGTAGGGATCCCCCAATCGGCAAAGGCCTCAGCCGCGGCCCGGCGAACGGCATCGCTACCGCGGAACTTCTCGACCTGGCTCCACGAGGTGCCTCCGGCTCCGGCAACATCGATAAAGGCCGCTCCCGCCTCACGCAGCCTTCTGGCCGTCACACCGTCAATGCCCCAGCCGACCTCTTTGATGCCTACGGGAATGGGCAACTCTCGGCACACACGCTCAATACGGCTCAACAGGCCGCTGAAGTTCGTATTCCCCTCCGGCTGGAACACCTCCTGCAAGCTATTCAGATGCAGGACCAGCATATCCGCACCGACAATCTCCACCGCCCGGCGGCAATCATCAGGCCCATATCCATAATTAAGCTGCACCGCCCCCAGATTAGCAATGATAGGGATGGATGGTGCTAACCGTCTGACGTTAAAGGTAGGCGCCAGGTCACCATGCTCAACAGCTGCTCGCACGGACCCGACGGCCAGCGTCCAACCGCGCCGCTCAGCGGCCTCCGCCAGCCTTGCATTAATCTCGCCTGCCAGCTTGCTGCCACCGGTCATGGAGCTGATCAGGAGTGGTGTTCGCAGAGAGGCTCCTAAGAATACGGTCTTCATATGGACTTCAGCGAAATCCAGCTCAGGCAATGCCTGATGACGAAATCGGTACTGCTCAAATCCGGAACGTATCCCCTCTGCATTGACCTGCTCCTCCAGGCAAAGCCTGATATGCTCCGCCTTGCGTTCGGATGTATGACTCATCTAAGCTTCCCTCCTCTATAACAGCGGGGACAGCAGCCGCGCTGCCGACTCCGCCACACGAACCATAAGCTTCTTCTTCATGAACTCATCCTTGTCGATCAGCTTCGTCGACAGCAAATCCCGTTCGAAATCCTTGACCATCTTCTCGATGCTATCGTCATGCACTAGCAGCACATTCACCTCAAAATTCAGATGGAAGCTCCGCATATCCATGTTTGCCGTTCCCACCGTGGCCATCTCTCCATCGACGATAAGAAGCTTGGAATGGAGAAACCCCTTCTCGTATTCATAAATTTTTACGCCTACCTCAAGTAATGAGGGGAAATAAGAATGTGAAGCCAGGAAAGGAAGACGCTTATCCGGTTTGGCTGGGAACAGAAGGCGGACGTCGATTCCCGCCAGCCCCGCCACTCGCAGTGCCGTCATAATATCCTCATCCGGAATGAAATACGGCGTGGCTAGCCATACCGATTTTTTGGCTGAAGTAATCATGGCGAAGAAGATATTTTTGAGAGTACGACTTTCATTATCAGGACCGCTAGGTACAATCTGCACAGCCCCGCTGCACCCCTGCTCCAATTCCGGCGACAAATAAGCCGGGTCCATAATCCTCTCACCCGTGACGTATTGCCAGTCCTGAAGAAAGATAATTTGCAATGAGCGAACCGCTTCACCCTTCACAAGCATATGCGTGTCCCGCCAGAATCCATAGGTCGTGCTGCGACTTAGATACTCATCGCCTACGTTAAGCCCACCAATAAGGCCGGTATTCCCATCAATCACCACAATTTTGCGGTGATTTCGGTAATTGACCCGGCTTGATAAGGCGAGAAAACGGACTTCCCCATAGATACCAATCTTGGCACCTGCCTCGCTCAGTTCGTTAATAAACGCCTTAGGCAATCCAATGCTGCCCACAGCATCAAACATAAAGCGAACCTCAACCCCGGCACGAGCCTTCGCAATCAGCGTCTTCTGAATCTCCCGGCCGATGTCGTCCGCACGGTAAATGTAATACTCCATATGGATATGATGTTTGGCCTTCTTCATCTCCCGAAGCAGCGTAGAGAAGGTCTCTTCTCCATTGGTAAGCACCTGCGTACGGCTAGCCATGGAGAAGGGCGTCCGCGCCAGCCGCTGGGATAGATGCAGCAACCGTTGCTGCCCCGGGCTGAACTGGGACAGATCGCGAGGCAATAATTTGCCACCCCGGTCAATTCGTTCATAACTTAAGCGGTCTTGCTCGGCTTTCTTATCAAATTTCCGCCGGCGGAAGTAATTTTGCCCCAGCAGGAAGTAAAGAACAAGCCCAACCCCCGGCAACAAAGCTAATACCATGATCCAGGCCAGTGTGCTGGAAGGATTGCGGTTCTCCATAAATATAGCCAAGCCGATAGTAATGACTGTAAGTGTCTGAAATATACTAAGCAGCGTCCCCCCGAACTTACCGAAGACGCCAAATCCAAGGAAGTAGAACGCAAATAGAACTAGGGCGATGATAATGATTTGTAGTCCTCGTCTCATTGTTGTCTCCTTTGTATGGTTTTCGCGAGAATAGCTTGTCTATATTCTACATGATCGATTGCGTTCTTCCTAGCTGGGTAGATGAAAAATGTCCAGGAATATGATGTCCCGCTTCCTCAATATATAGCCAAGCACAAAGAAGCTCCTCACGCTATGTTAAATCAGCATGAGAAGCTTTTTAAGTTCGAGTTCAAAAAGTCGGGTTTACAGGACCGAGAAGGTTGGATGAAGCCAGGGACTGAGTAGCGGAGCGTAGACAGATCTACGTGAGCAACGGAAGGCCCGGGTGAATTCAAGATTCGATGTCGAATCCACTCCTCGAACTGCTTCGTTCTGGAAAGACGACTTTTTAACTACCTCTTATAGAAAGAGGGAGAATATCGTTGATTACTGCTCTGCTTCCTGTTGGTTGTTCCGCCAGGTACAAAGTGCGTTCAAATCGGCTATCAGGAAGTCATCCATCAGTTCAGCCACCGCTACGTATAAGGGACTATTCGTCGCTTGCAACAGTTCTCTGGAGAAGAGACGAGCCCATCTTAGCAGATGCAATCTTAGAAAGCTGATTTGCGAATCAGCCAAAGCGAGGCAACTTTGTTGCAGATTAGCCTTCGCCAGCATCCCTTCGGCCAGTACGGCCATAAATTCCAGTTCAAGCGCAATATGATCATCGCGCTCTCCGTTCAGCTTGTTAAACACGATGCCATTGTCCGTGTAATTCTTGCTCACCTTGGCGATGCAGGCAAAGGCACTTACCCCTTCCAAACGGGAGCGATAAATGCTTTCACACGCCGGGACAACCGCTTCATGACCCGTGAACAGGCGGATATATTCTTCAGCTTCCTGATGACATACGCGGCGGAAGCCGTCTTCATCAATACTCTCCAGATACGCTTTGAGCTTACTCCAGCCTTCGCTACCCTCAATCCTATGGTTCAATCCCAGTTTGTGTCTCCACTGAGCGATCAGGGACATTCGCGGAGGACGGCTCAAGAAATCCATCAGCACATGATACACTAATCCGCGAGTTTCCAGCCACCTTACCTGCTCCTGTGTGTAGACCAAAGGTTTGAACAGCATAGCCATCTGAATTCATCTCCTTAATTTGTCGCGCTTCCTTGTTGCTTATTGCCTTAGGGTTAAAAAAAGATGACTTCCTTAAGTCCTGCCGGAAATCATCTTAGATGCATATACCGACACATGATTAAGGGGGATCACGTATCGCTTAACTGCATTATACCCTTAAATGTAAGCGCTTTAATGTGATCTTTGTTACAACTCATCCCTTAGTTCATTGTATCGCACAAGCGGCTGACATATACTTGAACAGTATGTGTCAGTCTTCACGTACAAACCTGTAAGGATACGGACATTTCCCGCAAGCAAACTGTAAATAATGGTAAATCAATTAAAACTTGGTTTGTATCCCTTTTCATCTGTGTGTTACATTGGGATCATAGTCACATGCGCAATTGTGACGAATCAGGACCGGATAGAAAGGAATGGCGCGTTTGCAGGATACAAAACGACATTCGTCCTTTTCGTTGATGCCGCTAGGGCTTCTTAACTTTTTCATATATGGCACTATGGTTATTTTTGCTGCCTTCTTCCAGCTCTATCTACAGGATATCGGTATGGACAAGCTGGAGATTGGCAGCCTGATGGCAATCGGCCCCTTAGTCTCCTTGCTGGCCCACCCCTTCTGGCGCCACTGGGGTGATCAACGGCAGAATCCTCGGGCCGTGCTGCTGGTAATGATGCTAGGTATGCTGCTGATGGGCCATCTCATGTTCAAGGCAACGACATTCTCGATGCTGTACCTGACGATTCTGTTGCTATATTTCTTCCAGAGCCCCATCCTGTCGCAAAGTAACACGCTGATATTGGGCTATACGGAGAATACGGAACGGAAATTTGGCCTCTACCGTCTCTTTGGTTCGTTAGGATGGACTCTGATTGCCTTGGCCGCCGGACCGATCATCGATTCGGTTGGACATCATGGAATCTCCTTGCTGTTCAGCAGCACGCTCATGCTGGCTATCGGCTCAACGCTACTCTTGCCATCCATTCGCCAAACACTCCACACCCCCTGGTTCGGGAAGAAGGAACTCGGGCAGGTGATGCAATATAAATATTTTGTCGCTTTTGTTATCTTCGGCACACTGGTAGCCATCCCGAACTTTATGAATAATATCTTCATGCCTTTATTTATTGTCGATTTGGGAGGGTCGCGCCTTGAGGTGGGGGGAGCTGTGTTCCTGTCCACTGCCTTTGAGATGCTGATTTTCCTTCTGATGAATCGATATCTAAAAAAGAAAATGACTGTGCTGATGGCCTGTATCACCATCGTCAGTATACTGTCAGCCGTGCGTTGGGATCTCATGTCAGAGGTCACCCGTCCAGGACAGGTGCTGTTTATTCAACTGCTTCATTCGGTCACGTTTGCCGGGTTCTTCTATGTAGGCACCCGGTTGATTGGCCTGTTCCTGCCAAGACCACTGCGCTCAGCCGGACAGGCTGCCTTTGCCTTTGCCGTGAGCGGTCTGGCCGGTATTTTTGCTGGTTTTTACGGCGGTTGGATGTTCCAGAACTTTGGAGCCGTCATCATGTACCGTTCAGGAGTTGCCTTGACACTGATTGGAGCGCTTGGTCTGGCAGCTATGTGGTATCGTATCCGACGCCACGGGTATTCCCCGGTCATCCTTCGAGGCGAACCATAGATCAATATACAATACAAATAGGGCCCTTCGTTCTCCATGCTATCTGGTGTCCAGCATAGCTTGAAGGCGAGGGGCCCTTTTATTGGTCTTTTAAATTCAGCTCGGTTTATTTAGGCAGTTGGAACGAGCTTTTGAGCGATACAATCCGGTTAAACACCAGATGCCCCGGCGCGGAATACTTGGTATCCACATTGAAATAACCGTGACGGAAGAATTGGAACTTATCCTGCGGCGCGGCATCCTTCATCCCAGGCTCTACAAAGCCTTGAGCAATGGTTAAGGAATTCGGATTAATCAGGTCAAGGAATGTCTTCTCCTCAACCGACTCTTCCAGATTCGCAGTTGCCGGGTCCAATTCATCCAGTAGACCTTCGGCGGCATCCAGCAAGCCTGCTGGTGATTCGTCCAGTGCTACTCCCTCAACCTCTTCCTCTTCCAGAATCAATGGCTCGAAGAGACGGAATTCTGCCGGTACCGCCTGGCTTGCTTCCACCCAGTGAATCGTTCCCTTTACTTTACGTCCGGTAAAGCCGCTACCACTCTTGGTTTCCGGGTCATAGGTGCAGTGAATTTCCACCACTTCGCCATGCTCGTCCTTGATAACCTCATTACACTTGATGAAATAAGCATGCTTCAAGCGCACCTCATTCCCCGGGAACAAGCGGAAATATTTATTTGGCGGGTTCTCCATGAAGTCTTCCCGCTCAATATAAATCTCGCGCGAGAAGGGAATTTGACGATTACCCATCTCCGGATTTTCACTATTGTTCTCGGCCTCCAACATTTCTGTTTGGCCTTCAGGGTAGTTGGTGATTACAACCTTAAGCGGATCAAGCACCGCCATCGTGCGCGGGGCCTTCATCTTCAAATCTTCGCGGATGAAATGCTCCAGCATCTTCACGTCAATACTACCGTACGCCTTGGAAATCCCGGTCTCATACACGAACGACCGGATTGCCTCTGGCGTGTAACCACGGCGACGCAATCCGGATATGGTTGGCATACGCGGATCGTCCCAGCCATCCACAATCTTCTCGTCCACCAGCTTTTTCAGCTTACGCTTGCTGGTCACCGTTTGAGTCAAATTGAGCCGTCCAAATTCATATTGATGAGAGACATTCGGCATCTCGGTCTCAGCGATAGCCCAGTCGTAGAACGGACGCTGATCTTCAAACTCCGTAGAGCAAAGCGAATGCGTCACGCCCTCAATGGCATCCTCCAGCGGATGGGCAAAGGTATACATCGGATAAATGCACCATTTGTCCCCGGTGTTATGATGGGACGTATGAACGATCCGGTAAATGACAGGGTCGCGCAAATTAATGTTCGGCGAAGCCATATCAATCTTGGCCCGAAGCACTTTTTCTCCGTTCTGGAATTCCCCTGCCCGCATCCGTTCAAACAAATCAAGATTCTCTTCAACAGAACGATCGCGGTAAGGACTGTTCTTGCCCGGCTCGGTTAACGTTCCGCGTAGCTCGCGAATTTGCTCGGCACTCAGGTCGTCCACATAAGCTTTGCCTTTGTTGATCAATACGGTAGCACGATGGTACATTTCTTCAAAATAATCGGAAGCGAAGCGAAGCTCTTCCCACTCGAAACCAAGCCACTTGACGTCTTCCTTGATCGAGTTAACGTATTCTACGTCCTCCTTGACCGGATTCGTATCGTCAAAGCGCAGATGGGTGCGGCCACCGAATTCATCGGCCAGCGCAAAGTTAATCCAGATCGCCTTGGCATGTCCCACATGCAAATAGCCATTCGGCTCCGGCGGAAAGCGGGTTACAACCGTCTTGACCTTCCCGCTCTTCAAATCTTCCGAAATGATGTTCTTAATGAAATTGGGAGGAGTAAATTTGTTCTCCACGGGTATCACCTTTCTATTCATAGAAGTTCAAACCTGCGTACAATAAATATTGGTTTATGCTTCCCCGATTTTTCTTCTTCTAAATATACCGATATATTTCCAATAGTTCAATGCCTGGCTGCCTATACTCTTCGCCACATCAGAACATCATCCACATACTGACCCTGAATAAGAAATTCCTCAATCAACCGTCCCTGCTCCGTAAACCCACAACTCTCGTAAAAGGCAATCGCCCCTGGGTTACTGGACAATACGCGGAGTGACAGCTTGCTTACATTCTGCATGGCCGCCCATTCAAGCAACGCGTTCATCAGAAGGCGACCCACACCCTGTCGCTGGTAAGCTGGATGAATAGCGATATTCAAATCAAGCACATGGCGATTACTGGGTAACGAGGTCGGGGACTTAAAGCCGATATATCCGCATATCTGTTCTCCCAGACAAGCTACAATCTGACTGCCGGGAGGACAGTTCTTCAAATAGTGCTCGCGCGAATTCCAGCTTAATACTTCAGCGGGCGTATTATGACGATCCCAAGTTAGCTTGTCGATGTCCATGAGCGCAGCCGCATCACGCATCTCTGACAATCGCGTACTGAATTCGTGCTTCATCCGATCAACCCCTTCTAATCTAACTTCAATAGATATCCGTACGGTCCCTTATGAACCCGGGTCAGGAAGTGAGGCTGACCGGTTGATCATCATCCCGGTTCATCACAGCATGAATCAGGAAGGACAACGCCGATAGCCCAGCAATGCCGACGGCCAGCCAGGCCACGGGAATCAGTCCATTCCAGTCAAATAGCATGCCCATCGCGTACGGTCCAACTACACGGCCTGCTGCCCCCATCCCGCCAACCACGCCAAGGTAAAATGGCGCCGCCTTGCCTGTCCGATCAGAGACAAAGGCCGGAATGGCCGGAGAGATCAACATTTCTCCAAAGGTCGCAAAGATCATCCCCGCGATCATGCTCGGGTAATTATGAAAACCAAGAATGGTGGCATAGCCCATCATATAGAATAAGGCACTGACCGTCATCTGCGCTTGAGCAGAGCCGGCAAACACCCGTTTCACCCACAGAATGAATGGTTGTCCCAAGAAGATCAATATCCCGTTTAATGTCCATAATATACTATAATTCCATTCTGGCATCCCCTGAGATATGGTAAACGGCGACACCCCGTTATTCCAGATACAGTTGCCAAGCCATAAGAAAAACGAACCGATCCCCATAAACAGATAAACGGGGTAACGGCGTAGCAATTTCTTAACGCTCTCGCCCTCAACGGTATTTTTGCGTTTTTGCACATGCAATTCGCCCTCGTCTTTTTGAACTTTGTTCAAATAAATCCAAAAGAAAACAGCAAATGCCGCCGAAGTCAGGCCGTTCAACACAAAGCTCAAATTATAGGAAATTTGCGCCAGGAAGCCACTCATGGCCGTCCCCAGAGCAACGCCGATATTGTTGGCAACATAGATCACGTTGAATAGTTCTCCGCGACGCTCGGCAAAGCGAAAGCCGATAAATGCCTGAATGGCCGGCATCGATGTCGCATTAAAGAAACCTACCAGCAGCATCAGCAGCATGAAGAGATGCCAATGACCGCTTCCATAAGGCAGGAGCAACAGAAACAGCGCATTGAAGCCGATACCGCCCACAATCAAGCGCTTCACGCCCAAGCGGTGGTAGAGTGCGCCTCCCAGCAATTGTCCGGCAATCCCCCCAACGGACATGACCAAAATAACCAGACCTGCGTCTGTAACGGTTCGGCCGAGTACCTTAAATACAAACATCGTCACCAAAGGCCACATTAATGAGCCCCCGGCCGAGCTAATCAAGCTGGCAACCAGAAAAATTTTGACTTCACGTGGATAGGATTGCAGCCATTTCATGTTATCCACTCCCTTCTGCATCAACCTCAGTGTATCCGTGTATAAGAAACAGATTAGAATAGTATCGCTTAAAACGACAGAGCAGGCAAGTACATTCATCGCCAGGAACGCATGTGACTACGGTGCCATGACGTTAGTTCCTGTTACCATACAGTTATAACATGCTAAGGTAGATATTAAATAATGAACTGAAATATTGGAGGTTGAAAGCTGGCATGGAGTATATTGGAATTGTAGCTATACTACTCGTTGTTGTGCTGTGGATTCGTTTATCTAGTTTGGAAAGCAAGTTGAATTCGCTCAAAGAGGAATTAAGCCCGCTGAAGTGGCAATCGGGCACTACCGCAAATGCATCATATGCGCCCTCATCTATAGCTACAGCTCTCAACCCCGATCTGGAGCAAAAGCTTCATGCCCTTATTATGGAGAATCAAACCATTAGGGCTATCAAAGAGGTTAGGATAGCCACCGGTATGTCGCTAATTGAAGCCAAAACCTACGTGGAAAACCTGGAACAGAAGTATCGGTCTACGCGATAATCAAATTATTTTCCGGCTTCCAAGAGCCTTCCTTACGAGACAAACAGCGCAAGCTTCCCCGCCAAAATAGGCCGTAGAGCTTGCGCTGTTTGTGCAAGTATTGATTCGCTTGTCTTGTTGTCCGAACAGGGATGCTATTTGCTAATAGAGGTCGAATCCGCAGACTGTCCAGCAGCCGGCGCATGTCCCTTATCTTTCAGGTAAGAAGCCCAATATGCTCCCGCTACAAAGATCGCTCCTCCAGTCAGGTTGCCCAGCCATACCGGAACGAAATTACGGAAGTAATCGCCCCAGGAATAATAGCCTTCAAAGATTGCCGCAGGAATCAAGAACATATTGGCCACGACGTGCTGGAAGCCAATAGCTACGAAGGCCATCGTCGGGAACCAGATGCCCATGATTTTCCCACTCATATTATCAGCCCCATAAGACAGCCATACGGCTAAAGCAACCAGCCAGTTACATCCGATCCCGGAAATAAAGGCTTGCAGGAAACCATCATCCAGCTTATGAGCCACCATATCGACCAATTTCTCCAGGTAAGGTCCTTCTGCGGTCAAGCCAACAACATGGCCGAAGAAATAAGCAACGAACAAAGCACCTGCGAAGTTACTGAGTGTGATAAGCACCAGGTTCTTGAACATTTCTAGGGTCGTAATCCGTTTCGCCATCCGGGCAAGCGGCACAGCCATCATATTGCCCGTCAGCAGTTCTCCTCCTGCCAATAGAACAAGTACCAACCCAACCGGGAACACCGCTGCCCCCACAAAGTTGGCCATACTCCCCCACTCTGCCGGGGTATTGCTGATAACGCGAATATCAAGCAAAAAGCCGAGGGCAATAAATGCTCCACCCAGAAAGCCGAGAATCAGCACGGTCAATAGCGGGTTATGCGCCTTCTTGATTCCGTTCTCTACGGTAATTTCAGCAATTTGCGCAGGTTTATAATACGCCATGATCCAATCTCCTTTATCCATTTAAAAGTTTCGTTTCTTTCAGTCCAATCTATTGTAGCCCGCCAGTTTTTCTGGATAAGTAACATAAATCACAATCTCGGCCAAGAAAGCATTGGCAGAAAAAAAGCGCTGCTCCCACAGGAACTGCGCGTTTACGTCGCTTTGGCTGCTGCTAATCTCTCGACAATGCTCTGACGCTTGGTCTCACGCTCCGACTTCGTTAGCTTCGGACAGCCATAGCAATACCCATGATCTCCTTCGGTCCGGTAGGCAAGACAGCATGTCGGCTTCATCGTTGTCTTCTCTCCTGGCCGGTAAGGATCATCCAGCTTGATCTCTTTAATGAGATATGGATTTCGTTTCAGACCAAAGCTCGCCCCTGGCAATTGCTTGCTAAGCTCGTATTTGGCCAGTAATCGGGCACGCTGCTCAGCACTCTCTAGCCGTTCGGAGAGCGCATGGACATAATACCGCACCCCCAGGGGCAGTTGCCCCCATAGCTGGGTCACTGGTAAGCCTGAGACAGCAGCAAGCTGATCCAGGACGGGCCGCAAGACTTCACTGTAGAAGCCTGTAAGCTCAAGCTCCTCCGCTCCCTGATGCTCCTGCAGCGGCCAAGGCTCACCGGATTCAGCATTCATAACATAATACACCCACGGGAACTGGTTCACCATAACCATTTGAACTGTAAGCTGGTCCAGCGAGAACCTGAACTTGCCGGGAGCTACTGCAAGTGCATAGTGCAGCGCCGCGCACACCACCCGCCAACTGGAAGCAAAATACGATGCCGCGACTTGCAAGTCCCGACCCTTGATCTGCTGACGATAGATTTCCAGAAAAGCAGCAAGCTGCTCACGATCCAGCAAATCAGCGGCCGGAATGGTGAACAGCGCATCTGTACGTTCCTTCATTACGATTCCTAGTTGTTGCTCCAGCATCTGAGCCTCAACCTGCATAATATTCCCTCCTGCCGCTGATCGCGAACTGCCAAATCATTGAGATGAGGCCGCCACTGGCGGCATCTCTGGACCATCGTTGTTACTCTTGCGCACCTTGCCCCCTGTAGCCGCACGGTACAACTCATAAGGAAGACACAGCGGCACACCGCTGCGTGGGTCAGTCACGATATCCGCCTCGATACCGAACACATCCCGCAACACAGGAGAAGTAACGACCTCCTCCGGAGTTCCCGAAGCGACGGCCTGCCCCTGCTTAATGGCAATCATATAATGAGCATAGCGGGCCGCATGGTTCAAATCATGCACCACCATCACGATGGTACGGCCGGAATCGGCATTTAATTCTTCCAACAGTTGCAGAACCTCCAACTGATGCGCCATATCCAGGAAGGTTGTTGGCTCGTCAAGGAACAGGATGCTCGTCTCCTGCGCCAACGCCATCGCGATCCAGGCCCGTTGCCGTTGCCCACCGGATAGCTGCTCCAGAGCACGGTCACTAAACTCTTCCATGCGAGTAGCTTCAATCGCCCATTCTACCACTTGGCGATCTTCAGCCTTCAAGCCCCCAAATCCTTTCTGATGAGGAAATCGGCCATAGGACACCAGCTCATAGACCGTCAATCCCTCCGGAGCCGTAGGGTTCTGAGGAAGAATCGCCAGTTGCTTGGCAACCTCCCTTGTCGACTGCTTATGAATTGATTTCCCATTAAGCAGCACGCTGCCTGATTTGGGATTCAGAATCCGGGCCATCGTCTTCAGCACCGTTGATTTCCCGGAGCCATTGGCTCCTACCAGTGCAGTAATTTTTCCTTGCGGGATAGAAATATTTAAATCCTTAACAATCAGACGATCTTCATAAGCAATATCTAAATGGGAAGTTTTTAAGGAACCCATACCACTCTTCCTTTCCGTAATACGGCTATACAGCTAATAATCGACTCAAGTGCAATCTATTTTTCATCTACAACTAAAGATACTGATAATCATTATCAGATGTCAACCGTTAATTTGCCGGATGCAAGACCTTGTTCCCATGGGATAAAAAAGAAAGGAAGGCCGTTGGCATCTGCCAAGCCTTCCTTTCCCACTGCTGCTATTAGGATGTCTACACGCGTTCCGCAGAGATTAAGGCTGTCCGGACACTGGAACTGCCTCGTAATACTCTTCCAACGTAATGTCACGTTCACCGATATCGGTAGAAATTTCCTTGCCTACGTAGCGAAGATGCCACGGCTCATATTTATAACCAGTAATGCTCTCTTTGCCCTCAGGATAACGAATGATAAAGCCGTAATCTACCGCATGATCGGCAAGCCAAGCCGCTTCTTTGGTATCACCGAAGCAGCTTTCCGCTGCACACTTGCCATCGCTGCCCGAAACGTCGATGGCCAGCCCGGTCTCATGCTCACTGTGACCAGGCACGGCGCTATAGGTCTTCGCCAGTTCTTCCCCATCCTTGGCCACGTAACGGTTGAACAATGCGGTCTGTGTCTTGTGGGAACGATAGGCTGATACTCCGGCCAAATAAATGCCGTCCTTCTCCGCTCCGGCAAACAGCTCCTCAAGTGCTGCTGCAGCTTCCTTGCGCATCATACGCTTCTCGATCTGCTCCTTGAACGTAAAGCGCACATCTGGATAGACCAGATCCTTCGGCTCATAATCCTCCGGCAACGCCAATTGCTTGTTAATCAGCACGGCAACGCTCTGTGGGTCGGCCGCTGCCGCTTGATCGGGGCCTGCATGATTACCGGCATTGCCTCCGTCCCCGGGACTATCCTGCCCTGGGTTTTGCACCCCAGCACCGTCCGGATTTGTCTCCTCTTCCCCAGCGTCATCCGGAGCCTCGGCATGATCTCCGTCGTCGGTTCCCGTCTGTTCGGGATCTGCCTGGTCATTAACATTCTCCTGTGTTGCTTGATTCTCACCGGATACATTAGCCCCATTCTCATTCGGTGTCGGCGGTAATTCAGCTTGCTTATCACCACAACCTGCAATCCATATCACGGTAAGGAGCATCAGCACGACCACTGCAGCGAACGTACTCTTCTTCCTGCTATGCATTTCTCGTTCCTCCCTGATCGCTCGCCCCTATCCCTCGGCCAGGGGTGACCGGTTCTTGTTGTGCTTTACATCCCTTAGACGACGATCGCCGTCCAGGATGTTGCATGGTAAAATGCGGGAGCGTATGCTCCGGCCCCTGCGGGCTGGCCCCCAGGCCAGCAACGTCAGGCCCAAGGCTCACGCTCCCGCAGGGCAACTGCGCTGCGCCGGGTTATCTTCCCCGGCGCCCGCGTCCACCGCCGCCGTCATCACGGCCACGACGGCTTTGCCCTTGCGAGCGCGAGGCGCCCCCGGCGGAGCCGCGCTGAGCGCGCGCATCCTCGCCGCGGCGGCTGTTCCCGCCGCGGCCTCCCTTGGCTGGCGCTCCAGCGGCGCCAGCCGAGCGGCCACGCCCGCCGGCGGCATCGCCACTGCGGCCGCTTTGACGCTTCGCGCGGCCGCGTTGCTCATCGCGGCCGCTGCGGCGCGGCTTGCCCCCATCTGTGCCGCCGTCTTCGCCTCGGCCGGCGGTCGCCCGCCGCTCAGCGCCATCGCCTGCGCCCGGCTTCCCAACTTGCAGGCGCTCCAGCTTGCGGCCGATGCCCCGCTCGATCAGGCGCAGCTCCTCAACATCCTTCGGCGCTGCAAACGTCGCCGCCACGCCGCTTTCTCCCGCGCGGCCCGTCCGCCCGATGCGATGAATGTAGCTGTCCACATCGTGCGGAATATCGTAATTGAACACGTGGGTGACACCTTCCACGTCAATCCCGCGCGCCGCCACATCCGTGGCTACCAGCAGTTCCAGCTTCGCGTCGCGGAAGGCGCGCATCACCTGCTCGCGCTTCGCCTGCGACAAGTCACCGTGCAGCTCGGCCGACTTGAATCCCTCGCTTTGAAGTGCTTCGTTCAGCGTGCTGGCGCGGCGCTTCGTCCGGCAAAAAATCACTGCCAGATAAGGACGGTCCCGGCGAATCATCTCCAGTAACGCCGCTTGCTTGGTGCGATCCGTACATTCCACCAAGACTTGGCGGATGCTGTCCAACGTTACCCGCGCTGTTTCCCTTATACGGATGTCACGCGGCTGCTTCATATAAGCTCGTGCCAGCCGTTTCACATTGTCTGGCATCGTCGCCGAGAACAACATCGTCTGCCGACTGCGCGGAACGAGTGAAATAATTTCTTCCACTTCCTTCAGGAAGCCCATATGAAGCATCAGATCCGCTTCATCCAGCACCAACATGCGGACCGAGCCCAGCGTCAGCGAGCCCCGGCGCAAATGGTCCAGCAGTCGGCCCGGCGTGCCGATGACCAATTGCGTTCCATTCTTCAGCTTGCGAAGTTGGCGCTCCACATCCTGACCGCCGTAAGCAGCCAGAACAGACAACCCTTCAAGGGCCCCCGCCAGCTTACGAGCCTCTGCTGTAATCTGAATTGCCAGTTCGCGCGTCGGCGTAATAATTAGCGCCTGGGCATCAGCCCGGTCGGGACGGATCTTCTCCAGAATGGGAAGCAAAAATGCAAGTGTCTTGCCTGTCCCAGTTTGCGCCTGTACAATTACATCTTCTCCGGATAGCAGCACCGGAATCGATGCCTCCTGAACCGGAGTTGGCGTCGTAATGCCTTGCCCTTGCAGCTTACCCAATACGGCTGGCGACAGACCCATGTTCTCAAAAGTTGTCAACAAGTTCACCTCAACCTATCTCAATTCGTGTTTGTCCACTCAATATTATTATTAAGGAAATGGCCCTCTTATTGTAACAGAACCCCTCCAAGTTTCAAAAGAATTACGGCTCACCCAGGGGCAATCAGTTACGGATGGATGCATAATTTGAGATTTGAAAGAGTTCTGGAAGTTCTCTGGACCAGCGCACGCCTTCAACCAGACTTGCCCGACTTCCTTAACTTTCTAGACTGTCCCAAAAGTTAAGTTGCAGCTCACAAGTACAGTCCCCGGAGTGCCTTCTTCAAAACGCTGAACTGGGATAGACTTTAGTTATAGGCTTTCAATATAACCTTCGAATATAACCTTTTAAGAATAAACCCTCTGAGGAGAAACTTTTGAAGATAGGTTTTCAAAAAAGAATCTTTCGAGGAAAGTAGCGGAGCGCACGTTTACGTTTAGAACAGCAGTGAATCCCTTATTTAACAGGAAATCCTCCAGTTAAATTCTATTTATTTCACCATTAGAGGTAATTATCAGGAATTCCTCCATATAATTTTGCCCAAAACACTACAAATGGGCCAAATACAAAGATTTATATGGAGGTTTTCCATCTAAATATGAGATAACAGCGAATTTACGTAAATTAGCGGGAGGATTTCCCGTTAATTCAAAAACTAGTCCAAACCCACAGATTAGTGGGACTATTTTCCACCCAAGTGCAAAAAACCTTCAGGGTTAGTTCACTAGGTTAAAGCACATGGTCAGGGTGCAAGTGAGGTATCGTTCAAGGGAGTACCCCGCGAGGGGGTACAGCGCAAGGCTGCAAGGCCAAGAAAGAATCCCGCTCCCGCCAGCAAATAAACTCCAGGTCCCCCTCAGGGTTTTCAAACATACCCTAGTCTGCCGTGCGCATGAGCGGCTGAGCTTCTCCCGCATAATAACGGGCCAGTTCCACCATCATGCTGCCCATGCGTTCCTCTTTGGGCGCAAGGACTCGCGGCACTCCTGCTTCATAGAGACCCATGGCCGTGATCCGCCCCACCGCCACGGGCAGAACCGGCCCCTCAAGGGCAGCCAGCAGTTCGTTCAGTTGACCTTGCTTCTCGGCGTGTTCCATAAGAAAACGCACCTGCGGGGCGCTGGTGAACGTAACCGCATCCACCTGTCCACCGAGAAGATCCGAGAGCAGCCGCGCCAATTGCTCGTCCGCTGGAGCAATATGACGGTAAGGTAAAATTTGCCGGCACACCGCTCCCTGCTCCTCCAGCCAGGCCACCAGCCGCGGAGCGGGATCGCCATGCAATTGGAGCAGAACTTCCTGACCCTGCAACTGGTGCTCGGCTAAGCCACGAATCAAGCCTTCCGTACTGCCGTCATCGTCGCGAACAATGGGAATCAGTTGCCGTTTCTTCAAGGCATTCACGGTCTTATACCCCCGCGCTGCAATAGAGCAGGACCGCAAATGGTCCCCGAGTTGCTCAGCAATCCCCATATTCTCAGCCATACTGAATATCGCTTCCAGCCCCATGCCTGTCGTAAAAATCGACCAGTCCAGGGGATGCTGAATCCAATGAACAAGCCCGCTGCGCAAATCCTCATCATCCAGCAGCACCGTTCCTTGTGCAGGCCGGTACAGCGGAATACCGCCCATATTCTCCACCAGCTTGCCCAATTCTTCCGCCCGGCGCGGACCTGTGAGTGCAATTCTTTTTCCTTCCAGTCTCCGTGCCATATCGTGCCTCCTAAGCAAGGTATCGTCCACCTTATTATATGTAACCCACCTTATCCCCCTATGATTGGTGAACCTTGAATTTGCTGGCCAATTGCTGCAAATCTGCGGCCATGCGAGACAGGTCTGTAGAGGAAGAAGCTATTTCCTCTATAGAAGCAAGCTGCTCCTCGGCGGCTGCCGAAATCGTCTGTGTGTTGCCAGCCGTTTCTTCCGATATGGAACGAATGTCCTTGATCGACTCCGTAACTTTACCGGCCCCAACAGCCAGTTCGGCAGCAGCCTTGGCCACGTCCTCCATCTTCACTGCAGCGCCGCGAACGGCCTTGCGAATTCGGGAGAACGAGCGTCCTGACGTATCGACAGCCAGGATGCCGTCATAAACGCCTTGCTTGGCTTCCTCCATCGAAGCGACAGCCCGCTGCATCTCCGTCTGAATGCCTTCCACCAGGTCGGCGATTTGCTGAGCGGACTGCTCGGAGCCTTCAGCCAGCTTGCGTACTTCGGAGGCCACAACGGCAAAGCCCCGGCCTTCTTCACCTGCTCTGGCAGCTTCAATGGAAGCATTCAAAGCGAGTAGATTTGTCTGCTGAGCAATCCCTGTAATGACTTCAACAATATTCCCAATGTTGTCGGTATGCTCGCCCAGCGTTTGAATAACGGTACCCAATTGATCCACTGTTTGTTGAATGTGCTCGATCTTCTCCACTACGCTAAGCACCGAGCTGTTACCTTCTTCAGCTACCCCTGTCGTTTGTTCCATCGTCTCGGTCACTGCTCTAATCTGCTCTGACATCGTCACGACCTGACGCGACATGTCTTCCACACCGCCCGCACCATTCTCTACCCGCTGCAACTGCTGGTCACTGCCCGTAGCCATTTCCTGAATGGCTACCGTCACATGCTCAATCGCTTTCGTGGTTTGACCCGCTCCGGCAGAGAGCTGCCCGGCCGATAGCGTAACCTGATTCGTTGTATTCTGGACGCTTGTGATCATGTCATGAAGGTTGTCCACCATACGCTGTACCTGATTGGCCAACGTTCCGATCTCATCTCTGCGCTGTAAATAATCCACCCGTCTTGTCAAATCGCCTTCACTAATCTTCTTTGTCGTCTCGCCTAACCGATCCAGCGGCACAACCACCAACCAAATATTCACCGATGCCGCTACTACGGCAAGTACGATGGATATTCCAGCAATCAGGAACCAGGTTCCTCCCACTTCGCCGTTCAGCAGCAAATCCAAGATGCATGGAATAAGAGCGGCAATAACCGTTGTTGATAATAGAGACAGCCTTACACGCTTTTTCATCGTCTTCTGATCCCTTCTCTATTAGAAATATTTAGTAGGTCTATCTTCCTAATTATACTCGTTCCTTCTCTGGTTTGAAATATGCAAAACAGCCGCCCTCCCTAAAGGAAAAGCGGCTGTGTATCTAGCCAAACTGCTCTTCGATAATTTAATCGGCCAGTCGATATCCGACGCCCCGAACGGTAGTAATGTACATCGGTCGTGCCGCATTGTCCCCCAGCTTCTTGCGCAAGCTCTTAATATGCACGTCAACCACATTGCTTCCGCCAAGGAAGGATGTTCCCCATACCTCTGCGAGTAGCTCTTCCCGGGAGAGGACAGCCCCTTCTTGCTCCAACAGCTTCACCAGGAGCTCGTATTCCGTCTTCGTGAGCTCAATTCGGGCACCACTCCGGTAGACAGACATCTTCTTCCGGTCTACCCACAGGTCCTTATAGATCGCCGGGGAGGTGCCGGGGAGAAGTTGTGAAGCGACTGGCCGCGGGCGAGTTCCATGCGCCCGTATAATCCGCTGGACATGATACACCGCTTCCTTCGGGCGAGCAGGCCAGACCAGCAACTCCTGATTGGTCAGTCCTTGGCCCAAGGAGGATAACATCTTCTCGTGAACTAACAACAACGAGGGAATTCCACCCGTCTCTTGCTCTGTTAAGGACGCCAACGTCTCGATCTCTTCGCCCTCCCGGCAGGAGGTCACGTCAAAGATCAATAGGTCGGCGTGCAGCGAGTTGCGCAGGCCTTGTTCCCAGTGATGGAACACCAGTACATCGAAGCACTCCTCCGACAAGTCCCGGACAAGTTCATGTACGTCCCGAGGGAACGGGCTGATGAGAATGACCCGTTGGGTAATCGGACAAGCCATTCTTCCTTCTGTCTGCTCTTCTTCCGGGGATGCTATATCCGTAGCGGAGGAAATCCCGCGAGATGCGGCCTCGTTAACCAGGTTGCGAGATGTCATCTCTTCTGCTGACATGCCGGGCACACCCCCCCGAATACGACATGGGCATGATGAACTTCATACCCGGTTTCTTTAGCAACGGTACTGCTCCATTCCGGCGGCAAGCCACTCATTACCTCATCCACCCGTCCGCACACCTCGCACAGGATATGCTGATGGTCATCCAGCTTCGCGTCATAACGGCTGGCGGCTTCCCCCAGCTTGAGCTCGCGAATCATTTCTTTATCCGTTAAATAACGCAGCGAATTATACACCGTTCCGTAGGCAAAATTATAACCCTTCTCCACCAGACGGTTCATCACTTCCGCGGCGGTCGGATGGTCATTCGCATTGCGAACTACATCGTACACGGCTTGACGCTGGGTCGTAAGATTTAATGATTTCATATATGATCATATCCTTGTTTTTTTTTAGAATTAGTATAAGTCTTATTTTAGAGTAAGTCAACGGAACTGCCTGGGGTCGGATGGTCAACTAGCATTTGGTCTTCACTACCTTGCATTGATCAGTAGTGTGTGATACTGTATAGATACGGTATTAATCATTATTCAGTACCTCAGGTACATCAGTTCTGAAATATTAAGCCAGCATTTAATAAACAATATGGGGGTCGGAGCAGCCTTGGATATCAGCATTCAGTTTAAGAAGGGCGCCTTGGAGCTTTGCGTCCTGGTACTGATTCGCGAGCAAGACAGGTATGGTTATGAACTGGCTCAGTCCGTCTCGAAGCATATCGAAGTCGCCGAAGGTGCGCTATATCCACTGCTTCGAAGACTCGTGGCCGAAGGTTATTGTACTACTTATTTACAAGAATCAACGGGCGGCCCTCCACGCAAATATTACAAGATTACGGACTCCGGCCAGGCTCATACCAAGAAACTAGTGGTGGAGTGGAGACAATTTGTGCATAACGTATCAACCCTAATCGAGAAAGGAAGCACGATATGAATAGAAGTGAGTTTTTAGCACTCCTCAGAGTCCACTTATCCCCTCTTCCGCCAGAAGAACAACAAGAGCTGCTGGAGGATTATGAATCCCATTTTGCCTTCGGGCTGCAAAGCGGTAGAACAGAAGAAGAGATTGTTGCCGAACTTGGCAATCCGGCAGAATTGGCTAAGGAAGCACTGGGTAACCGGTATGTACCTGACGAACCCGTATATTGGTATGGCGGGTCAGCTCATGCTGGTGGGCAACAAGGCTATAACGCTACCGGAATGTCGACTGGAGCCATCCCGACTGCCCGGAGAAACGCCTTCACTCAGGCACTCGTCTATGTGGGTCTGTTCTTCTTGAATATCGTTGGACTCCCCTTCTTATTAACCCTTTGGGCCTTGATTGTGAGTCTCGGGCTCGCCGCCTTGAGCTTCATCCTGAGCCCGGTGCTGGTCGGTCTGGAATACGCGGTGCATGACATTTTCCATCTAGGCAAGCTCTTTGCTTCGGTGACGATGGTGGGCTTGGGTATCCTTGTATTCCTACCCACTCGGATGTTGTTCCTTAACATGCTTACCTTAAGCAGTTCCTATTACAAGTGGAATAAGCGATTGGTGAAAGGAGGTGCTGGCCATGAAAAGCACTAAGAAATGGTTATTTCTAGGTCTGGCACTGGTTCTTGTCGGATTTGCAGGGATGGTTTGGCAAAGGTTTGAATTTGGCGATACCCTTCCCTCCCATCAGCAAAGGTGGACCTTTGAAGCAGGGCAATTGAAGAAATTATCGATCGACAGCTCCTATAGTGCAGACGTACGGTTCATCGATAGCCCGGATGGAACCAACTATGTGGAAATTAGCGGCAACATGGATCAGGAAGTGATTGATCACTTGATCGGTACGGATATATCGGGCGACACCCTGCAGCTCATACTGCAACATTCGCCAAAATGGAGCTTCCTTACTATTAACTTTCAATCCACGCAGCAACAGATTACGGTAGCACTTGCAAGTTCAGATTCACTCCAAGACATCAGCTATTCAGCACATGCAGCTAATGGACAGTTTCGCAACTTGCGGGCAGACAACATCACGTTATCCTCTTCTAGCGGCAATCTGAAGGCTGAAGCCATTACCGCTGGGCGCTTGCAATTGGCAACTGAGGCGGGCAATATCATTACCAAGCAAATCAAGGCCGATACGGAGATTAAGGTCGGCTCCGGGCGAATTCAGGTGGACAGCTTGCAAGGTGACCTGACGGCTGAGACACTGCAAGGCAATATTTCTAGCCGGGATATGGCAGGCAAGATCCAGGCTAGCACGGGAGCGGGTAATATCAGATTGGACCACTTTACCGGCAATGGCGTCTTGACGACCACCAGCGGGGATATCAGGCTTACTAATCAACGGGCAGACAATTTGGATATCACCACTCAGTTTGGGGGGATCAGGCTATCCACAGATGCGGCGTTCAAAGGGGGGTATGATTTACAAACCGGGGCGGGTGAGATTACCGCACCTGAATCATTGCGACAAACTGACGATATCATCAAGGTCCGGGCATTTGCCGGTGATATTCGGATCAAATAGCATTCGGGTAAACGAAAACAAGCGAGAGCTTGGGAGCTGCCAGCGCACTCCCGCCTCTCGCTTGTTTATTTTTTCGCCTCACCTGAAATCATTTTCGCTTCTGCTTCTATACCTCGAGTGAGCCCTCCAACTTATCAGCCACTGCTTGCCGGTATGCCAGCAGCGAATTGTCAATGACTTGTTCCAGCATCCCCGGATCAATGTCCGGGATCAAGGTTCGCGCATAATTCCACGCGTTCTCTTCGATCCGCAATGCCGTCTCACTACGTTCCCGCTCACTTGCGCAGGAATCCAGCAACTCGCATAACGCCGGGAGCTCAGGGTCTCTGGCATGCCCCAGTTCATGAGCAAATACGATAGCAAAGAACGTTCTCCAGCCTTCAGCCGAACCAAACAACAACCGACATTGCTTCCTTACTTCCCCAAGGTACATCGTTACTGAACGATCTCCCATACTATACTTGCCACCGATCATGCGCGGCCCTGGGTAATGGTTATGCAAGCGAACTACAACCTCAGCATCCGAGCGGTTGAGCAGCTCACGGATAATTTGTCGTGCTTTCCTTCTGTTCACGTAACTCCCCTTGCTTTGAGTAAGAATACGAGGCCTCTACGTCATTCCTCTGCCATTTATTATAGAGCAGCATCGTTGAAATCAAAAGCAAGCAAGCGGACACTCCTTGCCCCGGTTAATCTTAAGCGAAATCCTTCTGGGCGATCCGGTTCAGGAAGGCGCGCGCCCGTTCACTGGAGGGGTGCGCAAGTACCCGTTCAGGAGTGCCGGACTCGATAATCTTCCCGTCGTCCATCAGAACGACCCGGTCCGCCACTTCAGCCGCAAACTTCATCTCATGGGTCACTACCACCATGGTACGGCCTTCGCGGGCTAACTCCTTCATCACCTTCAGCACTTCCCCAACCAGTTCGGGATCAAGCGCAGAGGTCGGTTCATCAAAGAGCAGCAATTCGGGACTAACCGCCATGGCCCGGGCGATACCTACCCGCTGTTGTTGTCCACCGGATAACTGGTGTGGGTAGAAGTCCTTGCGGTCAGCCAGCCCCACCTTGTCAAGTAAATCCTCGGCGCGTAAACGAGCCTCCGTCTTACTCTTCTTCTGCACCTGAACCTGGGCCTCCATTACATTCTGCAATGCAGTCATATGCGGAAACAGATAATAGGCTTGGAACACCATACCCGACTTCTTGCGGAGCGCCAGAACTTCGCTTTGCTTGTGCTTCAGACCCTTGCCAAACGCAAGGCTAATGTCGCCGATCTGAATGCTTCCTCCATCCGGCGTCTCCAGCAGGTTGAGGCAGCGTAATAATGTTGTTTTCCCCGAGCCGGAAGGGCCAATGATAACCAGCACCTTGCCTGGGTCGATTTGCAGATCAATGTTCTTCAGCACATCCTGCGCTCCAAATGATTTGTGCAGACCGCGCACCTGTATCATATAAGACCCCTCCTTATCGGGCGGAAAAACGGTCGAGCCGTTTCTCCAAATGATTTTGCAGCGAAGAAAGCAGGGTACTAAAGAAAAGATAGACCAAGCCAGCCTCTGCATAAACAACGAGCGGTTCATAAGTGGTAGCCGTAATCTGCTGTGCTGTGCGGAACATTTCCGTATACGTAATCGTCGCCGCGAGTGACGTATCCTTAACGAGACTGATGAAGGAATTGGCGAGTGGTGGTACGGATACCCTGGAGGCTTGTGGCAAAATGATGCGGCGCAAGGCCTGCATACGGGTCATTCCCACCGAATAGGCAGCTTCCCATTGTCCGGCATGAATGGACAAGATAGCCGCGCGTACGATTTCCGATCCATACGCGCCTACGCTCAGTGTAAACCCGATCACCGCTGCCGGGAACGGGTTCAAGGTCACTCCCAAGGATGGTAGTCCGTAAAAAATGACGAACAATTGCACCAATAGCGGCGTTCCGCGAATAATCCAAACATAAAACTTCGCAATCTGCCTCAGCGGCCATAAGGCTGACAGCCGGGCAAGTGCAGTCAACACCGCCAGCAGCAAGCCAAGCGCAAAGGAAATTAGGGTCAGCGGAACTGTAAAGGCAACCCCTGCTCGCAGAAGCGGCCAAAATGAATCTACGATAATGTTCCAGATTCTTTCATCCATCGTAAGCATCCTTTTCCATATAGAAGCGGCCCCTAAATGGGCCGCTTCTAATTCATGTTGAGCTTGTTTCTATTTTAACTTTGTGCCGCTCTTTACTTGGAAACATCCTCTCCGAAGTATTTCTCGGAAATCTCCAGGTATTTGCCATCGCTCTTGATGTCCGCCAGCGCCTGATTAACTGCCTCAATGAGTTCTTCGTTGCCTTTATTGAACAACGCCGCACTTTCTGCCGCATCCGGCAGCTCATCCACGATCTTCAGCTTCACATCAGGTCTTTGCTTCTTCAAGTCGAAGAACGATAACCCGTCATTGACGGTCGCATCAATTCGTTTGGACAATAGTAGGTCAATGGCTTGATTAAAGCCTTCTGTCGCTTCAATCTCCGCCCCGTTCTCTCTGGCAATATCACTCAGATTACTGGTTAAGGATTGTCCAGCTTTCTTCCCTTTGAGATCGGCAAATGCCTTGATCTCCTCATTGTCGTCGTTTACGATCAGCACAGCCCGGGATACGATATAAGGATCAGAGAAATCATATTTCTCTTTACGGTCATCACGAATGGTTACTTGATTGAACACTGTGTCAAACCGCTTGGCATCCAGACCGGCGAAGATACCATCCCAAGGCGTCTCAATAAACTCAGCCTCCACACCAAGACGCTTGGCCACTTCCTCGGCAATTTCTACATCAAAGCCTGTCAGTTTCCCATCCTTGTCGTGGTACGTGAATGGTGCATAGGTTCCTTCCGTACCTACCCGCAGCTTGCCGCTGGCCTTAACTGATTCGAGCAGATTGGTTGGAGCCGCCTCATTGCCTCCATTGTTTGATTTCTGTGTATTGGCCCCTTGGCCGGATGTCGCATCGCTATTTGTATTGTTGCCGCAAGCCGCGACCAAAACCGTCAGCGCCAGCGTTAACACCAGTAAACTCCACTTTTTCATGTACATCCATCCCCTTCATCTCTACTCTTTATTCCCCACAATTTACCTCGGGATAGTTGAATATTACACTTTGCACTTACACTCGTCAATCCTTTTTCTGACAAATAGCCTCGCTGAACGGGCCAGCCCTATTCCCGATTGCTTGCTTTCTCTACGCTTACCTACTATAATCAAACTAACTATTTGTGAAGGAGGTGAGGAGTGTGGATCGCAAATTTGCGTGGAATCGAGTGAGCCAACTGCCGCTGGCAATGTTTGGCATTGTTCATGTGACAGCTCATCACGGGAGAAGTCTGTCCATTTTTACAAACTCGATATCCATAACAAATTGCGAAATGCCGCTCCTACCTTAAACTTCACTGTCCGTGAACCCAAGAAGGCAGCAGGATTTCCTGCTGCCTTCTTTATTTTTATACAGACACATAAGAGCATTCGCCGCCTCTGTCGGCACTTGCTTGTGTTCAACTAACGACAGGATCAGGGCTGGACGGCATGGGAAATGAAGGAGAATATACCCATGATGATCCAATGTCAGCATGTTCAGAAATATTATGGCGCCGAGCTGGTGCTAAGTGAGGTTACATTTGAAATTAAAAGTGGTGAGGTCGTAGGCCTTATCGGCCGTAATGGTACAGGCAAAACGACCCTGATGAAACTATTAGCGGGAAGCGAGCCGCCGGATCAAGGACAAATCCACATTCGCAGGAATGCCCGCATCAGTACCTTGGCGCAAATTCCGGATTACCGCCGGGAGGATACCGTCTATGATGTCCTGCTTGGAGCGTACGACGACTTGCGCCAAGTACAGGCTGAGATGAAGCAACTGGAAGCTGAAATGTCCAGGTTGTCCCTTGAATCCAGCGAAGACAACAGGGAGATGGCCGCTAAGCCTGGTGGGGCTTCCAGTTCAACTTCTCTCTCGCTGGATGAACTTCTGCACCAATACGGCATGCTGCAAGAAATCTTTGAGCGTGAGGGCGGATATGAGATGGAGGCCTCCATTCTGCGGATTGCCGGGGGCCTTGGTATTACGGAGGAACAGTTCGCCCGCGGCTTCGCCTCCCTTTCTGGCGGCGAGAAGACGAAGGTGGGCCTTGCGGTCATGCTGCTAAGAACTCCGGATTTGCTCCTGCTTGACGAACCAACCAATCACCTTGACATGGCTGCTACGGAATGGCTGGAGGGATTTGTGCGCAGCTTCTCCGGCACTACGGTGGTTATCTCGCATGATCGATTTTTCCTGGATGCGGTGACTGAGAAGATCATTGAACTTGAGGATGGTGAAGCCTTCACCTACTTCGGCAATTACAGTACGTACAAGGAAGAGAAAGAGCAACGGCTGCTGCAACAATTCGCAGATTATCAGGAGCAGCAAAAGAAGATCAAAAAGATGCAGGAATCCATCAAGCAGTTGATTGAATGGGGCAATCGTTCCAATCCACCGAACGCTGGATTTCACCGCCGGGCTGCTTCTATGCAAAAAGCGCTGGATCGTATGACCAAGCTCAAGAAGCCCATTCTGGAGCGGCAGCGCATTGACCTGCAACTCCAACAAGGAGACCGCTCAGGCAAGGATGCCATCGTCCTGCGCGAGGTTGGTGATCAGAGAGGTGGCCGCTGGCTGTACCGTGAGTTGACCCACACCCTTCGTTATGGCGATGCCGCTGTGCTCATTGGAGATAACGGAACGGGAAAAAGTACGCTCTTAAAAAACATTCTGGGGACCGAGCCCCCGCAGGAAGGCGAAGTCCAGTTAGGCTCCCGCGTGGAACCCGGTTACCTGGCCCAACAGGCCACACCTGCCGGTCATGAAGAGACCGTGCTGGAATTCTTCCGGGGCCACATCGGTATTGAGACCGGCGAGGCTCGTGGTCAATTGGCCCGCTTTCTGTTCTACGGCGCGGACGTATTCAAGAAGATCAGCCGCTTGTCAGGTGGCGAATGGACCCGGCTGCGCCTGGCTGTACTGATGCATCAGAAGCCCAATCTGCTGGTACTCGACGAGCCGACGAACCATCTGGATATCGATGCCCGCGAAGCGCTGGAGGAGGCCTTGGAGGAGTACCCCGGCACGTTGCTGGCGGTGTCCCATGACCGCTACTTTATTAACAAAGTAGCAAGTCAGGTCTGGGCGCTGGAGGGTGGGCGCCTCAGCGTCACCCTGGGCGGGTACGACGATTTCCGGGCTGAGCTGGCCCGGAAGGAGACTGGCCGAGCCGGAAGCGAACCGGCCAGGCAGAGCGGGGAGCCGCCTGGAACCGCACGCCAGGCGGCAAGGCTCGGCGGCGCCGGCGATGCAGGCGCCGCACCAGAGGGGCGCAGCACGCCAGCGGCTGCTGCGCCGGGCACGCCTTCGCCTGTGGCGCGGGCCACAGGCGGCGAGGCCCCGGGCGGGCGCGCGGCAAGCGGGGCGCGCCCGCCCGCAAATCCGGCCTCCGTGCGCAAGCTGGAGGCCGACATCGCCGCCGCCGAAGCGGAGCTGGCGGCGGCAGAGGCGGCGATGCAGGCCCCGGAGGTGGCCTGCGACGCCGCGCGGCTCGCGGAGCTGCTGGAGCTTCGTGAGCGCTGGCAGCTCCGCGTGGATGCGCTACTTACGCAGTACGTAGCGCTGCTGGATGACTAGGGCGAGCGGATTCCATCCCCCGCTCACCCTAGTCAACCCCATAGAAGGTGGCACCCAAAGCGTGTATAGCTTTGGATGCCACCTTCTTCTTTTTTCCCCAGCGTAGCTGGGCTAGTAATCCCCCAGCTAACGGGAAATCCCCCAGCTAATTTCCCGAAAATCCCAATTTTTCTCCATTTAGCGGGAAATCATCATGTTAATTTACCTGTTTCAGCCGTAAATGCCGATACTCGCTGATTTATAGGGAGCATTTCCAGTTAAGTTCTCTAAACGCCCCATGCCATACGAATTATAGGGAGTTTTTCCCGTTCATTCATATCTGGTACGGATTGATACTCGCTCGGCACGGACTTACACTCCCCGTTTCTGCATCTTCCCCCACTGGCTAGCGGTAGCTTGTTTAACACACTTGTTTATTTACTTGTTTATTTACTTGTTTATTTACTTGTTTATT
Organism: Paenibacillus sp. 1SOY10; assembly: GCF_056836745.1. Taxonomy (NCBI): domain Bacteria; kingdom Bacillati; phylum Bacillota; class Bacilli; order Caryophanales; family Paenibacillaceae; genus Paenibacillus; species Paenibacillus sp. 1SOY10. The sequence continues at coordinate 255,481 of NZ_JBXENK010000003.1, read as the reverse complement.
TACTTGTTTATTTACTTGTTTATTTACTTGTTTATTTACTTGTTTATTTACTTGTTTATTTACTTGTTCACACACTTTGATACTTGGTTCACACAGTTGGTTACCACGCTTTTGGCCACATTTTTTTACACACTTTTTCACCACATTTATAACGGTTGCTGCCCTTCCTACCCAACTCAGAATCTACTGAGCGTAGATTCGGACTTCATACTCGCAATGCTCATCCCCACATACATTACACTTGGTCTCCCGCACGCTGACCTTCTGGTTCAGAATGCGCCCCAGTGCTCCTTCCAAGATGGCTCCTTCCAGATCACAGACTTTCTTCTCTTCAATCAGAGGAAGTCCCTTGCAGAAACAGTCATCCACGGCGATTGTAATCAATCGTTCGGTGCGCTCCACCACACGTGGCAGTCCAATACGTAGCACTGCAAATAAAGCAAGCAGTTCCTCTAACGTACTCACGGGCAGGTTTTCTCCAATCTTGCGGCCAATGGAAGCGGTTGTCCCCTTGCCCTCCATCGGCAAGCCCTGCTGCATCCCAATCAGCCGGATGGCCCGAAACAGTTCCAGCGGTACCTCACCCCCGAGCGTAGCCCGGTCAATATGACGCAAATCCTCAAATGTGAAGCTCTTCATAGTTAGTTCCCCCTATCTGTCCGTATGAGTCCGGATCATATGATAGGTTCATTTTTCCATACTTCTCTGGAACGAGCCTTGATTTGAATCAAGCTTCACCGGTAATATCCTTCTTATCAGAATGCCATAATCGTCCTCAGGATCATTTTTCCCGCTGGCTTGTTCTGCCTATTTTTTGAGTTAGCTTATATAGAGCTGCACCCCATCTTGACTCATATCAAGAATTGGACACTTGTTTTGTGATATAAATCACCTGAAGGGGTCCTAGCCACTGATAGGGTTAAATTAACGTAACCTGGATAACCCGGAAGGAGGGAACAGCGTGAAAGCCTGTGCTTGCCAAACCCATACGACTCATCAAAATACCCCCTCTTGCCTGGCCCATGTCCCGGTATTTACCGGACTACGCAGCAGCGAGGTAGAATTGCTTCATTCGGTTATGCAGACTGCCCAATACCGCAAGGGAGAGCTGATTTTTCGGGAGGGGGACCGTTCTGAATCGCTGTACGTTGTCAATCGAGGCATCATTAAGCTGACCAAGCTGGAGGACAACGGCAAGGAGCATATTATTCGGCTGCTGTTCCCTGGCGATTTCTTCGGGCAATTTGCTCTTTTGCAAGAGAAGCCACACTATGCCAGTGCTTATGCTGCCGATACTACCGGTGTTTGCCGGATACATCGGAGCGACTTTCTCGATATTTTACGTCGGGACCCGGACACGTCCGCCCGCTTTATGACCGCTCTCAGTACACAATTGGAGGAAGCTGATGCTTGGGCCGCGGTGCTGACGCTATTGGAAGCTGACCGCAGACTGGCCAAGATGCTGCTGTACTTCCGCCAGAAAGCTGCTCCCACCTCTGATGCCTTCACGCTACCTGTGTCCAAGAAAGAATTAGCCGGATTGATTGGCGCTACGCCGGAGACGCTCAGCCGCAAGCTGCGTCAGCTTAGTGAAGGTGGTGTCCTCTCGGTCGCGCGTCGCGAGCTCCGTCTCCTTGATGAGCCTGCCTTACACCGCTTGGCCGGGGAGGGCTAAACGCCAGACTAGGTGCAAGCATATCACCAACCATAAATAGCAGCAAACGGCGATGCAAGGACATAATGTCCCTTGCATCGCCGTTTCTTGTAATTCCATCTCATTTTCTAGGCTACGAGCTATTCTTTCTGGTCTGCCGTGAAGTTAGATCAAGCCAGCAGTATCCGGCCCGCAACAGTATGTCTGTAGCTTAACCTGCCTCGGGTTCAAATTCACCATGGGTGAATTGGCTGTTGTACAGGTCGGCGTAGAAGCCGCCCAACTCCAGCAATTCCTCATGCGTACCTTGTTCAATGACCGAGCCATGATTCATCACCAGAATGAGATCGGCATCCTTGATCGTCGACAAACGGTGCGCTATAACAAAGCTGGTTCTGCCCTTCATCAGCTCATTCATTGCCTGCTGGATATGCAGCTCCGTCCGCGTGTCTACGCTACTGGTTGCTTCATCCAGAATAAGGATGGCTGGATCAGCCAAGATGGCGCGAGCAATGGTTAACAACTGCTTTTGCCCTTGCGAGATATTAGAGGCTTCCTCATTCAGCACCGTATTATAACCGCCCGGCAAGGTGCGGATAAAGTGATCGGCGTACGCCGTCTTAGCTGCACTGACAACTTCTTCGTCGGTGGCCCCTTCCCGGCCATAGGCGATATTATCGCGAATGGTGCCATTGAACAGCCAGGTATCCTGCAACACCATGCCGAACAGGCTGCGCAAATCTCCGCGCTTCATCTGCGCGATACTCACACCATCCACGGTAATGGAGCCTGCGTTAAGCTCATAGAAGCGCATGAGCAGATTGATCAGCGTCGTTTTCCCCGCCCCGGTTGGACCTACGATAGCAATGGTCTGTCCTTGATGGACGTTGATATTCATGTCTTCAATGAGCGGTTTCTCGCTGTCATACCCAAACCGCACGTGATCGAAGATAACGTTGCCTTGAGGCTGCTTCAGCACAGCAGGCTTAGCTGCTTCAGGAACCTCTTCCTCTTCGTCCAGAATCTCGAATACGCGTTCCGCCGAAGCGACAGTGGATTGAATAATGTTGGCAATGTTCGCCGTTTGCGTAATCGGCATCGTAAATTGACGTGCATATTGGATAAAGGCCTGCACATCCCCAATCTCAATGGAACGCTTGGTCACGAGAATACCGCCAACCACCGAGATTAACACGTAGCCAATGTTACCGATAAAGCTCATGATCGGCATGATTACCCCGGAGATAAACTGGGCCTTCCAACCCGATTCATACAGCCGTTCATTGATTTCATCAAATTGCTCCAGCGACTTCCCTTCCCGGCCGAAGGCTTTCACAATTTTGTGTCCCGTATACATTTCTTCTACATGACCATTCAGTTGCCCCAGCTCTTTCTGCTGACGAACGAACTGCTTCTGTGAACGCTTGGCAATAGACGTAATAGCAACAATACTTATGGGCAAAGTCAACACAGCGATCAGGGTCAACAGTGGGCTGATCGACAGCATCATCACAATAACCCCGATAATCGTCAGAATCGACGTAATCAACTGGGTTAAACTCTGCTGAAGCGTTGTGCTGATATTATCCACATCATTCGTAACCCGGCTCAAAATATCCCCATGGGTCCGGGCATCAAAATATTTCAGCGGCAGCTTGTTTAATTTCGTGTTCACGTCCCGCCGCAAATCGTATACTGTCTTCTGGGCCACACCGGCCATCAGATACTGCTGAATATAACCAAAGAGAGCACTAAGCACGTAAAGTCCAATCAGAACCATAATAATTTGCCAAATATATTGAAAATCAATCTCCGCCCCCGGAACTCCCTGGAACTTGGCCACAATGCCTTCGAACAGCTTGGTTGTCGCCTTCCCCATGACTTTCGGGCTAAGAATGCTGAATATTGTACTTAAGATTGCCATCACCAGAACGGCGAATAAATAAAAACGATGTGGCTTCAAATACTGAATCAGCCTTTTCAGTGTGCCCTTGAAGTCCTTGGCCTTTTCTACCGGCATAGCCATGCCAGGTCCACCTGGTCCACCAGGACCGCCGTGTCTGCCGCCAGGTCCACCAAATCCGCGTTTTCTTTGTTTTTGTTCCTGGCTCATGCGATCTCCTCCTCTGAAAGCTGCGAACGGACGATTTCCTGATAAACCTCACAGGTCTCCATCAGCTCGGTGTGGTTGCCGATGCCTACGATTTGACTTTCGTTCATAACGATAATTTGATCGGCATCCAGCACCGTGCTCACCCGCTGAGCCACAATCATTACCGTGGACTCTTGGGTCTCCTGCTTCAACGCCGCGCGCAGCTTGGCATCAGTCTTGAAGTCAAGTGCTGAGAAGCTATCGTCGAAGATGTAAATTTCCGCAGGACGCACCAGCGCCCGAGCAATGGACAAACGCTGCTTCTGACCGCCCGATACGTTGGTCCCGCCTTGAGCAATCAACGAATTAAAGCCTTCCTCCATATTGCCAATAAATTCGCTGGCCTGGGCAGTTTGTGCAGCATGACGTACTTCCTCGTCGCTGGCGTCCTCCTTGCCATATCGGATATTTTCGCTTATGGTTCCGGAGAACAACACCGCCTTCTGTGGTACAAAGCCGATTTTGCTCCGCAGTTCCTCCTGCGTCAGATCACGAATGTCCACACCACCTACACGAACGCTCCCTTCCTGCACATCATAGAACCGTGGTATCAAGCTGATCAGCGTGGATTTACCGGAACCCGTTCCGCCAATAATCGCCGTTACCTGCCCCGGCTTAGCGGTGAATGAGATGTTTTGTATCGCAGGCTGTTCAGCACCCGGATAGCTAAAGGAAACATTGTCGAACTCCACCAGACCACGTTGCCCTGCCTGGGATGGCTTCTTCCCAGTAACCATATCCTTGATGCCCGGCTCCATGTCCAATACCTCATTGATCCGCACAGCCGAAGCTGCGGCCCGTGGAATCATGACGAACATCATGGATACCATCACGAGGGAGAACATGATTTGCATCGCATATTGCAGGAAAGCCATCAGATCCCCTACCTGCATATGGCCCGCATCAATACGTAACCCTCCGTACCAAATAATGGCTACGGAAGATAAGTTCATAACCAGCATCATCACCGGCATCATGAACGCCATGATTTTATTGACCTTGATCGAGGTATCGGTCAAGTCCAAGTTGGCTTCGTCAAAGCGCTTGCTCTCATAATCAGTACGGTTAAACGAACGAATGACCCGAATGCCGGTCAAGCTTTCGCGCATGACCAGATTCAACTTGTCTATCTTCTTCTGGATCGCTTTGAATAACGGCAGACCTTTTCTGGCGATGAGCCAGATTGTCAAGGCCAGTACTGGCAAGATGACTACAAGAATTAAGGACAGTGTAGCGTCCTTGGACACAGCCATCAGAATGCCGCCCAGACACATCATCGGTGCCATAACCATCATCCGCAGCATCATAATGAGCACCTGCTGGACCTGATTGATATCATTGGTAGTGCGTGTAATTAACGACGCAGTGCCAATCTTGTCGAACTCCTCCAAGGAGAAGTTGGACGCGTGCTTGAAGACCTTGCCCCGCAGTAACTTCCCGAAGCCGGTGGCTGCCTTGGATGAGTAGAAGCTCGCCGCTACGGAACAGATCATGCCACCTAGCGCCACAAGCAGCATCAAGCCGCCAACACGCCAGATATAAGGCGTATCTCCAGTCACTACCCCCTTGTCAACGATATCGGCCATCAGTGTTGGTAAATAGAGTTCGGATAAGGTCTGGAAGAAGACCAACACCAGTACGGCCGCTACCACCCAGCGGTAGGGTTTCAAATTACGGAAAAGTTTAATCATTTCCCATCACTCCACATGTTCTAGTCTTTGTCTGCTTGATTGCCATTCACTTGTATTTCCATATACGTATAGACTTGCTCCAACAGCTCGCTAAGCTGGGTACTCTTCTCTGCCCCCAAATATTCAACGAGGCCCATAAGCTCCTCGGATCGCTTCTTGGCCGTCTCGTGGAGTACGGCCCGACCCTGGTCGGATAACAGGACCCTTACCGCCCGCCGATCTTCCTCATCGTTGCGTCGCAGTACCAGTCCATGTTCCTCCAGGCTGCGAATCAGTGGCGTCACTGTGGGTGGAGCCACCTCTAACATCGCACTTAGCTCTGACACCTTCACACCGCGCTCATCCATCTCCAAGCCATGGGCAATTACGAATAAGAGCCGAACTTCACTGGGCTTATATTTCACCGATGGCGACATCATCTGCCTCATATCCAGCTTCCGGAAGCGGTGGAACGCCTTAAGCAATCTATGTGCTTGTGGATTCTCACCGATAAACAAGTGGCAAACCCCCTTTTTTTTATTTTCATTGTTTAATAATTAGCTATGCTATTATTTCGCATCCCTAATTATAAGAGGGTGAGATAGGCAAAATCAAGCGCCGTCAAAATTTGGACAATTATCGACATAAAGAAACCGCAGTTCACAGGAAAAAACCTGACGACTGCGGTCTCCCACGACTTCGTATTCTTATAGTGCTTGTTCAAAAAGTCGGGTTTACAGGACCGAAGCTTATGCTTCCGATGTGCGTTTTTTCAAAACGCTTGAGCCCCGATGAAGGCAGGGACTGAGTAGCGGAGCTACACGTTTTCGAAGAAAACGACTTCGGAAGCATGAGAGCGTGAGCAACGGAAGGCCCGGCTGAATTCAAGATTCGATGTCGAATTACTCCTCGAACTGCTTCGTTCTGGGAAGACGACTTTTTGACTACCTCTCTATAAATGCGGCTGTCCGAGTGCATCCAGACTCTTGAACTCGTACCCCTGCCGGTGTGCTTCGTCGATAATAGCGCCCAAGGCCTCTGCGTTGTCCTTCGATATGGCATGTAACAATAGAACAGCCCCAGGATGGAGCTGGGATACTACCTTCTGATAGGCATAATCGGCACCCTTCTGGGCGTTAACGTCCCAATCCTTGTACGCAGCCGACCAGAAGACATTAATGTATCCGAGCTCCCGAGTGACTTGCAACGTACGCTCACTGAAAATCCCCCGTGGCGGACGAAGATAGATCATCTCCGTTTGTCCCGTAACCTGGGCAGCAGCGCTCTTCACTTTCTCCAATTCCTCCCGAATTTGTTCATCCGAAATGGTGGTCATGTCTGGATGACTCCACGAATGGTTCCCAATCAGATGGCCTTCCGCCCTCATCCGCTTCAGCAGCTCAGGCTGTGTCTTGACATAATGACCCGTCACGAAGAAGATAGCTGGCACCTTCTTGGCCTTCAAGGTATCCAGAATAGGCGCAGTATACCCGTTCTCATAGCCGTTATCAAAGGTAAGGAAGAGCTCCTTGCGTGTTGTATCACCAAGAAAGATAGCTCCGTTCTTGTCAATGATATCCTTGAAGCCTTCTTCGTTAATGGAGGGCATCCGTCCCTCGACACTCTTCTTGAATCCGAAATGGTGAGCAACATCAGCCAGGGCTGAAGCCGGAGCTCCCTGGCCAAGCAGCAAACCGGCCAACAACGAGCAAATCAAAGCAAGTTTCAAAGTTGGCGCTCCCTTCACATAATATCGCCCATACTATTTGCAGGAGAGGACTGAAATATGCAGAAAAATCCCCTGCCACGCCGCCGGGAACCCAAGTCTCGAAGGCAGGTAGAGGATTTCGCTTAATTCAACTTATACACATTTATTTTCCAGCCTTGCGACTGGATTCTCCTGACAGTCCGCTATGCTTATAACCATAGCTAAAATAGATAGCCAGACCAATGGCCATCCAGATCAGGAAGGCAATCCAGGTAATACCCGGAAGACTGATTAGCAGGTAACCACAGGTTACCACGGCGAGCAGTGGAATCCACGGCACCAACGGCACCTTGAAGGAACGCTTCAAGTCTGGCCGCGTGCGACGCAGGATAACGACACCTAGTGAAACGGAAATGAAGGCGAACAACGTCCCGATGCTGACCAGATCAGCCAACTTGTTCAGTGGAATCAAGCCTGCAAAGATCGCAACCACGATTCCCGTCACCCAGGTGCTGCTCGACGGCGCTCCGGTCTTGGCATTCAGCTTGGCCAGCCGCTTAGGCAACAGGCCGTCACGGCCGATGGCATATAGCAGCCGAGTTTGTCCGAACAAGAGCACGAAGAGTACGGTAGTAATCCCTACCATTGCCCCGAGTGAGATAAAGCCTGCTACCCAGGTTTGATTGATATACTGCAAGGCGAAAGCAACCGGATTCTTTACATCCAGCAATTGATAAGGCACAATCCCGGTCAATACAGCCGTCACCAGCACATAGAGAATGGAGCAGATGACCAGCGACCAAAGAATACCGCGGGGTAAATCCTTCTGCGGGTTCTTCACTTCTTCGGCGGCTGTCGCCACCGCATCAAAACCAATATAAGACAGGAAGGCCGTCGCTGCCCCCGTCACCACCCCGCTGAAGCCAAACGGCATAAACGGCTGCCAGTTGCCCGGCTTCACGTAAAATGCGCCTACAACAATGAACAGAATGATAACGGCAATCTTGACGATAACCATAATCGAGTTCAACCGGGACGACTCCTTGGAGCCCCGGGAGACGATGAAGGTTAACGTCAGCACGATCAGAATAGCCGGAAGGTCGATATATGTCCCGTTGGCCGGGTCAAACGCGCTGCTGATCGCCGGAGGTATCGTAAAGCCAAAGCCCGCTATCAATCCCTGGAAATAACCGGACCACCCACTGGCCACCATAGAGGCGGCAAAGCCATATTCCAGGATAAGATCCCAGCCGAGAATCCAGGCAATCAATTCACCGAAGGTTGCGTAGCTGTAGGTATAGGCACTCCCTGAGACCGGTACCATGGAAGCAAATTCGGCATAACACAAGGCGCAGAATGCACAGACAATTCCCGCCAAGGCAAAGGATAGGATAAGTCCCGGACCGGCATGCTGCGCCGCGGCGACGCCCGTCAGTACGAATATCCCCGTACCCACCACGCAGCCTACTCCCAGCATGGTGAGGTCAAACACGCCCAGTTCCTTCTTCAAGCCGCCGGAACCGGCCGACTGCTTCTCCATAAGCATGGAGGCAATCGATTTTTTTCGTAAGAAGCTCATGAAATATCTGTCCCCTAATGTCAATTTTAGCAAGTCATTTCGCTAATTATAGGCACCCTTCCTGAATTGTACAAGTAACCAACTCACATTTTGTATGTCAATATTCAAACAGAACTGCCAGACACACCCAGTCACAACTACTTAGTTCTCCTCATCCCGGGGCAGCAAAACTTCTCTGGCAAAGCGAATCCATTCCCGAGTAGCGAAGGAAAGATAACGATCATCGCGCCATACAATGCCCAGCTTCCACGGGATAACTGGCTTGACGAGCGGAATAATTCGTACATTCTCGTCATCAATTTCGCGGCAAATCGTCTCGGGCAGCAGGGTAATGCCAAGCCCTACCGCCACCATTTCACTGATCAAATCCCATTGTGAACTTTCATAAATAACATGGGGCTGAAATCCGGCCTTGGCACATTCGCTAATAATTCGGTCATGCAATGTAAAATCCTCGCGAAACAGCACAAACCCATCCTGCGCTAACTCGGCCAAATCTGCACTGGCCTGCTCCGCCAAAGGGTGAGTAGGATGTACCACCAGATTCAACTTCTCCTCCACAAACGGGAAGTAGCTTAGTTCTTCCTCTACGGTAGGCAGTACGGCCACGCCAACATCAAGAGCTCCGCTGGCCACCCCCTGCTCTACCTTTTTCGCCCCATCTTCAAACAATTGAATCGTAATTTCGGGATAGCGCTGGTGAAATTCCCCGATAACCTTAGGGAAAAAGCTGGAGCCTACCATAGGAGGTAGTCCAATGCGGATATGTCCCTTTTTCATATTTCGCAAATCATCAAGTTCTGCCATCAGATTCTGGAAGGAGGTGACGATCTGCTGAGCCTGCGAGACGATAATCTGTCCTGCGTCCGTCAGCTCGATCTTCTTGCCGACCCGATCAAACAGCACCACACCCAGTTCTTCTTCCATCGCCTTCACCGTCTTGCTAATGGTTGGCTGAGTGATATACAAAGCTTGGGCGGCCTTCGTAAAGCTTCCTAGCCGAGCCACTTCAATTAGATATTGCATTTGCCGAATATCCACAGCCTTGCACTCCTTTATAGAGGTTGTTCAAAAAGTCGTCTTTCCAGAACGAAGCAGTTCGAGGAGTAAATTCGGGCGTCGAATCTTGAATTCAGCCGGGCCTTCCGTTGCTCACGTAGATCTGTCTACGCTCCGCTACTCAGTCCCTAGCTTCATCCAACCTTCTTGGTCCTGAAAACCCGACTTTTTGAACACACACTATATACGTATTATGTACCCATAACCAAATGGAATGCTAATCATTCGGTATATTCATTTTACTCATGAAAACAATCGGTGTAAGATTTCATTACCAACCATAAACAGAAAGGAGTTGCTCCCATGCATCGAATGAAAATGATTGGCAACATCATCCTGCAAGTCAGCATCCTGTTCTTTGTCTCCATTGCCATGAACGCTATAGCGGAGCTTCTCCACTTACCGATTCCCGGTTCGATTCTGGGAATTGCCGTATTATTTCTCCTCTTGAAGACGAAGGTCGTCAAGCTGTCGTGGATTGAGAAAGGCGCCAACTGGCTGTTGGCCGAGTTGTTGCTCTTCTTCATCCCCTCCGCTGTCGGCGTGATGCAATATATTCCCTTGCTCGAAAGCGAGGGCCTGCGGATTTTGGTCGTTGTGGTCTCTAGCACCGTCATCGTGATGGTCAGCTCCGGGCTTATCGCCTCCCGCATCGCCAAACGAAAGGAGCGTCATACCTCATGATTATCGGTCTCTTATGCCTTATCTTTACATTGGTCGTTTACCGCTTGTCCACCCGTTTGTATAAAGTCCGGCCGAGAATATACTTCTCCCCCCTGCTAGTGACCCCTGTCGTACTCGTGGTCGTCCTGCTGTGGGCAAAGATTCCTTACGAAACCTATCATTCCGGGGGCAAATGGCTGAGCAATATGCTCCAGCCCGCCACTATTGCCTTTGCCATACCGCTTTATAAATACTACAACGTATTGAAGAAACATGCTGTGGAAATTTTCATTAGTGTGTTGAGCGGATCGATGGTCGCCATGTTCTCATCCGCCTTACTGGCAGAATGGATGCATCTGGATAGTGAACTGATTACCAGCCTGATTCCCCGCTCCGTAACGACGCCAATTGCCATGAGCGTATCGCAGGTTATCGGTGGTGTGCCCAATATTACAGCGGTCTTCGTTATCTTGACCGGACTTCTTGGCGCCATGCTGGGACCCTGGGTAATGAAGCTGTTCCGTATTGAAGGAGAGGTAGCACGTGGCGTTCTGTTCGGCACCAGCGCCCATGGCACCGGTACCTCCATCGCCTTCGAATTGAGCTCACTCACCGGCACTATCTCCAGTATCTCCATGATTCTGGCTGCTTTGTTTACGCTTGGTGTAGCACCTCTGATGATATCGTTGTTGCATTTCTAACTTCAGGTTTCTCCTAAATTTAAATAGATGATTTCTCTTCGGCTCCCGCCTTGTGTTGGGGGCTCTTTTTTTTAAAGTCATTGTCCAGTTAATGTAACTGTTATACGAATATTGGGTTATAACTGCACTGGATTGAACAGCATGAACAAGGCTCCTTTTCCGTAGTGGAAAGGAGCCTTGTATGATTATTGACTTGGTGGTAGTTATGCACCCATTTTCTCTATTAATTCAATCTCACAGGCAGGCCTGTAGAAGCCGACTCCAACGCCGCACAAGTGACGCGCTGCGTCTCTACAGCATCGGCGTAATCCGACAGGATTCTGGACGTATCCCCGGTGCGCAAGGCATGGATGAATGCCTCCGTCTCCGCTACATAAGGATTGTCCTGCATATGATACGTCGTTTTCTGGTCGGGAGCCGTCACTTCGAGTTGCTGCGACTTCCAGTCCAGGATTCCCATATCCGTATATAGATGCAGTCCCACCTCGTGCACTCCGCCCGGCAAGATGCAAGTATTGGATACTGTCGCTACCGCTCCACTCTTCAGCTTCATCGTCACCGTTCCCACATCAGGAACAGTTACGTTGTCATGCACTTCATGCATCAACCGGCTGCCAAAGGCGGCGTATACTTCCTCAATCTCTCCTGCCGTATAGCGCAGCAGATCGACGATATGTGTAGTCTGCTCCACGAACTGACCACCCGAGCCTTGCAAATCTCTCCACCAGGCTACCTGCGGCATATCCCCCATCCAGGTTCCCAGCGCCATACCGATGGTCCGCCCCTCCAAGGTCTCCTTCATCTTGCGAATCGATTCCCTGTAGCGCAAATGGTAGCCTACTGCATGGATCAAAGGTTGTTGCTGCAACTTATTCAAAATGCTCAGAGGCGTGTCCAGATCCGTAGCCAGTGGCTTCTCAACAAAGAAGGGGATGCCCCGTTCAATCAATTGAGCCTCGATCTCGCCATGTGCCATAGGAGGAACACAGATGTAGACAGCATCCAGCTTCTGCGCATCCAGCATATCCGCCAAGTTGCCAAAGCCGATGGCTCCCGGATAACGGTCTGCCAGGGCCTGCGCCTTGGCTGCACTCGTTCCACATACAGCTTTGATCTGGACCCCGTCCATCGCGGCCAAGTTATCTCCATGCACCTTGCTGAACCAGCCTGTGCCAATAATTCCGATATGTAGTGCCATATGCCATCCTCCTTGTTCATGACTGCGTTTTCTTACCTCCTTAAGATAACGGTTCTTCCTCAGAAGCTCAAGCCTCTATTGCTTAAACCTGATTACTGCAGCGAAGAGTGAAAAAGTAGAATGTGCGTTCAAGTTTGCTGAAAATTACTTGGTTTAGGGGAATTCGGGAGCCAGAATTTAGGTTTGCGCAATTCTGAATCATTAGCAGGAATTCCTCCAGCTAAAACTTTGGGGTTTCACGATTCCAAGCAATTAACTGGAATTCCTCCATATAATGTGGCTCTCATCGCCCGAAATAAGTTTAATCCGCAGATTTATAGGGAGATTTTTCAGCTAAACCTCGAAAATCAGTCGATTCGGGCAAGTTAGCAGGAGGATTTCCCACTCGTACACCCGTTTGCTGTAACAACCGTTAGGATTTATACTGAATGTTGGATAACCTCTTAGATAAAGATATAAAGAAGGGTGGAACCCAGATGAACTCTACAAATCAACTCAATCTGAATGACTTCCATACTGTACTCCGAGAGCGTCATGCTGTACGTGTCTATGACCCCTCGGTAAAAATTCCGCGCGAGGAACTGCGGGAGCTTATAGAGCTTGCCACATCTGCGCCCTCTTCCTCCAACCTGCAGCCATGGCGCTTCCTGATTATCGATGAACCAGACCTCAAGCAGAAGCTGCTGCCCATCACGAATAACCAACAGCAAGTGGTAAATTCTGCGGCAATCATCGCTGTTCTGAGTGACCTTCGTTCGTTTGAACAAGCAGACACTATTTATAGTCAGACCGTGAAGCTTGGGGTAATGACGGAGGAGATCAAGAAGACCAATCTTGAACGAATACAGAAAAATTATGGCGATATCGGACCTGAGCGACTGCATCAAATCAATTTGCTTGACGCAGGACTCGTCTCCATGCAACTTATGCTACTCGCTAAATCCAGAGGATACGATACCGTACCTATGGGCGGATATAATCCCGAGCTATTTGCCGAAGTCTTTGAAATTCCCGAGACTCTGAAGCCAACGATATTAATCGCAATCGGCAAGGCCGCCAAGCCGGCGAACCCTTCGCCGCGCCTTTCCGTAGATGACGTAACCTACTGGAATTCCTTCGATAAGTAATCCAATCACACTCAACGAGCTCAGTCTTTTATTGACTCAACACCTTCAAGGGCACGTCACCATATCTTACGATATGGGGCTGCCTTGGGGGTGTTTTTTGCATCCTTCTAGAGGTTGTTTAAGAAGTCGTCTTCCCAGGATGGAGTTGTTCTAAGAGAGTATAGACTTTGCACTTTACATAGTTCATCTCAATAGATCATCAACTTGATCTCAATTTAGCTTTGTTTAAAGCTTACATCGATATTACAATAAAGGTCATAATTATCGTGAAAAGGTGAACGTACTCATCTTCATTTTGCACAGAGAAAGGTGGAGCTTGGCATGTCGATTACGCAGCAGCGCGAAGTGAATTTGGACAGCGCGCGCCATTATGTAGAGCAAGTGTATCAAGCGGTACAACAAAGAAATCCGGGGGAACATGAATTCCATCAAGCCGTTAAGGAGATTCTTGATTCACTGGTTCCTGTGTTCGCGAAGCATCCGAAATTTCAGGAGCAAGGCATTCTGGAGCGTATCGTTGAACCAGAAAGATTGATTACGTTCCGTGTGCCATGGGTCGATGATCAAGGCAAGGTACAGGTCAATCGTGGCTTCCGCGTCCAATTCAGCAGCGCGATCGGACCCTACAAAGGGGGCCTTCGTTTCCACCCTTCCGTGAATGCAAGCATTATCAAGTTCCTGGGCTTCGAGCAAATTTTCAAGAACTCCTTGACCGGTCTGCCGATTGGCGGCGGTAAAGGCGGCTCGGACTTTGATCCCAAAGGAAAATCCGATCTTGAAGTCATGCGCTTTACTCAAAGCTTCATGACCGAATTATCCAAATACATCGGTCCCGACACCGACGTTCCTGCGGGAGATATCGGCGTTGGTGCCCGGGAAATCGGCTACATGTTCGGACAATACAAACGCCTTTATGGTAATGAAACTGGCGTACTGACAGGCAAGGGCTTGCCTTATGGCGGCAGTCTGACCCGGACAGAAGCTACGGGTTACGGACTGGTCTACTTTACAGCGGAGATGCTGGCCAGCCGGGGTGAAAGCTTTGTAGGCAAAACCGTGGTTGTGTCAGGCTCGGGCAACGTATCGATTTATGCGATTGAGAAGGCGCAGCAATTCGGTGCCAAAGTTGTAGCTTGCAGTGATTCGGGCGGTTATATCTACGATCCTAACGGCATTAACCTCGATACGGTTAAGCGGTTGAAGGAAGTAGAAAGAAAACGGATCAAGGAATATGTGAATGAGCATCCGACTGCCGAGTATGTGGAAGGCTGTCGCAGCATCTGGAGCATTCCTTGTGACATCGCTTTGCCTTGTGCAACGCAGAATGAAATCGATGAAGCCTCAGCCAAGCAGCTTGTAGCTGGTGGAGTCAAATACGTAGCCGAGGGCGCAAACATGCCTTCGTCTTTGGAAGCGATCGAGGTGTACTTGAAGAACGATGTATACTTTGGACCTGCCAAAGCCGCCAATGCCGGGGGCGTAGCTGTCTCCGCTCTGGAAATGTCCCAGAACAGTGCAAGACTCTCCTGGACCTTTGAGGAAGTTGACGACAAGTTGAAGGATATTATGAAAAATATTTATCGTAACAGTGTCAATGCTGCGGAAGAATACGGTCATGTGGATAATCTCGTAGTCGGCTCCAATATTGCCGGCTTCCTGAAGGTAGCCAATGCCATGCTCGCACACGGCATCGTGTAGTTAATATAGCCTTTTGTTCAAAATAAGGGCCATCCTCCATGTAGATGAATACTACAGGAGGATGGCCCTTTAATGATATAAGCTTAATATGCCAAGGCATCAAGCGCGTGGATATGAGACAGATAGCGAATGTTGCTCGCTTCCTTCATTAGTGTAGCTGGCAACCCGCGCAATTGCGTGTTGTTCGCACCGACCGTTGCCACGGCATCCTTACGGCCCAGGCTCGCCAGCGTGCCCGAGTTTACGGGATGGAAATCTTCTAATGCTTTACCTTCAAGCTGGGCGAACAGGTTATAGCCGATCAGCTCGCCCATTTGCCAAGCAATCTGGGCGGTTGGTGGATAGGGACGACCGTCTGGTCCCATATACACAGCACTATCGCCAGCCACGAATACGTCAGGATGGGATATGGATTGCAATTGGTCGTTGACCGAAGCCCGACCGCGGTTAACTTCCAATCCCGATTGCCCTACCAGCGGATGACCTTGCACGCCGCCCGTCCAGACAAAGGTATTGGCGATTACTTTCTGCCCATCCTTCAGATCGATAGCATTTCCTTCTACGTTCGTTACAGGCAACCCTGTCAGGAAAGTAACTCCACGCTTCTCCAGACTGGCCGTTGCTCGCTGAATCAGTACATCCGGCAACACTGGCAGAATTTTCGGACCAGCTTCCACAAGCAACAGCTTGATCGCTTCGCGTGGAACGCCGTATTTCTTCGTCAGCTCCGGCAGTTTGTCGGCTATCTCTCCGACCAATTCTACACCCGTCAATCCGCCGCCACCGATCAGAATAGTAGCATCGGCCTCATTGCCGGATACCGCATATTCACGAATACGTGCTTCAATATGGCTGTGAATTTTCCCGGCATCCTTGGCCGATTTCAGTACCATACTATATTGCTCCAGCCCAGGGATGCCAAAATACGCCGTGGTACTGCCCAGGCCAACCACCAAGGCGTCGTAGGATAACAAGGTACCGTCGGACAGCTTAACCTCCTTGTTGTCTACAGAGAAGCTCTCTACCTTGGCGATTCGCAGATCAATATCCTTGCCCTTGAACAACTTCTCCAGCGGCAACGCTACAGCACGTTCAGACACACTGCCTGCCGCCAGACGGTGAAGCTCGGTAATAATCTGATGCGTCGGATATTGATTCACTACCGTTACCCGCGCTTGTGACTTATCCATATATTTGCGAACGGTCAAAGCGCTAAGCACTCCGCCGTAACCAGCACCCAAAATCAAAATATGTTTTGACATCGTCTTATCCCCCGTTATTTTTGTTGGCTATCCCGTTCACCGGACACTTGCAGATAAGCGTTCATAAAGCGAAATAGCTTCTGAGCTTGCGGATCCTTGAGCATCTTCATAAGCCCAAACAGGCCGATTGTCTCTTGACTAGCTTCCGCCCGGTCTTTGGCCTCGATAACATTCGCCGCGACTTGCTTCACCTTGCCTACAGCCGGTCCGGCCACTTCGGAAAACCCGCCGACGATATCATTCTTCAACACTTCATCGGTGGCTACCGATTTAGCAAAATCATAGGTTTGGGTCAGCGCGCCCAGCATCTCATTAATCTTGGGAAGCTGTTCTACCAGTGCATTCAGCGACTGCTGCACCTCTGGCTTCAAGAGCTGCTCGAGCAACTCCTGCTGGCCGGTAGCGGTTACACTCGGCTCGATCTTGGATTCTGTAATCGTTTCTGACATATCCCATTCTCCTTTAACATAGTGTAGGGACTAGCTGGCCGAATCGTGAATCAGATGCTTCTTCTTACGATATATCCTAAAATGTGGCAAGCTAGTGAAAAATTGCACATCTAAAAACGCAACAATCATGTAACAACACGTTTAAAATTGTACCATAAAATTAACAAAAAAGAACCGTGAAAGTGATATTTTTCACGGCACCTAATTATTTTTATATTATTTGTATGCATTAAGACCCAGTTCTTGCGGCGATACCAGCTTTAAGAATTCGTAAAATAGCTTTTCGGTAGGCGATAACTCCCGGTTGATGGGGATAATGACCCCGACGTCGCGAATGACCTCCGGCTCTTGCATCGGCAAAGACACAATGGAGGAAGGAATATGTTCACCAAGCGCAATTTCCGGCAGCAACGTTAACCCCAAATCGGCGGACACCAGCCCCTTAATCGCATCCAGATCATCTCCCTCAAAGGATACCTTCGGCTGGAAGCCTTCTTGCTCACACGCCTCCACGACGATTTCCCGCAAAATAAATCCCTGCGGAAACAGTACAAAACCATCGTCCTTCAGGTCGCTAAGCTTGATGGAGGCTCGGCCAGCCAGGCGATGTCCTGCAGGCAGGAGCGCCTTGAACTTCTCCCGGAAGAGCACTTCACTCTTCACCTGCGGCTCCTTCTTCGGAACCGGCCCCATCATCGCCAGGTTGATCTCACCACCAATCACCCCATCGAGCAATTCACGGTATGATCCATGCTGTAATTGAAAATGCACCTGCGGATGAAGGCGGCGGAAGGCCGACACGACGGAGGGGACCATATTGGCTGCCAAGCTGCTGGGGAACCCGATTCTCACCGTCCCGCGCTCCGGGTCAAGATATTCATCGATCTCCTGACGCGCATGCTCAATGAGCTTCATGAGCTGTTCCATATGCCCCAGGAACTGCCGACCTACCGGTGTCAGCTTCACTTTGCGACCTTCATGGACGAACAAGTCTACGCCAAGCTCGGATTCCAGCTTGAAGATTTGCCTGCTCACCGCCGACTGCGATACATGCAGCGCATACGATGCCTCCGTAACGTGCTCCAGCTTGGCCGTTTCGATAAAATATTGAATTTGCCGTAGCTCCATTTCCTTCACCCCCGCATGCTCATTTTACTAATCTATGGTCTGACCCTAGCTCTTCCTGGATTATTCCAAGTCCGTTCGGATTCTAAACAACTTTACATTGCATGTAAATAGTTTAAATACCATTATATCGACTTCATCCGGGAAACGGAAGCCAAGAAAGCGATTTCCCTTTTCTTGGCGGAAATGAGTACGTTAAAAAGGCGATGCAGGGTTTCCTTCCTGCACCGCCTTTTTAAGATAAAGAAATCATTAAGTATCTAGTTAAACCATTCGCCCGTTTAGCACTAGCGTCCTAGCCTTCAGGACGGTCCAACCGGTAGAGATTACGGTATCTTGGCTCCTTCTCCAACAGCTCGGCATGAGTGCCACGCATGACGATACGGCCATGCTCCATAAAGATCACTTCATCCATCTGCTCCGCACCCACCAGATGATGTGTCACCCAGATTAGCGACTTGCCTTGCGTCGTACGGAAGACCGTCGACAACAGCTCACGCTCGGTACGGGGGTCAAGCCCGACCGTAGGCTCGTCCAGAATCAGCACCGGCGTATTCTGAAGTAGCACGCGAGCCAGGGCTACACGCTGCCGCTCTCCGCCGGAGAAGCGTTGTCCTGTTTCGCGCATCTGCGTATCCAGGCCCTTCGGCAGAGAAGCGATCAGTGGCCCAAGCTGCGCGGCTTCCGCAGCTTGCAGCACTTCCTCGTCCGTGGCCTCGCCCCGGCCAAGGCGGATATTGTTCGCCACCGTTGTGTCGAACAGGTGGGGGCTTTGGTTCAGGACGGAGATGACCTCCGGCATCCGGTCCCCCCAGGCGGACGCGGATAAGCCATTAATCATCACCGTCCCCGCACTTGGGGCAAGCGCCCCCTGAATCAGCTTCAGCAGCGTCGATTTACCAGCGCCGCTGCGCCCGATCACCGCCACCCGCTTGCCCTGCGGGATGTCCAGCGACACGCCGTCCACGGAGGCGGCGTCTTGCTCGGCGTAAGCGAAGCGTACGCCATCCAGGCGCAGCGTAGCTGCGCTTGGTGCAGGCGCAGCGACCGCCAGGCCCGCCGCGGTGGGCCCCGGCGAGGCTGAACGTGCCACCTCGCCGTCAAGACGGCCAGGCGAGCTCGCGTCGCCACGGCCTGCCAAGCCCGGCTCGCGCGTTGCCGCAGCAGCCTCGTCGCCCCCGCCCGCGATGCGCGCGAGGCGTTCCAGCGACACGCGGTATTGCGGCGTGCGCTCCACCGCCTCCGAGACAGGCAAGAAGGCGTCTGCCAGCGGGAAGACGGTCAGCACGAACGCAGCGATCAGCGTAACGTCTATATGCCCTTCCAGCGCTTGGCCACCCGCCCAATACACCATCGACACCGCGATAAGGCCCACGATAAGCTGGCCTATCAAGCTGCGCCAACGCGCCCAGGCCCGCAGACGGCGGTCTTTGCGAGCCACCGCTGCCTCATCCTGCTCATAGGCGGCGAGGAACTCCGCAGAGCGTCCACTGATCATCCAATCACCTATGCCCATTACAGCATCAGTCAAAGTCTGATACAACCCATTACGTTCCCGTTTCACTTCCTCGTTCAAACGACGTGTCAGCCATAACGAGAAATAAGGGAGCAGGAAGACCAATACGAACAGATAACCCGCCAGTAGCAAAGCAAACGTAACGTCGAACACGCCCATGGCAATCACAACAGCCGCATATAGAATAAGCGCTACTACGCTTGGAAATACGGTACGAATATATACATTCTGCAATTGCTCAATATCGTCAGCCAGCGCGCCCAGAATATCTCCCGTCCGATAACGCGAACGCAAGAACAAGGCCTGAGGTTCCAACACACGGTACAAGCGTACCCGCATCCGAGCCAGAATTCTCAGCACCGTATCATGCCCCACCAACCGTTCGACATAGTGAATGACCGCACGGCTGATCCCAAAGGTCCGAACCCCTACAATCGGTACGTAGACAAGCAAGATATTATAAGGCTGTAGCGCTGATTTGGAAATCAGAAACCCGGAGGTAAACATCAGCATCGCAGCCGCCAGCAGTGTTAGCGTACCCAGCAGCAAGTAGAGGGCAAAGCGCCCGCTGTAGATGCGAAAATAGGGCAGAATCCAGGATTGCCGGTTCATATAATCTCCTCCCGCTGCGCTGTGACCATAGCATAATAAGCTCCCTGCCGGGCCATCAGTTCCTCATGGGTACCTGTCTCCGCCACACGCCCCTGCTCCATCACCACTATCCGGTCCATCTGCCGCATCCAGTGGAGCCGGTGCGTAGCCAGAATGACCAGCTTCCCTTCAAATAAAGGCAACATCTCGCTCTTCAATTCATATTCCGTTTCAATGTCCAGATGAGCGGTTGGCTCGTCGAGCAAAATAATCGGCCTGCGGCTTAGCAGCGCACGAGCCAAGGCTACACGTTGCTCCTGACCGCCGCTCAGAGAACGGCCTCCGCCACCGATCGGTTCATCCAGCCCCTTGGGCAGACTATCCACCAGTCCTCCCAGCCCTGCCGCAGTTGTCGCACGCGCTACCTCCGTCAGAGAAGCGTCTGGAGCGTTAAAGCGAATATTTTCGGCCAACGTATGACTGAAAATGTAGGGACTCTGCGGGATATAGGTGATTTGCTGCCGCCAAGCGGTCGAAGTCAGATCGCCAAGTTGTACCCCGTTCAGCTCAAAGCCACCGGAGCTAGGACGCAGGAAGCCACCAAGAACGTCGATCAGGGTTGACTTGCCTGCTCCACTCTCGCCGATGATACCTATCTTCCCAATCCCGGTAAAAGCAAGCTCTACTTCCTCCAAAGAAGACTTTCCGCCTTCTTCATGAATCACGCCTATCCCCTGCAAACGAAGCTCACTCTCCTTCGTCCATGCGGTTACGGCTTCCGGCGGCACGGCCGAGGAACGAACTGCTTCCTCCACCCCGGCCGCCACAATCGCATTCATCGCTTCCCCCGCTTCCTTCCCGTCCAGGGTCGCATGGAAATCTGCACCAACCATGCGGACCGGCAAGAAGTATTCCGGTGCCAGAATCAGCACGGTTAATGCAGGCAGCAGGACCATTTCCCCATTTACCAAACGCAGCCCTAAGCTGACCGCCACCGAAGCAACTGACAGCATCGTGAAGAAATCCAGCGCGAAGGAAGAGAGAAAGGCCACACGTAGCGTACGCATCGTTGCTGATCGGTACGAGTCGCTCACCTTCGCAATGGAAGCCTCATGAGCCTTACTGCGACCCAGGAATCTAAGCGTCTCCAACCCCCGTAACGAATCAACAAAGTGATTGGACAAGGTACGGTACGATTTCAACTGACGTTCCGTCTGCTTGCGGGCGGCCAGTCCAACCAGAATCATGAACACAATCAGAATAGGCATCGTAATCAATAGAATAATGCCGGAACCCACATCCAGCATAGTCACATAAGCCAGCACCAATACCGGTGTCATGCCGGTTGCCAGCATTCGTGGCAGGAATAGCTCCAAATAATTACGATACTTGGTGACGCCCTCCAGTACCAGCGTAACCAGATTCCCCGTGCCTTCCTTCCCCGCAAAGCGTGGGCCCAGCTCAAACAGCTTGTCCAGCACCTGCTTGCGCAGGTCGCGCCCCGTCCGTTCGGCAAAGGAATATGCCGTCTTCTGCTGCATCATTCCGCATAATTGTCTAACGATAAAAGCAAGCAGGAACAAACCGGCCCCGCCGGCTTGCTCCTGCAGCTTGGCTCCGGCAAACAGGGCGGAGATGATCTCCGCCAGCCATTTAGCCTGCCCGATAATGGCAACACTTTGAATCAGAGTCAGCAAGGCCATGATCACCATGACCGGCTTGATGCCTTGAAGTTTCATTAAACCACGGCCCATTAATATTCCAAATGCTCCTTCTCATGTACACGTTTGTGAAATACGAAGTAACTCCAGATCTGATAACCGAGCACGAACGGCAACAGGCTCAAGGCCACAATGGTCATGACCTTCAACGAGTACTGGCCGGACGCAGCATTATGGATCGTCAAGGAGAAGGCTTCGCTAATCGAGCTAACCATCACACGCGGGAACAACCCGATAAATACCGCCGAGATCGAGAGTGCAATCAGTGTTCCAGTCATCCCGAAAGCCCAGCCGTCCCGCTGCTTGGCAATGAAGTAACCTGCCAGCAGAAAAGCTACTACTCCCAGTATAGCCACAACACTTAGCAAAACGCCACGAATTTTAAATACATCGGTCTCAAAAAAGGTCAGCGTTCCGAAGATAACCAGAATAACAGCCAGTGGAATCAACAGCTTGCCCGCCAATTTATTGGCCCGTTGCTGCAAGCTGCCGGTCGTCCGCAAAGAGGCGAACAATAAGCCATGTACGAGACACATCATAACTACGGTAATCCCTCCGGCCACCGTATACAGGTTGACCATATCGAACAGGCCAGCGCGCATCTCCATATCTTCGCCAATTGGCAAGCCCTTGAGCATCCCGGAGAACACGACGCCGAGCAAGAATGGCGGCAGCAGACTGCCGAAGAAGATCGCGGCATCCCACGTGGTCTTCCATTTCTGATTACCCACCTTACCCCGGAATTCAAAGGCAACGCCCCTTGCAATCAAGGCAAGCAGCAGCACAACGAACGGCGTATAATAACCGCTGAACATCGTAGCATACCAATTCGGGAAGGCGGCAAACATCGCCCCGCCTGCCGTTATCAGCCATACCTCGTTGGCATCCCAGAACGGTCCGATGGAATTAATAAGTACCCGGCGCTCCATGTCGTTTTTGGCCAGAAAACGCGTGCTCATTCCAATCCCGAAGTCAAAGCCCTCCAGGAAGAAGAAACCGACAAACAACACAGCCACCAACACAAACCACAGCTCATTAAGAGACAACATGATAACCCTCCTTACCGAACGGGTCTTCCGAAGTTTCGGAGCCGTCACCTTCCTCGTCATTGGGTCCTTTCTTGATGACCTTGACGAACAAGTAAGTCATTACAGTACCCAGCACAGCATAGATGGCTGTAAAGGCAATCAGCGAGAATAGAATTTGACCTCCGGTAACCGCTGGCGAAATACTATCCTTCGTCTGCATCAGCCCGAAGACCGTCCACGGCTGACGCCCGATCTCTGTCATAATCCAACCCGATGTGTTAGCGATGAACGGCAACGAAATCGACCACAACATAATGCGATAGAACCATTTGTTAGGACGATCCAACTTCTTGCGCCAAGCCAGATACGTTCCATACATACCCAGCACGATCATCAAGCTACCGGCTGCGACCATAATGCGGAAGCTCCAGAAGGTCGTCCGTACGGGAGGAATATAATCTCCAGGACCATAACTTTCTTCATATAGAGCCTGCAATTCGTTCATGCCCTTGACCTCACCCGTGAACTTGCTGTAGGACAAGAAGCTTAACAAATAAGGAATCTTGATTTCAAAATCATTCTTCCCTCCATCCGAATCGATATGAGCGTAAATCGTCCATGGTGCCGGATCTCCGGACTCGCCCCATAACCCTTCCGTGGCAGCCATCTTCATCGGTTGTGTCTCAACAAGGTATTGTGCTTGTTGATGACCAAATAACGCAGTAGCAAACGATGAGATAAGCGCTACGATGATAGCAATGTTGAAGGACTTCTTGAAGAAGTCAGCATCCTGACGCTTCATCAGCTTGTAGGCACTGACACCGGCAATCATAAATGCCCCGGTAGCAAAAGCCCCCAGCACGGTATGTGGAAATTCCACCCATAGTTGTCCGTTACCGATCACGGCAAAGAAATCATTCATCTCCGCCCGTCCATTATTGATCTCAAATCCGACCGGACGCTGCATGAAAGAGTTAGCCGCCAAAATCCAGAACGCCGACATCATCGTTCCCAGAGCTACCAACCAAATACACAGCAAATGGACTTTCTTCGACAAACGGTCCCAACCAAAAATCCATAGTCCAATAAACGTCGATTCCATAAAGAAGGCAAACAGCGCCTCCACCGCAAGTGGTGCACCGAACACATCTCCTACGAATCTGGAGTAATCCGACCAGTTCATCCCGAACTGGAACTCCTGGAGAATCCCCGTCACGATTCCTACCGCAAAATTGATAAGGAACAGTTTTCCCCAGAACTTGGCCATCCGTTTGTATTGTTCTTTCCCTTTCACCACATACATCGTTTCCATAATCGCGATCAGGAGTACCAGACCGATAGACAAGGGAACGAAGAAGAAATGAAAAATCGTGGTGACTGCAAACTGAAGGCGTGCAAGCATAACCGGATCGAGCATTTCTTTCCCTACTTTCTAATAATTATTATCTAATGTGAATTCTATCACCAGACAATAAAAACGAACGCAAAAATTGCAATAATTTTGTGACAGAAATCACATGACAAATGTCACACTTGTCTGAAGTTACGTGAGAGCCGCGCCATTCCAACGTTTTTCAGACTGCTTTTACTTATGACATTATTGTGAATAACCTGTCTTCGTTGGCCTGCTAAACCTAACTAAATGGTTCGTTAAAAAACAAGCTTGCATAAATCGTCCTTTTATCTGATAATAATTATCATTATCATCAAATTATAGGGGAGACTATGTCATGAAGAGAAATGCGAAATATGCGTTAGCCTTGGCCCTGCTGCTGGGACTAACTCTCATTGTGGGGGCGTGCGGAAGTAAGGATGCAAATACGCCAGCCACCGGAAATGAAGCCAGTTCTGTCGGCAATACTGCCGGGGAACAAAACGCGGACCAGAATACTGCTGAACCAGAAGCTACCGAACGTGAAGTGACCGACGGTCTCGGGAATAAGGTGACTGTACCTGCTAATCCGCAGCGCGTCATAGCTTCTTACCTGGAGGATCACTTGGTAGCCTTGGGCGTTACGCCTGTAGCTCAATGGTCCATTGGCGATGGTACCTCCTTGCAGGCTTATTTGCAAGGTTCGCTCAAAGACATTCCACCGGTTCCATTCGATCTTCCTTTTGAAGCGGTTATGAGCTTTGATCCTGACTTGATCATTCTGGACAGCGCAGAAATGGCCTCCGGCGACAAGTACGAGCAGTATTCCAAGATCGCACCGACGTATGTCGTTGGATCAGAACAAAACAACGACTGGCGTAAGGAATTACTGGCCATCGGAGATGTGTTGAACAAATCCGAGGAAGCACAGAAGGCACTGGATGAATATGAAGCCAAAGCAACAGAAGCCAAGGAGAGCATTCAGAAGGAACTTGGCGAGGTATCGGCTGCCGTCATCTGGATGACAGAGAAGAATAACTTCATCGTTAGCGAGAAGTTGTCCAGTGGTGATGTCATCTACCGTGATTTGGGTATGAAGGTTCCGGCGCAAGTGCATGAAATTTCTGAAGCCGCTGAAGCCAACTGGAACCCGATTGCCAAGGAGGCACTGGCAGAGCTGGACGCAGACTACTTATTTATTATCAATGATACTGCGGTTACGAAGGAACAAATGCAAGCCGATCCAATCTGGTCGGGTATCCCTGCCGTCAAGAATGGACATGTCTATGAGAAGGCGAGAGATTCCAGCTGGTTTTATACCGGTGTAATTGCGAACACTCAGATTATCGATGATACGTTGGACAGCATCATATCCCAATAGCAAGAATTAAGTTAAACAGGCCCTTACCGAAAGAAGCTTCGGTAGGGCCTGTTTTATTTTTGATATGGATTAGTTTCGGCTAATTGGCTACCACAAAGGCTTTATGCCATCCTACCCAGGTTCCAGCAATCAGCAGCACACCATAGAGGATACCACCGTAAGGAATCTGCAGAGCTGCCAAATGCAGCAGGGCCAGAATCCCAAGGAACAACAGCAATCCGATAATTCGCACCGAATCACTCTGCTGCATGGACTCGAAAGGGGCCGAGAACGGTAGCCTTTTGCCCATGACCAGGAAGCTGATGATCGCATAAAACTGTAGAGCCACTCCCACAATAATCAGGTCGGGTAGAATATCCGCACCAAGTAACACCATGAACACAATAGACTCCAAAATAAATAAAGGAAGCATCAAGCGAATAAGGCAAGCCAATAGCGTGCCTTTGTAGACAGGAGCCATGTTCTCCAGCGGAGCGGTATGATAAATCCAGGCGGCCTTATACTGACTGGAGAAACCCAACATCTTGATAATCGTTGGCAGCATCATACCGCTGAAATAAATCAGCAGATAAATCCGAGACCCTCCCGAGCTTAAAGCCCTCAAATCAAAATTACCGGAGAACAAGAAGATAAAGGGAAAAATCGTTGAGAAACCTAGCGTTGGATACACCTTCAACTTGAAATCCCGTTCCGTCCCCAGCATCGTCCAGGCAAACCGGAAAAACGCGCGTTCTTGGGGCGTTGAGCATATCAACCTAGCCATGCGTCCTACCATGCCTACCCCTTTAGATCCGCTACGCGAATCGGGTTCCGCCAGCTTTTGCAAATTTCGCTCCAGAGCTGGCATCAGTTTTAAGTAGGCCAGGAAGGCGATCAGCGGAACCACCACGGACAGCACAGCCAGGAAGACGAAAGAATTCGTAGCCGTTCCCGGTTGCAGGAGTATCTGGAAGGCGGAACCTGTCCAGACAGGCGGTAGCAATATCTGCCACCAGTCAGGCTTAAAGGTGATGTCCATCGCGGTGATGTCGAATAAACGAATTAATACCTGATAGCCAATCGTGATCGTAATGGTCAAGCCAATCTGTACATAATTGATAATATCCTTTAGCTTCTCCCCATCGAACAGACGCAGTACCGTTAAGTACAATAAAGCCGTCAGTACGACGATGAGCAGATTCATCAATAACAGTTCCAGCAAAAAGATCAGGAAGAACAAGATTCCATGCTTCACCAGGCCTACCGCCAGAGGAATAATAGCAATAGCTCCGGTAAGAAAGAATAGATAAATAAAAATATGCATCGTTTTGGCCATTGTAATCGTCCGTCTATTTACCGGCTTGGTCGCCAGTATATTGCGGTCCCGGATATCCAGCAGCACGGTCGAGAAGTCGGAGATCATCGAGGTCATAATCATGAACATCATAATACCGAACAACAAGCTGGTATGAAAAATATAATTATCCCCCGCCAGCAGCAGTACCGAGCTAAACCCACCGAACAACACATACAGCCACAATGAGCGAAGGAATTGATTGCTGTCATCTGGTGTCTCCTGCTGGTTCTTCTTCGATTTGTTAGACAAGACGGGGACTCTCCGCGCATCCATGGTCAACTTGACCTGAAGTATGCGCCGCATGACGGTATAATCAACACCCATCCACTCAAATAGACCCGCAAAGCGATCAAGCACACGCAGCGTTCTCATCTCTTTCATCCGCTACACCTCTTGAACGATGGATACTAATTGGGCGGCGATATCCTGATGATCGTTGAACCCCGTCATCTGATTAAAGATTTGCTCCAATGAGCCCTCTTGGCTGCGTTCCTTCAATTCCTCGAAGCTGCCGTCCGCCATAATACGCCCATCATCCAGCAATACAATTCGACTGCTGATCTTCTCGACCACGTCCATAATATGTGAGGAATAGAAGATAGCCTTGCCCTGCTCCGCCAATAAAGCCAGCATCTCCTTCACGACCATCACACTGTTCGCATCCAGGCCACTAAGCGGCTCGTCCAGGAACAACACGTCGGGGTTATGCAACAAACTGGAGGTCAGCAGCACCTTCTGGCGCATCCCCTTGGAGAACGTAGAAATTCGGCTGTGGAACACATCCTCCAGACCAAAGACATGAAGCATACGACGTGCCTTACTCTCCGCTTCATCGGCAGTTAGTCCATACAACTCACCGATAAACGTCAAATATTCGCAGGCCGTCAAAGTATCGTACATTTCCGCAATTTCCGGCACATAACCAATGCGTTTTTTATAATCAACGCCGCCCTCTTTAGGGTTTTGCCCAAACACGAGCACTTCGCCGCGGTACCCTTCCACCAAGCCAAGCATAATTTTTACTGTCGTGCTTTTGCCTGCCCCGTTCGGGCCGATATAACCGATAATTTGTCCAGGATACACTTCAAGGTCGACGCCATTCAGCACCTGCTTGCTTCCATAGCTCATTTGCAAATCAACCAGGCGAATGACCGGTTCTCCACTCAGCTTCGTCAAGTCTTTCAGCTCCTCTCGTCCTTCCTATTTTACCATATCAAGTCAGCAAATTCGGTAGGCTCACTCCTGTTTGGAATGATTTGCAAACCGATATTGACCGTGTTATACTCACATCGCAAATGGGTGGGGACCGCTGGGTCTTAACCATCCACTGTAAATTCTGTACATAAAAAGGAGTGTTGCATATGCAATTCGTCACTTTGAATAATGGTCTTCGCATGCCGCAGCTCGGCTTCGGTGTATGGAAGGTACCTAATGAAGAAGCGGCTGCCGCCGTGGGCACAGCATTAGAAACAGGCTACACCTCTATTGATACAGCCATGATTTACCGTAACGAATCCGGAGTTGGACAAGCCATTAAGGATTCGGGAATTGCTCGCGAGAATCTATTCATTACGACGAAAGTATGGAATGCAGACCAAGGGTATGATCATACGCTCCGCGCCTTTGACGAAAGTCTGGAGAGACTGGGGCTGGACTATGTAGACCTTTATCTGATTCATTGGCCTACTCCAAAATTTGATCAGTATGTAGATACATACAAAGCACTGGAGCAACTGTACCGGGATGGACGCACCAAAGCCATTGGCGTGTGCAACTTTGAGATTGAGCACTTGGAGCGTTTGATGAGTGAAACGGAAATCAAGCCAGTACTCAATCAGGTTGAATGCCATCCCTATCTGGCGCAGAACGAATTGAAGGCTTTCTGTGCCAAGCACGATATTTTCGTAGAAGCCTGGAGCCCGCTCGATCAAGGCGGAGAGGTGCTTATGGATGAAGTGGTTCAGCAAATCTCCAAGGCTCATGGCAAGACGGCTGCTCAGGTTGTGCTGCGCTGGCATTTGCAGAATCAGACCATCGTTATTCCAAAGTCCGTGACTCCATCTAGAATTCAAGAGAATCTCAACGTCTTTGATTTTGAGTTGACTGCCAAGGACATGGAGCAAATCAACGGTTTGAATAAAAATCGTCGCAAGGGCTCCCACCCTAACGATATGCACGTGCGTTAATCCATAGTCACAAAGCGGGCTGCTGAGGATGATTCCCCGGCAGCCCGTTTTTTTATTCCACGCCAGCAAGACTTCTATCCCTCGTACAAATCCTTTCCGGTAATGAATTCATCAAGGGTCTCTCCATTTTCGCTACGGTGGTTCTTCATTTGGGCTTTTCGGCCATTCCTGGCTTCTCCACCATTATCCTCTGTGGGAACATCGCCATTATTGCTGTTGCCTGGGATTGGCTTATGCTGATCATGCTTCATGATTTGCTTAACCTCCTAAGTCAATTTGGGAATAGATTGCGCCATTCTGCGCTTTCCGTTCCCTCCGCATTAGCGTTTCTTGTCGTCTGTTTTTTTATGCTTGGGACAGACTGGACTTAGGTCCAGTTCGCGACTTCCCCAGAGACCGAAGCCGTATTTCAGCTTTTATAGTATGCTTTAGCAAGTGAGTACATACGCAAAGGAGCTAGAACAATGAACTTGAATAAGAAAGCATGGATTGGGCCCGCATTGATGCTATTAGGAGTGTATCTTCTGTTCTTCCGTAAGGAAGCGATCAGTGCGGGCACCCTCTTTGGCACCTTCTGGGCCACAATATTTATTATCCCACTCGGCCTGTTATTCCACTGGATGTATTTCTCCATGTCGGAACGCAGAGCTACGGGACTGCTGATTCCCGGAGGGATTCTATTTACAGTCGGCCTCGTCTGCCAGATCGCCACACTATTTGATAGCTGGGAATACCTGTGGCCCGGCTTCATCCTGGCCCCGGCTGTTGGCTTGTTTGAATTCTACTGGTTCGGCACACGAAATAAATACTTACTGATTCCCATCAATATTTTGACTGCGCTCTCTCTGCTGTTCTTTGCCGTCTTCTCGCTAGGATCGCTGTATAACCGGCTTATCTTCGGCCAACCCGTACTTGCGATTGCCTTGATTGCCATCGGTGCTGGCGTCATGCTCGCGCCTAGAAAGCGTAATTAAGACAACTTGCAGCAGAACGTATCCACAGTAAGAACAAACAAAACAACCTTCATCGTCCACTTCTACGCAAGTGGTCTTGAAGGTTGTTTTTCTTTATAAAGAAAATATAACAGCCATGCCTAAAGCGACAATTCGAGCCATATTAGTCAAAATAAAATTTTTGACGGCCAGTCGAAATGTGAACTGCTTGGTCGGTTGCTGGGAGAATTGCCTGATATTGCGATGTACCGGAATTACGGTTGCCAATACAATCACCAGAATTAACGGATGGACCCCCAGGAACGCCAGAATGATCAAGTCGGCATAAGCCGCATAATACAGCATTCGAAATAGCAGCAACGCCGCTGGCTTCCCAATATAGATGGGCAAGGTATAACGCTTGTTCTCGATGTCCTCTTCCATATCACAGATATTGTTAGCCAGCATGATATTGGCAATCCCGAAGATAGCCGGAATGGAGATCAGGAAGATGAGCAGCACTTCAAGCAACTGAATTTGCAGCGAGACCGCCCCACCCTCCAGTGTCAAGGACGCCAGCTTGTCTCCCGCATGTACATAGGCCGATACAAAAATAATCACAAATCCCATAAATAAGCCTGAGAAGATCTCCCCTAGCGGCATGCGGGAAATGGGAATAGGGCCAAAGGAATACAATATGCCCACCGCAAACGACAATCCTCCCAGCAAGAGCAGCAGCCAACCTGTCTGCAGGAACAACATAATGCCCGCAACTACCGCAATCAGGAACATCAAGATGATCAAGGCTAGCACCGCACGTGGGTTCATCCCGTATTTAACGATTGGATTATGCGTCTCATACCCGTAACCGTGCTTGCGAGCAGCTTTTTTATAATCGTAGTAATTATTGATAGCCGTCGTCGTCATGTCAAAGGTCAGCAAGGACAACAGCATCAGGGCAAAGTGTACGGGCTGAAAAGTATGGAACCGATACACCGCATATAATGTCCCCATCAATAGCGGAATCAGGCTTGCCGCCTTCGTCTGGATTTCGACGAGCCTGAGAAACTTGGTCATCATGTCTTACCATCATCCTCTGTATATAATTTGTGTAAGAGCGGGTCCTACACGTCATGTGTTCATCACTTAACAAAGAATATCTTATTTTTGATCCACTTGCCACTGAAACTGAGTATCCTTTGTCAGTAAAAAAGACTCCCCGTATAGTAAGCAGGCGGCGAAATGAAAAACAGCCAGCTTCTATCAGGGAGCCTTCTATAGTATTAATGATCCTTGATCTATTTCAAATTATATCTCCTTATGCGTGTTGTACATCGTCAGCATCGGTTGAATATGCCAATTCCTTCTGGGCTTCCAGAGCGGCGAGTCGTTCCAGCAACGCTTCCCGCATAACCGCATAGGCATCGCTACCCAGTGCCAGGCGGAGCGGTCCACTTCCGGCATCGGCGCGGTCTATAATAGCCTGGGCCATCTTCTCAGGATCACCAATAACAGCGCGGTTAAATGCCTCTGTTGTATCCATACCCGGAATTTCCCCCCTCATCATACGTGTGAACTGCCCCGCTGCTTGTGTATGGTAAACTTCCAGTGGCTCACCATATACGGCATTCCCACCCAGAAAGTTTGTTCGAATACCCCCCGGTTCCACCATCGTGGTCTGTATACCAAATGGAGCCACTTCCTTAGCCAACGCCTCAAAGGCCGCTTCAATTGCCCATTTGCTTGAACAGTACAGTCCCATACCTGGAATGGCATAATACCCGGCAGAACTAGAAATCTGAATCAGATGCCCTCCTCCCTGATTTCTCAGGAATGGCAGAGCAGTACGAGCAACACGAAGCGAACCGAGTACATTAGTAGCAAATTGATGCTCAATCTGTGAATCGCTTGCTTCTTCTATCGCACCATAAAGACCGTATACTGCATTGTTAACAACAATATCGATTGTCCCCCACTCGGCAAAAGCCCGGCGCACAACCTCTTCGATCTGCTGCGGATTCGTTAGATCCAGATGAGAAATCCACAGTCGGTCGCCATGAATGGCCTTCAACTCGTCGAGTACACCGGGTCTGCGTATTGTGGCAGCAACCCGGTCGCCCCTTTCCAGTAATTTGCGTGTTAACGGTGCAGCCAAACCGCCTGAAGCACCCGTGATAAACCAAGTTTGCATTTCGATCATCCTTCCCTTGATTAAACTCTTGTCCAGCATAATGCCATTCGAAAAGTCCAACCAGAGCAGGGTGATACAGGTAACCGTATTAATAGGCTAGGCATTGGGGTTCATTCATTTGTTCGCAAGCCCTAGCTCCCTTCTAGCAGCTCTGTAAGGCGCACGTCAGTGTCACTGCCCTCGACTGGAACGAAGATGGACCAAATCAGACTAGGATCTTGGTCAATCCGACTAGCGGAGTGAATTTCAAATTCCAGCAGTTGCTCATCCGGAAGCCGAAAGGTTACGTCCATAACATGTTTCTGTTTTACCTCGAACAAGTCCCAGCATCGCCGAAAATCCTCACTATCCCTATTGAGCTGCTCAAATCGCTCTATATATTTGGGATTGTTCTTACTCCGCTCAAAGTTAGTTCGAGCCCACGCTGCAGTATAACGGGCAAATTCGTCCCAATTCACAAGCCTATTGCGAAAATCCTTGTTCAGAAAGACTAAATTTAGAATATGACGATCTTGAACGGGCATCGACTCAAAATCAGCAAGCACCAACTCCGCAGAGCGGTTCCACGCCAGAATATCCGTACTCTCGTCGATGATGAAGCAAGGATATTGAAGCTGCCTCGCGAGCTTCTGTAACAGCAGAATATCACTTCCGGCATCCGCGACATGATCGGTGATTGAAGAAGTGTCTGCCAGTGACAACAAATACTCTTGTTCTGAATTACTAAGTTGAAGTGCGCGGGCAATGTTAACCAAAATGTCCTGCGAGGGATTAAGTTCCTTGCCCTGCTCCAGCCACGTATAGTAGGTCACACTCATGTTTGCAAGATAGGCGACTTCTTCCCGGCGTAGTCCGGGAGTACGCCGACGGCCCGGGACTCGTTGAATTCCGGCTTCTTCTGGCTGCAGGCGCTCCCGCCGGGAACGTATGAACTCGCCAAGTGCTAAGGATGAATGGTAGGTTTTGATAAAAAGTTCCACCTTTCTCACAATTCTATTCCTACGTTCATTGTAGTTGATAAAAGACGTTAGTATCAAAAGAAGGACTCATCATTTGGATATAAATGTATACAAAAAGGAACCGAAGATTCCTTCAGTTCCTAGTCAGTCTATTTATAATTCAATTCTTCATCCTTAGGGAACATACTGCTGTACGATTCGCACGACCTGCCCATCGGTTATGGTCAAGTGGTAAGGGAACCATCCCAAATCAAGTCGGTCCGTGTGCTGGAACAGCTTGCTGAACTGCTGCGGCGATACCGCTTCATTCCACTGGATATTCATATCTCCACCTTGCCCGGTCCGATCATAAATTTGCAGCCGCACCTCGGCATCGGGGGCTACGGGGTAAGCCACCTGTTCTTCTTCGTCATTCACAATATAATAACCGTCAGGTGGGCCATCAATGCCTGCATCCGGCTCGCGCTCTGCGAATACTATATCCGCCTGCTCACCTTCATACCACTCAATGGGGTCTACCAGCAGCGTTCCACCACTCTGACTCATCTGCACATCATGCAGATAGACAGTAAGCGTAAGAGAATCAGGGGCTTCTATGAATGGAGCGGCAGCCGCTACTCCGGACTCAGCCTGCACCCATCCCGGTGTTGCCAGCCTGGCATCCACCGAAGGAATCATCATGATAAGAAGCAAAGGAACTACCGCCAGTAATCCGTTCTTCATAATGCTCCGCCTTTCCTGTCTGCATGTTTAGGCACTCAGAATTCAGAGTATGCCCTGCATCCTTATTATATGATTACCCAATCTTAAAAGGGTCTCACGCAGGTTAAAGCGGGTAACAATATTTTTTTATTTTCCCCAGCCAGAGGTGCTATCCCGAGCGAAGTCGGCCAGAAAATCCAGCCATGCCGGGTGGTCGTTCAAGCAGGGAGCCAGTTGAAACTCAGCAGACGAGGTGTTCAGATTGCCGGTCGCTTCGGACATCAGATTATGGCGTGCCTCCACGCCTAGCTCATATATCGTCTCCAGACAGTCAGCGGCAAACCCTGGCGCAAATACCATGGTGCGTGCTGCGTCACGTTCGGTGAAGCTGCGAAGCACTTCCTCCGTAGTAGGCCCCAGCCAAGGCTCCGGTCCAAACCGGGACTGATAGGCAATCCCCCACTGCTCCGGCGCCCAGCCCATCGCTTCTGCCAGCCGCTGTGCGGTCTCCTGGCATTGCCCGGGGTACGGGTCACCCGTATCCGCATAGCGCTGCGGAATACCATGGAAGCTGAGCACGAATCTCTCTGGCGGCTCCGTCAGGCCCCTCGCTTGCTCAGCCAGATGCTCTCTCATCGCGCGGATATAGCCGGGATGATTGTAGAACGCTTCGGCCAGGCGCAGGGCTGGCACGAACCGCTTTGCCGAAGAGCCATGTCTTCGGCTCTTGCCAAGCGCCGCGAAGCAGGCCGCGTCATAGACAGCGGCGGTCGTCGTCGACGAGTATTGGGGAAAGAGCGGCAGCACCAGAATGCGCTCCGCTCCCGCCGCTTCCAGACGGCTCATAGCTTCACGGATATCCGGCTTGCTGTAGGCAAAGCCGAACTCGACCTTATAGCCGTCACCCAGCCGTTGCTGCAAGCCCTCTTGCTGGTGCAGCGAATGAACCAGCAGAGGCGAGCCCTGCTCGGTCCAAATCTCCCGGTAGAGCTTGGCCGACTTCCGCGGACGGATAGTTAAGATAATACCGCGCAGTAGCGGCTGCCATAGCCATGGCGAATAATCGATGACTCGTCGGTCCGAGAGAAATCGGCTCAGATAAGGGCGTACCGCCTTAGCCGTTGGAGCAGAGGGCGTACCAATCTGTGCCAGCAGCACGCCGATGGGGCTGGACTTCTTCATATTCAAGGCTCACTCCAGTCTGTAAAATCCTCCTATCATCATCCCTGTTCCCCCGCAGATGTTCAACTCCCCTGGGCAACATTTCCTAAATGTTCACAAAGTCTGGGATTTATCTGGGATTCAAATCAATCTGTGCAGACGCATTCAGACGCAAAAAGGCTGCTCTCAAGCCGTTGTCAACGGCCTGAGAAGCAACCCTTATAAAATCTTTGAATTCGGCCAGCCTTAGCCTTCTGTCTTCACTTCCACCTTGAATTCCGGCTTCAGCGGTGGTTCTACCGGCGCCTGGGTGCGGCGCAGGAACAATCCAATGACGAGCGCCACAATCCCGACGTACATGGAAATATTAAATGCGCTATGCAGGCCGGAGACCAAGGCATTCGCCTTCTCTGTCACCGACTCGGGATCAGCCACGCCGGCCAGATAACGGATTTGCCCATTGGAGAAGATGCCCATGAACAATGCGGTCCCGATCGCACCGGATACCTGTTGCAGCGTGTTCATGATAGCTGTGCCGTGCGGATATAGTCTACGCGGCAATTGATTAAGCCCGGTTGTCTGTCCAGGCATCATGACCAGGGAAATACCGACGAGTAAGGCGATATGAAGTCCGATTACCGTCCCCGTAGGTGTTGTCGTCTCCAGGCCACGCATGAACCATATTGTTGTAACCACGATAATCAGCCCTGGAGTAATCAGCGCCCGTGGACCAAACTTATCGAACAGTCGCCCGGCTACCGGTGACATCAATCCATTTACTACCCCGCCGGGAAGCAGGACAAGTCCCGCCACGAACGGAGCCATCAGCAAGGCTCCTTGCAGATACATCGGCAGAATGATCAGCGTAGAGAACAACGTCATCATCATCACCATCAGCAAGGCTGCCGATAGAGCGAACATCGGATATTTGAACACTCGGACATCCAGTGTAGGCTCTTTCACCTTCATCTGGCGCCACACGAACAAAATCAAGGATACAAATCCGACAATCAGACAAGTGTACACGATAGGACTAGACCAGCCTTCACCTTCACCCGCTCTACTGAAGCCGTATACGATACCACCGAAGCCCGCCGTGGATAACAGAATGGAGAAAATATCCACCTTGGGTTTCGTAAGCTCGGACACGTTGCGCAAGTAAGCTGCCCCGAACAGAATCGAGAACACGACTAGCGGAACGACCATGTAAAATAACCAGCGCCAATTGAAGGAATCAAGAATGAGCCCCGACAGCGTAGGACCAATAGCCGGACCGAACATAATGACCAATCCGATGGTGCCCATGGCTGTGCCTCTTTTTTCCGGGGGATAGATTGTAATAATTGTATTCATCATCACGGGCAGCAATAATCCCGTACCGATGGCCTGGATCACCCGGCCCAGCAGCAGCACATTAAATGAAAGGGCTATGCCGCAGACAATGGTACCGACCAGGAATAAGAGCATCGCGGATAAGAACATCTGTCTTGTCGTGAACCACTGCATCAGCAGCGCCGTAATGGGTACAAGAATACCGATTACCAGCATATAAGAGGTAGACAACCACTGAATCGTAGATGGTCCAACCTGAAGCTCGTGCATTAAATCCGTATAAGCCACATTCAGTAAGGTTTCATTCAAAATGGACACGAAGGCCCCGATCACCAGGGCAATTGTAATGGGAAGACGCTTGATTCCCTCGACTCCCGCCCCTTGTGGTGCAGCTTGCGTTGACATATTCATTGTACAGGGTACCTCCAAACTATCCTATTGTAGTTAAATCTCTCTGTTCTCTCTATTTCTCTACTTACTCTGTGTGTATATGAACAGGACGATCACCAGCGAAATATATCGCACAGCAACCTGTACCTGGGCTTTGCCCTGTTAATTCGTTCTTTATTAGACCGTTCTATATATAAAATTTAAAAATTATACCAGACCGATCTACCTCTTGAACAATCGCGGAATCAGCTTCGCCGTCGTACGCAACGGAACACTGCTCTTTTGCGTCAGGCACATAATAATCGCGCCCTCCACCATGCCGTTAATTACTACCGCCAAATCGGCCGCCTCTTCAGCCTCATAACCACAGCTCTTGAACTTCTTCTCGAACTCGCCAATCCAGGCGTGGTATACACCACAACAAGCCTGACGAATGTTCTCGTTGCTTCTCGCCGTCTCATGCGCCACAATACCAATCGGAACGCCCAGGTCCGCATCCTGATCATAATTGTCGGCAATGAAGGTAAATAACCCTTGTACGGCGACCACCGCGTCAGGCGAGGCATCCAGCGCGTCTCTCAGGCCAGCTAGCGTTACCTTCTTCGTATGGCTCACGGCTTCACAAGCCAATTGTTCCTTGCCATCAGGAAAGTGGTAGTATAATGATCCTTTGGGTGCGCCGCTAAGCTGAGTAATCTGATTCAAGCCGGTCGCGTTGTAGCCTTGATTTTGCAACAATTTGGCCGTCGTTTCGATCAATAGCCGGCGCGTTGGGTTCTCAGTGGACATACCGCTCTTCCTCTTTCTTTCGTGGAATTAGACCGATCAGTCTACATGATGATAAACGAAAGGCGGGCCAAGTGTCAACACTCCCCCGCCTTACAGTTTATGGAATATTTATATCATGCAGAGCGATTGAAACATCAGCTTACCAGGCATAAGCTCTTGGAGCTTCGCCCCCTGGTCCCGGGAAAATTTCATCGATGGCTTGCAGTGTGTCGCTAGTCAATTCGACTTCAACTACCCGCAAAGATTCCTCGAACTGCTCCAGCGTACGTGGCCCGATAATCGGTGCAGTTACCGCAGGATTAGCCAGCGTCCAAGCCAAGGCGATCGTCGCCTCAGACTCTCCCAGCTCCTTACACAGCTTGGAGAACTTCTCTAGCTGCGGGCGCAGCTTCTCCACCCGCTCTGCTTGCTTGGCCGTTCTTGAGCCTGGCTGCGGATTCAGGTTCCCACCGAGAACACCGCCGTCCAGCGGGCTCCACGGAATAACGCCGATGCCCAACTCTTCGGCAGCAGGCAATACCTCAAGCTCAGGCAAACGGCATAGCAGACTATACTTATGCTGCTCGGAGACTAGTCCGAGCCGTCCCCCGGCCTTGGCTTCGTATTGAGCCTTCACCAAGTCGCGCCCAGCGAAGTTACTAGACCCGACGTAACCGATCTTTCCTTGGTGCTGGGCGATTTCAAATGCATTCCATAGCTCGTCCCAGCTTACGTTCCGGTCAATATGATGCATCTGATACAGTTCGATATGGTCTGTGCCTAGCCGGTGCAGTGAATCCTCCAAATGACGGCGAATCTTATAGGCCGATAACCCCGCCCCGCCATTCGGGTCCGTCTCCACGTCGCCCATGCCGCCGTATACCTTGGTGGCCAGCACGACCTTCTCTCTTCGTCCGCCACCTTGGGCGAACCAACGTCCGATAATTTCCTCGGTCCAGCCGCGATGCGGTGTCCCGCCGTACACATTGGCTGTATCGAAGAAGTTGACGCCTGCATCAAGCGCCGCATCCATAATTCTGAATGCTTCCTTCTCCTCGGTGGTAGGTCCGAAATTCATCGTTCCCAAGCACAGACGGCTTACCTTTAGCCCGGTTCTTCCCAAGCTCGTATACTTCATGACTGCAGCCTCCTCAACGTTTTGATATCAGGTACTTAACTTGACCTATTGCCCAAAACTTGTCTGGATGAAGTCCACAACCATTATATACCAGATGGGCCTCTGGATAAAAGCCCGGCTCCCCCTATCACAATTGGCCTAACATCACAACCCGCGCCGAATCTCAAATAATCGCGCCGAGCGGGCTTGTGGCAACGTTACTTTCAGTTCTCCGGCTTCGGCATCCCAGTTCCAGGTCCCCTCAAAGTTTTGCGGATAGGCACAGCGGATGGATAACTCTTCCCCCCGAAGCTCGGGAAGGGACAGCACTTGCGAAGAGGCATCCCCACCGACCCGCCATACCGCCAAATAAATGATCGGCTTCTCCGTACGGCGAAGCCCCAGGCTCATCCAGTGGTCCTCCCGTTTAGGTAAGCCGAGCGGCCAGAAAGGAAAGGCCTCAGGAATATCCTTGCGGATCAACTTATAATAGTCCAGCGCTTCCTTCACCAGCGCGCGGCGGCGAGGATTTAGCTCGGCCAGATGGCCGCTCTGGTGCACCCGCAGGAGCAAGGCGTTGACCATGTTGAACACAACCTCTTCATCATCGCCCTCTCGCAGCGGATAGGACCAGATGGCCGATTGCTCCGGTGCCAGCGCCGAAGGCGAAGCTGCGGCAATCGCTGCATAGTTCACATAGTCCTCTTGATCGCTGGTCGATTGGATGCTATACCGGCTTAGCATGGCGTAATCCATGCGCATGCCTCCACTGGAACAATTTTCGATAACTAAATCGGGGTAACGCGCAAAAATTCCGTCCAGCCAAGCCAGATAAGCACGGTTATGCTGCAACAATCCATCTCCGAAGCTATCCGCCGCCCGTTCGGTGCCAATTCCGGCATTGATGTTATAGTCCATCTTGATATAGCCTACACCATAGTCTTCCACCAGGCGGCGAATGACTTCATTCGCATGGGCAATCACCTGCGGATGGCGG
Source organism: Paenibacillus sp. 1SOY10 (assembly GCF_056836745.1). NCBI lineage: Bacteria > Bacillati > Bacillota > Bacilli > Caryophanales > Paenibacillaceae > Paenibacillus > Paenibacillus sp. 1SOY10. The sequence goes on along the minus strand of NZ_JBXENK010000003.1, from coordinate 215,756 downwards.
TAATCCAACTGATAGCGGCTGCGGTCCATCACCCGCTTGCCATGCCGCATGAAGAACCAGCTATCATCTGTCTCCGCAAGCTTCGGACTACGGATGCCCATCACCTCAAGCTCCAGCCACAACCCTGGGACCATCCCTTTGCCTCGTATATAGTCCAAGACGTATTTGATGCCCTCAGGGAATCGCTCAGAGGAAGGTAGCCATTCGCCCACGCCATCCCACCATTCACCCGGCGCATACCAGCCAGCATCGATGCAAAAGTATTCGCAACCCGCTTCTGCAGCAGCATCAATAAGCGGAAGCAGCTTGGCGGTGGTCGGCGAGCCCCACAGACAGTTCATGTAATCATTAAATATAATCCGCAACTCCCGATTGTCAGCGTTGGGCCGACGAATGCGGCGACGGTAAGCGGTTAGCTGGCCTACGGCCTGCTCGAAACCACCCGCCACCGCACCAACGGCCACAGGCACGCTCACGAATGACTGCTCCGGTGCAAGCGATATCCACCAGTGGTTATCATGCTCGGTGGGTCCGCTGATCAGCAGCGTCAAATAGTCGTTCTGGTCCATGATCTCCCAATGCCAGGAGCCATTGTGTTCAATCTGCCAGTACAGGCTGCTCCCGGCTTCCTGATTCTCCAGAACAGCCATCGGCACATGCTCCGCCGTTGACCAGGACCCGGTATTGCTACAGGCAATCCGCTTGGAGCTGCGGTCCGTCATATGGGAAAGTCCAAGCTCCGGCAGACGGTATGTCCGCCATTGCAGTTCGCTTTGCCATCCTGTATGTGGAATGGACAGAAGCATCTTCTCATCACGATCCGTCCGTCCTTCCTTATCCAGACCAGTTAAGGCAAATGAAGATACATATTCCACGCCCAGCGTAGCCTGCCCCTTATTAAGCAAAGTAACCCAGGAACGAATCGTTTGCAGTCCATCGAAGAACTGGATATGCTGCACGGCCTGCAAGGAAGTCACTGGATCAAGTAGAGTGAACTCCAGCTTGCGTCCAAGCTCATTTCTGGCGTCCGTATGGCCGTCATAAACCATGCGCAGACCCGGGTAGGTCGCGCGGTGCGTCCGCCCATGGTATTCCGCCCGGTCTTCGCCCGTCAATTGTAGCTCCATTAGACGGAAGCCAGGTTTCTGTTCTTCATGCAGCAGCTCGTTCACCCACTCCTCCGTGCCGAAATGCAGGAGACGCACATCCTTCTCCGAGGTGATTTCCAGGACCAGATGAAGACCGTTCTCCATGAATTGAATAAGCTTAGACATCATGCTTCCTCCTCAACTTGTTATGATCTTGATGATGGCAAAAAATGAACTCAGCACCGAGGGTGGTGCTGAGTTCATTCCAAGGAACAGTATGGTTATTGAGCGGAACCCAGTTGCACCCAGGCCTGTTCAATTTCAGTCACAGCCTGATCCTTTGTTTTGCTGCCGCCAATGTAGGCCTGCATAATTTCACCGAATTTTTGATGGAACGTATCCAGTGAGTAGTTCACGGACAGATCGCCCGATGGCTCAGAAGCCAATATTTCATTCATTTGCTGCGGCATATCCAGTTCTGGCATTGGAGCATCCTTGATTGGAGGAATAACCTTGGCTACGCCAGAGAACCAGTTCTTCCCATAATCCGAAGTATACAGCCAGTTGAAGAATTCAACCGTTTCCTTGACGACGGCGGAATCTTTGTTAATGCGCAGAGCTTGGTCTGCACCGGTAATAATCGTCGCTTGTTCCGGCTTGTCGCTGACCGGATACCCGGCGATGCCAATCTTGATGTCCGGGGATATTTTCTTAATCGATTCTTCGTCCCATGCCCCTTTACCTGTCATGATGGCGGCTTTGCCGGAAGCAAAATCACTGACTTCGGCATTACTGTCACGCTCCAGCGGCTTGTCGGTACCATGCTCGACCGTGGTGTCGATGAAGCTGAAGAAGTTGTTATAGAGCGCCGGATAATCCTTGATTTTGACATCTCCGGCAATGAATCCGCTTACTAGTTCCTGTGAAGTTACGCCTGCATCTTGAGCCGCCGCATTCACGAAATGTTGGAAGACATGCTTCCATACCCACCATTCTTTATAGGCATTGGCAAATGGTGTGATTCCCTTGGCTTCGAGCTTGGCAATGGCATCATCAAGTTCTGCCGTTGTTTTCGGGAAGGTGGTCACTCCTGCTTGATCGAGCAATTCCTTGTTATAAATCAAGGTGAACAGGTTGCCCTTGACTGGCAGACCCAGCACCTTGCCGTCCGTAGAGCTCATATTGGCGCGAACAGCATCTGTCATGGCTGCGGCCAGTGGCTCGTTGGTCAGATCAGCGCTGTATTCGGCAAAGGTGTCGATATCACCGCCCGCCGTAGTTTGGAAGACGTCCGGTGTGCTACCGGCAGCAATTCTTGATTTGAGGACGGTATTGTAGTCCGCCTGCATGATCTCCAGATTAATAGTTACATTGGGCTTCACTTGTTTGTATTCTTTGATGTAGGCGTTGAAGGCATCCGTGTATTCGGGCGAAGCCGTGAACATGTTAATGGTAACCGGTTTGGATTCGTCAGCGGCTGCATTATTGCCTCCCGCATTGGCGCCTCCGGCTCCACCACCCTCAGCGTTGTTGCCGTTTCCGCCACAAGCTGACAGCAGCCCCATAATCAGCACGAGGCTGAACGACAGGGCAAGGATTTTTTTCTTCATTTCATAACGCCCCCACTTCTTTGAAGTTGTTAACATCCTTACAGCAGTGATGCTTGACCTGCTATGCCCTTATTCTAATGAATCGGTCTAACGGACAAAATGTAGATATGTGGTGATTTGAGGGTAAAAAAGTGGAATCATTGGCGAGTTCACTTTTTAACCCCTGCCTCCTGCTGCGCTCGATATTCGGAGGGGGATAAGTCGTAATAGTTCCGGAACGCCTTGCTGAAATAGTTCTTATCCTTATAGCCAAGCATCTCGGAAATTTCCTGAATCTTCAGGGAAGAATCGTTCAGCAGCTCCGTGGCCTTCTCCATCCGCACCTTCTGGACGTATTCATGGATACCATGGCCATATTGCTGCTTGAACAGCTTCATCAAGTATTCCCTGCTGAGAAAATACTTCTCGGTGAACATTGAAATCTTGATGTCTTCAAAATAATGATTTTCGATGTAGGCCTTGATATCATCCACGTTAAATGGTTTGTTCCCTGCCAACGAACGGCGAATCTGCTCATTGTAATAGGCCGTCAGCCGCCAGAGCAGCTCCTCGTATTGCTCGAAGGTAGCATAGTCGGTAGACAATCCTATTGCGCGCAGTGCCCGCTCTCCCCCAGCACCAGGAAGTCGGTCTGCGGGAACACCAAGCTCAGTCGCCGTATCGTTCAATAGAACGATAATTTCGCGTAGTGTTCGGTCCGCCTGGCCAAAGGTGAAGGACTCGCCGGACTTGATTTTTTTGGCGTATTCACTCATCACCGTCTTGGCAGCCTTAAGGTTCCCCGCCTCCAGGGTGCTGCGAAGAATGGGCAAGCGGCTGGTGAAGGAGAAGCCATCCTGCACAGGTGAGTTACCTCCATTCCCTATAATGGCCTTGCCCTTTAGCTTGAGCAGATCAATCCCTTCAATCCTGGCTACAGCTTCCTTATAGGAATCTGCTAAGGTGAGCACATCCTCACAGACAGGTCCGACGCCCCCCGCTGACAGAATGCCAAACAAGTCGCTTAAGGTCGACACCACCTTCTTCATCAGTTCTCCCGAGCGAAAGTCAACTTCCTGCGGGTAACCGCCATGCGCTGTATAGACGGCGATAATCTCCCGCTCTTGCTTCGGGTTGGCGAAGCTGAAGCAGATCAAGTTATTTCCGGCCACGTCATTCATGACATTCGCCACGGCAAAATACAACAGCTCCGTATCCTGGTTGAAGCGACTATCTCGAATGGCCACCATATTTAAAATATGTAACACCAGCACCCCGAAGCGATTATCTGGATCATCGGCCCCTATTAAGGGGAGGAACCCCTGATTGCTCTGCTTCTTGAAGCTACGGTCGATAATGGATAAGTAAATTTTCTCCTTCAACTTGGGTAGCGACAGATTGAAGGTAATGTTCCTTGTGATAGATTCGCTCTGCAACTGCCGCTTGGCCGCGAGCACGTCGATGGCTTTACGTAAGGCCTGATTCAAATCCTGACGGTTGACCGGCTTAAGCAGATAATCCACTACTTTGGAGTGAATAGCCTGTCTAGTGAACTCAAAATCATTATAGCCACTGATGACGATGGTCAGTAGCTCGGGATAGGCCTGCTCTACGATCTTGAGGAATTCCACCCCATTCATCTCCGGCATCTTCATATCGACCATAACGATGTCCGGCTTATGCTGCTCCAGCATGGCCAGCCCCGCCTTGCCATCCGTCGCCTCCAGCACCTCTTCAATCTCCAGCTCCTGCCAGTTGCCTAAGATGCGTATCGCTTCCCGAAGCGGCTCCTCATCATCGATAATCAATACTTTATACATGACTGCTGCCCCCTCGTGGTATTAACATAATCATCTCGGTTCCGGCCCCTTCACTGCGGATCGCCAGCTCGGCTTCTTCTCCATAGAGTAGTCTTAGCCGGGTATACAAATTCTTGAGCCCGATATTGTCCCCCTCCTGCTCGTCCCAAACGATAGCGAACGACTGCTTGATTTGCTCCAATCGCTCGGGAGGAATGCCCGGCCCGTTATCCTTCACAGAGATAACCGCATGGGTCTCACTTAGCTCCGCCCGAATGACGATGACAATGCCCGTCGATACCTTCTCCAGGCCGTGCTTAATTGAATTCTCCACCAACGTCTGTATAGACAGCTTGGGAATTTGCAGGTCCTTCAGAGAATCGTCCCATTCCACCTCCACCTGCAAGCGACTGCCGAATCTGGCTTGCTGAAGGACCAAATAGCGCTCAATATGCCGCAATTCCTCCCGGGCGTTCACGATGTCCTTGCCGCTGATACAATAGCGTAGAGTTAAGGCCAGGGCATCCACCATATCGGTCACCTCTTCGTCGCCGCTCTTCAGTGCCTTGGTGGAAATAGCTTGCAACGCATTATAGAGGAAATGGGGATTAATCTCCGCCTCCAGCGCCTTGAGAATCGCATTCTTCTCAACCAGCTTCATCTTGTAGCGTTCATTAATAAGGTCATGGGTGCGCCTTACCATCCGGTTGAAATGCCGGGATAAATACGCCAGTTCATCCCTGCCCCGGACGGGAATCTCCGCGTCGAAGGTCCCCTCGCTGAACCGTCGCATTTGCAGGGACAAATCCTTCAGGGGACGCGTAATGGCATTGGATATCAAGGTGACGAGAATGATGGAAATGATAAGAAAGACGAGTCCAATCAGATACCCCAGATTCCGAGTAGCATTGGCCGCCGCATAGATATTGCTGTAGGGAATCGGCTTAACCAGCTTCCAGCCCTCCGTATCCTCCACATTGTAAACTACCAAATACTTGTGTCCCTCTTCGTTGGTCCAGGTCAGGGGCTTCATGAATGGGTCCTCTCCCAGATGGTCCAACCAGGGAGCCTGCTCAAGCTGCCGCAGAAATGCGAGATTATCCACATGGAAGGGCTCATTATCAGGTCCGAGGAACAACAGATGCTCTCCATCCTCAAACGGTACATCGTTCAAGATTTGATCCTTCACGGTAGGCTTAAGGTAGAAAGAGACTACCGCCTTGGGTTCTCGCGTGACGAGCGAGCGAAGTACACGGTGATAGCCCATGAAGCTGGGCTCCTCGTTCATACCATATCCTGACTCGCTACCAGGCACGATAAAGGACTGATAGGAACGGTTCCGCGAGCTCTCCATCGCCCGCTGATACCATGCTTGCTCCGGAATGCCTTCACGAAAGCCGGATCGCACGGTGATATTATAGGCCTCTTTGGTAATCGAATAATATTTACCCTGGTCGATCAGATAGATATAAATGCTCTCCAGATCATTACGTGAGTAAAACAACTCCCGCAGGTAATCCTCCAGATACATCTTGGATGCATATTCCGTCTCTTCGCTGACAACGGCTTGCAGAATCTCTTCATACCTGATTTGCGGCAAGGAAAGCTGTTCAACGCCTTGCATGTAATCCTCCAGCTTCTGATTCACCAGCTTCAGGTTGCTGGTCGTACTATCAATGCTATGGTTCACCGATTCCCGTTGCAGCATTTGGTAGGAAATAACGGTCAACAAACCAACGACCAGCACGATCATTGCCGTAAATAACAGAATAAGCTTATTGACCAATCGGCGCGACACCCGGTCCCTAAGCCTTATCCCTAATCGCTTGATCCAGTTCAACATACTGCCCCCGTTCCTGGCCTGTCCATCTCCGTGCAGCCAGTTCACCTTTTTACCCTTAACTGTTTTCTTAAATCCATTTTGGCAATGTAAACGCTGTTTTATAATTACATTATAGCCCAAAAGGGCGATGTGTGTAGAACAAGCAAACACCATGCATATCCACTAAACGTCATGAAAAAGAGGTGCTTTATGTCCAAACTAGGGAGAAAGCGAGCCGAAAAACTGGAGTTTGGCGTCTTCACTTTGCCGATTCTGATCGCAATTGTTGCCGTATTTTATTATCCGTTCATGATGACGATTCGATATTCCCTGACCAAATGGAACGGGATTTCCAAGAATCCAACCTTTATCGGACTGGATAACTTCAAGCAGATCTTCATGGGCGACGCCAACTTCACAAGTGCCGCCTGGTTCACGATCAAATACGCCATTCTTTACATCGTATTGGTCAATGTCCTCGCCATTTTGCTGGCGCTGGTCCTGGATATGAAGCTGAAGACGACGAGCTGGCTGAGAGCCGCCTTCTTCATCCCTTATATTCTCAGTCTCGTCATTGTTGGCTTCATCTGGAAGTTCATCTTCATGCAGGGCTTCGAATCGCTTGGAGAGAGCACCGGATGGGGAATGTTTGCCCTAAGCTGGCTCGGCGAGCCAGGTCTAGCCTTCATATCTGTCCTGTTCGTCTCCATCTGGCAGTCCATCGGCTTCTATATGGTGATCTATATCGCCGGCCTGCAATCGGTGCCGGATGATCTAAAGGAAGCTGCTACCGTAGACGGCGCGGGACCGATTCGCCGCTTCTTCAATATCACGTTGCCGCTGCTGGCTCCTTCAATTACGATCTCCGTCTTCATGGCGCTAACCAACTCGATTAAGGTGTTCGACGTGATTCTATCTCTGACGGGCGGTGGTCCGGGCGGAACTACTTACAGCGTAGCGTATGACATTTACCGCGATACCTTCCAGAACAATATGTACGGCTACGGTACGGCCAAAGCGCTGATTCTGTTCGTAGCAGTGCTGATTATTACGATTATTCAGCTTACCATCTTCAAACGCAGGGAGGTTGAGGCATAATGAGTAAAAACAAAGTGGGCCGCATCATTTTAGAGATCGGCATGGTGCTGCTGTCCATCCTGTTCCTCTACCCGTTGTTCCTGACCATCAACAACTCGCTCAAGAGCTTCTCCGAGGTCATGACCGACGTCATTGCCTTGCCGAAGAAGTTAGCTTTCGAGAATTACAGCTACGTTTGGGAGTTCATCAACTACCCGCGGCTGTTCCTGAACAATACGGTGATTACCGTGCTGGGGCTGGCTGGTATCGTACTGATCTCATCGATTGCGGCCTACAAACTGGCTCGGACCAAATCCAAGGTCAGTTCAATCATTTATTTCATCTGTATCATGCCGATGCTCATTCCGTTTCAATCCATCATGCTGACCGTACTACAGATGGCCAAGAGCTTCCACTTGTCGGACAGCACCTGGGGACTGGGTATCCTGTACTGGGGTTTCGGTGCTCCGCTGGCCTTGTTCATTTACCACGGCTTCGTGAAGGGCATCCCACGGGAAATTGACGAGAGTGCCACCATTGATGGTGCCTCCGGCTTCCGCTTATTCTTCAGCGTGATCTTCCCGCTGTTAAAGTCGGTGACCACCACGATCATCATTATTGATGTAATGTGGATCTGGAATGACTTCCTGCTCCCACTCTTGATGGTGAACGGCTCACCAGCCACCAAGACGTTGACCTTGGCCGCCTACACCTTCGTCGGACAATATACCTCCGACTGGCAATACGCAATGACCGCCATGGTGATGGCAGTCCTGCCTTCAATTATCGTCTTCATTTTCTTGCAGAAGTACATCGTCAAAGGCGTAGTGGCCGGAGCGGTGAAGGGGTAAGATTTAGAAATTAATCATCACTACAAGCCAAAATACAAAAGCAGCCAACCGTTTGATGCGGTGGCTGCTTGTTTAATTACAGAGCTAAAAATCTCTATTCCGTATTCTCTAAGCATCTATAGTTGACCTATATTCAACTTTAAGTATACTGTAAATCTAATAGACATCCTAATATATGGTTTTTTAGGGGATGGAGGTCTTAATTTGCGGCAGCGATTGATACGTGAAATTTTAGAACAATATATGCAAGAAGAGCAGTTGTCTATATCCCGGTTCTCGCAGCTATCCACAATTAACACAGGAACGTTAAGTCGGATTCTAAAGGGGTTAAAGCCCATCTCCCTAGGGCAACTACAACGAATTACGATGGGTATGAAGTTACCGGAGGATAGCTTATTTCAAGAATACATTAAGGAATGCTTTGCTTCATCCAGTAATTTACGTCGAATACGTCCCTTTATTATACGTTGTGCTGAACTAGATCGGTTGGATTGTATAGAAGAGGTTGTTGGAAGGTTAGCAGAGGATCGTCAGTACAACGGAGCCTTGTTTGACATCTCGGAGCAACTTTATAATCAAGGACAATTAAAAGCAGCCTCATTGATTTATAGTCAGGTTGCTGAATCTGAACGATACCAGCATTCTGAACGGCTGGCTCTTTGTCGATACCGCTTGTTCACTCTTCAATTAGGAGCAGATTTAGAAGAAAACTTAGCAGCAGCTACAAAATTTGAACCTTATACGAATCGCCTTCCTGAAATGGAACAATTAGATGCCCTTAAGCAGCTTATGCACATTTTTGGCATGGTCCATAAATGGTCCAAGGTTGAAGCGCTAGCTGTGCAACTACAACAACTTGCATCCTCCTTGTATCATTTACAAGGTCAGTCTCGTCGTGCAGAGGAACCCTTAATTCAAACAGCACAACCCGTATATTATTACATCCTTTACGCATATCTGGCCCGTGCTACCGTCTATGAACATTATGGTGACTATAACATGGCTTTGAAATTTGTAGCCCTTTATGCAGATGGTAAAGCTTGGATTCGAGAGCAAGACGAGACGTCAGAGCGCATCATTTCTCAATTCACAGAATGGGCCACGGCTAACACATATTTGTATAGGGTGTTATCAGGGGACGAGGAAGCTTTAACAGAATATGCGACATATATAGAAGCAAGACCTGATGAAATTTTTGTTGCTTTGACTCATATCATCCAGGCAGCAAATCAGTATAACTATAATATTGATCCTATACTAGAGAGGTTTGCTGAACACCTTCCTTCCTCATCCACAGTAAATGCTAATTACGGCGTATATAACGAAACCGTGATGGCAGAGAAAATGGCACAATTTTTTTGTGATTTAGCTGCCTATAGAGGCAAGACTAATCCCAAGATTGCATTAAACCTAATACTAGAGGCATTACAACTATCAGTTAGAACGAGCAGCGTCAGAAATATTATCAATAGCATTGTTTTATTTGAGGAATATGGTAAACATGCGAGTAATCAAGAAAGACAGAGGTTTGTGCAACTAAAAACAGCATTTTTGAATGAGGGCAACATTGGATTACAAGATTCTGCCATTAATCAGTAGCCTGAAAAATAAACATAATCCCCTAAAATATGACATGGGGAGGGTGTTCATATGGAATTACAAAGGCTCCAAGATCGTATTGAAGCAGCCAGAAAAAAACTCCATGTACTGACAGAAAAATATCATGGGCAATTAAGCCATCCTCATGTCATCCGTCAATCTGTACGGCTGGATAAGCTCATTAATCAATACAATCAACTCACCAAGAAATTCAATTGATCGCTAATTGGTCAACATAAAAAAGCTCCCCTCACCGCAACAGGTTATTATTATTTCACCTGACTACTGTATGGGGAACTGGCTACATCATGTGTAACTAGGCTTTACTATGAAGGGTAATCAGATAACCGTCCGGATCGGCAAAGGTAAAGGTTCGCCCGAAGGGTCCGTCGATGGGTGCGGATGTAATCTTTACGCCTGCTGCTGCAAGCTTGTCATGAATTTCTTGCGTATCCGGGGCATAAAGCCACAGAGCAACACCAAGTCCAGGCTGAATACCTGAACCAAGTTCTGTTCCCGGGATCAGGTCACGAAGTGCAAAGGCAATAGGCTTGGTGTCGAAGACCACGGCATGAGGGGGACCCGCCTGTGAGCGGACCAGTCCAAGATAGTTTTGATAGAATTTCGCAGAGCCTTCAAGATCACTCACTTGAAGTGAGATGAAATCCGGTCCAATTGCTGACATAATAAATGTCCTCCTTGTTGTTTGTATATCTTGATTGTACAAGACCCCTATTGCCAACAGTATGTCAGTAGCGTTCTTTCATTTTTGCAATTTCTTCTTTTACTCGGTGTTTGAAGGATTCAGGTTCCGTAACTACCACATCTGCCCCCCATCCTAGGATCCAGGACAGCAATTCCTCCGGTTGACGAACACGGAAAGTGACATGGTAACCATCCTCTTTAAACTCGGTAGTCTCCATGTAATAGTTGTTGGCTTCTTCAACTTTATCGATGACTTCTGGATTAAAAATGGCACAGACCTGAACGCTCCGGTTATCCTTTGGCCGATAAGAATGAAGATCGAAGTTATCCGGAAGTTGAAACGTGTCACCCGTCAGGATAGGATCACTGATCCGAGAGACTCGAAAATGACGAATGTCCTCCCGCAGGTCACAAAAAGCAAGTAACAGCCAGCCATTTAGCTCATCATGTGCCAATCCGAATGGCGATACCGTTCGCACCGTAACCCGGTTTCCATCCGCTCCAGCAACCCCTTTGTGATAGGTGAACCGTATTTTCTTCCCCTCCCGCATAGCTTCGCGAATGCTTCCCAGATTTACTTTCTCCTTTGTCAGGATATCCAATTCATCTTTTTGGAGCAGACGGATGCTCCCTTGTATGCGGCTTGTCTCCTCACGGATGGGACGAGACAGCAAGGCTTCAATTTTTCTGTGGGAAGATCGCGCGCTATGGCGAACAGCAGGATCAAAGCGTTTTTCTATGAATTCAGCACCCAGAAGTAGCGATACAGCCTCATCCACAGTGAAACTAATCGGGGGCAGAAAATAACCTTCCATTAAGGAATATCCTGATCCGGTCTCACTCATGACGGGAACACCGGCTTCACTCAAAGCCTGCATATCGCGATAGATCGTTCTTGCACTGACGCCCAAGACCTCTGCTAAGGCATCGGCCGTCAGCAATTTGCTTCGCTGGAGTTCCATTACAATCGCTAAAAGACGCTCTGTTTTATTCAATTGAAGCTGCACTCCCTTGTTCGAATTGAACGGTTATTTATCATCTTTGGCTTTCTGATATTTAGATTATACAAAAACACAACCGACAACTGAATGTCAGGTGTATTTTAAACCTATCCCCTCTGGTTCAAAATAGCAGGATTGTGCTAATGTTTAGCAGTACAGTGACAAAATTGTCTGCCTCCTTTCGATAAAATGAATGGGAAGGATTGCGAAACTTATGGAGGTGTGTCTGTGCATGAGAATATCTATGTCGTTAAATGTGTTTGAAATTGACGAGCCCGTCGATGCCATGATCAGCCGTTGTAAAAAAGCTGGCTTCGATGCTCTGGACATGAATTATTGGGATCATCAGCCGCGAATGGGACAACTATCGTGGGACGAGGAAGAACAGTGGGCTCACGCTGCTGCTGAAGCCGCGCAGAAATACGGTATTCCCTTCACCCAAATGCATGGGCCGGTCCACGGACATTCATTTGACAAGTTGGTGGATGGTCTGGAACTGGATGGTTTTGTATCCCTTGCCAAGCGGTCGATTCAAACGGCTGCTATTCTGGGTATCCCTTGGGTTGTATTCCACCCCTCTAACATCTCCGAACATGGGCGCGAAACGACCGAAGCCAACAGAGCCTACAATCAGAAGTTCTATGAGAACCTGTTGCCGACCATGGAGCAGACAGGCGTGGGGATCGCACTGGAGAACTTGTTCAACCCTGGTGAGCGGACACAATCGGAAAAACCGCGTATATACGGAACTGTGCCTGAAGAGCTGGTCGAACTGATCGATTCGTTCAACCATCCTTTGTTTGGAGCGTGTTGGGATACGGGACATGCCCATATGCAAGGCCTGAGCCAGGGGGAATCCATCCGTCTGATCGGCAGCCGACTGAAAGCTCTGCATATTCAGGATAACAACGCACTGACAGATCAGCATTTGCTTCCTTTTCACGGGAATATCTCCTGGGAAGATGTGATGGGCGCCTTGAACGCCGTTCATTATCAAGGCGACTTTACGTATGAAGCGCACATGTCAATCCGGGTGTTGCCGGATGAACTGAAGGACGAGGGTCTGGCTTATGCGGCCAAGATCGGTCGCTATGTAACATCGATCCCACTATCGCCGAATACCTTGGGCTAAATATAGCAAACATCCCGGACTGTGCACGCAGTCCGGGATGTTTGCTATTGGTAGAAGGAGCTTCAGTCGAAGTTAGTGATAATTCCTTGCTTGCTAACAGGCAATCCGGCCTTATAGAGATGAGATGTCTCCCCTAATCCAAGACATCTCGGCGTGGCCCATTGCTCGGAACGTTCGTCCATAAGAATGGTTGTGACCGAGCTCGGTGCCAGCCAGAAGCCGGACCAGACCATGGGAAGGGAGAACTCCAGCAAATGGGAGAGCCAGGTCAGACCAAACCCGAGGTGACAAAATATGGCAATATTCTCGCGATTAGATTGGACTATCCGGTAGCTGCCACCCTCTCTTACATAGCCGAGTGACGCTAGAAAATGATCGGATTGTTCTGTTAACAGGTCGTATTTATCTTGTAACTGCCGGGACCGATAATGGGGCCATTCGCTCCACAATGCTTGCTCCGGCATGCGCTGTTGCTGACGGGTTACCTCCCCGTCCACATTCCACGCGGCAACCGGACGTCCGGATCGGTCATCCCCCTCCCAGCCTTCAAGCTCAGCCATCCACGGCTGAATGGCAGGTTCCAGCCCTATAAGCTCCGCCGTATATTGAGCGGTGTGAACGGCTCTGGGCAACGGCGAACAGAAGATGCTACCAATGTTCAAGCCAGCCAACCGTTGGGCCAGAGCCTGGGCCTCCAGGTGGCCTGCCGGCGTAATTGTATTACCGGGATAATCCGGGTCAGCGTGCCTAATAATGTACAAACGCATGATAAGTGAAGCTCCTCTCTTTAGCTGTTCATGCTGGATTCCCGAATGATGAGCTTTGGCTCCAGGTATGTAATTTTGGTTACTGGCTGGTCATTTGACAGGCGATCCAGCAATTCGATCGCAATTCTCCCCATGTCGGTCAAATTTTGCGTTACACTACTCAGCGTTGGAGACATATACCCGCAAATATCGATATCATCATAACCTACCACAGCGACATCCTCAGGAATGCGCACACCGATGGAGATCAATTTTCGCATCGCCCCGATTGCCATCAAGTCGTTGGCTGCAAATATAGCGTCGAAGCTGACGCCCCGGCTTAGCAATTCCTCACAAGCGCGAAATCCACCCTCCATATCGTCGTTCTGCACATTAACCATCATCTTCTCGTCTATGGACAGGCCATGCTGACTTAAGCATCGAATGTAGCTTTCTTCTTTGACAACATTCGTGTAAGTGTGCCGGAAACCATTAATGTAAGCAATTTTGGTGCTTCCGCGCTCGATTAAATGATTCACGGCCTGGTAAGAGCCCGTCGTTTCATCGGTTACAACACAATATACATTGGGCTTGTTCAGCAGGTGGTTAGTTAATACCACCGGAACCGATTCCGCAGTACGCTCAATGTGCCGAATGTAGTCCTCACCAATCGATCGGCCACCGGAGAGGATGATACCATCTACCTTTTTCTTCTTAAAATTTTCAACGTACTTCTGCTCGCGCTCAAAATTTCGGGCGGTATGACCAAGGAGAATGGAATAATCCAGTTCTGCAGCCGTCACCTCGATCGAACGAAGCAACTCACCGTGGAACGGATTCTTAATATTAGAGATGATAACTCCGAAAGTTCGAGTCGAACGCGATACCAGACTCTGGGCCAGTGCGTTGGGGGTGTAATTCAGCAACTCCATAATGGAATGAACTTTCTCACGGGTTTGCTCATTCACCTTTTCGGGCATGTTGATCGTCCGTGATACGGTGGCGATAGATACCCCCGCCTCTTTCGCAATGTCGTAAATACTGATGCCTTTTTTGTTCATGTAGGTCACCTCCAACAATCTGTAGTCGCTTTCGAGGTATGTAACCTCTTACATCAATGCTGTGTTTTGTAACAATCTCAATCAGTATATCATAACCTTCTCAATTGAGATACACCGAATAAAACGCATGTTTTCTTGAGATTTTACGAAGATTTAACGTTCCGTTAGCATTTATCGGTAGAATGTTTAGGAGACGGACTTTAATATAAGGACTGTAAGGGGTATCATAATAAATCTTAAAAAAATATGAAATTCCCTTGTTTTATATGGATTGTTCTATTACGACAAAAGAAAGGGGTTACTATACGAGCGAACATATGAATTAGTTATCACAATGACGAAGAGGTGGGACAGACATGGATACATCGCATAGGTCCCTGGTTACCACGGCTCCCCTAATTGTTAGTGGTGCCAGGCCCCTCAATAAGTTGTTCGCTTTGTCAGACTATGCACTCCGCCCTCCCGACGATCGCATTCAAGATGTATTAGTTTTCATGAATCGCCATTATGCAGAAAACATTGAAATTACAGCATTGGCGCGTCTGGTGTCACTGTCCACGTCCCGACTGTCTCATCTCTTTAAGGAACAGATGGGACAGACCATCACGGAAAGCTTGTCCCAAATCCGATTGAGGAGAGCCGCTTCAATGCTTCACTCTACCTCCATGCAGGTCACAGACATCGCCTTTGCTGTTGGTTTCAATTCACTTTCATTTTTCACAAGGAAGTTCAACCGGGAGTACGGTGTAACTCCTACGGCATATCGCAAGCAATGTGACTATTACCCACCCAAAATTTAATTCGACATTACAGGAGGCAAACAAACGAATGAAACCTATGTTAAAAATAGCAGTTGGCGCTATGTTGGCCGCAAGCTTACTCCTCTCCGCCTGTTCACAGAACGGGGCCGTCCAGGAAAGCGGCAACCGTGCCGACACGGAGCAGACCGGTTCAGAGCAACAAGTAACGCTCAAGTTATGGAATCGAATCCAGAGAGATATGTTCGATGAGGCCATCGCGGGCTTCGAGCAAGAATATCCGAACATTAAGATTGAGATGACTGCCCTGCCTGAAGCCGGGCAAGAGGTGGCACAGTTTCAGGCGGCTATCGCCGGGGACGAGCTACCGGATTTATTTGTAAAGCCAACGGCCTACAATTTGCCTCAGTTAGTCGGGTTGGGTAAGCTACATGAGTTGGACAGCGTGTTCCCTGCGGACAGCTATGACCAGTATACTGCCGGGACATTTGCAGAAGGCGTTAGCATGATCGATGGCAAGGTGTATCAATTCCCACTGTTCTCCTCCTTGCATGGCTCTCTGATGATGTATTACAACAAAAATGTACTCAAGGATCTCGGCATTAGTGAAGCAGATATTCCAACAACGTGGGACGAGCTTATTGAAATAGGCAAACAAATTTACGACAAGTCCGGCGGTAAAACGTATGCGCTGGTCGTGGGAGCCAAGACCAACTACATGGCAACAGATATGGTGAATCAACTGTCTACGCCAATTTCTCCGGAATCGGGGCTGGATTACCGAACAGGCCAGTACAACTGGAACACGGAAGGAATCAAGGAGACGATCACGCTCTTTGAACACTTGTACAATGAGAAGGTATTGGCTCCCGCCACACTTGATGCTGATACAGGGAAAGCATATGCCGTGTTGAAGAACGGGGAAGCCGCCTTCATGATTCAGGGCAACTGGGGCGGAGTGACCTTGAATAAACCCGATGAAAACGACGTTAAGCAGTTCTCCTCCGAAGACTGGGGAGTTGTTCCACTACCGACCCGAGACGGTAACGATTCATTCCGCTATTTCGAAGGCGGTTCGGGTGAGTCAATCATGGTGTCCAAGACGACTGAGCATTGGCCGGAAGTCGAACTGTTCCTGAATTATTTGCAAGATCATATTTATGAAGACGTTGCTGAGAAGGGCTATTCGTTGCCTTCCAAAAAGATAGATAACCTGCAAGATGTCTCGGCAACACCACATGATCAAGCGATCGCCAGCATTATGGAGAAATCCAAAACACTGACACCTAGTGTGTATAAGAAAAACCCAAATGCAACCGAAGTGATGGATAAATTCAACGGCTACGTGCCGCGTGACAATGTAGGGTCCATTTTCCATGCTTACTTGACCGGACAGATTAAAGACCTGGATCAGTCATTACAACAACTGACTGATGACTTTAATCAAGCGCTTGACAAAGCGCTGCAAGAATCTGGCGGCAAGGTCACCCGCAACGATTTTGTATTCGAGGATTGGATTCCAGGCCAGCCTTACAACAATTAATCGGCGGAGAGAAGGCGAATACGAGGAGGATAACCGTGCAACAAACGCAGAGAATCAGGAAGCCATTGCTTCGACTCAGGATAACGCATCATCGCCGGAAGTATATATGGGCTTACCTGTTCATTTTGCCGCAATTTCTATATTTCCTTGGGTCGTCCTTGTATCCGATCATTATGAGTTATGTATATTCGTTTTACGAATGGGACGGGTTGCAGTCGCTGACCCAATTTATTGGCTTGGCTAATTATGCCGAATTACTGAAAGACAATATGTTCTGGAATGCTATGAAGAACACCACGATCTACGGAATTGGCTCGTCGGCGATTACGGTGGTTGTAGCCTTGCTGTTAGCTCTCGTATTGAACGATCATTTGCTAGCCGGGCGAAATTTTTACCGGACACTATACTTTCTCCCGGTTGTCACCACATCGGCCATCATCGGTATCATCATGAACAACATCTTCGGTCTGCAAGGCTTTGTTAACGAATTGTTGCTGCAAACGGGTCTTGCATCCGAGCCGGTCCGCTTCTGGCTGGAGCCCTCTCTGGCCATGCTGCTGCTGATTGTGATTGGTTCCTGGAAGCAAATCGGCGTGGTGATGATCTATTGGCTGGCCGGGCTGCAAACTATTCCGAACGACTTGTACGAAGCGGCACGTATTGACGGTGCCAACAGTCGCGAAATCCTGATACATATCACCATGCCGCTGTTAAAGCCAGTGTCGGCAACGATCTTGTTGCTCACCGTCGGAGGCAGTTTGCATGTGTTTGATCTGGTCACTACGCTGACGGGCGGCGGACCGTATCACAAGACGGAGACGCTTGAGCTGTTTATTTATCAATACGCATTCTCCTCCAGCATGGGTGGCGCACGGGTCGGCTATGCTTCTGCCGCTGGCGTACTGTTAGGGCTATTCACGTTGATCATCAGTTTGATCTTCGGCTGGATGGCTTGGTCGAGCGGCGATAGCCGGAAGGTCCGGAAATCCCGTAAAGGAGGAATCGTATGAAGCCGGTCAGACGCTTTTACTATTTCATGACACACAGCCTGCTTATCGTGTTCGGTATTTTCTGGATTTATCCGTTTGTCTGGATGGCATCCTCATCTCTGAAAGACAACCATTCTTTCTATACGTCGGGAGTCAATCCGATTCCGTCTGCACTACACTGGGATAATTACGTTCGCGCATGGGAGGTGGCTAACTTCTCTGGCTACTTCCTGAACTCTGTTATCTTATCCGTCTCGACGGTGCTGATCGTGCTTGTACTTAGTTGTATGACCGGCTATGCCCTTGGTACGGTGTCGTTCCCCGGACGTAATATGTTAATTGGCGCAGTTATTGCGCTACAGTTCATTCCCAAAGGATATACCGTTATTCCGGTGTACCAACTGGTGAAGGCGCTGGGCTTGACCAATTCCATGACAGGGGTCATCTTTGCAGAATCATCAGGTGCCCACGTGCTGTTCATCTTGATGTTCGCCGCCTTTTTCGCGAAGATCCCCAAGGAGCTAGGCGAAGCTGCCGAGATAGACGGTCACGGGTTCACGGGTACTTTCGCTCGGGTGATGCTGCCAAATGCCAGTCCAGTCATCGCAACGGTATGTATTATGCAATTTATATGGACTTGGAGTTCCTTCCTCATGCCACTCGTATTGACCATTAATAAGCCGGAACTGAGAACATTGTCGGTGGGTATGCAATCCTTTGAGACATTGAACGCAACCGACTGGACCGGCATGGCGGCCGGAGCAGTCATCTCCCTTGTTCCGGTCATGCTAATCTTCATCTTCATGCAGCGGTATTTCTACGAAGGGATTTCGGGATCAGTAAAAAGCTAGTTGCCAGGATAATGAGAGACTTAGCAGTAAGTCTTAAGTTATAGCATATATAGGTTCATCAAGCAGAAGCAGCCGCTCCCCTCAACGGGGCGGCTGCTTCTGCTCTTACAACTATGCGGAATTTAAGCTTAAGCTGCTAAACGCGGCTCACCTTGCGCTTCAAAACACAGATACCGTTCGCCGATAGCTGGATGGAGCTAGAAGTTAAAGTATGGCCACTCTCGGCATCCTCATACTCTGTTCCAGGCAGTTCAACAAGAGCCGCTTGACCTGAGAAATTCTGCACGAATATATATTCGTGCTCTCCATCGCTTCTCAGTCCGGCTGTTACTCCCGGTGGCAGCTTGGCATCAAGGGCACGCCTTACTCCTGCCTCCTGAACCAGTCGCCCATATAGCTCATCATAGAAGGCGGAATCGCTGACACGTGCCGCCAAGTAATAAGCCTTGCCCTTACCCAGCTCATTGACGGTCAGCACCGGTTCGCCAGCATAGAAATCCTGCTGGTACACCCCGATGACCTCGGCACCCTCGACATGGATACGCTCACAAAGCTCGTGAATCTCGAACACTCCAGTCAGGTTGAGTGGATTGCCCTCTGCCATGATGACTGCATTACGGTCATGATCATGCAAACCATCGATTTCCTCAGCCCACACGCCAACAGTCTTACGCAGAGGGCCAGGGAATCCGCCTAGATGGCAAAGGTCGTTCTCGTCAACGACTCCCGTCCAATAGGTTGCGAGTAGCGTCCCGCCGTCCCTCACGAACTGCTCCAACTTATCACCCGTTTCTACACGAAGCAGATAAGCCATAGGAACGACAATAAGCTTATAGCTGTCAAAATCATCAAATGATCCTATGATATCGGTCGGTACACCCATTTCCCATAACGCATGGTAATGCTGCATTACCGTCTCTTCGTAATGAATCCCCTGGTTACGAGGACCCTGAGCGTCCTTGATAGCCCACCGATTATCCCAATCAAATATAATAGCTGCTTCTGCCGGAACTGAAGTGCCAACAACAGCTTTCAGCCGGGACAACGATTCCCCAAGCGACGCTACATCACGGAACACGCGAGTATGCTCATGCCCGGCATGATCCACCACTGCCCCATGGAATTTCTCGCTGGAGCCCCGGCTCTTGCGCCACTGGAAATACTGCACCGTATCCGAGCCATGAGCTACCGCCTGCAAAGACGATAGCTTGTGCATCCCCGGCCGCTTCAGCTTGCTGACAGGTTGCCAATTGGTTAAGGATGGTGTGCTCTCCATCAGCATGAACGGCTTTTGCTTCAAGGAGCGGAACAGATCATGATTGAACGCAAACCAGGAGGCCGTCCTGGCATCGGATTCCGCATCATGCCAGGTCGGATAAGCATCCCAGGAGATCACGTCCACCACCTTGGCAAATTCGCGGTAATCCAAGCCCTCGTACAAATCCATCATATTCACAGTGCAAGGCAAATCTGGATTGACCTCACGTAAGGGAAGCATCTCATGTTTGCAAAAATCAATGGTCTGATCCGAGACGAACCGGCGCCAATCCAGGTTCTGCCCGTGTACCATCGTCTCCCCATGTGGGGCTGGAGATTCCACCTGTGTCCACGAGGTGTACGTATGGCTCCAGAAGGCCGTCCACCAGGCACGATTCAGAGCATGCAGGGAACCGTATTTGCGCTTGAGCCAGGAGCGGAATGCTTCCTGACAATAATCGCAATGACACTCCCCGCCGTATTCGTTGGACACATGCCACCCCACAATAGCCGGATGATGGGAATAACGCTCCGCCAGCTTGCTATTGATCAGCGCCACCTTCTCGCGGTAGACCGGAGAGCTGAAGCAATGGTTATGTCTCATGCCATGAAGATTGCGCACGCGGTTCTTCTCTACGCGCAGCACCTCGGGATATTTCTCCGACATCCAGGTAGGCCGGGCGCCGCTGGGCGTAGCCAGCCAGGCATAAATACCGTTAGCAGCAAAGGAATCCAGCACCCCATCCAACCATTCAAAATGGTAGATTCCTTCCTCCGGCTCCAGCGTCGCCCAAGAGAAGATCCCTACGGCCATCACATTGCAGTTCGCCAGCTTCATCAGGCGTATATCTTCGGCAAGAACCTGTGGATCGTGCAGCCATTGATCAGGGTTATAATCGGCTCCATGCATCAATACGGGAAGCTTATCGCTGATTGGCGGATGTTTCATTACTCTTGCACTCATGGAATCCTCCTCTTATTGGGCAAGAAATGCGTCAATTTGACTTTGCAGTTCCTGCTGAATGACATCTAGCCCCGCTGCCTGCAATTGCTTGATCAGATCGGCCTGCCCCTTCTCCAAGTCTTTGATGAGGCCATATTCCAATGGAATCGCATAGCGCAGCATGACATTACCTACGTTCGCTACTTCGTTCTTCACCTTCGTGTCGTCAAATACAAAGGTCTCCAGCGGGAAGTGGTGTACCTTGGATTGCCACTCCTCCAGCATCTTTGTACCTTCCTCAGGATAAGAAGCATCCGTACGGTTCAGCAGCGAGTTCCACCCCCATACGGAGAAGCCCGATAGATTGTAATTCGCGTAGCTGGGGCCGGGAGTGTATTTATCATCGCCAACAGGCTCATAATGCTTGCCGGCAATTCCGTACATTGTCAAATCATGAATTTCCTTATCATTTTGCAGCAAATCAATCAGCATCAGCGAACGTTCCGGTTGCTTGGAGGTCGCATGAATGCTCATACCGTTTTGCGTCGAGATTGCTCCGATTTTTTTCTTGTCTGGCGTTAAGTCGGCCACGCCCACCTCCATTTCCGGCTTATCGCGGCGGATTTCGCCGACATTGCTGGAGATCGTCCCCAGGTTTTGCGCATAGGAAGAGATTTTACCAGCTTTGATATCCTGGTAGACGTCATTTTTGTTGCTGACAATGTTCTTGGACCAGGCGCCCTGATCAGCCAAATCCTTGTAATACTCGATGAGCTGTGTAAATTCCGGGGTATCATACACATTAAACACTTTGCCGGAAGAATCGTCCAACTTGTAGCCCAGCGGAAAATTATAATCAACCAAGTTCCACTCATTTTGCTGTTCCAGCAGGATCTGATCCAACTCATGCCACTTCCAGCCATCTGCGGGTTTGGCCCCAAATGGACTGATGCCCTTCTCGCCAGCAGCAATCGCCTTCAAATATGCAGCATAAGCCTCCGGACTATTTACCGGGTCCAGATTATACTTCTTGCGCAAATCCTCGCGGACTAACACCACCTTATCCGTGACTTCCTGATTGTTATTAGGCACCATGTATAGCTTACCATTAACTTTCGCTTGCTCCCATGCAGCTTCAGGCAACGCCTCCCAAGTCTTTGGGGCATATTGCTGCAGCATCTCGTCAGTCAACTCCAGAAACCCGCCCTTTAACACCTGATCGTTATAGAAAGCCCAGTTCGCCGTATAAGCAATGTCGAAATCTTCGTTGGCGGCAAATTTCAGTGGATATTTCTGCGTCCAATCTGCCCAGTCCAGGAATTCAGTCTCTACGGTGGCGTTGATCTTTTCCTTAAGCAGGCGATTCAATTCCCCGAACACTTCATCATAATCCGTTGGCTTGCTACCGATCATCAGTAGCTTAAGCGTCACTTCCTTGGAGACATCCACCGCTCCCTCAGAGATTTCGGGCGCTCCGGTATTACCTGGCGAAGCTGGTTCCTTCGCTTGATTGGCATCTGGTCCCTGACCCCCTCCACACGCAGAGAGCACAGCAACCAACACACAGATGACGGCTAACAGTAACATGAAGTTCTTGTTTTGTTTCATGACTGGAATTCCCCCTAATAGATAATAAATTGCCTTTGATGCCTCTATCCTGGGCGTGTCAGACACCCCCTAGTAACCAGGTTACCCTGTGGTCACCCCTTCACTGCCCCAATCGTCAACCCTTGCACGAAGTAACGCTGAATAAAAGGATAGGCGATCATAATAGGTCCCGTAGCCACAATCGTCATGGCCATCTTCAGGCTCTCTGTCGGGATATCCGAGGACATAACTGCCCCGGCGGCCATCATGGCCTTGCGCATCCCATCCATATTGCCGAGCAGGCGGTACAGGTAATATTGCAGCGGCATTAGCTCAGAGTTGGAAATGAACAAGAGCGCGTTGTACCAATCATTCCAGTAACCCAGCGCGATAAATAGCCCGATGGTCGCCAGTGCTGGCTTTGATAACGGTAGAACGAACTGGAGATAGATTTGAAAATCATTCGCTCCGTCCATCTTGGTCGATTCAATAATGGCCTCCGGTATGCTGCTCATGAACGACTTCATGACAATGATATAGAAGACGTTCATCAGCATCGGCAAAATAAGCACAAGCAGTGTATCCTTCAATTGCAGATAGTTAACGATCAGCAAATACCACGGAACCAGCCCTCCACTGAACAAAGTCGTGAAGAAGAAGAAAAACGAGAAGCGGTTCCGCCATTTAAAATCTTTTCTGGATAACACATAGGCCGTCATGGAGGTCAAGAACAAGCCAAACAAAGTGCCAAGCAGAGTAACAGTCATGGTAATTCCGTACGCCTTGAGCATTTCTTCGGGGTATTTAAACAGGATGGCGTAAGCCTCCAAGGAGAAGGAGGTGGGAACAAGCTGAAACCCGTGCTCGATGATGCTGCTCTCCTTGGTCAGAGACGAAGAGATCACCAGGATGAATGGAAACAGGCAGAAGACGGTCAGTACCGTCAGCACAGTGTATCCCAGTAGTTGCAGGAGCAAGCGATCCGTGGCGATACGTTTTTTCCCCACCGATGATTGTGCTGGTGTAAGCTTGGGAACGATCAACTTCATCTATTTAGTTCACCTCCGCGTGTTAGAATAGGGCGCGATCCGAATCATATTTGCGTACCGCATAGTTGGCCAGCATAATCGTGGCAAAACCCAATATGGATTGATAAAATCCTGCGGCTGCCGACATGCCAATTTCATTTGAAGTCGTTAGCGAGCGGAAGACGAACGTATCTATGACATCGGTGGAGGAGAACAGTAGCCCGTTGTTGCCGACCATATTGTAGAACATGCCGAAGTCTCCCCTGAAAATATTGCCTATGGCCAAAAGCATTAAAATAATTGCCGTAGGATACAGATTCGGAATCGTGATGCGGCGTATGCGTTGGAAGACGTTCGCCCCATCAATTTCCGCGGCTTCATACATCTCCGTATCGATACTGGTAATCGCGGCTAAATACATAATCGTGCCATACCCCAGTGCCTTCCACGCGGATACCACAATGAGAATCAGTGGCCAGTAGGAAGCTGTGTTATAGATATCAAGAGGCTCCAGCCCGAGGGCACCCAGCAGTACGTTAATGGTGCCATAATCGTAGTTGAACAGATTGTAGGCAATAGCCCCAACGACGACCCATGAGATAAAATAAGGCAAGAACATTACCGTTTGCGTAATCTTGCGGAACCATGGACCCGCCGCCTCAAACAACAAGATAGCGGCGAAAATCTGGAGCGCGTTGTTCACTATAATGAAGGCGAGATTATAGAGACCGGTATTGCGCGTGACTCGCCAGGCATCCCCCGAGTCAAAGAAGAAGCGGAAGTTGTCCAGTCCATTCCACGGGCTGCCAAACACCCCTCCCGTGTAGTTGTATTGCTTGAATGCCAATACAATCCCCGCCATCGGTACATAAGCGAACAGCAGGAAAAATAACACCGCTGGTGTGAGCATCAGCAGCAGTATTTTGTATTTCTTGATATCGTTCCAAAGCCCGCCTCGCTTCATGGTTCGAACTCCCCCTTATATAAGTTGAACTTATGTTTAACGCAAAGAAGCAGACGAGAAAATGTTCTTACGATCGCTGTTGCTCACAGATTTCTTTTATTCAATAAATTCTTATAAGGTAGAAATCCATTCCCAAAGGCGAACGCTCCACTTCTTCAGAATCATTTTTCTCGCTTGCTTATTTTGCCTTTTCTTTAATTCAATTTATATAGATGATTTTCTTTATAGTAAATAGTATAAAGTTAAGCGCTTACTAAAGGGATTCAGCAAAACAACTAATCCTAATACTAATTCTACGATCACGCCGGAGTTCCCAGTATCTACAACAAAAGGACCCGTCCGGTCTGAAAACAGACCTTACGCGTCCTCTAGCAACATGCAGTAGTGTAGTAGCTTGCCCTTACACTCGAAGGGCTTTACGGTATTCCCCTGGCGTCATGCCGGTCGCTTGCTTGAATTGACGGTTGAAATAGATGATGTTCCTGTACCCCATTCGCTCGGCAATCTCGTAAATCCGAAACCCCGGATCTTGTAGCAACGTGCAAATCCGCCGGGTTCGGAGCTCATTTAGAAATTCGCTGAAATGCTCCCCGGTCTCTTCCTTGAACAAATGGCCCAGGTAGTTGGGGCTGAAATCGAAATGGCTCGCAACTTCCTTCAACGTAATTTTCTGCTCCAGGTGATCCTCAACATATTGAATGACCTCCTCGATGACCCGGCGCTTCTGCTTGGTCTTCTTGGCATACAGCAGCTCCGATAATTCAAAGAGTCTCTTGCGCAGCCAGGAGACGATATCATGAATGGTCTCGAACTGGAACAGAAGCTCCGGCTGATGCGAATCCCACCTCAGCAGTTCATACAAATCCTCGTGAATCTCGCGTAGCCCGGCGTGCAGCTTCCCGGTCATACGGATAATCAGATCGTACGCATCATTCTTGTAAGCCAGCGGCCTACCATGGTAGAAGAGCTCCACCAAGCCATCATCAATGGCTACCAGGTCATAGCTCAGGATGGCCTTGAGCAGCCGCTTCACGATGTCATCCGTTTGCTCCGAGACCAGCCGGTTCTCTGTGGTGAGCAGCCGGTTCTCGCGAATCAAGCGATTCTTGCCCACAAGCCACTTCGCGCTTAACGCAGCCTGAGCCTGCCGATAGGAATCGCGCAGATCCTCTTCCGTTCTGGCCTCTCCACCTAACCCAATCGTTACGGAGAACGGTGAGATTTGACGTACAGCACGGACCAGTTCCTCCAGCCATTCGAGGAACAGATGCTCCGGCATGCCAGCTAGAAGCACGTACCGCGCCGGTTGATCCATGATGAACGTGCCCAGCTTGATTTCGGCGGTAAAATACTGCACAAATGAAAACACCTTATGAAGCTGACGATCCCTCTCCTCTTCAGTCAGCCCCCCCGCCTTCCACTGCACATCATCCACTTCCACGATAGCGGCCACCGTCCCCGATTGAAGCATTGGGGTTAATAGTCCCTGTACATGTTCGGCTACCTGCTCCGGGGATATCCCGTTCAGCCACCGTAGCAGCATGCCCTCGCCCAGCAGGGTCAAGGCCTCTGTATAGGTGCGGTCCTGCTCTTGCTCCCGTGTGATGGCTTCACACAAGCCGCTGACCATATCATAAAGCTCCTGATCGTCTACCGGCTTGAGCAGATATCCTGATACGCTTATGCTAATCGCTTCTTTGGCATATTCGAAATCCTCATGCCCGCTGATAAATACAATTTTGACGCCTGGATGATACTCCTTAGCCCTTCGTGCAAATTCAATGCCCGACATAATCGGCATGCGAATATCGCACAGGATTAGATCGACTTGCTCATGTTCCATTACCTTCAGTGCCTTAAACCCGCTGTTCACGGCCGCAATGACCTGCAAGTCCAGACCACTGCCAGCCACTCTACGTCGAAGCCATTCCAGATCAACCGCTTCATCATCAACCAATAATACGTTGACATTCATCACGCATTCCTCCGCGCTAAATTACTCCCATTCTGAGCATACTGGCCCTTCCTGGCCCTGAACATAGCGGTATTCAATGAAAAGGCGTACAAATCCACCGATTTTAGTAGTTTTCCTGGAAAACAGGTGCTGGTGTGGAGTCTGCTTCCGGCTTTGACGGAATTCTTATCTGTACCGTTGTTCCTGCGCCAAAGATACTGGCGATACGGATTCCGTAAGGTTCACCATACCTGAGCCTGATTCGTTCATGAACATTCTTGACCCCATACCCCCCCGACTGAGCAGGTCCCGCCATTAAACGGGCAACCGTCTCCGACTTCATACCAATTCCGTTATCGATGATCTTAAGCTCTACGTAATCTCCCACCCGTTGCCCTGTGATCACAATGGCAATGGTCTCTCCAAACCAGGCATGCTTGAACGTATTCTCCACGAACGGTTGAAGAATGAGCTTCATCACCGGTATGTTCAGGATTTCAGCAGCAACATCAATATGCACCGTAAATGCCCCCGCATACTTGACTCTCTGAATCTCAAGATAGGTCTCCACCTGCTTTAACTCATTTTGCAGCGTCGTAATCACATGCCCCTGGTTCAAGGTCAGCCGATAGAATCGCGACAAGCCCTGCACCATCTCAGTCACCTTGGACGTCTCCCCCAAATTGGCCAAGCTACTGATCGTGGACAGCGTGTTGTAGAGAAAATGAGGATTAATCTGCGCCTGTAGCGCCATAAGCTCAGCTTGCTTCTTCTCAATACCCTGTACATATACACTGTTAATTAACTTTTGAATGTCATCGGCCATCAAATTAAAGGAATCAGCGATATGCACGAACTCATCATTGCCGGAGAAGCGAATCCGCTTCTGAAAGTTCCCCTCTTGAAATGAACGAACCAATCGCACAATCCGATTCATCTTCCGGCCGGACAAGCGGGCTACAATCAGTCCAATCGCGGTCATGCCCACAAAGCTAATGCCACACACCGTCACGACTACCTGCTGCATTCGGCCCGCATCCTTCTTCAGATAAGCCTGCGGCACCAGCGCTTCAATGACGAAATCCGAGCCCGGAATAGGCTCATACAGGCTCAAATACCCCTCGCTACTGGCTCCTATCACCGCACTTCCCCGCTGATAAAGCGAATTGTTATCCTGCGCCTTATTTATGAGCCTTACCGTAATGCCCTCCTCTACTGGAAAGGTGGAGAAATCACCAAACAGATCATCCAACGAAGCGGTGATCCGAAGGTAGCCAATCAGGGCCATATTGCCGTTATACGAAATCAGGCGCCGGATATGCGAGATATTGCCAAGCTGACCATCCGTGTCGACCTGTACCCAGGTGTTGTCCTGTCCCGATTCTTTCAGTTCCCGGTACCAGGGAGCATTCTCCATTTCCTCAAAGGGAAGGATATAATAATCACTCTCATAAATCGGCTCCTCCAGGTGATCGCCTGCTACCATGTTCAGATCATCGTTCAGCGTATAAAGCATCAGACGGATATCATTGCCGAATAATTTCAGGGGCGCCGTAACCTGGGGCACAATCACATCCATCATGACCAGGTAAATATCGTAGGGTTCTCCCCGGTTCTGTATGGCACGCTGAAATGCCAGGTCGCCGAACAGGGTATCCGACATCCGCTGAATCTCGTCCATCTGGTACCGAATATTATTTCGGGCCTGCTCCATCCCGGTACGGATATTTGTCTCGGCCATTTCCGTGCGGGAATCCACCAGCATAGAGTAGGAAACATAACCGATAATAACATCTGTTAATAACGCCAATAGCAGGTATGGAATCAGCATTTTATAGGTGAACGGGATATATTTCTTCATCCGAACAATCCCCCCTGGGGAGTAGATTGAGGCAAGACAAAGCGTATCGCTTCGTTCTTGTTCAAATTTGGATTATAATAAATTGAATGGGTCCCTGATGACTCAGTGCCTTAAACTTTCAGCTTTTATAAAATTGCGAGTTCAAAAAGGAGATTAGATATATGACTAATTCGCATCTGATAGACATCCCTGTATCCATTCTTGATCTGGCACCAATTACGATCGGCAGCACGGCCACCGAGTCCCTGCGCAATACACTGGATCTGGCTCGCCATGCCGAAGGCTGGGGTTATCACCGTTACTGGCTGGCCGAGCATCACAGTATGCCTGGAATCGCCAGCTCCGCGACCGCAGTCGCCATCGGCTATGTAGCCGGAGGTACCCAGACGATTCGCGTCGGCTCGGGCGGCATTATGCTGCCTAACCATTCGCCGTTAATTATTGCTGAGCAGTTCGGCACGCTGGAGTCCCTCTACCCTGGGCGAATTGATCTTGGCCTGGGGCGGGCGCCCGGCTCCGACCCGCTTACCTCGCAGGCGCTTCGTCGCGGCCCAGGCAGCGATGGCCAGGACTTCCCTGATCGGCTGAGTGAGCTGCGTGGCTACTTCCAGCCTACATCCAGTTCGACGATGCGGGTAAGAGCCATTCCCGGGGAAGGGCTTAACGTTCCGATCTGGCTGCTTGGCTCCAGCGGCTTCAGCGCTCAACTCTCGGGTCAGCTCGGATTGCCGTTCTCCTTCGCCAGCCACTTCGCGCCGGATTATCTGATGCCTGCGCTGGACTTGTACCGCTCGCAATTCAGGCCTTCTGCCGAGCTTACTGAGCCTTATGCCATGATCGGCATCAATGTTATTGTCGCCGATACCGACGAGGAAGCTCAATATCTGGCAACATCGCAGCACCAGCAATTCCTGAATCTGATTCGGCGGCGCACCGCACAGCTTAGCCCACCCACAGACCGGCTGGACTGGACGCCGCAGGAGCAAGCTCTGGTCGAGCGCCAACTAGGCTATTCAGCGATTGGCTCACCGGATACGGTCGCTGCCAGACTGGAGCAAATGATCGAGCGCACGGGAGCGAACGAGATTATCGTGTCTGCTCAAGTCTATGATCATCAGGCCCGCTTACGCTCCTATGAGCTGTTGGCCAATCTGTTTGGGGGGAAGCGATAAAAGGAGCCGCTTAATCTTCATGTTCTTGTCCCGGCAGCTTCTCCTGAGGCAAGGCTGGCAAGACCTTCTCCTTGTAATCCGTAGGACTATACCCTGTGTATTCCTTGAACACCTTGGAGAAGTAATGCTGGTCGCTGAAGGATAAAATATCAGCCACTTCTCTGAATTTCATATCCGGCTTGCTGGCCATGAGCCGGCAAGCCTCCTTGATTTTCAATTCCGTATAATACTGGACAAAGGTGCTTTCCGTATATTTCTTCATGATTCGACTGATATAGGACGGGCTGACGTGGAATTTCAACGCTACATCGGTAATTGACAAATAAGAATAAAGATTCATTCTGACATACTCTTCAATCTGCCGAAACAACTCCTCCGCGCTCTTCCGATTCTGTGACTGCACCTGGTCGAAGCTCTGCTTGGCCCATTCCTGAAACTCCCTGCAAAATCCATCATAGCTATTCTCCATCAGCAGGCGGGCGGCAGAAGCCTCCAGATCTATGCGGAATTGATGATCCTGCTCTACCCCCGTCTGAGCAAAGGCGCCCGTAAGCAAGCCAATGAATCGTTCCAGCTCGGAGAGCCGGATAGGCTCCCCCCGCCATTTGCCCAACCATTCGTTCAGCTTGAGCAAGAATTGCTCCTTACGCTTGTTACGAATTAACTCAACGAATAGGGCGCCGGTCGCTCGGTCCAGTCCAGGAGATTCGGAGTGAATTAGCGGAAGCGATACCTCCGTGTCAACAACGATTGGCTGGTGAATACGCTGTCCTTCATCCAGAATACCGGATATCCGGTGATAGGCTTCCAGCAAGCCACCCGGGTCCGCAGGTTGCATCTGTCCTCCCACGGCCACTTGAAGTTCACGTTCCCCCAGGCTGCGGCGGATCGCTTCCAGACAGCTATGGACGGAAGAATAGGTCTCCAGGGCCGCTTTATGCACCAGGACAAGATATTCCTTGGACGTCCGGGTAGGGAATACCCAGCAGGGATGGGGAGCTAGCGTTTCATTCAGGACCTGCTGAATGAAATCCCGTGTCCAGCCTTCTCCCTCTGCCGTGAAGGGCTGCTTCCGGAGCAAGAGCATCATTTTCCCATAATGGTGGAACTGGTCGTCCAACCGCAGACTGGCATAATACTTCGGATCGACGATATCCTTCAGCAATTCCGTCCCGCCCGAGGTTTTCTGTTCCAGACGTTCCATGGCCCGATCCATGACCTCCGACAATTGCTTAATCTCTACTGGCTTGAGCAAATAATCAAATACCTGGAGGTTAAGGGCCTTGCGTGTATATTCAAAATCGTTGTAGCCGCTGATTAACACAAAGAGCAAATTGGGCCGAATCGGCTTTATTCGTTCAATCAGGGTCAGACCATCCATCTTCGGCATGCGGATATCGGTCAGGACCAGATCAACGGACTGCTGTTGCAGGAGCTCCAGGGCCTCTTCTCCGTTCCCAGCCGTTGCTACTATTTTGATAGGAAGCCCGAGCGAATTCAGCAGCGTTTTAATATTCCGCAGAATCGGCTTGCTGTCCTCGACAATCATGACATTGTACATGACTCTCCCCCTCCCTTAATAGAAGTCCTGGGTCAGCGACCCGATAATTTGCACCGTAGCCCCCGTCTCCCCTTCCCCGTGGTTGAAAATATTAAAGAATAGCCGATTCTGATACATCAGCTTCAACCGGTTCACGCTATTGACGATGCCCATATTCCCCAGCTTGGTATGCTCATCGCGGTGTTCCCGGCTCTCCGGTCCATCCTCGTGCAATTTCTCCATAATTTCTTGGATCTTGTCTGGCGGAAAGCCCGCCCCGTTATCCTTGATCTCCACGGCCCAAAGTCCGTTAAACTGCTTCACCGTAATGTGGATTCGCCATGGTGGATCGCTATGCTCGAAGGCATGCTCGATACAGTTCTCGACAAAGGGCTGCAGGACCAGCCTGGGCAGTTGAATGCTATGAGCAAGCTCGTCCGCCTCGATCTCCCAGACCAGATCCTCTTCATATTTCTGTTGCACCAGGGCCAGGTAATGCCGTGTATGCTCCAGTTCATCTGCCAGTGTGACATGCGCATAAGGAGAAGACACAATATAGCGCAGGCTGTCCGATAAATGCTTGCACATATCCGATACCACCTGCGTCTTCCCTTCCTGGGCAGCAATGCTGATCAGATAGAGCACATTATGGATGAAATGCGGAGCAATTTGCGCTTGAAGAGCAGAGTTCCGCGCCTTGACTTCCTCATGGAGTGCTATTTTCTCCCGATCAATCGATTCTTGGAGTCGCTCCATCAAATCCTCGAAGGCTTCGTTCAGCAAGATCAATTCATTGTTCTGCGTCCGGTTCTCCATCTTGATATTCATATTGCTATAGCTGATACGCCAAATCTGGCTGCGCAGCTTACGAATTGGCAGTAGCAGATTCCGTGTGGTCAGATAAATGTAGACAAACGAGATTAACAGCAAAGAGCTGATCAACAGCATGGAGATATACTGTACCGAGTTAACGGAGCCGAGCACATCCCGCTTTGGCGTGACCAGATAGGTTGTCCATCCTGTGCTCTCGGATTTAACGTAGGCCACATAGTTGTCAAAGCTGTCGGTATACATCCCTTCAGCGGATTCGCCGATACCGAGTTCCGCAGATTCAACATCTTGGTCATGTCCGGCAATGGGATGAGATTCAGCATCCAGCACATACATCTTGCCCGAACCTCCGCCTCCCGTGATTCTTTGCAGGTCTACCTGATTCATGACAATCGACAGATAACCGAACACTTTGCCATTTTGATTGCTGATAGGTCTGACAAATGACAGGGCGCCCCCATATCGCCCCAGAACAAATCCGTTGCCGTTCCCCTCTGATCGTCTTGCGTCCAGAAAGGGCTGCAGCGACGACGAAGGGGTCGGCTCTCCCAGATAAGAGACGATCTGCTGTCCCTGTGGATCGTATATAATCATATCCTTGATATTCATTCGGGGTCCGATAGCCTGGAACATCAATTCCTTGAGTTTGCGGCTTTGATTCAACCGCTCAATGTTGGGGTCAGATTGATAACCTCGATCCAGAATAGAGAAAATATCCTTACTCGACAAAATACGCTGGGACAGTTGATTTTGACTATCAATAAAATCGTCGAGCTGTTGGCTTACCTTGGCCGCCGCCGCGATCTTGTCTTCGACGGTCTGCTCCTTGAGTGGCTTGACTACGACCCAGTTGACGTAGACGACAAAACAGCCAAGTATAAATAACAGCAAGGCAATAAAGGTTAGAAATACTTTCGTTTGCAAGCTGAACTGAGCCTTGCCCAAGATGTAGGGTTTCATCGCAGGGTTAAGCGCCTCCTTGCTGTGCCTGAATGCCGTGTCTCACTCAGATACAGACTTAATGCTCTAACTGTACCATTTCCGTTTACTGGATGACAACGGTTTCAAGTTCAGAATTTTACACAGAAGGAGTCATGCTCAGACATGTACCTTACGTGTCACCCATTCTATAATCTAGTTGTAAACGGATTCAAAAACCACACAAAAAGACGGGGGGATTTACCTTGAATCACAAAATCAAGAGAACGGCTACGCTGGTCATTACAGGTCTATTAGCCGTATCGCTGGCTGCCTGTGGAGGCAACTCCAAATCCGGCAACGGCGCAAGCAATGGACAAGACGGGGGTGCCGCCAA
The DNA here is from genome assembly GCF_056836745.1 of Paenibacillus sp. 1SOY10. Lineage (NCBI taxonomy): Bacteria > Bacillati > Bacillota > Bacilli > Caryophanales > Paenibacillaceae > Paenibacillus > Paenibacillus sp. 1SOY10. Next base: position 182,693 of record NZ_JBXENK010000003.1, on the reverse strand, counting down.
GGGAAACAAGGTGACCATCGAGCTGGCTATTTCCAAGAGCTCTCAGGACTCCGCATTCATACAACAAGACATTCTTGACGAGTTCGAACAAAAATCCAACATCAAGGTTAACCTGCAATTGATTCCAGCCGAGCAAACCACCACGGTTCTGCAAACCAAGCTGGCGGTAGAAGAAACGCCTGACCTGATTCAGTACAACCTGGCTAGTGCAACTACCGACCTGAACCTGGAACGGAATTTCGAAATTCTTGACGACCAGGAATGGGTAAGCCGGATTCAGAACAAAGAGGTATTGTCGGCTTACGGACATGTGTACAGCTTCCATGTCAGCCAGGATACCGGGATGCAAGGGGTCGTGTACAACAAACAAATTTTCGAAGACCTGGGCTTGACTATTCCGAACAGCTACGAAGAGTTCCTTGAAGTTTGTGAGAAGATTAAAGCCAGCGGCGTTACACCGGTATTCATGCCTTACAAGGATGCCTGGGCAGCAAATATCTGGCCAGCCGCCGCATTCGCTGACTTCATCACAACCGTTGAACCTACCTACTTCGACGAACTGAACAGTAATAAGCGGAAATGGTCCGATATTCCGGAGTTCCAAACCTTCTTGCAACAGCAATACGATGTGTACAAGAAAGGCTATACCAATGCGGACGTGCTGAGCGACAGCTACGATATGGCCGTGGGTAAATTCCTGAACAAGGAAGTAGCCATGATGTTCATGGGCGACTGGTTAATTGAAGGGGTAGCTGAGCAAGATCCATCCATGAAACTGGGCGTGTTCCCGATTCCTGCAGTCGAGAATGCACGACTTGGTGCCAGCCCACTGGGCGGTCAGTTGTTCATTCCTAAAAAAGCGAAACATCTGGAAGAAGCCAAGCAGTTCCTGAACTTCCTGGCTGAGAAAGAAGTAGCTCAGAAAATTGTAGACTCGAAGGGTTATGTATCGAACCTGAGCGACGTGACTACACCGGAGTTGCCAGAACACAAGCAAGAAATTGTAGACAACTACATTACGCCTAAGAAGACCGTGCTTACGACGGATGCCTTCATGCTGGTTGACCGCAGTGAACTGTACCGCTTGCTGCAAGACCAATTTGCCGGCGGTTTGACACCGGAAGAAGTATTGAAGAACTGGGATGAGAAGTTTGCTCAATTGATGAAAGATAAAGAAATCGCCGGTTTCTAAATCGGAAGGAAACATAGCAGGCAGCATGAGGTGATCAAACCTTATGCTGCCCCAAGCTATAATGGAGTGTGAGACATGAAGACAAAATCAATCAAAAGCTTGTATTCCTATTACCTCGTGCTGCCAGCGTTGTTGATCTATTCGATCTTCTTCGTCATTCCTGCATTTGCGGGCTTTTACTATTCCTTCACCGACTGGCGGCTCGATCGTCTGACCATCAATTTTATCGGTTGGGAGAACTTCACGAAGATTTTCAATGACAAGACGCTTACGCTCGCACTGAAGAACACCTTGATCTTTGCCGTAGTCACCGTACTAGGCAAAAATCTGATCGGGATACTGTTGGCCGTCGGATTGAACATGCGTTTGAAGACGAGAAACCTGCTGCGTGCTATTTTCTATTCCCCTTCTATTCTGAGTATTCTGGTAATCGGGATTGTGTTCACCCCGATGCTGCGTACTGAAGGTACGGTTAACCGCCTGTTAGAAGCTATTGGGCTGCATGGACTTAGCCAGGCCTGGCTAACCAATCCAGCGATTGTTATCTGGACGATTGCTATCATCTCCATTTGGCAACATGCGGGCTTCCAAATGGCTATCTATCTGGCTGGACTGCAATCCATCTCCCAGGATTATTACGAAGCCGCCACCATTGACGGGGCTAACTCCTGGAATAAATTTACGAACATCACGTTGCCGCTACTGTTGCCGGCTATCAATATCAACTTGATGCTTACCTTAATCGGCGGGCTCAAGGTCTTCTCCGAAGTATTCGTATTGACGGGCGGTGGACCCGGAAATGCCTCACAGGTCGTGGGTACGATTATCCTGCGTTCCTTTGGCGAAGGCAGTTGGGGACTTGGGACTGCGATCAACACGCTCTTGTTCGTAGCCGTGACCATCATCGCTATCCCGCTGCTGATCTTCATGCGACGTAAGGAGGTCTCTGAATAATGGGATTCACACGCAAACTGGCAATACGCAACTATATCGTGGAGGCCTTGCTGCTGCTGGCTTCACTACTGATTATCTTTCCCATCCTGATCATGATCTTTGGCTCCTTCAAGACCAGCGCCGAGGTACTCAGCTTCTCCCTGGCACTTCCGGAGAAATGGATGTTCTCCAACTATGCACGGGTGTTTGAAGAAGGGGGTATTCCCCGGGCCTTCATGAACAGTTTAATCATTACCGGGATTTCGTCGATCATCAACATTATCGCCTCTTCGGCTGCTTCCTTTATTCTGGCTCGCCGGGATACGAAATTTGCCAACACCTTGTACATGTATTTCTTCATGGGCCTGATTGCTCCCATGTCGACGATTACCACGATTCGCATCGTGCAATGGTTGGGCTTCTACGGAAGCATGTCCAGCGTTATTCTGATCTACGCTTCCCTGAACACCGCATTCAGCGTGTTCCTGTATAGCGGATTCATCAAGACGATTCCGAAAGCGCTCGACGAGGTCGCTTTCCTGGAAGGAGCGAATGTGTTCAGTGTATTCTTCCGCATCGTCACACCACTGATTCTGCCGGTAAATGCTACGGTAGCCATCATGGTATTCATGTCAGTGTGGAACGACATCACGATTCCTTTGTACTTCCTAACGGATAGCTCCACCTGGACCATGCCGTTATCGATTTATAATTTCTACGGCAAATACAGCCGGGATTGGAATCTCATCTTCGCCAACCTCGTGCTCACCTCGCTGCCGGTATTTATTCTGTATCTGTTCGGACAGAAATACATCGTCAGCGGCTTGACCGCGGGTGCGGTGAAGGGATAATCAATTTGTAAAGAAACGCGGGTCATGGAGAAATCTTCATGACCCGCGTTTTTGGCATAATTTATTAAATACCTATGATAAGATGAAGCAAACCACCTATGACAAGACTACGAATCCATTCATATTAAAAGGAGTTGCAGCCGTATGTCTTCGAGCTACGATGTTATTACCCGTGTGCCCACTATTGAAAAGGCCGTGGCTTTCACCTTTGACGATGGTCCTAATCCACTGTATACCCCACAGGTGCTGGATATCTTCGCAAAGTGCCAAGGGAAAGCGACCTTCTTCATGATTGGTCAACAGATCGAGCAGAACCCGGACACAGCAGCAGCCGTCCATATCCAGGGCCATGAAATCGGCAATCATACTTACTCTCACCCCAGCTTACCGGAGATTTCCCCCGAGCAATGCCGCGAGGAACTGCAGCGGACAGAATCCCTGATTACTCAAGTGACCGGAAGCAAGCCTCATGTATTTCGTCCCCCTTATGTGGCTTTCAGTGAGCAAGTTGCAGCCATTAGCCGAGGGGAATTTGGTTATCCAGCTATCGGAGCCGTGAACGGCGCAGCTACCGACTGGGAGATGCCTGGTGTACAGCATATCGTTGAGAAGACTCGGGAGGAAATCCAGCCCGGAAGCATTTTGTTGTTCCACGACGGCTTCGGCGATCGTTCGCAAACGATTGAGGCGGTACGCATCCTGACGGAAGATTTGACTGCCGAAGGCTATAAGCTGGTAACCGTCAGCGAGTTGTTAAAGTTGGCAGGTATGAATTAGCTTTATACCTAGTGCCGCAGCTCAATGCACATGCTGCTATCGATCTAATATTGCTACCTTATTTAGAAAAATTCCGTTCAAACCAATTCGCTGCAGCCTGGACTTCCGTCTCGGTCAGTTGATGGCCGTAAGGTTCCCAGTGTACCTCTACCTGGGCGCCTGCCGCGCTTAACAATTGATCCAGTTCCTCAGTCTCTTCAGGAGGGCAGATTCGGTCCTGCCGTCCAGCGCCGATAAATACCGGGAGTTCCTTCATTTCAGGCAACTCTATCCCACGGCGCGGTACCTTGGGATGATGCAGGCTGGCTCCCCGCAAAGTGCCGGGATGATGAAATAGCAGACTCGCCGCAATATTTGCCCCGTTGGAGTAACCAATAGCTACGATGTGATTTCGGTCGAAGCCATATTGGGCTGCTGCTTCATCCAGAAAACCATGCAACTCCGAGGTCCGAAACAACAAGTCTTCTTCATCAAATGCTCCGTTAGGAAAGCGGCGGAAAAAGCGGGGCATACCGTTCTCCAGTACATTTCCTCTTACGCTGAGGATAGTGGATGAAGGAGCGATTAACTCAGCCAACGGCAGTAAGTCCCGCTCATCTCCACCTGTACCGTGAAGCAACAGCAATATCGGCCGCTTGGAAGCATCCCCTTCTGCTGCCGACCTAAACAAATGCTGCATCATGACAAATCCTCCTTCAGCACCCGTACTTCAAACGGGTCCAGATTTTGTTCAATGGCCTGACGATGCGGCTCGTACCACGCAGGCAACATCAACTTCTCGCCCAAATGCTCCGGTGCTTCGTCATTGGCGAAGCCGGGGGGATTTGTGGCAATCTCAAACAAGATTCCGCCTTCTTCCCGGAAATATAAGGCGTGGAAGTATTGCCGGTCGACCACTGGCGTCGGACGATAGCCATACCCGGCCACATGCTCCCGCCAAGCCTCATGCTCGGTAAAGTCCTGTGCCCGCCAGGCAATATGGTGAACAGTTCCTGCTCCCCCAGCTCCGTATTCCATGGGTTTCACATTCACATCGATGATATCGCCAAGTTCACCCCCGGCCTTGAAGCGGACATAATATTCGTCCTCAGCAAGCTTGTTCAGGCCCAGCACCTTCTCCAGCAAATGTGTCGTCTTCTCTGGCGCGGCGCTGTATAGAACAGCACCTCCGAAGCCCTTGATTGCATGACTCTGAGATACGCCACCAAAGCTCCAGGTGCTGAGAGGTCCTTCACTACGCTCAACGAGTTCAAGTTGCAAGCCATCGCGGTCCCGGAAATGTAGATAAGCTTCTCCTAGCCGCTCCACTTCCGTTGTCGAGATGCCGAATCGTTGTAGACGGTCACGCCAAAAATCCATGCTTCCTACAGGAATAGCGTAGGTGGTAATCCCCACCTGACCTGCTCCGACCCGGCCACGGCGTGCCCCCCGTGATGGAAAGAACGTGATAATTGTGCCCGGATTGCCGGACTCGTCGCCAAAATAGAGATGATACACCTCGGGAGCATCAAAATTTATCGTTTTTTTCACTAATCGTAACCCGAGCACTCCCGCATAGAAATCCACGTTAGCTTGAGGGTCAGAAGCAAACGCCGTAATATGGTGAATGCCCGAAGTTGGCCGTATCATCTGGATTCCTCCTTTTTATATAAACCATGAATGTATATTAGAAGCGGTTATAGCTGACAAATTCGCCAACCGGCTTCCGGTAGCCGCGCTGGCGCGGGCTGGAATTGTCTTCCTTGCCAATGGCAATCATCATCGCCAGAACGTAATTATCCGGTACATGCAGCAGTTGGCTCATCGCCTCTGGATCAAAGCCAATCATTGGACAAGTATCCCAGTCCCTGTCCTTGGCAATCAACATCATCTGCATGGCAGAGAGACTTGCACTGCGTATGGCTTCATCCCGCATAAATTCCGCTCCGCGGCTCTCGTAGAAACCAATGGTATCTGTAACCAATGCGTCGTATTCCTGCTTACTAAGGATGCCTAAATTCAGCAGTCCCTCATTCATCGTAGCCACGTCTTTATGTGCATCCAGCTTGCCTAAGACGAGAATAACTGCCGATGCGGTGCGAACCTTATATTGCTTGGCTGCAGCCTCATAGATCCGTTCCTTCATCCCGGGGTCCTTAACCACGACATAATGAGTGTGTTGCAAGTTGAAGGCGGAGGGGGCGAATTTGGCGAGATTGAAAATCTCATTCAGTTCCTGATCTTCAATCTCTACGCCGGTCACAAATTTGTTGGCTGAGCGACGGGATTTCACAATAGCGGTAAAGTCATGTTGATTCATGTTCTGATTCCTCCTGGGATATGGTAGCTAGTATATTTCTTACAATAACGCATCAAGGGAATAGCTGCCTGCTCCGGTGAAGGCCAAGCCAAGAGACACGGCGATAATGAGTAAATTATATTCATATCCGTTGCCCGTCGACCAGAAGCCGTTCTTGGCATGCACGGTGAAGATCGCTACCAACATGGTCAGCATAAGCAATACGGCTCCAAATGGAGTGAACAAGCCCGCAGCAATCAGCAATCCACCGCCAAATTCGGACAATCCGGCCATCACGGCCATAAGCACTCCTGGCTTCATGCCCAGTGATTCCATCCAGCCCCCCGTACCTTTGGGACCGTAACCCCCAAACCATCCAAACAGCTTCTGCGCACCATGCGCCATCATCGTCAAGCCTAACACCAAACGAATAATAAGTAATCCAGTATCTATGCTCATCTCCATAAACTCCTTTATTATAATATAATATCAAGATTCTTAAAATTAAGATATTAGTCGTAAAAAGCGGCCGCCCGAACCTGTTTCGGCTATGTGAACTTGCCCGGGCTATTTATATCCCTCCTGAGCTGACCTACCCAGTTTCTTCAATAGAGTTGCGGTAATCTCCCGTTCCTCAGGGGATAGTCCGCTAACCGCCTGCTCAATCACTTGGGTATGCTGTGGAAATACCTCTTCAATAAATTCTCTGCCCTTCTCCGTAATCTCGGCATAGACCAGACGGCGGTCCTCTGCGCAGGATTGGCGCGTTACAAACTGCTTCTTCTCCAACTTGTCAACAATATACGTAATGTTACCACTGCTCATCAACACTTTGTTGCCAATTTGCTGAATCGGCTGGCGTCCTCGATGGTAGAGCAGCTCCAACACACCAAATTCGGTTCGGGTTAATCCATACTTGCGAATCGCCTGATCGCTATGGGCATGAACCCACTCGCTGGCTCGGGACAATACAACGAACAGATGAAGTGCATCATTCTTGTCTCGGTCGCGGCTCATCAATTACTCACCTCCGTGGCCATTCACTTATCTCGATTTAATTTATCTTTATATTAAGATAATTCAAAATCAAGCGACTGTCAAGTCGCCATTTAAAATATCTAGTAAAGTTTCAACCGACTGGACAACGCACTTAGTCTATCCGTGTCGATGGGAGACAAGCCTTTTCCCCCGAAGCGGATATCTGAACCGAAGTGAACTTCCGTGACCTGTGTATCGGTAATGAAACGGTCCACCGTTTCCAGTGTCAGGCCGTAACCTGCCAAGATGGTCAGTGAGCGGCCGTCGGCCAGTTCCACCAATTGCCTGATCTCGGAAGTCGCTTGCGGTGCAGGCAAGGGTCCACCTGAGGTGAGCACCCGGTTCACTTGGGGGTATTTCAACAGGGTATGTAAACCTTCCGGGAGATCCTTCAACTCGTCAAAGGCACGGTGAAACGTCACATTCAGGCCCCCCGCTGCTGCCAATATTCTTGCCAAGGCAACCTCATCGATCTGTCGTTCTTCCGTTAAAGCTCCAAACACAATACCCGCGGCTCCTGCATCTTCCACCGCCCGAGCCTCTTCCTCCATGGTCTGGATATCTGCTTCACTGTATACAAAGGAGCGGCTATGCGGCCGCACCATTACATGAACCGGGATATTTACGGACTTGACAACTTGGCGCACCAAGCCGATGCCGGGCGTCAAACCGCCCTCCGTTATCGCCGTAATCAGTTCCAATCGATCCGCTCCATGAGCTTCCGCGACGACCGCATCCTCCGCACAGGTTGCAATGACCTCCAAAATCATACTTTCACACTCCTAGCTGCTAAGCTGCTTACTCCGTAATTGACCGCAAGCCGCATCGATGTCGGCGCCATGCTCCAGCCGTACGCTGACGCTAAGCCCCTGCTTCTTCAGCACGTCGTAGAAGGCCAACACCGAGCTATGTTCACTCCGCTGATATTGTCCATGTTCATCGACCGGATTATAAGGAATCAGGTTAACGTTGACGAAGCGTTCGCCAAGCAGCTCTGCCAGTTCGAGAGCCTGTTCCTGGCCATCATTAACGTCCTTGAGCAAAATGTACTCAATCGTTAACCGGCGCCGGGTCTTATCCAGATAATAATCAATCGCAGCCATCAGCTTCTCCAGCGGGATAGCCCGATTAATCTTCATGATTCGCGTGCGCAACTCATTGTTGGGAGCATGAAGCGAAATGGCCAAATTCACTTGCAGATCAGAATCCGCAAACTCTATAATCTTGTCGGCCAGGCCGCTCGTCGATACCGTGATATGACGCGGTCCGATCGCCAGTCCCTTGGGATCTTGAATTACGCGCAGGAAGTCGGTGACATTCTCATAGTTGTCGAAGGGTTCACCGATACCCATGACGACGATATGAGTGACCCGCTCGTCTTTACCCTGGCGATCCAAATGCAGTTGCACCTTCATCACCTGCTCCGCAATCTCACCGCTAGTCAGGTCCCGGCTCTTCTTCAGTAGCCCGCTAGCGCAGAAGCTACAGCCAATATTGCAACCGACCTGCGTCGTTACGCAAACGGACAGACCAAACTTATGGCGCATCAGCACCGTTTCGATGAGATTGCCATCCTGTAGCCGGAACAGAAATTTGATCGTCCCGTCCACCGACTCCTGACGGACGTGCTCCTCCAGCGTTTCAATGGCAAAATGCTCCTCCACCAGCCGGAGACAGTCCGGGTGAACCTCATCCATCTTCCCGAACGTCGTCAGCCGTTTGCGGTACAGGCTATCCCACAGCAGTTCGGCCCGCCCTTTTCTATGTCCATGATTCAGCAGCCATGCAGCAAGCTGATCCCTTGTTAATCCATAAATTGATTGTTGTGTGTTCATGCAAGTCCTCTTTCTAGCCTATCTTGAATTTATCCTCTCATTATACAGAACCTGATTACCTGATTGCCACAGGTAAAAAAGCGCACGCTTATTCCGTCACATCTTGCCCTTCTGGCAATTGAGCCGGAGGTTGCTTCTGATCGGACGCGCGGTCCCGTTCGTCCAGACGATTGGATACCCGCTGGTACATGTAGGAAATGCCCAATAGCAGCACGCCAAAGCAGAAATAAGCGATAATTTTGCTGCCGAGCGTGAGCAAGGACAGGTCGTACAGCAACATTTTCCCCGTTGAGAATAAGGTCAGGCCAAGGCCCATCCAGCGAATCTTCACATATCTGCGGCTAAAGCCATACACAATGTAACCTACGGCCAGCAGTAAGTACACGAGACTGAACGCTAGCCCCACATCTCCAAGCTGGAACTGAACGCCGAGAAAGGCCGTAATTACCGCAAGTAGATACACGCCCAGAATGAGTGGATATAACTCAGTGCTCTGGTAATTACGGTTAAGCGCGGCAAATAGTAAGTCACGGCCGCTAAAGAAGGCGACGATGTTGAAGGCAATCAGCACGATCAGAGCGATATATTCTGCTGCGCCATTATGAGCCGACTGCTCGGCCAAGGTCGGCAGACCCACCGTGATAGCAAAGTTCAATAACAGGCTTAGACCATGCAAAGACAAAGCGTAATATTTGACAAAACGGTCATAGAGCAGTGGGATTTTGGCCAGTCCATACGCCATTCCCATCGTGACCCCGGCAATCAGCAGCATTCTATACAAATCGTAATGACTGGCATATCCAGGCACAACACGTTCATAGACGTAACCTACTTCATAGAGCAGGTACAACCATAGATTCACCAGCGCTATATATTTAATCGCACTCAAGCCAGTATGCTCCGAATGCAGATAACGGCTGGCCTCCTCCTCGCCGCGTAGGCGGAAAGCGTAGAATACAGTAAACAATAGAATGCCCATAGAAATATAGCTGTATTGCATGTTGAAATCCGTTGTACTGATGGCACCAAACAGATGACGGATATAATCAATCCAGAAGAACGCGACCATACATAATAGCATGATCCCCCAACCGGCGCGTTCCACTGCCTTCTGTCGGCTGCGGCTACCAAAGATAGAGAGTGCCAGCCCCTCCAGCAGCCAGCCAAGCGATACCCAGCGGATATCAAGCTGGAATGGAATCATAAGCAGGGCAAAGGTTAGCCCGGTGCTATAGAACAAGACCCGAGCCGCCATTTCCCGCGCAAGTCTTGTCTGAGTGAACCGCCCAAGCAAAGTAAAGACAATACAGAAGAGCAAGGCCAGCAACCCGCGGAATTCAGTCCAATCCGCTTTGGCAATCAAGCCATACAGCGTCCCGCAACTGACCATCGTATTTAAGGCTAGCAAGGCAAAATCCCACCAGGTCAGCTTGGAGCCGTAACGGAAAGGGACCCAAAGCGTGATGCCGATGTACATGACAAAAGCCAGAACGACATGAAGTATAGCAATGCCTGCCTGGTCAGCCAGCCAGGCCAGTGCAATCATGGACGGAGCATGGAATAAGAAGCTGATGTAGCTGACGATCGACCATTTTTGCCGGAACGAGACCAGCAGAATTAGCGCATTCAGCAGGAGTAAGTACCCCATGGCTACATAAACGGCATTTCCCGTCAATCCAAAGGCGCCCATATAGGAGAACAGTGGCAAATATCCACCGATTAACCCGAGCGAGCATATCGTCCGCGACTGATACCTCAAGGATAATAGCACGGCAAGCGCCGTAATCAGGACGGACGCAACCAAGCCCACGGATAAACTGATAATCTCCAGCAGAAAATAACTGTAAAAGACGGAGCCGTAAAGGACGGACACGCCGCCGCCCAGCAAGCCCAGAGCAAAAGCCCCCTTGCCCTTGCGATGCAACCATTCGCCGCCAGCCAGCATAAGCGCACCCAGCAGGAAGAAGACCAGTCCCTTCATATATCCATTGAACCAGGTCAAGTAGGTATAGCGAAATGCTGCGCCCACGCACAGAATGATCAGCAAGATGCCGATTCGGTTGATCCAGTTCAGACCGATCTTCATCTCCATACGATTCTGCCGCTTGCGACGCTCCATGGTCTCCTCGTCGATGCCTTCCTCGGCCAGTTGATCATATCCAATCCGGGCGGACTGACGAATGCGTTGCTCTTCCTCCCGCCAATGCTGGCGATGCGCAGCAATTCGCTGGTCCAGCTCTGTGCCGAATTCCTTCAGTCGAGTTTGAATTACGGCCTTGTCAGCCGCAAGTTGTCTCTCCGCTTGGTCATATAGATGATCCAGCCGATTCTTGGCCATGGTCTCAAGGCCTGACAGTCGGTTGCCATGGGTGTTCCCTTTGCCTGCGAAGTATGTATCAACTTTATGGCGAGACAGCGAGAGCATGCCTAGCTTCTCATCCAGCATTTGCTCGGAGAGAGCCCGCCGAAGTTCCTGATTCTCCCGGTCCAGATGGGATAATTGCTCTTGCAAGGCATCTGCCCGCTGACGATACTCTTCATATTGCCGCCGCAGCTTTTCGTTCTCGCGAATACTCTCGTCTGCCTCCACTTCCGAGACCAACGTTCGGTATTCTTTCAGTATGCGATTTTGTTCATCCTGAAGCTGGATAAGCCTCTCCTTGAACTCCTTCATATCATCCCTCCACTACGGCTTAAATGCTTACTTCCGCATGATGTTATTTTCCATTATAACGGTTTATGTCGGATTTATGTCGGAATTGACTAGAGTTTTGCTTCTGACTTAAAATTTTTGGTCCTTACCGGTGGATTTACCCCAGGTTAACATTTGAACCTACCTCCGTTGAAACGGGGATAACAATAAGACACTAAAGTGATAGGTATGAGCCCTGCATATACTGATAGAGGTTGTTCAAAAGGTCAACTCTTATATCAAGCTTTGTTAACTCACATTAATTGTGGTGAACGTGTTTTTATCTAGGGATGGAAGGGCGGGCAACCCGATATGGAGCATCAGGCGCATATTGTCATTCTGACTGCCGGATACGGCAACGGTCATATCCAGGTGGCGCGTACGCTGGAGCAATCTTTATACCGCTTCGGTGCTGCCTCGGTCAGCATCATTGATCTGTATCATGAAGCTCACCCGGGCATGAACACCTTATCGAGGCACTTGTATTTATATAGTCCATACTTCTCGGCTTATGGCCTGGATTATTACGGATGGAGCTACTATGCGACCCGTAATCTGGAGCAGACCAGTGCACTGGCAAAATGGGGCAACCTGCTTGGCATGAAGAAGCTGATGACCATTCTTAAGGAGCAGCAGCCAGATGCCATTATCAGCACCTTTCCCTTCGGAGGAATCTCGGCTCAGTTGAAGAAGCACGGCATTCACGTGCCGCTATTCACGGTCGTGACCGATTTTAGCCTGCACAACCGTTGGCTCTTTACGGAAGCGGACCGCTTCTACGTGGCCACCGAGGACTTGAAGCGCGATATGGTGCGCCGGGGCGTACGTCCGGAAGCTATAACCGTCAGTGGCATTCCCGTCCGGGAGCCGTTCTACGAACGAATAACAGAGCCACCGCTTCATGTGGCACAGCCGATCAAGCTGACGCAAGCCCGCTCCGTGCTGGTCATGATGGGAGCTCACATTCCCTTGCCGGATATTCAACTCATTGTGCGTAACCTACTGGCCATGCCCGAGGAGATCCATGTCGATGTGATCTGCGGTGGCAATGACAAGCTGAGACGGCGCCTGCAGCACCGCTTCAGGGACCACAATCGGCTGCGCCTGTTCGGTTATGTGGAGGCTGTCCATGACCGCATGCGACAAGCATCCTGCATCATTACCAAGGCCGGGGGCATCACTCTCTCTGAGGCCATTCAAATCGGCACGCCGATTATCGTCTATAAGCCCTTCTCCGGCCAGGAGCGGGAGAACGCGCGCTACCTGGAACGCAAGGGCGCAGCCGTTATTGCTTCCTCCACGCGCCGTCTGGGTGAACAGGTGCAGGAAATCCTCTGCTCCACCGTGAAGAGAGAGCAGATGCTGCGGCAATATGATGCGCTGGCGGCCGGTCATGCCACCGACATCATTGTGAATGACGTCCTGCGGCTGGCAGGTCAATGGACCATCCTTGCTGGAAGCCGCTAAGCCGCCATATAACATGATTATGGTCGGTGAACAAACAGAGGCTACTTTGCCTCCCCTAATCTCAAACATGGGAGTGACGTGGTACACATGAGACATCGTTATTATCTCAGGCTGCGTGAATATGATGATCGGCTGTTCTGCTGGTGCAACCAGTCTATCAGCCACCCTCTGCTGGATCGCCTTCTCAAAGCACTTACCCATTTGGGCAGTGCGGCGTTCACGGTCCCGTTCGCCATCTCGGTAATTCTGTTCACCAACGGAATCTGGCAGCGGGCGGGGTGGCTCAGCTTATCGGCTCTGATTATCAGCCATATGCTGGCTGTACTCATCAAGAGAAGATTTCAGCGGGTACGCCCTTACGATGTACTGGCACAGGCGAAGATGTCCATCCTCCCGCTAAAAGATTACTCCTTCCCTTCCGGGCATACCACCGCCGCCTTCTCCACGTTCATTCCCTTTCTCTTCGTGGCGCCTTCGCTAACTCAAGTTCTGCTGCCGCTCGCTTGCATGGTCGGTCTGTCACGAATTTATCTTGGTGTTCATTATCCTTCCGACGTGTTGGCCGGGGCCATAGTCGGGACCCTGACTGCCCTCGCGCTTGTGCTTGGTGCAGGAATAGCCTAAGCATGACATAAAATGAAAATGGCCCGTCTGTGGCTGCTATTAGGCAGTACAAACGGGCCATTTTGTTCATGGAGATAAATTTTGGGGTTGACATTTGCGCGGGCGTATTATGCCTGAATTTTAAATTTGCTCAGCGCCTGCTGCAACTCATTCGATACTTGCGATAACGAGACGCAAGAAGCATTGATCTCGGCAATTGAAGCTAGCTGATTGGACGAAGCCCCGGTTACCTCTTGCGAAGCATCCCCTGCCGCACGGGCAATATCGGCAATCACCTGCACGGACGCCGTGACTTCCTGAATGCCCGCAGACATTTGCTCAACCGTCGCGGCAAGCTGCTCAATCCGATCAGCAATCTGTCCGCTGGAGGCAGCGATTCCCACGAAGCTGCGGTCTGTCTCCCTTGTCAGGGACAATCCGGTTTCGACCTCCCGGATAACCTCATCCATCGCAGCCAGCGATTCCTTGATGTCCGTATCAATCTCGGTCATCACCTCGGCAATGCGGCCCGACGAGGCCTCCGATTGCTCGGCCAGCTTACGCACCTCTGAGGCTACCACCGCAAATCCCCGGCCTTCTTCGCCGGCACGGGCCGCTTCAATGGAAGCGTTCAGCGCCAGCAGGTTCGTCTGACGGGAAATCCCTTGAATGATCCCTACCATCTGGGCAATCTCCTGGGATTTTTCGTTCAAGAGACGAACCAATGAGCCGCTGGCCTGCACGGAGCGGTCAATGGAATCCATCTGCTCCACGGTGCGGCGAACCTGGTCCCCACCACCTTCGGCATGCTGTCTGGATTGCCCGGCCAGTTCGGCCGCATCAGCAGCATGCTCGGCAATTTGCTGGATGCCGACCGCAATTTCCTCCATGGCCCGAGCATTCTCGGCCATGCTTTGCGTCTGGTCCTCGGCCCCGGCGGCCACCTGCTCGATGGATGCGGCAATTCGTGCCGAGTCCTCTGTAGCCTGTTCCGCCACTTGCTGCAATTGCCGGGCTTCCTCCGCCATTTTGTCGGAGGTAAGCTGTCCCTGCCGCACAAGCTGCTGCAAGCTGGCGCCCATTTGGTTATACCCTGCGCTAAGACGTCCAATTTCGTCCTGGGCCGGGTCATGTACTACCGTGGTGAAATCGCCAGCCCCGGCTTTACCCATAGCCTCTGTAACGCGGCCTAACCGTTTGCTAATTCGTCGCATATAAGCGAGCACGATTGCCACGGACAACACCACCGCAATCAGGCCAACCACCGTATTGTAGCGAGTAAATGCCGCTTGAATGATTTCAATCTGCTCCTGGGAGGCCCCTACATAAAGAATGCCGATGACCTCGCCATTCTCTGCCTTAAGCGGTTCATAAGCCGCTTGATACGGACGGCCCAGTACCTCAGCTTCGCCATAGTAGCTGTTGCCTTGCTTCAAGACAACCTCACCGACCTGATCGGACACCTTCGTTCCGACCACCCGCTCGCCTTCCGCCAGTATATTGGTGGATACCCGGGTGTCTCCCCGGAATATAGTGACCGTATCCTCGGTCAATTCCCCAATCTCGTCCACCAGCTCAAAGTTGCCACTGATTTCAACATCACCTTTGTAGAGGCTTTCCCCCTCTACATGCCAGCTTCCTGGGTATTTGCTATCGACATAACGGCTAGCCAGCCGGACATCACTTTTGGCCTTGGCGGTGGCGAACGTTTTAATCCCGCTCTCCATCTGCCACATCGCTACCAATCCCACGCTACCGGCGACCAGCAGTACAATAATAATTACGATAAGACTTATTTTAGTTCCGATGCTTCGTATTTGCACATTGGTTGCCCCCTAACTAGTATGTTCCCATCATAAAGCCAAGCCTTGCAGATTTGTAGCAAAAGAAAGCCCAGCGCCCCCAATATTTAGGGCCCCGGGCCGATTTTATTTAACCATAGGTCTTTTTTTCTCCAGCATTAATCTGCATAGCCTGCCAGGCCCTTCTCGGTCAAATAATCCATCTCCAAATCGAGGATGGTCTCGACCGTCAGCTCATCCAGTTTGACATCCCGGCGGCTAAGTACATAGTCCACCAGTTCGTCTCCGTCGATGTCCACTTCGTCCTTGGCCTTCTGATGCGCCTGGTCAATAAAGTCCGTCTCATACTTCAGCACCAGCCGGATGTTCTCCACACTGGTCTTAATGCGTCCAGCAATATATTGAACCAATTCTTGCTCATTAATAATATCGCTCATCTAAATCCCTCCTCTCTCATCAGGTTCTATCCGATAGAAATATATTTTCGTACGGTATAGGTCACTGCAGGTGATCTCGTGTGCAGCCCGCCAGCCCGGTAGTGCAAAGCAAATGCTTACCACCCAGGCTCCATCCGCCAGTCTTGATCTTAGGATCGGGTCCAACCGCTTCATGGCTCCGGGATATAAATAACAAACGACCGCCACCGCTTCCTCATAGCCGTATTCATAAATATCTCCACGAAGCAGCCGTATATTCCGCACAGCATTCAAGCGGACCGTCAGCCGGGAAAAGAGCCATGGAAGGATGGAGTTCTCAATACCGATAATCTGCCGCTGCGGGAAGGAACGAGCAAGGTCCATCGCCAACGCCCCCCAGCCCGATCCTGCTTCGACAATCGTCCCATGCCCCAGAGGAACATCAAGTTGCCTGAAGCGGCCATCCGCTGTATCAGGTGCCGGGGTCCGCAGCAACCTTCGTAGCTCCCTCACGGCTGCACGCCGTACCACCGCCGGGCTGGGCATCGGTGAAATGCCGTTACGCCAGCTTCGGTACACTATGGATAGGGCCGCCAGCAAGGCAACTCCCAAAATAACGGCCGATACCGCCGGGCTGATTGTTTCACTCAGACTCATGACACGTGCCCCTTCTTCCTTGTCCTGCTGTGCCTATCTTACCAGATCACGCCCACGCCTTGCACGGTGACTTGCCAATTTTGGTCGCATCTGGCCACAATCGTTCCGGTTCGGACAATATAATCCGCCACTAATTCCGCCATGTCCTGCTGAATCTCCCGAATGATCGGCTTACCCCGGTACATTTCATAGTCCCCTCCGCCACCTGCCCGATAGTTGTTCATAACGACATCCACTTCGGCCTCATCCGCCAGCGGAGCACCGTGATAGTTCAGCTTGACCACCCGCTCCCCGGCAGGCCGATCCACCGCAAGCTCGTATTCGATGCCCTCCCACATATCATAGTTGTAATGCTGAGGTTTTGGGTCCATATACTGCGGATTAACGGCAACCTGCCCCGCTTCGCCAACTACGAAATAATGAGCTGTTTGCTCTAATGCAGCACGGATATCCTTTCCCGTTAAACGGAGAACGGTTAAAGTATTCGGGTACATAAAATTCGTTAATACATCACGCATGGTGACATGGCCCTGGAAGCCGCCCGATTGCTCACTCAGCAGCGCAGCATTGGATATATCTACTCCGGCTGCCTCCATCTGTACCCGGTTCACGAATTCCATGAACGGGTGATCAGCCAAGCGGCATTGCACAGGACTTGCGATACTCATATCTCCATCTATAAGGCCGATGGATTGATCCAGCCAGGTCTGTGTCCCCGCCTCCATAGGGGCAATCCATTCAAGCACTTGCTTATCAGCGGGAACATCCCCATCGGGAACGAGAAGCTCCGCGGTCTTGCCCTTCATGATCCACTTGCCTTGATGGCGCTGGAACCGGACCAGTAGCTTGCCCAGGGCTTGTCCATTACAGCCGGGCTGCACTACGGTCACCCCCGCTATCTCACCCGCAATCAATCGATGCTGATGACCGGTGATCAGAATATCGATTCCCGGCACCTCTCGGCACATAGCTGACCCCTGGTTCTCCCCGGTCAAGCGTTCGCTGGGCTCCCCGGTGTCCAGATCACATTCGAACCCGCCATGATAGCTGACAATTAGTAGATCGGGCTGCTCCTCTTCGCGAATGCGGGGGACCCAGACCTTCACGGTCTCCAGCGCATCCCAAAATGCCCAGTCAGCGATATGCCGAGGATTCTCCCAGTTGGGAATGTAATGGGTAGTCACGCCCAAAATAGCAACTCGAATCCCTTCTTCTGTCGTCTTCATGATATAAGGCTTGCCAAAAGCCGGCTCCCCACTCCCCGCTTCAACAATGCCTGCCGATAACCACGGGAACGTGGACTGCTCCACTGCCTGACGAAGCACCTCCGGACCATAATTGAACTCGTGATTGCCTGGCACGGCCGCATCGTAACCAAGCTTATTCATCACTGCAATGGCCGGATGCATTTCCTCCTTCCGATATTTTACAAAGTAGGAGCATAAGGGCGTTCCCTGAAGGGAATCCCCGTTATCCAACAGTAATCCTCCGGGATGGCGCAAGCGCTCGCGGCGAATAAGGGTTGCTAGCTTGGCTAGCCCTCGTTGTTGCTCATCGGAAGTCCGATAGTCGGTCGGGTAGATGGAACCATGAACATCACTAGTTGCTAGAATTTGAAAGATTAACTCTTCTGAACCCGCTGCATTGGTTAGTGCTTCGATAGAATGATTCATCGTTTTATTTCCGGTCATAGCCTAGCCCACCTTTATATCCGGGATATATGTACTATCCCATTCTACCAAGACTAGTTCATATTTATGTAAAAATGACTATAATTGCAAATTTAACAAAAGGCTGTGTTATTTCTGACGGAGTGATAACAAAAGTCTTTTATAGTATTCACATAATCTACATATAACCAAAAAAGTGGAGGTCATCCGAATTGAAGAAGATTACGAAGTTCATTTTACCCCTATTTCTGACTTTTTCCTTTGTATTGGGGGCTTGTGGCAACACCGCTCCGGCCAATAATGGCGGGAATGCATCCACTGGAAGCGGACAAACAAACTCCGCAGCAGCCAATACAAACACAGGGGCAGCAGAACAGCCCATGGATGCTGGCTATGTTCCAGAAACCCTGACCGTTCAGTTCGTTCCTTCGCAAAATGCCGACACGCTGGAAGCCAAGGCCAAGCCATTGGAGAAGCTGCTGACCGACCGTCTGGGCGTTCCTGTAAAGGTCAGCGTATCGACCGATTATAACACGATTATCGAGGCTATGGCCTCCAAGCAAGTGGACGTTGGCTTCCTGCCTCCTACCGCTTATGTGCTGGCGAAGGAGAAGGGCGCTGCCGAGGTTATTTTGCAGGCTCAGCGATATGGCGTTCAGGATGATACCGGCGCTCCTACGGATGAACTGGTGGATTTCTACAAGTCGATGATTATCGTCAAGAAAGATTCCGAGATTCAATCTATTGAAGATATGAAGGGCAAAAAAATCGCCTACCAAAACGTAACTTCTTCTGCCGGTTATGTATGGCCCGCTGGCGCGCTGCTCGCTGCCGGACTGGACCCGCTGTCCGATGTCGAAGCCATTACAGTCAAGGGGCATGACCAAGGCGTCATTGCCGTTTTGAACGGCGATGTCGATGCCGCGGCGATCTTCCAGGATGCACGCAACACGGTAAAGGCCGACTATCCGTCCGTATTTGAAGACACTCGCGTCCTGACCTACACCGAGCCGATTCCCAATGACACCATTTCCGTACGCTCCGATATGAGTGCCGAATGGGTGCAAAAGTTGAAGGATGCCTTCATTGATATCGGCAAGGATGAGGAAGGTCATCAAATCATCTCCGATATCTACACTCACGAAGGATATGTAGAGTCCAGTGACAGCGCCTTCGATACGGTTCGTGAGTTTAACGAAAAAGTGAGAACTGAGTAGTTCTAGGGGGCCTGTCACCCGCAATCATTTCATTCTCGTTAATTCCTTAGCTTATGCCGCAAAGACCATCAGAGAGCGGCGAATAGATGATGCCGGCCAGTCGGAGTGCCCCCGCGCTCTCGGCTGGCTGTGCGTTCTTGTCAGACTATTTTCTATAATGCAAGTTCAAAAAGTTGGGTTTACAGGACCAAGAAGGTTGGATGAAGCTGGGGACTGAGTAGCGGAGCGTAGACAGATCTACGTGAGCAACGGATGGCTCGGCTGAATTCAAGATTCGATGTCGAATTTACTCCATGAACAACTCCGTCCTGGGAAGACAACTTTTTGAACTACCTTTCAATAAAGGAGTTTTTCTGTGATTGAATTACGTGACGTCTCAAAAACCTATCCGAACGGCACCAAGGGGCTGGACCGGATCAATCTGCATATAGATCAAGGTGAATTCGTTGCCGTTGTCGGACTATCCGGGGCTGGTAAATCCACCTTGCTGCGTTCCATGAACCGACTGCATGATATATCATCAGGCGATATCATCATTGGTGGCAAATCGATTACCCGAGCATCCGGCAAGGAGCTGCGCATGATTCGCCGCGATGTGGGCATGATCTTCCAAAGCTTCAACCTGGTGAAGCGTTCCTCCGTCTTACGCAATGTGATGGCTGGACGCGTAGGTTACCACTCTACGCTGCGCACCTTGCTCGGCCGCTTCCCCGCTGCTGACGTGGAGCTTGCCTTTCAGGCGCTGGATCGCGTCAATATCGTGGAGAAGGCCTACGCCCGAGCCGATGAACTGTCCGGCGGGCAGCAACAGCGGGTAGCCATTGCCCGCGTGCTCGCCCAGGAAGCGAAAATCATTCTGGCCGATGAGCCGGTAGCCTCGCTGGACCCGCTGACCACCAAGCAAGTTATGGACGACTTAAAGCGAATTAATGTCGAGCTTGGTATTACCACCATCATTAACCTGCATTTTGTCGATCTGGCCAGGCAGTACGCCACCCGTATTATTGGTCTGCGTGCAGGGCAGGTGGTGTTCGACGGCCCGGTGTCCGAGGCCACCGATGAACGCTTCGCGGAAATTTATGGCCGCCCTATCGATGATGAAGAATTACTGGCAAGCCGTTTGCCAAGCTCGCAGGAACTGGAGGCCCGGGCCCGATGAGCATGCATCCGCCGCATCAGAATGGCGTTCAGGCCGGTAACAGCCCGCAGCGCCCGGCAGCACCCAGCAAATTAAAGCACTATTTGACGGGGGCCATTATTCTCCTGCTGCTCTGGGGTAGCTCAATTAATACCGAAGCTACGCTGGGCACGCTGATTCATGGCGCTCCTAATATGCTTGACCTCTTGCGAGAAATGTTCCCGCCGAGATGGAGCTATTTCGACAACATCGTGCCAGCTATGCTGGAGACGATCCGCATGGCACTGGTCGGAACAACCTTCGGTGCCATCCTCGCCGTGCCGGTAGCCCTGCTCTGTGCCAGCAACCTTAGCCGCAGCGCCTGGATTTATCAGCCCGTCCGCTTCGTACTTAACCTGGTACGGACGATTCCCGATCTGCTACTTGCCGCTATCTTTGTGGCCATCTTTGGCCTAGGTCCCTTGCCCGGCATGCTGGCGTTAACCGTCTTCTCCTTTGGGCTGATTGCCAAGCTAACCTATGAGTCACTGGAAGCGATTGACCGGGGTCCTCTGGAAGCCATGACCTCTGTTGGGGCATCTTCCATCCAGCGCATCTTCTTTGGCGTAGTGCCACAAATTCAGGCGCACTTTATGTCATACGTGCTGTATGCCTTCGAAATTAATGTCCGGGCTGCCGCTGTCCTTGGACTCGTCGGTGCCGGAGGGATCGGCCACTATTATGAAGTCACACTTGGATTTCTGGAGTACGACAAGACGTGCGTCATTATTTTGTTCACGCTCGCGGTTGTCCTACTCATCGACTATGTAAGTACCAAATTGCGGGAGAAGCTGCTATGACGACAAATACGCCCCATACGCCAAATAACACCCCTTCCACGAACTGGCGCCATAAAATAATCAAGCCGAAAAAGAATCGTTACCGCTGGCTAATCTACCTGCTGCTCGCCTTGGTCTATATTTGGGCCTTCGCAGGTATCCCTTTGAATGGAATTAAGGAAACGGCAGGGCAAATTACCCGGTCAATTTTTACCGGACTTTTCTCTCCGGATTGGAATTACGTCTACTTGCCAGACGGTGAAGACCTGCTGCGAGGGTTGCTCGAAACGTTGAGCATCTCCATCCTGGGCACTTTTATTTCGACTGTAATCTGTGTTCCATTTGCCTTCTGGGCAGCGACCAATATGAGTCGGACCCGCTGGTTCTCCGGCTCGGGCAAGATGGTGCTAAGCTTCGTCCGCACCTTCCCGGAGATTGTCATGGCTTTGCTGTTCATCAAGGCCGTGGGACCAGGATCATTCGCTGGTGTACTGGCTCTTGGGCTGCACTCCGTCGGCATGCTAGGCAAGCTGTTCGCCGATGAAATCGAGAATATGGATCAAGGACCTACAGAGGCGCTACTCGCCGCTGGTGCCAACCGCCTGCAAATTATGTGGTTCGCGGTGCTGCCACAGGTGTTACCCGGCTTCCTCTCCTATACCCTGTACCGCTTCGAGATCAACCTCCGCTCCGCTACAATTCTTGGAGTTATTGGAGCCGGCGGAATCGGCACCCCGTTAATCTTTGCCTTAGGCTCCCGGGACTGGGATCGCGTCGGCATTATCTTATTGGGAATCATTGTGATGATTACGATCCTCGACCTTGTCTCCGGCGCCTTGCGCAAGAAGCTGGTATAGCTCTGTGAAATATAACAGCCTCGCCTCTGTACGACACAGAAGGCGAGGCTGTTTGTTGGCTGCAGCTATCCTATACGTTCGCTCCGGCACCAAGCAATTCGCGGATATGCGCTTCAATGCTGGCCGGTTCATCCGCCGGGGCGAACCGCTTGACAACCTGTCCTTGGCTATCGACCAGGAATTTGGTGAAATTCCATTTGATCGCCTTGGACCCGAGCAAGCCAGGAGCTTCCTTGGTTAGATGTTGAAAGAGCGGATGTGCATTCTTACCGTTGACATCAATCTTGGAGAACAATGGGAACGATACACCAAAGTTCAACTCGCAGGCCTGTGCAACCTCTTCGTCCGTTCCCAATTCCTGATTAGCAAATTGGGCGGAAGGGAAGCCCAGCACGGAGAAGCCTTGGTCCTTGTAAGTATCATGCAGCTTCTGCAAGCCCTTGAACTGAGGGGCAAAACCACACTTGGTAGCCGTATTCACAATCAACAGCACCTGTCCCCGGTAAGGCTCTAACGTTTGTACTTGACCTTGAATTGTTTTCACTTCGATATCATAGAGAGACATATTTACTACCTCCACAAATTAATTTAGCGTAATTCAATTGTATGCAATTTAATTAGCAATGTCAAATCCCGAGGCATCACTCTCAGGTGACTCCTTTACTTGCTGTCTTCAGGGATGCTATAATGACTGCACCACAAATAGATTGCATACAATTAAATGGCAGGTGAGGAAAATGCAACTGAATGAATTAACAGGGCAGGACTTGACTACCCAGGAGTTGATTGAGGGCGGACTGATGAAATTAGATAATCAGTTATGCTTTGCCTTCTATAGCTGCTCCAAGGAAATTATGAAGCTGTACCGGCCGCTTCTTACGGAGCTAGGCTTGACATACACGCAATATATTACGTTGCTCTCCTTGTGGGAACAAGATGGCGTCACCGTCAAGGAACTCGGGGCCAAGTTGGCGCTGGACTCGGGAACGTTAACGCCCTTGCTCAAGAAGCTGGAGGGCATGGAACTGCTCACTCGTACCCGCGACAAATCCGATGAACGCAATGTGATCATCCGGTTAACCGACGCAGGAGCCAAGCTGCAAGAGAAAGCATGTACGGTTCCTCTGCAATTGTTCGCGGGTACTCAGGTCACCCTCGAAGACGTTACGGCCATGCAGCGACAAATTCAAGACTTCCTGGGCAAGCTTGGCAATGAATGAAGCAGCTTGTTATTAATAGGCCATAAATTAAAAAAGGCAAGTCAGGAGGTGTAATCTCTTCCTGGCTTGCCTTTTTTGTTAGATAATCAGACTGCTGACGGCAAACGCCATGCCAATAAACACCATGCACAGCAGCGTGCCCACGGCTACGTTGCCCTTCTTCAATTGATCGGAGACGTTGAAGCCTGGAGTGACCAGTTCGAAAATCCAATAAGATGCAATCAGGCAGACATACCCTACAGCGAACCAGATCACCATATGCACAATGGATGTATTTGTAAAAGCCGATACGCCCAAAATAATCGCTGTACCGAGAAACTTCCCGCCTAGCGCGAGGGCGACCGCTACATTGCCCTTCTTCAACTCTTCCATATCACGATATGGCGTCATCCAGTTAAATACGACCATTCCCAATAGTTGCAGCAAGATCATCGCGACTACGCTGATCACGATATTAATGGCTATCATTACTCCGCCCACCCCCGAAATTTCGCAAATGCTAAATCATAATCGGCAAAATCATGCACTTCCTCCAGCACGACTGAAGCCTTCTGTTCTTTCTCCAATGCTGTATAACGCGCATCATCAATCGGTTGCTTAATCCGGTTGCCCGTCGGCAACTCCAGCACCGCAAATGCCCGGGTCTTGCCTTCATACTCTGTCTTGTACACCCCTACCAAGTCAACCTCAGTCGTAATGGATACCTTCAATTCAGCCAAATCTTGCTCAGCCGTCGCTTGATCCGCATAGGTCTTGAGCGTCGTCCATGAAGACAAGCGCACTTCATTCTTCTGATTCTCGTCCGTCGTGAGTTCGGCATCCATAAATTGAAGCACCCATATCCGATCCCCGGTGGCGTAATTGTTATCATTAGGCAACAAATCGTTGTCCGGCAGAATGGTCATGTCGCTTCCCACTAGATCACCTACGGTAGCTTCGACAATTTTATAGTCCCATGGCACGCGCGAGGTTGTTAATGTGGCTTCACTTCCTGTATCGAAAGAAAACAGGTTAGACTGCCCTCCACAGGCGCTTAGCGTCAGCATGATCAGTAAAAGCAAGGCGGCAACCGCACTGCGCCGAAATTTAGTGTGTCTGTGCACGTACATTTATTTCACTCCCAACGGGATAAAATGACTCGCATTACCAGTAATGAGCCCACCGGCCCGGCCCAGCATGCCGCAGGGGGTTCCATTTAGCATGAACAAGCCGGTTAATAAGTGGAATTCTCCCTCAGCCGTCTGGATGCGTGCCAGCTCCGCTCTTTTTTGATAAACCGAAGGAAACAGCACGCTGCTGTCGAAGCCCTCCTGATCCTCTAATTCAAGTTGCCCTTCAGCATCGAACATCCGCACCGAGCCTCCTTCACGCCCGAACATCGATTTGGACACGAAGCTGCCAGAGAAGACGGGCTTATTGTAAGTGGGCAGTACGTATTGAGCAATGGCAGCACGCTCTTCTTCGTCAAATAACAGCCCTAATTCGTAAAGGCCCCAGGCCGCTGCCAGCAGACCCTTGGATTGCAATAAAATACTATGAGGTCCGTTAAATATGTTCAGCCTTCCGGTCTCGATAGCATAGCTGAGTGCTTCCCCGGCATCATCTACGGCCATCCATTCTTTTGGATATAACGCGAACATTCGCTCAATGATGCGGTTGTCCTTGGTCTTTAGCGTACCTTCATCGACCCATAACTCCAGACAATCCTCATAATGAAGCGTGAGCCCGCTATGACGGCCCAGGGCTTCAATTGTACCGGAATCCTCCAAGTGTCGCCCATACTCCATGCATGCCACCGTATCAGGCTGTTCGGTTGCCCAAGCCTCGGCAAGAAGCTCCTTCATGCGAGCATTCGGTGAAGGGTAGCCTGCTTGCTCCATCAGCCAAGGCGTGGCAATCGAGGACTCGACGTACCCGGTCGGCGTATCTGCGTTCAGCTCCAGCAGCTTGATCGCTCCTTCGCTGGAGATGGCAAAGTCAAACCGGGCATAGCGGCTAATGAGCCCTGGCTCCGGCATTGGCAATTCATCAAGCATGGTCCATAGCACGGGCGGGATGCCAATCAATTCGTACAAGTCATGCCGCAGATGGACATAACGCACCGTTTTATCAAGAAGGGTCCATAGCTTTGCCGCGGCCTGCTCCAACTCCGTATAGAGTTCCTTCGGCATGAGCACTAACTGATCAATCCAATATTGTTCTTCCTCAATATCAGCCCAGGTGAACCCTAACTCCGCAAGCTGCCGCACCCGTTCCTCCCGATTGGCATGGGGCTCACCAACGACTTCAAATATAGATTTACCGTTATCCTTGATCATCCGCCAAAGAACCCCTTGCTTGAACGGCCTGAGGATGAGCCGGAAATAGAGCTCTTGGACGAACCCGTGGAATCGGAAGATGAACCTAATCCGCTAGATTTACCGCCAATCCCTCCCGCTTGCGACGAGGTCGAACGCCGAACAATGGACCCCGTTGACGATGTGGATGTTTTCGGCCGAACCACAGAACCTGCGGTTTGTTTATTCTGGAACGTATCGCTGGAATAGGACTTGGGCTTATACGGCGTTGACGTGCCCGCATAGTACCCGCGATTATTGTCGTGCCAGCGACTGGACGAATAGTTCGCTCCGCTGTTGAACAGCAAGTGATACAAGAGCATGTCGTCCCAGCCAAACCCGGAATGGTAAACGGTCGGGTTCGCCGACGTATCGCTACCAGAGCCGGAAGTTCCTTCGGCGCTTCCTGCTGTTCCTTCCTCCTCTTCGTCTACCGGAAGCGGAAGGCTCCAATCTACATTTTTATCAAAATACTGCTTTACTTCCTCCGTTGACCAAGCCACAAGTTGGGGCTCCTCCCCGCCAGCATTCGTGCTAGCAGCCGTAGCTCCCGAGCCGGGTATCAAGAAGGCATTCGCCAATAGCGCAATGCCTAGTGAGGTGGACAATACACGCAGTGGCTTGCCCTCGGATGTGAAAAACCTCGAGCCTGCCGAATCCTCCGCCGTATGCTCCCGTAGCTGTTCTGTTGAACTCATTTTATCTGGAGATGTTGCTCTGTCATCATTAATCAAACCGGTTCCCTCCTTACGAACTTGCCAAGAACCTTGCTTTATTTGTGCTGCTTAGTGATATTTATTCAGGCCTAGTCCTTAATCGTGTGCGATAGGTACAAGCAGCAGTTCCAGCTTGCCCTCATCCACGTTCAAACGGCCTTCCACCGTCTCAAACTCGCGTTTTCCCACCACCAGATAATTGACATGCTCCAGCGCGGCAATCATATTCCCGCTCCATACACGCTCTTCAAGCTCCTTCAGCTCCCCATCCGGCAGCTTCTCATACAATTTCACACTCATCTCCTGCGCCAATCCAACCACCCTCTCTATTGATATTGTACAAATATACATTGGGACTTAACAATAACTATTTGGTACCCACCCTACTCAGATTCCAGTAGACACACTAATCTAACTCCACTAGAACAAATACTTTATTTTGCACATTTAACCACAAGCTGCAGCAAATACATACTTGAGCTTCCTAAAAAAACTATTAAAAAACACGCTATGTAATGATACGCAATGAGGATCGCTTAGTTTCATCATAAAAGGGTAACATGACGGTGAGCATGCATGTCGTCAAAAAGTAGAGTAACCGATGTCTAGACGGGGTTTTCCCACTTGATTTATACTATGAATAAGACGAAGCACGTCCCGCACAGCTCCTTCAAGGACTGGTATTCAGGGCAGCGCCAACCCCCTCGGTTGCAGCGCCTTGAATACCAGCTCCGGGGGGAGGGTGCGGGGCGTTTTTTTGTTGGCAGCGGTTCTTTGCGAGAGGACTAGCTAATATTAAAATCGGCTTATTGCCGGGAGAGGGTAGGTGAATTGGGATGAGTTATGAAGAAAGCTATGCTGTCTTTATGGAAAGGCATCTGGCGGCAAGAAACGGTGAACGCCGTGCGCGGCTGGAGCGGGGTTATGCCCATGCAGAGGCTATGTTTCTAAGGCAGGTGTGGTGGCCGCTCCGTGGTGATTTCGCAGACTTACACCCTGAGTATGAAGTGAGCGATTGGCGGGGGAGACCCTATTTTGCCGATTTTGCCTGGTTATCGGGAGAAGTAAGATTGCTACTGGAGATTAAAGGCTACTCAATTCACGTGAGGGATATGGATCGGCAAAAATACTGCCGTGAGCTCAACCGGGAAACCTTCCTGCATGCGATGGGCTACCAGGTAATCTCCTTGGCCTATGATGATGTGGAGCAACGCCCGGACTTGTGCATAAATCTACTACGCATGGTGTTGAGCCGCTACCTTCCCGCCCAAGCTCCCGTATCACGTGGCCTAATTGCGGAAAAAGAAATTATTCGACTAGCTGCCCGTCAAGCCAGTCCCATTCGTCCGGTCGATGTGAAGCAGCATTTCGAGCTAGATCACAAAACAGCCGTACTCATGCTGCGTAAAGTACAGGACAAAGGCTGGGTCAAGCCCGTC
The DNA here is from genome assembly GCF_056836745.1 of Paenibacillus sp. 1SOY10. NCBI lineage: Bacteria > Bacillati > Bacillota > Bacilli > Caryophanales > Paenibacillaceae > Paenibacillus > Paenibacillus sp. 1SOY10. The sequence continues at coordinate 154,741 of NZ_JBXENK010000003.1, read as the reverse complement.
TACCGCGGCAACGGCCAACGAATTGTCGGCTATGAACTGGTACGGGGCGCGCTGAACTTTTTGGAGTAACATAGGTGCAAGGTACAGTAGAAGCATGTAGTGGTGCAGCCGACCCGTTATCCAGCGAACACCGCGCGCCAGGAGAAAGCGATGGAGGCAGAAGGGTAGAGAGAATGGTAGGATGCGAGTCATAGCAACGGAGGATTGGATAAAGCGAGAGATGAGTCTGATCCGTGGAGAGGTTGAATGTAGTTAGAGGGTAAGTCGAGTAGGTGGACAGATTGAGTGTAACTAGTGGGTAAGTCGAGTTAGGTGAGAGGGTAAAGGCAGCTAGAGACGCACAAGCTAGGAGTGTGAGAGCAGCCATAGGTAAGTAGAGCGAGAGATGTGCAAGGTTAACGATTAACACACTTAGTACACTTAACAAGCTTAGCGCACTTGCCGAATTTAGCAGGAAAAACTCCCGCTAATTGTTGATGTTTATGCTGCAAATAGGTGATTAACTGGAAATCCTCCATATAATATTGCCTGAATCGCCAATTGAGGCCGAATTCGGGGCAATTAGATGGAGGATTTCCCTATAAATCGCTGATTTTGCTCAGTTTGGCGAAATTAACATGAGGATTTCCCTATAAAGTTGCTTTCTCTACAAAACTAGAGTCTAGAGCTAAAATTTAGCCGCAATGCAATGAGATGCAGCCATCCTACGGCCAATTATCTTCTTCCTTCAGCCTTCCCTACACCATGAACATGGCAACCACAGTGGTCACGGCCAGGCCGATGAGCACCGGCTTCAGGTTGCGACGGGCCAGCTCGAACGGGCTCACGCCGCATATCGCGGCGGCCGGGATGAGCGCCCACGGAATCAAGGTGCCGCCGCCGACCCAGATGGCGGCGACCTGCCCCAGCGCCGTCAGGGTGGCTGTGCCCCCACCGATGGCGGTGCCGAACAGTTGGGCGATGGAACCGGCCAACGAAATGCCCGAGAAGCCGGAGCCGTCAAGGCCGGTGATCGCTCCGGTCACGGCCAGCGTAATGGCGCCGACGCTGCCGTTTAGCGGGACGACACTGGCCAGGGCCAGGCCCAGGTCGTTCACAATACCATGGGAGGTCGCCGGGAGGACCTGCCCATACAGCTCCGAAAATGCGGCATCCCCCAGATAGAAAAAGGCCGCAATCGGAATGACGGGGCCAAACACCTTGAAGCCAAAGGTTAAGCCTTCAATCAGATAGGAGGTCACCTTCTCCAGGCCGTGATCACGGTGAGCTAGCAAGGTGACGCCGATCAGAATCAGCACGGCTGTTCCACCCACCAAGGCGGTGGCATCACCGCCTTGAAGCCCTAGCACAAACATCGCGGCTACATCCGCAGCGAACAGCAGCGGAATCAGAATGGCAAGCCCTCTTCTAACCTGTGGACGGAGCACGTCGACTGTACCGTCCGTGACGTCGCCACCATCCTTGCCAACCTTTCGCCGTTCCTCACTTGTGGGACGACTCTCAACCAGTCCTCCGTCAGTCCCCTTCACTTTCACCAAGCCATCACGCCATGTACCGTTACGCTGATCACGGCGCATCATCCAGTAAGCGGTGACCGTGCTCACCACCCCCATTACAACAACCAGCGGGACGCTGGCCGACATCACGCTGCTAACAGGCAAACCAGCCGCATCAGCCGTCAGCTTCGGTGCTCCCTGAATGATGTAGTCTCCGGACAATGCGATGCCATGTCCGAACAGGTTCATCGCCATCGCCGCGCCCAAAGCCGGTAAACCCACGCGAATAGCCACCGGCAGGAGCACCGCGCCCACAAGCGCCACCGCCGGAGAGGGCCAGAAGAACAAGGAAGTCACCATCATAATCAGGCCGATTCCCCAATAGGCCATGGCTGGCGTGCGCAAAAAACGCGTCAAAGGAGCAACCATTGTCTCGTTGATACCCGTGCGAATCAGCACTCGGCTCATCGCTACAATAATGGAGATGATCATAATCGTCCCCATCAGTTCCCGCGTCGCATAAACAAACGATTGAAAGATTCCCGATATGGAACCGCTAAGCGTTTCCGTAGCCAGCAGGCCTAATGTGAAAATTCCCACCACACAGATCATGGTGGTATCTCGCCGCCGGATCAGTAGCGCCATGATGAACACAATAAAGGACAGGTATACGATATGGATTGCCGATAATTCAGTTCCTGTCATGGAGCCGCGCCCCTTTCCCCCGCAATTGTCTTATATGCTATGCGGAGGCCCAAGCAAGGGTTCAACTCGGGAAAAGGGACTAATTTTTCTTGAAAAGGAGTTATCCTGACGACTACATTCCTCTGCTGATGGGTACGCCGACAGTTCCTTAACAGTACAGTATCTGTTCATGCGCAACTTCCCGTGCTAACTTTAGCCACTTATAAACTGAAGGATACCTATCAGTATCAACAGACCGAAAATAACGGCAATACCAATAACTACTGGAAGAACAACTCTCGATACAGTCCTGTTCAGCTTCTGCGATTGCTCCAGCGTCTGCTCGACCTGATTTAGACGCTGCTTCAACACTTCAAGTTGTGCCGGGTCTTGGAGCTCGCGCTCCTCTGACTCTTTTTGCTGCTGCAAGTCATTATGCTGTGACAATGTTTTGACCTCCTTCAATTGTTCTACTTGTTCCGTCTCCCCCTCTTCTACTTTTCCCCCTTCAAACCCTGCTCACAGTCAGTAATCATCCTGGACACTTGAAATGCCGAGCGCTTAGTCTGCTGATTAGGTCGCAGGGTTACGCCTATTCCCATTTATACGATGAAGGCAGTGTTTGTATCCCCGCCTTGCGGAAGCCCTGCCAGGTATCGATCGAAACAGCTAAGGCAATGGCAAAGAAGGTGATCCACAACAGACTGACTTGGGTAAATCCACCATCGGCTAAGTGGGTATAGCCAAACCATTCGCCCATTTTGACGTGGAAGGCTGCCGAGATTAAGGTGTCGGCACGGAGCAGCATAGATGCAAAGACGCACAACGTAACGGCATACACGGCAGCATTGAGTGCGGCCATCCGATACGTCCACTGACCCGCCAGCCATTTATAGATAGACAAAGTCACATCGAGGGCGAGCCACAACACGACCCACGGCCAATAGGACAGGAGTACGTCCTGATTAAATACCGGCATTAGCCGTTCCAGACCGTTTTGCCCAGATTCATAAACAACGATGAGCCGATCAGCGTTAAAAAAAATACAGCCCCCTATCGCCGTCACTAGTAGGTCAAAAAAGACCTTGGTTTTGGCGATTCTTTTCTCCACAGGAATGTTACGGATGCGATAAAGCTCCTCGGGCGTCCACCCTTTAGGGTTCCTATTCCACCCCTCTCCGGTGCTCCCCTTAACACCAGACCGCTCCAGAATGGCAAAGACCAATGTGATCCAGAAGGCAGCTTGCAGCATGACCGATACAGCTTGACTGATCACCCCACCAATCAGGTCTGTCATGAAGTCAACCCAATCTATTTGAGCGACGGAAGCTGTATAAGCGAATAATTGATCGGCAAATACCACAATAACCCCAATAACAGCAGCGATGGGCAGTACCATTTTCATGAGTTGAATATAAGTCTCGTAATAATGAGGTCCTATCAGGTACTGGGGCTGATCCCTATATTGCGCGGCAAGCGCCGCCGGATTACCCAACTTCATTAAAGCCTCCTTGACCTCAGCTTCTCCATACTCGTCAGGCAGCATATCCTCAATCGTGGACCGCAATTCCAGCGCGATATCCTCCCGACCCTGCTCGGGCAGCCTGCGGGTCACTTCCTGAATGTACAGCTCAATCAGATTTGATGGATTCATGGCCATCGCCCCCCTTCAATAGGTCTTGCAACTCCCGGGAGGTTCTCTCCCATTCCAGCTTCAACTGTTCATAAATCTCCTGACCAAATGAACTTAGCACATAATACTTACGCGGCCGGCTCTCAGAGGTATCCCAACTGCTGGTCACCAATTCCTGCTTCTCCAGACGGCGCAAGAGTGGATACAACGTGCTCTGATCAATAGCCACTCCTGAATTCTCCAATCGTTGCACCAGAGAATATCCGTATTGCGGTTCTCTTAATTGGCTAAGCACGGCAAGCGTAAGCGTCCCCCGCCGCAGCTCCGTGATGAACGAATTAAGTAATGAATTCATGCTTCCACCTCGTCTATCACATACTGTTTTATACATACTGTGTATCGTACACTATATTTATACTATGTATCATACACTATTGTTATTTATACAGCAATAGCCTGTTGCCTGTAACTTGAGATCATAAGAAGCGCAGAAAAACGCAAAAAATCCTGTCTTTTGCTAGGGAATGCCCCCTGCAAAAGACAGGATCTTATAAAACGTGATGAGTCTAAGATTTATTAATGCTTCTCTAAATACCCTACCCCTTCGTTACACAGGTCTTCCCTGGCTCAATCCTGCCATCCTTACCCGCTAGATTCAGATTCTCGCCGCTTGGCGTGTCCGCTACGGGTATCTGCTTCCTGCCTTGTCTTCCACCACGGCCCGCAAGATATACCCCACCGAGGATGAAGACCAGAGCAACCAGCAGACGCCAGCTCACCGGCTCGTCTAATAGCGTAAAACCCCAGAAAATAGCGCTCACCGGGACCAGATAGGTCACCATCGTGGCGAATTGGGCACTGCCCTTCTGCACCATGAAATAGAACAGAATATAAGCAATACCAGACCCGAATACACCTAAGCCGACGATAGCCCCCAGTGTAGTTGGTGACGCCAGCGGTGCCAGAGAATTTCTCTCAAACAAGAGGAACATCAGACCGCTACCCAGCATCGCGCTGATTAATGTACCGAACGTAATCTGATACATCGTTAGTCCGCCAGATAAGCGTTTGGACAGATGTGTGCCTATGGCGTAGCATAGGGTAGCCCCCAACATACTGGCGAACCCGAGCAGGTCCACCGAGGCCAGTGAAGTCGGACTGACCCCGGCTAGAATCGGCAGGCCAAGAAAGGCCAGGCCCATTCCGAGCCACTGGGTGCGAGTCGCAGCGACGCCAAAGATCGCAACGCCCACCACCAGGGTCCACAAAGGCGTGGTTGCATTCACCACCGACGTCATGCTGCTTGTCAGCCGCGTCTCGCTGAATCCAATCAAGGCCCAAGGAATCGCCGTATTGATGAGAGCCATCACTACCATAAGCACCCAAGGGATTTGCCGTAAACCAAATGGCTTGCGCAACATGACCATAATCACGGTAATGGTCGCCAGCCCGAACACCGAACGCAGAAATGCGATGGTCCATGGGCCGAAGTCTGGCAGCAGTATTTTAATAAAGAAAAAAGAGCCACCCCAAATCAAACTTAACAACACTAAAGCCAGGTACAGTGATCGCGCCACTCCTATCCCTTCTTTCTCTCCAGCACGAATCTAATCGATCAGCAATTCACCATCATATGAGGCAATCACCTTGTATAGCTCGGGACGACGGTCGCGGAAAATACCCCACTCAATCCGCTGGGTTTCCAGTTGATTCAGATCGAACTCGGCGACCAGCACCGTCTCTTCGGCACGGCCCGCTTCGGCAATCATATTGCCCTGTGGTCCGGCGATAAAGGAGGACCCGTAGAAGGTAATCGCAGAATCCTCATCCGTCTCCTCACCGATACGATTGGAAGCAATCACCGGAACGAGGTTTGAGGCGGCATGGCCCCGCATGCACATTTGCCAGTGGTCCTTGGAATCAATCGATCCGTCCTGTGGCTCCGACCCAATGGCTGTCGGGTAGAACAGAATTTCTGCGCCCATCAGGGCCATGCAGCGAGCTGCTTCGGGATACCATTGGTCCCAGCATATGCCGATACCGATCTTGGCATAACGCGTGTTCCATACTTTAAAGCCCGTATCCCCTGGATTAAAGTAGAACTTCTCTTCATACCCCGGACCATCGGGAATATGACTCTTGCGGTAGCGGCCCAGTACCTCGCCATCTGCATCAATGACAGCCAGCGAGTTGTAGCGAGCGTTGTTCTTCTTCTCATAGAAGCTGATCGGAAGCACGACCTGAAGCTCCTTCGCTACTTGCTGAAAATGGCGAATTGCCGCATTCTCCTCAAGTTCAGTGGCGTAGGCATAGTAATCCGCCTTTTCCTTCTGACAGAAATAAGGGGTCTCAAACAGCTCTTGCAGCAAAATAATTTGCGCTCCCTGCTGGGCTGCTTGTCTAACTAGCTTATCTGCCTTGGCGATATTTTCTTCTTTATTGGATGAACAGCTCATTTGTGTGGCTGCCACTTTGACTTGTCTTTTACTCATGATAGCCCTCCTTTGCTTTGTAACAACTTGTTCCCCAATCCTACCGACGTCCTGCCGGCATTTGCTGCGTGGTACAGTGCACGTTGCCACCCTCGCGGATAATGGCCATGCCATTCACCGTACGAATCTGCCGCTGCGGGTACAACTCACCCAATATCTTCACGGCCTGACGGTCCGTCTCTGCGGCCTCTCCGCCAAATACAGGCAAGATGATGCCGCCATTAACAAAATAAAAATTCAAATAGCTGAGTGTCAGGCGCGTATCTTCATAAAATGCCTGCGGTGGCTGGGGAATCGGAATGATCTCCAACTTCCTGCCTTGCGCATCCACAGCTTGGCTCAATATAGCCAGGTTCTCCTGCGTGATGGCGTAGTTCTCGTCATTCGGATCGTCGCAGACCTGCAAGATAATCTTGCCTGGTGCAGCGAAGCAAGCCACGTTATCAATATGTCCGTCTGTCTCATCGCCACTCAAACCACGCTTCAGCCAGATGATTTGATCGACATTGACATAATTTTTGACCGCAGCTTCGATCTCTTCCCGGCTCATGTGCGGATTGCGGTTCGGGTTAAGCAGGCATTCCTCCGTGGTGAGCAGCGTGCCCTCTCCATCCGTATGAATAGAGCCGCCCTCCAGCACCAACGGAGCATCAAATTTCTTAACCTTCAAGGCATCAAGGATTTGCGGAGCGACCGCATCGTCAAGGTCCCAAGGAGAATATTTGCCACCCCAGGCATTAAAGCCCCAGTTCACCCCGCCCAGTTCACCCTGTGGACCCACCACAAAGGTCGGTCCGTTATCACGCAGCCAGGCATCATTATGTTCAATCGGCAACAAGCTGATTCGATCATTCGCGCCAGCCTTCGTGCCATCTGCCTGGGCAAATCGGCCTTGGACGCGCTCCAGGTCAGCAGAGTTCACAACCACCGTAATGGGTTCAAACTCGGCAATTGCCTCAATAAATTCGGCATAACCGTCACATACTTCCTCATAGCGATCCGGGTACACCATCGAGTCCTGTATAGGCCAGGAAATAAAAGTACGTTCATGTGCCGCCCATTCGGCTGGCATCGTATAGTTTAATTTTCTAGGATACATCGGTTCCTCCACGTACAAATTGTAATTGACAATCTTCATCATGCTGGGAATACCCAATTTACCCTGCTATCATATAACAAAACATGCCTGTCTACAATGGAAGTCTTGCCCGCCGCTGTCCCTCAGAATCCTGCAAAAATAGATGCCCGATTTTCGGCGACGACGGCTTCAGACCAAAGCTATAATTCAGATAAATGATATGAAGGCAAGGAGGCCTATGCAGGATGATATCTGCGGAACGAAAACAACTCTATTATCAAGCTCTACTCCAGAAAAATTCTGAATATGAGGGAGTATTCTACGTTGGGGTGAAGACGACGGGTGTCTTCTGTCGTCCGACCTGTCCCGCACGCAAGCCCAAATTCGAGAACTGCGAATTTTACGAGACAGCCAAGGAGGCCCTGTTGGCCTCCTTCCGTCCATGCCAGCGTTGCCGCCCTCTATCCCATCCGGGCCATGTCTCAGATCTGGTCAGACAGTTGGTAGAAGCGGTAGAGGCCAACCCGGAGAAGCGATGGAAGGACGCTGACTTTCGGGAACTGTCCGTTGATGCATCGACAGCACGGCGCCAGTTCAAGAAGCGCTTCGGTATGACCTTCGTGGAGTACGCCCGTGCCCGCCGCATGGGACTGGCTCTAAAGAATATCCGTTCCGGAAGTCCCGTCATCGATTCTCAGCTCTCAACCGGCTATGAGTCGAGCAGCGGCTTTCGGGATGCATTCTCGCGGATTATGGGGGCTGCCCCAACCCGGCTTACTGGAGGCAAAATCCTCCACGCCGCATGGATTGACACGCGGCTTGGCCCCATGATGGCCATCGCGGATGAAGCGGGCTTGTATCTCTTGGAGTTCATCGACCGCCGCGGGTTAGAACGGGAAGTGGAACGATTGCGGAATCGAACCAAGGCAGCGATCATTCCCGGGGTGACAGAGCCTATCCGCTCCATTGAGCGGGAGCTGACCCTATACTTTGAGGGGAGCCTCACGGAGTTCACGACCCCGCTATGCTTAATGGGTTCCCCTTTTCAACAGCAGGTATGGGCACAATTGCAGCAAATCCCGCCCGGCGAGACCCGATCCTATGCTGACCTTGCCATCGCCATTGGCAAGCCGTCCGCCTACCGGGCCGTTGCTCAGGCCAACGGAGCCAACCAACTCGCGCTCATTATCCCCTGCCACCGAGTCATTAATTCCAACGGTGAACTCGGTGGTTATGGCGGTGGTGTGTCACGGAAAGGCTGGCTGTTGAACCACGAGAAGCATGCAGGGAGCCTGATGAAGTAAGCATTTTCACACAGCGCATAACAAGGAGGAACCTCTCTGCCGAAATATATTATAATAGGTTGTTCAAAAAGTCGTTTTCCCAGGACGAACCTATTCGAGGAGAGGGTTCGACATCGAATCTTGAATTCAGCCGGGCCTAGCATGGCTTCCGTAGTATGTTTCCTTCAGAAACATTGTAGTTGCTCACGTACCCGTATGCTTCCGAAGTCGTTTTCTCCGAAAACGTGTAGCTCCGCTACTCAGTCCCTGGCTTCATCCAACCTAAAGTGTTTTGAAAAAACGCACATCGGAAGCATAATCTCCGGTCCTAAAAACTCGACTTTTTGAACACGTACTATCACGCACTATAAGGACTTATGAACATCAAGGAGGTGAATCCGTGCGACGATTCTGGCCTAAGGCAAGTCAGTCTCGTCAGGCGCATGGAGAAACATGTGGAAATGGCTTAAATCATCCAAATCGTCCCCGGCCCCCGCGGCCGTAGAGAACCCGGATACGGAACAGGACAAGGTCAACAAGGATCAGCCTAAGGTTATCATTATTACAGGAACAAGTGGTTCTGGAAGAAAGAGCATCGCCAGTCAATTAAGCGGCGAACTTAACATCCCTTATGTACGGCCCTACACAACGCGACGGATTCGCCAAGGAGAAGTTAACGGAGAACACTACCGCTTCATCTCTTCTGAGGAGTTCCAGAGCATTGAGAACGGAGCAGGGTTTAGCCAGTCCGTCCGGCTGGAAAGAGGAAGCTACGGCATTCCCGAGCGAGATTTAATGGAAGCGCTCACCACCCATCAAGCGGTGATTGTCGTGATGAATCATGATGGGGTTCAGGCCTTCCGCAAGCGCTTTGGACCTCAGGCTGTTCGAATTTTTCTTTATGTCACCAAGGACGATATAAGGCTGCGGGGTGAGCGGGAAGGTGCTCCCCATGAAGTCACCGAGGAGTATTTGCGCAATTACTCAGAGCAAGTCGTTCACAAGAAGGACTCGGACTATTTATTACAAAATATTGATCCCGCCAACACCTTGGTGAAAATCAAGCAATTTTTGCAGCCGATTCTTTGATCCTCTAAATACGGGCAGCCCCAATCCGGTCATCACAGGATTGGGGCTGTTCCGTATGAGGCGGGCCTATTGCCTATATCCCCTCTGTTCATCCATCCTCGCTAATTTGACATCCATGAAGTTTAGAAACTATACTAAATCTATGAATATTCAACGAACTACCTCTGAACCCAAAAATAATAAAGGAATCATGGGCATCGGCCGACTCATCATGCAGCTTCGTCGACTTGAGCGCCAGCCCTTATCCTTTGGGACAGCAGGCTCGCTCACCCCTAGTGAAATCCACACGCTGGAGGCCGTTGGCCCCGAAGGCAACGTGCTAATGAGCGAACTGGCCACAAGGCTGGGCGTGACCAAGGGTGCCGTTACCCAACTCATAGCCCGTCTGGAACCAAAAGGATTGGTGCTGCGCTCACAGCATCCTACCGATTCGCGCAGCACCTTAATCTCCTTGTCGCACAAGGGCTGTGAAGCGGTCGCCGCGCACGAAGCGATGCATCATGATTTTTACGAGCAGCTTCGCGCTCAATTTACTGAGGAGGAAATTGAAATTTTTGAGAGAGGCATCGAGAAATTCGCCGATTTTCTGGAACAATAAGCGAGTTAGAGTTGCGCCCAAGTGTTAACTCAATACCAAAGTCAGCGAGCGATAGAGTAGCCCTGATTTTCAGTTGAGTTATTTTTTTGCGGATTTAGTTTAGTAACTATACTTTTATAGAATTTATAACAATGTTTCCGTAAGAAGTAAAGGAGGTTAACCATGAACACATTACACGACGCTGCTGCCAGTTCCTGGCCGCAAGCTAGCCAAAGAGGAATGTTAATTGCCATTAGCATCGGGGCCTTCCTATCGCATTATATGGCCACCGTTGTTCATGTCTCGCTACCGTATCTGACTGTAGCCCTTCATACCGATTCGGCAAGCCTCTCTTGGGTGACCACCGGTTACCTTCTAGCCATCACCTCCTTGCTTCAGGTCATGGGCAAGCTGGGGGAACGTTGGGGATACCACCGCCTTCATAATTACGGTTTGGCTTTATTTACTGTAGGGTCTCTCTTAACCGCATCAGCTCCTGACATTCTGACCTTGCTTGGATTCAGACTGTTGCAAGCCGTAGGTGCCGCGATGTTTCAGGCGACCAATATTGCGCTGGTCACGCTTCATTGGCCCCAGCAACACAGAGGGCGGGCGCTTGGTACCCTAAGCACCGCCGTAGCACTCGGCGCCATGTGCGGGCCTGCCGTCGGGGGGCTCATTGTGGAATGGCTCCATTGGCGCTGGCTGTTCTTATTGCACGTTCCCGTTGCTCTGCTTGGTACCTGGCTGGCCTTCCGCTATATTCCCCGGCAGGAGCCGGAACGGGGCCAACCTGCTTCCGACCCTGTTGGAGCAATGTTGCTGATCGTCTCAGCAACCTTAGGGGTTTACGGGCTCTCTCAGGTCGGTGCGCAAGGCTGGCTGGTACCAGGAACCCTCCTGCCTTTATCTCTCTCTTTGACGGCCTTGTTGTTACTGCTTGGGTGGGAGCTTCGCCAGCCCACCCCCTTCCTGCCGGTGCAGGTCCTTCGCATTCCCCAAGTGGGCATCGGGCTGATCATTAGCGTCGTTTCCTTCGCCTTGGCCAATCATGGGCTGGTCACCTTGCCCTTCTATCTATCGGGCATTGAGGATTTGACTCCTTCGCTTGCCGGAGTTGTGCTGGCCTTCTACCCACTTCTACTCGCGGTAACTGGGCCTTTCGCCGGACACTTGTCCGATGCCTGGGGCCCTAAGAGCCTGGTGCCGATGGGATTAGCCGCCATGGGCGGAGGGGCCGTCCTCTTCTTCTTGTACCTGGACAGCCTGTCGATCTGGGGTATATCCTCTGTGCTCGCGTTAATTGGCCTTGGTATGGGACTGCTTGCTTCCCCGAACAACAGCTTCATCATGCGGCACACTCCCAGGGAGCATATTGGGGCAATCTCGGGAATGATCGCATTAACGCGCAATCTGGGCATGGCTTTGGGCGCAGCCCTTGGGCTGGGAAGCATTGAGGTTCAATTCCAGCCTCTTATATCCCGTTCCATTCAAGAAGCCTTTGAAGCCAGCATCTATACTGCTGCTGGCGCCTTAATCTTATGGGGCTTGCTTGTTCATAACAGAGAGGAGAAATCATTATGAAGGATCAAATCATCGTCATCGGGGGATACGGGCAGGTAGGGCAGGCTATTTCGAGGAGGCTGGGCGAGCTCTTTCCCGGGAAGGTGTATGCTGCCGGAAGAAATTTGCAACGCGCCCGGAAGTTCAGCCAGTCTACGGGAGGAAAGGTCCAGCCGCTGCATTTGGATGTCCAGGCTCCGCCCAGCCCGAACCTGCTTGAGCAAGCACGGCTCGTCGTCATGTGTCTGGATCAGACAGATACCAGGTTTGTGCAATTCTGTCTGGAGAATGGGACGCATTATATTGATGTATCTGCCGATTATGCCTTCTTGGAGCAAATAGAAAAACACCACCCGATGGCCTTATCCGGGGGTGCAACGGCTGTGCTTAGCGTGGGACTAGCCCCTGGACTGACCCATCTTCTGGCCCGTCACGCCCATAGCTTGCTGGACAGCACTGATTCTATAGACATTTCTATTATGTTGGGACTAGGAGATCAGCATGGGCAAGCCGCGATCGAATGGACCATCGATAATATGAACGCCAACTATACCGTTGTGGTGCAAGGAGAACCCAAGGAGGTAAGCAGCTTCACAGATGGCCTAAAAATCAGCTTTGGCAGAGGGGCAAAGGGTCGTATGGCCTATCGCTTTAACTTCTCCGATCAGCATGTACTCCCCACCACCTTGGGGGTCCCTACTGTTGCCACTCGCTTGTGCTTTGATTCCGCAGGCGTCACCCGCCTGCTTGCCGGGATGAAGGCGACCGGGATGCTTCGCTCGCTGAACTGGAGCCCCGTGCGCAAGGCTGCCATAGGGCTACTTGGCAAACCACACATGGGAACAGCCAGGTTCGCCGTGAAAGTAGATGCCCGGGGAACGTATCAAGGGCAACCAGCCTTGGCCGAATGTTACCTGCAAGGAGAGCATGAAGCGCTGATTACAGCCAGGATGGCCACTATTCTTAGTGAAGCCTTATACCGCTCCGAGTTGCCTCATGGGGTTCACCATATTGAGCAGCTATTTGAGCTTGAGCCCGTCCTAACGGCTCTGGGGAAGGAAGTCAAGGTTGAAATCGGGCGGTCTTGAATCGAAGCAGAGCTCGGCAGCAGGAGAGCAGAACTAGCCCATTTCTGCTTAGTCCGGGTCCGTGAGATCTGTGAAGACCTGCAGCGTCTCCCCCAAGGCTTGCAGCAGGCTGCCGATGGAGTTCAATTGATCGCTCTCCGACTGTCCCTGCTGTAAAATCAAGTCAGCTTGGGCCGCATTGGATATCGCCTGCAACGTATTACCGACGATAACCAGCCGGTCCCCTTCCTCTCGTACGCTTCTGCGGTTTGACAAGGACTTGGACTGGCCAATGGCCGCAAGGTTCGTGCCGATGGCCTGAAGCCAAGCGTAGGCCACCAGTTGCTTGTCAATGCTGGACGGGCCACTCCAACCTGACGATGACCTGCGGGAAGACCGGCGCGAGCGTCCTCCCGCTGCGACCTTGGCCCTGATGGGCCGTCTGGCCGATTTGGATCTGGCAGACTTTCGCGAAGGCACGGCTGGCATCATAATCCCCTTCCTTCCAAGTTCACTTGCGTCAAGCGCAGGTGCCCTGCTCTATTATACGAAGGAATGCCAGCTCCCGAGTTAGGCCCGATCCTTATTTTCCGATAACCTGCGGTGCCCTCTCAGGCTTCTTCCTCGCCAGCCGCTTCCCAGCGGGCTATTTCCTCACGGACACGTGGAGCTACCTCGGTCCCGAGCAGTTCAATAGCGCGCATCACATCCTCATGCGGCATCGTGCCAAGCGGGCAATGCAGCATGAACCGGGTAATTCCTACCCGCTTGCGCAGATCGATGATCTTGTTCGCTACGGTCTCCGGATCGCCTACATACAGTGCTCCTTCCGGACTACGCGCCGCGTCATAGCTGGCCCGATCATAACGGCCCCATCCCCGCTCACGTCCAATAACATTCATGACGGCTTGGGTAGACGGGAAGAATTTCTCAACGGCTACCTCATTGCGTTCAGCCACGAATCCATGGGAATGCGAAGCAACCATGAGCTTGGAGACATCATGCCCGGCCTGTGCCGCTGCCCGCTTGTACATCTTCACGAGCGGCGCAAATTGCACCGGGCGCCCGCCGATGATGGCCAGTACCAACGGTAAACCAAGCAAGCCTGCGCGGATAACCGATTCGGTATTCCCGCCGCTACCGATCCATACGGGAAGCGGCTGCTGGACTGGACGTGGATAGATACCCAAATTGCGAATGGACGGACGATGCTTGCCTTCCCAGGTTACTTTTTCCGAGGCACATAATTTCAGTAATAAATCCAGCTTCTCATCGAACAGTTCATCATAATCGTTCAAGTCGTAGCCAAACAAAGGGAAGGACTCAATGAAAGAGCCACGGCCAGCCATAATCTCCGCCCGCCCGTTCGATATGCCATCTAGCGTAGCAAAGTCTTGAAACACGCGTACCGGATCATCCGAGGACAATACGGTCACCGCGCTAGTCAAGCGAATCCGTGTGGTTTGGTGTGCGGCGGCAGCCAGCAACACGGCTGGAGAAGAAGCCGCATAATCCTGACGATGATGCTCCCCGACGCCAAATACGTCCAGGCCGACCTTATCGGCAAGCACGATCTCCTCAACCACCTCACGCAACCGCTCGGCATGACTGATGGTTTCCCCCGTCACCACATCGGGAGTCGTCTCCACAAAGGTACTGATACCAATTTCCATGTTACATTCCTCCATTTTATGTTTATCAATTCAGTGAAGCCCATTCCACGGCCCTATACGAAGACAATATTTTCCGGTAAACTAGGTCAATATACGATGTTCGGAAATTTCTACTATAATGCGAAAAGAATGTGATGACTTGAAACACTTCCTTGCCAAGCATAGAACAAGACTTCGATTAAGGCAAAAGAGCCACGCCCTTCTGGAGAAACATCTGTCGGGCGAATCGATGGATTATCGGCAAATCATCGCCTTGTTCATCCCGATCCTGATTGATCAGGCTTTTATTATCGGCCTCAATCTGGTCAATACGGCCATGATCAGTTCCTCGGGTGTGGCTGCTGTCAGTGCGGTCAATATTGTGGACTCGCTTAATATCTTCTTGATTAACGTATTTGTCGCGGTAGCCACCGGCGGTACGGTATTAGTCGCGCAGTATAAAGGAAGTCGCAATGACCGCAATGTATCACGAGCCTCTGCGGCCACGGTTACCTCCGTCTCTTTGCTGTCTGTGGCTATCGCCTTGCTGCTGATTGCCTTCCATCAGCCGATGCTGAACCTGCTGTTCGGGGCGGCCTCGCCGGAGGTGCTGGAAAGCGCCCGCGTCTATCTGATTGGCAGTAGCATCTCCTATACGGGGCTGGCTACGGTCCAGGCGGTGTGCGCCTCACTGAGAGGAATCGGCAAGACTCGGGCCTCTCTGTTCCTGTCGCTAATCATGAACCTGTTGTATGTGTTGTTGAATGTCCTATTTATTACCCTGCTCGATATGGGGGTATTCGGCATGACGCTTGCCGTCAACATTGCCAGATATGTAGGGGCCGGTTGTGCCTTGTACTATCTGTTCCGGGTAGAGACCTCGTTGCATTTGCAGTTACGAGACCTGTTTCAGTTCCCTATCGAGATGCTGCGCAAAATGTTATTCATCGGCATTCCCTTTGCTGCGGAGCAGATGTTCTTCAATGGCGGCAAGCTGCTGACCCAGGTCTTTATCGTCAGTCTCGGCACCTACGCCATCGCCACCAATGCTATTGCCGGGGCGCTGGCCGGGGTGTTCCAAATTCCGGCCTCGGCCCTGTCGCTCACCATCGTCACGGTAGTAGGGCAATGCATCGGAGGTGGCAACATCCGAGATGCCCGCAAGTTCATCAAGTCCTTCCTGTGGCTGGGCTCGATCTTTCTGGCTGCGCTCAGTCTGATTCTAATGCCATTCTTCTATCCGCTGGTGCATCTCTTTGAGCCGCCGACGGAAATCATTGGCGACATCTTCCTCGTCCTGATGGTGAGCTTGATCGCCCAGCTTCCACTTTGGCCAATCAGCTTCATCTTGCCATCGGCCTTGCGGGCAGCCGGGGACTCACGCTTCACTTCAATTTCTTCCATGTTGACCATGTGGTTGTTCCGCGTCATATTCGGCTACGTGCTCGGAATTACCTTCGGGCTTGGTATCCTCGGCGTCTGGCTGGCGATGTGCTGCGAATGGGGTGTACGCGGGTTCATCTTCCTCTGGCGGTTCCGCGGCGAGAAATGGTATGCGCATAAACTAATATAAGAAGAAGTAGGTCAATTAACCAGGTAATCCTAAAAATCCCCCGTCTCTATCTAAAGAGGCGGGGGATTTGAGCTTTTAACTGATTAACGCCCGATCTTAACGCAGGGTTTTCAATGCGCCGCCCCAAGCATTCACTTGGTCCAGCATTTCATTCAAGTTGGTCAGATGCAATTCAGCAGGTTTGAATGTGCTGAAGTTCTCGAAATCGGTGAACAGGGACAGGGCTACGTGAACACGTACGTCCGCTACCAGCAGTTCGCCCAAAATGCCACGCAGATGCTCAGCCGCACGAGCCCCGCCTACGGAACCATAGCTGACGATCCCCGCAGATTTATTGTTCCATGCTTCACGAGCATAGTCGAGAGCATTCTTCAACGCAGCAGAGATGCTGTGATTATATTCTTGCACGACGAATACGAAGCCATCCAGACTGTTCAGCTTAGCATTCCAGGCAGCAGCTTGCTCGGAAGCATCGGCTTCGCCAAGTAATGGCAGCTTGTAATCAGCGATATCAATAATCTCGTAGTTAGCGTCGCCGCGGGCATCTGCATGCTTCTTCACCCATTCCCCTACTTGTGGGCTGACGCGGCCTTCGCGTGTACTTCCCAAAATAATTCCGATATTCAACTTCGACATGACTTTTTCCTCCTCGATATTGGTAGACCTACTAAATAACTTACCCAAAAATCCCAACCATCACACCACCAGCATATTTCTTTAACTTCTCCAATAACTTTAATGTGAATTATTTGAATGTGAGATTATCATACCTCGGTTAGTTTCGTTTGTCAAGTAACTTACTAAAAGTTTGTTAAGGCGTTTTAGAAGGTCCATTTCTTGTAGAAAAATTCGCCCTGGCTTAGAATAGGGATAAATTCGAAGCAGGAAGAGGCGAAAATCATGGAGGGCAAAATATTCATGGTTGAGGATGATCCCTCCATCAGCACGATGGTGCAGGATTACTTGACCAAAGAGGGTTACGACATCACCCTCGTCGGTGACGGCGAACAGGCGCTTCAGCAATTCGTACCGGGTAGCTATGACTTAGTTCTGCTCGATCTTATGCTGCCCAAAAGAAGCGGGCTGGAGGTATTGGAGCATATCCGCCGGGTTAGTCGCGTGCCCATCCTGATTCTGTCCGCCAAGGATAATGAGGTCGATAAAGCGCTGGGCCTGCGAATCGGAGCAGACGACTACATTGCCAAGCCCTTTTCATTGATGGAACTGGCCGCACGCGTGCAGGCATCCATCCGCCGGGCGACATTGTATTCAAGTCTGGAGCAAGCGGAGCAGGAGGCTACACCACAGTTGCTATCTCTGGGCGATCTGACGGTGGACCCCGATAACTTTACGGTAACCAAGCGCGATCAGGAGATTTTACTTACCCCCAAGGAGTTCCAGATTCTGAAGCTATTCCTGCAACATCCAACCCGGGTATACACCAAGGCCATGCTGTATCAGCAGGTATGGAACGAGGAATACTACAATGACGACAACGTTATTAATGTACATATGAGAAGGCTGCGCGAGAAAATTGAGGACGACCCCTCCCATCCCCGGTATATCCGGACCTTGTGGGGTATCGGCTATCGGCTGGGGGAAGGATAAATGACAGAATACACTTGGCTACCATGGCTGCTGTTGATTCCCCTCATATTATTTGCGTTGCTGTATTGGCACGAGCGCAGGGCAACCCAATCACTGCGCAGGGAGTTATCTTATGTCCATAAGAAGCTTCTCCCCTTCACCGATCCGCGAGAGCCGCTGACTCAAGAACGCATCCTTACGGTAACTGCTCTGCCCGAGTTGCGGGAGCTACTGCAGACTATTAATGCCTTGCTGGATCGGGCAGGTCAGTCGGCGGCAGATTATGCCGGTACAGAGCGAGCGATGCGGATGATGTTGTCCAATGTCTCCCATGATCTGAAGACCCCACTGACGGTCATCATGGGTTATGCCGAGATGTTGTCTCAGCAGCAAGGCCTGCCTGAAGAGGAACAACAGCGTATGCTGGGGGAAGTACATAGGAAGACAGTGCAGGTGCATCAGCTCATCAATACCTTCTTCGATCTGGCCCGGCTGGAATCCGGTGATCTGGACATTCCTCTATCCGTTATAGATGCAGGAGAGGTCAGCCGCCAGCGCATATTGGCCTACTTCGACCTGCTGTCCGAGCAAGGCTTCCAGGTGGATATCCAGTTGCCCGAGCACCCCGTATGGGTATACGCCAATGGGGAAGCCCTCTCTCGTATCCTGGACAACCTCCTGTCCAACGCCATGCGTTATGGAGCCGAAGGCCATTATCTCGGCCTGCTGCTTGAAGAGGACAAGAAGGAGATACGCATTCAGGTCATCGACCGGGGCCGCGGTATTTCATCCAAGGAGCAAGCCCGGGTATTTGAGCGGATGTATACGATGGAAGATTCCCGTAATCGCAATATGCAAGGTAGCGGTCTAGGCCTGACCATCGCCAAGCGGCTGACCGAGCGGTTGAATGGTAAGCTTGGACTGGAGAGCACGCCGGGCGTTCGCACCTGCTTCACTATCACCTTGCCCCGCTCGGAGCGGGCTTGATTAGTGGCGGTATCCCCCTTTGTCGTGAAGGCAAGCACAGTTTCATTGAGCAACGTAAGAAATAAGTAAGAAGTCCGAAATAGAAAAGAGAGTTTCCCCCGTTACGATAGGTATAGATAAAGCAAAGGGAGTGAAACCATGAAGGAATTAGTCAGAACCAGACAGCTTACAAAAAGCTACGGACCTGCCGAAGTGGTGTCCGGGGTTAACATGAATTTGCGTCGTGGCGAAATTTACGGATTTCTTGGACCCAACGGAGCCGGTAAATCGACGGTGATGAAAATGCTGCTCGGCCTGGTGAAGCCCACCGGCGGCGAGATTGAAATCTTTGGCGAGAAGCTGCTGCCCGGGTCTACGGAACATCTAAAGCGCATCGGGCATTTGATTGAAACGCCGGTCTTTTATGAGAAGCTGACCGCAGAGCAAAATCTAGAGCTGCACACGGAGTATATGGGGTATTACAAGGAAGGAGCTATCCGGGAGGCACTGGAAATGGTGCAACTGGTAGCCACCTATGACAAGCCGGTCAAGCAGTTCTCGCTCGGCATGAAGCAACGACTCGGAATAGCCCGAGCCATTGTAACGCGGCCAGAGCTGCTATTGCTGGATGAGCCAATTAATGGACTTGACCCCGAGGGCATTCAGGCGATGCGCCAGCTCTTTGTGCGAATTCGCGATGAATGGGGCACCGCCATCCTGATCTCCAGCCACCTGCTCTCGGAAGTGGAACAAGTAGCCGATACCATTGGCGTCATTGATGGAGGCCGCTTGCTGCGGGAGGTGTCCATGGAGACGGTTCACGCCTCCACCACCGAATATGTAGAGATCGTGACCTCGAACGTTAGCCTGGCTGCTTTTGTCCTGGTGGATACATTAGAGATCGAGAATATCAAGCAAATGGGTGATAACACCATCCGCATCTACGATACCAAGCTGTCGCCAGAGGTGTTGGCCAAGGGGCTGATCGCCAGTGATGTGCCAATCCAATCCATCAACCGCAGGCATCACAGCCTGGAGGAATATTTCTTCGATATGATCAAAGGAGGTAATGAGCATGTTGCAACTCATTAAGCTGGAGCTCAAGAAAGGGCGGTTTGATAGCTACCTCTGGGGTTCTCTCGTTACCTATCTTATCATTGCCGGATTGGTGGGAACCATGTATTATGTCGGAGGTTCAGGCTTGGAAGAGCTCGCCTTCACGACAATGCCCGAAATGTTAGCTCTCATTGATCTCGTGGTTCGAGCCACCTTCATCATCTATGCATCCGTACTATTGTCCAAGCTGGTCATTAATGAGTTCAAGGATAAAACGATTGCCCTGATGTTCTCTTACCCCATCAGCCGTAAGAAGCTAATCTTTGCCAAACTGACTATGGTCTTCGGCTGGACATTCGCTAACGTGGTTATTGCCAATCTGTTGATTGACGCACTCTTCGTCGGAATCAACGCTGTGGTCGGCTATATACCCGGCCAACTTACTACGGAATCCCTGCTTAGCCATGGCCTTACCGTGCTGATGCAAGCCTTCGGCGCTGCGGGGATGAGCCTGCTGCCGCTGGTCATCGGGCTACCTAAGAAATCCGTTCCTATGACCATCGTCTCGTCCATTGTTATCGTCGTAGTGGTGTGCTCCAACAACTTTGGCTTTACCCTCAGTTCCATCATTGCCATTCCGTTATCGCTGGCTGCGCTGGGCATCTTCATTACCTACCTCAGCTTCCGCAATATCGACCGGGTGGACGTTGGTTAAAAGTAATATGTTCGTATGATAAAAAAAACGGCCGTATCAGGGTGAGTCCCTGACACGACCGTTTTTTTGCATTGATTCAATGTAGCTAACCTTCCAGCGGCAGCTTCACCCACACCCGGTATTCCCGGCCTTGCTGCACATCTCGCAGTACGCCATCCTCTACCAGTTGGTCATCCACGTAAACCTCCGCCGACGAAATACCGGCTTCCCGCTTCATTTCGATATCCAGCGTAGCTCCGCGGAAGCTACGGGTCACCTTGGCCTGTGGCCAGGTACTTGGCAACTGCGGACGAATGCGAATTCCGTCCTTGGTGCCCTGTACGCCAAACAATCCGTCGATTAGACAACGGTACACCCAAGGCACGGTTCCTGTATTGAACAGGTGACTGGAGCGGCCCGCTGTACGCGGAAATTGACGATAAGCTCCCCGGTAATAATTCGGGATGAAGATTGGAAGCTGGCCGCGCTGAACGATATCATCCAGGTCTGGCCCAGGCAACATCTTGCGCAGTAGCCGGAACGCATCTTCCTGCTCCCCTACCGTATATAACGCGTAGATGTAGAAGGCAGCAGCATGATTATAGACAGCCCCGTTCTCGGCTGAGCCCGGATGCTTCTGAGTTACCCGCCCTACGTCCTCACGCATCGCGGTGTAGGAAGGAGCCAGCTTCTCCACGCCATACGGCGTCTCCAGTTGCTCCTTGACCGCCTGCATCAGCTTCTCTTTCTTGTCGCTATCTGCAGCGCCGCTAAGCAGCGACCAGCCCTGCGGATTGATGAAGATCCGGCCTTCCTTGTCCGTGTTGATCCCAAATACGACGTTATCATCAGTAATTCCCCGGGCATACCACTCTCCATCCCACAAGTGGCGGTTAACGGCATCGTTGGTCTCCTGCGCAGCAGTACGGTACGCTTGCGCCTGCTCAGCTTGGCCATTTTGTTCACAAATATCGGCCCAGACCTGGAAGGCATAGGCGGTAGCAATTGTTAGCCAGCCGGAGACGCCTTTGCCTTTGTACCCCACCATATTCATCGGGTCACACCAATCCCCTTGATTGATGTAGTTCAATCCCCGCTCGTCACGGTCATGCATCAGCCAGCGCATCGCCCGGTCCACATGCTCATACACCGGGGTAATCTCTTCGCTGCCGGCATAAGGGACCCGTTCCTCCAGAATCGAATAGTCCCCCGTCTCATCAAGATACGTGGCCAGACAAATCGGCAGCCAGACACAATGGTCGGTATGGGGCACCTGGTTGATATATTTCAGTTCCGCATCCGGGTGCAGCACAATCCCGTCCGGCATGGCTCCGCTAGCCTCCTGCTGGCTCATCGCCGTGAGGAAGGACTCCCGTGCCACCTTCGGTTTGATATAGCTCATGCCCATATGGTCCTGTAAGTAGTTACGAGTCTGCGGGTCGGTCGTTAACCGGTTGGTCTGGCCATGATAATAAATTTGCCGGGGCAGCCAGTGGTTAACGAAGTTATCCAGATTTGCATCCGGTGTGCTAATCGTCAGGCATCCTTGACCCTCGCGAATATACTGATCATATTCTTGCAGGGCGGCGGTGAAGCCATCCTCACCAATCTCAGAGCCACGCAGGAAATAAGTCTCGCGGATCTGGGCGATTTGCTGCTCGTCCTGCGCAGGTCCAAACAGGAAGCGGTACTCCTTCTCTTCTCCCGGGGCCAATTCTACACGATATTGCATGACGGCCACCGGTGTTTCGTACCGGGCATCGCCTCCCGCCAATTCCTCCCCAGCAAGGGCGGACGGCATCGTAATGCCCCCCTCCCCTTCGAATGCTTCCTGGCTTACCTCCCAGGAGGTTGGCGATTGCTCCGCAATTAGAAAGGTTTTATCACGGAAGTTCTTGATTTTATCGTAGTCCTGATATTTCTGGTACGGGGTCACAGCGGAGCACACGATAGCTTGAAGCTCCTGAAGATATTCGCCCGCCTGATTCATCCAGGACATATAGCCCACAGTAAAATACGGATACACACTGAGCTTCTTCTTCACGGAAGAGGTATTCTTGATCTTGACGCGCCAGAGCTCCAGCGGATCTTGCTTGGGCAAGCTAAGCGTCATCTCCACCTGCACGCCCTGATGTTCTACGGTCCAGACAATGCTGCTCTTCCCTGCTGCGAAGCTATAGCTATCTGTAGCCACACGTACTGGCTCATAGGGTGCCGAGAATACGCTTTCGGTTTCCTCGTCCTTGACAAAAACGAAGCGACCCGGATGATGAGCATAATACGGCTGCTCCGGCTGCATAAATGTTTTGGCTTCCAGGTTGGGTGCATAGGAATACTTTGCCGGCTCTGGCTGCATGAACTGGGATACGGCATAACCGCGGCAGTTCATATGAATCATCATGGCTTCGTTCCACAGAAATCCCGAAGCCTTAGGCAATATTGTAGGGCTCAGCAGCTCGTAAAATTCCTGATCCTCCGTTGCTCTGAACATCATTAACCCTCTTTTCCTTAATATTGTGTACTTGTCGACAAGTCTATTATACATCGGAAACACAGCTATAGTGAACACTATAATTTTTAAGGCCGATACTCGCTTAGCTTCCCTTCATACACCAGCTTCAGCCGCTCGCATTGACGGAAATCATCCGGCGTCACCAGAGCGGGCAGCTTGTTCCAGAGCTTGATCCCTGAGCGCTCTAGCACCTCGGCGACAAACTGGGAGCAGAAGTAGGAATTGCTGAACTCCACCGGCTCCTTCAAGGCGATGCCAATTACCCCAAGGATATTGTATAAATATTTCTCCCGCTTGCGAATGAAGAGATGCAGCACCCGCTCCATCTTCTCCACCTCACGGCTCGTTACTCTTAGCTCGTAGATTACGCAGGTCGTATTGGGGTATTTGCTAAAGGTCCCGGTCTGGATATCCTCTTTCACAAACCCGCCGTTAAGCGGATTATTCGGATTCTTCCGCCCAAAGCTATATAACTCCGATAGCTCCCGGTTAAAGGAGATGGAAGCATGATTATAGGGAGCCCTAGTATAGCCCTTAATCATCTTGGTGAATAACGTACCTGTATTCGTCAGCAAAATAAACACCGAGCGTTCCTCTAACATCGATGAAATCCCCTTATCAAGTATGGACTATTCCTCCATAATAACATATGATTCCTTTGGTGGAATCTACCTCCTTAAGGAAGCAGGCGACAGTAACAATGAACAATTTACATTGGACGTTGATCGTTATATTTTGGTCCTTGGCGGCCATTCATTCTATATATTTCGTACTCAAACGACGGAACCGCAGCAAGGATTACTCGGTTTGGGGCCAACGATTGTGGACCTGGTGGGGCATGTGGCTGATTTTATGTCTGGCTACCTTGTTCAACCCGATCGTATCGCTGCTGGGCATCATGCTGCTCTCCTTCTTCGCGCTGAAGGAATACTTCTCCATGATTCGTTCACGCAAGGCCGAGCGTCGCTTATATCTTTGGGCATATCTGTCCATTCCCGCACAGTTCTACTGGATATATATCGAGTGGTACGGCATGTTCATTATCTTTATTCCCGTATACGTGTTCCTGTTCCTTCCCCTCCCCCGCATCGTCAATAAAGGTACGGCAGGATTTCTGCGCAGCGTAAGCCGTGTGCAATGGGGCCTGATGCTGATGGTCTTTGGTCTTAGCCACCTGGCCTATTTCCCCTTCGCCACTCCGCAATTCGGCGCCGGACTGGTGCTGTTGCTCGTCGTACTGACTCAGCTTAACGATATTGTGCACTACCTGGCCTCCTACTATATCGGTAAACATAAAATCGCCCCAACAGCCAATCCCTACCTGACCTGGGAAGGCTTCATTGTAGCCATGCTGTCTACGACGGGAGCGGCCTATTTGCTGGCGCCGTTCTTCACCCCGCTTGGTGCCTCCTTCGGCCTGTTCGCAGGCAGTCTGATCGGCCTGGGCGGCTTTATCGGCAGCCTCACGGTCTCCGTACTCAAGCGTGATCTGCGCATCGGTCAAGAGCCTCAAGCTAATCACCCAAGGAAGATTTATCTGAACCTGGTCGACAGCTTGACGTATACGTCTCCCGTATTCTTCCATGTGACAAGGTATTTCTTTGACTTTATGTAGCCATCAAAGTAAAAAAACGGCCGTGCCAGGTGGACTCCCGGACACGGCCGTTTCTTGTTATTCACTCATTTATTATCCGTTTATTGCTTGCTGCGCCATTCCTGGAATTGCTTATCGTATTCAGCAACCACGGCGTCAAGCCCTGCTGCCTTCATATTCTGCAGCGCATTAGGGAAGCCTTTGTCATAATCGACTACGCCATACATCAGCGGATAGATACTGGTCTTGAGTTCCGCCATACTGTTGGCATACTCGCTGGCCACATTGGTCGGATCAAAGTTGAAGCCGATCGTCACACTGTTGATGGCATCCTCCGCAATCGTAGTCCGGCGTTCCAGACGTCCATCTTCGATATTGCTCGGGTAACGGTTGAACTCGACATGCCCAAGCAGCCAGTTCGCCAATTCATACACAGGGGCGCCATTGTCCGTTGTTGCCAAAATGTCTTTCTTATGGTCGCCGGTGTTCTTCCAATGTACACCCTCGATCCCGCTTTGCACCAAGTCGAAGTTCGCTTGGTCACTGAATACCCAGTTCAAGAACTGAATACCTGCTTCCGGATGCGGAGTTGTCGCCGATACACCGTTGGAATTACGCAGCGCATTGGCTCTGAATTTAATCGTGTCGTTCATATAGAACGCGTCATTACGAGCACCAGGGAACGTCTCGCGCACCGCATCGTTAATGCCTACATCACCCGGACGGAACAGGTAACGTCCAGCCAGTTCCTCCTGGTTGATTACTTCGGCCGGAGCCGTCAGAACGTCCTTCATAATCAGGCCACGTTTATAAGCTTCATTCATAAACTGAATGTCTTTCTTGAATTCCTCCGTCTCCAGCCAAGACTTGACCTGGCCTTCCTGATCAACATAGATCAGCGTGTCGACCACAGTGAACGGATAAGTGTCATAGGTCGTGTGCAAGTGGTTAGCAGGCTCTGTTAATACTTTGATATATACATTCTTGTTATCCTGCGGCCAATTCTTCTGGAACACCTCCGCAGCATTCAGCAGTTCTTCCGTTGTTTTTGGCGGTTGCAGGCCATGCTGTTCCAGCATATCTACACGGAACGTAATCATACCTTCGTTCATCGCCACGTCAATCCAGAAGTTGGGAACGGTTACAATTTTGCCGTCCGTCTTAACCGATTCCCAGGCCCAGTCCGGCAGCTTCTCCTTCAGCACGGAGCCGTGCTCATCCAGTAAGTCATTGATGGGAATAATGCCTCCGTTGCCAGCCAGCACGTTAGGTCCCTTGGTATCATGCATGATAGCAATCAATTCGAACTCTTCACCGGTAGACATCATCAGGTTGGTCTTCTGATCCCAGGCATCCCAAGCTATATAGGTCGGTTCATAGACCAGATTGAGACCGTCCGCCTCAAGCTTCTCGTTAATTGCTTTCACAACCTCATCCAAGCCTTCAGGTTCATTGCCAGGAAGCAAATAGCGTACCGGTAATTTCCCAGCAGCCTCCCCTCCTTCTTCTCCCCCGCCGTTTCCTTGCGTGTTCTTATTACCTCCCGAACAACCCGCTAACAGCAACGCGAATATCAGGACTGGTCCAAGCCATCGTTTCCAGTGCTTCATTGTGGAGCATCCCCTTCCGTTTATGTGGTTTGAGTGTTGCTAGTGCCTAATATAATGGAGGGGAAAGCAGTACGTATACTTCAATAATAGGGATTTCTTCTTTTTGCAAACGACTGATTGATTTTGAATTGGGGATTGCCCAAATTTGAATACTGACAAGCTACGTTATTGAGCTGTTCCTTCCCGTACATTACCTTGCAAGCGGAATTGCGCCGGTGACATCTTGTAATGCTTCTTGAACAAAGTATAAAAATAGGTTGTATTGTAAATGCCAACCTGCTCGCTGACAAGTTGCACAGGCATATCGCTAGCCATTAGCAGTTCCTTCGCTTTGGTCAACCTGACCCCGTTTAGATAGTCGTTGAAGGAAATATGGCAGTGCGCTTTGAACAGCTTACCTACATAACTCCGCGAGAGACTTACTTCGCTGGCCACCAGCTCCAGGGAAAGGTCCGGACGCATATAATGCTTCTCCACAAACCTCTTGATGTCGGATATGATCTTCTTGTACCTCGCATCACTCGCTTCTTCCATCTCATCGCACAGCCGGTGAGCCAATTCCTTTAGAGCATCGCCAATTTCCTCCAGCGTCTCGTAGACATCGATGTGGTGAATGAACTGCGAGAAGGATGCAGATACACTGCAATCGCGTAGCGTTTTTGCATGAAATTGCCGATACAAGCTTCCTACCAGTTGGTTCATGTAAAATAATGCTTCATGATACTCGCAATCCCTAATTCCATGCAGCCACTGTTCAATCTCACGGTTCAGACGGAAACGTTGTTGCAATTTAATCGCATCGATGATGCTTGTCTCATATTTATGAGGGTACTCCTTGCTCTCCGCAGGCCCGTCTTCTTCCTGACCGCAAAAATGAATTTGCCCCGCCCCTTGCAAGAAACGCTGCTGTACACAAGTACAGGCTTTTTCGAAGGATACACATAGCTCATCATACTCGTAGGCTGAGGGGCCGATGCCTATCGTAACCGACACGCCTAACTTCTCATAAATTTGACTTTGCAACTCCATAAAGGCACTCCCCGGTTGCGTCGGATAAGGTCCTTCCGAAGCCTTCAATACACCGGTAATCATCCCCTCCCCGGCAATAGCCAGCCGGGCCTCGTGTTCACCGAGCACCTCCTCAGCCATTTTGTAGATTGAAGCATAAGCGAAGGACCTGGTCTCGGCGTCCCCATGATTACGGAAATGACTCAGCTTGTCTACCAGAATGACCATGACTGAATACCGCTTGGCCGGAAAATGTTGCTTGAACCGCTCATATTGCAGTGAATTTCCGCCTTTGAGCATTTGCACCAGTTCCGCTTGCTGCCCTCTGCTGGCCGCCGACTCCATGGCTGATAGGCGTTCCTTCAGTTGGGAGTAACTATCATCCAGCAACGCAAATTCATTAAGCCGCATATTGCCGATTTTCGTCTTGCCTGCCGGCAACATCTTGTCGAGCAAATGGCGCAGCGGATTATAAGCATGATTGGTGAGCCACAGGGACACGCCAAGGCTTAGGGCGAAGATAAGCACAGCCAGACCCAAGGCCGACCACTTCAACAAGTTCATATTAAACAGTAAATTTTTATAATCGCTGACGCTGACAAACATCCAGTCCATATCCGGTGATTTGACATAAGTCACCAACTTGCGTTCGCCGTCCATGAAATAACCGCTGGGCTGGTCCGTCTCCAGAATATGCTGAATATTAGGGTCCCCGGACATGTCGGCCAGGAAGCGATCCGACTCCGAATGCGTCAAGACTTGGCCTTTGGCGTTAACAACAAACAATTCGTCCGCCGCATCATTCTTGTAGCCGCCAATCAACGACTGAATGTACTCCGAATCAATATTGATCAGGAGCGCCCCTCGCGCTGGCATCAAGGAATAATAGCTCGGCAACAGGACGAAGGTCAACACCTGCCGTTCCTGGGAGGAACCTGGCACATTCACCGTTCTGGGAAACAGGTTAAAATAAGAGCCGTTTTTTTGCACAATTTGCTGCAACAGGGGTCGTTCCTGATCATGCGAAATCCCCGTCGTATTCATATAAGTGTCGGTCAATCCGTTATAGAGGCCGATGGACTGTATATATGGATAGGTTGATTGCATTCGCTGCAACGCAAACGATGCATGATATCTCTTGATCTGATCTGCATCGTTATCAAACAAGGCAGAGACGACTTGCCTATCTGCCAGTAACAAGTTACCGATATTATACACTTCATCTTTAATGACGCTGGATACCGCGCTATTCTGCTTCAGCATGGACTCGGATATATGACCAACCTCTCGCGCCGTACTCCAGGAAAACAGGGCGAACAATACTACGGTCACCAGGGCGATAATTCCGGCCGTCAACAGCACGAAGCTAAGAAACATGTTGCGGTAAACAGAATAGCGTATCAGCCTTTGTCTAATCATCTGCCTTTCCCCCTTTGATACTTCCGTTCTAAATAAGTGTATTGAACAAAACTGAAGACTGCGGCGACTTGTTCAGTACACTTTAAAACGTGACACAAGCTGTAAGAAAGCGCTTTAATTATTTCTTATTCTTATTTTAAGTCCTTATCGGAATAGTTCAATAGCCCGTAGGGCCTTCACTAATGATGTGAACTATAAAGCCAGGAGCGAAAAAACCTTGACGGGACAAGGCTTTTGGCCAAACAGCAAGGGCTTCTTCACTTCGGAGTATTGCTCAAACTTGAAGTTAACGCCCAATTTTGAAGTTCTATTTAACCCGTTCAAACCCGGTATCATCCACTATTCAAAGTTTACCGGCGCCCCCAGCCCTCTTACACTAAAATCAGACCAAGCAACAACAACCGAGGGAAAGGACGTGACTGAATCGTTATGCAAACCAAACACAAAACAGGTTTTTTCCATGAAATAAGACATAATGGCTCCGCTTACTTGCTAGTTATACCGGCTGCCATCTATACCCTTATTTTCGGCTACTTCACTCTGCCGTATATGTTAATCGCTTTCCAGAAATTTAATTTTAAGACCGGACTGTTCAACTCCAAATGGGTTGGGCTCGATAATTTCGAATTTTTCTTCAAATCCCCCAGAGCCTGGGAGGTCACCTTCAACACCCTGAAGCTCAACTTCCTGTTTATTGTGGTTGGAACGATCGTGGCCATGGCGCTGGCCATTCTCTTTAATGAATTGCGCAGCAAGTTATTTTCCCGAATTACGCAATCCACGATCTTGTTCCCGCATTTTCTATCCTGGGTTATCGTCAGCTATGTCATCTACAGCCTGTTCTCCACGGACTATGGCGTAATTAACAAGATTATCGGCTGGTTTGGCCTGGATGCCATCAACTGGTACTCCTCCCCGCAATACTGGACTTCGATTCTCGTAAGCGCTGCCGTCTGGAAGGACGTCGGTATGAATCTAGTCATCTATCTGGCGGCGATTACCGGTATCGACGATACGTATTACGAGGCTGGCCGCATTGACGGAGCAAGCCGCTGGCAATTGATTCGCCGCATTACGATCCCGCTCATGATGCCGACGATCATCATTCTGTCCTTGCTCGCACTTGGCAAAATCATGTACGGCAGCTTCGATATGATCTACGCGATTGTCAAGGATAACGGGGTCCTCTACCCGGCGGTTGACGTTATTGATACGTATGTGTTCCGTTCTCTGCGAACCATCGGGAACCCGGCACAAGCCATGGCCGTGGGCCTCTATCAGTCGGTGGTCGGATTCATTCTCGTATGGGGTAGCAACCGGATTGTGCGGAAGATTAATCCTGATCATGCCCTATTCTAATATCCTAATCGTAGCAAGAGGTTCTTCAAAAAGTCGTCTTCCCAGGACGAAGCTATTCAAGGAGTGGATTCAACATCGAATCTTGAATTCACCCGGGCCTTCCGTTGCTCACGTACCCACTACGTACGCTGCGCTACTCAGTCCCTAGCTTCATCCAACCTTCTTGGTCCTGAAAACCCGACTTTTTGAACACGCATTGAAAAGGAGAGTGCCTTATGGCGACGAAAAAAATCAAACCATTTGATCTAGCCAACTATACATTTATCGCTCTATTTTCCGTACTATGCATTCTGCCGATGCTACTGGTACTGATGGTGTCGTTGACGGATGAAGCCAGCATCAAGCAATTCGGATATCAGTTAATTCCGGACAAGTTCTCCTTCGACGCCTACAAGCTGCTGCTGTTCGGCAATACGCCGCTTTATCGCAGCTATATGATCTCCATCATCATTACGGTCGTAGGCACGACAGCAGCCGTATTGATGACAGGCATGGCCGGTTATACCCTGTCAGCCAAGCATGTCAAATACCGCAATCAACTCGCGATCTTCTTCTTCATTACTATGGTCTTCAACACCGGCCTGGTGCCCTGGTATCTGATTAACCTGCAATTAGGCCTGAAAAATACAATCTTTGCCCTGATTATACCATCTTTGATTTTCAACCCGTTCAACCTATTTCTGGTACGAAATTATATGTCCCAAATTCCGGTATCCCTTACCGAGGCAGCTAAAATTGACGGCGCCAGCGACTTCTACATTGCGTTCCGTATTTACTTTCCGCTCTGTATGCCCGTACTGGCTACCATCACGCTGTTCTACGGCATCGGCTACTGGAACAACTGGTTTAACGCTATCATGCTGGTGGACGACCAGCAACTGTACCCGCTGCAGTATCTGTTGTTCAAACTAAATTCAGAGATAAATATGATCCAGCAGATGCAGAGCAGCGGTGTACTGTCCGGCACGGGCACCATGCCGCAGGAATCCGTCAAAATGGCTACAGCCATTCTGACCATCGGTCCTGTCGTACTCTTCTATCCTTTCCTGCAACGCTATTTCATCAAGGGTCTATTGATTGGTTCGGTGAAAGGTTGATCTTAAAAGCACTACGAACCCCCTAGCAGCCATTGTCTGCTAGGGGGTTCTATTTATATCCGCTGTATAGTTAGGTGCTACTAGATAAGTGGTTCTACTATTCAGATATATGTATATGCGGCGTGATGCGCTTCTATTGAAAGCTGTCAGAGCATCCAAGCAACCATGTGCTGTGAATGCGCGTGGTGTGGACACAGTGAGCGGGGGTTGTTACTAGTCAGAGGGGTGAGGGACGGCGGCGGTATAATCGTGAGGAAAAAGTGCGAACCAGGGAGGGAGAAAGAAGAGGGGCCAAGGGATAAGCCTCAAATAAGGCTCGGCCGAAGAATTTAGCGGGAAATACTCCCGCTAATTATTAGCGATCGTGACAAATAAGGCAATTAACTGGAATTCCTCCCTATAATCTTAAGCAAATCGGCGATTGTGGCCAAATGATGGACAATTAGCTGGAGGAATTCCCTATAAAGTTAAGTTTAGCTACCCCAAATATGAGGTGTGGAATCCGTAGCATGTATGGTAGGTATGGTGTATGTGTTAGGCATGATACAACTATCCCCTTTCCCTGCGAGTGCTCTTCCCTTCGATATAACTCACAAGCTCACAAAAACGGTGCCGACGGCTACGGCCGCGGCACCGTTTTTTGATTCTATCTATTCAACCGTCAACCGGCCGACTAATCCTTCTGCACTGCTAGGGCCAACGATAATATCGAAAGCGCCGGGTTCAACGACAGCCTGCAAATCAAGTCCCACCAACTCAAGCTGCTCACGGTTAAGGACGAAGCTGACCTCCCGGGTTGCACCAGGCTCAAGCTCGATCTTCTCAAACCGCTTGAGTGCCTTCTCCGGACGCGTCACGGAAGCAGCCAAATCAGATACGTACAATTGCACGACCTCTGCCCCGGTAACCGTTCCGGTGTTCTCCACCTGGACCGTAACCGTTGCTTCGCCTGACTCGTCGATCACAGCAGGCTCAATCCGCAAATCCCTGTATTCGAAGGTAGTATAGCTTAAGCCGTAACCAAATGGATAACGGGGAGCAAGATCGGTTTCCAGGTAACGCTTGCCCCGTGTACGCCGCGAGTGGTAGTAGACCGGAAGCTGACCGACCTCCTTGGGAATGCTAACGGGCAGCTTACCGGAAGGATTGACATCACCGAACAAAATGTCTGCAACGGCATGTCCCCCTTCCTGGCCCGGATACCAGGCTTCCAGGATGGCATCAGCATGCTCATCAATCCATGGCTCTGTAATCGGCCGCCCATTGATATACACTACAATCAGTGGTTTATCTAACTTACGCAGCTCCTGCACCAGTTCCAGTTGCACCCCCGTCAAATGAAGGGTCGTACGGTCAATGCCTTCGCCACATTCCATATCGTTCCAGCTATTGTCCGTCACATTGGACGCTCCTGTCCGCAGATCGATCGACCCTTCGCCAAAATCACGGGCGCTTGATCCTCCCACTACAACGACTATAGTATCCGCCTTACCCGCTTGCTCCAGCGCCAGCGGGAAGCCATCGCGATCCTCACCTCGCACCCGACAGCCAGGCGCATACAAAATCTCCGCCTGCTCTGCTGAAAGCTTCGTGCGCAGTCCGTCCAGCACGGTAACAATCTGCTCTCTACGCTGCGGCGACGTATAATCACCTAACTGATGGTATGGAGCATGGGCATTCGGGCCAATGACGGCCAGCTTGCCGAGCTTACGCGATAACGGCAATGTACCTTGCTCATTCTTCAGCAGGACAATCCCCTCAGCAGCCACCTGGCGGGCCAACTGCTTGTGCTCAGGCCGCCCAATCACGGCTTTGGCACGCTCGGCATCGGCATAAGGCCGCTCGAACAAGCCCAATCTGAATTTCATTTCCAACACACGGCCCACAGCCAAATCCAGGTCAGCTTCATCCATCCACCCTTGTTCAATAGCCGAATCTGCATACTTGTTCAGCATTTCGCCCGACATTTCCATCTCTACCCCGGCTTTAAGGGAAGCTGCCACCGCTTCTTCTCCCGTTGCCGCCGTGTTATGCCCATTGACAAGCATATTGATGGCCCCGCAATCGGTAATGACAAAGCCGTCAAAGCCCCACTGCTCACGCAATACATCATGCAGCAAATAGCGGTTGGACGTACAAGGAACTCCGTCGATTTCATTGTACGCAGGCATGACTGAACCAGCGCCCGCCTCCACAGCCTTACGGAACGGGTACAGATCGATCTCATGCAGCTCACGGAGGCCAATATGGGCCGGGGCCCCGTTACGTCCACCTTCAGAGCTGCCGTACGCCGTGTAATGCTTCAGGGTAGCCATAACACTGTTCTCCGATGCCAGATCATCGCCTTGAAGGCCTTCCACTGCGGCAACACCCATTTCGGCCACCAGCACGGGGTCTTCTCCGAAGTTCTCCTCTGTCCGTCCCCAGCGCGGGTCCCGCACTACATCGAGGACCGGGGAATAGGTGGTCGCCCCGCCCTGTGCCCTTGTCTCCGCAGCCACTACTTGGCACATCTCCTTGAACAAAGCCGGGTTCCACGTACTGCCAATCGTTAGCGGAACCGGGAATACGGTCGCACCGATGGCCATATGTCCATGGGAGCATTCCTCGCCGAACAGAATCGGAATGCCTAGCCGTGTCTGCTCGATCGCATATCGCTGAATCGTATTGACTGCCTCTGCCCCCTGCTGCGGGGACAACCCGGTGTCCAGCGTGACACCTGTCCATGGATCGGCTCGCAGTGCTCCGTACAATGAGCCTACGCCGCCTGCTTTCAACTGCTCCTTAAAGGCCTCCGTCACCTCTACGGTTCCATCCTCCAGCTTACGGTAGCATTTCCAGCCAAAAGGCTGAACAAGTTGCCCGATCTTCTCCGCCCTGGTCATTTGGGAGAGCAAATCCTGTACGCGTTCTTTTACAGGAAGTGAGGCATTACGATAACTCATTTGTCAACATCTCCTTTAGTCTAGTTAAACTCGCTCAATTAGAACCTGATCCGGCCGATACACAGCTAGTAGTTCCCCTTGCTTGTCTGTAGCGAACATGACAGTCCGCTCACGCTCTACAATAAACTGATAAGACGCTTGAGTCTCGGGATCTCGAACTGCAATCTCCGCATCTGCTCCAAACTCCGAGACAAAAATATAAAGGTTGGCCTGTTCAAAGCTTAACTTGCGTCCATAAATGCCAGGCAGTTCCCCGCCCTTAAGCCATTCCAGCTCACTGGACACGCCACTCTCGGCTAAAGCATGCCGGTAAGCGGCAATGATCGGCTCATCCCGTTCATTCAATTCCAGCGGCAACGGGTTATAAATCAGCTTGCCCGCGCCCAGACTTACTACGATCTGCTGCAACGCGCTTCCCGGCTTGCTGTCGTACGTGGCTGGACGCTCTACGACCAGCGTATTAATCTTGCGTTCTCCGAAGGCTACCCGGTGCGCAGCTCCATCCAGTTCCAGCGTCTCTTCCCTCAGCACATTGCCTTGGTGCAGCTCGCCCAGTTCCTCTCGCAAGCGATCTGCGGTCTCTCCCCAATGGGCATCAAGACGAATCGGACCGTTCCACAGGATGGTAGCACCCTGTTCCGCCAGCGCGATCAGTTCGGCAAAAGCCTTATCGTCAAAGTTATGCGCACTTGGCACGATGATCAGCTTGGCTGGCTGCTTGCGCAGTTCAGATAAGTGATATTCTCCAATGCCACGTGGATGTACGTTCATCACATGCGCAAGGGTGCGGATAGCCTTGGTCGTTGCTCCATAAGCCAGCGGCTGGTTGGAGAAGTCATTGGAGTACGGATAGACCACAGCCACCTCCTCCAGCTTTCGCCCCCTGAACCCATGTCCAATCTCGCTCATAAACCTGCCAAAATCATAAGATACATCAGCTTCCGGCTTCTGCGTTCCATCGGCACGCAAAGCCCCTATGTTGGATTCGTTGGCATTATTCATGTAGTAATTGATATTCCAAATCCATTGCACAGCACCGGCTCCGCCGGTCGAGAAGGCATAGGCGTATTTGCGCTCAAGGATGTTGCGCAGCTCAGCTTCCGTTCGCTTAGCGCGTCCATCCGGATGCTGTATATGCATAATGCCCGTTTCCTGCACCAGATTGGGCTTGCCCGGCGTCTTCGTGAACAGGCCGTCCCAGGCCAGATGATCGTTTTGCCACCAGGAATGCACCGTCGTATAGTCAACCTCCTGGGCATAGAACGACGGAGAAGGACGCTGTGAGCAGATCCCTTCATCCTGTCCGACCGTCGCCAGATGCTCCGGATTAATGCGCCGTAAGGTACCGATCAGGTCGGAAGCCCAGCGATTGTGCATATCCATCGTAAACAACGTAAAGTCCAGCCAACGCGCCCATTTCTTCGGCTGCACCACACTGCGAAACACCTTGTCATCCGGGTCCGGCGCTTGAGCGGAAGCAAAGTCGGGCAATTGCTCAGGCGTCATATTCCAGCGCTCCTGCAGAGCCGCCAGATCGCCCCCGTAACGCTGATTCAGCCATTCTGACCAGGCTTGCTGCTCATAGGTGTCACGTGCGGTAACGGGACCCTCAAAGATACGGGCCGGATCGAACAGACTCGGCTCATTGATCAAATCCCAATGCACATTGGTCGTCCCCTGCTGACGTGACACAATGGCGGCGATAAAACGTTTCTGCGCTTCAAGCGAGCGAGGGTCCAGATACGGATTAACCCCTTCCCAGCTTTCGGGAGCGAAGGAGAAGAAGGTGAAGGTCACTTCAAGCTCAAACCGTTTGGCCGTTAAAATAAAAGCATCGATCGCGCGTAGTGCATCTTCAACAGCGTGACCGTCGGCAAACATAATCTGACGGTATCCCGTCCAAATGCCTGTCCGGATCAGGTTAATGCCGGCCCGACTCATTTCGCCCATATCCCGTTCCCAGCGCTCCACATTCGGCAATTGCAGAAATTTACGCGAAACATCAGAGGTCATATAAGTCATGCCTACAAT
Organism: Paenibacillus sp. 1SOY10; assembly: GCF_056836745.1. Classification (NCBI taxonomy): domain Bacteria; kingdom Bacillati; phylum Bacillota; class Bacilli; order Caryophanales; family Paenibacillaceae; genus Paenibacillus; species Paenibacillus sp. 1SOY10. Next base: position 118,676 of record NZ_JBXENK010000003.1, on the reverse strand, counting down.
TGGAACGGGCTTGCCGCCGCGTTCGAAGTAATCCCGGCCCGCTTTTAGCGGCTCTCCGCTTTGCAGCAGCTCCCGGTCCATACCCCAGAAGGCCTGGATAAGCACCCGGCGCTCTCCCTTGGCAGACAAGGCAGAGGCCTTGACCCGGTACAATCCCGGCTCGGCGGCTAACTTTACCGGAAGACGAACGGGCTGTAAATCAGGAACGTCTCTTCCTGCTGCAAATTCCAGGCTGGCTGTCCAAACGGGCTCATCCATCCCGTCCTTACGGACCTCCACTTCAAAGCTCCAACGGTTCTCCGCTCCCGCTTCCGTGCGAGAAAGGGCTTGCAATTGCAAAGTAAGTAGCGGCTGCTCTCCAAGCTCGTAGCAAGCATAATTGGGCTTGAGCCAGATTTCCGTCACGCCATAGCCCGTGAACAATGCCAGCTCCCGCAACACCTCGGCTCCCTCCGCACCGCCAACAATAGCCGGAATCTTCTGATTGACGAGCACCCAGCGTCCACCAGCGTAAATACCTTTGTTTTGCTCCAAAAGTACAACGGAGGCAGCGCGCTCACGCCCGGTAGCGTCCACACCGATCAGCAGCGGTGTAATGACGGAGTCCATCGGCCCACAAGCCCCCATCTCAGCGGGAATATCGCTTGTCTTACTCGGATGTAAAGTGAGTCCCCAAGTCGGCTCAATGCCAAACCAGCTTTCTTTACCGCTTAGAAGGGGGAACTCCTCCCCGGCTTTTTGGCTTCGAACGAGAGAGACATCCACAGGCAAAACATCATGAATATCCAGCATTTGATGGTAGCCTACCTGCTCGCGTTCTATACGCCATTCTCCTGTACCCGTCTGTACGGTTGGCCTGCGGAATGGAGGACCGCCCGTATGCAGCAGACCCCCTCCAGCCTGGAGATGGGCGCGTACTGCCACCCAAGCCTCCTTGGGGAAATAGGGTCCGTGCAGCCAGACCAGGGTGTCCCACTTCTTCGTTTGTAGCCTTGATGCCAACCCTTCGGCATCAACCACCTCGGCCCATGCGGACGCCGCCGTCAGAAATGAAGCCTCCGGTCTCTTACCTTCAAAAGGAAAGGATTGATCGTAAAATAGCAATATGTTCAATATGAACCCGCCTTCCTATTCTTTTGCTCCACTTATCTCGATTTAGATCGTTTTCACATTCAGTATCAAATCGCGAAGGGCGCAAGCCGCCTGCTCTACTTGAGACAGCTCGATCCATTCGTCCTGCGTATGCGCTTCCGAAATATGACCAGGGCCGAACACTACGGATGGCACAGCTACTCTGACCAGCTTGCTGGCATCGCTGCAATAGGGCGCCCCCTGGATGCTCGCTTGCGGTGCATACGTCTGCGCTGCCTTCAATAAATAGCGAACGATCGGCTCGTTCTGATCCGTCTCCATGGCATAATCGATTACAAACGGCTCGCTCACGGTTAACTCCAAGCCCTCGGCATCTGCTAGTTGTTCCAAATCGCGCTTCATTTCCTCGTAGACCCCAAACGGCTCTTCGCCGGGAACGGTACGCCGGTCGACCGTGATTTGGCAATGCGCAGGCACCGTGTTGGGGGCGATGCCGCCCTGGATACCGGTTACGCAGACCGTCGGCGGACCCGTCAACGGGTGAGTGCTTTTCGGATAACGCCGCTCATGTAGCTCGTTCAGAAATGACAGCACCTTACTCGTCTGGTCAATCGCATTAACCCCTTGTGCCGGATTGGAGCTATGGCAGGCTACGCCGTTGACATCGACGTAAAAGCGGCAACAACCCTTATGCGCCGAAATGATATTAAGACCAGTCGGCTCGCCCACCACGGCGCCAATATATTCAGCAGCGTTTGGCTGAATCCGTTCCGCAAGAGCGGATACCCCGATATAGGTCGTTTCCTCATCGACAACCGCCGCCAGTTCAATCGTCACTTCCGGACGGATGCCAGCCAGCGCCAGCACTTCAATGGCGGCCAGCATGGCGGCCATTGAAGCCTTGGTATCACAGGCTCCCCGTCCGTACAATTTACCGCCCTCTATCATGCCGTCGAAGGGTGGGATGGTCATGCCGATGGTCTGAACCGTATCCATATGGGCTTCCAGCAGTAGCTTGTGCTGGCTGCGACCAGGCAGTGTGCCCAGCACATTAAAGCGCCCTTCGGCCACTAGCTGACGTTCAACAGGTAAATGCAGACGATGCAGGAATTCCTCCACGTAGCATCCCAGTTCAGCCTCTCCTGTCCCGCCGGGAAACGCTGGATTGACACTAGGGATACGGACCAACTGCTGCAAAATTTCCGCAACACGACTACGGCTGATGTCAGGCACTATCTGCCCGCTGTCTCCTTTACCCAGGCTGCTCATCTCTCTCCATCTACTTCCACAATCAACTCAATCTCAACCGGGGTATTAAAAGGGAGCTCATTCGCCGATAACGCGGAACGCGCATGCTTGCCAGCATCGCCAAACGCTTCCACCAGCAAGTCCGAAGCCCCATTGATTACGAACGGTTGCTCCACAAATCCGGGAGCGGAGTTGACGAACGCCAGCATTTTGACAACCTGCTTGACGCGGTCCAAATCTCCCAACTCAGTCTTCAGCACCGTCAGCAGGTTGATTGCCACTTGACGGGATGCTTCATACCCCTGCTGTACCGTGAGTTCAGCGCCTACCTTGCCCGTGTACATCAAGACGCCGTTCACCCGGCAGTCATTACCGGAGGTATATACGAGATTGCCTGTCTGCTTGGCTGGCACATAATTAGCTACGGCCGGTGGAACCTCACCCAATACGATTCCTGCTGCCGCCAGTCGCTCTTCTACTACGCTCATAGCTGTTTCCTCCTGAAAATAAAGGATTTGTTGTTGCTACCGCTCACGCCCATCGACATATACAGAACCGCCACGTCGTTCCCGAGCCCAAGCCGCCACGCGCTCCGGCTCACCTTCCCAAAGTCGATACTCTCCCCACTCATTAGTGGTGGGCTTGCCGTCACAGGTAATCCGGATTACCGGGAACAAGCGCGTCGGCGCTTCCCGTGGCAGACCGTTAATGATCAGCGTGTCACCCTCCTGCTCGAACGGCAATGACTGACCTGTCGTCAGCAATTCCACGTCCAGTACACGGCTTGTCAAATCACGTAGCTTCAGTTCAGGACGGCCGTCCCAGAACCGGATAATCAGATATAGCCGGTTATCCTTCATGGTCTGACGACCCCGAGTAATAAATTCGGTCAACGAACCGCCATCCGTGCCGTAAATAGCTTCACCATGGACGTCCAGCCAGCGGCCGATTTCAAGCGCACGCTCCACAAATTCGGGTGGAAGCTGCCCGTCAGCGGTTGGACCTACATTAAGGAGCAAATTGCCTCCGTGTTTGCCACCCTTTTCGGCACATTCGCACAGCATATCGAGCAGGACATCTGTATTGCGCCAGCGTTCGCCAATCACATGACTCCATAATCGCCAAGTCGTTACCTGGCAAGATTCCCACAAGCGGGTCGCTTCCGAAGCGATCGCGTGTTCAGGTGTACCGAAGTCACCCAGCGTATCCGAATCTCCTGCCCCAATGCCTCCATCCGCCCGATGCCCTTCGATTTTATTGGAATAACCCAGTCGATTGTTAATGAGAATATTGGGCTGAAGCTTACGCATTTCCTCGAGCAGCTCTACACTTTGCAGGTCATCGGCATTGCGCGGCCATACTCCATCAAAAAAGAAATGATCGATTTGGCCATAGTTAGTGAGTAATTCCTTAACCTGATTGTGCAGATACGTTCTGACTCTCTCCCAGCCCTCGGGGTCCTTCTGTGGACCGTCAAAGTAAGCAGGCAACCGCCAATCGATCCAGGAATAATACAAGCCCACGCGTAGTCCCGCTTTGCGGAAAGCGTCGGTATATTCCTTCACAAAGTCGCGTCCGGCGGCTTGCTTGGCGCTGCTGTAATCCGTATAGGCACTATCCCACATGCAGAATCCGTCATGATGCCTTGTGGTGAAGCAAGCATATTTGAAGCCTGCCTTTTTAGCGGTATAGGCCCATAATTCAGGATCGAAATGCTCCGGGTTCCAGGCACATGCCTGCTCCGCATATTCCTCATGACTTAAATGCTCACGGAACAATACCTGTTCGCCCCGTCCAAACTGTGCATATGGGCCCCAATGAATAAACATGCCGTAACGACTATCCGTGAACCAATTCCATTTGTCGGGTACAACAAAAGCTCCACTCACTCTGCTTCAACCCCTTCTTGATCGTTTCGATGATGCGGCTTTTTGGCCGCTATTTCGCTTCCACTGCCATCATATAGAGGGGCAAATTCCTTGTAAATTTGAATCCGCGCCCGGTGTCTCCAATTTTGGGCAATGCAAGCTTTGTTTTTGCGCAATACACTTTAAAAAGGGGATATTCATGCCATATTGCGGAAAAAAAGCGACAAAATGAATATGTAGATATACAAAAAAAGGGCATTTCCAAAAGATAACTTTTGGAAATGCCCTCTTATTACTTCCACCACGCATTCAGTTCTGTTGCAGCCGACCTCATTTCTTGAGGTGAGGACTCCACAGGGGGAATCTGCGGAGTAGCCAAGGCTTTCAGCCGCAGTACTTCACCAATTTGAGGTGTAGCCATTGGCACCCCACTCATCTCCGCCTGTGCGACCACGCGTCGAATAGGGTCATCCCAATCATGCAGGGCAAGCGTAAAGGCCCCCCAATGAATAGGCAGCAGCCGCTTCCCTTGCACGTCCAGACAGGCCTGAACCGTCTGTTCCGGCAACATATGTATATCCACCCAGCGGACATCATATTGACCACATTCCATGAGGGCGAGGTCGAATGGACCATACTTTTCCCCAATTTGCTGAAAATGAGGGCCATATCCACTATCCCCGCTAAAAAATATTCGCCGCTCCGGTGAATGAATCACCCATGAGCACCACAAGCTGCGATCCCGCTTGCCCCTGCCTCTGCCTGAGAAATGGCGTGCTGGCGTACATACGAGCTTAAGCCCTTCCCATTCCAGTTCGTCCCACCAGTCATGCTCGCTGATCTGCTCCGGCCTCACACCCCACCGTTCCAGGTGACAGCTCACGCCCAATGGCACGATGAACCGCTTCGTCTTGTCCTTAAGCTTGGTGATCGTCCCGTAATCCAGGTGGTCGTAGTGATCATGGGAAAACAAAACAGCATCCACCTGCGGCAGCGCTTCTATATCAAACGGGAGCTCGGGAGCATAACGTTTGCCTCCAAAGGGCTTAACCGGGGTCGGCGACGTCCCCAACATCGGGTCGAGCAGCAACCGCTTGCCTCCGATATGCAGCAGCAAGGCCGAATGTCCCAGCCAGACGATGCTATCACCATTAGGCTCCGTCCATACCGAAGGTTCCAGCTTCACCACCGGAAGCGACCGTGAGGGGCGAGTACGGTCATTGCCGCGAATATAATCGCGTAACAGCGACAACATATTTCCCGGGGAAACCTGAAAGGAGCGAGTAAGCTCGGGATAGGCGAATTTTTGACCGTCCCAGTTGGGAGACTGGGCATACCGCCGAAGCTGCTCCGGCGTCGGCTTGCCGCCAAAGGCCGGGTTCAGCCTAAGGAACAACCAGATACCAAGGATGAGAATCCCAAGTGTGAAGAGAAAAATAATCATGCGATGACCGCTCCTTTGTTTTTGGCGAGATCATGAAAGGCTACGAGTAAGTGCTTGGAAATGTGGCAAACAAGCTGCCAGAGAGCTAGTACAGAGTTAGAACAACGCACCTTGTTAAAGAAAGGGCCTGGAACGCAAAGAAGCCCTCTGTAGCAGAAGACTTCTGAGGTTCTGAGATGCGTAGCTTGGGATGAGAGCCTTGTATGATCGCCTGGGACCAGGTGTTGAACCGTTTTCCCAGCTATATCCCTTTGTGCCCTTGAATCACGCTTTCGTACCCACCTGCTGATGGCTCGTTATCATGTCTTGTCCATTATAAATAGGTTAACAAGCTAAAAGCAAACCAGCCAGGTCCCGGAAGCTATTCAGGTTCCGCAGAAGGTGCGGTAAGGACGATCGCAGGCAGGTGGCAAACCCGTATATTTTGCTTGCTCCTCCGTATGCGAGAATGGCTCGGACAATACGGCTAGCAGGCGATGCATCACGGTATAATCATCCCGTTCCACCGCGGCCTCCAAGGCTTCCTCCACCAGATGGTTACGGGGAATGACCGCGGGGTTACTCCTTAGCATGAGTTGACGGGAGGACTCCTGGCTCTCGTCCTGTGCACTTAGTCTGGTCTCCCACTGCTTCAGCCAGCTTGCCCATTCCGGTGTGCCAGCCATCACTGGTTCCTCCAATCTGCCAAAGGTGAGCGCCAGAAAGGTATTGGTGAAATCCGCTTGATGAAGCTGCATTAATTCCAACAAGCGCTGAATCAGGGCTTCATCGTCCGGCTGCTCGCCGAAGAGCCCCAACTTTCCGCGCATGCCTTGCAGCCAAGCTGCCTGGAAGTAATCATCGAAGCCCGCCAGTTCGCTCTCGGCGAGCTTGACGGCTGACTCGGTGTCCTCGTTCAGCAAGGGCAGCAGGCTCTCCGCCAGGCGAGCGAGGTTCCACGCTCCGATATAGGGCTGATTGCCGTAGGCATATCGCCCGCCCGAATCGATGGAGCTGAACACGGTCGCCGGGTCATAGGCGTCCATAAACGCGCAAGGCCCGTAATCGATCGTCTCGCCGCTGAGGGTCATGTTGTCGGTGTTCATGACGCCATGGACAAAGCCGACAAGCTGCCACCTCGCGATCAGCTCCGCCTGGCGGCGGATCACCGCCCGCAGCAGCGCGAGATAGCGGCCGGGCTCGTCGGCCGCAGCCTCAGGGCCGGCAAGCTCCGCGTAGTGCCGGCCGATGACGTAGTCGGCGAGCGCACGTACATCGCTCGCCGTGCCGTATTGCGCGGCGTACTGGAACGTGCCGACGCGCACGTGGCTGGACGCGATGCGGGTGAGCACCGCGCCGCGCAGGTCTTGCTCGCGGACCACCGACTCCCCGGTGGTCACGACGGCCAGGCTGCGGGTGGTCGGTATGCGAAGCCCATGCATGGCTTCGCTGATGATGTACTCCCGCAGCATCGGCCCCAGCGCGGCGCGGCCATCGCCGCCGCGCGAATAGGGCGTCCGGCCCGAGCCTTTGAGCTGGATGTCGAACCGCTCCCCGGAAGGCGCGGTTTGTTCACCCAGCAGCACGGCCCGGCCATCGCCCAACATCGTGAAATACCCGAACTGGTGCCCGGCGTAGGCCTGAGCCAGCGGCTCCGCCCCGGGCGGCAGGCCATTGCCAGCCAGCACGGCAATGTTCTCTTCGCCGCGCAGCGCCTCGGCATCCAGCCCAAGCTGCTCTGCAAGCTCCCGGTTCAGGACGACCGCCTGCGGCGACCGGACCGGCTTCGCCTCTTGACGGGTATAGAACATGTCGGGTAATTCCATATAGCTGTTGCTCAGATTCCAACCGGTTCTTTTTTCGCTAGGCATAGTCATAGGGTTCCTCCGCTCTCTCGGTCTTTTGCGTTGCTGTTATGTGGCTATGTGGATGTGTTGCTTTGTAACCGTATTGCTATGTGGCTGTATTGCTTGCTAAGTTGCTTGTTGAATAGCTTGATAAGTTCCATGATAGAGTGGCCCACTACATCATTAGCAGGAAATCCTCCCGTTAAATTTCGCTTTTTCCTAAAATTTGCTGTTTAGCTGGAATTCCTCCATCTATTTTACCTATTTTCGGTGCAAGCCAACCATTTCGAAGATATTAGCGGGAGAAATTCCATATAACTTGAGTATTTCGGCAACTTACCAGTAGATTAACGGGAGTTTTTCCAGTTATTTTGAGTATAGAGTTCATTTTAGGGATACTCGCTAATGTAATCTCTGCTAAAACAGGCCAAAACGCTTCTTCTTATAAAACGGCGTAAGGTTCGCAGCTTCTTCTGCCCAGGTTCCTTCCAGCTTGACCAGGTTAAGGGGCATCCCTTGCAAATGAGGAGCGGCCGCCGAAGAAATGGCTCCAAACACCGCTTCGGGTTCGTCATTCGTGTCCACGATCAGCAGATAACTTTGCGTCTCTCCTTGAACCATCAGCCGCAGATACGCTTCGCTGACGGACTTTTGCGTCTTAAGACAAGCCTTCACCGCTTCGATCATGGCTGTAGGATAGTTGGCCGGCTCACCGAGCAGGACCTTCGTATCCTTGGGGACGACGACCTTTTCCACGGTTTCTGTCACCTGGTCTACTGGCTTAGCCCCGTTCTCTCCCTGACTGTCGCGAGCCTTGCGGTACGCTTCAATCCGCTTCCGGTTGCTGGGATCAATGCGCAGGGCGACGCCCCGGCAGTTGATTACAACTCCACTCATATTACCAGATACCGCGAGCAGGTCTTCATAGGTGGCAATATTGCTGCTCCAGATGGTTTTGTCGTACACTTTTTCAAATTCGGGCCAGTCTGTGAACGCAGGCAACCAGGAGGATTCATCTTCGGCGCTCAAGACACCGAATTGAATAACTGTCCCTTCCTTTAGTGTTTTGCGTCCTTCTGTATCGGCGACCGAAGGATCTGCTTCCTGTAGCTGCATGGGCAGAAGGTATCTGGCTTGGAGCACCTTATCCAACATCTGTGCCTCCAGGCCGTTCAACAGTTGTTCTCTCGCCTCCTGGCTTCCCGATGGCGCATGCAGGCCTTGGAAAAATTGCAGGAGAGCCCGCTGCAACCCCGGATTGGTCACAGGAATATTAATCTCTGGCGTTCCGCTCCAGTCTGGCGGTGGCAGTAGTTCGTCCCGCTTGAGTTCAACCTGATATTGTCCGTTATCCAGCAAAATCTCCGGAAGTCCCCACACATGAAACAAACCGAGGATAGGGAGGATTTCCTTCTGTCCGATCTTTTTCATCTCCAGCATGACGAGCTGTTGCATGAAATAGTCCTGGGCGCTGTCGGCAAATTTCCCCTTGGAAAAAATCCACACCCGGCCTTCACCATCAATGTACGGATACTGCGTGGCTTTGTCGTACGCAACATAAAGTGCTTCGGCGGCTTTAAACTTATCTTGCAGCGTAGTGGTGAAGCTTTGGATACGTTCGTCGAGGTACACATGAAGAAAGGCTTCTTCTTCTTTGAACCTCTTGGCGGTATGTATTAGAAAGTTCAGTTCCTGAATGGAAAGCTGATTAAGCTCCTCTACCACAAGCTCCGGACTCAGAATAAACCTTCTACCGATTTCATCCTTGCGTTCTTCATTCATTCTTGGGTTCCTCCCTCATCTACTTTTTACGTTGGTTTTAGTATAGCCTTGTTGGCTAGAGGGGGAAAGGGACCATAGTTGCTTTGTGGGTTGTAGTGATTGTGGTTATGTTTGTGTTGTGGCGGTGTCGGACAGAAGCAGACAGGAGGTTGGTGGAAAGGATGGCTAGTTGACCAGACCAATGAGGGAATTGAGTGTGTGTGAATTGACGCAAAAAAACAGGCCGACCTTGGAGTATCCTCCATGATCGACCTGCTTGAAGTTACGTAGTAGTGCATATCGTGCTATATATCCCGATTGCCTAAACGGCATGGTCCATGAGCTCCTCAACCTGCTCTTTCCAGCGCAAAGGTACATCTTCGATGGACTTTAACCCTTTTTGAATTAAATCAACATAGATTTTAGCCATTGCTCTCATCACCTCCCTAATGAACTGCCACCCATTCAGCTAATTCGGCAAGAGCCAATTGCATTTGCGTCTTGTCGGTTTCGTTAGCCTCTGCCAACTCGGCGATAGCCAGCTTCAACTCCATGTTCTCCTGTTGCAAACGCTCCAGTTCAGTAGGCTGCATCGGCGGATGCAAGGCCTCAATTTCTTCTGCTGTGAGACCTTCCAGCCAAAATTCAGGTTGTGTAAGTAGCTGATGTATCGGCGGTTCGCCGCGTCCTTCCTCCGGAAAACTACTCCACTCTGCATAAGCCATGTTGTACTCCTCTTGTGCAAAAACCAAGTTATCTTGATAGGACTTCCAAGCAGCGATATCAAATCGCGGAAGGTACAAGCCCGGCGTAACGGGCAGGCCCACCATGTAGCCAGCAATCTCCGACTCCTGTTTAGCTGGCTGCTCATGCTCAGCATCCGTTATCAACGGCAACTCTGGTACTGACAACTCGGCATAAAAAGGGACGACCCCAGAAAAGGCATCGTCCACCAAGGCGTCCTCTAAATAGAAGCCTTCTTTATTTACTTTGGGTATGGCTTTCATGTAATGCCTCCTTTATTGTTCGGCTAGGAATGAGATTCCGTCTAAATGAACCCATGTATTACCGGGAAGGAATTCAGCAGTCACAGATCCGTTAGTATTCACGTTTATAGTGCCCATCTGTACCGTTCCCGTACCACTGTATACTGATAAAATGAATTTGGAATGTAGATTGGGACGAAATCCAAGGGGCAGTATGAAGATACTCGTACCTCCTGTCATAATACCTGATGTAATTCGCCCGCGTAACCTTACAATTCCATTCGATTCCTTATAATATCCGGTTCCTGTATATGCGATATTCCACCCATTCAACAGCGTAGGCGTTATCCATCCCGGTGCATCCTTCTCCGCTTTCTTCTGCTCAACCACGCTTACCCGCTGCAACGCTTCGGCGACCCCTGCTGTCAGGTCGCCAATTTGAGCCTTTTCATTGGCTGCTAACGTTCCTATAATCGGCTGAATTGGGGAGTTATCCAGTTTCACATAGGTTACAGAATATATCTTTGTCAAATCAATTTCGTAATTAGGACTGAGTTGAGCAATAATCCCTCTAATTTCACTGCTACTATCACCGCTCACCTTTGCCCAGCGCTCATCAGACATATTATCAGCGTAAATAGACAAAATCCTTGAGGCTCTTTGCTTGAATGCTTTAGAAGTAGGATTTGCAACTGGGTTTCCTAGATTCCAAAACTTAGCGTTATCCTGTGATGGTACCACCTGCTCCCTCAGTACAATTCCTGTGCCCACCTCAACTAGGTTATCTCCCTCACTCAAAAGGAGCCCTCCACCAGAAACAACGGGCTCCATGGAATTAACACCTAGACGATAGAGTATCTCATATGGTTTGTATCCTTGATCACTTATCAGGATAGGCAAAACATTCGTACCACTTCCCGAAACCAGTTCAGAATTTCTATTAAGTTTTCCCCATGCTTTTATACCTGCAAAGTATGGAACGCCCCAGTTTTCTGGATTAGCCATGCGCCAGCCCATAAAATACGCCTTAATTTCATCGCCGGTCGGTACGTAAGCTACTTTATAATTTATAACAAGATTTTCTCCGGATGTCGGGGCTGCTTCAACAGTGACTTCATTCCCAACAACCGAGATTAGATTAACATTTATATTGTCAATACTAGCGGTTACAGTCTCCGGTATTATCCAAAAACCTGTTGGCGTGGGCAACACAAATTTTGTCGTTGATCCGTCTCCTGTAAACTCATGTAACTCATCCCTCTCACCCCATCCGCTATCTGTGTTTTTTATAGATAAATACAGATAGTTATTAAAAATAATTGTCAGATCACCAGATGTCCAGTTATCAGGCAAGGTGTTTTGTACTTGATTACCGTTACTCTTAATGAGAGTTTGTGAATAGTTTTGTGAGTTTGGTAGGGAACAAGCAAATACTTTATATCCTGATCGAGCCTGAGCGGGCAGCCATCCAGAAAACTTTTCTAAAGTCCTCTTTTCCCATTTCTTCAGTTTAAAATATTGTCCTTGCTTCTCAAACATTACATCTGGAGAACTTCCATCAGCAGGATTGGCGTGTAACTCCGTCTGAAGTGCAAACATATTGACTCGTTGCGGTTTGAATACATTAGTAAGACTTCCCATAGTAATGATTGGTTTTTTTATACCAGCTGGAAGAGTCTCGTTTGCATTTCTAAATAGAAATAATAGCTCACTGTTATTTCTACTATTAAACGTTATGCTTGGACTATTAGACCATCCCGATGGAGGATTGGGAACCATTAAATCGCGTGGAAAAATGGCATGATAATAGTTAGAACCCTCAATAGACAGTGTATAGTCTGTATACGGCTGTACTTTGAAAGGTATATACGAATACGCATGAGGACTATTTATATTGGGCTCAATCTTTACCGTATAAGGACCTTCTACTTTGTGTGTATCTACGAGATGTTCATAATTGTAAAACGGCGGCAGCAAATTTCCCAAAGTATTAATTACATACGGATTCTCTACACCAATAATTCCACTAGGTACAAAAGGATACTTTAGAGCCACTTGCTCAGGTGTCATGTTATCCAAAGCCTGATATTCAGCATCTGAAATTTCGTATACTCTTAGAGCATCCACGTTCCCACCTGATCCATTATCTCCCACAAAAACAGTACCAAAATAAACGATATTTCCACTTGTAATTATATTTGCAGGAACCTTAAAGAATGCAGGTTTGAATACTTCACTTGAAAATGGACTACTTGAAACTTCTATCAGCCCATCCACTTCTACGAACCTTATTCTTCCTACAGCCCCACTAAATGTTTTCAGCTCACCAATGACAACATATCTTTTGTTAGGGTCGTAAGGAAACCGATAGAAAATATCAGTGAATTTTCCGTTGTTTACAATTCCCTTGATACTACTAGACCCCTCAATTTTTTCATTAGTGTCTACTAGAGCCGCATTAGGGTCGTATAACCATCCTTCAAGAGAATCCATACTCCCCATCTGCCCCAACAAATTCACCAAAGTCCGCCCCCGAATTTCGCCCAGCTTGAAGCGGGCGTCCTTTTCAGCGTGGACGACCTGGAGGCCGGGCTGGAGGGTAAGAGGGGTTGTGGCTTCGTGGTCGAAGCGGGTGGACATTTCGGTGCGCAGTCCGTTGATTTCTTCCCCGATTCCATTGAGGTCCTCCGGGATGACGGTATCTGTAAATCTCCAATCGGTTTTGGCCATTAGTTGTTGACCTCCTTGATTTGTAACGTTTGTAGCATGAGCGTGTCTGACGGCACGGGCAAGTTCACTGTGTGGGTAGACAGTGTGGCATCGGTCTCATCCCGTAGCTCGATTTGCGTGATGATTGGCAGCTCATTCGCCGGGATCAGATATTGCAAGGCCACGGTTGAGTCGTTAACGACGCTCTGCTGGAATTCTGTAATTTCAAAGCTGCCATTTAATACGACCTTCGCCAGCCGCGAATGGACGTACTGGGCAATTTCTTGTTTAAAAGTGGCGGTTATCATATCACACGCACCTCCGTTCCGAGTGTGGCAAACGGCTTCTCCCCGAGCTGCCATGAACCATCCAGCTTATAGTTCCAGGTCACGGACCTGCTGGCGACATGCTCTTCCAGACCGATGCGGTCATGGAGCGCCGTATTTTGCTGATAGACCATGTTCGCCGGCTTCACCGTTTGCAGCGTATATTGAACTTCTTTGAAGACATTGGCATTCTCAATGCTCGTCGTGACATACAACATGAACCGATCCGGGTCCACCGACACAATGGTCATGCCCGGCCCAACCAGACGGTCAAGTTGTTCTTGCAGCCAGCGCACGGTAAAAGGAGGCTTAGTCCGATAGCGATTGAGGATTCGCTGCTTACGGAACTCCAATGTCTCCACGGCAGGATCGGCTTGAATGCCCAGCATACGCTCCCGGCGTTTGATCGCCTGAAGCCCGGCTGTCTCTACAAACTGATCGGCAAATAGCTGCTCCACCGCTCCCTCCAATTGATCCAGCTCCAGATCCTCTGTACGAGCCAATTGGATAAAATCCAGCACCTCCCCATAGTAGTCAGGGAGATAGGGTAAAATGCGTTCAGGCATGAACGGTCACCGTCCCCACTCGCGGAATCTCCTCAGCCGCCAGCGTGAGATTGCCCGCTACCCCGTTAAGCTCTGTTTCCGTCACATCAATGACGCCGGGGACCTGCAACATGGCAGCCTCAATCAAGGCCACCCGTACAATAATTTGCTCCGTGTCGGCCCAGGTTTGCCGTAATCCCAGCAGATAAGCCGTCACCGCTTCCTCAATCGGGGCCTGCACTTGACCGGAGGTAGTCTCTGGAGCGAGCGTAACCGTCATCGCTACATCCACGGTAACCCCAGCTACACCAGTCACCGTAACGGTGTGCCCAATCGGGGCTGTACCATAACCCTTTCCCTGGTTCACCGTAGGGTCTATGGCCGTCTGCAACTCGGTGAGAAAAGCCGCAGACGGCTCGCTCCAATCCGAAGTGATGACCGTACACTTGACGGTCCCGCCGCCGTTCCAGACCGGGAACACCTTGGTGGCTCCCACACCCTCCAGCTTGTTCAGGGTTTGTTCATAATCCGCCACATTCCCGCCAAAGGCAGGCTCATTAACTGTCTCGTAATAACGCAACCGCAGCGAATCATCTGTCTCCTGATCCTCGCCAGGAATAACCACATCCGCCAGCTCTGCGCGAACCAAGCCAGGCACATAATCAATGGGCAGCAAAGCCCCATATTGTTGATTCCCTACGGCTCCCGCTGTTTCGCATTCCAGCACCCATTCACCTACCGTGATTCGCAATATGGCAGTATAGTCCAAATCATTCAGTGAGAACCGACTGCCCGGGAGTATATCAATGGGGGCATCTTGGGCTCCATAGAAGCGTCCTCTCCGGCGAGCCTTCGTCGCCTGCTGCCGGTCCACGCCAAATTCGGCGGTACGACGCGATAAATAATCCCCACTAGCGGTATCCGCAAAGGACAAGCCAAAGCTAAGATCCAGCTCAATATACATCTGAGCCAGTTCGGCCGCCGCCGGGGCTAGCCCATCATAGATGATGCTCCCCTCCCGCTTGTCAATCGTATCCGGCACCCGAGACAGCATCCGGGAGAGAATAGCTTCATAAGTTTCATGCTCATACATTCATATTCACCTCCATACGGAAATCTCCATACACGGACAGCACCGTGAAGCTGACCTCCGCCTCATCTCCTTGCATTTCAATCCGGAAATCTGTGATATCCGAGATTCGCTCATCAGCCAGCAGCGCCTCGCGAGTCCGGCGTCCTAACTCCAAACGTACAAAGTCAGGATTGCCTCCAAGCAATCCCGCTCGCTCAAAGCCGTAGTCTCCTGAGTAGATCAGATGGGCAAAACGCTCGGTATGCAATATTTTATAAACCGCCTGCCTTACCGCATCCAGTCCATCCGCCATTCCCGCCATACGCCCTTGCCGCATATCCAGCTTGTAGGTACGGCTTGGCTGCTCCACCGCAGCGGTGTCCGGCATCAGGCTTCCTCCTTGTGGGATCATCCGCTCACCACCTTGTCCCATACGACGTATTTTTGACCGCCTTGCATGCGTAGCAGCAACACGCTGTCCCCGGCCTGCAAGCCCTCGCGGATAACAACTTTATCGACCAGCGACTCCTGGGTATCCTCCGCACTGGTCCTGTGCCTGTGCTTCAGGTCCAATTCATAGCGGGTCATTTGCTGCGGAACGACCAAAAAATCCTGATCGATGGTAAAACGTTGATCGACCAGGATTTCCAGCGGAGCCGTATTCATCACTTTGCCGAACAGCACAGACACCGGGCTGGACGCATCGACCGCCCCGGCGCCGAGCTGACGGATTTTGTTCGCCAACCCCATTAAATCACCTTCAAATCTATAGAAGTGGTATATTCGCCCCCACGAAATTGGTGAGAGCACTCGTCAATCAAGAAATCCTGGTTCATCCCCAGGGCGCTGATGTTCACCGCAACCAGACAACCCGCACGAAGCTGCGGCTGACCAAGCACATCCAGCTTAAGTCGCCGCGTCTCGCGGTTTTTCAGCTTTTGGAGCATGTCCAGCAGCTTGTTAATTTGAGCCGCATTCTGGTTATCGTCCACCTTATCGTAATAAATGAGCTTGCCCCATTTGGCGATATTGGCTTCGTCCTTGGCGGCATACACATTACGATGCCCGGTCTCCTGGTTGTCCTGCACCAATTTGAAGTAGTTATACGTGTCGCTGTCGATGCTCTGCTCATAAGAGTAGTTGTACAGCAGGCTTTGATCACCAAGCTGCAAATTTAGCTTCATCTCTTTGGCACAATCCCTTACGGCCAGCGCCCCGAACTCATCGTAAAGGGTGTAGATGATACCGGTATTGATAACCGTTTTGTCAAAGGCTTCCGACAGGATATCCAGCAGCTTCTTCCCATCGCCCATCAGCGTCGGAATAACATACTTCGTATCAGCAACATGTCCCCATTTCAGGCCCACATCATCGGTAATTCGTTTCACGGCGGCCGCAGCGGTGATATTTTTGAACACATAAGTATCTTTAGCGTTCAAGTAACGCATTTGGTCATAACACTTGATTGAAATTTCCTCACCCTGCCCGCGATTGATGGAAAACACATAGCCATAAAACAACGGAACCTCATCCCACTTCACGCGGACGATGTTGCCGTTAGCCACAGTAATCTGCGGCGAGGCAATCATGCGGAAGTCGAGGCTTCCGGGTTGAATCACCCGCGTAGTTTTCCAAGTTGCTTCTGAGACCAATTCGGAAATATCCCAGACCGAGCCCAGCGTATCATCCAGTAAAACTTGCAGCAAACGACTCACCTCTTCTCATGGCAGCTTCAACACCTTGCCGACAGGCAACCGAGTCAGTTCACTGTCCTGAATGCCGTTGAGCTTCTGTATTTCCTTGTAGCGGGCACCACTACCCAGCACCTTCTGCGCCACCTTCCAGAGGCTGTCACCGGATACCAGTGTATAGGTTTTGGGCTGTACTCTGGTGTCGGGACGAGTTGGAGCATTCGTTGCTGCTGCCGGAGCAGCCGCAGTTGCCGCTCCCCCTGGCTGTTCCAGTGACGTCTTTTTCGCGGTATAAAAGCGGTATTCCTTCAACTTTAAGGTATAGCTGATATCGCCAACGGCCCCGCCCGATTCCGAATACGTAAAGCTCTCAATGCTCACCGGTAAATCAAGATTGAGCGTGGACCCGCTAAAGGTCAGGCGAATCGGCTTCTGGTAAGACAGCCAGTTCTCCAACGTGTGGTAATATTTGCTCGGCTCCAGAAAAGGAACACGCTCCTGCCCGTTCACATACAAAGGATGGGCCGGGAAAATACCAGAGAACGAAATATCGAGCAGCTTATGTCCCGTCAACACCTGAACCTCGCCAAGCTGGGAGATATCGTAGCTATTGCTGTTGCCACTTTGGTTCACTTCAATCTTCTCAGGGAGAACCGGTAAAAAAATTACTTCCTCCCTATTGTTATAGGACAGCATTAATGTATAGCTCATGCATACACCCCCGCTGCGCTGGTGGCGATCTCTTCTTCCAATACCTGTTCGATCTGCGTCACGATGGTGTGAATATCGACTTCCTTGGAGACCGGCCCTGTGTTGACCGTCACCGTTGGTGTCAGCGTCGTAAAGTTCTGGATCGCGGTTACCTCCGCCAGTTCACGCATCATTTTGAGGTCTTCCGAAGAAATATCCACCGTCTCATTAATGCGGTCCACACTGCCGACATTACCCACACTGCCAATTTGGGAAATATTCATGCCTGGCTGAGTTCCTAGCTGAGCTGCGCCTCCGGTACCCGGGCTACCTGGCAGCATCCCGC
The DNA here is from genome assembly GCF_056836745.1 of Paenibacillus sp. 1SOY10. Taxonomy (NCBI): domain Bacteria; kingdom Bacillati; phylum Bacillota; class Bacilli; order Caryophanales; family Paenibacillaceae; genus Paenibacillus; species Paenibacillus sp. 1SOY10. Next base: position 101,072 of record NZ_JBXENK010000003.1, on the reverse strand, counting down.
CCAGCGTATTGCCGAGGCCGGATTTTGCTGAATCGAGAAAATCCGTTCCCTTACTCACGAGGTTCTTCCCAGCCTGGTTGCCTTGATTAAAGGCTCCTAGTATATCCTTGGTCTCCATTCTACCCAGTTTAGTCGACTCACCTGGAGCCTCCGGAGCCACCATACTGTCCAGCTTAACTCTGAGCTTATCACTCAACACGTGCATGTCGGGTTTATTAAGTAATGGAATGGCTGAAATATCAGCACCAGTCAGTTTATTGAACCCTTCAATGAGTAAATTAATGCCGCCAAGGGCTCCATTTACCGCGTCCAGAATGATACTTACAAATCCGCTGGCAAATTCCTCAGTGGCGAGGAGCATTTTATACATGTGTTCGCCAAAGAACAGTCCCATATCAAAGATAAACTTCCTAACGTTGTACACCGAATTATGGAAGGTGTTGATTAGAAATTCAGCAAGGGCAATCCATAAATTGATGGAAATAGCGACATAGTTATAAATAGCAGCATATAAGCCATAAAATAAACCCACAACAAAGCCAACGATAGACTCCACAGACACTCCAAACTTGATAAGAGCCCCAATAATGAGCGCAATGGCAGCCACTACCAGCAGAATAGGCCAATTCACAGCCAACCAGGCAATAGCCTGTGCGACCACCGGAGCCACCATTGCCCATAGCATGACGCCCAGTGCAGCTAGTGCCACTCCCATGCCAAGGAGTATCATGTTCACAGAGGAGCCACCTGAAGTGAGCGAACCTACAAAGGAAGCAACCCCTGCCATGACTTCGCCCAACAGGAAGCCTACAAAGCCAAAGGCTGCGCCTACTCCACTGATGAACTGATTGAACGCTTCGCTGTTCAGCATACTCAACAGCGCGTCTATGGCAGGAGTGAGCGCATTCATCCCTTGTTGACCTAATGAGGCTAATTGAAAATTAAAGCCATCTACTACGCTCTTCCATTTCACGGCTGGTGAATCTAACATCGTATCCAACGCAGCCTGCGTGATTCCCTGCTTGTTCAGCAACGTATCCATCGCCGCAATCATGCCGTTAATATCTCCCGCGTTGGATGCGGTGGTTAATGCGGATTGATCCCCTGCCTCAACCTTGTAATCCTCTCCCAAGGACTTGCTATCGCCTGTCATTAGCTTGGATAACGCATCGGTTGCCCCTTTTAATCCCATGTCCGGGTTCATTTGCGACATACGCATCGCCAGCATATTCAGTTGTTCCAACTGGGCTGGATCGGTGGTGCTTGCCATCAACCCCTGCGTTCCTGCCAAAGCCGTCTTCACATCTTGACCGTATTTCAGAGCCTGCGAGGCCGTTTGGTCAAAGATGGCCTGCCCTGCCCCCGAGCTTCCAGCTCGAAGGGACATTTGGTCAAGGACGGATTGTTGATCCGCACCATCTTGAAGCATACCTCCCAGAATTGCATTGCCTGCCTTTGCTATTTTCCCAAGTGCCGGACCATTAAAGATACCCATGAATGCATTCGCCTTCTTGGCGGAATCGTCCATGGTCTTATTCAGCTTGGTCTGAGCTTGATTGATGTTATTAACTTGTTGAAACACAATATTGGTGTTAGTGATAGCTACATTCTGTTGTTGAATATAGGTTTGAAAAAGCGTATTTTGTTGAAGCATCAAATTTGCACTCGCCAAGGTTTCACCTTCTTTCCTGGCTCGAAATTCACTTTCTCTTCGCTGCTTTCTTCTCCGTCTTGATGATCTCCTGGATCATTGCGACCAAGGCCGCCTTCTGCCTGATGCCCAGGGCAGCGAATTCCCATGGCATCAGGTTGAAGCGGTTTAACGCAAAGAGGGCGCAGGTCGCCTCGCCATCGCCCTCGTCGATTAGTTTTTTACCTCGTCCGCCAGTTCATTAATGCTCTTGTCAAAGCCGTTAATCTGTTGCACCTTCTGCACCAGCGTAGCGTACTCACCCGGCAGCAGCATCTTGCGCAGACATTGGTCTGCACCCATCACCTGATAGGATTGTTGAAGCTCCGCGTTCTTCAAATCCGGGAACACGACGCTTGCGACCGCCAGCTTGGCCAAATACTCATCCGTGTTTGTCTCGTAGCTGACCACGCCCTTGTCCTTCACCTTGCGCTGGCAGGATTTGCGAATGGTCTCGTTCTCTTCTTCCGTCATGCTGCGGAGCTGCCAAGGCACGGCAGCTCCATTCTCATCCTTGAAACGATCGGAAACAACGACTTCCTCCACCTGTCCGGCGGCGGCATTTTGGGCAAAAAAAGCAGTTAAAGCACTCATTTGTGAATCTCCTCCTGAATGGGTTTAGTTGCTTGGCTGAACAGTGCCAAACGATTCGATAATGTCATAGTCTTCAAAGGTAAATGGAATTTCCTCGTCCAGCATATCGTCAGCAGTCGCATCGAATTTAGCCGCAATAATGCTGTCGATGTTGCAGCCCCGCAGGAACACCGTCTGCTTGCCCGCGCCGCTCCCCGGCTGCTCATTGGTAATCATCAGATCGAACCAGAAGTCCGTCCCGTTCTTGATATAGTCCTGCATCAGATTACGGAAGAAGGAGGAGACATAATAAATCGTCAGCGTCCCCGTACCCTTCCAGCCCGCGGAACGTTGCGGTGTGCTGGTTCTGCCCAGCGTAGGCACGTCTACCTTGGTCTTCTCAATCGTAGATTCCAGTGTTTTGGCATAAAACAATTCTTCCGTACGTCCGTCCATTTTGATAAATGCCTTGGCTTGCTTGCCACTTACTGCATCCTTCACATTAAAAAAAGAGCCTGCCATGCTTTCGTCCTCCTTAGTTGACCGTCACGGTCATGTAGATTTTTTCGATGCTGTCCACCGGCTGTACATTCAGGTTGATCACGACGGCATCGCCTTCGATGCCTGGAAGCACTTCAAGGTCGCTCTCTGCATCAAAATTCTGAATCGCACCGATGCCCTGCAAGCTGCCCAGGTAGCTCAGCACCTCGCCCTTCAGCAAATTGCGGCCATCCGCATTATTGCCAATCTTACCAAGGTAGCTCGAAGCAAACGTCCGTTGCAGATCACGGGCAATCGTATCCAGCACCCGTACCACGCGGTTTTTGCTGAAATGCTTGGCTTTTTCCGGGGTAAAAGTAGTCAGTGTATTGATGTCCTGTTGGATTTGCACTTTGCCGTTGGAGGCGGTAAGCACAAGCTCCCCGTTTTGCAGCGCCTGGATCATCTCGCTATAAGTCAATTTAGGGGATACGTCCGCTGCATTCGGGATCTCCGTATAGGTAAGGGATTCGTTGACATTGGCGGCGGCCTCCATGGCCGTAATTTCCCATAGCAGGTAAATAGGCTCCACGGTCAAGCCGTCTGTTGTAATAATGCTGTTCTTCAAGCTGATAATTCCTTCGTAATTGGCTTGCGGGTGATTGTAGAGGACGGTGACGATTTTCTTGCCCTCTTGCTCACGCAGGCGCTTCGTATAAGCTACAGCCAGTTGCTTGATCGCCGCATCATCGGTTGGTACACCCAGCACGTCAAACTCTTCAGCTTCCAAAGCTGCCAGCGCTGCGGTCCAATCGCCATTGCTTACCGGACCATCCACACCGCCCGCAAGCGCCGTTCCAGCCGTCTCCGTCAACTCACCGCTCCCCGTAAAGGTAACAAAGTCGTGATTCACCAACTCTTCGATGGAGCCTACGATTTGCGCGTCTACTTCTTCGCCTTCGAGCAAAGTGCGGACTTCATAGTGATCCGGCTCGTCGACGCTAGCTTGCACAATAATCTGCAGGTCGTTACCACGTGTACCGCCGTAGTTGGCCGTTGCTGTCAGTTCGCCCACCGTAGCCTTGGCCTGTTCAGCACCCTTGGCCCCAAGCCGATAAATAAGCACTTGGCTGGCGTGAGCCATAGCGGCTGCGATATGACGGATTCTAGCATCGGCTGCCCCGAAGCCCAGCAGCTTCTCTGCATTTTGCAGGAAGGATTCCGCCTCCAATTTGATAACTCCCTCAGGGCCCCAAGGCAAGGGTGCCGGAAAAGCAGCCACCCCTCGTTCTCCCACTGTACCCACTGCACGGGCTGCTGATTTGAAGTTGATATACGTCCCCGGGGATACTTTATTTTGTGTTGTCCATGTGCCATTAGCCATGTTCCTTCACTCCTCTTTGAATAAATGATTGCACGGCCTGCTCCGCTTGAGCCGCCGTATAAATTCCCTCATCCGTCAGTGCGACATGCAGAATATCCTTCTCCACACCGCTGAAACGGTTAGCTGCCAGCAGTTGTGCTTTGGAGAAAGTCCGCTGCACAGGCTGGGCTGCCTTTTTCTTCTTAAACACCATCTTTAAGCTCTCCCTCCTGCCGGAGCGTTCCCATCTTGATCTCTTCGCTGGCCTGCGACCAGACGATTTGGGTAAATGTCAGTTGCAGGTGTAGTACCCCATCTTCCTGCCACTGTGCGGCCAAAGCGCTACCCGGCATCAAACCATCGCCCATGCCAAAGTCAGCAAGCAGCTCATAAAGGCGCTCTGCCATGTCATAGGTAGACACCCGGCTATCCGCTCCGCCTGGAACGAATTGCACCTCCAGCGAATGGGTACGCTTGTACCTTCGATGAAGCTCTCGGCTCTGCTCCGACTTCGCCAGTTGTACGAGCAAATAGGGCCCTTCTGTCTCCCCAGGCTGCTTCTCTGTATACACAGGGACCTCCGGGATACCGGCGGTGAGCACATGAGCCAGGCTCTGTACAACGTCATTCAAAGTCATCTGTGTCAAAATAGACTCCTCACCTGCTTTCGTGCTTCGCTTGCGTGTTGCTGTCTCCGCCTTGTTCCAGACGTTTTGCGACTTGTTATTCTACGAGCGGGACCTTAGACTTGCCTTATGCCAGGAGCGCCCTTCCTCTATAGCGCCTGCGTGGTTCAGTGAACCGGTGCAAGGGGTCCCGCCAACACGAATAGCCGGTCCAAATGCCTGGAACCGGCGAGAAAACAGCAGGGCCGTGAAAGTCTCATTCACGGCCCTGCGCAAGCTTTATGTTGTTGTATCCTTCTTCTTCGACACTATCATTGTATCGCGGATTCCCGGTCACCATCGGCCTATAAACGGACAAACATGGGTCACGGACCGGACAGGGAGAGGACAGATAAAGAAGAAAAGCGCGGAGGCTCAATTGCTTCGCTGAAAAAGCCTGATAAACAGAAGGGAGATCTGCCGGGCAGATCTCCCTTCTGCAATTATTATTTAGGAAGGTTTTGAATGATGTCAGAATACACATGGAGTTTTGTCATTATTTCTATTCTTTTACCGTTCTCATCCCCGTAAATAGCTTTGGCTGTTCCATTTCTATTATCCATAAACAAGACGTTACTATTGTTATAGGCCTCAAAAAGGGGGTCCGTATCGAAGATAAAATGAGGAAGAATAGCCCCGGAGGTTTTGGAGCGATCAGAATCATCAAATTGACCAATCGCCGTTGCTGTCCCATTTTCAATTTCCACAAGAGTTGTATTGTGACCGTCCTGTAACATGTACGTATCAGCTCTTCCTACCGGGAAAGAATACACATGATAGGTGCCAGGAGAATCAAACGATTGAAAGTTAAACTTAATAGGCAAAGAAATGGCTGCTTTACGTGTGGCTTGCAGGTCCTCTTGAGTAATCTGGCTTATATCAAAATGATAACTTTCGGATCTCACAAAAACCATTTGGCGCAGGGCTTCATATTCGACCTGATAGCCCAAGGCCTCACTCACAAATCGAATAGGAACAAGCACGCGCCCATTCTCATTTTTGGCGGCCTGATCCATTTGTATTTTTTGGTTCCCCTTGTAGGCGACCTTGCTGCCTACCGTAATTTTTAAGTATTCTCCGTTTTGATTTTTTAACGTCACTACGTTTGAAGAAAAACTGTAATGAATCCCCAATGACGCCAAGGAACGAATAGGAATAAACAAACGATTATTTTCCAGAGTGGGGTGTACATCCAATGGAATAAACTCACCATTAACATTGATTTTCACAGGTCTTTGGTTATAATTCACCGCTGCATGAGCAGGGGTATAGCCTCCCCAACTAAAGCTGACTACTAGAGCAAGCAAAATGACCATTTTTCTCATACTTTTATTCCTCCTAAGGTTGTTAATAGATAAATGACTCCTAAGTATTCCCTCTCCGTCCATTTTATGAAACGTTGCTACCTCTATATTTAGAGACGCTGATTACCCAACATTAGTTGTGGTTTAAGGAGCTTACCGATATTTTCGGCAAATCACAGGCTACGATCAGGAAAATGATCAAGGATCTGCTTGCTTCCCCCAGTCAGTGCTTGTCCTCCCACTGCTCTTCCATCGCCTTCCAGAACATCCGCATCGCCGGACTGGCAAGCTTGTTCCGATGACGCACGGCGTAGATGAACCGTTCCTCAGCCCAGCCAGGAATTTTGCGGACAACTAAATGCCCCTCGGCTTGCTGCGTTCCAATGCCTGCTTCGGCAACCATCCCAAAACCGATTCCGTGCATAACGGCTGATTTAAGTGCAGCGGAACTGGATACTTCCATAGTTATATCTAACGAGATACCATGCTGTTCAGCCCAACTATCGATCAGCTTACGGCTAATTGAACCTTCCTCATGGGAAATAAACGGATAAGCAGCTATATGCTTGGGCGACAGTTCCTTCATTTCAGCAAGCGGATGGCCGGGATAACATATGAGAACCAGATCATCGCGCTTCAGTGGCAACACAATGAGATCAGGATCATCAATGGACGTTTGTGAGATGATCCCCAGATCAAGCTCGTATTTCTTAATCTTATCCAGGATAAAAGGGGCCGGTCTGACGTCAAGGAGAATCGATAGCCCAGGATTGCTTTGCTTGAGCCGCTCCAGTAGTGGAGGCAGCATATATGTAGCTGGTGTGTGTGTACTCCCAATCGCCAGCCTCCCCGCATGAACCCCCTGATAGACCGCCATCACCGACTCCGCTTCCGCAGATAATGCACTGATTTGAGAGGCATAATGATAGAAGGCTCTCCCTGCCTCCGTCAGCTTAATCACATGATACGATTTGGTATGGAACAGCGACACTCCAACTTCCTCTTGTAGCTTATTCAAATGAAAGGTCACTGTTGGCTGCGTAATATTTAACTTTTGCGCCACTAAATACAGCTTCTGCAGTTCAACCGCCAGCACAAAGGCTCTCAACTGCTGCAAATTCATAAGAGCTCTCCTCTTCCTGTTTATTCACCATAAAAGATAGATAATATCAATCTTAATTTATATGTTATAGATTTTATTTAACTTTATATTAACGTGGGGTTAATTTTTGGATGATACGAGCCCACTAGACTAGAGAAGTAATCGATTATGCAATGGAATCATTGAATACACAACATGGAGGGTGACATGAAAACAAAGAGAAACAACAAAAGTCTTCTAATGACGGCGCTCTTATCCGTCGTTCTTCTGCTATCGGCTTGCGGGGCTAACTCCGCAGACTTGAATGGAAACGATAAGAAGGTAGACCCAGCAACGAGAACAGAACAGCCTGCGGAGACTTCTGAAGATACAGGCAAAACGATTTATTTATACGGCAACGATTTTGTTGACTTTATTGCCCCGAAGTTTGCTGAAGAGACAGGCTATAAAATAGAAGCCGTCCACTACGGCGGCGGTGAGGCCTTGGCCAAAATTGAGGCTGAGCAAGGCAACCCCCAATGGGATGTGTTGATGATGGATGGCCACGGCTCGGTGCGGAATTTGGCCGACCGCGACTTTCTGCTAACAGGCTGGCAGCCAAGTAATCTGGCCAATCTATCTGAACTTGGCACTTCATACGTTCCAAGCGACCTCTCGTATTTCCCAATAGGCCTGCACGCCTCTGGTGTTATTGCCTACAACACGAAGCTGGTCACTCCTGATCAAGCACCTAAAACATGGGATGAGTTCTTTGCCTTCCAGGGTCCGGTCGGACATGCTGATCCGGCAGTCGCCGCTCCTGCTTATCCTCTCGTCTCTGCTTTGTTTGAGAAATGGGGGATTGAAGAAGGGGAGGCCAAATATGCCCAGCGTTTTAAGGATGGCTTACACATTTACCCTAAGAATGGTCCCGTTGGCAAAGCATTGCTCAGCGGAGAGATTCAGGTAGCCGCCCTACAGGAGCATAATGCCTATGAATTGAAGATGACAGGCGAGCCCATCGAAGTCATCTGGCCGGAGGAAGGGGCGCCGGGAAGTCTGCGCGTTGCCGCCATCAGTAAGGCAACTAAAAATCCGGCAGCAGCCAAAGCTTTTATCGAATATATGCTTAAACCGGAAACTCAGAAAATGCTGACAGAACTCGAATCCACACAAAGCTTCTTTACTCCGCTTGTTACAGGTGTTGAAGGACGAAGCGAACGTGAACAGGGCGGTAAGTTCCTGTTACCGTCAGCCGAGTGGGCCGCGGAGCATGAAGTTGAAATCAAGACCTGGTTCGCTGATCAAAACGTAAAGTAGGAGCCCTGAGATGAAAACCACGGAAGCACATTGGGGGGGCGCGGTAACGTTCCTCCTCTTCCTTTTTATTTTTCTGCCCTTACAGGCTGTTCTAATTAATGTTGTCTTTCCTGGCTTTTTCTTCGGGAAGTTGGAATATGGCGGCTTTGGGCTTATTACTGAAATTTTTCACCGTCCACTATGGCGGCAGTCGCTCTGGAACTCGATACTGCTGGCTCTTGGCTCGGCCACCTTCGGAACCATCATAGGCGGAGCGCTCGCCACGGTTCGTGCCCGTTGGAATTTCGCCGCTGGTCGGCTACTTGATACGGCAGCCTGGCTATTGCTGATTGCTCCATCCTTTATGATTGCTCAAGGCTGGGTACTGTTCGCCAGTGCCGATGGCCTTGTCCATCAATGGCTTGGCTGGACCTTTGTTACGTCATTTATTTTCCAGCCATCCGGGCTCGTCTTTGTTATGGCGCTCAGCAAATTTCCGTTGGCCTACCTGGCCATTGTGTCCGCCACAGAATGGAATGTCCGGCAATTCGGCCAAGCCGCCAGACTGAACGGCGCTAAGCCTTTTACGGTCTGGAGAACCGTCGACTTTCCGCTGGCTTTGCCTTCTTTTCTCGCCGGTTGGACGCTCGTATTTATGGACACCATTGGGGACTTTGGTCTTCCGGCCGCTCTGGCCACCGTCTACAAATTCCCGACGTTGACCTATTCCATCTACTCCGCTATTTATCAATCGCCCGTTCGTTTTGATATGGCTGGAGTTCTGGCCTTTTATCTTGTTGTCATGCTTGCGCTTGCCATGGCGTTACTGCTGTTTGCCCTGCGCCGCTCGCGATTTGACTTCCTGAATGCCAAAGCCGTCAGAACGGTGAGAGAGAAGCCTCGTCACGGCTGGGCCTACAACATCGTAGTTGGTGGCTTCCTGGTGGTCTGCCTCGGTATTCCGATTGGGACAAGTGCGGCTGTATCCTTACTTAAACAAATGGGAGAAGGGCTTACGGTAGGGAACCTGACCCTGGAGCACTACTTTAATCTGTTCACCGGCGTAGCCGGGGATCATCGGCTGCTCGAGTATCTGGAGGGGCTCTACCATTCGTTAACGATTGCGGCTGCAGCGGCCGTGTTCAGCATGTTGATTGGCTTCGTAACTGCGTATGTGCTAAGCTTCACGGAATCTCGCTTCAAATCGGCACTTCAGTTGTTTTCTGTCATTTCCCTGGCTGTTCCAGGGGTTGTACTCGGTATAGGTTACATCTTCATCTGGAATCAAAAGTGGCTGGAGCCTCTTGGCCTTCATTTATATGGTACACCGGCACTGCTGGTCATTGCAGGCATCGCTGGGGCCATTCCCTATGCCGTACGCGTACAGATGGGCTCGTTCGGAGCGCTTTCGGGCACCATGCTCAAAGCTGCTGCAATTCAGGGAGCAGGTGTGTTTGACCGGATGCGGCATATTGTTCTGCCACTTGTACGTCAGTCACTGCTCATGGCAACACTGGCTTCGTTCGGCACAAGCATCTTCGATCTGGCTCTGGCATCCATGCTAAAGCCCGCTAATTATTCGCTAATGCCGCTAGTCATAGACCGTGCCTTTGAATTTTCCAGGTATGGGTACGCAACCGCTGCTACTGTGGTCAGTTGCTCCGTCGTCGTATTGCTGATTGTGGCGTTGCAGGCAGCCGGCCGATGGCTATTCCGCCGCTTGGACGGGAACCGCAATCAGGATTTAGTTTAGGAGGGCTATCATTTGAGTAAGATTTTAAAGCTGAAAGGCGTTTCGAAAGCATATGGCACACAACAGGTACTAAAGCCTATTTCATTTGAAGTCAACGAAGGCGAACGTATCTGCATTCTGGGTCCTTCCGGTTGCGGCAAATCGACGCTGCTCCAGCTTGTAGCTGGATTGACCCGAATTGATGATGGTGAGATTGAGATAAATGGCGTTACTGTGGAGAAGGGGAAGGGACATTACGTTCCTCCTGAAAATCGGCCAATTAATATGGTATTTCAGGATTATGCCCTGTGGCCACATATGTCGGTCCGGCAGAATATTGAATATGGTATGAAGCGGCGCAAAGTCGACAAGACCGAAATGCAGAGCCGTCTGAAGCATCTTCAATCCCTGCTGAAGCTGAACGGACTGTTGGAACGGCTACCCGCCCAACTATCCGGTGGTCAACAGCAGCGGGTAGGTATCGCCCGGGCACTGGCGACAGGTCCCCGGCTCCTGTTGATGGATGAACCACTATCCAATCTGGACGTCAAGCTGCGCACGGATATGCGCGGCGAATTGGCGGGCCTGCTCAGCGAACTGTCTATCGCTACTCTGTATGTAACACATGATCGCATGGAAGCCTTCACCATAGCCGACCGCATTCTTGTGCTCCGCGAGGGCGGCATCGATCAAATCGGAACTCCCGACGAGCTGTTCGAACGGCCAGCCACCCCTTGGGTAGCACAATTGATGGGCTATCATAACCGCCTAAAGGTTCAATTTGCAGCTCATGGCAATCTGGTGACATTGGCAGCAGGAGCCCCGATTCAGGGAGTGCAAATGACTCCAGGCGCTTACTCAGGAGAAGGTGTGATGATGCTTCACCCCGAGAACATTTCTGTGGGTCAGGAGCCCTTATCCACTGATGCTAACATGCTTGAGACAGAGGTGGTACAGGCAATCTATGAAGGCACAAGATGGCGATTGATTGTGAAGACGGATGACGGACAACCCCTCCATTTATTTCATGACAGGGGGGTAGAGCCGGGCGCCCGGTTGACCATTCAGGTTCCTTCGCAGAATGTCATGCTGTATGCGGCCCGTGCTCTCTCTGACGATGAGTAAATTATTTGCTGTCTCGGATATTCATGGCTATGGTCATTTGCTGGAGTATCTACTGGATTGTGCAGGATATAATTCACAAGCCGATCGGCTATTCCTGCTCGGTGATTACGTGAATAAAGGACCGGACTCTGTAGGTACATTGGAGTTGGTTCATAGGCTATGCGTCGATGGAGCTATCGCACTTCAGGGGAATAACGAGCGTAAGTGGCTGAACCAGGTACCGAGTAAGTCCACTGACCATAAAGCGGTATCAACCTACTACCAGGAGTTCATCGCCGGAATGCCGCTATGGGCGGAATACAAACACTTTCTGTTCGTTCATGCGGGCCTGCGTCCAGGCATTTCACTACATGAGCAAACTCCCGAGGATTTGACGGAAATTCGTGATCCCTTCTTTCAGACCCCTGGCCCCCCGGGCAAAACGGTCGTGTTTGGTCATACATCCACCTACCGCTTTGGCTTGCAGCCAGATCACCTGTGGTTTGCAGATGGCAAGCTTGGCATAGATACGGGTGCTGGCCATGGCCATTTTTTGAGTCTAGTCGAATTGACTGAAGGATGGCAGTGGTCAGTATCCGTCTTACCACCTCACAACGTAAGACTGGTCAAACATACCCTAGAATGACATATTAATAGGCGATTAAAAAGATTACGAAAATAAATACCCTAGGACCTACGGCTGAAAAGCCGCATGGCCCTAGGATCTTATTATTTTAGCTGCTATATGCTACCCTCGTAAAGTGAATCGATATTTACTCGTCAGCGCCAATGTTGACGGCAGCACCTTGTACTCGTGGGTCTCCATCGATATCCTCTGTTCCGATAATCGCATGATCTGTATCACCGGCATCAATGGCAGGCGAGGAGGATTGCAAATGGAAGTTGCCTGAGGCGGCATTCACGAATTTGGGGTCCAGGAACAGGGAATGAGCGTCATTGCCTGTTCCCGCTTTATAGTCGGAAAATCCCCAATAATCGTTGTTCTTCCACGTGAAGCCCGCTTCGCTGCTGCCTCCAGAAGTGAAGTACAGGTTATAATCGACTACATTGCCAGAGTTTTCGGTATATTCGTTGTAAATCAGCACATCCGAAGAGCTGGCGACAAAGATGTTGTTCTTGATGATGTTGTTTCTTGTATCAAACTGGACATACAACTGGCCGCTGCCATCGCCTACCGTATCGTTCTTATATACGGTGTTGTTCACAATCTTGCAATTGACCGTAGAGCCACGTTCATCATCATATCCGCCCATGGCAATCCCGGTTAACCGGTTGTTATAGACAACGTTGCTGCGAATCGTAATATTGCTGGTCGATCTGCCAGCATGCTCTGAGGCGATTTCAATACCGATATCGTTGTTATAGCTGTAATTCTGCTCGATAATGCTATCCTTACCTCCATCCACGTAAATGCCGTCAGCCCCGTTACTATTGTTCGGAAGCGTCTTGCCGTAGGATGGATTATAATTGGAAGTAATATTGTACACCTGATTTCCCTTCACCAGACCATTACGCGCTTGGTCATAGGCCGAATTAGGTGCTGTCCCTTCAAAGCCGATCAGGTCAATCCCGATGTTGTCATTGTCATGCACCAGGTTATTAAGGACCTCAAAACCATCGACATTCCCGTTAAGCACCATGGATTCACTGGAACCCAATACGAGATTGTAAAGTTCATTACCGCTGATCACAAGATCATGAAGGGAGGCAGGTGCCTTGGTTCCATATACAGCAATACCATGGGCATCCCGGCCAAGCAAGTCGCTGCCCGTTGGAGTAGCGGTGTTCTTGATATCATGGATTTTATTGTCGGCCAGCGTAATAAATCCGCCTGCCCCATGCACATAGATGCCTATAGGCACGGCATTTCGGGAAGTCGTAGTAAAGTTGCGTATTTCGAAGCCCTGAACGGTGACATAGCTTACATCCTCAAGCTCCACCAATCCTTGGGAACCGCTAACAGTTAGTCCGGTACCGTCAAGAATCGGCTGTTCCGTTCCATAGTTAGTGAACACGATAGGGCCTTGAGCCGCAGAACCTGAACGGGTGATTTTCAACTTTTGATTATACACGCCACCCCGCACATAGACTGTGCTCCCCGCAGGTACGACGTCAGCCGCATGCTGCAAAGTCTTCCATGGCGCAGTGCTGGTCCCTGCATTGGAATCACTACCGCTTGTCGCTACATAATATTCAGCCCCGGCCGCCGATACGTCCGGCATATGTACCGAGGTGCCTACCAGAACGAAGCCCAGAATCAAGCTCAGTACGACGATGGACCATGGTTTTAATTTCAACATTAATGTCAGCTCCTTAGATTCAAATATAGTAAATTATTTCTAAATATATTATATAATAGAAATATTTTAAATATATATCCAATTTGATATAGTGAAAATTCTTCTCTAGTAGAGCAATTGCCTGAGAAAACAGACGTGGGGTTGCATATTAGCAGCACGCTGTTGATCGGTCCCTGTAATCAAATTGCAGCTAATTTCCCGTCATGCTTCAGCAACTGGCAGGCAAATTCATGCTTTGACTACCGCCTGCAGCTTCCTGACAGCCTCCACGGTCGGCAAGCTTCCCGTACCGCCAATTCCTAGCGTCGATACTGCCCCGCAAGCGTTGGCAAATTGAATGAGCTCCCCACCACGATGACCAAGCAAATAACCGTAAATGATACCCGCATTGAAGCAATCGCCCGCTCCTGTCGTATCTACCGGTGATACCTGATAGGGTTCCGCCCGGCTCACGCTCCCGTCTAATTCACGTAGCGAAGCTCCTCGGGAGCCTTGCTTGACGGCCACTAGCCCGGCCACCGGGGGTAACCCCGACTCTAGCATATCAGAAACCTGATCCGCCGGGAAAATGTGCAGCAGCTCATCCTCGCTGGGCATGAACAAATCTGTATGGCCCAAGAGCGTGCTAATCCCTTCACGATCCCACTGGTTAGCCACATCCCACCCCGTATCAAAGGACGTGCTAATGCCGTCTGAGCGTAGCCTTTGGAACAATTCGGGCCAATGCGGTCTCATACCGTCCTGCAAATAGTAGGACCCGAAATGGAGGTGGCGGGCCTCGCGAAGCAGCCTCTCCGGGACAAGCTCCGGCTTCAGCAGCGGAATGCTGCCTGCATAGGTTAGCAGGCCACGGTCCGCTGGCGTAGAGAACGACAAGGTCACCCCGGTCTTGATCCCCGGTAGCCCTGTCACATGCTCGGTGTTCACCCCCATACGCTGTAGCTCATTGGTACAATACCGCCCGAAGTCGTCCTCCCCCACTACGCTAACAAACCGCACGTCTGCCCCCAGACTTGCCAAGGCACAGGCCGTAATGGCAGAGGAAGAGCCCAACACGATCTCAAAGCCTTCCACCAGCTTCTCCCGATTCCATTCCGGCATCACATCGTTGCCCGATACAATAATATCCACATTTAGCTCTCCGGCGACAACAACGATTGGCTTGGAGTCCATGATTCCTCGGCTCTGGCTGCCCATCATTTCAGCACCGGAACAATACCTTGCTCCGCCTCATATAGCTCTTCAAACATATGGCCAATCTCCTCCAGAGAGCAAACCGCCGCCGACAGGGGGTCTACCATCAGGGCATGACGGGCCATTTCCTTGTCGCCTTGTCGGACCGCCTCAACCGCCAGATCAAAGAAGGCCATGTTCGAACGACATAAGGCTGCTAAATGCTCTGGCAGCTTGCCAAAACGAGTAGGCTGAATCCCCTTGGCATCGACCAGACAAGCTACTTCAACTACCCCATCCGGTGACAAATTCTCGATCAATCCCCGGTTCGGGACATTACCGTAGATTACTTTGGGTTCGCCCTTTAGTACCCCCTCAATAATCACCGCCGCATATTCCTTGCTGGATTGTAGTTCCAGCGGCAAAGTCCCCTCAAGCTGACGCACGATCTCTTCATCATTCTCCTTACGCCAAATCGGCCAATTATCGGCATAGAAGCCAGTTGCTCCATTATACCCTGTGCTGCAATGCTGATCGATTAGCGACTGGCGTTTGCGATAATAAGGAATATACTCGGAGAAGTGGCCGCTGGATTCCGAGACAAAGGCCCCCAGATACTTCATAGCATCAAAACGAACCGGGTCCTGCCGCAGCAATTCAGGGTCCTTGATCTTCTCCAGCAGGATGGGATACAAATTCTGTCCCTTATGGCTTAGTTCCACAAACCAGGACATATGATTAATTCCCCCGGCCCTCCAGTGAAGCTCCTCGTAAGGAATTCCGGCATATTCCGCCAGTTGGGCCGATGAATTTTGAATCGAGTGGCATAACCCTACCACCGGAAGCTCGGTGATGCGGGAGGTGAGCAACGTAACTGCTGACATGGGATTGGTATAATTCAGGATCATCCCATCCGGGCATAGCTCCTCCACATCCCTGACAATTTCAATCCAACTGGGGAGTGTTCGCAGCGTTTTGAACAGCCCACCCGGACCTAGCGTATCTCCAATACATTGGTTGACTCCGTATTTTAACGGAATTTCATATTCATAGCGAACGGTGTCCAGACCGCCAACTTCAATCTGATTGATGATGAACCGCGATCCCCCAATAACCTCCCTGCGGTCGGTAGAGGCGATCACCCTCCACGACTTGCCCGTCATCTCCACGATCTTCAAGACGAGTCTGCGAGCCAGCTCCAACCGCCGCTCATCAATATCAACCAAGGCAATCGTTCCCCCGTCCAAGCCCTCGATCATCAGAATATCCATCGCAATATCTCTAGTGAAGGCACTACCTGCCCCGATAATGGAAATTTTCGTCATCGCTCTCTCCACACTCCTATTTCATGCCTGTCATGGTCAGGCCTTTGATGAATTGCTTTTGAAAGATCAGAAACACTACGATCACCGGCAAAGTAATTAGAACTGCCGCCGACATCACCACGTTGTAATTGACCATATGCGTTCCATTGAAATAGACCAGGGCCAGCGGAACCGTCATTTTGCTCTCGTCATTCAACACAATTAAAGGCCATAGGTAATTGTTCCAGGAATTCATGAACGTGAAGATGCCTAAAGCCGACAGCATAGGCAAAATCAGCGGCGTCACAATACGCAGCATCAGCTTGAACTCTCCGGCCCCATCCATTCTGGCCGCCTCCAGCAGTTCCTGCGGAATTTCCTCAATAAATTGCTTGGCTAGGAACACCCCATAGGAGCTCACCAGACAAGGCAACACGATGGCCATCAGATTGTTGATGAGTCCAAGCTCAGCCGTGATGAGGTAGGTCGGAATCATGATCACCTGGAATGGAATCATCATGGTCGCCAGAATAAGAATGAACAGCACCCTTTTGCCTCTAAATTGATGTTTGGCTAAAATATATCCCGTGAGTGCGCTGGTGAACAAGGTTGCCACCGTTATCACAATGGAGGTTCCCAAGCTGTTGAACAGCCAGGTCACAAACGGAGCATCCCGGAACACCGTACGATATCCTTCCAGACTAGGCTCCCGGGGTATCAATCCTCCTGTACCCGCTACGATTTCCATATTACTCTTCAGGGAAGACAGGACCATCCAGACATACGGCACCAGCATGATGCCAGCCGCTACAGCCAATACAAATATAACTACTCCGTCCCAAGCGCTACGTCGATGCAGCATGGACTCTACCTCCTCTTAATGCTCCCAATTGGCGCGTCCCCCTCTTAATTGCACCAGCGTAACGAGCAGGATAACCATGAGGAACACCGTTGCCATGGCAGAAGCATAGCCCATATTGGAGCCGGCAAAGGCCTGATCATAAATGTGTAACGCCAGCACCCGCGTCTCGTTGAAGGGCTCCCCCTTGGTCATGATTTGGAATTGCGGGAACGCCTGAAAATAAGAAACTACCGTTGTTACCGACACGAATAACAGCGTTCTGCGCAGCAAAGGCATTGTAATTTGAAAAAAAATACGCCATCTCCCCGCCCCTTCCAGCAACGCAGCTTCATAGTACATGTCCGGGATCGAATCCAGTCCGGCAATGAACAACACGACGTTATAGCCGATATCCGCCCACAAGGTCATCAGGATCACGGAATAAAGGGCATACCCGGGATCAGCCAGCCAATGAATGGGAGTCAGGTGCAGCTTCACCAGAATGAGATTGAACAGACCGTTGTTATAATTAAACATCGTACTCCATACGATAGCCGTTCCTGCCAGCGGCGCAATGGTTGGCAAGAAGAACAAGGTACGGAACAAGCTCTTGAGCCATGGAATTCTGACTCGCTGGATTGCGGAAGCGATGCATAATGTAATCACGATATTGACCAGAACCGTTATCGCCACGAATTTGAACGTAATCCATAACGATTTCAAAAACACGGCATCGCTGGCCATGCGAATATAATTTTCTGCGCCTACGAAGATAGCTCTGGAGCTAAGCGGATCATACTGAAAGACAGATAACCCCAAACTCCAGGCGATGGGCAGGAAAGCGAACACGCCAAACAACAGCAGAATCGGTATCAGCGAGATGAGGATGAACCTCCGCTTGGCCCGCAGGCCCGCTGCTCTCCCCGCTCGTTTCAACTTATTGGCCTTATCGGCCGAAACAGCAACACGCATGCCCGAACACACCCCTATCGCTTATGTTGGTCCTGGTTATCGTTAATGGCCTGTTCGATCTTCGTGAGTCCTTCCTTCACATTCATTTGGCCCGTAACCATTAATTGAAAGTGGTCATTGACCTGCTTGAAGAAATAGTCGCGATCCGCCACAGGGCCAATCCATTGACCAAGCGGTAGGGCTTCTATCGGTGTTTTCATGTATGGATTATTGTTCAAAAATTCGGGGTCTTCGGCAATTTCCTTCTTGGCTGGAACGGTAAAAGTGTCCGTGTTCCAAGTAGCCAGATTCTCCTTCTGTGAAACGAATTGAACGAACTTTAGAGCTGCCTCCTGCTGCTTGCTTCGCTTCGCCACGGTCAGACCCCAGCCGGATTCAGCCGCGAAGGAAGGCGGATTGTCCGTGAACGAAGGAACAGGTACGTATTCAAAGTCGCTGACCTTATAGTTGTTCAAACCTGCTGAAATGGTCCACGGACCGCGGTAGGTCATCGCTGAGTTGCCCCGGAAGAAATAATCGGAGGTGTCGAGTTCGCCGCCAAAGGTCGTCAAATCAGCAACTTTGTGCTCGGCGATCAGAGAGACCAGCTCAGACATGGCCTTCTCAGCTTCTGGCGTCTGAAAGTTGACATGCTCATTCTCGCCCCAGAAGCTGGCATTCTGCTGGAGAATCAAGGATAGGAAGGTAAAAGTAATATTGTCGGAGGACACGAAGTCGAAGCCCTTAATCTGCAAGGTATTCCCCTGACGGACCGTCAGCTTCTTGGCGTATTCGACCAGTTCTGTCCAGGTGGACGGGGGCCGGTCCAAGCCCTGCTCCTTGAGCATTTGCGGATGAATCAGCATCCCGCCGTTCTCGATGTTGTATTCCAGCGGCAGGCCATAGAGCTTGCCATCACGTAAATACGCACCTATGGGGGCGTCATAATACTCCTGTTGCACATGTTCGCTATCAGGTATTTCGACGAGCAAATCATTTTTGGAATAAGCGGGTACCCAGGTTCCGAACATCTCGGCTACATCCGGCGGTGTCTCTGCGGAGAAGGATGCCTTCAGCTTCGGATTGTATACATCATAGGGAAAGGTCTGATACTCAATGGTGATATCGGGGTGTTGGATCTGAAATTCAGCAACGAGCTTTTTGTATGCGTTTACAATTGCGTCTTCCTGGTGGCTCCAGAAGACCAGCTTCACCTTATCTTGGCCTTGCGGGTTTGCGGACGCATCGCCGCTGGTAGCCGAGGAGCCTGTACAGCCTGACGCGACGAACATGACGCAAATCACCGCAAGTATTAACATCCGTTTGGATAACCGCATTCGCACATCCCCTTATCTTCCGCATATTAGTCAGCATCTGAAGGGGAGGTTGCTTGAGGATATCAGGCGTATTTTATACGGAAGCCGTATGGTCTAGGGGTGTATGTATGGCAATCAGCTGCTCCCGGCACGCTTGCTCAAACCATCCCTCCGGCGGTTTATTCATAATTACGCCCGTTACCTGATTCAGCGGAGTAATCGTAAATAAAGCGCTCTTCTCCAGCTTGCTCTGGTCGAATACAGCATACACGCTGCTTGAACGTTCCATCATCAATTGGGCAATATGGGCTTCTAGCTCGGAATGCATCGTGAAGCCGTGGTTCAACGATACTCCGTCTACCCCCAGAAACATCTTGGTAATATTGATCTTATCAATCACATTCTCCGCTAATGGACCACTCAGTTCATAGCTCTTGGCACGCATCACACCGCCAATGACCACCACTTGAACTCCGTCTGCATCAGCAAGCTCAAAGGCGATATTCACGGCATTGGTAACCACCGTAATATTCTGGCGCTGCTTCAGCGCTTTGGCGATAAAGAACGTCGTAGTTCCCCCGGTCAGGCAAATAATATCCCCTTCCTGAACAAGTGCAGCCGCCGCTTGGGCAATCCGCTCCTTATCCAGCCGCTTAAAATCTCGCTTGGCGGCAAAAGGCAACTCCGCAGCCGAAGGCATCAGCGCTCCCTCGTAAATCGCCCCGCCTGTTGTACGAATGATCCCTCCGGCCTTCTCCAGCACATCGAGGTCGCGTCTGGCCGTAGCCTCCGAACAACCCATCGCTTCTATGATTTCCTGCAACGAAATTTTACCGTGGGATTTGATCAATTCGAGCGTCTTCGCTCGGCGCAATTCACCCTTTGATTGCATGGCTCTCTCCTTTAAACAACCTCTGAATATGTCCGGGCTGACAAGCCCAGCCGTGTTAGCTCTATTGTGGAGGATGCCAGGATAGATTGCAATACAGCTACCGTTATCAACGCGCCATGCCCGCCTTGCCAATACTTCCGCAAAGCCGCATCTTCTCCATAGCCAACTGTTTGACCGCTGCCTTGGCCGGAACCATATATTTACGGGGGTCATTCTCTTCAGGATGATCCGTAAATACGCCCTTGATGGCATTAGAAAAGGCAATTCGCAATTCGGTCGCAATGTTCACCTTCGACATGCCCAGCGCCACGGCTTGATGAATCTGCTCGGCCGGAACACCGGAGCCACCATGCAGCACCAAAGGAATATCAACCAACTCGGCGATTCGGGCAATCCGGGCAAAATCAATGTCGGGACGCCCCTTGTAGATACCATGTGCCGTTCCAATCGCCGGGGCAAGCGTGAGTACACCCGTCTGTGCCACGAATTGTACGCATTCTTCGGGATCAGCCAACGAGGCATGCCTTTCATCCACCACAATGTTGTCCTCAACCCCGCCTACTTTTCCCAGCTCCGCTTCTACATTTACGCCGGAGGCTATGGCAACCTCCATGACTTTCCGGGTCTGCTCTACATTCTCTGCGAAAGGGTACATTGAAGCATCAATCATCACCGAGGTGTAGCCAGCACGTATACATTGAATAATGGTCGTAAAATCCGTGCAGTGATCCAGATGCAGTGCCATCGGCAAATCCGTGCGATCCGCCGCCGTCTTCGCCGCATGGGCAATGTAATCCGGGCCCAGATGCTTGACGGTGCCTACCGTCGTTTGGATGATTAACGGGGATTCCGTCTCTACTGCAGCTTCAACGACCGCCTGAAGCATCTCCAGGGTATGTACATTGAAGGCAGCGACAGCGTACTTCTCCCTGCGAGCAACTTGCAGCATTTCCGTGGACGAGATGAGTGGCATTCCGATTCCTCCTTTCATGAAAAATGGATAAATTTTGTACTTGTGATTATAATAATCTTTATATTTGATAATTTCAATCATTTTATAAAAAATAAATCTTCATTTTGCAAGTATAAGTGATTTATTTTGATCATAAATATCTTTTAGTTGATTTTTTGAGTGAAACAATTATAAAATTGACATAAAGCGTCATTTAATTTTGTATGTGGGAGGGTACCTATTATGAGTTTGACCTATAGTGAAATTAAGGGCCAATACCAGGCTTTACAGCAAACCTACGATTATATGCTATCTAAGCGTGAGGAACTAACTGCCTTTGTGCAGGCGCAAGACGTAAAGAGCGTAACCTTTGTAGGTTGTGGCTCCAGCTATTGCTTAAGTGAAGCGGCGGCATTTACTTTTCGATTACGTACGGGCCTGCCTGCGGTAGCTTTGGCTGCCGGTGACCTGATGCTTCATGCCCGGCGTTACCGCACCCTACTTGAAGGCACGCTGCTCATTGCGCCGTCACGTTCAGGTAGCACTAGCGAAGTCATGGAGGCCCTTCGCCAGGTTCAAGCTATGCAGCGAACTCCGGTACTAGCCATCTCCTGTGTCGAAAATTCTCCACTCGCCCAAGTAGCCGATTGTGCTCTGGCCCTGCCCTGGGCCTTCGATCATAGCGTCTGCCAGACTCGTACGGTCACCAACCTCTATGCGGTTAACCTGCTGCTGGCTGCCTTTCTGGCTAGCGATGAAGCGTTGATTGCCGATTTGCAAGCAGCCATTCAGCAAGGTGAAGCCTACATGGCTCGTACCCAGGAGGGAATTCGCCGTACCTCCGATTTTGCCTGGAGTAATGCTGTCGTACTGGCCGACGGGGAGCTTCAGGGATTGGCCGCAGAAGGTGCAATTGCTTTGACAGAAATCGCCAAAACACAAGCCCACGCCTATCATCTTCTCGATGTTCGTCATGGACCGATGGTGACGATTGGGCGGGAAACGCTCGTTATCGCCGCATTGTCTGACAACGATGTGGACCATCAACGCAAGCTCATGCAGGATCTCAAGGAGCGCGAAGCTACCGTTATTGCCTTTGCCGACCGGGCAGACGTGCTGCCGCAGGATATCGTTGATCTGGCCATTACGACCGACCAGCCGCTGGATGCCGCAGTTCGTGGTATTCCGTTCATCTTCATCCCGCAAATCGCTGCGCTCTCCAGTGCCGAGCGCCACGGCATCAATCCCGACCAGCCGGATGGCTTGATGGCCTGGGTTAAGCTGTAACTTAGACGGTAGAAGCCAACAACCCTTATAGCATACTTACAAGCAAAGGACCTCCCAAGCCTGTCTGATCTACTAGAAGCAGAAGCTGCCAATAGATCATGAGCTTAGAAGGTCCTTTATTATTTATGATTTAAATAAGCCAACCAGCAACATTATGCCTGGCTGTCCGCCTGGGAAACCTCAAGCTTCTCGCCAGAAGTAGCATTCATCTCTTTCTTGTCCTTGGACAAGAACCAGCCAGCTAAAGCAATTGCAATCAATACCACATAGAAGGTTAATTTCCATGCCGGACTTTTAGCGAAGCTCTCGGGAATCATCGCGAGTGAAGGATGCGCCAGTGTGTAAACTGCCAGCTTGACACCTACCCACCCAACAATGACAAAGGCTGCTATCTCCAGTCCCGGTTTGCGTTTAAGCAGTCCCACAAATAGGTTAGCCGCAAAACGCATAATGATCATCCCGATAAACCCACCGAGGAAGACGACCAGGAATTGTCCGCCATCCATGCCGCCAATGCTAGGCAAAGGCGTATCTGGCAATACCACAGCCAAGGCTACTGCCGCTAGAATAGAGTCTACCGCAAAGGCAATATCGGCCAATTCTACCTTTAACACCGTCATCCAGAAGCCAGACTTCTTCTTCACTTGATCTGGTAGTAATGCTTCTTCCGGCGTGGGCTCTGTCTTCTTCATCAGGACTTTCCGGATAATATGGTTCAGTGAAATAAAGAATAAATACAAGGCACCTATCGCTTGCACCTGCCACACATTAACCAGGAACGAAATAATGAACAATGAGAGCAACCGGAAAACAAAAGCACCGGTCAGACCATAAAACAAAGCCTTCTTCCGCTCATCATCCGGCAAATGCTTAACCATGATCGCCAGTACCAACGCATTGTCAGCAGCGAGCAGTCCTTCCAGCACAATGAGCACCACCAGCACCCAAGCATATTCCATAAAAATTGAAAGATCCATTTTACCACTCCTGTCTCTCTAGTTATTTTATCTTTGCTCCAACCTTTTCTGGCCTCTTGCTCCTTCTGGTACGGTTCACCTCCGTTACGAACCATAGACTCGGATAACCTGGCACCCCTACCTATGAGCCTGATATAACCAAAAAGGCCTCTGCCTAGTTCGGCAGAGACCTTAACAAAAGAGACCTCTGCCACTATAGGCAAAGGTCTCGCTAACAACGTAATGTTGCCAATAAAGCCGAGGATTCTCATCCCGTAATGACGACTTTACTGTACAGCTACTCCCCTTTGGAGTTGTTATCTTATTTCGTATCATAACATCTCTCTTAGATATAGGGAATACCCTGTGATTATTTTTTTTAGAGCCGTCTTCCTCGCACAGCTGGAGGTCCATCCGGCTCGAAGGAAGCATTCCAGCTCACCTGAAGCTCTATCTCGTCGCCAGCCTCTTTATACTCCGAAGTTATTGTGATGCAAAACGGCGTCTCAACCCGCTGAATCGACAACAGCAACTGACCATGCTCCTTCCAGGTAAACGAGCCCACTATTTGTTCCTCCACGCCAAAGAAAGAGGTTCTGCCCGGGACCCACCGCTGCCTGCCCAACTCCATTCGGTGGTCCGTACCTTTCGCCCGAATGTGCAATATAGCGGTATCCTCTACAAACTCAATTTGAATCGTCTCCAGTTCCAACGAGTTGGACTCAAGTCGATAAGAGCTTTTATTAATATCCATCTCCCACTGCGACTCTTGCTGCCAGCAGGGAGGTTGCAACTTCAACTGGCTCAGTCTATCCTGCAGCAATTCAACAACATCAGGCTCTTCCGCCATCTCGCTGCCGCTACTCTTGAATGCAGGAATCAAATGCTCCCATACTCCATTCAAGACCCCTTGAAGGTCATTGGTTCCCCCGGTCATGGCCAGTACAGCATCCCATTCCTCCATCACGATGCAGAATTGTCCAAATGCCCCGTCCCCCCGATACACTCCATGGCGACACCGCCAGAACTGGTAACCATATCCTTGCGCCCAATCACTCTCTTTGCCGTCCCCATTTGAAATCTGCTTGGCTGTGGCCTCGGCAATCCAGTCTTCATTCAACAAGCGCTGGCCCTGCCATTTTCCCTTCTGCAAATATAGCTGTCCAAACTTCGCGATATCCTCGGTCCGTACTTTCAAACCAAAGCCGCCTGTATTAATGCCCTTCGGACAGCTCTCCCACGAAGGGTTAGTAATACCCAACGGCTCAAATAAACGAGGCTGTAAAAATTGCAGCAGCGTCTGTCCTGTCACCTTCTGCAAAATAGCCGAGAGCATATAGGTGGCCCCTGTGTTGTAGAGAAAATGCGTTCCCGGTTCAAGCTCTACGGGCAATGCCAGAAAGGCTCTGACCCAATTCCCATCCGCAGCCTGATGCATGTCACTTGTTGTATCAGAGGTATGCCCCGTCCCCATCATTAGCAAATGCTTGATGCGCATAGCAGATAAATTTGCCGATACCTCAGCAGGCAACTCATCCGGGAAGAAAGAGATAACAGAATCATTTACATTTAACTTCCCTTCCTGTACAGCCAGACCAATGGCTGTGGAGGTGAAGCTTTTACTGAGTGAAAATAGCATATGCGGCAATTCCGGTTCATACGGATGCCACCAACCCTCAGCAGCAACATGACCATGGCGCAGCAGCATCAAGCTATGCATTTCTATTGAATGCGCTTCCAAATAATCGATAAAACCTTGAACTTTACTTGGCGATATCCCCAGTTCCTTGAGGTTTTTTCTCGGCAAAGACATTGACATCGGGTGCAGCTCTCCTCTCGATAAACAAGCTACTTTCATTATACAAGCTGCGTTTATAAATTAGAAGAAATAACCATTTATTAAATAATCAGTTCAACGTGCTATATATCAGTCCCGGTGCAAGCGGTCTTGGACGTTCACAGCTTGTGGTCAGTTCCGCGTATCGCTTTGACTCCGAGCTGATATGGAAAGCGTGCATAATCTCCAAAACATGATTGGCTAACTCCCCATGCGCTCGATGTTTTTGCCCGCTGGTTATGCAAGCTCCCATATCCGCTACGCCAATACCCCGACTGTTCATGGCATGGCTATGGAGCAATGGAATTTCGGCAAAGCCTTCTCCGCCAGCCGGCTTGAACAGAATCGGTCCGCCAAAAGTATTGGGATCAGGGACAATTAGCGTGCCCCGCGAGCCGTAAATTTCAATTCGCGGCAACGTGCTGTCCCAGACATCAAAGCTGGTCACCATCGTAGCTACGGGTCCGGAGACAAATTCCATCGTCCCCGCCACATGCGTAGGGACCTGCACCTCTATCTGCTGGCCAAATTTAGGACTGCTGGTAATCGTTCGGTGTGGAAATGTCTTCTTGGCGATCCCACAGACCGTCTTTACCGGGCCTAGCAAAGAGACCAGCGCTGTCAAATAGTAAGGCCCCATATCAAACATCGGGCCACCGCCCTTTAGATAGTAAAACTCCGGATCAGGATGCCAGCCCTCATGTCCGTGACACAGCATAAAGGCTGTAGCGGCAATCGGATCGCCAATAAAGCCGTCATCAATCAGCTTCCGGCAGGTCTGCAGGCCAGCTCCCAGAAAGGTATCCGGCGCACAGCCAAGCATAAGTCCCTTCTCCTCCGCCAGTCTGGTTAACTCCAACCCGTGCTCGAACTCCAGTGATAAGGGCTTCTCTACATAGACATGCTTGCCCTGCATCAGGGCTGCTTTGCAAATTTCATAATGGTTGACTGGTGTCGTCAAGTTCACCACAATTTCTATTTCCGTGGAGCACAGTAGTTGCTCTGTTGTCCATACATGCGGAATGCCGTGAGTCTTCGCAGCAAGCTCCGCCCGTTCACGAATCGTATCAGCAACCGCATAGACCTCTGTATTTGCAAACATGTTCGTCAGATTCTCCAGATAAATCCCGCTAATATTACCACAGCCTATAATACCGACCTTGATTTTATCCAACTATAATCCCGCCTTTAGCCTGAATTTAATGTTCCTACGCCTTGGCTGCCCACAAGAAGCCACGACGCATCAATTCTCGCGCCTCTGGAATATCAAAAATATCGGCGTGATGGCCTAGTGAATTATAAAACACCCGGCCCTGCCCCCACTTCTTCGTATACACGACAGGCATCGTAATGATACCGTTTGCAGAATGAGGCCCGTCACTCAGCGCAAAGGTCGTTGTTGCGAGTACATTGACACAAGGGTCTACATGAAGATAATATTGCTCCGACTTGACCTTGAAGTCCTGAATCCCCTCAATCAACGGACTGGAGCTATTCATCACCATGTTCACCTCGTACTCGACGCCATCATTGAATGGATGGGCGACCCATTGTGATCCGGTCATAAATTGCCATTCAACTGAATTGCGGAAGGAATCACACATGCCTCCGTGACACCCAGCAATGCCTACGCCGGACTGCACCGCCTGCAGCACAGAACGAAGCTGCTCCTCCTTAATCTCTCCCATCGTCCAAATCGGGACGAGCAGATCGTGACTCTTCAAATTCTCCTCATCCGCAAAACGGTCCAGCGTGTCCGAAACTTCTACCTCGAAGCCTTCCTTTTTCAATAAATTCGCAAATATCTCGGATACCTGAACAGGCTCGTGCCCATCCCAGCCACCTTGTACAATTAAAGCCTTCCTAGCCATGTGTTTATTTTCTCCTTCCCGTACTGTAGTTGCAGCTATTTTCCATCTACTCACTCAAATTGTAAGCCGCAGAGTCCGGAAAAGCTCGTCAAATCCATTGTCCAATCGGACATTTTTTGCTATTTTATGCTTAGAAGTCTAGTGATGAATCGCAGGGGGCAACCAAGTTGAAGGCTTATCATGAACAGCGCTATTATGGAGGCAATCTACGCATCAGTACGATGCAATTGCAGGACCTTTCTTTCTTGGCTCACTGGCATCAGGATGTGGAACTGATTTATGTTATAACGGGGAGCGTGCAAGTAGGTATTAATTCGGAAAGCTGGCTGCTGCAAGCCGGAGATATGGCGATCTGTAGCAGTGGGGATATTCATTATTACGACAGCACAGGGCTGGAGTCATCTATGCTTCTGGTCATCTTTAATCCGCAAACCATCGGAGCTCCCGGTGGATGGCCGGGCCATCTCCGTTTACTCTCTCCTTATGTTGGGAATGCAGGGCGACCTGATACGGACGGTGGCCATCTTGCTAATCAGGCCGCGGAGTTGATGCATGAGCTGCTGCGAGAAGAACGAGACAAATCCGCTCATTACGAAACCATCATGCTTGGTCTGCTCTACCAGCTCAGTGGGCTAATTCTTCGTCACGTCCCGAGTGAGCCACTGACCCTTCCACAGAGCAACCGATTCAGCGGAAGCCGGCAAGCCATGCGTGAAGCGCTTGATTACCTGGAGGAGCACTGGTCCCGTCCCATTACGCTGGAGGAAGCAGCTCGCCAGGCACATATGAGTGTCTATCATTTTTCACGCACCTTCAAACACACCACCGGGATGAGCCTACCTTCTTATCTCAATAGCATTCGGGTAGATAGGGCGGAGGAGCTCATCCGCACCTCCGATCAGACCATGCTTGATATTGCTCTGGAATGCGGCTTTACGAATGTGCGCACCTTCAACCGGGCGTTTCGCCAACTCCGCGGCTGCGCTCCTTCCAGTCTGCGATAAGGGGAGATTCCGTTATGCTAAGCCCCTCATCTTCTTTACCTTTTCCCCTTGCGCTGGGCCAGAATTTGCGGGATGTGCAGTTCCCGTAGCACGGGTACGATTTCCTGAATGCTCGATTTGTCGAATTTCTTCAGAATACTGTTGATTTGCGACTTTAGCGTGGAGGGCTCCACATGGCGAAGCTTGCAAATTTCCTGACGCGTGTAGTCCTTCATGAGCAGCTCCAGTACCTCCAGCTCCGTAGAGGTGAGCAAGGTCAGCTTGTAAAAGTTATGCATCAGGCTGTCTTCTGTCTGCTTAATTCGCTTGAATTCCCGCGTAATCTTGCCTGCGATATTGGCGTGCAAGGAAGGACGGTCCTCATAGGCATCCTTCACCGCTTGCAGAATCGCCGCAGCGGACATATTTTTGAGCAAATAATTTGTAGCCCCTAGCTCGAAGGCGCGAAAGACTGCATCATCTGTGTCGCATACCGTCAGCATCACCACTTTGACCGCTGGCATATAGTTCAGAATTTCCTCGGTTGCGCGAAGCCCGGCCTGCTTGTCCTCCAATTCAATGTCCATTAGAATGACATCGGGCTGATTAAGCGCAGCCAGCATGGTACCTTCGTACCCGCTAGACGCACTGCCCACGTATTCCACATCCTTGTCCTTGGATAAAATCATTTGATAGCGCTTGGCAATCAACGGATCATCCTCAACGATCAGCACCTTGATTGGCCTGCTCATCCGAGACTCACCTCCTTTAGCTGTTTGCAACAGATACGGACAATAGCGGCATCACGATATGAAAGGAACTCCCTTCCCCGACGCGGCTTTCTACATGAATTTTGCCACCATGGGCACTAATCACCGAATGACTGATGGACAAGCCCATTCCCCAATTCGTAGCTGTTGGCTTCGAGGAATAGAACGGCTGAAAAATTTGCCGCGCCTGCTCCTCAGTCATCCCTGCCCCATTATCGGAAACGGTCAACTCAACCCATTTATTCCTCACAATTAAGTCTATCGTCAGTCGGCGGGACTTGTCAGGCACATATTCCAAAGCATCTACAGCATTTGTGATAATATTGGCAACCGCTTGAGAGAAATAATAAGGGTCCGCCATAATCACTGGCACCTTCGGGGATGGGGTATAGCTCACCTGTACCTGCTTCAATTCGGATTGCAAGTCCTGAAGCAGCTTGTCCAGCAACTCGCTCAGCACAACCGGCTCTAGCTCAATCTTCGACTTCAGCGTCTTCTGGTGGACGGAGTCCAGCCGTTCATACACTTGTCGGCAGCGCTGTTCAATGACATGAAGCTCATGCACGGCCTCGGGGGAGCTATCCAGCATGTTCTCTACAATTTCCGTCTGGGCCATGATCGCCAAGAGCTCATTTTTCATGTAATGGCTAAATACCCGGGAGGTCAGCAGGGCAGAATCAATATTGGTCGAGATGACTGATTCCTGGTTCTTGATACTGTTCTGAATACGCGAATACTTGTAAATGCTGTACAGGCTGACCAGCAGACACACCCCCGCTACATAAGGCAGCAGCGTATAAATAGACGGATTGCCCACCAGATTAATCGGTTTGTAATGAACGAAGTGCGCCGCCTTGGACACCTTAACCAGTACATCCGGTGCCCAATAGTTCATATAGTAGTATGTGATCTGTACGGATATGTACGAGACCAGAATCATGGCGATATTACTGCGAATTTGTCGCACCTTAGGGGCATCATACAGCGCATAAATCAGTAGCACCACCCCCACTACAATATAAAGTGTATTCACCGCAAAAGTAAGCGTATGCAAACCCTCATACAGTGAAACGATAGCCTGTGAGCTCATCACATCCGGGTACAGTCTATAATACAGGTTCGCATAAAGGGATGGATCATACACAAAGACCTGTAGCACTAACGGAATGGCCAGGGAGACAAGCAACCATACTCCACGCTGCAACTGTACTTGGAAGGCGAAGTAAATGGCCGAGCACAGCCCGGAGTACAGAAATAGCATGGTGGCCAGATTAAGCAGACGAATCAAGCTAAGCCGGGAAATCGGCAGAAACATCAGTTGATTCTGGAGCCCGCGACTGATGCCGAAGTAATCCTCCAGGCTATAATAATAGTATGCATCCTTGGACATGTACACGATGATACAGGATACGACAACCAGATAAGAGAAGCCCATCATTAGCATAAATAAGGTGGCTTTCGTATAACGCTGCTGAATCAGGCAAAAGACAGCAATTGCGATGAAGAGCATGAAGACGAGGAAAATAATCATGCGACCCGTCCTTCCACATTTCAAGGTACTTCATTTTAGTTTACCCCGCCCCGGCTGTAAAGGTTGAAATTTCATCCACCCATCAGCCCTAGCAGCGCAGGAAATTCGCGCTAAATCAGACGGTTCAGGCTATTGCTCGCATCCCTGCCGATGATAAAAGTTCAACCTTACCGGAATTCCACGCTCACCTTAGACTAGAAGTAGGATTCATCGTTGGTCCATCAAACATAGCATAGAAATGGGAGGGGTTCGAATGAATAGAACGAAGCTGCAAGCCAGTCTGATCCTTGCGCTGGTATTGATGCTCACACTAGCAGGCTGTGGTGCCGGCAATAATGAAGGCGCTAACAACAAGTCCGGTAATGACAAGGTCGTACTTGACTACTACACCTGGACAGACGAAGCGGATTATATGCAAAAAGTGGTTGATGCCTTCAACACCCAACATAGTGACATCGAGGTTAAAATGACCACTGTCAGCAACGACGCCGACGAGTACAACACCAAGATTATGAACAACCTGTCTGGCGGCTCCAAAATGGATGTCTACAGCATGAACGGTACCTCTGGCCTGGGGCTGTACGCCTCCAAGGGACAGCTTGTCGACCTCACGGATCGCATTAAAGCGGCCAATCTGGACGTGGGTGCATATGGCCCCAGCTTCCAGGATATTACGGAAGTGCTGACCGAGGGCAAGTATTATGCTCTCCCTTACCGGACCTCGCAATACGCCTTGTTCTATAATAAGCAGCTATTTGAAGCGGCAGGTCTCGAAGCACCCGGTCAACTGACCTGGGAGGAATATGCGGAACTGGCTAAAAAATTAACTCATGGAGAGGGAGCGGACAAGCAATGGGGCGGCTACTATGCCGACTGGCTGATTGCCCCGCTGGGTGCGCTTCAGCAAGGAGCCACCATTCTGGACGATGACCTCTCCCCCGTCGCAAGCTGGCTCGATTATTTAAACCGACTGTTCTACGAGGACGGCTCGCATATGAGCTACAAGCAAATGAAGGCGGAAAGCATCGACTGGATCAAGCAATTTGAAAGCGGCAACGTCGCTATGCTGATCAACGGAGAGTGGACCCTCAACCTGCTGAAGGCCGATATCGCTAGCGGCAAAACCAACATTGAATTCGATATGGCCCCGCTTCCGCTGCCGGAAGGCACAAACGACCCCATTACCGTGGGCGGCGTAAGCACCTTTATTGGCATGAACCCGCAAAGCTCACACAGTGACGCCGCCTTCGAATTCATCCAGTTCGTGGCTGGGGAGCAAGGGGAAACCATCATTGCCGAGTCCAGCGTCCTGCCAGCCTATGCTAGTGACAAGACGAAGGAAGCCTTCCTGAATGCTACCGGTACGCAAGGTAGCGGTTATTTCTTCGAGGCGAACACCGTCGTCGAGAATCAACCGATTCCGCAAATCGACGAAGTGAACCGCGTCTATAACGAGCAGCGCGATCTCTTCCTGTTCCAGGAGCAGGATTCCTCCACGGCCATGAACCACTTTGCTAAGGAACGCCAAGCTGTACTCAAGCGCTAGACAAAATACTTTGGACCCGCTCGGCTTCCCGTCTTGATGAAGGAAGCCGAGCCTCTCCCCGGCGGAAGCACAGTACAACAATGAACAGGAGGTGGCCTCGATGAGCGGTCAACGGCTGCACAGCCTCAAATCTTATCTTCCAGGGACCTTATTTATCCTTCCAGCCTTCGTGTTATTCACGATATTTATCTTCGTGCCACTGGCCTACGGCATCGGCATGAGCTTCACTGATTACGGCGGGTTTAACCTCAAGGCCAACTTCGTTGGCTTCGACAATTATGCCAAGCTGCTGCAGGACGATTATTTTCGAGTATCCCTGAAGAACAACTTTCTCTATACGCTCTTATTCGTACCCTTAACCATGCTGCTTGCGTTGCTATCTGCAGTTGCGCTGAACAGTGTGCGCCATCTGCGTAGATATTTGCGCATGGCCTTTTATTTCCCGCAAATTACCTCTATGGTATCCATCGCCATCGTGTGGGGGCTGCTGTTCAATCCCATTTCCGGACCGATCAACTCCGTCCTGAAGTCCCTAGGCGTAGCTAATCCTCCCGAGTGGCTGATGTCCTCGCATTGGGCGCTGCTGGCTATTATTCTCGTAGCCGTATGGAAGAGCTTTGGCTACTACATGATTATTTTGCTGGCGGGGATTCAGGGCATCCCGGAGCATTTATACGAATCGGCCAAGCTCGATGGAGCTAATACCTTCAAGCAATTCTGGTATATCACGTTGCCCAGCCTGTCTCCCACCCTGTTTATGGTGCTGGTACTGACGATCATCAACTCGTTCCAGGTCTTCGACCTCGTCTCGGTCATGACCGATGGCGGGCCCGGCCGTTCCACCAATGTGCTGGTGTTTCGCATCTATCAGGAAGCGTTCTTGCATTATCGCATGGGGTATGCGGCAGCCATGTCAGCGGTACTGTTCCTGATCATCATGGTGATATCGCTGATTCAATTCCGCATGGAGAAGAAATGGGTCACCTACTAGAAACTACCTTGAGAAAGGGGGAGACTTCTCGTGCCGCAAGCTATCTCTAAATCATCCAAGGGCCGACCATTCTACGTCTTGTTGTTAGTCGGACTGGTTCTCTGCTCCGTGGCTGCACTATTCCCATTCCTCTGGATGGTGTCATCATCGCTACGCACGGACGTGGACTTGTTCCGCAACCCGATGAACTGGATTCCCCAGACGTTATATCTGGACAACTACCGGGAGGTTTGGCAGGCTATCCCGTTCGGCCAATATGTATTCAATACGGTGAAGCTGTCGGTACTGATTACGGTATTACAGGTACTAATTTGCGCCATGGCCGCCTATGCTTTTGCCAAGCTGAAGGTTCCGTTCAAGAGCGTCATATTCGTCTTGTTCATGGCTAACCTGATGATGCCTTGGCAATCAATCATGGTGCCACAGTTTGCCGTAGTCAGCCGGCTGGGCCTATATAACACGCATACCGGATACGTGCTTATTCAATTATTCAGTGGCTTTGGCATTTTTCTGTTGCGGCAGTTCTTCATGAGCCTGCCCAATGAATTAAATGAAGCCGCACGTGTAGACGGCTACAGCGAATGGCGCATCTTCCGCAAGATTATGCTGCCCTTATCCGCTCCGGCGTTGTCGACCTTACTAATTTTCACCTTTACGTATATGTGGAACGATTACCTGGCTCCGCTGATTTATTTGAACGACGACGCACTCAAGACCCTGCAGCTTGGTCTGAAGGCCTTCCAAACCGAGCATACCACGGATTATGGCCTGCTGATG
Source organism: Paenibacillus sp. 1SOY10 (assembly GCF_056836745.1). Lineage (NCBI taxonomy): Bacteria > Bacillati > Bacillota > Bacilli > Caryophanales > Paenibacillaceae > Paenibacillus > Paenibacillus sp. 1SOY10. The sequence goes on along the minus strand of NZ_JBXENK010000003.1, from coordinate 67,482 downwards.
GCCGGTACTGTCATTGCAACAGTTCCCATGGTGGCGGTGTTCCTGGCAGGCGAACGATTCTTTATCCAGAGCGTGGCTACCACGGGAATGAAAAATTAATTTGAAGATAGATAGGATGGTGCCAAATATGACGAGCATGAATTTGAAATCATTTGTTCAAGTATCCGGAGAAGACTTTACGGTGAACGGGAAAAAGATTCTGTTCCGCGGGTTCGGGCTAGGCTCCTGGATGAACCTGGAGCATTTTATGATCGGACTACCGGGAACGGATACGATGATTAAGAAGGCTTTTGCCGAGGTATACGGGGAAGAACGCAGTCATGCATTCTTTGACCGCTTTCTGTTGGGGTTCGTCGATGACCGGGACTTTGAATTCCTCAAGAAGCTAGGCGTGAATCATTTACGCCTGCCGTTCAATTACAAATATTTTATCGACGATCAGCAGCCCGGGGTGTTGAAGGAAGATGGCTTCAAGTACCTGGACCATGTGGTGGATCTGTGCGCCAAGCATGAAATCTATGCGATTCTTGATCTCCATTCCGTGCCTGGGGGGCAAAACCCGGATTGGCACTGCGATACCAACTCTGGCCTGCCTCTCTTCTGGGAATATGGGGCGCTCCGCGATACGGTTATTCGTCTGTGGGGGCAAATCGCTCAGCATTACAAGGATCAGCCTTGGGTGGCAGCTTATGACATCGTTAATGAACCTGCATTAGTTAGCGATGCTGCTGTGTTTAATGAGTTTTACCGCAAGGTCGTTGCCGAAATTCGCCAATATGATGAGCGTCATATTATCTTCATAGAAGGTAATGCGTTCACCACGGACTTCTCGATGCTTGATCCTATAGACGACCCACAGGTGGCCTACGAGTTCCACTTCTACCCCTTCGTTGACGAGCCGGCCGTACTTACCCGGGAAATGAACCGCCAGCGCCGACAAGAAATTTTTGCTGATGCCTTTGGCAAGCTACTGGCCATTCGTGACAAATACAAACGTCCTGTATGGTGCGGGGAGTTAGGACTGGTGTTGGAGCAAGAGAATATCGAGTTCCAGGTGGAAATTATCGAGGACATGCTGGAGCTATGTGAGAAGAATGACGTCTCTTGGGCGCTTTGGACCTACAAGGATGCCGCCACCATGGGTATTGTCTATCCCCGCGCCGATACACCGTGGCGCGTACTAACCGATGAGATCAAGCAGGTATGGGAGCAGCAACAGGAGCAAGAGAAGGGCGAAGCCCTCGTTGACTACATGGCGGCCACTTATTTTAAGCCTATCTCTCAAGCGATGCGCTACCCGCTGCAATTCCGCATGCGTACGCTGATGCAGGTCATTTGCGTGGAGCAGAATCTAAAGCCGTTCCTGGCGAAGCGCTCCTGGGAAGAAATCGCTGAGCTGCCGGCCTCATTCCATTGGGAACACTGTGATCATTGGACCGAGTTGGCTACGTTGATCCAGAAATATACTAAGCTCTAAAAATCAGCAGTTGCCGCATAGATATAGAAGCAGCCCCAGGCGATGGCCTGGGGCTGTCATTCTTTTTTTACGTAAAGTATTCCAGCTTCGCCTGAGGGAAGAACTTATTCATGCACGCGTGAAGATGCTCCTTCAGCTCCGCTTCTTCATCCTTCTGGTAAATATATTTGCCAATCCCGTATCTGCCCCACTTGTACCTGCGTTTCTCTTCATCCAGTTCCAGCTTGGTCATCGGATAATTCTTCTCAATGACACGTTTGGCAGGCTTTGTGAAGCGATGCTGAATAAATTCAAAGGTAATATCGTCCCTTACCCCCTCATCCAGCTCCTGGTCCAGCCGCTCGAACATATGATAATATCCTTCCTTCCAGCCCTCATGCAAATAAATAGGCGCTACAATAAAGCCAAGTGGATAACCCGCACGTGCCACTTTACCGGCGGCTTCAATGCGCTTCGCTAAGGGGGACGTCCCCGGTTCAAAGTTCTTAATGACATAATCCGCATTGACACTGAACCGGAATCTGGTTTTCCCGTTGTGGTTAGCATCAAGCAAATGATCGACATGATGGAACTTGGTTACAAATCGAAGCTTGCCATACTCGGACTGGCCAAAATGCTCGATCGCTCTTTTTAGCGTATGGGTTAAGTGGTCGATACCCACAATATCTGAAGTACAAGCTGCTTCAAACCGGGTGAATTCAGGTATCCGCTCCTCCATATATTTATCCGCTGCCATTAATATTTCTTCCACATTGACATAGGTACGGATATAAGGCTTGCTGCCCATAGTCGTCTGCAAGTAGCAGTAATGACAATGCCCCATACAGCCCGTTGCAAAAGGAATCGCATATTCTGCGGAAGGTTTGGAGGTATCGAATTTCAACGTTTTACGCACACCCACCACCAGCGTCGATTTCGCGACCCGATATTTTTGCAGGTCACTGTCACCGGGAAGATTCCGCACCTGATTGTGCGACGTGGTATATCTAATGTCCAGGTTCATCTTCTGGAACTTCTCATGCAGACTCACCCCTAAAGGGTACTCCAGGGCGTCGGGCTCAAAATAAACGAGTCGCGGCATAAAAGGAGCATTCATTGAAAGCTCTCCTCCACAGTACCGCCGAAATAGTAGTTATAAGCCTCATTCGCTTCCGATTCCGTGGTATATACCGCCATTTCTGCCGTTAGTGGATAATAGGTCTCGTAAAGGAAGACGGCCAACGCACCTGGATTCTCAGGATCATGTATGACCGCTGCCTGCTGTACATTCGCCACGTCTTGGGTGTGAGGGTTGCGGTAAATCACATACACGATGTCTCCAGCTTGATAGTTACCATTTGCATTATATATCTCCACGTGCAGGTCACCTTCTTTTTTGAAGTTAATATCCCTCCTTATCCAAAATTTATGTTTAATATTTTATGGGTAAATATAGAAAAAGCCCCCGGCGATAGCCAGAGGCTGTAGCATATCAGTTCTGCTGCGTCAGCCAAGCCGTGGCTTCCTCTTGGGCTCTCTTCATGGCATCGGCTGCGGAGAGTTCGCCCAGCAAGACGCGCTCCACATTCTCGGACAGGATATAACGGGGTTGCCCGGAACGGTACGGATAACGTGGTGTCCAGAGCTGACTCATTTGCTCCAGGATGATCTCCATCTGCGGGATTTCCTTCACGGTGTCCCACTCTCTGGCCGCTTTGACTACTGGCATACTTTGCGAACGTTGATCCGTCCACATATATTGTTGGAAGAACTCACTGCTACTGAATTTCAGCCATTCCCAAGCCAGGTCCTTGTTCTTGGCCGAGGCTCCGATGGAGAAGGGACTGCCTGCGAACATCCCCCCTGTTCCTGTGGTCGGATTTTTGAATAAGAGAGCGGCTTTGTAGCGATCTTCAAGGCCGAAGGTCGCAATGTCATTGATAAAGCCTGGTACGATACGCAGGTTAATGGCCACGTTGTTATTCTCACGCAGGAAATTCTCCGCGCCTTGGCCCGCCATCACCCCTTCAGGGGCATATTTGGTTGCTTCCTTCAACCATTCAACGGATTGAATCATCGTCTCGCTATCAAATTCCAGCTTCATGTCCTTCCACAGGAAGCCTTCCCCCCATTTGCCGCCCAAAGACTCGTTGATGTTCATCACGCTGTCTGCCGCATCCCCACCTTTATAGGTGAGCCCGTAGTTCATCTCTCCGGTCTTCGGATTTTTACCAGTCATGGCCGCCGCCTTCTCCACAATCTCCTCAATCGTTGGCGATTCCGAGAGCGGTTCTACGCCCCAATCTTCAAATAGCTGGCTATCATAAACAATCAAGCGTGCATCTCCAATGAAGGGTAACCCATAAATTTGCGGTTCCTGATCGTTTGGCCCCATCGTCTTCCAACCGTCTACCTGGCCGTCAAGATACACGCCCAAGTCGAATTGATCCTTGTCAATATAAGGCTGCAATGGCTCCAGCAACCCTTGCTCTGTAAAGGAGGTAATACCCGGAACCTGATACACGTCGGCAGCCCCGGATTGGAGCATCGTTTGCGTCTTCTCATTGTAATTATCCCAGCCCATCAGCACGAACTCTACCGTGGTCCCCGGGTAAAGTCGCTCGAATTCCTCTTTAAGTACCTTCACGCCCCGGGAGGTTTGGCCCGACACCGGATCTGTCTTATCTTCGAGAACAAAGTCTCCGACCAGTTGCACCTTAAGCGTTCCCGATGGCTTGGTGCCTTCCTCTGGCTTGGCTTCTTCACTTCCACTATTTCCGGCTGTGTTCGCGCCTGAATTAGACTGATTAGTTGAGGCATTGGTTGCCGCGTTCCCTCCACAAGCACTCAGGAATAAGGCCAAGGCTAGAAAAAGAATGACGGTCAAGTTCAGCTTACGATGGTTGTACATGCATACCCTCCTGATTAATTGGCATTTTTGATACTGCTGCAAAGCATACAAGGCTCACCGGTTATCTGTATGGCTTCTCGCTCCTAGGTACGTTCCTGCTATCACTCTCCCTTCAGGCCACTTAGAGCAATACTGCGGATAATATATTTTTGGAAGAACAGAAACACCAGAAGTATAGGTAAAATACTCATTCCCGCTGTAGCCATCGTCACTCCCGCCAATCTTCCGCCATTCTCGGTAGAGAAGCTGGACAGGAATAAGGGAACGGTCTTCAAATGCTGGTCATTGATGACCACAAGCGGCCAGAGAAAGGAATTCCAACTGTCCTGAAAGGCGAGGATTCCTAGTGTCGCTGTAATGGGACCGGTTAAGGGAGCAAAGATATGGAAGAAGATTTTGAATTCGCCAGCCCCATCTATTTTGGCTGACTCTCGCAAACCTTCGGGCAAGTTGTCAAAATATTGCTTCGCCAGTACAATACCCATGGCATTGATCACCGACGGGAAGATTAGTGGATACTTGGTATTGATCATGCCAAGCTCATTGAACATCGTGAACATAGGAATCAGTCTGGCTTCAAAGGGAATCATCATCGTGGCCAGAACCGCAAAGAACAGCAGCCGCTTGCCCTTGAAGCTACCTCTGGAGAAAGCATACCCGCCAAGCAGCGCCGAAGAGACGCTAAGCAGTACGCTGAAGAGGGCTATCACCAGAGAATTTCCATAGGCGGTCAGCAAGGCCCCATTTTCAAATACCAGCTTATAATTGAACCAGGAGAACTCCTCCGGCATTAACCTGGGGGGAAAAGGAATACTGACGTTAGCCGTTTGCTCCAGACTGACACTAATCATCCAGAGAAAGGGATAGAGCATGATGATACCAAGAGCGAGCAGGAACAGGAATAAGAGCCCGTCCGATAGTTGTCTTGTTTTTCTGTTGCTCAGCATGGCTGGCTACCCTCCTTCTAGATTTTCATTTTTGTGACTACGGTGTTGAAGTAGGTCAATAGCAGAATGAACAGGAACAGAATATATGTAGCCGCGGAAGCCAGGCCATATTCATGACCGCCAAAACCTCGCTCGAACACAAAGCCGACCACGGTATGCAAGGACCGCGCCGGACTTCCCTGCAAGCCGCCTAGCATATAGGCATCGGTAAATCGCTGAAGACCGCCAATCCAGCCGATAATGAACAAAATCGTCAGGCTCCCTACCATATTAGGCAGCGTAATATAACGCCATTGCTGAAATCGTGAGGCACCGTCTATGGAAGCAGCCTCGTAGTAATCATTGGAGATGGCTTGCAGGTTAGCAAGATTAATAATGATGACAAATCCTAACCAGTGCCAGGCGGCCAGAATAATCACGCCCCATTTAGCCGAATACGGCTGCGATAGCCATATAATCTTCTCAAAGCCCAACAGTTGAACTACGTAATTAAGCGGACCATCCGGATGAAGTATAGCGAGAAACACCGTGGCCGCTGCCACCATCGAGGTGACATTGGGGATATAGAACAACACTTTCAGAAAGCCCCCGCCCCGCAGCAGATTGTTAATTAAACAGGCGATGACAAATCCGGCGGGAATGGCAATCATAAGTTGAAAAATGGTCATGTACAGCGTGTTATACATGGCGTACCAGAATGTTCCCGATTGCAGAACATTGGCATAATTACTAAACCCGACAAACTGTTCTCCCGTTCCTTTAACAAAGCTTAATCGAAGTGATTCTAGCAGCGGGTAAACCATAAATAGCAAGATTCCCAATAAGGTTGGCATCAAGAACACATACCAGGCCAGTTGCGGTTCTCTCCTGGAGACTTTCTGTCGCTTGCGGCTAGCCTGCTGTTCCAATACCGCCGTTACCGTTTTGGACATAAGCTTGGACAGAAACCTGTCCTCCCCTCCCCCGTTTTTATAGTTTTTGTACTTCCCTCGTTACTGTAGAAAGACGAACCTCCTGCCACTTCCCCGATCTCCAGCGAACGATCATGCAGGCCGCTCGTATCCATTCATCTATAATGAACGCCAGCCATATGCCATAGATGCCCATCTCCAGAACAATACCAAGCAGATAAGCCAGCGGTACGCTGACTCCCCACATCAGGACGAGCCCAACCATCACTGGAAATCTGACGTCCCCGCTGGCATTCAGTCCCGCAATCATGATGACGTTGCAGGCTCTTGCCGCTTCCAGCACTACGGATAACAGCAGCAGATTCCGTGCTGTAGCTATAATGACACGATCCTCGGTGAACCAGCCTATAATCGGACCGGAGAACAAGTAGAGCACAAGGCTCACTAGAAAGCTGATAGCCAGGCCAATCTGCAAATGTTTGTTTCCCGTTAACTTGGCCCCGGTACGCTGCCCTGCTCCCAATGAATAGCCAATCATAATGGTCGTGGCCTGACCGATGGAGGTGGAGATTAGAAATACATAGCCCGTAATCGATTGTGTATATATCTTGGTTGTAATGGCCGCCGTTCCCAGCAGCGTCACAATGGCAGTTATCACCACCTGTGAGGCGGAATAAGATAAATGCTCACCCGCAGACGGAATGCCCAGCCGAAGAATCTCCCGCAGATCAGCCAAGCGAAGTCTATCCTGCATTCTGGTGAACAGATGCTGACGCAAGCTGCGAACCAGCATAATTAAGGCCAACGCCACACCCGCAAACCGACTGACAAAGGTAGCCCAAGCTACTCCAGTTACCCCGAAGTAGGACAAACCCAGGGGACCAAACAACACCAGATAATTACCGATGGTATTAATGATGACAACCGTTAGCGATAAGGCCAGCATTCGCTTGACCATCCCGTTCATGCGCAGCATCATTTCTACGGTCATGACAAAGGCGGCTGCTACAGAAGCGGAGCCCGTAATCGTCAGGAAGGTCTTCCCGTAGCCCATCAGTTCCTCCGGCATGGAAATAGCCTGTAGGATCAGATCCGTTCCAAAGAACAGCCCTACACTTACGATCAGGCCCAAGCATAAATTAGCTAACAGAGCTATCCTGGCGATACGCCCTGCCTCCAGCGGCCTGCCTGACCCTAACAATTGGCTCATAATAATGCCTGCTCCTATGGTAATAAAGCCGAATATCAAGTTAGCCGTCGTGATAATCTGGGCAACGGTCCCTACCGCAGCTACGGCAAGGTCAGAATACCGCCCAAGCATTAGCGTATCTATGGTATAAATTAAGGTTTGAATCAATTGGCTCAAGAAGATAGGCCAAGCTAAGGTGAACAAATTAAATTTCAACATAAATAGGATTCGTGAAGGCTATCGTTGCCAGCAGGCCCTGAATCGGACCAAATAGCTCCACGCGCAGCCACCGCAAGCCTTCCAGACTCAAGCCTTCTATCCATTGCGTTCGTCCAGACGCGGACACTCTTGCCAGTTCGCCCAAATTGGAGATGACGATTAAGGTGCTCCCCTCATCCCCACCCCAAGGTCTCTCCGGGATCGAAGAACGGGTGATGGTTACGGATAGTTGGGCTGAGGCCGCATTGTTTGCCTCCTGCAACGGTACCTCGTCCCCAAGCCGATAGCTCGTCCCACCTACATGCAGACTCACCTCAAGAATTGGACCCATACTGAGACATAATCTGCCTTGTCCAATAGCCTTTACAACCGCCTCCGGAGAGCCCGGACTTTCCGTGTCCTCAAGCCCTACATACGTGTATGCCGCCAACGCATCATGGTCTCCGGAATGGTGCCAGTCCCGGCCGGAGGTAGCCGAAATTCGGTATCCTTGATTAAGCAAATCCGTCCATTGCCGCAGGGCGGGCACATTATGGTTCTTGATCGGAGGCATCGTCTCATGCCAGACCTCCATGTAATCTACCTGCTCCCAATCCTCTATCGTGTATTCCCAATGACATCCCGTACAGATGGGGCTCCCCATGCTATAAGGATGGGCGATCCCTACGATGCCCCCTTGCTCGTGAACACGGGCAATGCCCTTGGCAATATCGCCTTGCCCCAGATCTCTCCACTCGCAATAAGGCGCGCCCAGCGTCAGCATATGTCCATAAAAGGTTGTCCACTCCATACCCGGGATAATGGCGATGCCCGTCTCTTGGCTTACAGCTTCTGCGTCAATCAATCCAGACACTGTATTATGGTCAGTTAGCGCAATACCTTGCAGACCTAATCTAGCCGCCGTCTGACACATCTCCAGTAGGGTATGCCTTCCATCACTGTGCGGGGTATGGGTATGCAATTCAAACGGAATCCATTGAGTCAAACCACTTCTCCTCCTCTCACTTCCAGCACATAACGACATTCGGGCGTGACAACACAGTGCACACTAATCGTAATTTTCCAGACACCCGCTGCCAGCTTGCCGGGAATGAAGCCTGGTGAGGTCAGGCTCACATCCGAACATATCCGGTGCTGCTGCTCCGGCGGGTGGCGATGTGCTGAGCCGCGAAACCCTTCGGGCCCGTCCACAGAGAGGGTCAATAAATTTTGTAGCGGATAGAATCCCTCCCAGTTCTTCTTATAGGGCTCTGCCCACTCGGGCTCTGCATACTTCTCAATGGCTTCCATGATAAGCTCATGGGAAGCCGCTTTGTCCTGATATTGCTTAGGCGCATACTTAAAATCGATATCGAGGAACTCCCATTCGTGATTTAACTGGAATTGATAGGTAATCTGTGTTTTGGAGCTAATCGGCGTCAATTTGCCTTCAGCTTCGAGTAGAACGGCCAATGGGTTCACCTCTTCCTCTGAATTCAGTGTTTCTGGTAACGATACCAGAAGGATATTTATAAGCATAACGACCATTTGTAAAATGTTATTCCGATTTTGTTTAAGGGCTTATTAAACTTTGCAAACGCAAAAAGAACCGTCCTTCCTCAAGGAAGATCCGGCTCTTGCAGAATTTATTATGTTTAGGCAAGCTATAATCTACGGCAACTCTCGCGCTCTACTAGCTGATGCGGAAGGATAAGATCAGGAGGAACACTTGTATCCGGGTTCTCAATCAACATATGCAAGCTTTCCAGCGAAATTCGGCCGAGTTCTTCCATCGGCTGCTGAATGGTGGTTAGTGCAGGCCTTACCACTTCGGCAATCCGGCTGCCGTCAAACCCAACAATGGATATGTCCTCAGGAATCCTCAGTCCATAATCGAGAGCCACGTTCAAAGCACCCACAGCCATATCATCGCTCGCTGCAAATACGACGGTAGGCAGCTCTTGTAATTGAAGCAGATCGGACATCAGCTTCCGGCCACTCTCCATTTTATAGTTCCCAAATCGGACATACCGCGGGTCTACCTCAAGCTCATAAGCTTGCATAGCATCCACATAACCGCGATAACGCGCATCGCCAGCCGTAATATCTCTTAGATCCCCGCCAAGAAAGGCAATCTGGCGATGTCCGCCATCAATCAGATATGCAGTGGCATCAAAGGCCGCCTGATAATCATCGATCAACACGGAGCGCTTGGAGGGTAGCGGAGATTTAACACAGGTGAACAGCGTGGGTATGGTCAGACCTTCCATCAGGGTAACGATTCGCTCGTCTACCTTTTGATGCATAATAAGGATACCGTCCACCCGCATCTCTTGAAAGGATTGCAAATAGGTATATTCCTTATCCAGGTCCTCGGCGATATTGCAAATCATCAGGTTGTATCCGTGCTCGCTTGCCGTCTTCTCAATACTGCTGAGGATTGTTGAGCAGAAATGATTGGTAATATCGGGAACAATGACTCCGATCATATCGGTCTTCTGCTTCTTCAAGCTGCGAGCAATATGGCTCGGGGTATAGTTCAATTCGGCGATGGCTTGATTGACTTTGGCTAATAGCGTTTCACTTATGTATTTCTCCCCATTAAGCACCCGTGAGACGCTGGTAACCGATACGCCCGCTTTTCGTGCTACATCTTTGATACTGACTCCCACAAATTCACCGCCTATTTGAATTGTGCTACAAGCTCATAACCGTATCGCTAGCCATTATTATGGTTCTTCATGCCCCAGTCACATAGCTGCTCCAACACGGGCAGCAACGTCTGGGCTTTCTCCGTCAGGCTGTACTCTACCTTGGGCGGTACCTGGGGATATTCTCTCCGCTCAACCATCCCATCGGCCTCAAGTTCCTTAAGCTGGGAGCTTAAGGTCTTATACGTAATTGCTCCAAGCTGTCTCTTCATCTCATTGAAACGAACCGGCTGCTTCTCAGCCAAGAGGTACAGAATTACCATCTTCCACTTTCCGCCAATCACGGACATCGTATAGCCGAACGGGGTGTCCTGAATACGCGTATCCATGCCATTTAAATCGGATATGCCCATATTTCACACTATCCTTCCGGATAGTACCTATCTTTAAAGTGCGTACTATCCCTTTCTTTGTGCCCAGTTTATACTAACCCTACTTTGAAGTAAAGGAGAGTTCACATGACTACGATCAAAACATATAACCACAATCTCTGGGATCATGGCATTTCGCAAGGATACCGCGTCAACGATACCCTCTATATCTCGGGGCAATTTTCTCACAATGCCGCCGGTGAGTTCATCGGAGCTGGCGATATTGAGCTTCAGACTCGGCAGACGCTGAACAATCTGGACCATGTACTCGCAGAATTCGGAATTACCAAGGCCAATCTTGCTTATGTCGAGGTCTACCTCACCAACGCCCAGGAGCATGGAGAACCCGTCATCAAGCTATTCAAGGAATACCTGGGTGACCATCACCGTCCCGCCGGCAGCCTGATCGGCGTTACCTACCTCGCCTTCCCCGAGCAGTGGGTTGAAATCCGGGCCGTGGCACATGTGGAAGAGTAAACAAAAAAAGTAGTATGCAGGTTAAACTGTATACTACTTTTTTTTCGATTAATACACCATCTTCATCAAAAATTAGCTAATATTAGAATATAGTGTATTTTTCCTTATAGGGGGTAAACAGCTTGATCAGTAAGTATAGTAACATTATTTGTAGTGTAATTCTCTCCATTTCATTTCTAGGAGGATGTTACCTGTTGAGTGAGAAAAGGACTTCAGAAGAAACTACAAATATTCCTGTCAGAATCATCAACGACAATAAGGCTGTGCTTTCAGAGTTAGATCTAGCTGAATATCTTGGAATCACGACCAAGGATTTAGAAGTTCTACTTCACCTGGATGAACAAAAAAGAGCAGTCATGAGTGGAGGAATTTATGATACATACTCACTTATGCCCTATTTGGAGCTTCCTAACAAGAAAAAGATTTTTCTAAAAAGCGAGATTGAGAATTGGGTAAAGTATCACTCCACTGGACTAACCACTTTCATTGAATAACCCTAATTTTCAATTCAAATCAATATCTCAATCCTCCACAATCACCTCAAGCTCATCCTCTAGTGTCAAATCATCGGGGGTGAACAAGAAATAGGCCTTATTTTCCTTCTGAAGTAAGTGATGGGGTAAACGGAGTTCGCCTTTGGTAAGAATTTGAACTTCCTGATCCCCCTCCACGGAACCTCCGATTACAGGTGAAACGATCAACGTATGATTTTGATAACCTGGTACGAAGATACGAATGATCTTCCCCCCACTCGCTTGCCGCGCAGGCAGGTATAAGGCCTCCTCTTTTATATAGATTGACCAAAGGTTCGACTCACCACGCCGCTGCAACGTTAATAGTCCTACCCGTTCATTATCCTTCTCATATAGATAGTAATGGAAATATCTATTGTCCTTGGAAACCAACTTGATATCACTAGAAGATATACCAAGCCGCCACAGAATTCCTGGTGTTGTATACGTACGGTACAAATAGGTCGATGTCAACCCTAATGCGAGACAAAGTATAACTATTATGCTTATAGCCCATTTCTTTTTTGTCATATGAACTCTCTTTCCTTGTTTCATCTGTAGCCTTCATCATCTATGGTTTAGTTGACCCACCTTACAATGAGAATGACAACGGCAATAATGCCTACGATAATGAGTAGATTGGTCACCTGTCTCCAAAAACCTGAAGCTCCCTGGGTATGGTAATGATGAGCATTAACATCGTGATTGGCTTTATGTCCGCCAGGATCGGTCGAATTCGCTGGGGGACCTGGGTTAAAATCAGACATGATGATCATCTCCTTTCATTTAGTTTAGCATATCTTTTACAATCTCTGGATTCATATGACTCCTATCATTTAGGCCGAAGTCAAGATAAGATATCATTTGATATACACCGCTGTACTAGTCCATTGTAAAAGGAGCATCTATTTTGAAGAGAAAAATCAGTGGCCTTCTTATCGCTTTGATATTGATCTGTGTCAGTATTCTGGCTATAAACTTATATCATGGTCTTAGGAGTAACAACACGTACGATCTTCAGCTTGGACATAACCCTAACCCAGAGTTGCCCAAAATGGATGATCATGGAGTAAATTTCAAAAACGACACCGGGCTTATTGCTATGGCTATCTACCCGGATAAAAAGGAACAAATTCTACAGGCTCAGTTGTATGTAACCAAACGTGGTGAAAATGAAATTCTTCAAGTGGAAAAGACGAGAGAAACGGCCGACTTAGCTGCATTTGAAATGAGACTGCGGAATTTGAGTTGGGAGCCAGGAGAATATATCATTTATTTCAAACGGGGAACTAAAATTCAACTCTCTCTTGATTTTACACTAAAGTAATTTAGGCACTTCACTTCTATCCATAACCTAAAACTACCCTCTCGAAGAACTTCAAGAGGGTAATTCTAATATCCTTTTCACCTTGCAACAATCCCTAAAATAAGAAGTCCCAGAACCTAGCCGCCCAATCCATGAATTAACACTTTGATGATGCCAGGATCAGCCAACACACCTACTGCTACTGCCCAACTAAGCACGCTTGGCAACAAAAAGCTTCTTCTCTTCATTGGTTTGCACCTCACATAATAATTTTTTATATTGCTTACGACCACTCTCGGATGCTCCATGTCTAAACCTTTCAAATAAACGAACACAATGAATCAACATGGACTCATGATTGTAACGTATGGCAAGTTCTAAACCCTCAAGCAAGTAACCAAACCCTGATTCATATCTCTGAGCACCAAAATAGTAATGTGCAAGTTCGGAAACATACCGGATATATTGATCCGCCACAATTTGTGCATTATAGGTTCCTAGACGAGAGCTTCGTTCCTCAAACACCAAACTCGGTCCATAGTACTCAAGCAAATGGTCCACATTAAGGCCAAAACGATTAGCCGCCTGCAAAATGCGGTACATGGCCGGGATGCTCTCTTCCGCATGATGCGCAACGTATCTAACATAACCAGCTAAAGCCTCTACCTCACCGGACATTAAACGGTACAAACAAGCATTGCCTTGCCCCCACTGGTAGAACTGCTTCACAACTTGCTGTTCTGCTTCGCCAGGTTCTTCTATGTCTAAAAGCTCCCCATGGCTATATAATTCAACATACTGCAAGGCCCGTTCATACTCCTGATGAGCATCACATACATTAGCCATCAATAGGTAGGCGTAAAGCAGATAGAACAACATTTCCCTGGAGGGGCTACTATCCACCTCCTTTCGATTTCGTTTCGGGCGGTGGCGGCGCTGTATGGAAGCCTTACGCTCCAACTCCTCAGCCAGAAGCTGCACCCGGTCCCACCGATGCAACGATGCATATACATCAGCCAAGTCTTTTATTGCATCCAACTGATTCGATTCATTCAAACGATCAATATATTCCTCGAACCAGGCGGCCGCCCGTAAATTTCTTTCCTGATCAGCACCAAGCTCCATCTTAAATAGCCGATATCGGCTCACTGCCAATCGTTCAGAGTGTTGATATTTCTCGCATTCTGCAACACACAAATATAGCAAAGCGGCAGCAGCCCTCTTTCTCTCTTTCCATAGCAATTCCGCAGTATCGAACAAGAGAGGAATATAAGCCAAATGATCCGCCAAGGCATGCACAAGGCGCTCAAGACAATCCAGCTTATCCAGTTCGGCGCAACGATGGATGAACGGCCCCATTCGTCTCCAGTCCGGGGGCGAGTTAAGTAAGCAATCTTCTAGATACACTTCATAGAGAAAGCCTTCCACTAAACCCATGCCCATCGTCAAACGGTCTAAATTATGCATGGAAATTTGGCGTTGCCCACTTAACATCGCGCTGACAGTCCCCGCGTTAATCTCGCATATATCAGAGAACTGCTGCAAAGTCAGCCCTGACTCGCTCAAATAATCCTTTAGCTGCTGCCTGACCGTAGTTTCAGGTTCCATGGAGTACCTCCTTGATAAATAAGAAACTGCCAAGGCTAAATTTCCATATATACCTACTTTCTCCTCTATTATACTACATATAAATAGCATTTTGTATATAAAAAACTATATTTGGTGCCCTGCATAAACCTTTCCAAGTCACCTAAGCTTATATTGAGGTGATGAAATGGCGGAATTGCGCAATTTTCTAGGAAATCGAATCCGAGCTTTACGAAATGCTAAAGGCCTCACTCAACAAAATTTGGCGGATTTATCCGGCTTGGACTATAGATATATCGGTGCAATTGAACGGGGAGAACGGAATTTTACCATTGATACTTTGGAGAAAGTGCTGACAGCGTTACAAGTTACGCTTCGTGAACTGGCTTACTTCAATATTGAGCAGATCCGTGAAGATTCCCCGCGCTGGGAAGCTATCGATCAATTTGTGGTTAGCACCGAGGGATTGACCGAGGAGCAGATTCAGACATTGCGGCGAGTGAACGAAGAAGTGTTAAGGGCATTTAAATAGCCTTTCCCGGGCGGGAAAGGCTATTTAGGTTCAAACTTAAATTTTTTCATTGTAGTCATGACTATCTCAAATGGTTCCTTCGCTATAATTGTGTGAATTCCAACCGTTTCTGTAAATACTCCCTTAATTCCTGATTCCTACAATATAGGTAACATCCCCGTATTCCTCTGGAGATCAATACTTTATAAATATTTTTAATTAAACTGGTGAGCTGCTCAGGGTTATTTTTTAGACCTCTTTTGCCCATGGTGTCCTTATACTCGTTATAGTCGGCATAGAGCCTCATTGTAGTCGGATCATATTTAAGATCATTGCCAATAATTACACCGACATATTCAAATTCTAGACCTTGTGAGGTATGGACACAACCGATTTGCTCGAGTCCAGCCTCGTGGATGGCCCAGGTGCTGGAAATAGAACGACCATTCCAAGGCATTTCGAAGTCATGTTCAGGAATGGTAACGTCCGCAACCTCTCCATTGCGGTTGCCATCGGTATCTTTGGTCCAATCCCAAGCAAACCCCGCTAGCATTCGGGCCTTATATCCGCTCGCTGCCTTCGCTTTGATCTCTTCATAGACCCCATTTGGCGTATCAAACATTTTGAATTCAAAAGCTTCCCGATCCCACCCGCTAAAGTTAGCCGTTGGACGAATTTGCAGTACATCGTCTACCCAATTGATGAAACCTTCGGCTCCAGAGCAGCGAAACTGAGCTGATAATGTATATTCGTGAATTTCCGAACCGTGTAATTCTGCAATTCGTTTAATCTCAGGCACTGTCCCAATGTCGTCCGGTCGAATTCTCTGGAACTCATCAATGAAAAAAACGTTGACCTTTGAAGCCTTAATAATATCCTCAATTTGATTAATACCGCGGTATTGGTAAGCTCCTTTCCCTTTCAGACGGTGTGCTTCATCAACAACTAGGACATCGAAAAAATTTTCTGGGGTATCGACGAATTGTCCCGATCCGGCAAACAAACCTCGAACTCGCGCCTTGTTCCTTGGCTGCTGCTTGGCTAGAGTCTCTACCATTACCGTTCGGAAGGAAGCGTTGGGGGCAACAAACTTAACGTTTAGCTTTTGCTTCAGCAAGCCGCCTAGTGCGTTCATGGAGATTACCGATTTACCGGTGCCCGGCCCGCCATTGATGATGACTGTCTTTTTCTGACTCGTGTCTTTGGCCAAGCTAATAATTGTCTCATACGCTACCTTTTGCTCATCCAGCAAAATAAACTCGGTGTTCCCTTTGAACAATCCATCAATATGATCGATTAACTTTTTTGAAGGGCGAATTTTCCCATTCTCAATTAAATATAGTAGATTAATGCCATTACCTTTACCAATATGTTGATGCAAAAATGCCTGAAGCTTCGCTGTATCATCGGCCATAAATAACGGGGCTTCCCGAATAATGTTCTGATAACGTTCATTCTTGAGTGGATCAGGCTCCGGCACACGGTAGTTATGTAAATAAGCACAGGCATAACTCTTTAAGTCACTGCTGTGAATAGCTTCGTTCATATCGTCTAGAAACTGACGATATGACCATACTTGATAGGAGGGGTGTGGAATCTCTCGCTGCCGACCATTAATATATGCAACAACTACATCCTCCCTGTCCGTTGCCTGAGCCGCGTCCCACTGCTTCAGTTCTACAATTACGAAGTTGTCCCGCCCCTCCGTATCCTGGCCTGCCACAATAAAATCAATACGCTTACTGGTCGCTGGAATGTTGTATTCAATCATCACTCCGCAGTCATCAGCAATGTTAGCATTGCGAATAATACTCTCCATGAATCTCATAGAGTTATTCCATGCTCTTTTTTCACCGGGGCTTGGTTTCATTCCCATCCTATTAATGAATGCTTGCTCAATCTCTACAGTAATTTGATTGCGATCCACGGACTTGCGAAACTGCAACGCATTACTACTATATATGATCATTCTGCCTGCACTCCTATAGCTCGTTGTATTTAGTCATTTTGCCGAAAGACTTGTCCACCGGATATTTAGCAGCGTTCTTCTTCATTTTGTTCTGAATGATTTCTTCCATATTAAGATCCAAGGACTCAGCCAGAAAGAAGGCATAAATCAGAACATCGGCCAGTTCATCCGCCAACGCTTGTCCTTTCGTAGCCACCGTCTCTTCTGAGGATTTCCATTGAAAATTCTCCAGCAGTTCTGAAGCCTCTAAACTTAGTGAAATCGCTAAATCCTTTGGATTATGAAACTGCCCCCAATTCCGGTCCTCACGGAAGGTAAGCAATTGCTTCCTGAGTTCATCGTTCATAACCTAGCTCCTATCATGTTCTTAATTAATGTGATTATTCGAATTACCCTACCACTTCTTTCAATTTATGGCTTGGCCCAATGTTTGTCAAACCACATAGCCTCTTCTTAAAATATTACTCATCCATCCTGATCATTGACAAACAGAAATTGAATAGATTAGCATAAATACCGACGGTCGGTATTAAAAAAGGGGGCGATAATATGGCTAGAAATAAACATCCGGAGCAGACCTTGGAACAAATTTTATCTGTGTCAGCCAAGCTATTTACGGAAAAAAGCTACGAGAAAACGAGTATACAAGATATCATCCATGCGCTGGGCATGTCCAAGGGGGCGATTTATCATCACTTTAAGTCGAAGGAAGACATCTTGGAAGCGGTTATGGAGCAACAATTTAGCTATGCTACAGAAAGGCTTAACTATCTGATAGCCAACACCGAAGCACCCAACGCCAGATTAAAGCTCATTCAAATATTAGAGAATCTATTGTCTGATCCGAAGGCCCATACCCTGGATGAGGTCCTAAGTCATCAGATCAAAAATCCACAGTTTGTCCTGACTGGCATGAAGAATGGCATAGAAAAAGATGCCCCGATTATTGCCCAAATTATGGTTGAAGGCCAAGCGGACGGTTCGATGACGACAGAGTTCCCCTACGAGTGCGCCGAGGTATTTATGCTGCTCATCAATATCTGGATCAATCCGACACTATTTAGACGGAATCGCTCTGAAACGGTATCACGATTAACCTTTTTACAGCAAATGATGAAAAGCTTGGGGGCGGACATCATCACTGATCAATTGCTACAGAAAGTGACGGAGCACCACTCAAGCCTAGGGGGATATCAATAGATGACACTAGTATTGCGAAAAACGGAGCATATTCTGGTCACAACGGATATTATGCTGGACTGGCTGACAGGTGACCTCCTGATCGAGCCCAGTGATGGTGACCATATAGTGATTACACAGTTCGCAGAGCTTAAATTTCCAGAGAGCAAGCTCTTTCAACTTCAGCAAGTAGACGCCGAGACGCTATCTATCGTGGATGGGCGTAAATCATGGGTTCACATCGGCTTCAACTGGCACAAAACGGTTTTAAAAATTCAGCTTCCCAAAATGAAATTTCGTTCAATAGCCATCCGTCATGTAGGTGGGCAAATCACCGCCAAACAACTGCATACCAAGGAGTTTCGTTGCAGCACTACCTCCAGTCAAGCTAAGCTTGCCGGCCGTATGGAACAACTCACCCTTCATGCTACAGCCAGCCAGGTCACGGGCCATGAATTAGAGGTCGGCGAACTTGATCTGCGAACCACCTCCTCCAAGATCGAATTAACGGGACAATTTCTGAGAATCAATACCGTAGCCACGGGCAGAAGCGTAGCCATCTGCTCTTCCATCGTACCCACTCAGGTCAACTCAATCTCTACCGGAGCCAAGGTGACTGTAACGATACCAGAGAATGACGGGTTCGTACTACATCTCAAAAAACGCTCTGGTCGATTTCAGAGTGACTTCCCCTTGCAGCAGAAGGGAAATACCTACACTTACCTAAATGAAATAAACACCTACCACGCTGAAGTCAGAGGTGGAAGCTGTGCCCTTTGCAAATCGTAAAGGGCTCCCCGACTCGTAATACTTTTGCCGTGTTCAGCAACATCTTCCTTTGTTAAAGTAAGTTTATCGCCAGGCTATGGTCATCCTTCCTTCTGTTGACTTAATCCATTTAGGGTGGCCGACTTCCCGGCGGCACAAGCAGGCTATTGCATTTCTTCCTTCTAACCAACTTGATGATTTAGAGATGCAGCTTCCCTGCTTGTGCATTTACAAACAAGGAGGTGGCAACATGTCCACCATATACAATGAAATTTATTTGCAAAAGAGTCGTAAATGGGTTGTGCAGCCAGGGGAGCATCAATTGCCCGTTTCTTATTTAGCCGCAGCTCTCAAGAATATAGAAGAACTTGGATTCACCTTCTCCAAATCACTTATAGATGCCCTGCTTACCCTGGATATCACGGAGTTCACAACGACCTATCAGGCTATCGAAACACAGCTCAAAACCATGGTCAAGGCAGATTATGTATACCGCCCGATGTACCCTGGCTTCCCCCAGCAAGTAATGGAAATGTCAGAGGCCGAGCTTTACATCCATGCCATCATCCATTATTACACGTTGCTGTTGCCGGAAGGGACTGAGCAGGTGCAGCCCCAAATGAAGGAGCCGGAGAGTCCTTTCCAGAAGTCTCTCAAAATCATTGACCTTGGCAACGCCGGGCAATTCTATAAGATGATGCAACAAACCCTCGCCGCAAATAGCTCCATCTCGAAAGCAGATCAAGAGCACTTGGAATTGCTGGTTGCCTTGGACGACCATATACTGGAGCTTTTACCGAACGAAATTCCTTTGAAGGAGAACGTAGGATTTATCACCAGCCTGCTCTTAAAATATGGTAAAGCAGACCTTCAGCACATTGGACGTTACTTCAAAACCGCTACCGATGTACTGCGCTTAGCCGTAGCGTTGTCTGACGGCGATGTTAGTTTGGCTGCGGTCACGGTGTTCCGTAAGTTCAAGCGTTCAGAGCGCAAGCTCATGCTGGCCCTGCTGGAGCAATGCCCAAATCCCGCGGAGGATATGCTGCGCTATAAGGAACGCTGGATTCGCCTTGGCGAAATCCTGCATCCTTCTGAATATCAGAAGCGATATCCGCAATGCGCCGAGGCCTTTGACATCCTTCGTAATGGTAAGAAGCTCATCACCTTCCGCAGCCAGGTAGAGCAAGCGTTAAGATGGCATAATGCCCCGCTGGCTACATCCTTGCTGGCAGAACGTCCGGGCGAATTCGCCCGTCGGCTGGATCATTTGCTGCGTACGCACTCCGAGCCCTACGAGGTTGTGCTGACATTCAGCCTGATTGCAGAGCAAGTCTCAACTCCAGTGCTGTTGCAGGTGCTGACTCATTTCAAGCATCGTCATACGAAGCAGGCATGGCGTACCTTTTTTCCAAAGGGCAGCGTTGGTAAAGCTATCGCTATTCCGAATACATTGCCTCCGATCTCCTTATATATATGTAAGGAAATTGTAGAGCTCTGCGAGCAAACCCTGATCGAACGTTTCAGTCAACTCCCGTCCCTGGGCAAGGTCTTTATTGAAGCCGGCTTGCAGAAGCATAACGTGCCTTTTGCCATGCGCTCGGCCAGTAAAGCGCTCCGAACCTTGAGCCGTGGAAGCCGAGTCGCTATGCCGGAGGGCGGCACGATCCGCTTCTTCCTGTGGTGGAAGGAAGGTATGGTGGACGGCGTACCAACCGACCGCGTAGATATCGACTTATCCGCTGCCATCTATGATACGAATTGGGATTATATGGAGCATGTATCTTACACAAATCTGCGTTCCGCCCAGTATAAAGCCTTTCATAGCGGTGATATTGTCACTGCACCACAGGGGGCCTGCGAATTTATTGATATCGATATTGCATCTGTCCTGCGTTATGGGGGTCGTTATGTCGTGTCCTATCTTAATTCGTTCACTTTGCAGCCCTTCTGCAATCTACCGGAATGCTTTGCTGGCTGGATGATGCGCAAAAAGCCGAATTCGCGAGAAATCTTCGATCCGGCTACGGTGGAGGACTGCATTGACCTGGCAGCAGATACGCAGATTGCCATTCCTGTCATCCTCGATCTGGTGGAACGTGAGGTAATTTGGTGCGACCTGGCCCTCCGCCGCCATCCGGCCTATTCCAATAATGTCGAGGGCAATCTGTCCGGTATGGTAGCGATGGGTCAGGCCATGACCTCAGTTGTTAAGCCAAACCTGTACGACCTGTTCTCCTTACATGCTCAGGCCAGAGGGGAGCAGACCTGCAACCGGGAAGAAGCTGACACCATTTTCTCATTAAAAGACGGAATCACCCCGTTCGATACTTCAACCATCGTTGCTGAATACATCTCTTAATTTTTTAGTGGCCTTAGCTCCTTGCTTTTTCGGGAATAAGGCCCTTTTGCTTATTTACTTGCAGATGCCAACGGATGTCTTTGATGCTGCATTTAATGATGTTACACTTTTCTTAGTATTGCTGGATGACTGCAAGCCTAATAAACAGGCTTCTTTACAAGTTGGACCCAACAATATGCATAATAAGCAAGAGAGATAATGATTCTGAAAAAGCGAAGCGTTCGCCTTTGTGAATGGATTTCAACCTTATAAGAATTTATTAAATTAAAGAAATCCGTGAGCAACAGCGATTGTAAGAACATTTTCTCGTCTGCTTCTCTGCATAAATCTTAAGTCTAACTTACAACCCCCCTCTGTTTATTACTACTAATTTCTACATATCACAAAGCCATTAAGGAGGTAACTCATGATCGAGATTACGGCGGCCTATGCCGATTCCCTGGCCCCCAACAGTTCAGCCATTAAGAACGGGCAGGCCCTGGTCCAGAAGAAGAAATTCGTCAGCCTGAATCATTCCCCGGAAGGAGATTTGCTCTTCGGTGAATGTAGCGGCAGTGGGAAAAGCAACTACCTGACTTCAGCGGACTTCGTCATTCCAGATAAGCCGGTATTTCGTTGTAGTTGTCCTAGCCGTCAATTTCCTTGCAAGCATTCCCTCGGTCTACTATATGCCTTCCTTCAGGGGCAGGCCTTTACAGAAGCTCCCGTCCCAGAGGATATCGCCTCCAAGCGGGAGAAGGCCGAGAAGCGTGAAGAGAAGAAGCAACAAGAAGCCACTGCGCCAAGCAAGCCCAAGAAAGTGAATACCTCGGCGCTCAAGAAGAAGCTAAATGCACAACTGGAAGGACTTGACCTGCTCGAGCGACTGATTCAGCCGTTGATTCGTTCCGGTCTTGGCACGATAGATAGCAAAACGCTCAAGCATATGAACAGCCAAATCAAAGAACTCGGCAACTATTATTTGCCCGGTGCCCAGTATGAGCTGCGTCAGCTTAGCGTCATTCTGACAAGCGATGCCGAGCAAGAGCTACGCTACACGCTAGCTGTAGAGCAATTTACGAGATTGCATGCGCTCATCAAACGGGGACGCACTCATATTCAAGCTAAATTGGACAATGAGCAGTTCACCCCTGATCCAACTTCGACCCTAGAAGAATGGCTGGGGCATGCCTGGCAGTTGTCAGACCTCGCGGCTCATGACCTGCAATCAGGGGCTACAGAATTAATTCAACTCGCCTTCATCAGCTATGATGATCCCGCCAGACAAGAGTATGTGGATACAGGCTACTGGCTGAACTACGAGAACAAAGAAATTCATCGCACCATCCAATATCGACCCTACCGGGCAGCGCGCCATCTGAAAGAGGAGGATAGCTTTTGGGAAGTGGTTCAGGTTCCTACGCTTTATCATTATCCAGGAGACTTGAACCATCGCATCCGTTACGAGCAATTCACCTCCAGAGATGTGACGGAACAGGACTTTGCCATGATCGCCAGCGCATCTCAGCGGAGCTATGCCGATGTCCTGAAGACCGTGAAGAATCAGCTAAAAAGCCCACTCGCCGATCCAGAACCGGTTGTATTGCTGCATGTCCATGACATGTTGCTAACCGATCAAGGGGAATACGTGATTACCGATGAGACTGGACAACAGCTTAAGCTATCAGATATTGGGGCCTCCCCGCAGGGATCGTTGCAGTACCTCCCTTACGTGCCTCAGCAACTGCTTCATCACTCTGAACTGCTGGTGATGTTCCGATACGAGAGCGCTACAGGCACACTAGCCATACAGCCCTTAACACTCATCCACGGTGGGCAGCAAATTCGGCTCTTATACTAATTCAATCGGAGAAAGGGAGGATGGCCATGAGTATCCCATTACTACAGGAACTACAGCAGGAGGTGCGCCGACTGTACATCGCAGGAAGCGACCTCGCCGCAGATGATTTCCGTTTAAAAAGAATGTTGCCACAGTTCCAGCAATTAGGCGAACGCGCCCCCGTCTTCAAGAAGCTTGGCGAAGGAATCGCCAGCTTGATTGATCCTGCTTCTGACCCCGAGGCGGGTTCTGAAGCCAAGCTACAGGATATCGGAGCCCTGCTCCATGCCGTCCTCGCTACCCAAGGCAGCGTGCAAGCTCAAGGCAACCCCAAGGACCGACCGGATCACCGGTTAACCTTGACCACCACCTTGACCTACCGCCAGCTTGCGCCCATACAGACTGCCTTGACCACCACCGGCAGCGGACGCTATGAAATCGTGATTGAAGCCTTTAAGCAAGGGCATTTTCAAGACCTGCGGCTACTCCCACTAGCGCTGGATGCGCTCGCTGACCCTTATGCCGAGTTGGCCGATTATGTCGCGGAGCATATCTTGCCTGCTTATGGCGAGCAGATTGCCCCACTGCTCCAACAGCAGTTGGACCTGCAAGGGGGTAAAAGCGAGGTTCGTCGCCTCTATGTCCTATGCCAATTGTGCGGTGCTGCCATGAGTGATGTCATTCTGGAGGCCGCCGAGCAAGGCAGCGATGATATACGTGTAGCGGCCATTGGCTACCTGGTACAGCCGGAGCATCTGTCCTCCGTCATGGCCTGGACCAAGGACAAGAAGAAAGCCGTGCGCGAGGCTGCCTACAAAGCCTTGGCAGCAGGCGGATTTCCTGAGGGTCTGGAGCATTTGCACGCCTCCTTCAAGGGCAAGGATCAGGAACTCATAGCCGAAGCACTTTATGCTCATCCTTCTTCTGAGCTCAGCCCGCGCTTTATAACTATGCTGAAAGAAGAGCTAACTACAGCGGTAGAGCAAGGCGTGCTGCCCAACAAGAAAGAGGCCTTAGCCAAGCGGGTGACCGCACTACTGCAGGCCATCGACGGCGAACTGAATGATGAATTGGAGCAAGTCTACATCTATGCCATAGCGCATTTAAAATATTTGAAGTCGCTGGGTATTCATACCCTTTCCGGCTATGCCAGCGAATACTTTGAGAAGCTCGGTACGCTCGGAGCACTGGACCAACTTACCCACATTACCCGGCACCACAGCAATTTCCTGCCGGTCGCCTTCCAGTTAGCGCGGAAGCACCTGTCTCCTGCCGAGCTATTTGATCGATATGCAGGGATAGAGAACCGCAAGAACAAGTACACCACAAGCATTGACACCCTGACCTATACCATTGAAAATCTGGTCTATGTCCAGAGCAAACCCGATACCGACCTCCAACTGCCGGACTATGTAAACTACGGAATGTATAGCATACGAGAGCCGATCCCTTATGCAGAAATTGAGGCTGATTGGGACCCTCGCTGGCTGGATTGGTTCATTGACCAGGGCCATATTGAGCTTGTATGTGCCTTCGCCTCGCCGGGCCATGCTCGTGCCGAGCAATATATGAGGGACCGACTGGCAGGGCGCCATAAAGGGAAGACCGCTCCTGGTGCCACAATCCTGCGCGGTCTGGAGAATGTGGGAGTCAGTCTGAGCGAACGGCAGCAATTGTTGCTGGATACCATCGGTCAGGCGAGAATCTATAACGGGTCCCTGATTTCTCCTTACCTGATCAAGCTGATACTTGGCCTGCCTGCCAGCGCCGTCAGCACCCTGGAGGCCGCACTTCCTTACTATCATTATACGAGTCATCAAATTCTCGAATATATCATTAAGGAGCTGAGCCAATGACAACTGCGAACACCGATGTGAACAAGAACGTATTGAGACAGTCTGCCGAACTGCTCTATCAGCATGAGCTGGAAGCCTTGAAGAAGCACGATACTGGCAGCATCCCCCCCGGATGGCAGATGTCACCGCGCGCCGTGCTAACCTTCATTACCGGAGGTCAAGCAGGCGACACGGTCATTACGCCAAAATACATCGGCAACAATCGCCTGGTGGAGATGGCCATTGCTACCTTGGTGACCGACCGCGCTTTACTGCTCATTGGCGAGCCGGGAACGGCAAAGTCCTGGCTATCCGAAAATTTGGCCGCAGCCATCTGTGGCAACTCCGGACTGGTCGTGCAAGGTACGGCGGGAACCAGTGAGGAGCATGTCCGCTACTCCTGGAACTATGCCATGCTGCTGGCTAATGGACCGACCCCGGCCGCCCTGGTGCAAAGCCCGATTATGCGAGCTATGGATGGCGGCAGCATTGCCCGCTTTGAAGAGATTTCTCGCTGCGCCTCCGAAGTGCAGGATGCCCTGATCTCGATCCTGTCCGAGAAGACGGTGTCGGTCCCTGAGCTCAGCGAGGAGCACAGCGCCCGCAAAGGCTTCTCGATCATCGCTACGGCCAACACGCGAGATCGCGGTGTGAATGAAATGTCGGCCGCCTTGAAGCGCCGCTTCAATATCATCGTGCTCCCGGCCCCGGCCGATATCGGCACTGAGATCGAAATCGTGAAGAAGCGCGTAGGCGAGATTGCAGCCTCTTATGAGCTACAAGCAGCTCCTCCGGCGGATGAAGCCGTGGAGAAGGTCGTCACCATCTTCCGCGAGCTGCGAAGCGGGATGACGCTGGATAAGAAGGAGAAGCTGAAATCACCGGCAGGTGTGATCTCTACGGCAGAGGCCATCTCCCTGCTCACCAACAGCATGGCGCTAGCCGCAAGCTTTGGCAATGGAGAGCTGACCGATGAAGATTTGGCCGCAGGTCTTCAGGGGGCAATCGTCAAGGATGATGCCAAGGATTCCTTGGTGTGGAAGGAATATTTAGATAACGTCATGAAGAAGCGCGGCAGTGAATGGCGAGGCTTGTACCAGGCCTGCAAGGAGCTGAACTAAGTGAACGCCCCCCTGACATCGCAGGCTCAGCCAGCGGCGGCTCTCCAGGTGCATATCTTTGGCGTCCGTCACTTGTCCCCGGGCGGGGCCCGGCATTTGCTGGAGCGTCTGGACGCCCTCTCCCCGACGGCCGTGCTGATCGAGGGACCCTCCGATGCCACTGGCGAAATTCGTCACTTGGTTAATCAGGCTACTAAGCCTCCCGTGGCGATTCTGGCTTTTACCGAGGAGGTCCCGGTAAGAACCGTCCTGTGGCCGTTCGCCGAGTATTCGCCGGAGCTGCAAGCCATGAAATGGGCACAGCAGCACGGGGCAGAGGCTTCCTTTATTGATTTGCCATCGGCAATAACCTTGGGGCTCCAAGATGCACTCTTCAAGCAGGAAGCAACTGCGGACCCAGGCGTCAGCTATCTATCGGACCACCACGCCCTGTACCAATCGATTGCCGAATTAGCCGGAGAAGCCGATTACGATATGTACTGGGAGCGGCATTACGAGCACAATATGAACCCTGACGCTTACCAAGCAGCTATTTTAACCCTGTCCGGTTCCTTGCGCGAGTGGTCTGAAGGAAGGGAACGCGAGGAACGTGCCGGTGAGTACGCTTATAATGCCATTCGTGAGGCCTATATGGCCCGTCAAATACAGGCGACAATCGCATCCGGCCATGCTCCGGAACGTATTGTGGTCATCTGCGGGGCTTATCATGCCTCTGCCCTTCGGCAGACCGGTAATGTCATGACCGATGAAGAACTGGCCACACTCCCGGCCCGCAGCACGAAGCTGACCCTGATGCCGTACACCTATTACAAGCTATCTTCCATGTCGGGGTACGGCGCGGGCAATACAGCCCCCAACTATTATCAAATGATGTGGGAAGCAATGAGCTCGGACAGCTTGGCAGAGTTGCCCCATCGTTATTTATCTACGGCAGCACGATTATTGCGTAAGCGGGGAACTCACCGCTCCACAGCAGAGGTCATCGAGGCGGTACGGCTGGCAGAAGCGCTGGCCTCCCTGCATGGCGGAACAGCGCCTACGCTGCACGATCTGCGTGATGCCGCCCGTACCCTGCTGGGGCATGGCGACTTGGCCGTGGTGGCCGAACCTCTGGCCCGGCTGGATGTAGGAACCGCTGTCGGTGAATTGGCCGAAGGTGTCAGTCAGACACCGGTCCAGGAGGATCTTAACCGCTTGTTCAAGCAATTGAAGCTGGATAAGTACAAAACACCGGTAGCCACCAATCTATCGCTGGATTTGCGTGAGAACCGCAGAGTAAGCTCGGCGGCAGCCGCCTTTCTCGACCTGCATCGTTCCACTCTGCTGCACCGACTGGTTCTGTTGTCCGTTCCTTTTGCCAAGGAGTTGCCCAGACCCCAAACAGATGCCTCTTGGAAGGAGGAATGGGTTGTTCAGTGGACCCCGGAGACGGAGATTGCCGTCGTCGAGTCCACCTTGCTGGGCGAGACGGTAGAGCTTGCTTGTGCCTACACCTTACAGCAGAAGCTGGAGGCCTGCACCAGCATAGCTGATGCAGCAACGCTGATCAAGGTAGCCTGCCTGTGCTCGATGACCAAGCAGATGGAGGCCGCCCAGATGACGCTCCAGCATTTGGCCGCCGACAGCCGGGATGTCATTCAAATCGCCGCAGCCGCTCGGGAATTATCTATCATTATCAGCTATAGCGGCTTGAGACAGGTCGATACCGATCCGCTCATCCCACTGCTGGAGCAGTTGTTCATGCGCGGCGCCTTGTTCCTCGTGGAGGCCAGCCAGTGTAATGATGAAGCGGCCACGCCGATGGCCGCAGCCATCCATGAATTAAATGCCATCTCGCTCGAACACCACGAGCAGGTCGACGAAGAACTATGGCTGGACCAACTACGCGATTTGGCCGAGCGAGATGATCGTAATCCCAAGCTGTCTGGGCTGGCCTGTGCCATTCTGCTGGAGAGAGGACAGCTTACCGCCAGCGAGGCTGGAGCAGAGGTATCCCGCCGACTGTCGCCGGGGATTCCCGCGGATCTTGGCGCGGGCTGGTTCGAGGGCCTGGCGATGCGCAACCGCTACGCCCTCCTGTCCCGGATGAGCTTGTGGGAGCAGCTTCACGCCTACATCGGCAGCCTGGACGATGAGGAATTCAAGCGCTCCCTGGTATTTCTGCGCCGAGCGTTCAGCGTCTTCACCGTCCATGAGAAGAACATGGTCGCAGAACTGCTGGGCGAGTTATGGGGAGTCAATACCGAGCAAGCCGCCGAGGTGTTGACCGGCGACCTGAAGGAGGAAGAACAGAGTATGCTGGACGAACTAAACGATTTTGATTTTGAGGATATATAGCGATGAGTACGAACGTGGAGCAACATGATCTGAAGCGTTGGCGGCTCATTCTGGGCAAATCGACGGAAGCACAGTTCGAAGGCTACGGGCCTGGCGCGGCCCTTCAGGGTGAGGATCAAGTGATGGATGAAGCTCTGGCCGCCATCTATGACGAGACCACACAGGGCGAGGGCGATAGCCGGGGGGCTGGCGGAAGCGGCAAAAGCCAAGGGGGACGCGGACCCTCTGCGCCCGTGTTGTCCCGCTGGCTAGGGGATGTGCGCTCCCTGTTCCCGGACGACATCGTATCCATTATTCAGAACGATGCGATGGAACGTCGGGGCTGGAATCAGCTTTTGCTCGAGCCGGAGCTACTTGCTGCGGTGAAACCGGATATCCAGCTTGTGGGCACCCTGCTCTCCTTAAAGGGCAAAATTCCCGAAAAGACCAAAGATACAGCCCGCCTGCTCGTCCAAAGCGTAGTTGATGATCTGATCAAGCGACTCGACAGCGACCTACGCCGGGCGGTGACCGGAGCGCTGAACCGCAGGCAACACTCTCCTTTACCTTCGCTGAGCGGGATCGATTGGAAACGCACCATCCAGCGCAACCTGAAAAATTATGATGCAGAGCGCAAGCAACTGATTCCGGAAAAGTTCTATTACTTTGACCGCAGTCGCAAGAGCAAGGAATGGACCGTCATCGTCGATATCGACCAAAGTGGCTCCATGGCCGACTCGGTGATCTGGGCGTCCGTGGTCGGGTCGATCTTTGCCAGTATGCCTTCGCTGGATACCCGTGTCGTCGTGTTCGATACCGAAGTGGTCGACCTGACAGACCAATGCGCCAATGACCCGGTCGATATGCTGTTCGGTGTCCAGCTTGGCGGGGGAACCGATATCAACAAGTCAGTGAACTACTGCGAGCAATTTATTGTGGAGCCGAAAAAAACGATCATGATTATCGTATCCGACCTCTACGAAGGCGGCAATCGAGCGGCGCTGGTTCGGCGGATGCGTGAGCTCAAAGAAGCAGGCGTGCAAACCATGTGTTTGTTGGCCTTGTCCGATCAAGGCAAGCCCTCTTACGATGAGCAAATCGCCCGCCAGCTTGGCAGGGACGGCACACCTTGCTTCGCGTGTACGCCTGCGTTATTGCCGGAGCTGGTCGAAGGTGCCCTGAAGGGCATGGACCTGGGCGAGCTGTCGAAGCGAATCAGCAATACGCAAGGCGCTGTATAGCTGAACATACAAATAGGCCTAAGCCGAGACAATCTTCCTTCTGAGCTTAGGCATGTAAGAAATCATAGCAACAGCCAGTAGGGTGACGAACTCCCTCCCCTGCTGGCTGTTTTTTCATTTACCTATCAATAACTCCGTTCTCGCGGCAGCCCGGCTCTCCCGAACAAAGCCGGCAACCGCTCCACATTGTGCTTCCTCTACCCCTTCCAGCGTTACAAAGCCGTGCGGTTTGTATTGCTCCAGCAGCTTCCAGAACAGCGGGTAGTTTAACTGGCCAAGTCCTGCAGCAGTACCCGATAATTCACCATTCGCTTCCCACTTTACATCCTTCGCATGGCTACTTACAATCCGGGAGCCAAAGAGGTCGAAGGAGCTACGGATAATCTCGTCCTGGCGGGCAAAGTTCCCGGCATTCATCAGATTGCAGGGGTCCAGAAGCACCCCGACACACGAGGACGGATAATGCTCCAGCGTAGCAGCCATAGATTCCGGTGAATCAATCAGATGCCCTTGAGCCGCTTCCAGGCCAATCGTGACACCCCAGCGTTCCGCTTCCTCTACCAGTTCCGCGAGCGCCCGATGAAGCCGCTTCCAATTTTCCGCCACATGATCCTGATCCGTTGGCTTCCCCACCTCAAGAGCCACAATCGGTGCACCAAATTGCCGGGCATGCCGCAAATGCTCCTTAAATCGCTCTACATTATGCCGCCAGGTGTCTTCCTCCGATTCAATCAGGCTAACGTAACAGCCGAGCACCGCAATGTTCACGCCGCGATCGGCAAAAGCCCCTCCAATCTCAGCAGCCAGTCCCGGACTCAGCTTGCCCAGTGAGCAATCCACATCCGAGATGGCCTTGGACAAGGCCAACTGCACATACGGAAATCCGTAATCAGCCACCTTGGCTGCCAGTTCTCGGTAAGGCTGCTTTCCTAACAAATGCGCTAAAATACCTGCCGACATACCTACTCCTCCTCTGTTAAACATAGATTCAGAAAGTACAGCTTGAAAATCTGAAAAACCACATCCGTTCACGGTTTGTCTCTCATAATAATGTAAGTTTTTTGCAATAAAAATAGAACACGGTGTGCCTTATGTTAGAGATTAAAATAATCAATAATAGCCGGCGAGAGAAGGTGTCCTTAATAAGTAACATGTTAGCACACAAGCTAAGCACAGCGCCAGATCAAACACCACACCCCTAAGGGCCGATTAAAAATCTCGGCGCGATGCAGAAGATAAATAGTAAAAGGCATCCCCTTAGGGACGCCTTTTACTAATTTTCCAGGTAACTATTACTTGACCTTGTTGGCTTGATCCAACATGTTTATTAACACCGTTACCGCCTCTGCTCTGGTCGTTGGTGCATGAGGCACAAATTGATGGTTACTGTCGCCTCTTACAATACCAAGTTGCCTTAGCGAAGCAACGGCATGCTGAGCCCAAACGGGAATGTCGCTACCATCTGCAAATGAACTATCATTGATGCCTTCCTCCGACACATTGAGCACACGAGCAATTATTACGGCCATTTCTGCACGGGTAACGCTAGCATTCGGACGGAATGTCCCATCTTCATAGCCTTTGATCCATCCGGCTTGAACAGCTTGTGCTACTGCTGTCCTTGCCCAATCACCTATAATCGCAGTATCTGTAAAAGTCAGCTCGGTCCCCTCTGCTTCAGACTTCACAGCATTCAGCAGCATAACCGCAAATTGTGCCCGCGTGACCCTTTCGCCTGGTCGGAATGTTCCATCCGGGAATCCAGTGATCATGCCGCTGTTCAGCGCTTTCTCCACATTCGCTTGTGCCCAATGCCCAGCCATGTCCTCAAAGGCATTGTTCTGCGGCAATTCTGCAGGGTTCTCTGTATGAGGATCAGGCGTTTCAGTAATCTCATCTGCGACGAGCACCGCGTATTTGGCCCATTTGTTCATTTCTACAGAAATTTGATTCCCATTGATAACGCCTTGCTTAATTTCGATCCAGTTTGTCTTTACTTCATCATAATAAAATATACCCACCGTTTGATTGTTCTCTGCCTTTGAAGGATCAAAGGTTAGCGATAATTTTGCTGGTTTTATTAAAGTAGATGAGTTGTTTGTCTGCAGTTCAAATACTTGACTTGCCAGCGTTTCGTTATGAGCAAGCAATGATTCCGTATTTCGAACTTTTTTAATCGTAATTTTCAATTCTTGTGTCGCTGCTCCTGATGGAATAGACAGTCTTATTTCGTTATCAAGGCTAACCGTGCCAAAAGTATTGAGGGGAAGAGTCAGTTGGCCATTTGTCGAAAAGAGCTCTCTGACAGGCGCAGGCTGAGATACTCCACTTCCACCACCACCAGAATAAACTGGCATGGTCGATACAGCATAAGGATTAGATTTCGTTAGCCCTGTTCCTGCATTGCCATTAACGTCTGATACACCTGTGTTATCAAGTGTAATGACATTGGTTGTGACCGCGATATTGGAATAAGGCGTAAGCGTTGCCGTCCATGTCACGCCCCCATCGTTGGAGCTAAGACCAGTTAGAGTGCCATTTTCTACTGTCAAATCTGCATTAGTAAGTCCTGTCACTGGTTTAGAAAAGGTGATGGTAACCAGCGATGTCTCGCCAATAGCCAGCTGTGATTTGGATACCACAATACTTGCCGTTAAGCGATCTGTGTGAATCGCGTAATTATTGGATACTGTTGTACCTGTTCCGGTATTGCCAGCCAAATCGGTCACTCCCAGGTTGTCCAGCGTAATGAGATTTATTGCACTCGTAACGTTGGCATCTGGCGTAAGTATAGCTGTCCACGTCATACCTCCATCTGATGATGACACAGCCGTCAAGGAGCCATTTTCAACCGTCAGATTATCATTCGTAAAACCCGTTACCACTTCAGAAAATGTAATCGTGACGAGCGACGTCTCATCAGCTATTAATGAAGGCTCGGCTACCACAATCGTTGCTGTCGGGCGTAATGTATCAATTGAATAATTGTTGGACGTGACCGTGCCTATTCCGGTATTGCCAGCGGCATTTTGCACACTAGACAAATCGAGTGTAATCACATTACTCGCATCTTCAGTATTATTATTTGGCGTCAGTATGGTCGTCCATGTGATTCCTCCGTCTGAAGAGATGAGCGTTCCCAAGGTATCATTTGGTACAGTAAAATCCGTACTCGTTAAGCCCATTACCGCCTCAGAGAAGGTAATCGTCACAAGCGAGGTCTCACCCGCCGTTAAGGAGGTGTCAACTACCACGATCGTCGCTGTCGGGCGTAACGTATTAATTGAATAATTGTTCGAATCCGTTGTACCTACTCCTACATTGCCGGCTAAATCCGTCACACCTGAATTGTTGAGAATAATCAAATTACTTGCATCAATGATATTATCCATTGGTGTCAATATGGCTGTCCATGTGATTCCTCCATCTGACGAAGCCACCCCACTCAGAGTACCATTTGACACGGTAACATCCGCACTCGTAAAGCCCGTTACCGGCTTCGAGAAGGTAAAAGTCACAAGTGAGGTCTCACCCGCCGTTAAGGAGGTGTCAGCTACCATGATAGTCGCTGTCGGGCGTATTGTATCAATTGAATAATTGTTGGATGCTGTTGTACCTGCTCCGGCATTACCAGCAAGATCGGCCACACCCGTATTGTCGAGTGTGATGAAGTTAACATAACTGGTAAAGTTGGCAGTGGGCGTAAACGTTGCTGTCCACGTCACACCTCCGTCTGATGAGCTTACAGCGCTCAAGGTTCCATTTGCCAAGATAAGATCCGCATTCGTAAAGCCCGTTACCGCCTCAGAGAATGTAATCGTCACAAGTGACGTCTCGCCAATCGCTAAGTAAGTGTCAGCTACCACTATTGTCGCTGTTGGGCGAATCGTATCAATTGAATAATTGTTCGAGTCTGTTGTACCTGTTCCTGCATTGCCGGCGGCATTTTGCACACCCGACAAATCGAGTGTGATCACATTAGTCGCATCACTGATATTATTAGTTGGTATCAGTATAGCTGTCCACGTCACACCTCCGTCTGATGAGCTTACACCGCTCAAGATTCCATTTGCCACGGTAAGATCCGCATTCGTAAAGCCCGTTACTGCTTCGGAGAAGGTAATCGTAACGAGCGATGTCTCCCCTATCGTTAAATTGGGGTCAGCTACTACAACCGTTGCTGTTGGACGCAGGGTGTCAACTGCATAAGTATTGGATGTGACTGTTCCTATCCCTGCATTCCCAGCAGTATCTTGCACACCAGCTAAATTGAGCGTAATCACATTCGTCGCAGCACTGATATTATCCATTGGTGTCAATATGGCTGTCCATGTGATTCCTCCATCTGACGAAGCTAACCCACTCAGAGTACCATTTGACACGGTAAAATCCGCATTCGTAACACCCATTACTGCCTCAGAGAAGGTAATCGTCACAAGTGACGTCTCGACCGCCGTTAAGGAAGGGTCAGCCACTACAATCGTCGCCGTTGGAGCTGCTGCGGACACTTTGGTAGCAGGGATCAATTTCAGCATTCCAGTCATTACTGACAATAAGAGAATAACTATGAATACCTTTTTCACACGATGCATATAACACTCCCTTTCCCTCTAAATTAAAAGTTTGATTACGATTATTTAATCATGCATTCGACACTAAGTCGACAAATATTTCACGGTTTTTATATAAAAATTCATTGTGATTTCCATGTAAATGTGAATTTTGAACTATGTTTCTTTTATTCCATAAAATGCAATGTCCCACGCTGAAGCTCCGCACACGAGAGGTACATTATTAACCTAGCTAGCTCCAAAGATTATCAGTACCCCTTAAGATGATCACCCAGGAGACTTTCAGAGCGTTCCCAGAATCGCTGAGCCAGATTGGCATCCATCGCTTGCGGATTGTTAGGGACGCTGTCTTTGCGTTTATAGTAGTAAGCCCCGGAACGCCAATCCACGCCAGGAGTACCTTCTGCCAGCCAGACGATTTGGTCCGCTCCCTGCTCCGGTGTAGAGAGGAGAAGCCTACCGATCCCTGGCAATAACCCAAAGAACCGAACCGCGCGCATGATCGGGCTGGTCGTTGCGGAGGCAAAATTGGTTGCCACATTCCCAGGGTAAAAAGATGCTGTGGAAACACCTGCTTCATGATAGCGCCGGTTTAACTCCATTGTGAAGAGAATATTCTCTAGCTTCACCGCACCGTATGCTCGCACCGGGTCATAGTTCCCATCATGATCAAGGTTATTGAGATCGATTTCTTTGGCAAACCGTACGGTACTGGAAGTTTGAAGCACGGTTGCCCGTGATGCAATCAAGGTATCAAGCAGTAAATTAGTGAGCAGAAATGGTGCGAGATGATTGACCTGGAAGGTCTTCTCGAATCCATTGATCGTCTTCGTCTGCTCGCCAAACACTCCACCGGCATTATTGGCCAGCACATCGATGCGGGGATAGCGCTCCTTCAGCTTATCGGCAAGTCTCTTCACGTCTGCAAGCCGGGTGAAATCGGCCACGTAGCTATCCGCGTGAAGTTCGCCTGCAATCGCACGAGTCTTCTCAGGCGATCGGCCCACCACAACCACAGTATGACCGTTAACCTTAAGCTTACGGGCGGCGGCTGCCCCGATCCCGTCACTTGCCCCCGTAATGACTACTACCTTCTTATTTTTACTCATCATTCATTTCCTCCCTTTTCTTATCTCCCACTAAATTAATGTTATGTTAGCACAATAAATAATACAAAGTAAACAAAAAACGTTCTTTTTGTTTACTTTGTGTATTCAAGTTTAAAAAAAGGTATAATCGAAATAAAAAGAAAAGGGAGAGCATCCGATGAGTAACGCTGCCATGCAAGACAAACAGAATCAGGCCAGACGCAAGCTTATTGCGAAGTTGCTTCCATATGTAAGAAAAAACGGGTTCCAATCATTACGTATGGACGAGGCCGCTAAGATAATGGGCGTCAGCCGAGCGACTTTATATAAATATTTCTCAACCAAAGAAGACCTCATCTCCTATGTGGTGGAAGTGATGGTGGAATACATTCAAGAGGTCACTATCAGTTCAAATCGGGAGCAGATGTTCGCGGACCGGTTCCAGCAAATCTTCGAGCAATCCGTACTGCTGCTTGAATCTATCACTGATACGTTTCTTAAGGAGTTGGAACTTAGTTCTTCGGGGAGTGCGGAACAATTAAGAACCGCAATGGGGCAATGGGATTTCCAGGTTTTGGAATTCTACGACGAAGGCATACGTGAGGGAGTTTTCAATCCAATCAACGGCAATTTGATTGTTTTGCAAGACAGGCTGTTACAAAATCTACTGGACGTTAAATACTTGATGGAACATCATTTGACCGTTTACGAAGCATTATTTGAGTATTACCAGCTAAAAAAATATCAACTGTTCAAGCCCGATCGGCTGCAAGCGGTCGATGATAGCCGAATCATTCCAAGGATAGAATACATGGCCCAGAAGATTACACAGAATTTGTACTGACCGGGCAAGAATTTCTTGTGTTAAAATTGCCGAATTAGCCATTTTTTGAGGTGACTCTAGAGAAGCCCTCAAGTCAGGTTCCTGTTGCTTCGCATAGTTTGGTATATAGAAAAATGCAGCCTACCCTTTAGATAGAATAGGCTGCATTTATTATTTTAATTTGTGAGTTTTTATTACCCATAAAATTTTATTCTTGTAAAACATTTTCTAACTAACTCAAATTTAAGATACTAGGGCTTATCTAAAAGCAAGTTAACTTCAGAAAAATTATTAGTTTCAAGAATAATTTTCTCATCATCCAATACAATAATCGTCGGAGATTGCCTAATGTTAAAGATATCTTTGTAATTATATTTTTGTGTTTTGTCATTTACACTAATAAAAGTCATGTTGTTGATACTTAGAGATTCAATTATCTCCTCAGAATTAATGACAGTCAGCATTTCTTCTGTCAGCTCACTGTAGTCTGTTACATCAGCCTTGCTTGGTGAACAGGCAGTTAATATATTAATTTTAGACAAAAAACAAATTATAGATTTCTTTATTAATTCACCTCAGTGAAAACCAACTGCAAAATAATGTCACTCCTAACTTGGCTATTTATTAATGCTTAATCCAATTTTTACTGTTCTATTTATAAAATAATTCCTGTGATTTCCCTTCTTCATATTCCACCATATATCTAAAAGTCGGAAATATCTGAAAAACCTCTTGTTTAGAATTAAGGACATGAAGTTGATATTCCATATTCTCTTGTAAGGTTCTAATTTGTTCTTCATTGATCTCAATATCAATTGTTTCGCTGTAAGACAAACTATATCCGAGTTTTCCATCTGGGCTTAATTGACCTGGTACTATTTCGGAATGTTGTTTATCCAATATATTTTGCACTGGTTCAGGATACGCAATCACGAATGAATATGCAATCCCACTTTTTAATATTTCATATAATTTTTCATTGAATATGTAATCCATTGTGAAATTAATTTTTTTATTTTTATAATTAATTTCGAAGTTTTTCACAACAAAGTTAGGAGGTAAGAAAATTTTTTCAATGTCCTCATCAGAATGCAAATTATCTTCAGAAGGAGAAATTTCATCATCAGTTACTGGGGACTCAATAGTTGTATTATGTGAAACCTCTTTATTACTCAACTTATTTGTATTCTCATTAGAAATACCCGTACAACCAGAAACAAAAACTAGTATCAATATCAGAATAACCTTCTTCATAATTACCTCCAAGTTTATATCTAAGCAAAAGACTTAAAATACATCTATAAGATGTATTTTAAGTCCAAGTACCCACATTCTTTACATTTGACTAGTTTATTCTTTGTTGGTCACTATACTTATCATAAGTGTAATCGGCACTTAATCTTTCTCTACTTATTATTTGTCCATTAATACGATACTCTTTATAACCTACAAGCTTATTAAACATAGCACCAGCACTAAGTCTCCATTGTCCTTTGGGCAAATTCCAAGTAATACTCACAGTTTTGGTAGTACTTGTTCCTACAGATGCATTGGCTGTAAACTTCGCTTTGGATACAAGTGCCCCAAATTCAGTTTCCCCTCCTAAAGTGATAGAAGCACTAGATGTAATAGCAACAGCATACGTTATAGAATCTGCTATATCATCTGCATTAGTATGAACAAGTGACCACTCTTCGAACTTTCTTTGTGCTTCTGATTCAAGCGAATAAGTATAAGAGTCCCACATTGGAGTAATAATCCCGTCATTAATATTACTACTCTCCTTATAGTCCGGATTTAAAATAGAACTACTGTCCCTATGAAGATCATCATAAGTAGAATAAGCACTATCAGTTACAGCCTCTTGTGCATTTGATACTGCAGGAGTTATTAATGTAAATGTTATAAATAAAGATACCACTACCAACGATAATTTTTTTGATTTCATTTTTTCCTTACCTCCTAAATTTTATAGTAAATTTTAAAATAATTTATACCCATATATCTCCTCCCATTATATTTTTTACCATACTTAATATATAACACTCTAGCAAACACCTTGGTTGTATATTTTTAAAAATTAATTTAAATATGTATTTAATACCTAAATTAGAATCCATTCAGTTATAAATCTTTTCTTAATTATTTTCCGTGCATAAAAAAGCTTTTGTTTAACTGATTTCTCATTAATCCCAAGTTCAATCGCTATTTCTCTGTATGACATTTCCTCTTTCCACCGAAGCTCAATTAAGTATTTATATTCAGGTTTAATATTTTTCAAATATTCTACAATAGTTTCTTCTAGAATCTTTATTTCTACCTCATTAGCAATTGAGTCGCTCTCTGTAGCTAAAAATGTGTTATCAAAAAAAGAGCTTTCTAAGTTTAAAGATTTATGTTTACCTTTATTTTTCCGGACGTAGTTAAAGGTTTCATTCCGAGCAACTATTCTTACCCATTTTTTTAATTGAAATTCGTTTTCAACAGATGGCATATTATTTACTAATTTTAGAAAACAATTTTGAATAATGTCTTCTGTTGCTGCATAATCGTCGGTAATGTTAGTAATTACTTTGTAACTTATCTTAAAAAATTCTCCGTAAATTTTTTGTTGTATTTTATAATCAAGATCACTAAAATTCTTAGATGTTATTAACATTGAGAAGTAGTTCACAATAACTCCTCCCTAAAAAACTAATTTTAGATCAATGTTTTCTTTCTTCATATGTTTAAAATGTGTATAACTCTATAAAAATTAATAGAAAAAAATCTATTAAATTTAAGACAATTCTTTTACAATATAGCTATAACTGAATATAAATGTCAATATATAACTTAATTAATTACATTTGGATTAGATTCCATTAAGAAATTAACTGTGATGAGAAGGAGTAAACTTGCATAAATAACTCAACATGTTTACAGTTCACTTAAGACAAAATCTTATGGAGGAGATACCATGTTCCATCCAGAAGACAGCGCCAAGAAAGATCAGGAGGTTTTGGGCGGATACACGCCTCAAAGATCTCAAAACGCGGCTAAAACCATTCGCCATATTTCTGAGCCTTATTCATTGCACCGCATCGCCTTCCACATTGAAGAAGTATTCCATTGTCAGAAGGGCTATTTCGATATTCCTCCGCCATTATCACTACCCCTACTTGTGACCTAGGGACAGGTTTGCTGTTGTTTTATCAATGGCGTGGGCTGATTTATTTATACGATAAGGGGACACTGCCTACTCTGACGGCAAGATTGTCCAATAAACTGGTCGCGAAGGTACGTAGCAGGCCCTATGAATACAAACGTAGAGAGTTGCTATATCTTCTCTATGAACAGCTTATACAGGGACACTTCGCTTCCTCTCTCATTCGCTTCGAACCTCGGATAGGGAGAATAGAGATAACCACAATGGAGAAGAGATTCCTGACATGCCCTGATGTGTTCCTGCAAGCGACCTCAGACAAAAATTTCAAGTTCAACCGGGTGCTACTATAGATTTTACTTGAAGTTAACGCTACGTTGATACCGATTACGCCAGGTAGTGATACGATGGGACTATAGGGACGGGCCTTAGGTATGCCCATTCCCCGAATTCTTGGGCATAAAGGATGATTCCGACATGAAATTGCCGCTCCCTACCTCGGCGGACAACCGTGGGCTATACAATTACATGACCTACTTCACTCGCTCGACCCGGCAGTATTGGCTGTCCTGCAGGAAATACCATGCCTTGCAAAAAATCATTCGTCATCAGACCTTAACGACTTACTTCCAACCCATCCTGGACTTGCAGGGGGGCGGTTGCCTTGGCTACGAGGTACTTAACCGCCCGCCCGTGTCCTCCTTGTTCCCACATACAGAAGCCTTCTACGACTTTATCGGGCATACGGATCAAGCCTTTGCCTTCGAACGCTTCTGCCGCGATATTTCCTTTAATCGTTTTCGCCTGGCCTTGCTGTTAGCGCACAAACCGGCGGACACGGTCGTATTTGTCAACGTTCATCCACAGGTGCTCTCGGACCCAAGCTATCGGAGCGGAGAGACGATTCATCTGCTAGCCCGGTATGGCCTGTCTCCTCAGCAGGTCGTATTTGAACTCACGGAGAAGCAGGCGGTGCAAGACTATATTGCCTTCCAAAGCATTGTATCTCACTACCGTGCGCAGGGATTTCGCATCGCCATCGATGATGCTGGTTCCGGCTATAACAGCCTGAAGGCCATCGTTAGTCTTAAGCCTGAATTTATCAAGCTGGATAAATCACTCATCCGTTCGATCCACCTCAATGCCAATCAACAGCGAATCGTGCAGTTGCTGCAAGAGTTTGCCAATGAATCCGGCACACATATTATCGCCGAGGGCATTGAAGAACGCGAAGAACTAGCTTTCCTTCACCAAAGAGGTATTCATTATGGACAAGGTTATGCCCTGGGAAGACCAGCTACAGAAATGGGTAGCACACCTCTCCTGCCCATGTAGGAGGGGGATAATGGCATCCAGGCTTCTTGGTGCTGAAAACCTGGCTTTTTGAACTTGCACTTATAGGAGGTCGGACGTGTTGTTGATGAATATCGGCGAAATTGCGGAGATCGTACCCGTTGTTGAGCCTGAAACCAAATGTGGAACAATCAATACTCTGTTTAAGCAGAATCCCAAGCTAGAGGGAATTGCCGTCGTAGGCGAAGCTGGTAGCTTGGCCATACTGATGCGCGCACGGTTCTACCAGCTACTGGCTACGCAATATGGATTTAACTTATATATGGGTCGGCCTGTCAGCCTGGTGATGAACAATCAGCCACTCATCGTGGAGCGCAACGAACCCATTACCGACATCAGCATCCGCGCCATGAACCGCCCCGAAGAAGAACTGTATGACGGTGTGCTGGTTGTTGAAGAGGGCTGTCTTTACGGCTTTGTCAGCATTCGGCGCTTACTGCTGGAGGTCGCGAACGTTCGGGCGGAAATGGCAATCTTCCTCAACCCGTTAACCGGCTTGCCTGGCAACCGAATTATTGATGACCGATTGCAGCAGGCTGCCCGGCAGGAGCAATTCAGCGTATTGTATGTCGATCTGGATAACTTCAAATCCTATAATGACAGCTATGGCTTCAAGCGGGGGGATCTGCTTATTCAAGCTACAGCATCCCTGCTGCGAGAGCAGTTCCCCACACCTGGATCGTTCCTCGGACATATCGGAGGAGATGATTATATCGTCATCCTCCACCACCATAACTATGAGTTTGGTTGCAGCAAAGTCATTGAGGGGTTCGAGTTACTGAAGAAAGAGTTCTACAGCAAGGAAGATCTGAAGAACAACTTCGTCATGGGTGACGGACGTTCTGGCAAATACGGCCCGATTCCACTCGTAGCTATTTCCATTGCCATCGTCACGAATCAAAGCCGCCAGTTCTACAACATGGACGAGATTGTTGAGGAAGCGACCCGCATGAAGAAAATTTGCAAGGCACGTCCAGGCAGCATCAGCTTGGCCAATTAGCAGCTCTGGTCCATAAATGCGAGACTATTTCTTTTTTTATCCGCAAAAAGAAAGCTGACCTTGACAGGCCTTCCGTATCGGAAAGACCCCAAGGTCCGCTTTTCATGCCTACAACTCGACGGTTTTGTTCAGTTCCTCGCGGTTCTCTTTCCCCGCGATCTGGGAGAACATCCGCTTGACCATCTTGACCACATTACCCGTCTCCCAATATTCGGCGGCTTCCGCCTTCACCTTGATCAGCACCAGCTCCGGATCATCGCTGGTCGTGTGCAGAAAGCTCGCATACGCCGGATTCCAGAATTGCTTGATTTTCTCTCGATCATATACCAGTTCGGCTCTTCCGCGAACCGATACATAGGATCTGCCCACATACGAGACATTCACTTCGGGATGCAGCTGCAACTGGCCATATTTATCCGTATCCGACTTGGTCAGGAACCAGAGGTCCCCGTCAAATTCAACCTCTTGGGTCTTCATGGGACGGGACACAAGTCCCTCGTCCGTCACCGTTGTCAGCATAGCAATCTCAATGCCCTTAATCAAATCTCTGACCGTTTCCACAGCCTCGCGATGTTCTTGATGATTCATCATTGAAATTCCCTCCCAGCAAAAGTGATGTGCATTTCATTCTTTAGATTAAACAAAACGCAGCATAATTAACCATCTCTGGTGAGAAAATAGGCCAGGCAAGACGGTGAGATTAGTTCTATCCGTTCCAGATCACAACGCGGATGGGCGTAGAATTGTAGGCATTACACTGTCCTTTAAGCTATAGAAAACTTATTACAAATGATTCTTTCCCTTCTGGGATATTCGCTGGAAAAGCACCTTATATAACACCACAGCATGGTTATGCTGCTCATCCTTCGCTGCATACAGCAGCGTGACCGGGCGGCCAGACTCCGCCCACTGCCAGATCTGAGCCAGTTCGTTTGCGGCTGGCTCCCTGGCCAGCTCCGCTTCATAGCGCTTGGCAAATTCCGCAAACTTGCCCGGCTCATGGTTGAACCATTTGCGCAGCTCTGAAGAAGGCGCCACCTCTCGCAGCCAGGCATCCAGCCCGGCCGCTTCCTTACTCAAGCCGCGGGGCCACAAGCGGTCCACCAGAACCCTGATCCCATCGGTGTCCTCCGGCGGTGTGTAGATACGCTTCACTCGTAGCATATCTGTTCCCCATGTCCTTTTGCTCATTGGATCCGGTTCTGTATTTCGCATTGTGCCGCTCCGTCAGCGTCAGCCGCCTTACCACCGCGCACATCCTGGACGCGCACATTGGAGCTGAACAGTCCGCTATCACCCGTGACTTTGAAGGAAGGGTATGCCGGATCGGCTTCAATCTTCATCGTCCGGTCGAACTGCTGCTGTTGCTGGCGATCTACCGCAAACACAAACGGCTGCTCCTGTACGATGATATCCGTGTCCAGCGGCTCCGTCCGAAGCTGGAGGGTTAACACCCCGTTGCAACCACAGCTTTCCGTATCATAATAAAGCTTATAGCAGCCCGGTTGTTCGCCCTTCAACTCACGCAGCCGCGCTTCGGTTACGGCGTTCAATTCAATTTTCATGACTACATCCTCCTAAGCTCTAAAGTTAATCACTAATTTCCCATCCTTATACGAAAACATGGTACGAAGATTAAGTGGTGATTTCATCTGATCTCGGTAAACGTCTCCCGTTCTAAATACGGACAGCATAAAGCCAATTAAAGCAGCATTTATATTAAGCGCCGTTTTTCCGTAAGAGATAAAGGGGAGGGACACAGATGATAATAAGCCGTAACCAAGATTGTTGATCATATAAGAAATAGACTGAAATATAAATGACAGCATGATTGCCAGGGCAACCAAGGTCCCTAAAACACTCTTTTGCTTAAAAACTTTGTGTAACCCAATTACTGAAAAAGTTGCTATTACAGCTAGTATAACAACAAAAGAGATCCATCCCACATCATGAGTTAAGGAAGTGAGCATAAATCCGGTATCATACGTTAATATCTCCTGAGCTCCATATTCCAAAGATGGTGGTATCTTTCCCTGCCCAATAAATTGAGAATTTCCAAGCAGGTCTCGGATGAGACAATATAAAAATCCTGCTTCACTACGCTCTGGATAAGGGTTTATTAGCGTTTTTATCCTGGTCAGAAAAGAAGTGCCTTGCACAAGGAAAAGAAAAATGAATATAGAAACGATTGACGTTGGAAATAAAACAAATAGCAGGTAATTCCTTCTGCCATCTCCAAACCAGCCTCTTATTATACTAAAGCAAAGAATCACTAGTGCTGACAAAGTGAATAAGACCAGTCCTGCAGATGTAGGAATCAATAATAGAATGGTCGCCGGCGGCAGGTAGCCTAATCCACAAAAAAATATTCCCCTGTATCCTTTGCCACGCATCTTATAAATGAGTAAAGCATACATAATTGGAAATATTAGAGACAAATACGTTAAGTTAAACGAGAACCCTTCTAGCCAATACTTCTTGCCATTTACTTGATTCCCCAACAATACAGCTACTGCTGAAACAAGCATCACCAAAGAGTATAAATGTGCTGGATACTTACCTAAAAGGGTAAAGTCTAGATAATAGCAAACGACAAACATAAAAAAAGCTATTAAATAGGGCACAAAACTAAAGAGATTCAAGGAGTAAGAAGAGGCATCCATATAATAATTTGCAAGCATCCCAATGAGCATTAAAACTCCAGTTAAAACAAACATCAATCCTTGCGGTTTAGGTCGATGTGCTTTATCGAGTTCTGAACCAATAGAGACTGGATCACCCATTTGCAGAATGGCCTTATTAACAGCCTCTTGCTCATTCTCTCCATTCAAAATGTATGTATCCTTTTGATCATATATATGATTTTCTATTTCTTTTGCAACAATACTGTGGGCTTTTTTCCAACGTATCTGATCGCAGACTGCCTGGCTATATTGCTTTATTAGATCAAGTGGTTGCATGGTTGAGCCCACCATTCAATACTTTGTTGACAGCTGATGTATAGGAGATCCATTCTTCATGCTTTTCTCGTAGAAGCTTCTTCCCTTTGGGTGTTAAATGATAGTATTTTCTCACTCTGTCATTATCTGCTCTTTCTTCGTATGATTCGACAGCTCCGTTTTTCTCAAGGTTGTGTAATATAGGATATAGTGTTCCAGCCTTCAAATTAAAAGTCTGGTCTGATTTTTGAATTAGAGTGTCTATCATTTGGTATCCATACATGTCTTTTTCTTCAAGCAATTTTAAAATTAAAGTTGTTGTGCTGCCTGTT
Source organism: Paenibacillus sp. 1SOY10 (assembly GCF_056836745.1). Lineage (NCBI taxonomy): Bacteria > Bacillati > Bacillota > Bacilli > Caryophanales > Paenibacillaceae > Paenibacillus > Paenibacillus sp. 1SOY10. The sequence continues at coordinate 22,534 of NZ_JBXENK010000003.1, read as the reverse complement.
AACAGTCCTTTATCGATGGGCATATACAGGTCCCCCTCCATATATAGATTATCTATATATTATATATCGAGTATCTATATATATAAACAACAATAGAGGTGTCCCGATAATCCGGAACACCCCACAATTTACACCTATTTCAACGGCTTCCAAACCCAGTTCTCCACCTCAGGCAGGTCGACGCCTTCCTCGCGAATGTAGGCATGGTGCTTATCCACCATGGCCTCCATCTCCGTTACAATGACCGCATATTGTTCAGGCTGCGGCAGACTGAGTACCGCTTCCCTCGCCAGATCGAAGCGGTCCATTTGATTCAGCACACGCATATCAAATGGTGTAGTGATGTCTCCGTTCTCCCGATACCCGTGAACATGCAGGTTATGATTATGACGGTCGAAGAACAGATCCTTAATCAAGCCCTCATAGCCATGGAAGGCAAAGACCACCGGTTTATCCTTCGTAAAGAAGGCATCAAATTCCTCATCCGATAACCCGCGTGGGTCCAGCTTCTGGCTTCTCAACTTAAGCAAATCCACCACGTTGATATAACGAATTTTCAAATTCGGTAGCTTGTCATGCAAAATGTTGATTGCCGCCAGGCTCTCCATGGTAGGCTCCGTTCCTGCGGAAGCAATCACGATGTCCGGTTCCCCACCTTGATCGGTGCTGGCCCAATCGATAATCTTAAGGCCTTGTTCGACCAATTCCGCTGCTTCATCCGCGGTGAACCATTGCGGGCGCGGATGCTTGGAGGACACGATCAGGTTAATCTTCTGCCGGTCATTCAGAATTTGGTCAAAGACAGCGAGCAGAGAATTCGCATCGGCTGGCAAATATTCGCGAATGAATTCCGGTTTCTTATCAGCCAGATGGCCAAGCAGTCCCGGATCTTGGTGTGTATAGCCGTTATGGTCCTGCTGGAACACGGTGGAGGTCGCCACCACATTCAGGGAAGGAATATCAGCACGCCAACCTTGATCGGTCGCCTTACGCAGCCATTTGAAATGCTGAGTAATCATGGAATCAACTACGCGCAGGAATGCTTCATAGCTGGCAAAGAATCCATGTCTTCCCGTCAGCACATAACCTTCCAGCAATCCCTCCGCCTGATGCTCGGACAACTGTGAGTCAATGACGCGTCCATAAGGAGCTAGAAATTCATCATACGGTTCCTTCACGGTATCCAGCCATTGGCGCTTCGTTACCTCAAATACAGGACCCAAGCGGTTGGACATTGTCTCGTCCGGTCCAAAAATACGGAAGTTGCGATTCTCTTCGTTCAAACGCACAACCTCGGCCACATATTTACCCAACACCAGCATATCTTGGGCGATAACCTCGCCTGGCACGGCATTATTCAGCGCATATTGACGGAAATCCGGCAAATGTAGCTCCTTAACCAGCTTCCCGGCATCGGTCACCGGGTTCATTCCCATGCGGCGATTGCCCTTCGGCAGAATAGCAGCCAGTTCAGCTTTTAACTGCCCCTTCTCGTCAAACAGCTCTTCTGGACGGTAACTGTTCATCCATTCCAGCAAAGCCGGGGCATGCTGCATGTTCTTCTGATCGACCGGAATGGGTACCTGATGCGCACGGAAGGAATTCTCGTTCGGTACGCCTCCCCATTCCTTCGGCCCAGTCCAACCTTTTGGAGACCGGAAGACGAGCATCGGCCATGCCGGACGCGTTGTATCACCGGTTGTACGGGCATGCTGCTGGATTTCGCGGATTCTTTCCACGATGGTATCCAGTGTCTTCGCCATAGCTACGTGCATTACTGCCGGGTCTTCCCCTTCCACGAAGAACGGCTCCCAGCCCATACCCTTGAAATAAGCTGTCAATTCCTCATGACTCATCCGCGACAAGATGGTCGGATTACTAATCTTGAAGCCATTCAAGTGCAAGATCGGGAATGCCGCTCCATCCGTAATCGGATTAATGAATCGATTGGACAGCCAGGAAGCCGCGAGTGGTCCTGTTTCTGCTTCCCCATCTCCTACAACAATCGCAGCAATCAGGTCAGGATGATCAAGCACCGCCCCCACGCCATGGGACAGGGAGTAGCCTAACTCTCCACCTTCATGAATGGAGCCTGGTGTTTCCGGTGCTGCATGGGATGCAATTCCACCCGGGAACGAAAACTGCTTGAACAGCTTCTTCATCCCGGCAATGTCTTGCGTAATCTTCGGATAAATCTCCGTGTAAGTGCCATCCAGATAGGAGTTGGACACCATCACTTGCCCGCCATGCCCAGGCCCTTCAATATAAAACATATCCAGATCATATTTGCAGATGACCCGGTTCAAATGCGCATAGATAAAGTTCTGTCCGGAAATCGTGCCCCAATGTCCGATCGGCTTGACCTTAACGTGAGCATCAGTCAGTGGCTCGCGAAGCAATGGGTTGTCCTTCAGATATAATTGTCCTACCGAAATATAGTTTGTTGCGCGCCAGTATGCATCCAGCTTGGACATATACGTCGGCGAAGAATAATCGACATCTGTCATAGATAATGCCATGCTCTCCACTCCCTTAAAGTAGGTTTATCTCTTATATGTGAAAATTTTCACCTGTACTATTATTATAATAGCAATCCTTTGTAAAAATTGATACGGTCCAATTTAATTAAATGATGAACATAATATGAAATTTGTACGGACTTATTCGCAGGGTTATGCCAAGCAACTTGCCGTCTTTCCATTGCTAGCGTAAAGCAACATTCTTACTTATCTGTTCTTACCCGGGCGCCCTGCCCCCCAATCACCAGCATAGCAAGCGAAAGGTGGCCCAACGATATGGTAAAATTGTTTTCCAAGCAGCAGTATGGCTCCTCGCCTTAGGATTAACATCCTCCAGAAAGCTTGCACTTATCCTGACTGGGGAAATTTGCAGTTTGTGTTCTGTCCAATAGAAAGAAGCGATGTCCAGGCACCTTGACCTGACATCGCTTCTGTCGTCTTCGCTCGGTTCCAAGTCCTACGAATGGATGGCCTCCTATCGCTCTTGAACCGATACGAACGTATTAAATTTCATGTATTTGTAATGGAACCGCATGTGGGAATATTCAAATGGCGTCCCGTTATCCAGAAAGAATACGCCTTCCATGATGCTGACGGGCTCATGCTCCATCAGACGAAGCAATTCGTGATCTTCTGCACGGGATGGCTCTGCGGAGATGGACAGGAACGACTTCGTTACCGCCAAGTTGCGCGAATCCTCCAGATAATTGAAGATGGAGCCCTCAATGATGGTCTGGTTCAGATCCTGCACTATTTTGATGGGGATATACCCGGTTTCAATCATAAAAGGCTCATCATCAAACAACCGCAACCGCACGATTTTATAAACAAAATCATGGGGCTCCAGGAACAAATCACGCTGTAACTCCTCTGTTGGCGGAATCACCTCGAAGCTCAATACCTTTACCTGTGGCTTCTGCCCATGCATCTGAAAATTGTCGGTCACGCCCAGGTTGGAGCCTTCATAATTGAAGATGGATTCGTTCTTAATGTAAAGAGGATTAATAAACGTACCCGAGCCGCGCTTCTTGAAGATAATGCCGTCATGCTCCATCTTCATCAACGCCCGCTTGACGGAACTACGACTGACCTGATACGTCTCGCTCAAGCTCCGCTCATCCGGCAATCTCATATTGGGGTACTCCCCCGCAAAGATTCTCTTCTTCAGATCATCGATGATCTGCTTATACACTAATTGTGCCATGTCCTATCCCTTCTCAGGTCTGCGATTAGCTTACTCTTCCATTAATCCCTGGACAAAGTCTGTAAAGCTCGCTGCTAGCCGCGTAACCTGCTTGCTCGCCTTCTCCACATAGACGACCTCCGGCTCGCCATCATTGCCGAATTCCCGATAATCAAGCATTACTACGCCCGTATCAGATGGAGTATCGCACAAGACCACCCCGAATTCAGGGTATCCCTCCCGTTCAATCGTGGCCCGGCTACCCGCGGCTCCGCCCAAGGAATGCGGCTTGTCCCGCCCAATGCTCAGGAACCCCAGGATTTCAATCTTAGACACAGAACCTCCCGATATGGAAAAATATCTGCGCCGCGGAATCCCGCCATTATGTGTCTTCATCAGGCTAATATAAGAAGCAGGCAGGCGGAACACCAGCTCTTCCTCCAGCGAGGCCACCAGTTCATCCGAAGCGAGAGCAGATACATACTTCTCAGCCGCAGGATTGACATCGTCCCAGAACCCGCTTGAATCAAGACTGGCTTCATAGGTAGATAACACCGAAGCTACATCCCCCGGAGTACCGGGTTCAGCAGTCACGTTCCCGGTCACCGCCTGCGCCTTGTCTACACCTGCCACTTGGTTTCCTCCGGCTTCGGCGGCTTCCGCTTCTCTCTCCTCAATCCAGCGGAGGAACTCCAGCGTATCTTCATCCCCCGGCTCCAGGCGATCTGCCGCCTGAAATGCTTGACGCGCCTTATCATATTTCCCCAGGTAGTAATAAGCGAGCCCCAACCGGTAATGCCATAATGCATCTTGCGCACCCTCATGTACAACCGTCAGAAATTGCTCAACCGCTTCCTCGTACCGCTCCAGGTTATTCAACGCCCGACCCAGATGGCTGACCAGCACGTAATCCCTTTCCCCGCTAGGAATATCCGTTACGGCTTGTACGATTTGCTCATAATCATCAGCTTCATGCCACGCTTCCAACTGCTGCAATAACTCATCTCTCATTCACTTGGCCTCCCAGGCAAATTGTCCTAAAGCAAATTATACCATTGGAAAGGCATACATCACCAGTACAGCGGTATTCGCCAGGTTTTGGTCTAACTTAGTAAGTAAATAGTTGGAAAATATTTATTTAAAATTTCTATTGCTCATTGGAAAAGTTCCTGCTAATATTAAGAAGCACGAAATTTGGAAAGCATATTGAATATATCGCAGGGTCTTTCCAAGCAGATAACTTTGACCACTTTCCTCGGAGAGTTAAGGCCATACGGACAGCCGGGTCAAATGCCGATTGGCAACTACTGTTGCCTTATTGATTGAGTTAAAAGCTCAAATTTTATAAGTTGGTTACTTTACAACCAGTGCATATGCACATCAACTTGTGAAACGGTCAATAAGAGTGGTAAAGGCGATTATTTGCTAAATAGACTCTGATCCGAATTTGATATATTCAGGTATTAAGGGCTTTCCCCCTTGGTTACGCTACTGTGCTGCCGACGTTCTTGCGTTGGACTGGCGTTCGCGTGCCCACTATGGGTAATCCTAATATGATGACTATGTCAAAAAGCAAGTGATGCGGTGTGCTACGGCCCCTTTTCACTTGCTTTTTTTTACGTTCACAAGGCAGACAAAACAAACTTGGATAGGAGAGTGTTAACATGGGAAAAGCGCTTATTATCGGTTGCGGTGGAGTAGCCTCGGTAGCCATTCACAAATGTGTGCAGAACAGTGAGGTTTTTGAAGAAATTTGTATTGCAAGCCGGACGAAATCGAAATGTGACGACCTGAAAGCCAAGCTGGACGGCGGCAACACCAAAATTACGACGGCCCAAGTGGATGCCAACAATGTAGATGAACTCATCGCGTTGATCAACGAGGTCAAACCGGATATAGTGATGAACCTGGCTCTGCCTTATCAGGATTTGACGATTATGGACGCCTGCCTGGCGACCAAAACAAATTATATGGATACTGCGAACTACGAACCTGAAGATACAGCAAAATTTGAATACAAATGGCAATGGGACTACCGTGAGCGCTTTGAAAAAGCAGGAATTACTGCGCTGCTGGGTAGCGGCTTCGACCCGGGCGTAACCGGCGTATTCTCGGCCCATGCCCTGAAGCATCATTTTGACGAAATCGAGTACATTGATATTCTGGACTGCAATGCCGGCGACCATGGTTATCCATTTGCCACCAACTTCAACCCGGAGATCAACATTCGTGAAGTATCGGCGAAGGGCAGCTATTGGGAGAACGGCGATTGGATTCATACCGAGCCAATGGAGATCAAACGCGTCTACAACTTCCCGGAAATCGGCGAGAAGGATATGTACCTGCTGCACCATGAGGAAATTGAATCCCTGGCCTTGAATATGCCTGGCATCAAGCGGATTCGCTTCTTCATGACCTTTGGCCAAAGCTACCTGACTCATCTGAAATGTCTGGAGAACGTGGGCATGACGTCGATTGAGCCTATTGAATACGAGGGCAAGCAAATCATTCCGTTGCAGTTCCTGAAGGCTGTCCTGCCGGACCCTTCCTCTCTGGGACCTCGCACCAAGGGCAAGACGAATATCGGTTGTATTTTCAAAGGTAAAAAAGATGGCAAGGATAAGCTGTATTATGTGTACAATGTCTGCGACCATGAAGAATGCTACAAGGAAGTCGGCTCTCAAGCCGTTGCTTATACTACAGGCGTTCCAGCCATGATCGGCGCCATGATGCTGATGACAGGCAAATGGAACAAACCAGGCGTATTTAATATTGAAGAATTCGATCCAGATCCGTTCATGGAAGCTTTGAACAAATGGGGCTTGCCTTGGCAAGAAAGCTTCAACCCTGAACTGGTCGATGCCTTCCCGGAAGACGCTGAGAAATTGGAATCGGGGCTCGTTCGTTAAGATGCGCTTTGAGGAGCTGCCTACCCCATGTTATGTTGTCGATGAGACACTATTGGAAAAAAACCTGAAAATCCTGGCCGGCATCATGGAGCGGACGGGCGCGAAAATCATCCTGGCGCAAAAAGCGTTCTCGATGTACTCGACGTACCCGCTGATCGGACAGTATTTGAGCGGAACCGCCTCCAGTGGTCTGTATGAAGCACGGCTTGGCCGTGAAGAGATGGGCAAAGAGAATCATGTCTTTGCCCCCGCTTACCGGGAGGATCAAATTGACGAGATCGTGCAGCTTTGCGATCATGTCATCTTCAACTCCTTGTCCCAAGTGGAGAAATTCCGTGATAAGGTGCTGGCCGCAGGCAAGAAGATCGGCCTTCGTATCAATCCTGAATGCTCTACCCAAGTAGGACACGATATCTATAACCCTTGTGCCATTGGCTCTCGCTTTGGCGTAACGATCGAGCATTTCCGTCCCGAGCTGCTGGATGGGGTATCCGGGCTGCATTTCCATACCCTCTGCCAGCAGAACTCCGATGATCTGGCCATAACGCTTGATGCCATCGAGGAAAAGTTCGGACCTTATTTATCCCAGATGGAATGGATTAACTTTGGTGGTGGGCACCATATCACCCGCGAGGACTACGATATTCCACTGTTGGAGCAATGCATCAGACGGATGCAAGAGAAATACGGTCTGGAAGTCTATCTGGAGCCTGGGGAAGCAGTAGCACTGAATGCCGGTTACCTGATTACTACCGTACTGGATACGTTGCAAAATGGCATGGATATCGCCATTCTGGACACTTCGGCTTCTTGCCATATGCCAGATGTGCTGGAAATGCCATACCGTCCGCCGCTTCTTGGCTCCGGCGAGCCAGGCGAGAAGGCTCATACGTACCGACTGGGCGGACCCACTTGCCTGTCCGGGGACAATATCGGAGATTACTCGTTCGATCAACCCCTGAAGCCAGGTGACCGCCTGGTGTTTGGTGACATGGCGATCTACACTATGGTGAAGAACACGACATTTAACGGCATGCCACTGCCTGCCATCGTGCTTCAAGATAAATCTGGCGACTGCCATATTGTGCACGAGTTCGGTTACGAAGATTTCAAGATGCGCCTGGCTTAAGCTTAATGATTTATGCAGCATCCTTGTTATACAAGAAGACGCCTCAGGCCCACCGATTGGTGGTGTTTGGAGGCGTCTTTGCTATTTCTGCTAGGGAACTCCCTCTTTCTCCGCGGCTTAACTTAAGTCAATGAGCTTTACGGCTCGCTTCATTAAACTACAGATAAGCAGAGAACCTAACCTTATTGAACTTAGCACGATGATTTAAAATAAGCAGGGGGAATGAACATGATAGCCTTGAAGAACAACCCGTCTGACCAACGCAAGTCTGCACTGATTGGAGGAATCGCGCTATTGCTGATGGCCTTGGCTGCGGCATTCTCTTATGGAATCGCCCACGGAAGCCTTGTCGTAAAGGATGACGCACTTGCCACATGGAATAACCTTCAAGCATCCAGCCTGCTGTTCAAGGGGGGAATTCTAGGCTGGATCTTTATATTGATTTGCGATGTGGTGGTAGCCTGGGCCCTTTATCTCTTCTTCCAGCCGTTCCATCGCCCACTGTCTCTCCTGGCTGCCTGGCTACGATTGATCTATGCCGCGCTACTGGGAACCTCTATTCTGAATTTATTACTGGTCTTGCTCCTGACGAATAGCTCATCTCTGGCCACCGCTCTCGACCATGTACAGCTAGAGGCCTTGAACATGCTCTTTCTGCAAGGCTTTGATATGATGTGGTCCGCAGGGCTCCTTGTTTTCGGAGCACATCTGCTGATGGTAGGTTATCTGGTACTGATCGCGGATTCAATGCCTAATCTGCTTGGCTTCCTACTACTTCTGTCCGCCATTGGATACATCATCATACATCTTTGTACCTTACTTCTTCCAAGTGGTAGCGGCATAGTTACGTTGCTTGAATCTATCCTGACCGTACCGATGATGATTGGCGAATTGGGCTTAGCCTTCTGGCTGATCTCAACTGTTCTGCCAAAACGCCGCAAGCAAATCGGTTAACTCGAAGCCATTTGATCAGATACTGAAAGCTTTGCGCTCACCTCTTCTTATATTAGTCCGACGGCTTCGTCTCCTTTTGCAGCCGCTTCTTAATTCTGCTTAACGACTCCGGGGTAATGCCAAGATAGCTTGCCAATTGATGCTGCGGCACCCGGACCACCAGATCAGGGCGTTCCTGCAAAAGCCTGGTGTAACGCTCTTCAGGTGTAGAAGCGATAAAGGCAGCAAAACGGTCTTGAGTCTCACCGAAATGTTGTTCCACCATGCTTCGCGTCATGCCTTCAAGCTGCCCATACCTGGCATACATATCCTGCTCGATGCTTACATCCCCTACGACCAGAGTGCAATCCTCCAGACACACAAGTGAGAACTCGGAGGATTTATCCTGCTTGTGACGGTTAAAGCTGACGATCGCTTGCTCCTCCGTATAGAAGCCGGTTGTGACCTCTTTCCCTGCCTCATCCAGCATATACTGTCTGACGCAACCCTTTAGGACAAAATAACATTCCTGAGGGATATCCCCTTGCTTCAGCAGGATTGTTCCCTTTGTGAACTCCTCGATCTGAATATCAGCAAGCACAGCCTGCTGCTCCTCTTCACTGAGCGAAGTCAGCTCGCCCATATATTTCATTAGAATATCCTTCATGAGACCTCAAGCTCCTTTCCATCAAAGCAAGCAATACTATAGGAGTATTTCTCAGTCAATATATCATAGTCATGCACACCATTTCGATAGAATTGCGCCTTACTTCATCTCATTGATTGACTTATGATTGCAGTGCATCCAATTTCAGGTGTGGAAAGGAGCTGCTCATTTTTGACACCGCTTACAAGATTCTAAACAGTAATGAAGGGAGAATTACATTCGTGAAACGTTATCAGCGAGTATTTGCCTGGATTTGCATGATTACCTTAGTGGCGGGAACATTCCTGACCGCCTTTGGCTTTGCGGACCCCGCGCGTGCAGCAGGCCCGAACCTGGCCGCAGGCAAGGCCACCTCGGCCTCGGGACATGCCGATGTTTATGTATCAGGGAACGTTGTAGATGGAAATGCCGGAACGTATTGGGAGAGCACCAATCAAGCTTTTCCCCAATGGGTTCAAGTTGATTTGGCCCAATCCGCCTCGGTGGAACAGGTCGTATTGAAACTCCCCGCAGGGTGGGAAAGCCGTACTCAAACCCTGTCTGTACAAGGCAGTGCCGATGGGAGTACATTTACCCAGCTTAAAGCTTCCGACAGCTATACGTTTGATCCAAATACCGGAAATACGGTAGCGATCGACTTTGCAGCTACCCAGGCACGTTATGTCCGCATCGAGGTCACTGCTAATACCGGCTGGCCAGCGGCACAACTGTCCGAGTTAGAAGTCTACGGTGCTACCTCTCCTGGAACTCCGGATCAAGAGCCGCCAACCGCACCGGCCAACTTGACCTATACTCAATCCGCAACGGATACGATCCAACTGGCTTGGGCTGCGTCCACAGATAATGTAGGCGTGACTGGCTATGACGTGTATGCGAATCATCAGCTTCAAGGTAGCGTGAGCGGGTCTACCCTGGCTTACACTGATCAACAGCCAGCAGACGTAACGGTGACCTACTATGTCACTGCCAAGGATGCGGCAGGCAATGTGTCACCACCTAGCAATTCAGTAACACGCACAGCTTCAGGCGGTGGGCAGGACGAAGTGAATCTGGCGCTGGGCAAGCCAATCACAGCTTCCTCCTCTGCCGTTACCTTTGTAGCCACCAACGCCAACGACAATGATACAAGCACATACTGGGAAGGCAATGGTCATCCAAGCACATTGACCGTCGACCTGGAAGCCAATTCCAGCCTATCAGCGGCTCGCATCAAGCTGAATCCATCCAGCGATTGGGCAACGCGTACCCAAACCATCCAAGTGCTGGGACGTACCCAGGAAGCAGCCAACTTCACGAGTCTGGTTCCCGCTTCCTCTTATACGTTCAACCCGGCCTTAAATAACACGGTTACGATTCCGGTCAGCGCAACTGTCAGCAGCGTTCAGCTCCGCTTCACTGACAATTCGGGTGCTCCTGGGGGACAGGTTGCTGAATTTGAAGTCATCGGTATCCCTGCTCCTAATCCGGATTTAACCGTCACGGACATCACCTGGTCCCCAGCCTCACCTGATGAGAGCCAGGATATTAACCTTCAAGCCACTGTCGCCAATATCGGCGATTTAGCTTCAGGGGCTACTGACGTCAACTTCTATCTGGGCACCCAGCTTGCGGGAACAGCTCCTGTGAGCGCGATTGACGCAGGCCAATCTGTACAGGTCTCCGCCACCATCGATGCCGTAGAAGCAGGCTCTTACGCTGTGTCGGCCAAAGTAGACGAAAGCAACACGGTTATTGAGAAGGACAATACCAATAACAGCTATACCCATGCCACGCCACTGGTTGTGAGCCAGGTGCAAAGCTCCGATCTCATTGGCACGGCTTCATGGACTCCAAGTAGCCCAAGTGCCGGGGATACAGTGACTTTCAGTGTCAACCTCAGCAATCAGGGCATTCTGGCCTCTGCCGGTGGTGCCCATGGCATTACTCTGGAATTGAAGGATGCCAGCGGCTCCACCATTCAATCCTTCACCAAATCCTATAACGGCTCCTTGGCTGCGGGTGCATCGTCCCACGTAACCATGGGCACCTGGACCGCCGTTAACGGTAGCTATACAGTAACCACTACGGTAGATGTGGATGCGAACGAAGTCGCCTCCAAGCAAGCAAATAACACCAGTACGCTGAGCTTGTATTCCGGTCGTGGGGCGAATATGCCATTCACCATTCTGGAAGCTGAGGCTCCGGGCAATAGCACTAACGGCACCAAACTGGCACCAAACTTTACCCCGGGCGATTTTGCAGGCGAGGCTTCTGGCCGATCTGCCGTTCGTCTGGATGCTACAGGGGAATATGTAGAATTCACGTTAACCTCTCCGGCGAATGCCTTCGTGCTGCGCAACGCGGTTGACGAGGATACAACAGGCACGATTAGCATTTATGCCGATGGCGTGGACAAAGGTAACTTCACCGTCACCTCCAAGTTTTCTTACGTCTATGCAACGCCTTCAACCTTAGGGCAACTTGGCTATGACAATTCTGGCTCCAAAGCTTACTGGCTTTATGAAGATGCTCAGCTTATGCTGGACCAGGTCTATCCTGCTGGAACCAAGATCAAAATCCAGAAGGATTCCGGAGATGTACCCTGGATTTACGTGGACATGATTGAGACCGAGCAGGTAGCACCTGCCGCATCCAATCCTGATCCAAGCAAGTATGTAGAAGTATCCAGCACCAAATCTATTGAGCAAGCCTTAAATGAATTCCGCCAAGACCCGGCCAAGAAAGGAATCTTTATTCCAGCCGGAGAATGGACGATCTCATCCAAGATTTATCTCTACGGCCGGGCCACAGAGATTATTGGGGCGGGTCCATGGCATACCAAGCTGGTGGCTCCGCAGGACAAAACCAATACCGATGTCGGATTCAATATCAGCTCCCAGGCCAATGGTTCAACCATTAAAGACCTGTCCGCTTGGGGCAACTACGTCTATCGTGTGGATGGTCCAGGCAAATTCATCGACGGAAACGGGATGCAGAACGTAACCATCGAGAATATCTGGGCAGAGCACTTTATCTGCCTCTACTGGGGAGTGAATTCCTCCTATAATACGTTCAAGGATAACCGGATTAAGAACGTATTTGCCGACGGAATCAACATGACTAACGGTTCCTCCTACAACATCATCGACAATAACTACGCCCGTGGCACCGGCGATGATTCTTTTGCCCTGTTCAGTGCCATCGATTCGGGAGGATCTTATAATGTAGGCAACAAGTACACGAATCTTACGGCAACTAACGTGAGACGTGCGGCTGCATTTGCCGTCTATGGAGGTCAGAACAATCTGTTCCAGAACCTGTACGGTGCAGATACGCTCACTTATCCAGGCTTGACCGTCAGCAGTCTGAGCTTTGGATACAATACCCTCGGATTTGGCGATGAGGATACCGTCATCGACGGGGTCACACTGGACCGTACTGGCGGAGATTTCTGGACCAGCGTCGGAGCCGACGATAAGATCAACGAATACCAAAACTTCGGGGCGATCTGGCTTCATAGTGGTGACCGCGACTTCAAGAACGTGGTCGTAAAAAATGTGGACATTAATGATCCGGTCTACTTCGGAATTATGTTCCAAACCAAGTCGCCGGAGAATCTTCCCATGGAGAATGTCCGCCTGGAGAACATCAATATCAACAACCCGACCCGTTACGGAATCAAGCTGGTTGTCAGTGCGGAAGCCGGGCAAGGGCCTGTCGTGGGAGAAGCCAGCTTCACCAATGTGCAGATCCATAATCCTGGTGTAACCGCCATTTACGGGGAAAGCGGAAGTCCAAACTTCGACGTCATCCGGGTATCGGGAAATAATTGGTAAGGTTAAATCGTGGGATTTAACAACATAGAGCCAAGCCCCTTGAATGGGGCTTGGCTCTTATGCATTGCGGCTTTGAAAATACTGGGTTTTACAAAGTTTTACCCTGCCATAACATTTCGCGTGTACTCGTCCTCCATACTGAAGAGTGCAATACCATCAGATGGGAGGAACCCTTCATGTCTTTGTCTGAGCAACTTCTTCTCTCTCTGTCGGATAGCCGACAGAATCCACATAACCCCTTATTTATACTGAAATCGCACTCGACAAGTGAAGTCTCCTATCCACGCTTTGTGTACAGAAGCGAAGGAGGGGATCAGCTTGATTGAGCTTCAACATTCTGGCCGTGACCTTAGGATTAACCCGGCGTCTGCGAATGCCCCTTATCCCGACAATTCAGTCCATGAGTTGCATCGTAAACACGGGACCTTGCGGCGTTTTCCCAAAGGCTCCTTTGTATTTACGAAAGGGTCTGTATCCACCGGCTCGTATTATATTGAATCCGGACTCCTGAAGGTCTGCCAATTTACGGAGGAAGGACGAGACGTCACCTTCTTCATTCGCAAGACAGGGGATGCGTTTGGACTAGCTGAGATCATCTTGCAGCAGAACCATCCTTGCTATGCCCAATGCTTGCATGATAGCCAAATCTGGGTGCTGGAATCTTCCATCATTCGTGAACAAATCCTGACCAACCCGGCCATCACACAGACCATTCTGTACACGCTGACTCACAGGCTGATTCATCATCAAAGCACGGTGGAGTTACTGATCTCCAAGCCTGTGGCATGGAGACTGGCCTGGCTACTTCAAGAGCTGGGAACCGTGGTTTCCTCCGGGGAGCTTCGGGTAGAACTGGATTTGAGCCATGAGGAAATATCCAACATCATCGGCTGCACCCGTCAGACCGTCTCCGAACTGCTTAGCCGATGGAAACAGCAAGGATTTATACGTTATGACCGCAAACATATTCTGATCCATGATTTGACACCAATTATCGGAGAGCCCAGCTAAGCAAGGGTACTCCCAGGCAACTAGAGAGAAAGTAGTGGACCTATTGTCAAGAATTATCATCGATACCGATATCGGCACCAATGCCGACGACGCGGTAGCTGTCGCCCTGGCCTTACGATCCCCGGAAATCCGTGTAGAAGGCCTGACCACCGTCTACGGACAAGTTTACGCTCGAGCACAAATTGCACGTACCGTCCTGAAGCTGTGCGGGATAGATCATATCCCTGTATTTCCAGGGGTATCGTCTCCCCTGCTTCGTAATCGGCCGTTACTACGGGCAGGCATTGAAGGCTATGGGCCATCGTTCAATGAAGCCACGGTACCTGAACGTCATGCCGTGGAATTCATCATTCAGCAGATAGTAGACCATCCGGGCGAAATTACACTGGTTACGATTGGACCCCTGACTAATGTAGCCACCGCCTTGATTCTCGAACCCCGGGTCGCCAAGCAGGTAAAGCGCATCGTCATGATGGGTGGTGTGACCCGTCTGGCGGCCAATGCCGCCGAACTGGATGCAGTAGAGCATAATATTCAATGCGATCCGGAAGCAGCCTCGGTGGTATTCGGCAGTGGTGCTCCCATCCTGATGGTAGGACTGGACGTCACCAGACAAGCACGATTCACTCGAGACGAGGCCCGGCAGATGGCGCAATGCGCCACCCCGCTCGCAGCATACCTGGTAGAGAAGATGCACGCCTTTATGGACTATATGGAGCGAGATTTCTCCTATATGTGCGACCCGCTGACCATTGCCACCTTGATCGATCCATCATTGATTCGTACATCGGCCATGGACGTCGAGGTCATGTACGACCACCGAACCTCCTCGGGCCAAACAGTAGCTCGCCTTCACCCTGATAGCGCCATTGAAGTGGCCCTGGAGCTGGATAAGGAGCGTTTCTTCGATCTGCTGCATCAACGACTGTTCGCTTAAGGCTAGATTTCATTAATTACAAATGAGGTGTAAGATTTGATGATAAAGAACCGAACGATGCATAAATTAGGAGCCTGGCTTGCTCCGCTGTTGATCACTTCAACGATCCTGGCTGGCTGTGCTTCCGGTACCCCCGCCCCTTCTGCGGATGGACAAGCGGGATCGGAGTCCACCGCCGGTACGCAGGAAATCACATTTGCCGCATATTCCAACTATGAGAAGCCGTTAACCGAAGCCATCAATGCATTCGAAGAACAGAATCCCGAGATTAAGGTCAAGCTGGACCTGGCTCCCTTCGATCAACTGATGGAGACGATTGAAATCAAGCTGAGTGCCAAATCGAAAGACGTGGACGCCCTGTTTGTCGATTCCCCGCTGGTCATGAACTACTCGGTTAAAGGGTACTTAGCTCCCTTAGACGAGTTGATTGACGGAGACGCCAAGCAAAAATGGACGCCTGCTGCCGTAGAAAGTGTGACCTACAATAACCAGCTAGTAGCGGCACCGATGAATAGCTCCAGTCAAGTACTCTACTACAACAAAGAGCTGTTTGAGAAGAACGGCATTCCTCTTCCGGATGAGAACACACGCATGACCTGGGAAGAAGTTGTAGCGCTCGCCAAGAAGCTCACCGGTGATAATGTCTACGGCTTCTCGTTCGAGCAGATTAGCAAAGCCTATCAAATGCTAGCCTTATCCGATAGTCTGGGTGTGAAGATGATCAGCGAGGATGGACTAACAGCAACGGGATATTCCAATTCCCCGGAAGCTGCGCAGGCCTTCCAATTCTATGGCGATCTGTTCAATCAAGATCAAGTGAGTCCTAAGATTAAGAAAGAAGAATCGCTGGACTACTTCACCTCAGGTAAAGTCGCCATGTACCTGGCCACCAATCAGAATATGCCGAAAATCCGGGATTCCGGGATGGACTTCGGCGTGATGCTCCATCCTTATTTTGCAGGCAAACAAATCGCTACTCCTACGGGCGCATGGAACCTTGGGGTATCCCAGTTCTCCGAGAAGAAAGAAGCCGCCGCCAAGCTGGTTGAATTCCTGACGCTAGGTGAAGGTGCGCAAATCATCTTTGAAGTAGGGGGAACACTACCTCCACAGGTTGAGCTACTTGACGCCATCGCTACCGATCCGAAATATGAGGCCTTCCCGGATTCCATTCTTCGCATTGCGGCCAAGGAATCGCTGGAGACAGCCGTATCCCGTCCTATGACACCAGGATATCTGGAATGGGAGTCCAATATGAACAAGGCATTTGATGATATCAAGAATGGGGCTGAGCCTCAAAAGGCCTTGGATCAAGCGGTATCGATTATTGATAATCAATTGAAGAAATACAAAGACGTAGCTGCAAAATAAATAGGTCAAAGGTGAACCCGATGCGTAGCAAAAAAAGGCTTGGCCCTCTTCTACTATTTCTGTTGCCCGCTTTGACGGGCCTCTTTCTATTCAAGCTGTACCCCATCGGCAATGGCATTCTGCAAAGTTTGTACACGACATCGTTCCTGACCGGCGGCCAAAGCTTTGTTGGACTCCAGAATTACATCACGTTATTTCAGGACCCCGTATTTTGGAACTCCCTGAAGGTGACGGTGTTGTTCAATATCATTATTAATCCGTTGCAGGTCGTGCTCGCCTTCTTGTTGGCGTTACTATTGAATGCCAGAATCAAGAGAATCGCTTGGTTCCGAAGTATCCACTTTGTGCCCGTGGCCATATCGGTGCCTACCGCCTGCATGCTGTGGAATATCATGCTCAGTCCGGAGCAAGGCGTCGTCAATTCCATCCTGGCCGCCTTCGGCCTGCCGGAGCAGCCGTTCCTAGGCAGTAGCGCCCAGGCTTTAGGCTCGATTATTGCTATTGCTTCCTGGAAGGGCGTAGGCTACTGGGCGCTATTCCTGCTAGCTGGTCTTCAAGAGGTTCCCGCCTCATTAATGGAGGCTTCTTCTCTGGACGGAGCGGGACGGTGGCGGCAACTGATTCACATTATTTACCCCATGATGAAGCGTCCCCTGACGTTCATTGTGGTATCCATCACCACCGCCAACTTTCTTCTGTTCTCGCCCATGTACATTCTTACCAAGGGAGGGCCGGAGAACAGTACCAACGTACTGATGCTGGAAAGCTTCAACAGTGCCTTTCTATACTCCGACTTGGGGCGATCTTCGGCCATCGTTGTTATCTTGCTGCTGCTCACGCTGACGGCGGTTGCTGCTCAGTTCAAATGGTTGAAGGCGTCCCACTAAACTACATTTTAAGACAACTGTCAGAAAGGACATGCCTGTGATCCGATCTCTACGCTCGTCGTTGCCGGTCTATATCATTCATTTGGCCCTGGCTCTGATCGTGCTGCTCCCGTTGGCCTTTGCGCTAGTATCTTCATTCAGACCCCTGGATGAAATCTATAAATATATGTCTCCGGTCACCTGGAAGACCTTCTGGCCCAGTGAGCTAACCTGGGAGGCCTACCAATCCCTGTTCACGGAACGTGGGTTCGGGAGAACGCTCCTGAATACGTTCCTCGTAGGCTTCTCTTCGGTTGTGGGCGGACTTCTCCTGGGCTCGATGGCTGCCTTTGCCTTCGTCTACTTCGAATTCCGCGGCAAGTCGGCGTTGTTCCTGCTCGTTCTGTTAACCTTCATGATTCCATTCGAAGTGATCTCCATTCCCCTCTACAGCCTGGTGAATCAGTTGGGATGGATCGATACCTACGCGGGGATCATCGTTCCTGGCTTGGCGAACGGGCTGGTGGTCTTCTTGTTCCGCCAGTTCTTCCTGGAGCTTCCCTACTCCTTGATTGAATCTGCCCGGATGGACGGAGCCTCCTGGGGCCGGGTGTATGCCCGCGTGGTCATGCCCCTATGTAAGCCTGTCACCGTGAGCGCCAGCTTGCTTATCTTCATCCAGCAATGGGAATCCTTCATGTGGCCACTCATCGCCACCCGGTCCAAGGAATATAAGGTCATTCAGGTTGCCTTGAGCGACTTCATCACCGAGTATGGAACCTACTGGAACGAAATGTTCGCTGCTGCCATTCTGTCGGTCATTATCCCGGTCATTCTGCTGATTCCCTTGCAGCGTTATTATGTGCAAGGGATTGCCAATACGGGCAGCAAGGAGTAAGGTAAGCTGCGCCAATGATTACGCCGTGATATTGCAAGGGCGATGTAGTGGAGAATGGCTGGACAGCAGCAAAAAAGGACGTCTCCGAGAGCGTCCTTTTTTGCTGCTTATTACAAGATAACCGGGAGCGGCTGATCCAGCCGCAGCTCATTCTCCGTCACCACTGCATCATAAGCTAAAATGCGCACTCCCTGGCGGGAAGCCTCCAGCAACGCATCGGCTAACGCCTCATCCATCTGGCGATGCGGTGTAAAGGAGCGGCAGCCCTTCATTTGCACCAGAAACAGAATAGCTCCGGCATAGCCCTCGCGAACCGCCCGAGCCATCTCCAACACATGCTTGGTCCCCCGGGCTGTCGGAGCATCGGGGAACATCGCTACTGCCTCCTGCTCAAGCGTCACACCCTTGACCTCGACAAAGCCTTGACCCCTATCGTGCTCATAATATAGGTCAAAGCGGGAATCCCCATAAGTAACCTCCCGCTTTACTTTGACGATAGGCCCCAGTTCCGCTACCTTTCCCGCTAGTACCGCCTCGAACGCCGCGGCATTGGGCGCCTGGGAATCAATATTCACCCAGCGTCCTTCCTTGACTACCGCAATGAGCGAATAGCGGGTCAGCCGGGAGGGATTACCGCTCGCCTCCAACAGTACCTCGGCATCTGGTAGCAGAAGCTCCTTTAGTCGGCCAGTATTTTTGATATGAACCCGTTCTTTAACACCGCCTACGAAGACTTCGGCAATAAAACGATTAAGCCGCACGTAGAACCGTCCATATACAATTTGTCCATACTTCAACCTTGAATCACTTCCCTTAATAGCCCGAACCTGAAGCCATCGCTCACGATTGCATCTCGTCTTGGATTCGCTTCATGAACTCTTCGGCCGCACTATATCCAAGTTGCTTGAGATACCAGTTGTTCGCCGCCGCTTCAATTAACCCGGCCACATCCCGGCCTGGCTGAAGCTGGACCTCAATATGCGGGATTTGGACGCCCAGGTACTCCGTGAACTGAGGCACCACTTCCAATTCATTGTTTAGGGCGTTCTCCCGCCATGGCACCAGCTCGATATCCAGAACAATACGCGTCTCATCCTGGAAGGCCCTACGTCCATATTGACGGACAACGTTAATCAGCCCCACGCTGCGCAAGGCCAGGAATTCCCGAGTCGTCTCATTATGGGTACCTAACAATGTCGTAGGTCCCAGCTTCTTCAGCACCACAACATCATCCGCCACAAAGCGGTGTCCTCTGCGGATTAACGTATGGGCCGTCTCGCTTTTGCCAATGCCGGATTTACCACGCAGGAGAATGCCGATACCGGATACATTCACGCACACCCCGTGAATCGACAGCTCGGGGGCCAGCGCCTTGACCAGATAGCTATCCAGCTTGGCGATAAATTCCGTCGTCGTTTCCTTCGTGCGCAGGAGCGGTATGCCCTCCTGATCGCAGAAGAGGGTCAGATAGGGAATTTCCTGCTGGCCCGAAGTCACGATAAAACACGGTGGATGGTATTTTACAATGTTTCCAATATGCAGCTTGCGTTCCTCCACACTTAAGGTCAGCAAGTAAGTAATCTCTTTGCGGCCCAGGACCTGTACCCGTTCCATGGGGAAAAAATCAAAGTACCCCACGAATTCCAGGCCGGGGCGATGCGTTCTCGGACGGGTAATCACCCGGTCCATTCGGCTGGCTCCTGCCAGCACTTCGAGCTTGAATTTATCTGCAAGAATCTCGGCGGTTATCGTCTTCATGTTGTTCTCCTTCTGGAGCTAAATGAAAGGCTCCACAGTCTCATCGGCAAGAGAGGGCATCACGGTCAAGCCAAGCACCTGCGCAACGGTAGGCTCAATCTCGCGCAGAAGGTCCGGTTGCTCTGACAGCAGCAAGCCATAGGAAGGAATCATTTGCTTGATTTTCGGCTCCCAATCCTTCACATGTTGAGGGAAGCATCTGTGGATGACCTCCAGCATAACATTCACTGCCGTCGAGGCCCCTGGAGAGGCACCAAGCAATGCGGCTACCGAGCCGTCAGCACTGCTAATTACCTCTGTCCCGAATCTCAATTTGCCCTTGCCCTCAGGGGTGTCCTTGATGACTTGTACCCGTTGCCCGGCCACGACCAAATCCCAGTCCTCACTGCGGGCGTCCGGAACAAACTGCCGTAATTCTTCTATACGCTGCTCCTTGGATAACATTAATTGTTGTACCAGATATTTCGTCAGCGACATCTCCTTGACGCCCGCGGCCATCATAGTTAAGAAATTATGCGTTTTTATCGAAGTAATCAAATCCATCATGGAGCCTGTCTTGAGAAATTTAGGTGAAAATCCAGCAAACGGTCCAAATAGCAGCGATTTGCGGTTATCAATAAACCGGGTATCCAGATGGGGTACTGACATAGGCGGGGCTCCTACCGAAGCCTTGCCATACACCTTGGCATGATGCTGCTGAATGACCTCCGGATTATTGCACACCAGGAACAAGCCACTAACCGGGAAGCCCCCGATATGCTTACCCTCTGGAATGCCGGATTTTTGCAATAAGTGCAAACTGCCACCACCAGCGCCAATAAAGACAAATTTGGCCGTATGCCGCTTCGTCTCGCCGCTCTTCAAATCCTTCACCTTAAGTTCCCAGCGCCCATCACTCGTTCGGCTCAATCTGGTCACGCTATGACCGTAACGAATATCCACTTGCTGCTTCTGCAAGGACTCCAGCATGATGCGCGTTAAAGCGCCGAAGTTAACATCCGTGCCGTAGTCTACCTTGGTCACAGCGATAGGCTCTTGTATATTACGGTTCTTCATCATGAGCGGTATCCATTCCTTCAACTGATCCGGGTTCTCCGAATATTCCATCCCCTGGAACAGTGGATGGCTGGACATAGCCTCATACCGGCTCTTCAAGAATTGAACGTTGCGCTCTCCCTGTACGTAGCTCAGATGCGGAAGCGGCATAATGAAATCCTGCGGGTTGGCAATTCGCTTAGTCCGCACCAGATGGGCCCAAAATTGCTTGGATACCTGAAATTGCTCGTTCACCTTCACGGCCTGGGCAATATCGATAGAGCCATCCGGCCGTTCGTGGGTGTAGTTGAGTTCACAGAGCGCAGCATGTCCTGTTCCCGCATTGTTCCACTCATTGGACGCTTCTTCTCCGGCTTTGTCCAGCTTCTCGAATACTGCGATACTCCAATGTGGGGCCAATTCCTTCAGCAAAGCCCCTAATGTCGCACTCATAATTCCGGCACCAATCAAGATAACATCCGTAGTAGTTTGTTCGTGGCTCATGTCTACCATCCTTACCTTAAAATTTGCCGAAACGATGTAAGCGTTCTCGCTTCCGTTCTATCGATAGCCCGGGACTTCGAGCAGGCCCACACCTTTTCCGATAACTTCTCTGGTCTTAGTGTATCAATAGCGTGCAAGGATTGAAATATGTATTTCTATAATATTTATTTTTTAGGGGTTGAACTGGCCCTCATATGAAATAAAGCCGACTCAAGTATCCGCTGGGATACTTGAATCGACTTCTTAATTAACCGTAACAGCTTACGCCTTTTTAACGTATTCCGACTTCAATTTCATCGCACCGAAGCCGTCGATCTTGCAATCGATATTGTGATCGCCATCGACCAAGCGGATGTTCTTGACCTTGGTTCCGATCTTGAGCACGGATGAGCTGCCTTTGACTTTAAGGTCCTTAATTACGGTTACGCTGTCCCCGTCGTTCAATACGTTGCCATTGGCATCCTTATAAACCTTGCTGTCCTCGGAGGCTTCTTGTTGCTCCAGGCTCCACTCATGGGCACACTCCGGGCAAATGAGAAGGTTGCCGTCCTCATAAGTGTATTCGGAGTTGCATTTTGGGCAGTTTGGCAAATCTGACATGAAATTCATACTCTCCCTTTGCTTTATCATTAGCCCTTATCATAACATAACCGGAACTTTTCCGCAGAAAAGAGCGGCATCCTCATTGGCACGCTCGGTACAGCTGGCTGTGCTCTTACTTGCGAGCGTCCGAAGTATAGTTCAGTGGCAAGGGAGCAGCGAGCAAGTGGTAAAACATAAGGGACAAGGGACAAGCACCATGGTGGCCGAAAATGGGCCTGGAGGCAAGTTAGAATATGCAGCCCCTTGCTCATATCCCCCTCTTGTGGCAAATTAGCAGGAAATCATCCAGTTCATTTTCACAGATTGGCTGATTTGTGCTACTTAACTGGAAAAGCTCCCTATAATTCCGCGTTTTTGAGCCATTTTCGGTAATCGGGGCAACATTATAGGGAGAAA